>CANKZU010000004.1 GCA_947488615.1 uncultured Aurantimonas sp.
GTCAACTGCCTTCCTTTACGCCGCATCCGTCATGATCCTCGTTCGACGTCTTGCACGGGCATCATGACTTTCCGGACGGACTCTAAGGGGCCCGGCTTGATCAAAGCGGGGCCCTTCTTTTTTCTCGAACAGGTCATTGTGACGGGATTTCGCCGACTCGCCTTGCCTGACTCACCGCAACAACGAGCCGTCGGCGACTCGAGCGATCCGGCCCTCGTTGAGCACCAGATCAAGTCAGGTCGGTATTGGTCATCCCGCCGGCGCGATATCGGTCAGCGCGAAACCGTTGCCCTTGAACAGCAAGGGTTCGTTGGTTGCCTTGGCCAGCGCATAGGAAAAGCAGTCGCCGAAATTCAGCTCCGCCCTATGGCGGCCCTTGCCGAAATCCAGAAACGCCTGACGGGCGAGCGCGCCTTGCTCGAGCGAAACCGGTTCAATGACCACCCCGGCGCGACGGATGAGGACATCGATCTGTCGCGCCGCGTCCGGCCCGGCCTGGCCTGGCCCTCGACCACCATCGAGAGTTCCAGAAGGCTGGCAACGCTCATCCGGCATCGGTCGGCATCCTGGATCAATTGGGCGAACCGTTCCTGTTCCGGTTCGCCATAGAGGATGGCGATGACAGCCGAAGTGTCGAGGATCACTTCGGCAGTCCCTTCTCGTCGAACAGCACCTCGCCATGAGGGGCATAGGGCCTGTTGACCTTCGCGGAAACGCGCTCGGCGATCGCGAGGATTTCCGCGACGTTTGCACGCCCGCGGCGCTCCTCCACACGGGCGTAACGCTCGCGCAGAGCCTCGGTCACCACTTTCGTCATGCTCTGCCCCGTCGCCCGCGCGATGGCCTGCGCCAGACGATGGGTTTCCGGGTCCTTGATATTGAGGCTCACCGGCAGCCGCCTTTCTATATTTTTATCTACCTTTCTACTATTTACGCCACAGATCGCTTCGGGCAACGGGCGGTCGCCCTGAGGATACTCCCTACTCCGCCGCTTGCTCCTCCCGCTGCCCATAGAGGAACCCGCCCGACTGCCGCGCCCAGAGGCTGGCGTAGAGCCCGTCCCGCGCGACCAGTTCCGCGTGGTTGCCCTCCTCGACGATCCGGCCTTCATCGAGCACGATCAGCCGGTCCATCGCCGCAATGGTCGACAGGCGGTGGGCGATGGCGATGACCGTCTTGCCCTCCATCATCTTCGTCAGATTCTCCTGGATCGCCGCCTCGACCTCCGAATCCAGCGCCGAAGTCGCCTCGTCGAGCACCAGGATCGGCGCGTCCTTCAAGAGTACGCGGGCAATCGCGATGCGCTGGCGCTGGCCGCCGGAAAGCTTGATGCCGCGCTCGCCGACATGGGCGTCGTAGCCGGTGCGGCCTTTGGGATCACGCAAGGTCGGGATGAAATCCTCGGCATTGGCCCGTTCGGCCGCCGACAAAATGTCGCCCTCGTCGGCGCCCGGCCGTCCGTAGGCGATGTTGTCGCGGATCGAGCGGTGCAGGAGCGAGGTGTCCTGGGTGACCACGCCGATGGCGCCGCGCAGCGAGGCTTGTGTCACGCCGGAAATATCCTGGCCGTCGATCAGGATGCGCCCCCCTTCAAGGTCGTAGAGGCGCAGGAGCAGATTCACCAGCGTCGTCTTACCGGCGCCGGAGCGGCCGACCAGCCCGATCTTCTCGCCCGGCCGGATGGTCAGCGACAGATTCTCGACCACGCCTCCGCCCTTGCCATAGTGGAAGCTGACATTCTCATAACGGATGGCGCCGTGCTCTGCGTTCAGCGGCTCGGCACCGGGCTCGTCGATCAGCGTCGGGAGCTGTCCGACGGTCGCGACGGCGTCCTGGATGGTGCCGTAATTGCGCACCAGCCCGTTGATGTTGAACATCATCCAGCCGGACATCTGGTTGAGCCTGAGCACCAGGCCGAGCGCGGTGGCGACGCCGCCGGTAGTGATGCCGCCGGCCTGCCAGCCGAGGATCGCCACCGTGCCGACGCCGGTCATCATGACACCGTTGAGCACCGCAACGGCGGTGCGTACCTCGGTCAGTGCCCGCGTCATCCGCCGGGTCGCGTCGACCAGATGCGAAAATCCCGCCTTGACGAAGGAATCCTCGCTGCGCGCCGAATCGAACAGCTTGACCGACAGGATATTGGTGAAACTGTCGACGACCCGGCCCGAGACGATCGAGCGCGCGTCAGCCGACGCCCGACCGTATTTGCGGATTTTCGGCAGGAGGTTGCGGACGATCCAGACATAGCCGAGCGCCCAGATGGCGAGCACCACCGCCATGCGCCAGTCGATGGCGCCGAGAATGGTCACGGTCAGAACGATGAAGGTGACGAAGGACCAGAAGGTCTGCAGGATCGTGGTGACGAAATCGCCGGTCGCCGCCCCTACCTGCTGCACTTTCTGCGCCAACCGGCCGGCGAAATCGTTCTGGAAGAATGTGTAGGGCTGCTCCATCAGCCGGCGGTAGCTCTGCCAGCGGATGCGGTTGTAGAAACTCGGCGAAATCACCTGTTCCTCGAGGATCGAGGACACGAGCAGGATCGCCGCCCGCCCCACCAACGTCAGGAAGGCGAGCCCGGCGATCAGCCAAAAATGCCCGGCGAACAGCGTCGCCGGCGACGACCGCTCCAGCGCGTCGATCAGCCAACCGACGCCGGTATACATCAACGCCTCGATGCCGCCGGTCAGTCCGCCGGTGGCCAGCAACCCGACGAGTGGCCATTTCGCCTGCTTGGCGAAGTGCCAGATGAAGCGGTTGGTCTCATCCGGCAGCGGCGCCAGATGGCCGGCGCGCTCGCCTTCGTCGTCGAACGGGTCGAGCAGCGTCTCGAAACGCTTGAGGAACCGATCCATCATTCCGCCGCCCTCAGATCCGATTTCTCGCCCGTCCCGTCCTCCGGCGGATCGCAATAGAGGAAGCCGCCGGCCTGCCGCGCCCATAGCTGGGCATAGAGCCCGTCGCGGCCCACCAGTTCGGCGTGGGTGCCCTCTTCGACGATGCGGCCGCGATCGAGCACCACCAGCCGATCGAGCGCGGCGATGGTCGACAGGCGGTGGGCGACGGCGATCACCGTCTTGCCCGCCATCAGCCGGTAGAGATTGGCGGCGATCGCCGCCTCCACTTCCGAATCGAGCGCCGAGGTCGCCTCGTCGAGCAACAGGATCGGCGCGTCCTTCAGCATGACGCGGGCAATCGCGATGCGCTGGCGCTGGCCGCCCGAGAGCTTGACGCCGCGCTCGCCGACCTCGGCGTCGAGGCCATGCCGCCCCTCGGCATCGCGCAACTCCTGGATAAAGCCGGCGACCTCCGCCCGTTCCACGGCGCGCGTCAGATCGGCCGCGCTCGCTTCCGGGCGCCCGTAGAGGATGTTGTCGCGGATCGAGCGGTGCAGCAGCGACGTGTCTTGCGTGACCATGCCGATCTGTTCGCGCAACGAGGCCTGCGTCACGTCCGAAATGTTCTGCCCGTCGACCAAAATCCGCCCCGCTTCGACGTCGTGGAAGCGCAGGAGAAGGTTGAGGATCGTCGACTTGCCGGCGCCCGAGCGCCCGACCAGCCCAATCTTCTCACCCGCCCTGACACGAAGGTCGAAATCACGCAGCACGCCGCCGCCCTGGCCGTAGTCGAAACTGACGCGGTCGAAGACGATCTCGCCCCTCGGGACGACCAGCTTCGGCGCTTGCGGCCGATCCAGAATCGATTGCGGCCGAGAGAAGGTCGCCATTCCGTCGCGGATGGTGCCGATATTCTCGAACAGCGCGGCGACCTCCCACATGATCCATTGCGACATACCGTTGATGCGCAGAACCAGGCCGATCGTGGCGGCAATCGCCCCGACCGTGACGAGTTCTGCGAGCCAAAGCCGGATCGCCAGCGCGCCGACGGCAGCTAAAAGCAGCGAGTTCAGGAGATAGAGCGAGACCTGGAACAAATTCACCAGCCGCATCTGGCCATGCACCGTGGTCAAAAACCCACGCATCGAGGCGCGGGCGAAATCGGCCTCGCGGCGGGTGTGGGCGAACAGCTTGACCGTCGCGATATTGCTGTAGGCATCGACGACGCGACCGGTCATCTCGGCGCGGGCCCCGGCCTGCCGCTCGGCGACGGCGCCAAGGCGCGGGATGAAATACCACAGCATCAGAGCGTAGACGACGAGCCAGCCGAGAAACGGCAGCGCCAGCCGCCAGTCGGCCGCAGCAACCAGCACGACGATGCCGGTGAAATACACCGCGACATAGAGCAGAACGTCGAGCGACCTCATCACAGTCTCGCGCACCGCCAGCGCCGTCTGCATCAGCTTGGTCGAAATCCGCCCGGCGAATTCGTCGCTGAAGAAGCTCATCGAATGGCCGAGCAGCCAGCGATGTACCTGCCAGCGAAAGCGCATCGGGAAATTGCCGGCGAGCGCCTGGAAATTGACGAGGCCCGACAGGAAGACGAGGCCCGGCAACGCGACGAGGACGACCAGGCCCATCAGCGCCAGCGACCAGCCGCGCTCGGCGAGAAAGGTCTCGCGCGAGACGCCGGAGAACCAGTCGACGATCTGGCCAAGAAAGCCGAACAGCGAGACCTCGACGATCGAAATCAGCGCGGTGAGCACCGCCATCGCCAAAAGCAACGGCCAGGCGGGCTTGGCGTAGAACCAGACGAAGCGGAGCAGCCCGCCATTCGGCGGGGTCTGAAGTTCCTGGTCGGGAAACGGTTCGACCATCCGCTCGAACAACGAGAACATCGTATTTCCAATCGATCGCGCCGGAAGCCGTTGGCGGAGGCTACCGGGGCGCTGGAGACGCCAGCGCGTCGGCTGGCGAGACTATTTCTCCCAGAGCGCTCGAATGCCAGAGCGCTCGCATGCATTGGCTGGCACGGTTCCGCAGGGAAACCGGTATCTGCTTTTCCGCCTCGCTGCTGGCGGCGGCGCGCGGAAAACCGCGGCCCGGTTTTCCGAAACCGTTCGCGCGGCACATCGGATATAGGAAGCGCGGAGACGGATTCACGCCGGCCGGGATGCTGCACCGGCGACCGCCAAGCTGGGGCCAAGGACTCGAGAACGTTCATGACGACGGATTGCGAAGGCAATGAGACAAAGGCCGATCCCGCGACGACCGACCCGAGCAGCCCCGCCCCAACCGCCACCGGATCGGTGTCCCTTGCCCTTTACCAGCCGGACATCGCCGGCAACACTGGCACGATCTTGAGGCTCGGCGCCTGTCTTGGCCTTGCTGTCGAGATCGTCGAGCCGGTCGGATTCGATCTATCCGATCGCGCCCTGAAGCGCGCCGGCATGGACTATCTCGCCATGTCCCGCCTCGTCCGTCATGTGGATTTTTCAGCCTTCGAGGCGACACGCCGGGCGGCCGGGCGACGGCTCGTCCTGTTCACCACCAAGGCGGCGGCCCGCTACACCGACTTCGCCTTTCAGGCCGGCGACATCCTGTTGTTCGGCCGCGAGAGCGCCGGCGTGCCGGACGGCATCCATGAGCTCGCCGACGCCGCCGTGACCATACCGATGGATGGCGGCGGCCGCTCGCTCAACCTGGCCGTCGCCGCCGGCATGGCGGCCGGCGAGGCGCTACGGCAGCTACGGTGGGGCGGGTGAGCGAATGCGCGAAAAGTTGGCCGTCCCGCCAGCCTGGCGCACTCCACTGTCGAGACCCTGACTTTGCTGCCGACTTGTTTGGTGTCGCCGCATTCGTGGCGGGGGCACGACATCATCACACACGTCGATCGAACTCAGATCCGCGACCGACCATGGTTAATTTAGGTGATTTATTGTCACATCAAAAGCAATCGACCAAATTGTAAATCTTCTCCGCCTAGATTTTCGGACAATACCGTCAAATCATATGAACAAGGCAATTGATAAATGAGACTGAATATATTGGGAATCGTTGCAAAATCAACTATTATCGCGGCCACGATACTGACCGGCGCAGTAGTGGCACAGGCCGATACCCTTCGGATCGGCGGAACGGGCGTGGCGCTTGGCGGGATGCGGCTTCTCGGCGCATCCTTCATGAAGAAGCACCCCGACACTCAGATCGAGGTTCTGCCCAGCTTGGGCAGCAGCGGGGGCATCAAGGCGATGCTCGCGGAGGCAGTGGATATCGCTGTCAGCGCCCGGCTTCTCAAGGACGAGGAGCGCGCCGCCGGAGCAGAAGGACGCCTATACGCTCGCACCCCCCTGGCTGTCGTGACATCACTGGATACCAATGTTGCGGACATCACCACCAGCGAACTCGAGGCCATATATGCCGGCGAGACGACCCGCTGGCCCGACGGGACGATCATACGCCTCGTCCTGCGCCCGGCTTCGGAGACCGATACCCTGTTGCTGCGGAAGCTTTCGCCCGGCATGGACCAAGCGGTCGATGCCGCCTTTGGTCGTCCTGGATTGATCTCAGCCACGAACGATCAGGACAATGCCGATGCGCTGGAGCGGTTGCCAGGGTCGATCGGCATCGCGGCGATCGGCCAGATCGCGACAGAGGAACGGCGGCTCAAGATTCTGTCGCTGGACGGCATCATGCCGACATCGGCACTCGCCGCGCAAGCCGATTACAGTTTCGTCAAGGACTTGTATCTCGTCATCAAGCCTGACGCCGGCAAGTCGGCGATGGCGTTCCTCGCCTTCGTCAACTCTCCCGAAGGTCAGGAAATCCTAGCCAATTCGGGCCATAGCCCGGTCGCCGAATAACAAAAACCCGGTGGTGTAAACGTGCTCAAGCGATCGAAAGAGATTGACCAATCTGCCTTGACGCTCACCACGGCAGTGGCTGCGGCGGCGGCGATGATCGTCGCACTGGTTATACCCGTCCTGCATTTTTACTATGTTTACCAGTATAATACTGGAAGTATCGAATCCAAAACTGAAATCAACGCGAAACTGATTTCACAACTGATCGGGCACAATCCCGAACTGTGGCAATTCGAAACGCTCCGCATCAATGAGTTGCTCGGCGACGCGGGCCATCACGCCAGCATGGAATTGCAACGGGTAGTCGTTGAAAATGGCGACCTCGTCGCCGAACGCGCCACCGGCGGTGCGCCGCTTCTCACCCCCATCATCCGCGATAGCCACCCCCTCTACGATGCCGGAGTGGTTGTCGGTCGTGTGGAGTTAGAGCGCTCTCTGCGGCCGCAGTTGATCCAGAGCCTCATGGTCTTCGTTCTCTCCGGCCTTCTCGGAGTGGGCATCTTCATCGCCTTGCGCGCGATACCACTGCGTGTCCTGCGCGGGGTGATCGAACGCGCCTCGTTTCTGGCGAGCCACGACGCCCTTACGGGCTTGCCCAATCGCGCCGTTTTCCAGGAGTCGATGGCGCACACCATTTCCGATGTGGCACGTGAAGGAACGCCTTCAGCCTTGCTTTTTCTCGACCTCGATCACTTCAAGGAGGTCAACGACCTGTTGGGACACGCCGCCGGCGACCAGTTGCTGAAGCAGGCCAGCGAGCGAATGCGCGAGGCCTTACGCCAGAACGACGTTCTGTCGCGGCTGGGCGGAGATGAGTTCGCCATCATCCAGAAGCGCATCGCCCAACCTGAGGGCGCCGCCCAGCTGGCGCAGAGACTTGTTGCCCTGCTCGCCGAGCCATTCGACCTTTCAGGGCAGGAGGTGATGATCGGCGCGAGCATCGGGATCACGATTTGCGAGCCCGGCGGACAAACCGACCCGGCCAACCTGCTTCAGCAGGCCGATCTGGCGCTTTATCGCGCCAAGAGTAGTGGGCGCGGAAACTACCAGTTCTTCGAGGAGGAGATGAACCGCCGCTTGCTGGAGCGAAAGACGATGGAAGGCGATCTGCGCCGGGCGCTGGCGAAGGACCAGTTGCTGTTGCATTTCCAACCGCAGATCGACCTGGAGACAAGCGCGCTCATCGGCGTCGAAGCCCTGATACGCTGGAATCATCCGGAGCAGGGGTGGATTGCGCCGGATCGTTTCATTCCCCTTGCCGAAGAAACCGGGCTGATCTTGCCGATCGGCGACTGGGTCATTCATACGGCCTGCCGCCAGGCTCAGGCCTGGCCGCATTTGAAAGTTGCGGTCAATGTCTCGCCGATGCAGTTTCGCCGCGGCGATCTCGTGGCGGTGGTCCGGCATGCGCTCGACGAGTCCGGCATAGATGCCGGGCGTTTGGAGCTGGAAATCACCGAGGGTGTCCTGTTGCAAGACACCGACGCGACCATCGCCATCCTGACAGCGCTGAAAGAGCTGGGTGTTCAGATCGCGATGGATGATTTTGGCACAGGCTACTCCAGCTTGAGCTATCTCCGGCGTTTTCCCTTCGACAAGATCAAGATCGACCGATCCTTCATCGCCGATATGGGCCGTGACGATCACGCCGACAGTATCATCAACGCCGTGATTGGTCTGGGCCGCGCCCTCGGCATGAAATCAAACGCTGAAGGCGTCGAAACGATTGAGCAAGCCGGCCTGCTGAAAACGCTGGGATGCGAGGAGGTACAAGGCTTTTACTTCGCGAAGCCGATGGCCGGGGAACACATCGACGCCCTCGTTCAGGCCGCGCGCGATGGTGTCCCGATCATCGCGGGTGGAATGGGCGTGGGTGCAAGCGCGCCTCTCGCAAACGCTTCGGTTGCATGCGAGCAACGGGGGGCCAGCACCGCCGACGGCATTTTCTCCCCGGCTTTGACAGGCGAGACCAGCTAGAGTCGGATCGGCTGCTTCTCTCGTCGATGCCAGAAACGCTTTATTGTCGCCGCCCTTGATCTTTGCATCGCCGCTTCCACCGTTGACGCAACCGAGCGAGGCGGACGGACATGATCAGACCCACCGACATGACAGGAATACGGCGCCGGGCAACGGTGCTTCTGGTGGTGTTGTTCGCCGGTCTCGCCGCTGTCCCCGCGGCGGCGCAACTCTTGCCGGGCGGCGGAGCGCCCGGGCAATCGAGCGGTGGTTCAAGCGAAAGTTCGGATTCCGGCAGTGACGAGCCGAGCCGCTACTGGTGGCGGGTGGAGTCCCTGAATCCGACCCTGCCCGCCCCGCCGAAGGGGCTGCGCCGCGAAACGCCGCGCATCGCCATGGAAAGTTTTCTCGCCGCGGCCGAGCGGATGGATTTCGCCACCGCCGCCCAGATGATGAACTTCGCGCTGCTGCCCGAGCCGCCGACGCCGGAACGCGCGGCGGCGCTGGCCAGCCAGCTTTACGAGGTGATCGACCGCAAAATCTGGATCGACTGGCCCGACCTGCCCGATCGCGACGACGCCGTCGACATCGCGGCGGCAGGCAGCGCGCCGTTTGCCGGTGAGCCGCGCCGGGCCCTCCGGCTCGGCCTCGTCGACCTCGACGGCCGACCGGTGTCGATCTGGTTGGAACGGCTGAAACCGAAGGACGGCGAGCCTGTGTGGGTGCTCGCCGGGCAGACAGTGGCGCGCGCCGAAGCGCTCCATGCCCGGCACGGACCCCGCGATTTCGAGAGCTACCTGCCCGTTTGGTCGCAAGAAAAAGCCGCCTTCGGGTTGCCGCGCTGGCAGATCATCGGATTGCCGCTGATCCTGATCGGTGCTTGCCTCGCCGGATGGCTCGCCTATCGGCTGGTCGGCAGGGCACAGCATCGGGTCCGCGAACGCGCATGGCTGAACCGGGTGGCCGAGCGGGCGCGCCTGCCGGTCGCACTGTTGGTCGGCGCCGGGCTGATGTGGTGGCTGACCTCGTCGCTGCTGCCCTTCACCGGACCGCTGAACGCTCTGTCCGCGCCGCTGCTGCTGGGGGTGATCATCCTCGCGGTAACGCTCGGGGTGCTGCGCGTTCTGGATATTCTGCTCGACGTCTTCGCCTCGCGCTATGTGGAGGACGTCAGCGAGGAGGCGAACACCGAATCGCGCCGGCTGCTGACCAATTTGTCGGTCCTTCGCAGACTGATCATCCTGCTCGCTTTCCTGGTCGGCGCCGGGGCGCTCATCATCCAGCTCAATTTGTCACAAACATTGGGCGTCTCGCTGCTCGCATCGGCCGGCGTCATCACGCTGATCTTCGGCTTCGCCGCCCAGACGGTGCTCGGCAACATTCTTTCGTCGATCCAGATCGCCCTGGCCAAGCCGATCCGCATCGGCGACGCGGTGTCGTATGAGGGCGCATGGGGCCATGTCGAGGAGATCAATTACACCTATGTGCTGATCCGCATCTGGGACGAACGGCGCCTTGTCGTGCCGGTGCAGTATTTCGTCTCCAACCCCTTCGAGAACTGGTCGATTCGCAATCCCGGCCTGGCCCAGCCGGTCGAGTTGAAGCTCGACTACCGAGCCGACATCGCCGAGCTGCGCGAGGTCTTCGAGGCAATGCTGCGCGAGGACGAGGACTGGGATGAGGAGCAGGAGCCGAAGATCCTGGTGATTGCCCAGGACGCGGAGGCAATGACGGTACGCTTCTACATGAGCGCCAAGGATTCGTCCGCCGCTTGGGATCTGCATTGCCGCATCCGCGAAAAGCTGATCCATCATATCGGGACGCAGTCGGATCAATCGTTGCCGCGCCAGCGGGTCGCGAGCGTTGGCGAGGCCAAGGATACGGCCGACGCCGCTGCCACGGCAGGGGACATCACCGAGGCCGCAGAGGCCGGGGCATAGAGTCTCTTCATGGCGGAGAAGGCTTCAGTCGGCGCTGGGCAGCCGGCGCATGGTGAATTCGATCTCGCCTTCCGGCAGCTGCCGCCAGCATTCCACCGAGGTCCAATAGGCAGCCTTGGGATAGCGGTCGAACCACTCCCGCGCCTTGGTGCGCGCCGCCTCGCGCGGTAGCGTGAAGGTTTCGCGCACGAAACTGTCGCCGCCCTGCCCGCGAATTCGACCAGCGGCCCGGTCGTCGCGGGTTTCGTGCAGGCGTCTGGCGAGGCCGTCGAGCGGCGGGCGGGTCAGCCTGGACATGGGCGTCTCTGCAATTACGGTCGGACACGTGCGGAAAAGATAGCGGCCCGTCGTGATTTTTGCGAATCGACGCCCACGCCGCGACACGACGAACGACGTCGGCTATAAATTCGGACGATCCTTTGTGCAGCTTTGCCGCCGGGTCTTGCAAACCCGTTTGCCGCTTCATGAACTTGGCATTGCGCGGGCGGCTGCCGGATGCCATTGCCCTGCAACAGGTGACACCGCCGG
The DNA here is from genome assembly GCA_947488615.1 of uncultured Aurantimonas sp. Lineage (GTDB taxonomy): Bacteria > Pseudomonadota > Alphaproteobacteria > Rhizobiales > Rhizobiaceae > Aurantimonas. The sequence continues at coordinate 11,125 of CANKZU010000004.1, forward strand.
GACAAGTCCCGCGCCGTGTCGTGAAAGGATGGATCGTGGGCCACGCCCCGACGCATGAGAGTGACAACCAAATGGAACAGCCGAACCTGCCTGAAGGGCTGCCGGACGACATCGAAGCCAAGAAGGCAACCGCACGGGCCTGGTTCGAGGTATTGCGTGATCGAATCTGCGGCGTTTTCGAGGAAATCGAGGCCGAGTTCGGCGAAGAAACCGGGCTCTCAGCGGGCCGCTTCGAACGCGCCGAATGGTCGCGGGAAGGCGATGGCGGCGGCGGCCTAATGTCGATGATGCACGGTCGGGTATTTGAAAAGGTCGGCGTCCACACCTCGACCGTCCATGGCGAATTCTCGCCGGAGTTCCGCAAGCAGATCCCCGGCGCAGAGCAGGACCCGACCTTCTGGGCGTCCGGCATCTCGCTGATCGCCCATCTGCGCAATCCCAATGTGCCGGCGGTCCACATGAACACGCGCATGGTGGTGACGACCCGGCAGTGGTTCGGCGGCGGTGCGGACCTGACCCCGACGCTCGACCGGCGCCGCACCGACGACGATCGCGACACCCTCGGCTTTCACAAAGCGTTGAAATTCGTCTGCGACCGGCACGGAGATGTCGCCGACTACACGCGCTTCAAGGAATGGTGCGACGAGTATTTCTACCTGCCGCACCGGGGCGAGGCGCGCGGCGTCGGCGGTATTTTCTATGATTGGCTGCACTCGTCCGAGGAGCAAGGCGGCTGGGACGCCGACTTCGCCTTCACCCGCGACGTCGGCAAGGCGTTTCTCGTGGTCTATCCGCACATCGTGCGCCACAACGTCGTCCAGCCATACACCGAGGCGGATCGGGAGGAGCAGCTGATCCGCCGTGGCCGGTATGTCGAATATAACTTGCTTTACGACCGCGGCACGCTGTTCGGCCTCAAGACCGGCGGCAACGTTGCCTCGATCCTGTCGTCGATGCCGCCGATTGTGAAGTGGCCCTGACTTGTAATTTTTTAACGAAATGTAAATGTGTTTAAATGATTCGGCGTTTCGCGAATCGTATGTGTAGCTGATCAGGGAGGATCGTTCATGTACGAATTAGACTGTGCCGGTATCATTCCCGGCTGCCATCGTGTCATCCGTGCGGAGAGCCAGGCCGAAGTGGTTCGGCGGGCCGTCGTTCAGGCCAAGCAGCTCGGCGTCGATCGGATTTCACTGACGATGCTGGATTCGTTCCGGATGAAGACCCACGAGCTGTTGAACTAGGCTGCTCGGTTAAGGCCATATGAGACTGCGAAGCGGGCCGACGGCCCGCTTTTTTGTTGCGTGGATTGCAGTGCGCCGGCTCTGTCAAAGGCGGGACATCAAGGTCTCGCTGTCGAGCACGAAACCGCTCTCGGCCCAGAGCCGGCGAAGCCGGTTCAGCGCCTCGCCCATGTCGGGTCCCGGCTCGATGCCCACTCGTTTCAGATCCTCGCCATTGACCGGAAATTCCGGCGGATCGAAGCGTTCAGCCGCGTCGAGCTGGCGAGTCAGCGTCGCGACCGCCGTCAGCGATTGCGACGTCCCTTCAGCCTTCGTCCGCGCCGCCGCGAGGCCAAGGCGCAGCCGATCGACGATCGACGATCGATCGCCGAAATAAAGCCGGGTGCGCAACGCCGCCTCGCTCTCGTCCGGCCGCACGGGCTCGGCGTGCGCGAAGGCAACGATGCGGTCGCGCTCGGCGTTGGAAAAGCGCAGTCGCTTGGCCATGTCGGTCAGCCGCGCGGCATCCGGCGGCACGATTGCCGCCAGCCGCAGCATCGGATCGGCATCCCAGCCGAAGGCCCGCTCGGCGTCGACCAGCGGATGAATGGCGTCGATGCCCCAGCGCTCGGTCTCCGGCAAGACGGCCGTCAGCACCCCGGTCTGGCGCATCCACAACAGCGCGCGCGATGGGTCGGGGGCTGAGAGGAGTTTGCGCAGCTCGGACCAGATCCGCTCCGGCGAAAGCCCCGCCAACCCATCCTTCAGCCGCGTCGCCGCCCGGATTCCTTCGGCATCCGGCCGGCCCTTGCCGTAGAAGGCGAAGAACCGGAAGAACCGCAAGATGCGCAGATAGTCCTCGCGAATCCGCATCTCGGCATCGCCGATGAAGCGCAGCGTCTGAGTGGAGATGTCAGGGATGCCGCCGACGAGATCGACGACCGTTCCGTCCGCCCGGCAATACAGCGCGTTGATGGTGAAGTCCCGGCGCTCGGCGTCGGCCTGCCAGTCGCGGCCGAAGCGCACGGTGGCGCGGCGGCCATCGGTGTCGATGTCTTTGCGCAGCGTCGTTACCTCGTAGGCCTGATTGGGCGTTACCACAGTCACCGTCCCGTGCTCGATGCCGGTTGGCACGGCGCGGAACCCCGCCGCCTCGACCCGCCGCACCGTCTCTTCGGGAACGGTGGTCGTCGCCACATCGACGTCGCTGACCGGCTGATCGAGAATCCAGTTGCGTACCGCACCGCCGACGATTCGCGCCTCTTCGCCATCGTGCGACAACGCCGACAGAAGCGATTGCAGCGACGCAGAGGTCAGCCAGGGCGCGTCGATCGTCGTCACGGTCATGCATAAAGCCTTTCGTAGAGGGTACGGATGATGCCGGCGGTCACACCCCAGATGAAGCGTTCGCCGAAGGGCATCACATAGTAGCGCCGCTCTGTGCCTTGCCAGATGCGGCTTTCCTGGCTGTGATTGGCTTCCGTCATCAAGAATTCGAGCGGCACCTCGAAGACATCCTCGACCTCGGCCGGATTGGCGGCGAGCCGAAAGCCAGGCCGCACAATCGCGACGACCGGGGTGATGCGAAAGCCGGTGGTGGTCAGGTAGCGCGGCAGTTGGCCGATCGGCTCGACATGACGCGGATCGAGGGCGATCTCTTCGGTACTTTCGCGAATTGCCGCAGCTTCCGGCGAGACGTCGTCAGGATCGACGGAGCCGCCGGGAAAGGCGATCTGGCCGGAATGTTTGCGTAGATGGTCGGCGCGCTTGGTCAGGATCACCGTCGCGCCGTCGGCATGCTCGACGACGGGAACGAGAACCGCCGCCTCGCGCGCCTCGGCCCGCTCCATCAGCTGGACAAGATCGGGATTGAGGAGGTGGTCGCCATATTCGCGCGTCTCCTCGGCGAGCCACCCACGCATTTCCATTCGTCTGCGCAAATCCGCGGCCGTAAATCGTGGATGATGTGGCATGTTTCCTAGCATCGCCGTCATATGTCGTGCGCCTCGGGCGGGATGTCGAACAGAGCGCCGCCCGAACGGACGACATGGCGGCCGCCATCAGCCATCGGCTCGATGAAATCGGCCAGATCGAAAGCCAGTGCCCGTGTCAGCCGCGCCTCCAAGCGGCCACGCACCGTCACATAGGGTCGAAATTCGCCGCTTTCGCCGATGGCAAAGCGCAGCGGGTGATCGGGACCGGCCTCGACGACGTCGCCGACATTGGTGCGAAAGTTCAAAACCGGCTCGCCGTGCCTGAGCTCCCGGCTCATCTCGACGGCGTGAAAGTGCGCGTCCTCGACGGTAATCCCCAGCTTTTCCACCGGCGTCACCAGATAGGTGCGGCCATCCTCGTCCTTGCGCAGCACGGTGGAGAACAGCCGCACCAAGGCCGGCCGGCCGATCGGCGATCCCATATAAGTCCAGCTGCCGTCGGCGCGGATCACCAAGTCGATGTCGCCGCAATAGGCCGGATTCCAACGCTCGACGGGCGGCGCGCCCTTGCCGGCACGCTCGGCGCGGGAGATGAGCGCCGCAAGGCTGATGCCGCCGGCTTTCGGTGTCGCCTCTTGCATGTTTCTCCCCTTCCGCGGCAATCGGTCCCATATAGGGGCCGGTCTTATTTTGGCCGGGCTTCGCAGTCACGAAATAGTTGCCGGCCCCTTCCTTGCCAGGAGCGGCAGGAGCCGTTTCCATGTTACGATTCCGCCTCGGTTACGCGCCCTCCCGACGCGGCACCCAGCGACAATTCCTCGACGGAGAACTCCTGATGACGATGATGCAGCCCCAGGAGGCGACCCTCGGCAACGACGCGGTGATCGCCTTGGCGGAAACAGCCCTCGCCGATATCGGCAAGGTGCGCGAGTCGGTCGGCCGGGTCATCTTCGGCCAGGAAAGCGTCGTCGAACAGAGCCTCGTCGCCATTCTCGCCGGCGGCCACGCGCTGCTCGTCGGCGTGCCGGGCCTTGCCAAGACCAAGCTCGTCGACACGCTCGGCGTCGCTCTCGGCCTCGACGCGCGGCGCATCCAGTTCACTCCGGACCTGATGCCGTCGGACATCGTCGGCACCGAGGTGATGGACCAGGACGAAACCGGACGCCGATCCTTCCGCTATGTAAAAGGCCCGGTCTTCGCCCAGCTCCTGATGGCCGACGAGATCAACCGCGCCTCGCCGCGCACCCAGTCGGCGTTGTTGCAGGCGATGCAGGAATATCACGTCACCGTCGCCGGCGAACGCCATGATCTGCCGGCGCCTTTCCACGTTCTCGCCACACAGAACCCGCTGGAGCAGGAGGGCACTTATCCCCTCCCCGAAGCCCAGCTCGACCGCTTCCTGATGCAGGTCGACGTCTATTATCCTGATATCGCGGCCGAGCGCCGCATCCTGTTGGAGACGACCGGCAACGACAGCCAATCGGCCGAGGCGGTGATGACCGCCGAGCGTCTGCGCGAAATCCAGTCGCTCATACGCCGCATGCCGGTCGCGGACAGCGTCGTCGAAGCGATCCTCCAGCTTGTGCGTTCGGCACGTCCTGGCAACGGCAACAGCCACGCCGACACGCATGTCGCATGGGGACCCGGTCCCCGCGCGTCGCAGGCGCTGATGACCTGCGTCAGGGCCCGGGCGCTCTATGACGGCCGTCTCGCGCCGTCCATCGACGACGTCATGGCACTGGCCGAACCGATCCTGCAACATCGCATGGCGCTCAATTTCTCGGCTCGCGCCGAGGGCATGAGCGTGCGCGACGTAATCGGCGCGCTGAAGCGCGACGCGGCGTAAGGGATGCCGATCGGCTCGACCGTCGAACTCACCAACGCGCCCGAAGCTCTCGTGCGGGCGCGCCAGCGCGCCGCGCTGATGCCCGACCTTCTGGTCGAGGCACGGCGCGTCGTCGCGACGGTGATCGCCGGCTGGCACGGACGGCGCCGGCGCGGCGTCGGTGAGAATTTCTGGCAGTTCCGCCCCTTCGTCCAGGGCGAACAGGTTTCGCGCATCGACTGGCGGCGCTCGGCCCGCGACGACCATGTCTATCTGCGCGATCGCGAATGGGAGGCGGCCCAGACTGTTTGGCTGTGGGCAGACCCCTCGCCGTCGATGCGCTACCAGTCGAAGGACGCGACGGTCTCGAAGGAATCCCGCGCGCTGGTCATCGTCCTCGCGCTCGCCGAGATTCTGGCGCGCTCGGGCGAGCGGATCGGCTATCCGGGGGTCATCGACCCGATTTCGGCGCGCAACGCCGCCGAGCGGATCGCCGCCGCGCTGCTCAACAGCCGGCCGGACGACCCGTTCCCGCCCGCCGATCGGCTGAAGCGCTTCACCGAACTGGTCATCGTCAGCGATCTTCTCGACCCGGTCGACGACCTCGTCGCCCGTATCGACCGCCTCGGGGGGCGGGGCATCAAGGGCCATGTGATCATGATCGCGGACCCGGCCGAGGAAGTGTTTCCTTATGTCGGGCGCACCGAATTCCGCGATCCGGAGACCGGGACGAAGCTGACCGCCGGCCGCGCCGAGACCCTGCGCGATGACTACACCACGCTCTACAAGGCGCGGCGCGAGCACATCGCCGAACATTGCCGGCGGCTTGGCTGGAGCTTCATCGCCCACCGCACCGACCGGCTGGCCTCGGAAGCGCTGGTCGCCGTCCACGGCCGGCTGAGCGGCGTGCCGCAGGTCATGGGACCGCGATCGAAGGAACCGGCGGCATGATCGGCGGCCTCACCCTGTCCTTCGGCGCGCCGCTGGTGCTGTTCGGACTTCTGGCGCTGCCGGTCATCTGGTGGCTCCTGAAGCTGACCCCGCCGCGCCCGCAGACCGAGACCTTCCCGCCCCTGCGGATCTTGCAGGAGATCCTGAAGAGCGAGGAGACTCCGTCGAAGAGCCCGTGGTGGCTGACGCTGTTGCGGCTACTGCTGGCTGCGCTGATCATTTTCGCGCTCGCCGCACCGACGCTGAACCCGCGCGAAAGCCAGCTGTCCGGCGACGGCCCCTTGGCGCTGCTGGTGGATAATGGCTGGGCGAGCAGCGGCGACTGGGACGCGCGCCGCGCGGCGGCCGAGGGTCTGATCCGCGAGGCGGGCGACGCCGGCCGGCCGATTTCCCTCGCCTTCACGGCGGAAGGCCCGAGCGACGACGCGACGCCCGTCGAGGCGGCAACGGCGCTCGAGCGGCTGGCCGCTGCAGCACCGCATCCGGTCCCGACCGACCGCGCGGCGGCGGCCGAACGGATGGCGACGGCGCTGGCCGGCAACAGCGCGGGCTCGCTCGTCTTCCTCGCCGACGGGCTGGACAGCGCGGAGACCGCCTCGGCGGCACGCAGCCTTGCCGCGCTGGCGCCATCCCAGGCGATCGTCTATGCACCCGGTATCGAGGGGCTCGTCGGGCTGACGGGGGCCGACAATTCCACCGAAGCGCTGGTCGTCACAGCCGTGCGGCCGAGCGGTGGCACGGAAGTCAGGACGTTCGCTTTGCGTGCCGTCGACGCGCAGGGCCGCGAGATCGGCCGCGCGCCACTGGAATTCGCCCCCGGCGACAGCACCGCCGAGGCGCGCTTCGCGATCCCGGTGGAGTTGCGCAACGACATCGCGCGGCTGGAAGTCGACGGGGCGAGCGACGCCGGGGCCGTGCGGCTGGTCGACGACAGTTTTCGCCGCCGCCGGGTGGCGCTGGTGTCGGGCGAATCCGCCGACGTCGCGCAGCCGCTCTTGTCGCCGCTCTACTACATCACCCGCGCGCTGGAGCCCTTCGCCGACCTTGCGCGTCCCGATAGCGCGGACCTTGCCGAGGCCATTCCATCGCTTCTGGAGCGTCGGCCCTCGGTGGTGGTTCTGGCCGACATCGGGGTGCTGCCCGAGACGGCCGAAACCGCCCTGCAAAAATTCGTCGAGGACGGCGGCTATCTGGTGCGCTTCGCCGGGCCGCGGCTGGCGGCGACCACCGGCGAAGACCCGCTGGTGCCGGTGCGGCTGCGCACCGGCGAGCGCCAGCTCGGCGGCGCCATGTCCTGGTCGGAGCCGCAAAAGATCGCGCCGCTGGCGGCCGAAAGCCCGTTCGCGGGGATCACGGTTCCCGGCGACGTCACCGTCACGCGTCAAATCCTGGCCGAGCCCTCGGTCGACCTCGCCAACAAGACCTGGGCGAGCCTTGTCGACGGCACGCCGCTCGTGACCGCCGAATCCCTCGGCGCCGGAACGATCGTGCTCTTCCACGTCACCGCCGAGGCCACCTGGTCGAACCTGCCGATCTCGGGCGCCTTCGTCGACATGCTGCGCCGGATCGTTACCCTGTCGCGGGCGAGCGCCAACACCACCGACGGACGCACGGCGGCCGACAGCCTGCCGCCCTACCGCGTCCTCGACGGTCAGGGGCGTCTGGTGGGTCCGGGCGCCAACGTGCAGCCGCTGCAGCTCGTCGCGGACGGACCGCAGCCGGTGACACTGCAAAACCCGCCGGGCCTTTACGGCACCGAGGACGGCTATATCGCCCACAATCTCTTGCCGGCGGGCACCGAACTGAAACCCCTGCCCCCGCTCGATCTCGGTGCTCCTTTGCAGTCGCGCGGCTATGGCGGCGAGGACGCCGTCGATCTGACGCCGTGGCTGTTCGCCGCCGCGCTGGTGTTGTTCGCGCTAGACGCGCTGGCACTCCTGTGGCTGAACGGAGCTTTCTCGCGGATCGGGACGGCTCTCGCCAACCGCCGCTCGGCCGCACTGCCGATGGTCGCCCTGCTGGCGGCCGTGGCGCTCGCCGCATCCGCGAGCCACGCTTTGGCGCAGACTCCGGAGACTGCGGTTGCGGCGAATGCCCCGGACTTCTCCTTCGACGTCGACAAGGCGATCGAGGCCACCGAAACCACTCATCTCGCCTATGTCGAGACCGGCGACGGGGCGACCGACGACATCTCCCGCGCCGGCCTCTCGGGCCTCACGCAATACATCGCCGCCAAGACCGCGCTGGAGCCCGGCCAACCGATGGGCGTCGACATCGCCGCCGACGAACTCGCTTTCTATCCGATCATCTACTGGCCGATCGATCCGGCGGCGGCGATGCCGGACCAGGCGGCGGTGAGCCGGATCGACGCTTATATGAAACAGGGCGGGACCGTGCTGTTCGACGTCGCCGACGACACGCTGGCGGGCCTGTCCGGCGGCGGCGTCTCAGCCGGCCAGCGGCGGCTGCGCGACATCCTCGCCGATCTCGATATCCCGCCGCTGGAGCCGGTGCCGTCGGATCACGTGCTGACCAAGGCATTCTACATTATGAGCGACTTTCCGGGCCGGCACACCGGGTCCGAGCTGTGGGTGGAATCGCTGGTGCGTGACGCGGACGGGGCCTCGCGGCCGGCGCGCGGCGGTGACGGGGTGTCCTCGATCATGATCACCGCCAATGACCTCGCCAGCGCCTGGGCGGTCGACGAACAGGGCCTGTTCCTGTTTCCGACGGATTCGTCCGACCCCTCGCAGCGCGAATACGCCTACCGGGCGGGGGTCAACATCGTGATGTATGTGCTCACCGGCAACTACAAGGCCGATCAGGTGCATGTGCCGGCCCTGCTGGAAAGGCTCGGCCAATGACCTGGTCGATCGACTTCGCGCCGTTCTTCTCCTGGACGGTGATCGCCATCCTGGCGGTGCCGGCGGTCTTGCTGGCGCTGGCGCTGATCGTTGCCCGGATGCGCGGCGCGATCATTCGCATCCTGGCCATCGCCGCGCTGCTGCTGGCGCTGCTCAACCCTGTCGTCCTGCGCGAACAGCGCGACCCCTTGAAGAGCGTCGTCGCGCTCGTCCTCGACCGCAGCCAGAGCCAGACCATCGGCGAGCGCACCGCCCAGACCGACGCCGCCGAGGCGGCGCTGAAGGAGAGCCTCGCCCGCTATCCGGAGTTCGAGGTCCGCACCGTCGAAGCACGATCGGGCAATGCGCCCTCCAGCGACGCGACCACCGCCCTGTTCGGCGCGCTCGCGGGCGCGCTCAAGGACGTCGCGCCGGCGCGGGTGGCCGGCGCGATCATGGTCACGGACGGCCAGATCCACGACATTCCCACCGATGCGCAGGTGCTCGGCTTCGACGCGCCGGTCCATGGTCTGATCACCGGCCGGCCGGATGAGTTCGACCGCCGCATCGAGGTGACGACCAGCCCGCGCTTCGGTCTCGTCGACGAGGACCAGCGCCTGCGCTACCGGGTCATCGAGGAAGGCCCGAAAGCCTCGGACGCGCCGGTCGAGGTGCAGATCTTCCTCAATGGCGACCTGATCGCGCGCGAGCAGGCCCGCTCCGGCAGCGAGGCCGAATTCACCTTCCAGCTGCCGCGGTCCGGCAAGAACATCCTGGAACTCTCCGCCGCCCGCGACCCCGACGAGATCACCCCGGTCAACAATCGCGCCATCGCGGTCGTCGACGGCATCCGCGAGAACCTGCGAGTGCTGCTGGTTTCCGGCGAACCGCACGCGGGCGAGCGCACCTGGCGCAATTTGTTGAAATCGGACGCCGCCGTCGATCTCGTTCATTTCACCATCCTGCGCCCGCCCGAGAAGCAGGACGGCACGCCGATCGACCAGCTGTCACTGATCGCTTTTCCAACCCGCGAGCTGTTCGTGGAAAAGATCGACGATTTCGACTTGATCATCTTCGACCGCTATCAGGAACGCGGCGTGCTGCCGGCCCTGTATTTCGACTACATCGCCCAATATGTCGAAAACGGCGGGGCGATGCTGATCGCCGCCGGGCCGGAATATGCAGGCAACGAAAGCGTCGCGACGACGCCCCTGCAGGCAGTGCTGCCGGCGATGCCGACCGGCGGTATCGAGAAGCAAGCATTCTACCCGCGAATTTCGGACCTCGGCCGCAAGCACCCGGTCACCCGCAACCTGCCCGGCTCGAACAGCGAGCCGCCGAACTGGAGCCCGTGGTTCCGCTCGATCGACGTCGGCGAGCCCGAGGGCGAAACTGTGATGAACGGACCGGACGACAAGCCGCTCCTGGTTCTCAACCGAGTCGGGGAAGGCCGCATCGCGCTGCTCCTGTCCGATCACGAATGGCTGTGGTCGCGCGGCTTCGAGGGCGGCGGCCCGCATGTAGCGCTGTTCCGCCGCCTCGCCCATTGGCTGATGAAGGAGCCGGAGCTGGAGGAAGAGGCGCTGGACGCCGAGGCACGCGGCTCCGACCTTCTCGTCACGCGCCAGACGATCGGCGAGGAACCGGGTCCGGCGACCGTGCTGACACCGTCCGGCGCGGCGGTCAGCGTGCCAATGCGTGAAGTCGGCGCCGGCCGCTACGAGGGTGTGCTGGAGACCAACGAATTGGGGCTGTTCCAGGCGGCGAATGGCGACCTTCGCGCTCTCGCCAATGTCGGGCCGGTCAATCCCCGCGAGTATCGCGAGGCAATCTCGACGACGGACAAGCTCGAGCCGATCACCGATGCGACGCGCGGCAGCGTTCGCCGGCTCGCCGAAGCGTCGGGCGGCATCGACGTACCGCGCATCGTTCCGGTGAGCGGCCGGGCGGATGCCGACGGCCGTGACTGGATCGGACTGCGGAAAACCGAGGAGACAGTGCTGCGCGGCATCGACCGGACGCCGCTCTTCGCCGGCTTCCTCGGACTGGCGGTGCTGCTGGCGCTCTCGGCGACCTGGTATCGCGAGGGGCGTTAGGCGAAGATAGCCACTTTGTTGGCGTCAGTGTTTGAAGCAGTTCTCGCGATGCCAGCTTAGGAAGCGAGGGTGTGGTCGATCTGCGAGACGGTGGGGCGGCAAAAGATAGCCGCTCTCATTGATCATGGCGCAAACACTCGAAGGATCGTTCACCTGCCTGGAGACGAGTATTTTCAGATCATCTGCGATGCCTAGCAGCCCGCGGTCGAACATCCAGTGGGCTGTGCCAGATAGCGCCACCCCATTATTGACGATATCTGGCCCGTTCGATTCCACCGGCCGGATATGAGCTGCTTCGACTTCCGCCCGCCCGCCGCCGTTGATCAGCTTCAGTCCCGTGATAGCGCAGCGAGAGTCGTACGCGCGCAGAACGAGCCGTCGAAACACCCGGTCGCGCACAATTCGTGATCCGATATAGCGGATGCGATCGCGCTCCTGCCCATATTCGTATAGGAATGGCGCCTCCTCATCGTCGAATCCCGACTGATTGGGCGCATCAATCCGTGGCAGGATATCCGTACCTACCTCGAATCCGCGCTCCAGAATGCGGTCGAAATCCTGGACCGAGATGGGCCGCACGGCTGATTGCGCGCGGCCAGATATCCGCCCTTTCTGGTTCAGAACGCCGCGTTCAATCACGCCATCGGCGTCGCTAAATGGAACGGGGTTCGGGAAGTCCAGATAGCTACCAGGCTCAATCAGCGCGATGTACATTCCAGTCGCTTTCGGATCGGGGATGACATTTTGCACTTTCGCGATTGCGAAGTAGCCGCGAGTGTCGAGCACCTTGCGCGGCTCATAATAGATGATCCAATCGCCTACGCTTGCACGCACGCGACTGAGATACTGGCTGGGAAACTGATAGCGCTCAGCTGGGCTATCGTCGTAGATCGAATCTGAGCGGTGAATAAAGATGCCGAACGCCATGGGCCAATGACTACCGGGAACGCAAAGGAAACCATAGCTTTCTCGCGGACAAATGCTGACTTACGTCCACAGGAACAGTCCGCTAAAGAAGCCGCGGCCCGACCTTGCCCCCGACACCCCTCAGCGCGCCTTCCACCAACTCCAACCCCAGCAAACGCGCCGGATCGACCGGCCCCGGCATCTGCACCGAGCCGCGCGGCAGCGGCCGGTAGCCGAGCGGCGCGTAATAGGGCGGATCGCCGACCAGGATGATCGAGCCCTCGCCCTTGTCCCGCGCGGCGTCGGCGGCGAGGCGCATCAGCGCCCTGCCCGCGCCCCGGTTCTTGAAGGTCGGACGCACGGCGAGCGGCCCCAGCATCAGCGACGGTGCCCTGCCGATCGCGATCGGCGTCAGCCGGACCGAGCCGATGATCTCGTCCTCGAACAGCGCGACGAAGGAGAGCGAGCGGTCGTGCGGTGCCATCTCGCGGACGCGCTCGGCGGCCCGCGCGAAGCGGCCGGGTCCGAACGCCTCGTCGGCGATCGCGTCGATGGTCAGGTCGTGGTCGGGGTGTTCCGGCAGATACCGGACATCGGAAAGCTGAAACATCGGGAGAGAACCAGTTCGGGCGGACGGTGGCGTCGCACACGAGACTCCCGAAGCGATGGGGGAAATCCGGCGGACGACGGCGGTCAATGCGCTGGGGCGCGGACCTTTACTCGTCGTCGGCGAAGGATCATCGGGTTCACTCCTAGAGCACCGTACGTCCATTCGGACACGCGAAGGACGCTCTACCGCTTTGATTGAGCATCGGAATGATCCAAAAACCGGATTCCCCATTTTGGTCCGATGCCCCAGGGAACGACGGTCGCAGTAGCATTGCCCGCGACCGAGGTCCAGCGACGCGTCCCGTCTCCATTGACGCTGCGTCGCACTCGGCGGCGCGGCTCCATGCACTACCTTGGGGCCACGGCAAACGGGAAAGGGTGACGGGAATGGGACTTCTGGTCGACGGACAGTGGCAGGACAAATGGTACGATACGGAATCGACCGGAGGCCGTTTCAAACGAACCACGACAACCTACCGGAACTGGATCACGGCCGATGGATCGCCGGGACCGGACGGTCAGGCGGCATTCAAAGCCGAGACGGGCCGCTATCATCTCTACGTCTCTCTCGCCTGCCCCTGGGCGCACCGTACGCTGATCGCCCGCAAGCTGAAGCAGCTGGAAGACGTCATCTCGCTGTCGGTGGTCGATTATCACATGGGCGAAGAAGGCTGGATATTCTCCGAGCGGCGCGGCGCGATCCCGGACACGGTGCTCGGAAAATCGCGGCTCTACGAGGTCTATCTCGAAGCCGATCCGCACTATTCGGGCCGCGTCACCGTGCCGGTCCTTTGGGACAAGCAGACCGGGACCATCGTCAACAACGAGTCGGCCGAGATCATCCGCATTTTCAACCGCGCCTTCGACGATTGGGGCGATGTGAGCGTCGACCTGACGCCCGAAGCGCTGCTCGGCGAGATCGACGCGATAAACGCCACCGTCTACGACGCCATCAACAACGGCGTCTACAAATGCGGCTTCGCGACGAAGCAGGAGGCCTATGAGGCGCCGTTCCACGCGCTGTTCGAGACGCTCGATCAGCTCGAGGCGCGGCTATCCAAACAGCGCTATCTGGCCGACAGCGCCGCGCCGACCGAGGCCGACTGGCGGCTGTTCACCACGCTGATCCGCTTCGACGCGGTCTATCACGGGCATTTCAAGTGCAACAAGCGGCGGATTGCCGACTATCCCAACCTCTTCGGCCATATGCTGGAGCTCTACCAGACGCCGGGGATCGCGGAGACCGTCGATTTCGGTCACATCAAGGGCCATTACTATTCCAGCCACAAGACGATCAATCCGACCGGAATCGTGCCGCTCGGCCCGGATCAGGATCTGACGGTTCCGCATGGGCGCGAGCGGCTACAGCCTCACCAGTGAAGATCGATCGGGCCATCGCCGCGAAGTTCCGACAAACGCCGCCGCGTCCCGGCGGTGGTGTCGTCCGGCAGCGCGTCGAGCGCGAAAAAGCCGGTCGCCGCGATTTCGGCGTCCGGCGCCTTCGGCCCCGTCTGGCGAAACGCGCCGCAGCGATAGAACACGACGTGATCGCGGTTGGACGCGTTGCGGTTGAAGTAGACCGCGACGAGCTGCGGTGGATCGACGAGTTCGAGATTGCCTTCCTCAAGGAGCTCGCGCCTGAGTGCATCGACGGCGGCCTCGCCCGGATCGACGCCACCGCCCGGCATGTGCCAGCCCGAGACATAGGTGTGGCGGACGAGAAAGACGCGGCCCGCCTCGTCAAACACAGCGCCGCGCACGCCGAGCGTCACGGGACGCGCCACCAGATGGACGCCGTGCAGCGCCCTCAGAAGAAATTTCTCTAAGAACATGGTCCCTCGAAAGAACACGGCCCTACCAAACGCCGCTGTGTCGCCTAAGATGGAGCAGATGTTTCGACTTGCCCATCTCTCCGACGTGCATCTGGGTCCGCTCCCGGACCTGTCCATTCGCGAACTCGCTTCCAAGCGGGTCACCGGTTACGTCAACTGGCACCGCAACCGCCGGCGGGCGATGTTCGGCGACACTTTGGTCAACCTCATCCAGGACATGAAGGACGAGGCGCCCGACCATGTGGCCGTGACCGGTGATCTCGTCAATCTGGCGACCAAGAAGGAGACCTTGGCGGCCAGGCTGTGGCTGGAAGAACTCGGCGCTCCCTATGACGTCTCGGTGGTTCCCGGCAATCACGACGCCTACGTTCCGGGCGCGCTGAAGCGTTCGTATCGCGAGTGGTACGACTATATGATCGGCGACAATCCGCTGAACGCCATCGGCAATTCGTTTCCTTATCTGCGGGTCAGGGGCAAGGTGGCGATCTTCGGCGTTTCCACCGCCGAGGCGACGGCGCCGTTCTTCGCCACAGGCACGTTTCGACGGGGTCAGGCGCTGGCCCTCGCCCGGCTGCTCGAAAGCTGCCGGGCGACCGGACATTTCCGGGTGGTGATGATCCATCACCCTCCCATTTCCGGTTCAACGTCCTGGCACAAGCGCCTGATCGGCAAGCAGTTCTTCTCCAAGGTCATCCGCGATGTCGGGGCCGAACTGGTACTGCACGGCCATACCCATCTCGACACGCTGAACTGGCTGCGCGGGCCGGAGTTCCAAGTGCCAGTGGTCGGCGTCCCCTCTGCGAGCCAGGCGCCCGGTAGCGACAAGCCCGCCGCCCGCTATAATCTGTTCGAGATCAGCGGCGAGCGGGGCGCGTGGTCGCTGATCCAGCGCGAGCGCGGCGCGCGCGCGAACGGGGACGGTCTCGGATGGATCCGGGAGCGCGAACTCTTGGCGGAGGGGCATGCGATCGACGCAAGGCCGCGCGAGGATGCCAAGCCGGCGGCATAGCCCCGTCGAGCGGTCGCGGCGAAGCCGGCCCTGGCGACATTCAGCCGATCGACATGCCTTGATAGGAGGCGATCGCCAGAAGCAGCGCCGCTCCGATGACGATGCCGATCATCATCCAGGTGGCCGCGATGACGAAATCGGCGCTACGGGTGCGCTTTTCCGGCTGACGGAGTGGCGCGTCCTCGCCGTTGCGAATCTGCCGTCTCGCATCGCCTGCGACCCGCTCGTTCAGCCCGTCGCTCAGGGCGAAGGCCTTATCGCGCTCCACGATTCGCTCGGCGACATATTCGGTGACGTGCTGGGCCATGACCCTTGTCTCGGCCGATTCGACCAGCGTCACGCGCCCGAGCCGCGTTTCACGGACGAGGCGATAGGTCCGGCGGTCGCGCGCCATGATGACATTGGCCGTCCCGTCGATCCAAAGCCGCGGATGCATGCCACCCGAGATGGTGAAATCGAACAGCTCGTCGCCGGGGGGCAACTCGTCGATCAGCGACTGCAGTTCCTCCGCCAGGATCTCGAGCCGGGCCCGGTCGGCTTCGCGGATGTCGACGACGACGTCAGCGCGCTGCGCGGCGGCGATCTTGGCCTGTCGCACAGCATCGGCCAGACGCTTCGTTCCCATCAGGGACGCCACGTTATCCTTGCCTTCGCCCATCAGCCGTCGCCTCGAATCCAAATCGTTAACGCGGTCTTAACATAGGGGGCAACCCGGTTGGAAGAAACCAGCGGACACACCAACCCGCGTTTCTCAACGCTTTTCTACTTCTTCCATGTTCGCGCGAATGGCCGCGACGCAGGCCTCAGGCGCCTCCAACATCAGCATGTGGCCAAAGCCGTCAAGCAGCGTGACGGTAAATTCGCCCGGAACGCCGATGGCCTGGGCCGTCGGCGTGACCTGGTCTTCGGAGCCCCAGATTACATGCACGGGCCGGCCAGTCGCGGCGATGGCATCGAGCGGCAAGACACCCTGCTCGCCGGTTGCGAACAGATGCTCGAAGATTTGCCGCATCGCGGCCCGACCCGCCGGATCTCGCGCCGCCGCGATCGCCGCCACGGCGTCGGCCTCGGGCGTCCAACCGGGCGCGCCCATCCCGGCCAGCGCCTTGCCGATCGCCTCGACCCCTTCCGCGTCCATGACGGCCCGTATCCGCTCTGCGCCGATTTCCTTGCCGAAGCCGCCCGGCGCCAGCAGTGTCAGCGACGCGACCCGCTCGGGGGCGAACAGGTCGACAAGCGATGCGATCGCCCCGCCCATGGAATGGCCGACGATGTGCGCCGCCGTGATGCCGCGGGCATCGAGTTCGGCGAGGACGGCCCGCGCGGCAACTTTAGGAGGGCCGAAGCCGGGATAATCACGCGAGCGACCATGACCGGGAAGATCGAATGCGATCGTCCGGCGTTGCGGCGACGCCAAGGCGTTCTGCAACGGCGCCCAGATCTCCGCCCGGCCGTCGAAACCATGCAGGAGGACGATCGGCGTCGCGGCGCTCTCGCCGCTCTCGTCGTCGCCCCGTTCGATCGCGAAGAGCCGTTGATCGTCCATCACTTCCCCCTGCTTATACAGCGGCGAACGGCAGCCGCGCCGTCGTCGAAATGCGGTCCGGATCGATCCTCAGATGGACCAGCGTCGGGCGATCGGCTTTCAGCGCGGCCGTCATCGCATCGGCGAAGTCCTCCGTCCGCGCGACGCTGATACCGGCGCCGCCAAGGCTCCGCGCCAAGGCGGCGAAGTCCGGATTGACGAGCGCCGTCGCCGACTGGCGGCCGGGATACGATTTTTCCTGATGCATCCGGATAGTGCCGTATTGCGCGTTGTCGAAGACGATGACGACGATGTTTGCCCCGGCCTGCACGGCCGTCGAAAATTCCTGGCCGGTCATCTGGAAGCAGCCGTCGCCGGCGAAGCAGACGACGGTACGCTCGGGATAGCGCAGTTTTGCGGCGACAGCGGCCGGCAGGCCATAGCCCATCGAGCCGGAGGTGGGAGCGACCTGCGTGGTCCGGCCTGCGAAGCGATGGTAGCGGTGCAGCCAGCCGGCGTAGTTGCCAGCCCCGTTGGTCATGATCGCGTCACGCGGCAACATCTCGCCGAGAATGGTCATGATCGCGAACGGATCGACGAAATCGGAATTCGGTTCGGATTCGGACGCGGGGGTCGACCAACGACCGTAATCCCGATGGGCCGCCTCCGCCTGCCCGGCCCAGGCAACGGTCGCCGGTGCCTGCAACCGGACTGCCTTGCGGGCGAAGGACGCCGGGTCGGCATGAATGCCGAGCGTCGGCGTGTAGACGCGGCCGATCTCGGCCGCATCCGGCAGGACATGGACGAGGCGCTGCTTGCGAACCGGAACGGCGAAAAGCGTGTAACCCTGGCTCGGCATCTCGCCCAGCCGCGCGCCGACGGCGATAACGAGATCGGCCTCGGCAATCCACGCCTTCAGTTCGGGGTTCGGGCCGATGCCGAGATCGCCGGCATAGTTCGGATGGTCGTTGGGAAACAGGCCCTGGCGGCGGAAGGAGCAGGCGACGGGCAAGTGCCAGTGCTCGGCGAAGGCGACGGTGTCGGCGATCGCGCCATCCGTCCATCGGGGTCCGCCGAGGATCAGCATCGGATGGGAGGCGGCGCCGAGAAGCGTCCACAGTTCCTCCATATCGTCGGCTTGCGGCAGCACCGACTCGGCTTCGACGCGCGCCGGGATGTCGGCCTCGGCGGTGCCCGACAACGTGTCCTCGGGCAGCGCGACCACGACCGGTCCAGGCGCGCCATCCATGGCGATCCGGTAGGCTTCGGCCACGAGGTCCGGCAGTTCGGCAGCCGTTTTCGCCTCGAACACGGCCTTGGCCATGTCGCCGAACAGCCGGTCGTAATTGACCTCCTGAAAGGCGCCGCGCCCCCGGAACTTCGTCGGAACCTGTCCGACGAAGAGGATCATCGGCGTCAGATCATGGGCGGCGACATGGATGCCGGAGGCGGCGTTGGTCGCCCCCGGCCCGCGCGTGACGAAGCAGATGCCGGGCCGGCCGGTGAGCTTGCCGTTAGCCTCGGCCATCATCGCCGCGCCGCCCTCCTGGCGGCAGACGATCGTCTCGATGGCGCTGTCATAAAGGGCGTCGAGCACCGGGAGATAGCTTTCCCCCGGCACGCAGAAGACCCGGCTCGCGCCCTGCTCGGCGAGCGCGGCGACGAGCAATTCGCCACCGGCAGCCCTCACTTGGCAAGCAGCCGGTTGGCGGCGGCGACGATGGCCTCGAGCGAGGCCGTCACGATATTCTTGTTGATGCCGGCGCCGAACAGCCGGCCGCCCTCATGCTCGACTTCCATGTAGCAGATGGCGCGCGCGTCCGATCCCGCGCCGAGCGAATGTTCGGAATAGTCGAACACCGAGAATTCGATGCCGAGATGGCGGCACAGCGCGTCGATGAAGCCGTCGATCGGCCCGGTGCCGAGTCCCTCGATTTTGATCTCGACGCCGCCGTCGACGATGGTCGCCTCCAGGATACGCTCACCCTTCACGTCCGGGTTTGGCCGAGTGAAGTGATCGACGAATTTGATGCGGGCTCCCGGCTGCTCGACATAGCGTTCGATGAAGCGGTCGTAGATGCGCTTGACCGGCAGTTCCCTGCCCTCCTCGTCCGTGATCGCCTGGACATCCTCGCGGAACTCGACCTGGAGGTTGCGCGGCAGGTTCAGCCCGTAATCGGCCTGCAGCACATAGGCGATGCCGCCCTTGCCCGACTGGGAATTGATACGGATGATCGCCTCGTAGGAACGGCCGACGTCCTTCGGGTCGATCGGCAGATAGGGAACCTCCCACAATTCCTTGTTGGCGGTCCGACGCGCCTTCATGCCCTTGTTGATCGCATCCTGATGCGAGCCGGAAAACGCCGTGTAGACCAGCTCGCCGACATAGGGGTGCCGCTCGCCGATCGCGAGCTGGTTACAGTATTCGTAGACATCCTTGATGTGGTTGATGTCGGTGATGTCGAGGCCGGGATCGACGCCTTGGGTGAACATGTTCAGGGCCAGCGTGACGAGGTCGACATTGCCGGTGCGCTCGCCATTACCGAACAGCGTGCCCTCGACGCGGTCGGCGCCGGCCATCAGGCCGAGTTCGGTCGCCGCGACGGCGGTGCCGCGGTCGTTGTGGGGATGCAGCGAGACGATGAGGTTGTCGCGGTTATCGAGGTTGCGGCACATCCACTCGATCTGGTCGGCATGGATGTTCGGCGTCGACATTTCCACGGTCGCGGGCAGGTTGAGGATCAGCCTGTTGTCCGGCGTCGGCCGGATGATCTCGGCAACGGCGTTGCAGATCTCGACCGCGAAATCGAGTTCGGTGCCGGTAAAGCTTTCGGGCGAATATTCGAACCGATAGTCACCGCCCGCCTTGGCCGCCATGTCGGCGACCATCTTGGCCGCGTCGGTAGCAATTTCTCGGATGCCGGCGCGGTCCTTCTGGAAGACGACGCGACGCTGCAATTCGCTGGTCGAGTTATAGAAATGGACGATCGGCCGCCTTGCGCCCTCGAGCGACTCGAAGGTCCGGGCAATCAGCTCCGGCCGGCACTGCACCAGCACCTGCAACGACACATCGTCGGCGACGTCACCCTCTTCGATGCACCAGCGCGCGAAGTCGAAATCGGTTTGTGAGGCCGACGGAAAGCCGATTTCGATCTCCTTGAAGTTCATTGCCTTCAGGAGCGCGAAGAACCGGGCCTTGCGGTCGTGGCCCATCGGGTCGACCAGCGCCTGGTTGCCGTCGCGAAGATCGACCGAGCACCAGATCGGCGGCGTGGTGATGGTCTTGCCCGGCCAGGTCCGGTCGGGCAGGTCGATCTGAGCGTAAGGCTCATACTTTACCGAGGCCAAGGGCATCGTGCGGGATGGCTCGGCCTCGGCGGCGGGACGGACTGCGGGCGTGACGGACATGGCTGTTGCACCTTGATCGCTCGGGCGGATGCCGGGGGCGGCGCTGGCAACGCGCGCGCATCTGACCGGGTCATCCGAAATTGAAACCGGATTGTAAAGCGAAAGGGGCAGAGCGGGGAGGTCCTAAGGCCTCTGGCACGCCGGCTCGACCGCCGGACGCCCCTTCGATCAACGGGTCCGACGGCCGCAGCTAAGTAGGTCGAGGAGGAGGCCCGGACTCGCCAGCGCGGACGGCCGCCGAGGGGCCGCAAATGTCCACATGCTGGATGGCGTCGTGATCATGCTCGCCAGACTATTGCGAACACGGCCGATTGCAAGTCGAATTTCGCGAGAGCCTGCCGGACGCTCAGTCCGCCAACTCGTCGCGCATGGAAAAGCGCAGCGTCGAGACCGCGCCACCGGCGTTGGATATCTCGAAAACGCCGCCGATCTGCTGGGCAAGCGATGCGACGATGCGCATGCCGAGATTGCGCGAGGAGGACACGGAAAAGCCCTCGGGCCAACCAGGACCGTCATCGGATACCGTCAGACGAAGCGGTGTTTCCCGCGATTCCGCGTCGTAAGGGTCGCGGCTGAGTTCGACGACGATCCGCCCCGCCCGACCGTCGGCGCAGCCGTGCTCGATCGAGTTCGAAATCAGCTCGGTGGCGATCAGGCCAAGCGGCACGGCGAGCTCCGCCGAAACTTCCACCGCTTCGGCGGCGACCTCGTAATGGATGTTGGTCACGCCCGACGCCTCCAACAAATCCGGTCCGAGCTGGGTCAGATACGGCCCCATATCGAGACTTTGCCGGCCAGGATCGTGGAGTTGGCGCTGAATCTTCGAGATCAGGGCGATGCGGGCCGACGCCTGTTGCAGGACCGCGGACGCCTCCGTGCTGGTGGTCCCCCGCGACTGGGCGTTCAACAGCGACGACACCACGGCAAGATTATTCGAGACCCGGTGTTGCAATTCGCGGAAAAGAAGATCGCGTTCACCGGCATGGCGCGCGGCCGATTCCTTTTCGACTTCAAGACGATCGAGCGCGAGCTGCATCCAGTGAATCAACAAAATGTCGACGGCGACGATAAACACGTAGAATGCCAGCGCCAGTGTCGAGCCACCGGTCAACGCAAAAGAGTCAAAGGGTGGAATGAAGAAGTACCAGGCGCACAATCCCGCGATGGATGCGACGGCTATCCCCGGCCGAATGCCCGCGAAGAAGGAGGTAATGATGACCGCCGGAAAAAAGGTGAGGTAGGGAAAGCCCACCGGAAGCCGGTCGTCGAGGACGTAGCGGATCGCGAAGGATAGAACGAGTGCCGCGAGCGCGAACAGCCATCGGGTGATCGGAAGTCCCCGTAGCGAGGTCCGCGACAACAGCGCCTGCACGCCACGTAGATTGACCGATGGGGCCCTCGCCGCCCGATCCGCAAACCCCTCCGCCATAGATGATCGGTCCTCGATGTTCGCAATAGGCCACTGGTCCGTTGGAATCGGACAGTCGACAGTCGTATGTCGCAACGGATGCTGTCGCAAACGATAAGTGTGGCGGATCAAGGGCGCATGCCAGGTCCATAGTCGGATTGCCGCCGGGCGTTGCCAAGGCAGCACGGACAAGCAAGCGACGACCGCTGGAAAGCGCGATGGACTACAGAACCGGGACGCCGGTCTGCTTCGCCTCGCCTTCCGGCTCGACATGGATCGAGACCCGCGCGCCGACGAAGGCTTCCTGCAGTGCGTCCTCGATCCGGTCGCAGATGTCGTGAGCGACGCCGACCGTCATCGCCTCGGGCACGACCATGTGGAACTCGATGAACATCGCCCGGCCGGCAAGCCGGGTTTTCAGATCGTGGACCTCGATGGCCCCCTCGGCATGGGCCGAGATCAGGTCGCGGACGCTGGCTTCCTCGACCGGGTCGATCGCCTGATCCATGAGGCCGGAGAGCGAGCTGATCACGACCTTGTAACCCTCACGCAGAATGTTCAACGCAACGAACGCCGCCATCAGCGGATCGAGGATCGTCCAGCCGGTCACCGTCGCCAGAAGCAAGCCGCCGAGGACGCCAACCGAGGTGACGACATCCGCCATGATATGCTGGCCGTCGGCCGCAAGCGCCGGCGAGCGACGGTCGCGCCCGCGGCGGATGAGAAAAACCGCCCATCCGGCGTTGATGACGGTCGCCACGGCATTAATGGCGATGCCGGCAAGCGGTTCGTCGAGCGAGCGCGGCACTAGATAGGCCGCCCAGGCCTCGCGCAGGATCAAAAGCGCCGCGACGACGATTAAAACGCCTTCGACGACGGCGGAAAAATACTCCGCCTTGGTATGCCCGAAGGGGTGATCGGTATCGGCCGGCTTGTAGCTCAGCGTCACCGCCCACAGCGCGATCAGTCCGGCAACGACGTTGACGATCGATTCGAGCGCATCGGAAAACAGCGCCACCGAGCCGGTCACGTGATAGGCGGCGTATTTGATCGCCAGCACGACCACTCCGACCGCGACGCTCGCCATCGCGATGCGCTTGACCAGAGGAGCGGCTGCCTCGCTTGTTTCCGACACCACCGACGTCACCGGATCAAGCTGCCTTCTCGCGGGCACGGCGGGGCAGATGCGCGACGATGTTCTCGATCATGCGCATGCCCGCCTCGCCGCCGAGACTCATGATGCTTTCGGGATGGAACTGCACCGCCGCGACCGGCTCGGTCCGGTGCTCGAACGCCATAACGATACCGTCGTCGGTCTCCGCCGTCACTTCGAACTCCTTCGGCAGGCGGACGGGATCGGCGAAGATCGAGTGATAGCGTCCGACGGTGACCTCGCCCGGCAGGCCGGAAAAGATGATGCCGGGGGTGGTGACGCGAATACGCGACGGCTTACCGTGGACCGGCACTCGCAAGGTGCGCAGCGTCCCGCCATAGGCCTCGGCGAGTGCCTGGAGCCCGAGGCAGACGCCGAAGATCGCACAGCCGCGCTCACGGGCGGCGGCAATGGTGCCCTTGCAGTCGAAGTCGGACGGACTGCCCGGCCCCGGCGACAACACTACTAGATCGGGATCGACGCGGTCGAAGGCCTCGGGCGGAACCGGCGTGCGGACGGTCGAGACGGTGGCGCCGGTCTGGCGGAAATAATTGGCGAGCGTGTGGACGAAGGAATCCTCGTGATCGACCAAAAGGACGCGCAGCCCCTCCCCGACTCGCGCCGCGTCGCG
Organism: uncultured Aurantimonas sp.; assembly: GCA_947488615.1. Lineage (GTDB taxonomy): Bacteria > Pseudomonadota > Alphaproteobacteria > Rhizobiales > Rhizobiaceae > Aurantimonas. The sequence goes on from CANKZU010000004.1 coordinate 34,478, forward strand.
TTTCGTGCCGGCGGCGTTGGACGCGCCGGCCTCGCGGATCGCGCCGATCAGCGCCGAGGCTTTCAGCTCGGTCTCGGCCTCTTCTTCCTCGGGATTGGAATCATACAGCAGCGTCGCGCCGGCCCGCACCTCGGCGATACCGTCCTTCAGCCGGATCGTGCGCAGCGTCAGGCCGGTGTTCATGTCGCCGTTGAAATGCACCATGCCGACGGCGCCGCCATACCAGGCGCGCGGGCTCTTCTCATTGTTCTCGATGAAGCGCATCGCCCACAGCTTCGGCGCGCCGGTCACTGTCACCGCCCAGGCGTGGGACAGGAAGGCGTCGAAAGCGTCCATGCCATCGCGCAGCCGGCCCTCAATGTGGTCGACCGTGTGGATCAGCCGCGAATACATCTCGATCTGCCGCCGGCCGATGACCCGCACGGAGCCCGGATCGCAGACCCGGCTCTTGTCGTTGCGGTCGACGTCGGAACACATGGTCAGTTCCGACTCGTCCTTCTTCGAATTGAGCAGTTTCAGGATCTGCTCGGAATCGGAAATGGCGTCCTCGCCGCGCTTGATGGTGCCGGAAATCGGGCAGGTTTCGACGCGCCGGCCATTGACGCGCACGAACATCTCCGGCGAGGCGCCGATCAGGAATTCATTCTCGCCGAGATTGATGAGAAACGAATAGGGCGAGGGATTCACTGCCTTCAGCCGCCGCGAGATTTCCGACGGTTTATGCTCGGCGCGCTCGTAAAACACTTGGCCGGGGACCACCTCGAAGAGGTCGCCGCGCATGAACTTCGCCTTGGCGGCGCGCACCAGTTCGGCATATTCGCCGGGCTTGTGATCGCCGCGCGGCGGGATGCGCTCGGAGGGCGCAAAGGGCGCATCCGGGCCGCCGCCCGCAAGCCCTTCGGTCGAGGCGCCGTCCTTGGCGAATTCATAGCGGGTGAGGAAGGCCGAGGCCGAGTAGTGATCGACTTCGAGCAGTTCATCCGGGAGATAGAGCAGCAGATCGCGGCGGTCCGGACCGCGCTCCAGCACCTCCTCGACCGGGTCGAACTGATAGGCGAGGTCATAGCCAAAGGCGCCGTAAAGGCCGAGGTCGCGGTCCTCCTCCGCCCGAAACAACGAGACAATCGCGCGCAGCACCGAAAAGACGCTCGGCATGCGCGAGCGCTCCTCCTCGGTGACCGCCGCGCCCGGCTCTTTGATGACGAGGTCGAGCGCCATAGGTGCCCGAGCGAGCGAGGCGAGGTCGTCGTGATCGGCCAGCGCATCCGCGATGAAACCGAGCAGCACTTCGCCGCGCGGATTGAGCCCCGCGACCCGCATCGTCCTCCCGGTCGAGGAGATGACCAGCGGCGGATCGACGAAGGCAACATCCTGGCGCGTGTAGCGGCCCGGATATTCGTAATTGGAAAACAGGACCGCGCCCCGGCGGGTGTCCAGGCGATCGAAATAGGGCTCGATCGCGCCGTCATAGGCAACGGCGCGCCGGCTGCGCGTGATCGTCACCCCACCCGCCGTCACGTAGCGCTCGCGGCCGTCGTCGGTCTGTTCGGTCACCATGAACTCTCTCCGGATCTCAAGCCCGGACCCCCGGCGACATAGCAAAAAAGGCCGCCGGATGATCCGAGGCGGCCTTTGGGTTTGATCACAAGCGTGACGGTCCGGCCGCTGTCAGCGCGCCCACCACCAATTCATCGAAAGGATCGTCATCATCATTCGCAACCGATAACCGAGCCGGGCGACGAGAGCAAGATACTCCTCAAGACGGACACCCCGTCATCGACTCCGGGTTCGAGCAGCAGTGAGCGGAGGCAATTCCATGTCGTTCAAAGACATTTGCCAGCGGCGCGCATTCGACTAGATCGAAGGCATGGAAGAATTCGATTACATCGTCGCCGGCGCGGGCTCGGCAGGTTGCGTCCTCGCCAACCGGCTGTCCGCTGATCCGAAAAACCGCGTGCTGCTGCTGGAAGGCGGCGGCAAGGACAACTGGATCTGGTTCCACATTCCGGTCGGCTATCTCTTTGCCATCGGCAATCCGCGCGCCGACTGGATGTTCAAGACCACCAGTCAGCCAGGGCTGAACGGCCGGGCGCTCAACTATCCGCGCGGCAAGACGCTTGGCGGGTCGTCGGCGATCAACGCGATGATCTACATGCGCGGACAGGCGGCGGATTACGACCATTGGCGCCAGCTCGGTCTCACAGGCTGGGGCTGGGACGACGTTCTGGAGGCGTTCAAGGCGGTCGAGGATCATGCCGACGGACCGGATGAATTCCACGGCACCGGGGGCGAATGGCGGGTCGAGCACCCGCGCATCCGCTGGGACGTTCTCGACCGGGTGCGCGACGCGGCCGAGGCGGCGGGCGTGTCCAAGATCGCCGACTTCAACACGGGCGACAACGAAGGCTCGGCCTATTTCCAGGTCAACCAGAAGGGCGGGCGGCGCTGGAGCGCGGCGCGCGGTTTTCTGAAGCCCGCGCTCGGTCGGCCGAACCTCAAGGTGGTCACCGGCGTCATGGTCGACCGGGTGCGCTTTCGCGATGGGCGCGCGGTCTCGATCGACTACCGCAAGGACGGCAAGGGCTTCGAGGCGCTGGCGGCGCGCGAGATCGTGCTGTCGGCCGGCGCCGTCGGCTCGCCGGCGATCCTGGAGCGCTCCGGCGTCGGCGACGCCGACCGGCTGAAAGGGCACGGCATCGCGCCCGTCCAACACCTGCCGGGTGTGGGCGAGAATTTGCAGGACCATCTGCAGATCCGCCCGATCTACAAGGTCGACGGGATCAAGACGCTGAACAGCGAATACAAGAACCTGTTCCGTCGGGCGATGATGGGCGTCGACTATGCGCTCCGGCGGCGGGGACCGTTGACCATGGCGCCGAGCCAGGTCGGCGCCTTCGTCAAATCCTCGCCGGATCAGGCGACGGCCAATCTGGAATTCCATTTCCAGCCGCTGTCGCTCGACGATTGGGGCGCGGGGCTGCATTCCTTCTCCGCCTTCACGGCGAGCGTCTGCAATCTCAGGCCGACCAGCCGCGGCAGCATCCATCTGACCGGCGCGCGGCCGGAGGATGCGCCGGACATCGCGCCGAACTACCTGTCCACCGACGAGGACCGGCAGGTCGCCGTCGACAGCCTGAAATGGGCCCGGCGGATCGTGGAGCAGTCGCCCCTCGCGCCCTATCGGCCGGAGGAATACAAGCCCGGCGCGCATGTCACGTCCGACGAGGACATGCTGGTCGCCGCCGGCGATCTCGGCACGACGATCTTCCACCCGGTCGGGACGGCCAAGATGGGAATCGAAGGCGATCCGATGGCGGTGCTCGACGAGCGGCTGCGCGTGCGCGGGATCAGGGGCCTGCGTGTCGCCGACGCCTCAGTGATGCCGTCGATCACGTCTGGCAACACCAATTCGCCGACGATCATGATCGCGGAAAAGGCCGCCCGGATGATCTTGGAGGACGCAAAGGCGTAAAGAGCGGAGAAGCGACAACGAAAGAGCCCGGAAAACAAGCGCTCCGGGCTCTTCGTTGAGAATGGCCGGCTGGTGGCATCGGGAGGAGGAATGCCGCCAATCGACCCATGCGCGGTGACAGTGAAAGCCCGTTCGCTTGGGAGGAGGTCGACGGGCTTTCCGATCGTCCATTGCCGCAACATCATGACTATACATCAAGTCGCGACAATAGACTGTCACCCGTTTGCTACGATTCCATTGCAATCAGGCTCGCATTGCCGCCGGCCGCCGCAGTATTCACCGACGTCACCTGTTCGCGAGCGAATCGCGCCACGTAATTCGGCCCGCCCGCCTTCGGCCCGGTGCCGGACAGGCCCGAGCCGCCGAAGGGCTGGGAGCCGACGATCGCCCCGATGATGTTGCGATTGACGTAGATGTTGCCGACGGTCAGCCGCTCGGCGATCGTCTTGACCGTCTCGTCGATGCGGCTATGGACGCCGAGCGTCAGACCGAAGCCGGTCCGCTCGATCGAATCGCAAACCTTGTCGAGTTCGCCGGCCTTCCACCGCACCACATGCAGGATCGGGCCGAACACCTCGCGGTCGAGCGCCTCGGGCTTGTCCAGTTCGACGATATGCGGCGCGAACCAGTGGCCCTCGGCCGGCAGACCGTCGCGGAGGCGGCCTCGGAAGCGGACCGTCTGCGACCGCTCCATGCACTCGATGTGAGAGGTCAGCATGGCGTGCTGTTCGGCATCGATCACCGGGCCGATGTCGGTCGACAGGTCTTGCGGGTCGCCGACGACCAGTTCCGCCGCGGCGCCGGCGATCATTTCGATCATGCGCTCGGCGACATCCTCCTGGACATAGAGGACGCGCAAGGCCGAACAGCGCTGGCCGGCGGACCGGAACGCCGACATCACGACGTCGTCGGCGACCTGTTCCGGCAGCGCCGTCGCGTCGACGACAAGGCCGTTGATGCCGCCGGTTTCGGCGATCAGCGGGGCGATCGGCGCGTTGCGGGCGGCCAACGCGCGATTGATCGCGAAGGCGGTCTCGGTCGAGCCGGTGAAGGCGACGACCGCCGTGGCGTCATGGGAAACCAGCGCGGCGCCCGCCTCCCCGTCGCCCGGCGCGAGGAAAAGACCCTGCGCCGGAAATCCGGCCTCGTGCAGGAGGCCGACCGCCAGCGAGGCGACCAGCGGCGTCTGCTCGGCTGGCTTGGCGATGACGACATTGCCGGCGGCGAGCGCCGCCGCGACCTGGCCGGTGAAGATCGCCAGCGGGAAATTCCACGGCGAGATGCAGATGGCGACGCCGCGCGAGCGGTAGCGAAGGCGGTTTTCCTCGCCGGTCGGACCGGGCAGCGGGGTGGGCTCGGCGAACAGCCGTTCAGCTTCGGCGGCATAGAAACGGAGGAAATCCACCGCCTCCCGAATTTCGGCGATGCCGTCGTCGACCGTCTTGCCGGCCTCACGGGCCAGAAGCGCCATGAACACGCCTTGCCGCTTTTCCATCAGATCGGCGGCCTCGCGCAGCCAGGCGGCGCGGCTTGCGGCAGGCACTGCCTCGGCCGCCCGCACATGGCGCGCCGCCTCGGTAACGAGGGCCTTCGCGCCGCTCGCGCTCAGATGATGGCTGCGCCCGACGAGCGCACCATCGACTGGCGAACGGATCTCGACCGGCCCTTTGGCGTCGGCGCCCTTGAAGCCGCAGATGGCCGCGATCGGTTCGCGCCCGGTTTGTTCGCGCGCGTCGAGGAAACGATCGAGGGCGCGCCGGTCGCCGAACTCGATACCGGCGGAGTTCTTGCGCGGCGCGAAAATCTCCGATGGCAAGCCAATTTTCGGATGGCGGGCGGGACCGTTCTTCAGGACGTCGCGCGGGCGCTCGATCAAAGAGTCGATCGGCACGTCCTCGTCGCCGACCTGCGCGACGAAGGACGAATTGGCACCGTTCTCCAGAAGACGGCGCACCAGATAGGCGAGCAGGTCGCGATAACCGCCGACCGGCGCGTAGATGCGGCAGGGAATTGCCGAAGCGGACGAACGGCGCATGGTCTCGTAGAGCGCTTCGCCCATGCCGTGCAGGCGCTGGAACTCGAATCCGGAGACATCGGCGCCTGCCATTTCGACGATGGTCGCGACCGTCAGGGCGTTGTGGGTCGCAATTTGCGGGTAGAGCCGCGCGCGGCGATCCAGAAGCGCCTTCGCCGCGACCAGATAGGACAGATCCGTCGCCGGCTTGCGCGAATAGACCGGATAGCCGGCAAGGCCTTTTTCCTGCGCCTGCTTGATCTCCGTATCCCAATAGGCGCCCTTGACGAGGCGGACCATCATCTTGACGCCCGCTGCCCTGGCGAGCGCGTCGATATGCTCGATCACGGCCAGGGTCCGCTTCTGATAGGCCTGGATGGCGAGACCGAAGCCGTTCCAGCCGTTGAAGTCGAACTCCTTGACCACCGCGTCGATGACGTCGAGCGACAGTTCCAGCCGCGAGGCTTCCTCGGCGTCGATCGTCAGGTTCAAATCGTAGCTTTGCGCCTGACGGGCCAGCTCTTTGACGCGAGGCACCAGATCCTTCAGCACGGTGTCGCGGTGGGTCGGCTGATAGCGCGCATGCAGCGCCGAGAGCTTGACCGAAATCCCCGGGCGGTCGGGCAACGGCTTGTTGCCGGCCTTGCGGCCGATCGCCTCGATCGCGTCGGCATAGGAACGGAAGTAGCGCTCCGCGTCGGCCTTGGTGCGGGCGCCCTCCCCCAGCATGTCGTAGGAATGGCGATAGCCCTTCTTCTCGAAGGCGCGGGCGCGATCGAGCGCGTCCGCGATCGTCTCGCCGAGGACGAAATGGCGGCCGAGAAAACGCATCGCCTGGCGCGTCGCGGTGCGGACCGCCGGCCCGCCGACGCGCTTGACGAGAGAAGAGATGACGCCTTGCGGCGTTTCGCCCGGCCGGATGATCCGCGCCGACACGCCGAGCGCCCAGGCCGAGGCGGCGGTCAGCATCCGGTCCTCGTCGCCATCGTGATGGGCCCAGTCGCCGGCGCCGATCTTGTCTTCGATCAGCCGGTCCTGCGTCTTGGCGTCGGGCACCCGGAGCAGCGCCTCGGCCAGGATCATCAGCGCCAGCCCCTCGCGACTCGACAAGCCGAACTCGCGGAGGAAATCCTCGACCCCGCCGATGCCGCCGGCCGCGCCGCGAATCCCCTCGATCAGGCTCCGCGCCCGCCGATCGACTGCCGCCTCGTCATGCGTCCAGCGCTCGGAGGCATCGAACAGCGCGGCGACCGCCGCCGTGTCGTCCGGCGCGAAAGGAGCCGAGAAGGGTTCTGGCATGGCCGACATGGTTCACTCCGTGATCGATCGAAGACAATGACATTTAACAGACCCAGCAGCCGTGTTTCTCGCCAAAGAGAGGCCTGATTGCAGTGGAATGCTTCGAACAAATGCCATACATCGGCTTAGATGACCGAACCCGACCGAAAAGACCGCAATATCCTCCGCGAGCTCCAGCGTGACGGCCGCCTCACCAATCTCGAACTCGCCGAGCGGGTCCATCTGTCGCCGACAGCGACGGCCGAACGGGTGAAGCGCCTCACCCGCGACGGCTACATCCTTGGATATGCGGCGCGTCTTTCGCCGGAAAAGCTCGGCCGCGGCATGATCGTCTTCGTGGAGGTCAAGATGGACCGGACCAGCGATGCGATCTTTTCCGAGTTCAAGCGCGTCGCGGAGGCCACGCCCGACATCATGGAGTGCCACATGGTGGCCGGTGGCTTCGACTATCTCATCAAGGCGCGGGTGAAAGACATGATCGCCTATCGGGCATTTTTGTCCGACGCGCTGCTGGCCCTTCCCGGCGTGCGCGAAACGCATACCTATGCGGTCATGGAGGAAGTGAAGAACACGGCCTCGATCGCGTTCTGAAGCCTGATGCGCCGGCCATTCGCAGCACGATGCCCAAGCGGGGAAACCGGCCTGTTGCGTTGACAGCCTCCGATGCGCGATAGTCTCTCCATCGACTTCAGACATGCTTTCGTCCGGTCAATGCCCAGACATTCGAGCGGGCGACCACAGGAGATATTTCATGACCCTTTCAAGACTGCTCGCGGGCGCCGCCCTCGGCACCGTGCTGATCGCCTCTCCGGTTTTCGCCCAGGAGGCCGCTAGCTGCTCGACGGTGCGCTTTTCCGATGTCGGCTGGACGGACATCACGGCGACAACCGCCGCGACGACGGAGATCCTGCAAGGGCTCGGCTACGAGACCGACATCAAGGTCTTGTCGGTGCCGGTGACCTTCGCATCGATGAAGAACGGCGATATCGATGTCTTCCTCGGCAACTGGATGCCGTCGATGCAGGGCGATGTCGAAAAATATTTGGCCGACGGCTCGGTCGAGGATATCAACACCAATCTGACGGGCGCGAAATATACCCTCGCCGTGTCGCAGTCCGCCTTCGATGAGGGTCTGAAGACCTTCGACGACATCGCCAAGTTTTCCGACCAGCTCGACGGCAAGATCTACGGCATCGAGCCGGGCAATGACGGCAACCGCCTGATCCTCGACATGATCGAGAAGGACGCGTTTGGGCTGAAGGAGTTCGAGCTGGTGGAATCCTCCGAGCAGGGCATGCTCAGCCAGGTCGCGCGCGAAGCTCGCTCCGACAAGCCGATCGTGTTCCTGGGATGGGCGCCGCATCCGATGAACAAGAATTTTGAGATCGCGTATCTGGATGGCGGCGACGAGTATTTCGGTCCGGATTTCGGCGGCGCCACGGTGCATACCACCGTGCGAAAGGGCTACACGGAAGAGTGCCCGAATGTCGGCTCACTCTTGAAGAACCTCACCTTCTCTCTCGACATGGAAAACGCCATCATGGGTGCGATCCTCGACGACGGCGAGAAGCCCGAAGCGGCGGCCAAGGCATGGCTCAAGGCTAACCCGGATGCGTTGTCGGCATGGCTCGAGGGCGTCACGACCAAGGACGGCGAGGATGGAATGCCGGCGGTCAAATCCTATCTCGGCCTGTCCTGATCAAGCCGCGCGCCAAGCTTCCGGGGGCCGGCATCGACCGGCCCTCTTCTTTATAGTCCCCCGCATCACCTGAACCCGGAAGGACGATCCCGCCCGTGCAGTGGCTCGAAGACAATCCGCTTCCGATCGGCGATTACGCCGAAGCCTTCGTCGATTGGCTGACCGCCAATTTCACGTTTCTCTTCGACGCCATCCGAGACGGCCTGGGCGCCTTCATCGACGCCATCCTGTTCGTGCTGCAATATCCGCATCCGCTGGTCGTCGTGGCGATCTTCGCGGCGATCGCCTATGCTGCCCGCCGCTCCATTCCGATCGTCGTCTTCACGGTTCTCGGGCTGTTGCTGATCATCAATCTGGGGTTCTGGGAAGAAACCACCGAAACGCTCGCTCTCGTCCTCGCATCGACCGCGGTCTGCATGATCATCGGGGTTCCGCTGGGGGTTGCTGCCGCCCGCCGCGACTGGCTGTATGCGGGGCTTCGGCCAATCCTCGACCTGATGCAGACGATCCCGACCTTCGTCTATCTGATCCCCGCGTTGATCCTGTTTGGCCTCGGCCTGGTGCCGGGTCTCGTCGCCACGGTCATCTTCGCACTGCCCTCGCCGATCCGGCTGACCCGGCTCGGCATCGCCTCGACGCCGCGGCAATTGCTGGAAGCCGGCGACGCCTTCGGCGCCACGCCGATGCAGCGGCTCATCAAGATCGAGATTCCCTACGCCCTGCCCCAGATCATGGCGGGGTTGACGCAAACGATCATGCTGTCGCTGTCGATGGTGGTGATCGCCGCCCTCGTCGGCGCGCCCGGTCTCGGCGTGCCGGTGCTGCGCGCGCTCAATACGATCAATATCGGCCAAGGCTTCGAGGCCGGTCTGGCGATCGTGCTTCTCGCCATCATCCTCGACCGGTTCTTCCGGATCGATGAAAAGGGACGCCGATGAGCCCGATCGTATCCTTCCAGAACGTCTCGATCGTCTTCGGCCGGAAGCCGGAGCAGGCGCTGCCGCTCGTCGACGCGGGCAAGAGCCGTAGCGAAATCCGCGAGGCGACCGGCGCGACGCTGGGCGTCGCCGACGCCTCGCTCGACATCAATTCAGGCGAGATCGCCGTTCTTATGGGCCTGTCGGGTTCCGGCAAGTCGACGTTGCTGCGCGCTGTCAACGGGCTGGCGCCGATCACCCGCGGCCGCGTCGTCATCGACACCGGCAAGGGCACCGTCGACCCGAAGGATTGCGGAGCCAAACGCCTGCGCGAGCTGCGCCGTCACGAAGTGGCGATGGTGTTTCAGCAATTTGCCCTGCTGCCCTGGCGCTCAGTCGCCGAAAATGTCGGGCTCGGGCTCGAACTCGCCGGCGAGCCAAAAGCGAGGCGGCGCGAACGAGTGTTGACCCAACTCGAACTGGTCGGCCTCGGCGATTGGGCGGACAGCCGTGTCGGCGAATTGTCCGGCGGCATGCAGCAGCGTGTGGGTCTCGCCCGCGCGTTTGCCACCGACGCCCCGATCCTGTTGATGGACGAGCCGTTCTCCGCGCTTGACCCGTTGATCCGGTCACGACTGCAGGACGAGCTCCTGGAAATCCAACAGCGGCTGAAAAAAACCATCATCTTCGTCAGTCATGATCTCGACGAGGCCTTCAAGATCGGCAACCGCATCGCCATCATGGAGGGCGGCCGCATCGTCCAGGTCGGCACTGCGCAGGATATCGTGCTCAAGCCGGCGGACAACTACGTCGCCGACTTCGTCGCCCATATGAATCCGCTCAACGTTCTGACCGCCGAGAACGTGATGAAGCCCGTGGATGCCGAGAGCGGCACGACTCCGGCGCGGGTCGCGGCAATGGCCGAACCCGATACGCCTTTGAGACGGGTGATGGAATCGATTTCCGGCGGCAATGGCGCGGTGGTCGTCTCCCGCAACGGACGGGTTGTCGGTCAGATCGGTCCGCAGGAGATCGTCGACGCGCTGATGCGCCACTGATACTAACCTGCGATTGCTCCGGGGCCGATCGGAAAACCACCGAACGCCACGCGCGGTAATTCGCCGGAATGCTGCTGCCCCATGGGGCGCTCGGCCTCGGTGGCAGTTAGCGATCGTGATGCGTCCAGAAAATCCATCATTCCCGGACGGGGGAAATCCGACCCGGCATATGCGAACGCCGGGTGATCACCCGCTCATCGGCTCCGATGCCGGAACAGCAAGATTGACTGCGCCGCCGACTGCACCGATGTCTCGGCTTTGCCAGGCATTCGACCCTCGTCGTTCCTGACCATGACCGGCTGCAACGGTGTCATTCCTTCGGGATCAAGACGCTGTAGACGCCGGAAATCCTCGATCGCGGCTTCCTCTCAGTGCGAACCCTTAATGTCAGCTTCGCCCACACCGACGATGCGCCGATATCCGGACGAGGCCCGGTGCTCGAGAACCGGCGCGGCAGAATCAGCCACGCGCCTCTGTCTCAAGGCCGTCGTCGAAAGGTTCTGACCCGCTCGTGAAAGAGCCCCTGCCGCAGGCGCGCGATGGCCATTCGCGAGGCGCGTGCGAGCGACCGCGCGCGATCCGGCGCGGCACGTCATTTCCCTGTTGCATTCGACCGAGCTTTCCGCCATATACCGCCCGTCCGCGGCACCCAGGTGCCGCGCGGAGCGGGCGGGCGTAGCTCAGGGGTAGAGCACAACCTTGCCAAGGTTGGGGTCGTGGGTTCGAATCCCATCGCCCGCTCCAATTTTTCCCAAAGTCATCGAGAATGCAAAGCGTTATTTTTAGCGTTGCTGACGGCGCTCGGCCGATGGCTGAAATCAGCCCCGCATTGGGGATGTCCGAAATTCCTTCTTACTGGCGCTGCCCAATCTCCCGGGTCATCGACGGGGGCGACAGACGGCTCGGAAATCATGGGACAGCTCTATTCGGACCAGATGCGGCGTTCTCGGCCCGCGTTCCATGCATGCTTCATCCGGCTACCGACACACGACATTTTGATCCCAACTCTGTAACCCGCGACGTAATCTCTTCAAGCCACATTGGAGGAGGAAACCATGAGACGTCCGTCCATTTTGCTTGCCGCGTCTGTGTTGGCATCTGTCATTGCCATCCCCGCCATGGCTCAAGACAGTCCGATGAGCTTCTTCGTCACCAGTCAGGGGCCTGGCGACGGCGCCAATCTCGGCGGACTGGAAGGAGCCGACGCCCATTGTACCGCCCTCGCCGAAGCAGCCGGCGTCACCGGCAAGACCTGGGCAGCCTATCTGAGCACCAGCGACACCGACGCACGTGATCGCATCGGCGGCGGGCCTTGGGTCAACGCGACGGGCGAAACCATCGCCGAGAGTCTCGACGCGCTGCACGGCGAAGCCAACAACATAACCAAGACTACCGCGCTGAACGAAATGGGCGAGGTGGTCAATGGCCGTGGCGATCAGCCGAACCGCCACGACATTCTGACCGGTTCGCTCCCGGACGGCACCGCGCACGAAGCGACTTGCGAGAATTGGACGTCGAGCGGCGAAGGCAGCGCGATGGTCGGCCATCACGACCGCATGGGTCTCGACGATTCCGCCGAGGCCAAATCCTGGAATTCGTCGCATCCCTCGCGCGGTTGCGGACAAGAGGCGTTGCAAGGCACTGGCGGAGACGGCTTGCTCTATTGCTTCGCGAAATAGCGAGGCAGGCGGCGTCCAGTCGCGATGACGTCCTAGCATTACAGTTATACCAACCTGCGAGGATAGGGACCTATTCGATGGTGCTGAACGGGCTTGTCCGGCCAGGAGCGACGCGCGGTTCGATGCGGCGCATCGGGCAAGCGGTGCGACGCCGTCCGGCGAGCCCGTTCAGCCCACCGAAGGCCGGGCGCTCGCCGCGCCTGGCTTCGTCGCGGGCCTCGCCCGATGCGCCGCATCGCACGTCGTCCCGCTCCTCGTCATGCATCGGCGCCAAGGTGCCGGGAATGGCCGGTCGAATGGTTTCCTATCACCGCAGGTTGGTATTACTTTCTTGAATTGAGATAGGCCTTTTGGGCGGCGGCTTGGTGGACGCGTCGCCAGAGTGACCGAGCAATGACGTGGGCGGGGTGGATCTGGCGCTTGGGCAAACGCGTGGCGACCCGGCGGATTTCCTGCACTGACCAGCGGATCAGCGGCGGCGCGGCGCGTTGATGATCCTGACCATGCTTTTTGGGGGCGTCACGGTGTTCGCGTGATGACGGATCGTGGTCATCATGGCGAAGGCCAGCATGACCAGCGAGACATGACGGTGCCAGCCGTGCCAGGACCGGGTCTCGTTGTGGTCGAGGCCCAGTTCGTTCTTGGCGCCTCGAAGCTATCCTCGATGGCCCAGCGAGACCCCTCGACCCTGATCAGCGTCTCGACGCCCGTTCCGGCTGGGCACCAGGTCGAGAAGAAGGCCATGTCGCCGTCGGCGATGTTGCGCCGGATCAAAAGGCCCCGCGTCCAGAGGCCGGTGAGCGCCTCGTCGTATTCGCCGGCGTCGAGATCGGCGAGATCGGCGAGATCGCGATAAGCCCAGTTATGCAGTCGCTCGCCCTTCGTGCCGTTTCCCGCCGACAGGCGGGTCCAGTCGTCAGGGGACAGCTTTCCCGCGATCGCCGCCGCCGTGCCGGCGACGGGCCGGGGTTTGTCCCAGGAGTTGAACGGATGATTGGCGTTGACGCCCAGCACGTAACCCTTGCCGGCGCGCCGCAACGCCGTCCCGATTCCGGCGACCCCGTAAACGCTGTCGGCTGCAACCCATGCAAACGGTACGCCCGCGGCCATCGCCCGCTCGATCATGGCAAGCGCGATGGCCGGCTTGGTCGCGAAGTTCGTTTCCGGCGGCACGTGCGCCGCCGCCATACGCGCCGGATCGCTCCTCCATGCCTTCGGCAGGTAGAGCGCCCGGTCGATGAAGGCATGGCCGTGGCGCGACACATAGGACGCAAACACACCGATCTGGCAGTTGGTGATCTTGCCGGCCGAGCCTGTATATTGACGGCCCACTCCGCACGACGCCTTGCCCTGCTTCAGGAAGCCGGTCTCATCGATAACCAGCACCGCTTCCGGATCGGCCAGCGTCTCCACCACATAGTCGCGCACGATATCGCGTAAGGCATCAGCATCCCATCGGCCGCGGCCGAGAATCGCCTGCTGGCGCCAAGGTCCAGGATCCCCCGCTGCTTCCGCCCGCATCCAGCCCGTCTTGCGTCGCTCATCTCCGAGCAAACCGTCCAGGAACAAGCCTGCCGATGCCGCCACCCGCTCCTGGCGAAACAGCGGACGGATCCCGTCGCTTCACGTCCCGCAGCGACGATGCCCAAAGCTCCAGCGTCGCTTCGATCGATGCGTCCATCATCCATGACCTCCGAATCATGGCCGCCCTTCGATTCAGAAATCACAAGAAAATGCAACTGTAATACTATACTAAATACCTATTCAATTGGAAGATAAAAGACATCTGCTGCTTCCAGTCGTCCAGGCACCTGAACATTTTGATTCCATCGCCATCTCAATCCGAGCCGTCCCGACGGTAGCCGCCGCAGGATCTCCCGCGAAATGACGACCTTCGCCCGCAGCGTCTTCGACATTTCCTGCAGGCGGTGCGCAAGGTTCACCGCATCCCCGAGAACTGTGTACTCGCTGTGCCGGCCGCCGAGGACCACCCCGCCAATGACATGGCCGTGGTGGATTCCGACGCCGAACTGGAGCGGGATCTTGCCGTCATGGGTCCTCATGTCGCTCCATGTCTCAAGGCGATGGATCAGGTCGCACGCGCAGTCGAACGCACGCACGGCGTCCGTTGCATCGGGGGGGGGAAAGCCGAACACCGCCATGACGCCGTCGCCCATGAATTTGTCCACCCGTCCATCCCATTCGGAAACCGTTTCGACCACCCGTTGACGGTATTCCGACAGCAGCGACGCGACATCCTCCAGCGCCATTTGCTCCGACAGCCCGGTGAAGCCGCGGATGTCGATAAAGACGACAGCCGCCTCGTTTCGCTGAAGCCCGACATGGGCCCCACCCGATGCCAGCAACACCGCCGTTGTCGGAGAGAAAAATCGGGAAAGATTGGCGCGCTCACTTGATGTCGACACGGCTAAGCGCACGAGCCGCCTGATGTCGACCACCAACATGACCTGGATGGCCGCCACAGCCGCGAAGGCAAGAAGGCGAACGCTCGCCGCTTGCAGTTCCTCCGACGACATCCCGATCTTGAATGGGTCATCGAACAGGGACAGGGCCGCGGCCGCGATCGATCCCAGCGTAACAAGGCCGGCAAAAACCGCCACCGGACCGGCGCGCATCCGCATGCTGGCATGGGAGAGAAGGACAAATGCGATCGCCAGACTGGGCGTAGCGAGCGCTTCCACGAAGGACGATCCGGGAATAAACATGTGCTCGGCCGCGAGATAGACGACCAAGGCGGCATCAATGCAGATGTAGGGCCAATTCAACCACGAGCGGAACAACCCGGACACCACCAGAGCCACGGCCAGAACCGACGTCGCGGCATAGGCAATCACCAGCACGATATGTGTCTGATGGTTGAGGACATCCGGTTCGAGAGCCACCGAGATGGCGAAGACGAGAAGGGCGACGAAGCGCCAGATGACGGTCCTCAGCTCGTTACGCCGCTCGACCTCCAAGATCATTCCGTCGATGTCGTTGCGGCCCGAGTCGATTGCTACCATTGGGGTTTTCTAATATATATTAAAATATGTTATCATCATGGCAGTCATGAGTGTCTATTTTTTAATATATAACGGACTTCTTCATTGCATCAACTGAACAGCGAACTCAATTGCTGATGTCGCTCTCGGCCAGTCCGCGACCAGCATCGTCGCCGACTGACTCGGGGCGACCTGGTGGTCGCCCCGAGTCATACGTGACGGGCCCTATTTTATCTCGACCACAGTGAGCTTGCCTTTGACCCGGTCGGCGACGAACTCGATGTTCTTGCCTTCCTTCGCCTTGGCCAGCATTGGACTTGCCTCGCAAAACTGGAGAGCTCTTCTGATGGAAGGAGGAGCATTCCATGGGCAAGCCACATCGCCGGTTCGACAAGGAATTCGAGGCGGAGGCCGTACGTCTGGTCGAGATGAGCGGGCGAACGCAGCGCGAGATCGCAGAGGATCTGGGTATCGGGCTGTCGACGCTGCGTCGCTGGCTCGACAAACGCCGTGAGCGCGATCTGGAATCGCCACCACCCGAACGGCAGGAAGATCTGGCGGTAGAGCTGAAGCGACTGCGGCGCGAGAACGAGATCCTGCGGCAGGAACGCGAGATCCTGAAGCGGGCCGCGACTTTTTTCGCCAAGGAGGGAAGTCGATGAGGTTCCGTCTCATCGATGCGGCGAAGAAGGAGTTCCCCGTACAGCGTTTGTGCAAGGTCCTCGGCGTCAGTCCGAGCGGCTATTTCGCCTGGAAGGAGCGTCCGGCCTGCCGCCGACAGCGCGACGACATGGTGTTGCTGGCGCATGTCCGCTCGGCCTTTGCCCTGTCGAGCGGGACCTACGGAAGCCCGCGCATGTTGCATGAGCTACGCGACAATGGCCTGCCGATCGGCCGCCGACGCGTCGCCCGTTTGATGCGCGAGAACGGGATGAAGGCACGGCAGAAGCGGCGCTTCAAGCGGACGACCGACAGCCTGCACGCCTTCCCGGTGGCTCCGAACCTCCTCGATCAGGACTTCACCGCCACGGGGCCGAACCAGAAGTGGGGCGCCGACATCTCCTATGTCTGGACCCGCGAGGGTTGGCTGTATCTCGCTGTCATCATCGATCTCTTTGCCCGGCGCGTCGTCGGATGGGCAACCAGCGATCGGCTTCACAAGGAACTGGCATTGTCGGCCCTTCGCCGAGCCGTCACCGTGCGGCGTCCTGTCGCCGGCCTCATTCACCATGCGGACCGCGGCAGCCAATACTGCGCCATCGAGTACCAGGCGGAGCTGAGGAAGCACGGCATCCTGATCTCGATGTCGGGGAAGGGAAACTGTTTCGACAACGCGATGGTAGAGACCTTCTTCAAGACGTTGAAGGCCGAACTCGTCTGGCGCGTGGCCTTCGAAAGCCGGGCAGAGGCGACCCACGCGATCGCTCGCTACATCGACGGCTTCTACAACCCCGTCCGGCGCCATTCGGCGCTCGACTTCATCAGCCCGCTTCAGTTCGAGAGGCTGGCAGCATAAACTGAAAACGCTCTCCAATTTGTCGGAGCAAGTCCACATCGCTTCGTCGGCGACCTTGAAGACCATGGTCATGGCCGGCATGTCGAGGTTCTTCAACGCGCCGTGCTTGATCGTCAGCTTCTGCTGTTTGGCGTCCACCTTGGTGATCTGGCCCTTGGTGTATTCGACCGCGAGCGCCGGACCGGCGAGCGAGAGCGTGAGGACGGAAAGAGCTGCGAATTTGATGAGTTTCTGCATAATGTTTCTCCTGATTGGGGGGTATCGTTTGTCGCGTTCAACGCGACGCGACGGTCAATGGGCCGTGCATGCCCATTTCGTAGTGTCCGGGGATCAGACACGCGAATTGGAAATCGCCGGCCTTGGAAAAGGTCCAGACGATGTCGCCCGCGTCATTGGCCGCCAGCCGGATTGCATTCGGATCGGCGTGTTCCATCTCGGGGAACTTCTCCATGAGCGCCTTGTGCTCCTGGACCCCATCCTGAGTATCCATGACGAACTCGTGCTCGAGCACGCCGTCATTGGCGATGACGAAGCGGATTGTTTCGCCCTTCGTGACCTCGATCTTGGAGGGTTCGAACAGCATGTCGCCGTCCTCGGTCTCCAGCATGGTGATCTCGATGGTCCGATCGACGCTCGCCACCTCTCCGGCATTGCCGATCGCCATTTCGTCCTCATGACCGCCGCCATGCTTACCGCCGGCCGACGCCGATGTGGCGGCGAGCGCAGCGGCAAAGGCCGTCGCAAAGAACAGTCGTTTCTGCATAAATTATCCTCGTTTCGTTTTGTGTTTGCGTCCCTTGCTTTCCCGGCCTTGCTACATGCCGGAATGCGTTCCCCCACCGGGCATCATCTGCCGCTTGGGTTTCGATGGCAGCGCGCTGCCCTGCGCACTGGACGCGGGAGCCGCTGTCGCGTCGGGCAGCGATCCGGTCCATTCGTAGGCGACCGTGCCTGGAGGGTTTTCGTAGTCGCCGGGATCCTCGTAATCGCCGGCTTCAAGCCCTTCGCGGACCTTCACGACCGTGAACATGCCGCCCATTTCGAGTGAGCCGAACTGTCCCCAGCCAGCCATCATCGGAATGGTGTTGTCCGGGATCGGCATCGACATTTCCGCCATGTCCGCCATGCCCTTCGTACCCATCGGCATGTATTCCGGCTGGACCGTGCGGATCTTGCGAGCAACGTTGGTCTTGTTGGCTCCGATGAAGGTCGGGACATCGTGCCCCATCGCGTTCATGGTGTGATGCGACTTGTGGCAATGCAGGGCCCAGTCGCCCGGATGGACCGCGTCGAATTCGTAGGCCCGCATCGCCCCCACCGGGATATCGATGGTGACCTCCGGCCAGCGTGCCTCCGGACGCACCCAGCCGCCATCCGTGCAGGTGACCTCGAAATCATAGCCGTGCATGTGGATCGGGTGGTTGGTCATGGTCAGATTGCCGACCCGTACACGCACCCTGTCGTCCTTGGCCACAATCAGCGGAGCGACGTCCGGGAAAATCCGGCTGTTGATCGTCCACATGTTGAAGTCGGTCATCTCCATGACCTTCGGCAGGTATGAGCCGGGGTCTATGTCATAGGACGACAGCAGGAACACGAAGTCGCGGTCGACGGGCATGAAGGTTGGATCCTTCGGGTGGATGACGAAGAACCCCATCATCCCCATCGCCATCTGCACCATCTCGTCCCCGTGCGGGTGATACATGAACGTGCCGCTCTTCAGCGCGTCGAACTCGTAGACGAACGTCTTGCCCGACGGGATCGCCGGCTGGGTCAGCCCGGCCACGCCATCCATCCCGT
Organism: uncultured Aurantimonas sp.; assembly: GCA_947488615.1. Lineage (GTDB taxonomy): Bacteria > Pseudomonadota > Alphaproteobacteria > Rhizobiales > Rhizobiaceae > Aurantimonas. The sequence continues at coordinate 52,934 of CANKZU010000004.1, forward strand.
TGGGAAGGATCAGCCCGTGCCAGTGGACGGTCGTATGCTCGGGAAGCTTGTTGGAGACGAAGATGCGGACGCGATCGCCCTCGACGCATTCGATCGTCGGGCCGGGCGACTGGCCGTTGTAGCCCCACAAATAGGCAGTCATGCCATCCGCCATCTCCCGCTCGACCGGTTCGGCGACGAGATGGAACTCCTTGATCCCGTTGTTCATGCGGAACGGCAACGACCAGCCGTTCAGCGTCACCACGGGATTGTAGTCCGGCCCCGCCGTCGGCATCAGCGGCGGCTGCGTCGCGGCCTCTTCCATGATCGGTGCTTCCGGCAAGCCCATGGCCGAGGTCTTCGACCATACGGTGGCTCCGGCCAGCGCCGCACCGGCGCCAATGAATTGTCTTCTGGAAAACATCTGTCTGGTTCCTTCCGTTCAATCGCCGTCGCCGGCCGCCATTTCGACACCACCACCCGATTCGATCTCGCCGCCGCCATAGACGGCGGAGGCCAGCCCGGCATCGGCGAGATAAAAGGCGCGCTTGGCGTTGACGGAGAGGATGATCGAGGCGAGCTTGGCCCGGGTGTCGGCCAAAAGGTCGAACGTGTTGGAGATCATCCCGTTATAAGTGAGGATCGCTTCCTTCTCGATCGTCGTGCGCAGCGGTATGACGTTCGATCGATAGTGCCTGGCGATATCGTATCGGGAGCGGTAAGCCTTGTAGGCGGAGCGGGCTTCCGAGCGGATATCGACAGCCTTGGCCGCCAAGACATTCGCCGCGCGCAGATACGCGAACTCAGCCTTGCGAAGCCGTGCCTGACCACTATCGAAAATCGGAATTTCCAGGCCGACCTCGAGGATTCCTGAGAGCTTGTTGGTGCTTTTCTCGCTGCCGTCCTCGCCCTCTTCGACTTCCTCTTCAAGCTCGAGCCCGGCGGCCAATTCGAGATCGGAGACGTAGCGCGTGGCCTTCGTCAGACCGTAGGATCGCGCCAGTGCATCAAGTTCGAGCTTGGCGACCTGCAGGTCGACGCGGTCGCGCAGCGCCTCGGCCTCGATGGCGTTGCGGGTCTGGATTTTGCGCGGCAGGCTCGGTAGCGCGTTCGGCACCTCAAACGACAGGTTCCCTCCCCAGACCCCCATCAGCCGGATCAGCCGCTCCTTGGCGAGTTGCGCGGCCAGTCGCGCCTCGGCGGTCTGGCCGGTCAACTCCGCATAGAACACCTGCTCACGAGCCTGATCGATCTTCGGAAAGGCCCCCGTCTTCCCGAGTTCGGTGGCAAGCTCGGCGGCCGCATCGGCGGCTACCTTCGCCCGGTTCATGTAGGCGACGGTTTCCCATGCGCCGACCGCTTCGATCCATGCGGCACGCGTCTGCGAGGCTAGTGCGAGCGTGCTCTCGACAGCACGCAGCCGCGCCTGAAGAACGCGAACCTCGGAGACGTCCAGTCGCCGTTCACGCGTCATCAGCCTGATGACGTTGGCCGCGATCAGCCCCTCGACGGTTCGAAGCGCGCCGATGCCGGCGTAACTGACCGACAGGTTGGGATTGACCGGCAGGCTCTCCTGCCAGAGATCGGCAACCGACATGCCGATATCGGCATAGGCGGCCTGCAGGCTCTTGTTGTTCAAGAGCGCGACCTGCACCGCCGTTTCGACCCCGACAGTCTTGTTCGCCAGGAGCCGGCTGACGCGCTTGGTGACGGCAGCCGCCTCGGCCTGGTTCTGGACCCAGGCAGTTTCCTTGCCGAGGGTCGCCGCGGTCTGATTCTGCACGATCGCAAAGCCGAGCTTCGGATCGAAGTCCTCGGTGATGGCAACGCAACCGGAGATGACGAGCGGCACGACGGCAATGGCCGCATTGCGAAGAAGACGTATCATTTGGACGTCTCCTCCCGTGTCTCGGCAGCTTCGCCGACCGGCGCGATTTCGACGCCGGATCGGCGCCATCCGCGTGGCTCGGCTGGACTGCGCCTGGAATAGCCGCCGATGACGGAGCGGTAATCGGCGCTACGGACCGCCGCGGAGGGATCTTCCGGTGAGGGGTATGTGAGAACTTGCGGCAAACCCATGGGTTCGCTTGTCGCGCAGCCAGCCAGAAGCAGGCCGGGCAAGCCGACAATCATGAAGCGGATCATTGAAAGGACCTAACGGGCGAACTTTACCGTTCGCCAGCCATTCACGGGCCGGTCGATACGATGAAGTTCAAAAATGTGGGGACGCGAGAACACCAGACGCCTTGGGCGTGAGGCGGACTCATCCGAGGCGATGTCCGGTCCGTCAGGAACGGCATGCGAACATCATAGGGTGCGCGGCGGCGCCGTCAGATCAGGTTCGCGGGGGTCTTTCGCCGGCGGGAACCTGGCTTCCCACCAATTCGACGACGTGCCAACCAGGAATCCAGTTGGCGGGCCAGTCCAGGTGATTTTCCGCCAACAGGTCCGGCATCGAAGCCGGCGGGCAGTGATCGTTGTGTTTGTCGCCCGTCGCCTTGGGCGGATGCTTGTCGGCGTAGCTGGCGGCATCGTTCGCGACCGAAGCGACATGATCCTCGGCAACTTGATCAGCCGATGGACCGACGATGGAAACTGCAAATTCGCGATCGCCCGAATGCGGCAACGCGTGCGCCATCTGGGACGACAGCACTGCCACGCAGAACAGCGCTGCGGCGAACAGCCTGCCTATCGCTTGCAAGGGGTGCTTAGAGATCGTCATTGGCATCCGGGTACTGGATTCGCTGGAATCAGTCCATCCTGAAATGTTCACGTCGACGTCATCGGCTACAGGTGCCGCGCTGCAAATCCTCTGAATCGCAGAACGGAGGGCATCGCCAAACACCACGTTCGATCGCAAGGCCGGGAAATCCCGTCTAAATCTCATTCCAAGCGTCGGACGGCGGCGCTCTTACCCGTCCGTGCGGAAAATTGGCCCCCGATCGGCAACCAATACTGAACCCTTGAATGGATGTGTCTTGCGCCGTCGCGTTCGGAGCTGATCGGAGCGGTGAGCGCGGGGACGACGATAACGGCATAATTTGGAGTTCCCCCGGTTCCGTGGACACAAATCGGCTTTCATAGAAAGGTGTCCCCATGCCGAGAACGAGGAACCCGTACCCTGCGGACTTCAGGGATCAGATCGTTGCGTTGGCTCATGCCGGTCGCAGCATCGAGACCCTTGCACGTGAGTTCGAACCTTGTGCCGCGACCATTGCCTTGTGGGTCCGGCAGGCCGGGATCGATGAAGGTGCCCGGAGTGACGGTCCAACCAGTCTGGAACGCGAAGAGTTGCGGCGGCTGCGCAAGGAGAACCGCCAGCTTCGGATGGAGCGCGACATCCTCTCAAAGGCCGCGGCCTGGTTCGCTCGGAACGACGTGACATCGTCGGGGTCTTCGAATTCATGACCACGAACCAGGCCGTTTTTCCCGTGCAGATGATGGCGAAGCTCATGGGCGTTTCACGCAGCGGGTTTTATGTTTGGAGCCGCCGCGCGCCGTCCGACCGTGCCGTCGCCGATGCAGCCTTGACTGAGCGGACCGCCAAGATCCACGGGGCGTCGAAAGAGACCTACGGCGCACCACGGATCCACGCCGAACTGGCGGATGAAGGCGCCAATGTCGGCCGCAAGCGGGTCGAGCGGCTCTGGAAATCCATCAAATACGAGGAGGTCTATCTTCGGGCCTATGAGACCGTCAGCCATGCCCGCACATCGATCGGCCGCTATCTCAACTTTTACAACGCACGACGCCCACATTCGAGCCTGGGCCGGAAAACACCGGACCACGCCTACTTCAAACAGCCGCTTCTCGCAGCGGCTTAAACCCGGCAGACCATCCACTTATCAAACCCGCGAGCCTGTTCAGACAAACCGAGCCACTTCTTCGTTCGCTTTTCATACACCTGTGCGGCTCCTCTCCTTTCGCGACACCAGCTGCATCATGCAAGGGTCCGATAAGTGGAGATTATTGGACCCTTCCTGAGTTCCAGCACGAGGTGCAACACACCCTAGCCGACGTGGAATCGGCGGGCTGTCTAGACCATTCGGGAGTGTTGCCATGCCATCCTATTCGCACCTTTCCACTTGGGAAAGGGAGCAGCTTGCCGCGCTGAAGGCCGCCGGGACCTCAGGAAGTTCCATGGCCAGGGCGCTCGGGCGTTCCCCCGACACGATCAGCCGGGGACTGCGCCGAAACCGTCTCCCAGGTGGCGGGTATTCGCCGCGTCAGGCCGACGGAGCCTATCTCGAGCGACGGCGGCGTGACGCCATACTTGAGAGCGACAGAAGATTGCGCCAGTTCGTGACCGACCGCCTCACCGAAGGCTGGTCGCCCGAGCAGATCGCCGGCTGGCTCAAGCGAAACACCGAGCCGAAGCTGCGCACTCTCGTCACCGAGACGATCTACGCCGTTATCTACAAAGCTGCTCAACAGCCGGAGAAGCTCTGGCACTATCTGGTCAGGCGGCGGCCGCGGCGTCGCTCGGTGAACCGATCGCCATGTCGCATGAACTCGCTGTGGTCTAACGGAAACCCTTGGAAACCAGGGGAGCTAGCTTGCAACATGCCGCAACATGGAACCAGGAGTGTGCTGGCGTTATTTGCTATTAAACTACTGATCTATATGATAAATAAATGGTAGCGGAGGAGGGACTCGAACCCCCGACACGCGGATTATGATGCCCGCCATAATCCAGCTATCGCAAAGGGTTGCTCCGCGAGATGTGTCAAACCTCGGGTCGAAGTTCAAAGACTTACAGGGAAATTGTCAAACCGTACCTCGCGAATGCCATGGCCTTGCCCTCCATTCGGTCTGAGGTTGCACGTCCGGGTATCTATTGGGCATGATCCGGCATCAGCCGGAGGTGCCCATGTCTCTAACCGCGATTCTCTTCACCATCGTCCTCGTCGCCAGTGCCGGTTCCGCCAATGCTGGAATCATACAACCGACACCATCGGCAGCCGAGCGATTGGACGAGATCCGACTTGCTCAGCGTCGCAGCTGCAAGGCCGTGTCATCTTGCCGGGAGGCTGTCGAGATGTGGTGCGGCGGTTATAGCGGCGCTGATCGAGACAAAGACGGCATACCGTGTGAGAACGTCTGCAGCTCGAAAGCCCAGGTCGACCAGATTCGGGCGGAGATCGGATGCTAAAACACCTCATCACGAGTGCATTGCTCGTAGCTGCTCTCACTGGCCAAACACTCGCCCACAGCATTCCGGTCTGCTCCGGCGGAGATCGCGCCGCCCGCAAGCTCACCTGCATCGTCGACGGCGACACCGGATGGGAGCGCGGCGTGAAGTGGCGCGCACTCGGCGTCGATACACCAGAGATCAGCAGCCCGGAATGTGCCAAAGAGAAGCGCATCGGGATCAAGGCGCGGGATCGGCTCCGAGAATTGATGGGCGGCGGCTACACGATCGAATGGACAGGCGGGAAGGGAAAATATGGCCGGGAGCTTGCCAGGGTCCGCCTTGCCGACGGCCGCGATGCTGGCCAGGTATTGATCGAGGAACACCTGTCACAGCCCTGGCCGAACCAGGGCAACAAGTGGTGCGGACGATGACAGAGAAGACCTATTACGTCGTCCAGCCCTTCGAACGGAAAGGACGCAGGTTGAGGGCCGCGCCTGCCACGCAATGTCGATCGGACAGCGAGGCGATTACCCGCGCCGAGCGGGACGCAAAGCGATATGCTGGCGTGGTCGCATTTCGCCAGGTTGCTGATGATGAGACGGGCGAAACGACGGACGAACCCGTCTTCCTGGCGCGCCACGGCGAACTGCCCTCAGAGATGAGCGACGAATGATCGCGCCCGTCGAAAAAGGCGCGCCGATCGTCATCGAGACACTCGGCGATCTGATCGATGCCGGCATGCACCTGTCGGTCTATTGCGGCGCGGCGCTCGGTCCCGATTGGTGCGGTCGCGCGCTCGACGTCGACACCGCTGAGCTCGCCAGACTGTTCGGCCGCGACGCGGTCTATGTCGGGCGGGTGTTCCCGCTGAAATGCGCCCGCTGCGGCAGCCGCAAGCTGGAATATCGCGTCGGCGCCAACCCGACGATCGTCCCGATGGCGGGCGATCCCTTCGCACGGCGATGATCCGGCGCCTGCTCGCCCGCCTTCTCCGCCGCCCGCCGGAGATCCGCCGCGAGGCAACTGTCCTGGTGACGATGCACGGGGCGCAGGGAGCGTGGGTGGCCGCTCGCGACAAACGCCGGCTGGCGAAGGTGGCAGACGCTGAAGCCGATGCGCACCGCTGGAATGCCGTCATGCGGGAGATCGAGCGACAGACCGGATATCAGCACCAGCCAGACACGGCGACGCGAATCCTGGAGCCGTGATGCGCGATGCCGGGAGCGCCACTGCTTTTCCGGTTGAATGGTCGGACCCGCCATATATAGCGACCGGTGCGGCAGCAAGGAGGTCAGCGTCAAGGGATGGGCCAATAGCAGATTACAGCCCGAGAGAGGTACGCCGTCCATTCCCCAAAACGAGGAAGCCGCCCGAGCTGATCAAGAGCATCGTCGGCTCTGCACGGCAGCGAAGTACGGCCCGCTACACGCCCAAGCGCTCGCTGGTGAGTTCGGCTTGAACTGTTGAACGGAGCTGCTGCTTCACGTGATTGATGCTCAAAATGATGGCGCGAACTTCTGCGGCGGACAGATCGGCATCGAGCGCATTGAGTTGGTCAAGAATGGCATCTACTGCATCTGATACGGAAGATTGGATTCGCTTGACGACCGCATCTTCTTTGCTGCCGCAAAGTGCGTCGAAATCGTCGAGTTCAGGCAAAAATGCGTTGTTTTGTACGGAGCTCAGCTCAGATGTTCTGCGTGCTCGATCAGCGGAATTAACACGCGCTGTTGTCACCAAAGCTGAGATGGTATGGATGAGCTGCTCAAGATGCGTCTCGACCGGCCGGCCGATCCACCGGTCAAAGGCATCCCGACGATCAGCCTGCTTGCCCAGCCGTTTTTCGACGCCTCTGGTATGAACGTAGGTAATAACCGAAACCAATAGCGCGACTACGGCGGCCAGCGCTTCTAAGCTCTCCATTTCACCATCAAATGAGCGGCGCTCTGCTCGAAGTGGCGTTTCTGATTCCGATTTCGATCCACTGCTTCAGCTCATCAGATGCTCTGAAATGGTATTTCCCTAGGAATCCGTCGCGTCCCTGGAGCCGTGCGATGCTTTGCGAAAAAAGGCCCTGAAAATAGGAAGGGGAAATCGCATCGAGGTAATCCGGAACCACCACCTCCACCGTCCCAGGCGCAACGTCTAGTGCATCGATGCCCAGAGCCTGCCGCGCCGCAATTCCCCGCTCCTTCCCCGACAAATTGCGCACGCGCCCACTCTCCGCGAGAACACCGAGGTTTATCATGTGGTCAAACATCTCACTTGCCCGCGGCTTGGATCGACTGATCCAAGATGAAGCGCATCGTTATCAGGGTACCCGGAAATTCGACCGGTAAGTCCGCTACATAATCGGTGTCCGGCGGTTCCGCCACATTATTGTTCGGGTTGAACCACTGTAGCCGGCGATCATCCTCCCGAGAGCCAAACCCCTCATTATAGGGGGCCTCAAACCGGATATAGGAACCTCCCGATACAATGGCCACTTTAGGACCCAGGGCAGCGGTTGGAGACCTACCGATCTCGTTTGCGAACTCTAGAATGTCCATCAAACCGGTACCGCCGCTTGGCTGGGTATGGTTTTGCAGGAACCTCGAGATTCCATCCTGGACTGCAAAAACTGTCGCCAATGTGGCCGCGCTCCTACCAGACGATCGGTGCAAATGGCAATAACGGCCGATTTGCTCCGTTATCTCGCGCGGCCCATCCATAATCGTCTGGCTTATCGGCCGCCCCAGGTTCAAAAAGGTCAGGTGACACACATGCGTGAACGCAAGATGAGGCTCATCTTCGCTGCTGCGCCGCGCCATATAGCCTGCAACGATCCACTCACCGTCACCTTCAGAGCGCCCGTGGCGCTCGGCATTGTTGAGTGTCTCTGTAACCATGCTCTTCAAGCGACCGCGGCCGTGCTCAGTCAGCTTCATTGGCTCTTCCGGAAGTCCGAGCCATTCGTTCACTCTCTTTGCGATCCGGTCCGCTTGGAATTCGACGGTTGAAGGTTCAAGGGCTATTTTCTTCGATGATGAGGATCCCCCACTACGGCGTTGCCCCACTGGCAGCGGCCAGACATCGTCCATTTTCATCCGGCCGAATGGCTTCATGCGCAGAAATTCGCGAAGACCGACAGCCTCAAGGACCTTTCTGGTGGGCCCCTTGACATAGCCGCCCTTCGTCATGGGAGCCATACCTTCTCTCATGATGCCAAATACTAGAAATGGCGCGACGTCCAGGACGTACAGATCCTCAAAATCGATCCGATACCCGACGGCGTTGCAGTCGGCTTCCGCTATTTTCCGCAGAGTCTCCAACGTGTCGTTCGGGTTGTCGATCAAGGAAAAGTTTTCGCAGACAATCCTGACGCCCTCCCTCCGCTTCTTCGCCCGGAGCCATCTCAGCTGCCGATCCGGCACAAATGCGTCCAAGATGGCATTGGCCTTCGGGGTCGCGGTAAGCATCGCCTTCGTGAAGCGTGACCTCGGCTCGGTCCGACGCTTCTTTTCAATTTTCCGGACCGCAGCTTTAGCTTTTGCCTCTGGATTCCTCTCGATTCTTTTTCGAAATGCAGCCTTAAGTCTATCGAATTCAGGGTCCGGAAGGCTTCGAAGTTCGAGAGCGGTAATTCGTGACGAGCCGTGCGGCCAAACATGCTCAAATTTCAACGGCCTACGTTTCAATAGCCTGCTCCCAAAAGCCGCATGCTGCCCTTTCCAAAAAGAGGATGCTAGACTGGTTTGCTCAATCAGGACCGCCTTATAGCCTTTTCGAGACGGATTGAGTGACGGGATGGCGATGAGCATCCAAGGCATTTGAAACCTGATTGCACCATGTAGACCACGGCTTTCCGGCGACAGCATAGTCGGGGTCACATTTGGTACCGCGGCGCATCCTGCAGGAAGATCGTTGCTGCGCTTGGTCCTGTAGAATCAGACGCGCCTGGTCACGCTACCCCCTCATCCCTCCGCTCGCCTTTCGCCACGACCCGCAATGCCCCGTCCGGCAACGGCCGCTGCAGTGCCGACGCCTCCGACCACTCCGCCCGCAGCCAGACGTCGATCTCCTCGGGTTCGGTCAGGATCACCGGCATTGCCTTCGGATGCACCGCGCCGACTTCGGCGTTGGGCTCGCAGGTGAGGAAGGCGTAGAGGTCGGCGTTGACCTCGCCCTCCTTCAGCTTCCGCGTCGACGTCCAGTTCGTCCAGATCCCGGCGAACACGGCGAGCGGCCGGGACTCGTCGAGCGCGAACCACACAGGCACCTTCTTGCCCTCGATCGTGTCGTATTCGGAAAAGCTGGTGAACGGCACGACGCAACGATGCTCCGGCCCCAGCCAGCGGCGCCAGTGCGGCGACTTGACGTTTCGCACATTGGTGACGCCGCGGTCGGTCTTGCGGCCCTTCAGGACGAATTGCGGCGACGGCATGCCCCAGCGCATCATCGTCAGTTCGCGCTCGCCGTCGTCGCCGTTGCGCACCACCGGCGCCGGATAGTCCGGAAAGACGCCCGGCAGCGACGGCAGATTGCCTGTCCTATCGCGCATCGCCCGCGTGAACTCGCGGATCGCCGCCTGGCCCTTGGTGATGGAGTAGAGATTGCACATCCCGGAGAAGATAGGCACAGAACGCAAAAGAACCGCCGACCCCGAAGGGTCAGCGGTTTGCGTAGGTCAGCAGAGGCGGGTGTAAGATCAGTCGATCAACATCCTTCCCCACTTGGCACCGATGAAGAAGCCGGCAATCAGTGCGCCGGACCCGATAGCCAGCCCCAGCATCACCCAATTTTTACGGGGAATCACACCGTCGGCCGCTCCTGGCGCTGTGATGTGCAGCACGCCCCCCAAGATCGAAATGTAAATGAAGAAGCCGAAGATCCGGCTCGACGCCATCCAATCCGGCTGATCGAGAAAGCGCCAGACGCCCGACCAGGTCCTCATCGCGATGGTCGCGCCCCACGAGCAGACGATGCCGAGCACGAGTTGTTCGACACGATCCGGCCGGCCACTCGCCACGGCTCCGATCGCCACGGGCGCATAGGCGATTGTGACGACGGTGGCCGTCGCGACCAAGATCCAATTGAGAGATTCGAGGGTGATGTCGACCGGCGCGATCGCTGCCATAATCCAGTAGATCAGGGACAGGCTGATCGCGATCCAGATCATCTTGTGACGAGCTATTTTTGAGATCATGGCTTCTTCACTTCCAATCGCCGGAGCAGCCCTTCAACCGTCTCGTAGGTCTCTTGTGAACGTTCGATGCTATCGAGCGCAGAGGCCGTCGCCTGCCGGGACGCCGCGATGTTTTTGGCGATTGCATCGCTCACGCCACCCTCCTGAAATCTTGGATGGGGGGCATATCCGCAGATCCATTTCCTGAGCGAAATCATGTCGATCGCCTTTCGAGCGAATCCACGGCTTTCTGCAGATGTTCCAGTTCGGTGGTCACCTGCGACAAACCCGCAGCGATCGAGTCCGACGCGCGAGACCGGTTGTCCAGAGCTACGGTCATGGCCGCCTGCGCGCGCGCGTTTGCCTCAAGAGCGGTGACGACCGGCCGAACATCCTCAACGCGGGCTTTCTCCGTCGCGCGCAGCTCCTTTTCGGATGCTTTGAGGTCGCGGTAGAGCACAAAGATAACGCCAGCCATGACGAGGACCGTGACTCCGAGGACGCCGTATTGCAGATAAACCTCAGTGATCCCGTCCGGCATTTATTGCCCCCTCGTCATCGGTGCCCACGGCAGCAATCGGACGCATCGCGGCAGATTGGCATAGGCCCGAACCCGAACATCCGTCGCGTCTGGATCGAACGGAAGAACACGAACGCACGGAATATCGCTCAAGCGTCGCGGTGGTTCTTGCGGATGCGGCGCGGCGGCCGCATCGCTCGCCATCCATCCGAAGAACGCGATGACGGCAAAGACGGCGAGCGCCGACAGCGTCCAGCGCGCCCACGTCATCAGACCGGCCTCCAGACGCCGTCGGTGAGGAAGCCGTGCCAGTGCCCGACGTGGTGAACGCTCGGCGTCAGGGTCGGCTTGTCGACGGAACCGTTCCAGTTCCACGATGGGCTGTAGGATGGCTTCGCGCCCTTCCCGGCGAAAAGCATGCCGATGCGACCACAGCCGCATGGGCAGCAATAGTGGAAGTCGTAGTCACCATCCTCATCCGGACCGTCTACCCGGAATGAGCCGGGCACCAAACCACGCGACGGCCGCGCCCCTTCCCGGAAATCATCCCAGCGGGGGATGTGTTGGGCTGTAACCGGCTCTGTCCTGACCTCCCCCATTGTCAGCGCCCGAGCGGCTTGCGGGCGATCAACCGGCCGTAGATCGCAAAGCCTGCTCCGATGCTCGCCGCGATCGGCGCGGCGTACAGCTCGCCATCGGTGACCCCGGCGGCGAACAGGCCATAGAGCCCAAACGCGCTGGTGATGATGGTGCCGATCGAGCCGATCATCACCCGGCTACGCCACCAGGACTCGGCGTTGGTCAGATGCTCGAGCGCGGGGCCCACCTCTTTGACCACCCGTTCGGTCACGGCCGTCACGTCGCTCGGCTGAATCTTCAAATAGGAAGTCGCCGCCGCATCGGAGACCGCCCTGCGGACCTCTCCTTCGATGATGGTTCGGACTGTGGGCATGGACAGTCTCCTCTAGGCTGCTGAACGGATCGCCGCGATCTCGCGGGCGACCGTGGTTTCGATGGTGGTGAGGTGATCCTCGATAGTCCGAGGCACAGACGGCTCGGGCTGTTTGGCGGCGGCGACAAGTGCGGCGGCAATCGCCTGCAGCGTTGCATCGCCCGCCCATCCGTCGACAAGCTGGCCATTCGCCGCCTGGAACGCCCTCACGGACGCCTCGGTCGCGGGACCGAAATCGCCGTCGATCGACGCGGCGTAGAAGCCGAGAGCGGCCAGATCGCGCTGGAGGGCACGCACCGCGTCGCCCTTCTCGCCGCGGCCGAGCGCCGCCGCGCTGGCGTCGATCCGGGCGTTGTCATTCTCGGCCAGGGCCGGCGTCCAGGGCGTGTCCTTCAGCTTGCGCCATTTGGCGAAGGCCGATGCGAGCTTGAGGTGGTAGCGGTTCTGGCGATAGCCGCTGCCGTTGTAGCCGCGCGCGAACCCGCTCCAGTCGTGTCGGCGGATCTCGTCGTCCAGACCGGCCGACTTGATGAAGTCGACCATCGCCGCGAGGTGATGCTCCTCGTCCTCCATGAACGCCCGCACCATCGCCTCGATGGTGTCGTAGCCGGCCATCTTGTGGTTGAAGCCCATCACCTGCCCAAGCCCCCAGGAGCAGGAGCGCAGTGCCGCGACCGGGTCGATCTTCATCGCCGCCCGAAGGCGCGGGTAGCTGTCCGACGGATAATCGCGGCGCCATTTCGGATAGGCGAGCCCGGCGGCGACCGCCTCCTGCCGCTTGGCCTTTGGCAGCTCGCGGTAGAAGATGTGCGGCTCGAACAGCATCTTCGGCCGTCCGCGCGCATCGAAGCCCTTGCCGTTGCCGGTCTCGACGTCAATGACGGCGTGGATCTCGTCTTCGCCAACGCCGATCGTCGCGCCGATGCGCGGGATATCGATGTCGTCGAGACGCTTCGCCGCACCCCGGAAGTCTCCGAAGTCGATCATGGTCACTCTCCGATGTGGGAAGGTCACAAAAAAGCCCGGCACAATGGCCGGGCTCAAGTTGCTGTGGGGGTGGCGGTACGATCAGTCCCAAAGACGGATCACCTCTTGGACATTGTTCCGGACCGGCGGAACCGGCAGGATGATCCGGGTGCCAAGGGGCAGAACGACAGGCAGATCCTCGACGCCGGGATTTGCAAGGAGGAGCAGCTCCGTCGTCTTCTCGTGCGTGCCGTAGTGGCGGAAGGCGATGGCATCGAGCATGTCGCCCTGCGTCGTCTGATAGGTCGTTGCTCCGTTGCTCTCGTGGGTGACCTTCATGTTCGCTCCTATCCGGGCCGAGGCGTCGGGATTGGCACGGTGCTCAACTTCGGCAGGGCTGGCTGGATACTCGTCGGCCCGTCCTCCGGCGCCTCGCAGGCCACCGTGACCTTGTAGGTCTCGTCCGCGCCCCAATTATGCGTGACCGTTTTGGCCCGCCACGTCCCGTCGACAAGCGAGCGGATGTAGTAGGCTTCGACATCTGCCTCAGCCATCGCAAACGGATTGCCGTTGATCGTGAACGTTGCCGTCCCGACGCCTCGCTTCAGATCTGCGGCCTTCGCTTTCGCCGCCTCTCTTGCCTCCTGTTCGTCGGCGAACGGCTCGCGAATCAGAAACTCCGGCCCTTCACCGAAGGACTGCTCCACGACGTCCTTCGTCTTCGCCTCGGCGCGATCGAACCAGGTCGCCTTCACCGTCTTGTGCTTCGGCTTGTCCTTGATCGACACGCTGTAGCTGAGGACATTCGTTCCGTTGATCACGTAAATGACCGGTAGCCGCTTTCCGGTGGCCGATTTCCCGGCACCACGTCTTACAACCACGAGGCGTTTGTCTTTCACCGTGACCGCAGCGCCGATCTTCTTGCCGATGCGCGTCGCGAAGGCGATGTCGCTCTCTTCGGCCTGAGCCTCGAATTTGAGAGGCTTCGACTTCAGCTCGCTATCTATTGCCAGCGTCAGACCGGCGCGCCCGGCCAGGAGCGAGAACACATCGCCGTAGGTGGGAAACTCCGATTTCTTGTACCCCTGCTTGCGGGCCGTCTTGTTGTCGGTCTTCGCACCGACAGACTGGCCAGTGACGCTGATTGTCTGAGGCCAGCCGGCCAGCTCGACGGAGTCGACGACGTAGATACCGAAGTCCCTTATCTGATCGACATAACCGCCGAAGACGCGCAACTCGACACCGGTCTCTGGCGGAGCGATGATCCCGTTCTGATCATCGATCATGAATTGTATGGTGTCAGCGTTGCCGCCGACCCCATCGGTGATGGTCAAAGAGATATTGCCGCGCCCGACGCGCTTGGTGACGTCGCTCTCGCCCTGCAGAATCTGAAAGAACGGCCGTGGCATCAGAAGACCCCGCTACGGCCGACATATCGGGTGAGCTTGAGGGTGGCCGTGACCGTCTGCGCTCGCCCATTCGGAGCAAACAGGGTTTCCGAGCTGTCGACGCTTTCGATCACCCACCGGCCGAAAACCCGGCCGACAATGCTGACGAACATGAGCGGTGTTTGCAGCGCGCATGCTGCCCGCACCGCGTCGAGCATCAATCCGCCGGCACGATTGAGGTGAAGCGGATGGAAGGTCGTGTTGAGGGTCATTGTCGACGGACCCGGCCCCAGGAGGTGCGTGGGCGGTGGGGCGCCGATGACGTTCTGGTGCGCCACACGCCCCGACGTTTGCCGGTCGAGAGTGTCGGCCGTGAACGTCGGGACGGTGAAGCGGAAAGGCCCGAGAGCCATAAGCATCGGCGGACCTCCTTAGATGATCGCCCGGTCTTCCATGGATATCTGCCGGGAGCGGTTGAGCTGCCCCTGCAGAAGTCCTCCGATCTTTCGAGCGGCGGCTTCCGGATCCTGCGCGCCGGTAATCGGGAACGTATTGTTGAAGGTCTGATACACGGTCGTCCCGCCCCGCATGGGGGCGGATCTGCCGCCGCCATCCTCAACGATCCGGCTGGCCGGCGTCACGTAGCTGTTGCGCCCGAGCGTCACCAGTTCATTCTCGTGAAGCTGGTACGGCATGGCTGCCCGCATCGGACCGCCGCTCTTGCGGCGACCGGCTGGCTTCACGGCGGATCCGATAAGGCTTCCACCGGACGGTGGCGTCGATGGCTTCCCGGATGAAACCCCAGGGGCGCCGAACATCCCCTGCGCTACTGTTCCTGCCCCAGCCTTGGCGTTCGCAAGGCGGGCAAGAGCGTCAATGGCCCTGCCCACCGCGCCGACGATCGTGTCCACTGCTGCCGCGATTGCCGATGCCAGAGACCTCACGGCGCCGATGATCCCGGCAAAGTCGGGCGCCCAGCCGGCGATGCCCGCAAACGCATTGATGATCGCTGAGACGCCCTCGCCGACCTTCGCTCCCGCGTTGGCGGCAAAGCTGCCAAGATCGATGTCGATGGAATCGAACATCGCTCTCAGCGGCGACAGGCCGGTGCTGATCCCGCCGAAGACGCTCGTCAGGCCGTTGCTGATTGCTTCCAGAGCGGCCGGGTCGATCGCGTTGTAGAGCCCTCTGTTGAACTCCACGAAAGCGGAGGTGACGCCGCCGAGAACGCGAGATACGGCCCCCGCTCCGCTCGCAAGGGTGTTGAAGCTGGCCGCGATCAGATCCAGCCCGGCAAAAGCCGCGGGCTTCAGATACGGCAACGCCCGTTCGGCAAAATCCACAACCGAGGTGGCCAGCGATGCCAGTCCATCGACCTTCGGCATGACGAAGCCGGATAGCGCAGCCTTCAGGCTTTCCATCCCGACCGCGACCTTCGGCCCCATGTCAGCCCACGCGCCTTGCGCAAAGCCGCGGATGGCCGCTCCAACTTCCTTCAATCTGCCGATTGCCTCATAGGCCTGGTTCACGCCATCGGCGAGGCCGATCCCCATATTGCGAGCGAACTGGCCGAAAGCATCGGCATTCTGGCCGGTGACCCACGGCTGGGTGAAGAAGTCGCCGATGGCGGAGCTGAGATCCCGGAAACGACCGACGATCTCCGCATCAATCCCCGTCGCGAAAGACGATGAGAAAACGGAGAAGAAGTCCTTGATCGCGCTGAAGTTGAACGCGACCAGGGTGCCAAGAGCCGCTACGATGCCGGTGATCGGATTGAGAAGAAGCGCAGCCGCCGCCGCTGCGCCGGACATGGCAAAGCCGAGCGGCGCGATTGTCGCCAGCGCCAGCAATGCGTAAGTGCCGAGCTCAAGAACTTTCGGATTCGTCTCGCCGATCTTGGCGATGGCAACGGCCATGCCCTGCAACGCCTTGCGCGCAGATTCCAGAACGCCGGAATCGGACAGGGTCATCGTCAGGTTGTCCAT
This sequence comes from uncultured Aurantimonas sp., assembly GCA_947488615.1. Lineage (GTDB taxonomy): Bacteria > Pseudomonadota > Alphaproteobacteria > Rhizobiales > Rhizobiaceae > Aurantimonas. Next base: position 69,022 of record CANKZU010000004.1, read on the forward strand.
GACCGCGACGAAGCGAGCGACATCACCGACGACGCCCTTCATGCGGATCTTGGACATGCGATCCGCGGCGCCGCGATACTTCTCCTCGAGCGCAGCGAGGGTGCCATCCATGTCACCGGCCATGAGAGCCATCATCTTCGGCCCGTGACGAACGCCGAAGATCGTCGGAATGAGAGCCTGCGATTGCGGATTGTCCCGCAGAGACCGGAGCAGACCTTTGAAGTCGATCTGCGTTCCAAGGACGGTCAGGGTTTCCGAGAGGTTGTTGGACAAGACGTCCTTGTCGATCAGATCTTCGGCGCCCAGCGCTTCCGAAATGAATGCCGTCAGCTTGCCGGTCAGCTTAGCCGGGCTCAGCTTGTCGGCCGGGTCGTCGAGGATCTTCTGGATCTGCTTTTCCATCCCGCTGGCGTCGATGCCGTCGAGGGAAAGCTGCGACACCACATCAGTCGCATTGATCCGGCGAGCACCCTCGATGAAATTGCCGAGATCGATGTTGAGCAGATCGAGTGCCTTCGACGCCTCTTTGCTCGGCTTCAGAATACGGCCCAACGCAAACCGAAGGCCCGTGCCGGCATCACTGCCCTTGATGCCATTGTTGGCGAGAAGCATGGTCGCCGCAGCCATTTCCTCGAGCGACATTCCCGTCGCCGCAGCGAGCGGCGCCACGTACTTGAACGTGATGCCCATCTTCTCGATGTCGGTGTTCGACCGATTCGCGGCGTAGGCCAGGACGTCGGAAACGCGCTTGGTCGTCTCGGCCGTCTCCTGCTGCGTTGCGATCGGCAGGCGCATTGCCTGCGCGACGTTGGTCAGGATGTCGGCCGTCCGGCCGAGACCGATGTCGCCAGCAAGCGAAGTATTCAGGGCATCCTTGAGCGACCCCATGGTCTGCTCGAACGTGTAGCCGGCGCGAAGAAGTTCGACGGCCGCCTCCATGATGTCCTTGTTCTTGAACGGGAAGTCGACGTTGAGCACTCGGCCGTAGGCTTCGATCGCCTCGCGCTGCTGCTCTGTCATCATGCCGATGGCTTCGGCCGCATTGCCGGTCTTCTCGAACTGATAGACGTTCTCGGCAGCCTTCCTCGCCCCGAGCCCGATCGCCGCGGAGAACATGGCGGAATCGGTCGCCGAGCGGCGGAAGCTCCGCCCCATCTGCCCGACCGCGCGTGCCGGCGCCATCGACGCACTGCCGAACGAACGAACCGAACGATCCACCATGCCAAGAGACCGGGCAATGGCCTTGCCAGGTCCCGTGACATGATCGACCAGGCTCATGATGAGCTTGGCTTCCTTACTTGCGGCCACCGAATATCTCCGCCATGCCGGCCACCGTTCCGGTGATCCGCTGAGTTTCGATTTGTCGGACGATCGCCGCGGCGCGCGGATACCAGAGCGTCACGAGCGTATGGAAATCCATTCGCGCGAGTTCACTTGGCGGCCAGCCAAATGCGTAGGCTACGACGCCTGCGAAATCGGGCCAGTCTGCGAAGCTTGCGCGAAGTTCTCCGTCGGCGATGAGGTCGTGCCAGGATTCGAGGACGTATCCTCCCCTGTCGCCGCTTCCGCTCCGGTCTCCAGGGCTGGCATTTCCGGAAACATCATCTGGAATCGGCGGGGCATGAAAGGGCGAGCGGCCACCGTCATTTCGAGACGATCCTCGAGGTCGAGTTCATGGATGACATCGATCGGCGTGTCGGTCATGAGGCTCAGCATGGCGTCGTTCTCCGATGCACCCTGCTGAGTGAACGCCGCGTATCGTTCGAAATCCTCGCCGGTTAGGCGCCGGATGGTGACCTCCCGATATTCCTTGCCGTCGTACTCCAACGGAATCACGAGGCGATAGACTGTCGATCGCGGCGCGCTACCGAGATATCGCGCCTTCGGCTTTGCCACCGGCGGCGGCTGGATCGCCGTGTCGGTAGCGGGCGTCCTCGGCACGTTTGCCGTGCCGCCGACCACGTCAAGATGCACTACGCCGTCGGTGGATGGCGTCGCAGGAGCGAGCGATTTGTCTTTCGGGGTTCCATCCTGGTCGAGCGGAATCGACCGGAGAACACGAGTTCCGGCATCCATGGCATATTCCTTCATGGTCGAGGGAGCGGAGACGAAACGCTAAGCTTAGTAGCCGAGCGCGCGGTTGATGTCGCGAAGCTGGTCGATGCCGTCGATCACCCGCTTTGCCGGCCACGCGCTGATTTCGTGGATGGTCTCGTCGGCCACGTCGTAGCGCATGTACTTGACCGTGTTCATCATGAACTCGAGGCCGGACTTTTCGCCTCGCTGCCATGTGTCGCGAGATCCGGCGTTGGGTGCGCCCTCGATGACACAAACATGCGGGACGTAGCTGCCGGACGTCTCGGTCAGGAATGCGCCGCGGAACGTGATGCGCCGCGTTTGGCCCGGCCCGAGCGCCATCTTGCGCAGGATATCCGGGTTGTGCCCGGCGAGCTTGATCGTCGGCTCGAGCGCTTCGAGCGCGGCCATGGCGAGGTTCAAACCCAGATCCATGCCTCCGCCACGATATTCCTGGGTGACGGGCGTCGGGAGGGGAAGCGTCACCTCCTCGGTATCGATGCCGAAATCGAGCCCATCGAAGTGCATTGTGAAGCCCTGCAGAATATGGCGCATGCCATCTGCTCCTTATCCATTGGCCGTCAGGCCGATCGTCATGAAAGGGTGGAAGTCGCGCCCTTAAAGGGCGCGGCCGGAGAGGCGGGCGATTTCCGCGATGGCCTGTTCTGCGAGCGTCTCGTAGTAGCCGGTGTTCCGGTTGAAGACGAAGGTGATGTGCTCCATCGGCGCCGGCGCTTCCGCATCGTAGCTGACGTAGAGGTGGCCGCTTGCCCAGGTCTCTTTGGTATTGAGCAGTCTGTCCAACCAGACGCGACCGCCGAGCGTGGCCCCGAGAGCCTGCCACCGGCGAAGCGCAGCGTTCACCGTCTCAGCGATGTCGCTGAGGACCTGCACCGAAAACGGCTTGTCGATGTAAGGCTCATGAGCACGCTCGATCGATTCGATAATCGTGTCATGCGACCGGCGGACCGACCAGAACAGCTTCAACGTGTCGCCGCTGGGCACCCGGCTGCCCCACAATTTGTAGCCACCCGACGGCGACTGGACGATGGTCGCGACCGCATTGCGGTTCATGTATTGCGATTCCACAGAAGGATCGCTGAGCGAGTGCTCGACTGGCCGAGCCGTCCCCAGAATGCCCTCGATGACGTGGTTCGACGGCGAGAACCAGAAACCCTCGTCATAGTCGACGCGAGCCTGCAGCCCGGCAACACGAGCCGATGCCGGTTCGGACACGATGCTCGCTCCCTTGGCGACCTTGGCGAAGGGGTCGACGATCAGCATCCGATCGGAGGCATAGCCCATGCGGTAAGCGACAGCGTCTTCGGCGGTGGTGTTCGGGCCGTCCACGATGACGCAGGCACGAAGCCGGTTGGCAAGAATCAAAAGCTCCGCCGCCACCGGGTTGTTCACGGTGCCGAGGGTGGCCGTCGCCGTGGCACCGGTGCCGCCTCCGCCGCCGGATAGGGTCACCGTCGGGACGGCGGTATATTGCTCGCCGGGATTGAGCAGCACAATTTCTGTCACGGTGCCGGTCGTGGAGTCGATGATGGCGATCGCCGAAGCCCCAACGCCCGTCGTGTCGGTTCCGGCGCGCGTGATGGTCACCGTCGGCGCTTCGGTATAGCCGGATCCCGGAGCGGTGACCGCGATCGATGCAATGCCGTCGGTCGGCCGTGTGGAGGTGAAACCGGGTGCCACCAAAAGTTTCGGCTTCAACTGCAAAAGCGACTGAGCCTGGCGAAGGGCGTGCATCCCGGTGAGCGCGGTCGACGACCCGAGAATGTTTGCGCGGGTTTCAGCCGGACTCGCCCCCTCGGCCACACGCACTCCGACGATGGTCTGCGATGCGCGGGTCGCCTGGTCGAAGATGCCCTCGATCATGTCCAGACCAGTGCCAGCAGTTCCGAGCCCCTTCGGTCCGCCCTGAAAGCCGTGGATTGCGATCGGCGTGTTAAGTGGCCACAGCGTCGCATCGGCATCGGGCGCCGTGAACGTCAGGCCGATAATACCGGTGTCGATCGTCTCGACAGGGCGCGGCCCGTCGTTGCGCTCGATCGTCTCAAGGCCGTGCAGATAAATGTCCGGCATGGTGTGGTCTCCATTTTGACAAGCGGGGGAGCCCGGCAGAGCGCCGGCAAAGAAAAAGGCCCGCGCGAGCGAGCCTTGAGGGTTTGCGGTGCGGAGGCGCTAACGGCGCCTGCCGCGCGGACCGTAGGTTAGAGCGCACCAGATCGCGGTGCCGAGCGCCATCACTGCGCCGATCGCCGCGCCAGCCACCGGATGCGTCGTCGCCATGGCCCGAACGACGCAGGCGCCAAGCTCGAGCGACGAGGCCGTGTCGAGCGGCGACAGGTCATGCGCCGCGCAGCAATCGGTGAGCCGCACGCCGAACCATACGTCCGGCCACCAGCTGCATTCGAGATCCGGCGGGGTCATCCTGGCCAGCCGGTTTCGATGTCGATCGCCGCGAGGGCCGCCGCGTCGGCGGCCGCGGCGATCGCGTCCTTGAGCGCCCAGGACCGCGACATCACCGCGCCGCGCCACTGCGCCATCGAAACGAGCGCCGATGCCACGACATTCGCGGAGGCGGTGAAAGTCTCGTCGCCGGCGTCCCGGATCTGCATCGGATCGGCGCCGCTGCCGGCGGCGATCGCCGCGTCGGCCAGGTTCTTCAGGCCGAGCCAGTTGATCGCGTCGGACTCGCTGCGCTGGTCCAGCGTCCGGATCCCCGCCGTGCCGCCGAAATTGTGCTGATAGCCGCCGCCGATGACCTGGTCGCGTTTGGCGTTGACGGCGCGTCGCGTGTCGGCCCTGCCTCGCTCCAGCACGATGGCCGGCAGATCGGCGACGATGGCGGCGACGGCCTCGGCCTGTGCGGTCGGCACGCGCAGCATCCCGTCGTCATAGACGGCGTCTTGCATGGCGGGAAGCGCCGTCACCACCAGGGAGGCGTCCTCCGGAGAGAGCTGGAAGTCCTGCATGGCGATATCTCCGATGCCGCTTAAGCGGCCGTGGCGAGGCGAACGAGCGAGAGGCCGCCGATGTACTTCAAATTGTTGAGATCGGTTCCGTCCCGGTAGACATAGAACTTGAGCCGATCGCCAACGACGAAGTCGGTCACCTCTGCTGCGCCGCCGCCCGACGTGTTGAGTTCCTCGACGGTAAGGCGCTGCGATGAGTAGAGATAGGCCACCCCGTTGAGGAGCACGCCCACCGTCAAGCTGCTGGCACGACTGGTGCCGGTGCGGATGGCGACGCTTAACCTCGCGAACACCTGATAGCGTCCGGCCCTCTGGCAGACGATCTCGCTGCCCGACTGCACCCAGTCGCCCTGGCCGTCGTCGGCATACGAGGTCGGCGGCACGACGGTAATAGTGGCCTGGGGCGGGACGGTCGGCAAAGGATCATAGTCGGCTTGCATCCGCGTCGTCGCCTGCAAAAAGGCTTCGCCCGATGTCGTCTTGATCTGATCGAGGGAGACGACCCCCTTCGCTGCCGCCGTCGCATCGGCCGTGATGCTGCGCCACGCAGTCCACGTCCCGTCGCTCTTGCGGCCGCGCATCAGCCAACCTTGTTCCAGGCCGTGACCCCAGGGCACCGCGATCTGGGTCAGAATAAAGCCACCCAAATAATCGAGCACCCACACGAAAAAACGTGCATCGCCGCCGCCGGGACCATTCGCCGAGCCGCCGACCAAGATCTGATCGTGGAAACCCCAATCCGTCACCGTGTTCCAGTCGGTGTCGAAGGAGTTGCCCTCCGCTCCTTTCAACCGGCTCGCGATGGCGGCCATGCCCGATTTCGGCGTCAGCGCGCGTGTCGCATCCGCCCCGGCAATGCCCTCCGCGTCCGTCGCCAGTTCGACGAGACCCTTGATCGCGCTGGTCGCGATCATTTCGACATAGGCACCCGCGCGCCGCGAAAAGACGCGGCCGTCCGGGAGCCCCACCGCATGGCCATCCTTCGGCGTGACGATCGCCCATCCAGCGGCTGTGTATTCCGCCACCTTGTTCGCATGGGTTGCCCAGGAGCCGGTCGCACCCACCGGAATGACGTAGGTATCACCGGTCGCCGGATTGGCCGGTGGGTTGACCGTCGTGACGGACAGGACCGGAATCCACGGCAGCACTGAAAGCCGCTGCAACGCCACGGCCATCGATGGATCGACCTTGATAGTGACCACCGCTAGATCGGTGAAGGCGACCTCGAGCCGGATCGTCCCCTCCACGGTCTGGCCGGAATCCGGCGTCGGCTTGGAGATCGGCGGATCGTAATGGGCGATAGCGATCAGATCGCCGTCCTGGTCGATCAGGCCGGCCTCGCGGATGGTGTAGGGACCATCGGCTGCGGCGAGATAAATGTCGGCATAGACGACGGTGCTGGCGCCGGCAACGACGCCCTGCCCGGAAATCGTCTTGCGGGCGACCTCGTTGTAAAGCACGATCTCGCCGCCCGACGGAACGGTGGCGCCGTCGCCGATCGCGATATGGGTGATGACGACGGCGGTCGCATTGGCGAGCGCAGCCGCCTCCTTCTGCCGGCCTTTGTTGGTCAGCAGGGCAAAGGACGATTGTGGCATGGCGGGTCAGACCTTCGGGTGAGCGGTCGCGGACAGGATGGAAGCGGCGGTGGCACCGAAGGCGATCGCGGCGCGCTGGGTGTCGCCTTCAAAGGCGTAAGGGTGGGCGATCGCGGCGAGCTGGGTCTGCGCAAATGCGCCGACATAGGCCGGACCGCGTGCCTGCAGGATCGCACGGGTGGTAAAGACGCGGCTGTGCGGTTTCGACGCCCCTACCGCGTCGATCGCCTGGGATTGCGTGACCGGATCGAAAGACGGGCCGCCATCACGATAGACGGTCTCGACCCGGAACGTGCCACGCCGCGCCGGCGTCTCCTCCTCCCACCACTCGACGATCAAAGATTCCAAGTCGAAGGCATCGAGCGCCCGGCGTACCGCGCCGCGGGTGCCCTTCAGCCGATGCACCAGCGGCGAGGCAGCGATTACCTTGCGCTTGCGGTCCTCGGTCCAGTTCTTATCCCAGACATCGACCGACAGAGCCCAGGCAAGCCACGGGAGCAGTACTGCCGGGCACCGCCACGGGTCCCATATGGTCGCAATGATGCCCGGGTCGATTTCGGCCAAGGCCGCAAGATCCGTGGCAAGCATGGCGCGCTCGAACGGTGTGGCGTTGGACGGCAACAGAGCTGTCACGATCGGGGAGAGAGCCTCGATACGTTCGGCGGACGTCATGTCCATGTCCCCTCGGCCTGGACCGCAACGATAGTGATCGACGTGCAGTTCGGCGCCTGTTTCGATCCGCCGCCAACGTCGGCCGCCGGCGACACGCCATCAACCGCCTCGACCCCGGAAATGTACGCCGCGCCGAAGATGCCGTGGATCTCGGCCGCGACGCCGACCCGACGCCGCTTGTCCGTGTAAGCCTTGACCGCCGCTTCGGCCGCATCGATCAGCGGCGTCGGGTCGGCGCCGCGGGCATAGGTGATGATCATTTCGACGGTGTAATCGAGGACCTCGGCTGGCTCGACGCGGACATTGTCACCGATCGGCCGAACATCCTTCGCCGTCACGGCGATATAGGCGCGGTCGAGTAGCGATTGATCGCACGGTCCATAAGCGACGGTCGGCAGAATGACGCCCAGAACCTCGGGTGCGAGCACCGGATCGCCGTTGCCGCGACCAGCGAATGGCGCCGTCCGTTGCCCCATCGAATAGGCGTCGGAATGCAGCCCGACAGAATAGGTCGCCGCATCCTCTTCGGAATAGAACCAGGCGTCGGCGAGATCCGGCTCGCCGTCCAACTCGATCGCGTGGAAAACGTATGCGCCGAGCGGGCCCGCCGTCGAAAACGCTTCCGGTGCGAGCGCGATGCGCTCCCGGAATCGCTCGTCATCTTCCGGCACCGGATTGCCATTGGCGTCAGATTCGCTCTGCCGTCCGAGGATCTCGTAGTAGCTTGCCGCGATGTGGTCGAGGTTGCCGCCGGTCGCGGTTGCCAAAGATATCGCGCGGATGGCCTCGTTCACCCGTTGGCGCAGGAGCATGTCGGCATAGCCGCCAGCCTCGCCCTCGACGATCACCGCCGGATCGGTCTCCAGCGTCTCGACGTCGTATGCGACGCCATACTTCTCGAAGCTGGCCTTGAGCAGCGCAATCCGGTCCGCCCGGATGGCCTCGAAGTCGACCGGGACGACAGCCGGAATGTCTCCTAATGCCGCGAGGTCTGCATTGACGAAACGACTCATGCGGCGCTCCTGATCAGCACGCCCTCCCCTTGGTCGGCGAGGAGGTATCGGGCGGTCCGGGATTCAGAGATCGAAAAATCTCCCCGGTGGCCCTCCGGATAGTAGATTCCGTCGAGTTCGATTACGGGGCTGCCCGCTGCGCTGAAGTCGACCCGGATGTCGCTCACCTCATAGCAGGGCTCGCCATACTCGTGGCCGCGGACCAACCTGGGGCGGATTGCCTCTACGGTGGCCATGTAGATATCCATGACGGCATCGAGATTTTGCGGCCGGTCGATCAGACGTGGCAGCGCCGTTCCAAAATCGCGTCGCTGGACGCGCTCGCCGATCTCGGTGGTCATGATCACCTCGAGCGACTGCACTACGCGGGGCCATCCGATCAAGATGACCCCGGTGTGCCGGTCGATACCCAGGCTGGGCATTTTAAGCCTTGGTCTTTTCGGCCAGGGCCCGGGACGCGGGGGTCTCGCTGGTGGTCGGCGTATCCGGCGCGGACGACGGGGAGGACGGGGAGGCCGTCTTGCGCTTGTCGACCTTTTCCGGGCCGATGTTTCCGGCGAGGGTCAGGTACTTCGCCTCGTCCTTCGTGGCCTCGACCGTTTCGTTCACCTCGCGGTGACGGTCAATGACCCATCCGGCCTTCTGGACATACCAGGTCTTCTTTTCCTGCGAGTCTGCCATGGTCTTTTCTCTCCGTTAAACCGCGCTGACGATCGCGGATCCTGTAACGATCGGCCAATCGCCGGCCGACGAACCTGCGCCAACGCGGACCATGTCTCCGACGCGAGCAACCTTGGGGCCGCCCTCGCCTCCTAGCTCCACATTCGGAGCCGTCAGACGAAAACGATCGCCGGTCTGCAGCAGGCTGGTGTCGCCCACGGTACGCGTTGGTTCACCGCCCTTGTTGTGATTCTGCGGAAACTGGCTTGAGTAGCCGCCAGGCAAGATCAACCCCTTGGCGGGATCGCCGGATGGCGAAATGAAAATCGCCCGCTCGCCGGCGGTCACCGGCGTCCAGTCGCGGATCGCCCCTGCCCGTTCGAGCCATGGGCTCATGTCGGTGGGCAACCCGCCGGCGTTCATCGACGCGGTGCCGCTCGCATAGTCGACCTCCGCGATGCTGCCCTCGCGAAACATATTGTTGATACGCCTGTCCTGGGCGTTCAGCTGCGCCTCGAGTTGCTCGATCCGTCCTATCAGCTGCGCGATGGCGTGCTCTATCACAGCGGGCTCCCGTCAGGCCTCAGCCATACGATCGGCGTCCCGAGATTGACTGCCGGCCCGCGATCATAGCCGAGCAGGTCGGTCACAGAATTGGACCAGCTTGTCACGCGCTTAAGGCGGTTGGGCTCGGTCAACGCTCCGCCGTCGAGATAGAGTGACCGGAGTTCATCGACGCGGGTTCCATAGTCCGACGTCGTGCTTAACTCCGTCAGAAAGGCATCGACCTCCGAGGGAAGATTGCCAGGCGCTGGATCGCGCAGCACGAAAGCTTCGATCGTCAACTGGCGCGCGCTCAGGCGCGTGCCTCCATCGACCGTGGCGCCGCGCCGACTGATGATGTTGTCGTATCCGGTGACGAGATAGCGGTAGCACTCGGCCGCCGAGTTCTCCGCCGATAAAGCCGCGAAGATCTGACTTTCGAATATGTCGAGGGAGGTCTCGAGTTCACTGTCGGTAACCGGCGTGCTGATTGTGTAGCCGAGTGGATTTCCGTCAGGGTCGAGGACTATTTTCCCCTGCGCGTCTCGATCGGCTCTCGACTGAACCACAAGGAGTTCGATCGTCAGCGTCAGCGATCGCTTCTTTTGTGCTTGCTGGTGATGGTTGACGAAATCCTTGTCGTAGTCGGTGTAGACGACGCAAAGGGGAAAGGCGTTCTCCCCTTCGAAAATCTCTTGCGGTTCGATCTTGGAGTCGTAGATCTGCCCGCCCGCCAGCGTGGGCCACGGCTCTCGCTGGAAATTGCTCAGCGCCGCAACGGCCGCGGTGCGCAGGACGATACGATGGCCGCTCACGATCAGGCTCCTTCAATAAAGCTTTTCCCAAGACTGACGAGCTTGATCACGATGCGCGAATGCCCATCCGGCTGGGCCGAGACGACATCGAAGTCCGGCAGATTTTCCGCTTTGGGAAAGCTGACGAAATCTCCTTGGCGCACGATGGCGTTCTCGATCGGGTCGCCTGCAAGGTCATTGAAAATGCGACGATCGACGGAAAGGATCGGCGAGCGGCCGACCTGAAGCGCACGAAGATCATTCGCCTCCCGATAGCTCTTGCGGACGCCGAGTTGCAGCCCGCTTTCGACTGACACAAATTCGAAGACACCCTTGCCATCGATAATAGGCCGGGTGGGATCGCGATCTGGGCGCCCGTTAATTGCCTTCCGCATCGGGATGATCGTGAACTCCTCGGCGTTAAGCCAGTCGACCGTCCGGCTCGCCATTCGCTCCAGACGGTCGAAATGGTTCATCGCACCAGCCCCTTACTTCTCGGCGGCCTTGGCCTTGACGTTCTCCGGCGCGGTGTTGGTGTCGGACTCCTCGCCGATGACCTTGCCTTTGTCGTCGACCGGGATGGCGTTCTTAGTGCGCGGCCATGTCGCCTGCGAAGGCGCGACGTCCGCGAACTTCGTCGCTTCACCGCTATCCACATCCTGAACCTCAGTTGCGCCGCGAGCGCTCGCCTGCTTGGCAGTCATCATGGCCGTCTGGTTCGCACCGACGTATTTGCCGTCGACCATTGTCCCTTCCGGGACGCGATAGAGCTTCTTTTCCATCGTCATTCCTCACGCTGCGAGCGACGCTATAGCGTCGCCCGGCCCGTCTGGGCTGGATTAGAACTGATCGTTGAGGCGAACGACGCCGATACCGGAAGGGTTTGCTGCGCTCTGGGCAGCAACGCCGATCTTGGTGTTACCGGTCGCGACATTGGTCGTGATCGACCCGGCAGCGTTCCAGTAGATCGCCTCCCCCATCGCCCAGGCCTCCGCCGATGTCTTCGGCAGTTCGTTAACGTTACCGAGGGCGAGTTCGTATTCCTCGCCGGCCGCGGCGCTTGTCGCCGCGATGCCGAAGATCAGGCCGACAAAGTAAAGATTACCACTGGCGGCACCGCCGGCCGGCGCGATCGCCGTCAGTACGTGACCCTGCTGAACGAAATTCTTCATGGCCCCAAGCCTTTCTCGGGTTTCCGGAAACGAAGACGCCGGCGCAAAGGCCGGCGGTCTTCGAATTTCTCAGGTTGCGATTACGGCTTAGGCGCCGGCGTTCTTGTAGGCATAGCGGTAGTCGGTCAGACCACCGCCGAAGTCGTGACGGATCTTGTAACGGATGCCGTCGACATCGAAACCGATCTGTTCGTCGAAGAACGGCTGCTCCTGGCCGGAGAGATACGCATACTGCAGGCCGCGACCCATCGTCTGCTGCATGGACGCGAACAGGAACCACACCGTCGCGCTGATCAAGTCGAGCCGGTACTCGTACACCGGCGTGATCGACTTGATTGCCTCCGGAACAACCGTCCCGACCGTCTGGGGGTTCGGAGCGCCGTTGAGGGTCACCTGCGCGTCGATCTCGAGATCCGAGCCGACGAAGAGATACTGCGGCGCGATGTTGATCGGGATGCCGTCGATGTCCTTCTGTTTGCGGAACATCGTCCGCGCAGCTTTCAGCGCATCCAGGCTGAGCGCCGCCGCAGTGCCGACGTTGCCGTGGTCCGCATGGAACAGGGCCTTGCCGTCCTTCAGCTTCGCGTTGTTGATGATGATGCCCCAGATGACGTCACCCTCGAGCTTGGCGGCCTTGCGGCCCCAATTCTGAATGACGCGCGCGAAGGCTCCGAGCTGATCGTTGATGATCATCTGGCGGGTCAGGCCGAAGGTCCGACCGAAGGTGCCGATTTTGAAGCCTTCCTCACTCTCCCGGAGCGTGCCGGCCTTGAACTCGCCGTGCTCGTTCACCGGCAGGAGGTCGGGTCCTTCGCCGATCTCCAGCACTTTGATCTCGCGGAAGTCGGACACGACATTGCGCGTCGCGATCAGTTGGAAGGTGTTCTCGTAGCCGGTGTAGCCGGTAACGAGAGTCTGGCGGGTGACCTCGCCGAGAATGGCGGGGAAGTCGCTCGTCGAGTGGAGGGCACGCTTCACGACGTCATTGACCGATCCGCGAGTGGACTCGCCGCGAGCACGCATCAGCTCCTTGGCGGTGTCGACCATGGACATATCGCGCCATTCGCGGGCGCCTTCCTGCAACTCGGTCACGACGCCTGCGCGATGCAGAAGAGCGTTGGCGACCAGCGCGCGGCGCGTCTCGTCCGCATCCTGCATGCCGCGCGTTTCGATGTGCGGGAAGGAGCCGGTGCGCTCCTGCTCGCCGATCATGTGGTCGGTGATTGCCGTGCGGAACGCAGTCGTCGTCGTGCCGGAGTTGATATGCTGGCGGACGAAATCCTCGGTCATTCCGAAGCGGCGGCCGAGCGCTGTCACCTCGTCGGTGCGGACACGCTCGCGACGAATGCCTTCGTCGACAGCGCGCTGCACGTCGGCAGGGCTTTCAGGAGCATGTGCCTGATGCGGCTGGCTGCCGCGTGGAGCCTGTCCGTCGTTGTCGCGGGTGGTGCGATCGCGGGTGCCACGGGCATCCTGGTTCCCGTCGGTCGCCGCCGCCGCACCGCCGTTGCTCTCTTCATCGCTAACGCCGTTACCATCGGCTTCGCTGGTGCCGGCGTCTTCCGAGCCCGGCTCGCTGCGGGCGCCGTTCGGGTTGTTCGTCTCGATCGGCTTCTTGCCGGTTGCGTTTGCCTGCGGCATAGCGGGATCTCCGTTGGTTGCCGTGTCGTTCGGGGTGGATTCGCGCCGTGACACGGCGACGGTGATGGCGTCTTCACTCTTTTCGGAACGGGAAGAAGCGCCGGCATCGGCGGGAATGGGAACCGCGGATAACTCCATCGGCTCCCAATCGATCGCGCGAAGCGTCGGAAGCTGACTATCGTCACCTTCCTTTTTCTCGTAGGCATGGATCTTGTAGCCAACGCTCACCGGGAACGCGTGACCATCCCGAAGGTCCTGGTGAAGCGCCTCACCGCGCGCATTGCGCGAGAGCTTGATCACCGCATAGGCCTTGCCGCCCTCGATCCGAACCGAGTCGGGAATAACTGTCCCGATTCGATAGTCCATCGAATAGGCGTCGTGACTGTCGAGTACCGACATGCCATTGGCGAAGCGATCAAGCCGGATGTTTTCAGGCTCCATCCCGAGTTCCTCGAGATAGAAGCCTTCATCCCATGAATACCGCTTCACCGAGGCGCCGGCCGCCCAAACAATCTCGACGGTTCGGTCGTCTTCGCTGAAGCTGTCGGCGCGAACCTCGACCTCACCGAAGTTGCGCTCGGGGATCTTGATGGCGTCGCCGATCGTCTTCTTGCCAGTCTTGTTCGGCTGGGGCATGGGGCCTCCTATGGTGCGCCAGATTTGGGCGGCGCGTCGGTCTTTTCGGCCGTCATCTGCGCCTGGCCATTGATCGAGACGCGGCGGGGGTCGCAGTCGAGCATCAGTCCAAGGGTATCGAACTGCTTGTTCCGTTCTGAGATTTGCAGGACGATCTTGTCGGGGTCGTCGCCGCGGGCTTTGACCTTCTCATCCCAGGACGCGAAGCCGTTCCGGCACTCGAGCATGTCGGCGCGGACGTCATCGATCGGCGTGATCGATTCGAACCGCGGCATCGTCCATTCGACGGGATAATCGCCATCGGGGATCAACTCGTTCAACAGGCAGACGTCGATGAACCAGCCCCAGATCTTCCGGCAGAACATCGGAACGATGATGTTCCACTGAATCGTCCGGACGAATCGCTGATAGGCGAGTTGTCCTAACTTGCCAGACGCGAAAGTAACCTGGCTGAGGTCGGCGGTCAGAAGCTCGTAGGGAATCCGCATGCCGGCAGAGATCTTGCGCTGATGCGCGCGGAGAAAAGCCTCCTGGCCGGCCGAAACCGACGGATTATTGAAGTGGATGTTGTCGCCTTCATCCGCATAGAGCCACTGACCCGGCTCAAAGCGATCGACGGGATCGCCGTAGCCATCCCGAAGGCCCCGGTATTCATCGTCGGCAGTGGGCGGGCGATCCTCATAGGTGCCGTCGTCATTCGGCAGCCCTATATTAGGATCTTCGCTCTCCTCATCCTGATCGCTGCGCGTCACCACGCCGACGTTGCAAGCCTCGATTTTCTTTCTGAGGATCTCGGCCTCGGTGTATTCGGCCATATCCTTCAGATCGAGCATGACCGGCGTGAACCATGGCGCGCCGCGCGTCTGCGAACCGACCGGTTCGAAAAGATGGGCAACTTCGCCGGCTTTCACGGCCGAACTCTTCAACCCGTAGATCGCTGCAGACGAGTTGGGGTGCTGTGGAAAAATCCAATAGGCCCGGCGTCCGCCGATCGCGTCAAACTCGACCCCGTTCACGGCGCGATTCTTGCCGGTCGTTGGTCCGTGTTTCGATCCGTCCAGGAACTCCGCCTCAAGGAGTTGCACCTGCAGCGGCACCTTGAGGCCGTCGGTCTTCTTTCGATCGCGACGTCGAGCGAACGCCTCGCCGTCGACGACCATCATGCGGACGGCCTTGTAGCAGAAGCCGTCGAATGTCAGCTGGCCTTCCGGATCGATGTTCTCGGTAAACGACTTCCAGAGATCGTTGACCTTCTGGTCCAGATCTGTGTTGCGAGTGACCGACTTCGCCATGAAGCCGGACCCGACCAGGTAATCGGCATGGCGCGTGGCGCCCTGCCGATAGAGGCCGTTGTTGCGATCGAGATCGCGGGAGCGCTCCCGCAATTTCGGGCCAGCGCGGCGCAGCTCGTCGTCATTCGTGGTCTGCCGCGTGATCCAGCCGGACGTCCGCCTACCGACAGAAGCCGCCTCATAGCCTCGGCGCGAGCCGCCCGAAAGCAGTTCTGCTTTACGCCGATAAGCGACGCGCTCCGCCTCCCGGCGAGGCGAGAAGAAGCCGATCGTCCGGTCGAGAATATTTCGCTTGGCCATTGATCACCACGGTCTCTGTCCAGAGCGGAAGACGGAAAGGCTTGCCCGTTTTCGGCGGCGACGACCGGACATGGCCGCGATCTCGTTCTCGAGATCCTTCTGCGCTTTGGCCATGTCCGCGTCGGATTTGTAGGTCACGTCTCGCTCGTTGAAGATCACGCGCTTGACGCCAGACCGCCGGGCCTCCTTGAGGTCGGCGAGCTGTTGCTGCAGTTCCGTGACGGTTGCCATCACCAGATGCTCTCTCGTTTCAGCCAGCCTTGCTTCCTGGGGGCGCGGCCTCGACGCGGCGAAGACGTCGCGGGCTCGGCCGCATCTTCATCCACATCCACTTCAGCCGGCCGCCGGCGCTGCGGCGCAGAGGATACGACCTTCGGCCGAACCTTCATCGCGGGGCCGGCGCGAAGCAGATGCAGATTGAGCATCATCGCGCAGGCGCCCTGCATGGATTCGCAGTCGAAGAAGTGATTGTGCTTCGACCGCATGACCCACCTGGTCTTGCCGTTGGCCAGGTTGACCTCGGCCTCCGAAACCATCTGCTGTAGGAAATCGTCGGAGACGTCTTCCGGAAGCACCCACTCGCCCACTTCGTCCTTCGGCCACCGGAACTTCTGGTGAAGCCATCGCTTGAAGAACGCGGTGTCGATGATCCGGATATCCAGACCCTTTTTGAAGGCCTTGCCGTCCAGGTTGATGTCGAGCTTGTTCGGGGCGATCGGTTTGCGCATCGGGTTCGATGCACCCTTCGTCGCGTAGGCGAGCTTCGGAAACCGCCGGCAAAACCGGTAGACCATGTTGTCCGGCACCTGAAACTTCTTGCCCGGCCGATAGCCGGAATCGATCAGGGCGAGCTTGATCGGGATCCCGTCATAGAGATCCGTCAGCACCACGCCGAGTTTGTTCCAAACGTCCAATTCGGCGGTATCGCCGAAGATTTCGGAGGCGATGATCTGAGCAGACGAAGCGCCCTCACCCCAACCGCGGATGACGTAAACCAGCCGGTCCTTCTGGACGTCGCAGGTCAGCGTCAGGATGCGGACCCATTCCGGAATATCTCCGGTGACATAGGGCCGCGCCAGTTGGCGAAGCTCCTGCCATTCGGGGGCGTCGCCATCGCCGGGCGAAAACAGTTCGCCCATGCCGTTGACGACGGCCTGGACGTTGTCAGTGACACCGGATCGTGCTGCCTCCACATATTCGGCGGCCCGCTGGCCCCACGGAACGAACGGCGAGCACAGACCGGAAACCCAAAAGGACAAGGTCCAAGCTTCCGGCTCTTCGCCGTTGACCGTGCCGTCGTTCATCACGGCCTGCCCCGGCGCCACAAAGACGGCACGGGCATTCATTTCCTCGAGATCTTCGTAGACGATCGGATCGGCGCAGAACTCGCAGACCATGTGGGCCGTATTCTTGGCGAGGATCGGCGTCGACGGAAGCTCCTTGCCGTCGGCGTCGAGCGGCTTTTCCCACTTCAAATTCCGGAAGCGCGGGATGAAATACTCGCTGCAATGCGGGCAAGGCACCGCCCAATGATAGCGCGTGCCCGACTGCCACATCCGCCAGATGGTCGAGTGGATCTCCTTCGGATCCTGATCGGCCCAGAAGTGAAGCTCACTCCCCTCATCGAAGACTATGTCGGAAAGCCCGCGCGATGGCGACGACGTCGCGAAATGGACGAAGTCGGCATAAGCGTCGCCGCGGCGATCGGCCAGACCGATCACGTCGCCCTGTCCCTTAACGTTCGCCAGCATCTTGTCGACCTCGTCGCTGACGACAAGACCGAGAGACTGAGCGGCGAGCGCGGTGGCGGAACCGCCATGGACCAACCGGAGTGTCACGCCGGCAATGAGCTTCTTTGCCTTCGTCCGCTTCTTTCGTCCGGCTTTCCGGCGGAGCGAATCGGATTGCTTTATCAGCGCTTCGATCCTCGGCTCGAACTCGTCGTCAAGGATCTGCTTCGATGGCGCGATGAACGCCATCGGCGTCGGCGCGGTATCAAGCCGATGGCCGAGCACGTCCATCGACAACTCGGTCTTGGACATTTGAGTGCCGAAGACGGCGACGACGCGGCGATGGGTACGCGCCGCGATCGCCCGCTCGATCGGGATGATGTACGGCGTGAGCGATGGATCGCGTGGTCCGGGAATAGCGGCCGTCTTGGGATAGACCCTATTCGTGATCGCCCACTCGTCAGGCGTCATCCTCCTCTGCGTCTTCAGCATCGCTGAGACCCGACCGAAGAGCCTGCGCTTTTTTGGCGAAGCCCTGTGAGAGCCGATCACGCTCAGTGTTGCAGACATCTTCGATCCTCCGGCGTTCCTTCGGATCCCGCGTGATCCTGGCCGGCAGACCGCCGACGACTTCGACGAAAAGGCCGGTCGCCTCGTCGAGCGCCTCCATCGCCTCGTCGAGCGAAATGATCTCGCGATCCTCGCGCGCCATCTTTCGCAGGATTTCCTCCTGGCGCTGCTCGCGAAGCTTGTCGGCGCTGGTCGACGCGGAACGGCGCTTCTCCGCCTCGCGGACGAAGCCGATGTAAGCAGCTGTCGCTTCCCGAAAATCGAACCGTCCGCGCCCCATCTTGGGGATCGTCTGGTCGTCGACGAGTTGCGTGAGTCGTTGCGGTGACATTCCGAGAAACGCCGACAACTCGTTGGTTCCGATCGTCTTCGGAATGCTGGGCTTGGCCGGACCTTTCGGCCGGCCTCCCCGGTTCTTCGTTCTGGCACCTGCCGGCGCCGTCTTGGTCGTCGAGCCCCTGCCGGAGCGCCGTGAAGGTGGCAGCACCTCGGTTGGGGTTTCTGGATTCGCGGCAGGGAGCCCGCGCTTCACTTTCGACGACGGCGACGCCGGCAGGTTCCGGGGTTTCGTCTTCTTCGCGGTTGGCATCAGAACCTCATCAACGGCGTGAGCCGCTTCATCACCTTCTGCTCGAGCTCAACGGGAGCGACGCGCAAGAACGTGGCGAGCGATGCGTCTTTCGGGATTTCCTTGCGGAGCGCAGGGCCGTAGAGACGGCGAACTTTTCCGTACTTGATGCCGCTCGAGGCAAACCGGCCGGCAGCGTCTCGGCTCTGGTCTGGCTTGGCGCCGAAGGTCCAAAGCGCACGAGGCGCTGTTCCTGATCCGCCGGCTCTCGCCGGCAACATCGCGAAAAAGCCGTTCGCTGTTGCGAAGGATCGCTTGAAGACGCGCGGCGCGTTCCACACACCTGATCGAACCGTACCAGCGTCGCCGCCACCGCGGCCGGAATTGAACCTCGCCGCTGCGGCACCCGAAAGCTTCAGCGCTCGCAGCCCCTTGTAGATCTCGACCCGCTGTCCGCCCGCAAGACCGAAGATCTCGTAGGCGAGTCGCGCCTGGCGAGGCACGCCCCTCGTGCCGTCGACAACGTAGCTCTGATAGTGCCCATCTTTGAGCGCCATCTGCTGTCTGACCGCGCGCTGTACCTGCGTTTTCGTCTTGCGGCCGGCGTCGATGACGCCTCGATTCGCGTGTTTGCGCCAGTCGCCAGATCCGAACAGCGCGGCTCGATCCCGAAGGGAAAGAACCAGTTTCACGTTCGTCTTTTTCACGACGATTCGAGCCACCGAAAACCCCTGCAACGATTCAGGTTTGCGCGCTTCATAAGCGCCGATCCGGAAAACCCTGTGTTTTCAATCACAAGGGCGATCGAAAATTTCGAAAAACCGTCGAAATACTGCGCTGCGCCCGACCCGCGGTAACCCCCGAAAACCCAGAAAGGACCCAACCGGGGGGCACCGCCGCACCGCACAACGTGCGCCGCGCCCACCGCATCGCAACATGCTGCGACGCGCGGGAGCGCAACCGCCTGCGCCCCATGGCGTCGGTGGACAGTGCAGTGCGAAGGAGGTGAAAGGGTGCGGCGCGATGTGGTGGCCTGCGATCAAGGCGCAATCCGTGCCGTCGGAGCCGTTGTGACTCTTGCGTTGCGGTTTGTCAAAACGTCGGATGGTGCGCCGCAAAGGCGGCAAGGTCTCGCGCATACACATAGGGTTAGACGTTTGTGCAGTGCGCTACGTTTTCCAGCGGGCTGGCTCTTGTGAGCCATCCGCAACGCCAGCTCTCTACGTTCCGCGAGGCGGAGGATACCGCAAGCCGTCAATCCCGCAATCGGTTGGGGTCGGGACGGCGATAGCCCGTCCCGGGACAAAGTCGGGACATTTCACGGACACCGCCCGGACAATACCCGGACATTTCCGCGCGCGTCGCTTTTTGCCGACTATTTCGAGTTTCTGTGGATAACTTTTTGACAAAGGTCCGCGTTCAACCTCAGCCGGACGCTGATGGCAGGGCGAGGCGATTCCAGAAACCGGCCGGACCTTCCACGAAACAGGGCGGGATTGGGTGCGGCATCGGTCGACCTGGCGAACCGTAAAACGGCCACGTCGATCAGGACGAAAGCTCGAAATTGCCGTAAACATCGAATATTCTTTTGCAATGTTTTCATATGGTTATTTGATTTATCGCCGTTTTTCGAAATTATCGCTTGCAACGTTTTCGTTTTTCAGGCTTTTAGTAGTCATCGGCAGCGGGCGACGACGACCCGGCCGGTCCGGGAAAGGCTCCCGGGTTCTTTGAAAATCTGGACCGATTTGCCTCCGAAACGCGGAGCGGACGCCACAAGGCTTTCGGCACTATGCCGGGACAGGGTGGCGGTTTGCGAAGCGCTAAGGGCTCAAGGCAAGACGGGACACAACAGGGGAACCTAAGTCGATCCGGTGACGCGGATCGCAGGGAACGGCAATTGTTCGGCTTGCCATAAGAGACCGGACCTAGCGTGAAAGCCGCGGCGAAAGCCGGACAGGTGGAAACGTTCTGCGGACCTTTCACGGGTCGAGGCTGCGAACCACAAACGGGAATGTCATGGTCGGATGGAAAGCCAAACCATCGAAAAACAAACCGGCCCGGGCAAGCTCAAAAGCCCATGCGACAAAATGAGCGACACCAGATTGGAAAGCTTCACCGGCCGGGCTCGAAAGGGTCCGGCCGGTGCGACGTTCCAATCGGAACGAACCCGCCAATTGTGGCAAACCGAAAGGCTGAAACCATGACCATCAAGATCCTCACCGGCAAGACCCTCGCCAAGCGTATCGCCGGCTATGGCAAGGTCGCCGCGACATTCGCGGCAGCGACGCATGAACTCGCCTATGGCGCGATCAATCACGTCGAGCTGCACCACTGCGCGTCGCATCTGAATGCGCTCTATAACGCCACGCCGACCAATTATCGCGGCGCGCTGCGCAAATGGGCGGTGAAGTTCGGCAAAGTCTCGTTCGACGCGGAGACCAAGACCTTCGCCTATGAGGTCAAGGCATCGTCCGATCTCGAAACCGCCTTCACCGTCTCGCCGGCCGAATATGCGACCGAAAGCAAGAAAGACGCGGCCGATTTCGACGAGCTGCGCACGCTCGAAACCTTCCTCAAGAAAATGCAGGAAAAGGGTGCGTCCGCAAAAACCATCGCCGCTATCGAGGGCGCCGTTCGCCTCTTGAAGAAGCCGTCCGGGGAAGTCGTCCAGATGACGCCGAAGGCGGCTCCGAAGGGCGACGCCAAGAAGGCCGCCTAAGCCTTCGCCACACCATTCCAGCCGCAAGCGTGACGGGCCGCCCGTAAGGGCCGCCCGTGACCTGGCCGCTGGCCACCCCGGCAATCGTGCCAAATTGAGGAGAAACCCGCCATGTGTACCGCCACATCCGCCGTCGATCTCATCCGCGATCACGGCCAGTTCGCGACGATCACGCCCGACGGCCTCATCGCGTCCGTCCCGTGTCTCGGTCCCGCCGACGGCCTCGTCGACATCGACGATCGCGTTTTCGAAGAGTTCGCCACGTTCCCCGTCGACGATCGCGGCCATGTCAGCCTCGACGATGTGCGCAGCTGGCTCGGCTATTGATGCAACGCGCTCACCGCATTCGCGGACCACCACCGCCTGGCGGGCACGCCTTTCGCCCGCTCGCCGGCCCCTCGCAATCGTGCGCCCTCATTCGGAGACCCGTCATGCTCCCGCGTATTCTCGCCGCCGCAACTCTCACGCTCGCCGCCGGCCTAGCGTTCGTCGTACCGACCCATCCGGCCGACCTCGATCCTGTCGCCTGCGCCGCCGCCGTCGACGATCCGACCGACGGCAACCTGACCGCCTGCCACGGTGTCACGCTCGACTTCATTTTCCGTCCGGCGATCATGCCGCCGTCATGGTCCGCCGGGTATGAATCCGCCTACCTCGCCGCATGCCACGTCCTGCCGGTGCAGCGCGCCGCATGGGCATCGGCAGATACGCCCGCAAGCGATCCTGTCGAGGCCGCCGCCGGCCGCGTCGCGCTTCTCGACGACCTCGCCGCCTTCGTCGGTGCCGGCGGTTCCATCGCTGCCTTCTGCGACGAATTTCACCCCTGATCGAACGTCATGGCGACGGCCCGCGCATTTCGCGCGCGGCCGTGTCCGGGCCGTTCGGCTCACTCTCGGCAATCGTGCCACCCCTCCAGACCGGAGACACCCCATGTTCACGTCCGACTTCCGCCACCCGCATTTCGAGACCGCCGCGCAGCGCGATCGCCGCAAGGCGCGCGAAGATATTCGCCGCTTCCTCGATGCGCAGGAACGCCGCGACCGCGCCATGGCCGGCCGCCGCATCCTGCCGGTGATCGTCGCCGCATCCACGGCGCGCGAGGCGCGCGCATGACCGTCGCCTTCGCCCAAACCCGCAAGGCGGACAGGGAAACGATGGCCGCGCGCCTGGCGGATGTCGCCCGCGCGGCCGGCGCCACCGTGACCGTCGAGCCGGAGCGCGACCGCCTCATCTATGTCAACGTCACCGCACCCGGCGGCCTGTCAGCGACCGTCGACTTCGACGGCGACTATCCCGAAACGTGGTGCGTCCCGTGGTTTCTCCCCGCCGCTATTGGCGCCACCCTCGCCAGTTCGTTCGCACCTGGCCGCGTGAACCCTTACCACCGCCGGAAGGCAACGCTGTTTGCCGCCGACTTCGACGGGCTCCTCGCCCTCGTCGTCAAGGGCGTGCGAATGGCCGTCGACGGCAGCGCCTATGAGGTCCGAACATGAAACAGGCCATCACGCCCGGCGACGGCCGCGCGACTATCGTCGACCACGCCGGAATTTACCCGGTCTCCGAGCCGTTTCCAAATGGCGGCGATCGTTTGCGCCGGCTGTGGCATGGTCAGAAGTCCGCGCCGGGTCACAACAACTCCGTGCCCGTGAAGAGCATCAAGCAAGCCCGGCAGATCGCCGCCTACTGGCAGGATCACGGCATCCCGCAGCCCTACGGCGTCCGAAACGGAACGATCAGTTTCGAGCGCGACGCGTCGTAGTTCACTCCCCGCCAACCGTGGCAACAAGGAACACCACCCATGAAATCTCTCCTCGCCATCACCCTCGCCGGCTTTGCCGGAATCGCCGTCGGCATGGCCACGGCTGACCTGCCGGCGCCCGCCGGCACCATCCTGCCGGCCGATCGCAATATCCTGTGGTCGGCGCATGCCATGTGCGGGCTCGATTCCGATCCCTTCGGCTGCCTGATCCAGCTCGGCGCGGAATCGGACCCTGCCGACGCCGACGTTCTGCTCGTCGGCCGCGACCAAACCATCTGCGCCACTGCCGACTTTGAAAGGGTCGATGGAGGGCCCTTCTGATGCCGGCTCGCCCAGGTTCGATCGAGACTGGAATGCTCCTCATTCATGCGGTCGTCGGCGCGCCCGAGGAAAGCAGCGTCCACTTGATGCCCCAGCCGGGTTATGACGAGCTGAAGCGCATTCTCGCGCCGATCTTCGCGCCCGACGGATTCGAGCACGTCGCCGTCCTCTATGGCGGCGAGCGCCGCGATATGTTCGTGGGCGAAACCAGCGCCCTCGGATCGCAGCCGCGCAACATCACCGCGACCGCGATCTATCGCAACGCATGGCTGACCCAGAACCCGCTCGACGACCCGGAATCCCTGCCGGCGATTTGTGGACCGGCGGTGATCTTTATGCGCAGGGTCTGGTTTTAGAAGACAGGACGACGTGTTTCTGTATGATCGTCATCGCCGGCCCGCCGGCACCCCGCCAATCGTGGCACGCCTGAAAAGGAACACCAGCATGAACGCCATCACCCCGATTCGCGAGGCGACCGACAGCGTCGCCTCCAACACCCTCGCCGCCCGGGCGATGATCGTCACCCTGTCGGTGTCGCAATGGACCGGCCGCCGTCTCGATCGCGAGATCACCGACGAGGTGAACCGCGATCACAACGCCGCCGCCGACGCCGGCCGCTACAACAAGTTGCTGCTCGACAAGAGCGCGCTCGCCGACCTGCAGAAGATCGCCAAGGCCGCCCGCACCGAATTCAACGAGCGCACCCTGCCTTGGCTCGACAGCGGCTCGCGCATTATGTCGAACCAACTCTACATGCAGCACACCGCCTGGTATCGCCGCATCAAGGGTGAGTTCGAAGCCGCCGTCGACACGTTCCTTGCCGCCTATCCGCAGCATGTGGCCGATGCCCGTCGGCGCCTCAACAGCATGTTTCGGGACGAGGATTACCCGACCGCCGACGAGATACGCAGAAAGTTCGCGATCGACATGAAGGTGATGCCGGTGCCGTCCGCCGCTGACTTCCGCGTCGACATGAGCGAGGCACAGGCCGAGGCGATCCGCGATGACATCGAGGAGAACGTCCAGAAGGCGACGAAGACCGCCGTGTCGGACGTCTACAAGCGCATCGCCGAGGTCGCCGGCCGCATGGTCGAGCGGCTGAATGCCTACAAGCCGGCGCACGGCAAGGGCGGCCGTTCCGAGGGCGTGTTCCGCGACTCGCTCGTGGAGAACGTCCGCGACCTGATCGGCATCCTGCCGTCGCTGAACATTACCGGCGATCCGGAGCTCGCCGCGATGGCCGACAGGCTCGCCCCGCTCGCCGCCTTTGACGCGGCGGTACTGCGCGATGACGCAGGCAAGCGCCGGGACGTCGCCGCCGAGGCGCAGAAGATCCTCGATGACGTCGCGGGGTTTTTGGCGTGAAGGCGAAATCACACCGCGCGGCCCTTGCCTCAATGGCGCGCGGCGGCCTCCTCTATGTGTATTGCGAGGCGGGACCTCTGTGCGTGAAAGCGCCAAAGGAAGGTGCCGGCGTAATCGTCGAAGATGGTCGCATGTCCATTACCGAAGGAACGGTCAGCATGCTAAGGCGCTTCGGTTTGCGCTGGTGCCAGGAGAACGCAGCCTACGTCATCGACCCCGAGAAGTCCGAACTCGCACGCATGATCGGCGAGGGCCGCGATGTAATCGCAGTGGGAGAACTCTGATGCGCCTCCTCACCTCCGACGTCGGATTCGCCATCCGCGATCACCTCGACGGCAAGACCGTCCAGGCGGTCAGCAGCGACGGATGCGAAACCGAGGATCACCCGATCGACGTCATCGACGACGACGACCCCAACAACCTCGTCGTCGCGGCGAATGGCCAGCGATTTACCGTCAGGATCATCGCCGCCTGATCCGGCGGGCTCCGGCCCGCCCCATGCCGCCACGGCCCGTTCGCGGGCGGTACAAACCGGACAATGCGTCGGGTCTCCCGGCGGGCGGTCCGCTCCCCGCAATCGTGCGAACCAAGGAGGGCAAGATGCCCAGATACAATGTCTATCGCGAGACCAACTGCCGCGAGCGCTACAGCGTCGATGCCGACACGCCCCAGGCCGCCATCGCCTCCATCGAAGCCGGCGACGAGCAGCTCATGGATGACGACGTGACCAGCGCCGGCGGCTACACGGTCGTCGACCGCGCCACCGGTCAGGACGTGACGCCGGCGGATGACGATTTCAATATGCACGAGTTCATCTGCAAAGTCGGCGCCGACGCTCGCGTCTATACCGACTTCGCTATCGAGGCCAGAGACCCCGATTCCGCACTCGACAAGCTGAAGGAATTGCTGGCCGGAGAGCCGCTGGACACGATGACCTTCGACGCCGATGAAATCCAAGTTACCAGCGATAATCCGACCATCATTTATATCCGCGACGAAGAGGGGAACGATCATCACGAGCTCGTCGACCTGGAGCCTGATGACGGCACCGGAAACGGTTTGCCGGCGGCACCGGCGCCGGTTCCCAACGTCGGCTTCACCATGCCGGAGTTGCGCGCCCTCGTCGCCGGCATATCGGAATTGAGAGACAGCTTCGATCGCGGCGACATCCCCGACGACTCTGACACCGTCGATCTGTTGAATGGCGACGATAGGGACGGTCTCCGCAATTTCGATCCGCTGCTGAAGAAGCTTCTGAGCCTGGCGCCGAACCCCGCGCCGGTGAACGACGAGAAGGCCTATGCCCACACCCCTGAAACCTGCCCGTCGAAGCATTCGAACCCCGGCAATGACGTCTGCGCGGACTGCGGCGAAGATCTGAATCCGCCGGTTGCTGGAGCGGATAAGCATGGCGAGGACGTTCCTGCCTACTCACTGCTCATCGAGTTCGTCCAGAACATCGCCGCACTGTCGACGCCGCAGGAGGAGTGGGCCCCACCGGAGACTTGCACCTATCAGGGTCTCGAGGATCCGACAGTGGACGCATGCCCGGACGACGGGACCTATGCCGCGGGCCTCTCCCATGACCGACTGTGCGGCGAATACGAGGCCTTCATGAAGATCGTCCGGCAGGCCCGGCACATCATCGTCGACCCGGAGACGGCGGAGGCGCCCCATGCCTGAAATCCGCACCGTTCTCGTCCTGTCGACCACCCATGTCACGCCCTTCGTCGCCAACTGGCTCAACGCGCAGGGCGAGATCGCAGCTGCACATCATCGCAGTCCCCGCACGATGCCAGACCTGCACATCGCAGCTCACACCGCCGGCTGGACGATCTATGCCCATGAACCCGGCGAATGGATCAAGCCGAGCACACCGCACGGCGTTATCGAAATGCTCGATCGCATCTTCGCTTATGCTCGCGAACAGGGAGTCGACCTGATCAACTTTGACCGGGATGCCGGCTTCATCGACGATCTTCCGGCCTATGAATGGTGACGGCCTTCAGGCCGCCGCCTACCCCCCGCAATCATGCACACGGAGAACACCCATGAACCTCGCCAACGCCGCGAAGGCCCTCGCCTACTATCTCGACGCCGATATCCCCGTCTTCATGTGGGGCGCGCCAGGCCTCGGCAAGTCGGACACCGTCCGCCAGATCGCCGACGAGCGTGATATCCCGATGATCGATTTTCGCGCCATCCTGCGCGATCCGGTCGATCTCCGCGGCCTGCCGTCGGTCCACGGCGACACCGCCAAATGGCTCGCCCCCGACGATCTTCCCCGCGCTGATCGCGACGGCGAGAAAGGCATCTTCTTCATGGACGAACTGAACGCAGCGCCGGCCAGCGTCCAGGCGGCGTGCTTCGGCCTCGTCCTCGACCGCAAGGTCGGCGAATACCACCTGCCGCCCGGCTGGCGCATCGTCGCCGCCGGCAACCGCCAGGCCGACCGCGCGGCGGCGCAGCGCATGCCGACCGCGCTCGCCAACCGCTTCGCCCATATCGATATCGAACCCGACGTCGATTCCTTCTCGGCGTGGGCGTTCAAGAACGACGTCGATCCGATGGTCGTCGCCTTCGTGAGATTTCGCGTCGGCCTTCTGCACAACATGGAGGGTAACGATCTGCGCGCCTTCCCAACGCCGCGAGCCTGGGCGCAAGTGTCCAAGGTGGCGAACGCGCCGGACGCGCTGCGTCTGTCGCTGGTCACCGGTCTCGTCGGCGAGGGCGCGGCGGCCGAGTTCGAGGGCTTCGTCCGCGTCTACAAGGACCTGCCGTCGCTCGACCTGGTGCTGGCCAATCCGACCGGCGCGCCGCTGGTCAAGGATCCGGCCGCCAAGTTCGCGATCAGCGCCGGTCTTGCCCGCAAGGTCGACCGCAAGACCTTCGATGCGGCGATGACCTACACCGCGCGGATCAGCCGTGAGTTCAACATCATGATGACGATCGACGCGGTGCGGCGTGACGCCGGTCTCTCGCACACCCCGGCCTTCGTTGCCTGGGCAAACGAGAACCAGGACGTAACGTCGAATTGACATGGCGGAGATCAGGGCGATTCTCGGCCCTCACGAGCAACGGTACTACGCCGATCGCATCGTTTGGACGTTCACCGGGCTTCGGTCGAATGGCGAGTATGCCAGATGGCAACTCGCCTTTTGGCCGGATACCAGGCGCTTCACCACCAAGCCTCTGCTCAGACATCCGAACGATGATCGCATGGCCAAAAAGCTGACGCTGCTCCCAGAGGTGCAGCGTCAGAAACCGCAATCCGGGCGCGTTACCGACATGCTGCGAGCGCGGCTGAACGCGGAAGCGATCGCGGAGGCCACTCGACGCGCCATCGCGCATGGAGGCCGCTGATGGTCGCCATCAAGGCCCTGTGGGGGCCGTTCACCACGACGCCGCGCCAAAGCGGGCTGGAATATCGGCTTGGCGAACTCCGCTGGTACTTCTTCGGCATCCGCCAGGACGGACGCATGGGACGATGGTCGCTCGTCTACGAGTGCTCCAAGCGCAAGTTCCGTGCACAGGCTCTCGAGGTCCGCGCGCAGTCGGGCCCGATCGTTCGCCCAAACGCATGGCTCGACGGCTCGCCTCATGTTTGGGAAGGCCTGCTCATCGACATCCTCAAGAAGCATTTGACGCCTGAGGATATCGCCATGGCGACGGCGATCTCGCTCGGCATCCGCACCGACGCACAAGCAGGAAGGAAACGATGATGGACGCCGACGAGATCCAGAGGCGCTTTCGCGGGCCCTACCGCTCATCACGCGCCAGACAAGGCACGATCAAATGGCGCTTCTACACTCGCGGCCGACGCTGGGTCTATCCGAAGGAAGTGCTGGACCTCGTCTTCGACCTCGGAACACGGCAGTTCTCGGCGGAATATCGAAGAAATCACTGTGGGAGAATCCAGTTCCAATCGACCCCGCACCCCTCCGCTCCGGCTCGACACCAACCAGATCGCCGCCGCCATTCGGGCGGCGATCATCTTCACCCCTCAATCGTGAGACTCGCCCATGGACACCGAAACCAAGATTCTCGCCGCCCGCACCGCCCTGTTGTGGGACCACCCGTTCTTCGGCGCCCTCGCCGTGCAGCTGATCCTCGAGGAGGACGCCGACGGTGTCATCTGCAAGACGATGGCGACCGACGGCCGACGGCTGATCTACTATCCGCCTTTCGTCGACAAGCTGTCGCGAGAGGAACTGATCTTCGTGGTCGCCCACGAGATCATGCACAACGCCTCGATGCACCACACAAGGCGCGGCGACCGGAGGCCGAGGCTCTGGAACGTGGCCGCCGACTACGCCATCAATATCGAACTGCAGGACTACGCCGAGGAAATCCGGAAGGCAAAGAGGCTGAATAACCCGCCGATGGCGATGCCGAAGGGCGGCCTGCTCGACCGGCAATATGCCGGCCTCGGCGCCGAGGAGATCTACCGCATACTCGACGACGAGGATGACGGCTACGGCGGTGTTGGCGACAACGGCGGCGATCCCGGCGGTTGCGGTGGTGTCATCGACGGCTGCGGTCCGCATGACGATGCGGCCAAGGCCGCGGCCGAGGCGGAAATGACGGTGAAGATCCGGCAGGCGGCGTCGGTGGCCAAATCGATGAACGCCGGCACCCTTCCCGGTGCGCTGCAGCGCATCGTCGACCGGTTGTTGACCGCGAAGGTCGACTGGCGGCAGGTGTTCCGCCGCTTCATCGATCAGTCGCAGACCCGCGACTATTCCTGGTCGCGGCCGAACCGCCGCTTCCTGCAGATGGGGTACATTCTGCCGTCGCTGGTGTCCGACGGCGTCTCGCACATCGTCTTCGCGGTCGACACGTCAGGCTCGATCACCGCGGATATGCTGGATGCCTTCGGCGCCGAGATCAACGGCGCCTTCGGCGACGGCGCGATCGACAAGGTGACGGTGATCTATGCCGACGCCAGGGTCCAGGGCCATGAAGAGTTCGAGACCGGCGACGTCGTGAAGCTGCACATGCGCGGCGGCGGCGGCACCGCCTTCGCCGACACTTTTGAATGGATCCGGGAGAACGCCGGCGACGCCCGTGCCGTCGTCTATCTCACCGATCTTTACTGTTACGACTTCGGCGAGGAGCCGGACTGCCCGGTGCTATGGGCGGTGCCGGGCGATCCGCGCACATTCGAAGCAGTCGCCGGCCGGACGCCGTTCGGCGAAGCCATCCATCTGGACGCATGAGGAGACGCCAATGGCCAAGATCATCACGATCAGCGCCCCACTGTGGCAGGCGCATTCGACCAGGCGAAGCTACGGCACGCTAGCTTGGGCTCTCGTGGCCGGGATGGACGACGGATCGGTACGGCTGTTCTCCCTGATCTTCGACAAGGAGGCCAGGACCTACCGGGCAACCGAAAACATGCACATGGCCCGCGCGGGGGACATGACCTTGGATGCACCACTACTCGAAGTGCCGCGAGTACCAGTCACGAAAGGATCAAACCAGTTAGACGCATGCCGCCAGGGTCTCGGCCCTCTCCACATCGCGGCGGCGACAGCGGCGTCGATCGGTGCATGACCATTAAATTCACGTAGGCCCGCAAAGCGAGAGGAACCCATGAACGAGACCACGACATGGCGGCAAGGCGCCTTCATCGACCAAGCCCAATATTCACGAATGAGCGACGACTGGAAAGCCGAGCGCCGTCGTGAGGAAGCGCTGCTGGTACGCTCCGGCCCCCTCGCCAACGCGATCTGCAAGGCGCGAGATCCGGAGACTGCGAAGTGGATCGCCGGGCGTCTGAACCTCGCGGCTCAGCTCGAGCAAATGACCTACGACTTCGCGACCGGTAAATCGGACGGCAGCGAGATCGTCGCCCTTGTCCGGCACAACGTCGGCGCCTGACCCAGCCATTCCAGGAGGAAGCCATGAAACACCCCGAACAGATCGTCAGCCTGGCGGAAGCGGCCATGAAACTTGAACGGCAAGAAGCGGATGCAGCCGCTCTTCTCATCGACGCGGCTGCCATGCTCGCCAGCGAAGTTAATGTGCCGATCGGCGATCTCGCCGAGCGTTTGCAGAACTCCCACGCTACCCTCGCTGAGGCCAAGCGCGCTGTCGAAGCGCTCGGCCCGGCAGCCGCGCGTCGCCAGTAACCCAGCCAACCCACCCCGCAATCGTGCGAAAGGACAGACCATGTCAGAGACCGCAACCTCGCCCGCCACGTACACCGCGGCCGACCTCTACAATTGCCAGACCGACCATGCCGAACCCGACTGGTCCGCGTTCGACGCGCTTGAGCTCGGCGGCTGCATCAACCTGCATGAACCCGACGACCCGGCCGGAACCATGATCGAAGGCGGTCAGAGCCGGGTCGAGGCCGCGTTCTTCACGGTCTACGGGCATCTGCCGGAGGGCGGCGTCGAGGCGATCACCGACATCGACGCGTTCGACAAGGCTGTCGCCATCCTGCAGTACCTGGCCGCCCGCTCGTTGCTTCCGCCCGGAATCCACTGCTGACCCCTGCCGCAAGGCGGTGGCCTCCCGCGGGCGGCCACCTCCCGGCTGCATGCCGACCTCCCGCAATCGTGCGGACCCTCATCAGAAGGACACATCATGACCAACGTCACTCCCATTCGCGCCGACATGGAATATGCCACCGCGATCCTCGCCCGCGCCGACCTCAAGGTCGCGCTCGACGCCGCCAGCAAGGTGATCGAGAAGCGCAACTACACCCCGATCCTGGCCAACGTCCGCCTGATGGCCTGTGGTGACCGCCTCTTTGTCACTGGCACCGACCTGGACGTTTTCGTCCAGACAGCGGTCGCCTGCGAGGCGATCGACCGACGGCTGGACGTCACGGTCCCCCTCGGGATCCTTCACGAACTCGTCCGCAAATCGAAGGCGCCCACCGTCACGCTGACGGCACCGCCGCGCGAGGCGATCGATGCAATGCAGCCGAAGCGCGACGCGGAGGGCAATCCGATCAGCCGCGCCGAAAAGATTGTGGTGACGGCGAAGGTTGGCGGCAGCGCGATCGAGATGCAGGCGTTGCCGTCGTCCGATTTTCCCGCCGGCAACTCCGACGCCGACGAGCACAGCTTCAAGCTGTCCGCCACCGTCCTGGCCGGCTCTCTCGACCTGGTCGCCTTTGCCATATCGAAGGAGGAAACCCGCTACTATCTCAATGGTGTCTACATGCACCACTCCGACACGGGCGGCGCCGGCGAACTCGCCTTCGTCGCCACCGACGGGCACCGCTTCGCCAAGAAGACGGTTCCTGCGCCGAAACGCAGCGCCGGCATGCCCGACATCATCGTGCCCCGCAAGACGGTCGATATCGCGCGCAAACTCATGGCCCAGGAGCGCGGTGAAGTCTTCGTCAGCACGGATGGAAGCTGGATTCGCCTTGGTTTTGGCGACATGGTGATCACCTCGAAGCTGATCGATGGTGACTTCCCCGATTACAATCGGGTCATTCCGCTGGGCAACGACAAGCCGGCCACCTTCAACTGCGAGGCGATGGCATCGGCGATCGCCGATGTAACGGCGATCTCGTCAGAGCGCGGCCGGGCGGTGAAGATCGAACTGTCGCCGGATAGTTGCCGGCTGTCGGTCAAGAGCCCCGACAACGGCTCCGCCTCGGCCGACATCGCCTGTACGACAGCCTGCGACGCCTTCCAGATTGGCTTCAACGCCACCTATCTGGACAGCTTCATCAACGTCGTCGGCGAGTTCGGCGACGAGATCGAACTGACCTTCTCCGATGCCGGCGGACCGGCGGTTGTCCGCGGACGCTCGCCGAGCTGGACCGGCGTGCTGATGCCGATGCGGGTGTAGAAAATGGCACGCGATCTGACAGCTGAAGAACAGGTGGTTGTCGATCACCTCAAGGATGCTTGGAACGCCTTTCTGGCGCTGCCGAGGGTCCACAGAGAAGAAGTCGACGAGTTTCGCCACAAGCTGCACGATTTGCAGCGGATGATCCTCTCTCGACCGCAGGTCAGGGATCCGCTTTATCCCGAATCCTGACCTAAGCTCCGACCTATGCTCCGACCAAAGCAGGAGGCCACATGCCCAGACCCTACTCGACTGGCCCACCAGATCTGTCCGTCCGCTCGCCACCCCCGTCAATCGTGACCCCCTGAAGACCCAATGCACTATCGCGCAATGCACTCAGGCACCCCGGAAATCACTCACCACCCAGATGTCGATGCCGCTATCACCGCCGGCGCTGCCGTCGCGGTTGGCGTGTCCGGAGGGAAGGACAGCCAAGCCGCCGCCATCGCCACCCTTCTCCACCTAAACGCAATAGGCCATACCGGCCCGCGCATCCTGATCCATGCCGACCTCGGTATCGTCGAATGGAATGACAGCCTGCCCGTATGCCGTAACATCGCAGCTGACCTTGGCGTCGATCTGATCACCGTCCGTAGAAAAGCCGGCGGCCTGATGGAGCGATGGGAATCCCGATGGGCATCAAGCCAACGTCGTTACGAGAACCTCGAAACCGTGACGCTGGTGCCGTGCTGGTCGACTCCGGCCATGCGCTTCTGCACATCCGAGTTGAAGACGCATGTGATTGTGGCTGACCTGAAGCGCAGGTTCCGCGGCATGCCCATCATCAACGTCACCGGCATCCGAGCTGACGAGAGCGCCAGCCGTGCCCTGCAGCCCGTCGCGTCGCAGCAGAAAGGCAGCGACATATGGAACTGGCGGCCGATCCTGAAGTGGTCAACGGAAGACGTCTTCAACGCGATCGAGGCGAGCAGGATGGCGCCGCACCCAGCTTATCGGTCATTCGGGATGACCCGTGTTTCCTGTAGGTTCTGCATCATGTCCAGCATGGCCGATATGAAAGCTGCCGCGATGCAGGAGGAGTCGCATAACCTCTATCGCAGGATGGTTGGCCTGGAGACTATCAGCACCTTCGCATTCCAAGGGTCACGATGGCTCGGAGATCTTGCCCCGCGCCTTCTGGAGGATCGACAGATTTACGCATTCCAGGAGGCGAAGCTGACGGCCGCCCGCCGCGTTGCCGCCGAGAAGCGCATCACGAAACCTATGCTCTACGTGAAGGGATGGCCGACGAGGACGCTGACAAATGAAGAGGCCGATATTCTCGCCGACGTTCGCCGGGAAGTCAGTTCGATGATGGGCTTTCAGCCCATGCACATCGACAGAGAAAGCATCCACGAACGATACGCCTTTCTGCTCGATCAGAAAGCCAGAAAGACAACCTGACATCAAAACCTACCGGCAACCGTGCCAACCAGGAGACCCCATGAACCAAATGATCACCCGCGCCTGTGAACATGAAAACTTCTCTGCGTCTGTCCGCGTCAACCGCCTATCTTTGCGCGATGGTGGCCCTATCACCGGATTCAATTGCGAGATCCAGATCTGTTGCGCCGAGTGTGGAATGAAGATGCGGTTTCGCGGCCTGCCGTTCGGATCAAGCCCGCATCATCCGACGCTTTCAGTCGATGCGACAGAGCTTCGCGCGCCGCTTGAGGCCGAGATCATTTCAGAGCTTCTTGGCAGGCCGGAAGGACCGGTCGGGAATGCGTGACCTGATCGCACCGCCTGCGCTATACGAGCAGGTCAGCGCACGGAGTCTCATCATGGCCGACAAGCCCGCATCCCGCCCCATCGCCAAGGCCCTGCCCCGCGGCGACCGCTTCGTCGGGCAGTTCGCCCTCGCCGGCTTCATCCCGGAACTGGTGAAGGACCACGGCCAGGTAGTGAGGTTCGACACGGCGGAAGCGGCGGAGGGCGCGGCGCAGCGCGCCCTCTCCGCCAAGCTGACGAGCCGTCGTGTCGAGACGAAGCGCAAGGGCGACTACAACAGGATGACCGGCGAGCAGCTGGCGGTGGCGCTGCGCACCGCGGAACTGAGTCCACATGCATTCGCCCGGCTTTATGGCGTGCCGCATGTGCGTGTGGTGAAATGGCTCGATGGCGAGCAGGAGATACCGCACGTCGCCGCCCTCGTCATCGGGCTGTTGCAGGTGCCTGAGAACCGAGCGCTCGCCGAAGAGATTACCGACGGCGCAATGAAGGAGGAGTGACCGATGGTGGACGCCAGTGATGAAACCCCAGACATCGAAGGCAATGAGGACGGCAAGCGCGTCTGGATCACCAGTTTCGAGCATGTCGGCAATGCCGTTCGGATTCGATTGAGCAATGGCGACTACATCGACGGAGCGACACAGGTGATCCCGGTCAGTGATGGTGCACCGAAAATAACGATCGAGTTCCCTTATAATGACCTCATGGAGAGAGGGAGAAAGTGACCATGCCCGAGACACCGACCGACTTCCGCCGCTGGGCCGCAGCCCTCGGCCTCAAGCTGGGCGAGGCCGCCGCACTGATCGGGCTCACCGGCAACACCAGGATCACGGAACTGTCGCAGGGCCGGCGCGAGTTGACGGAAACCGAGCGCCTGGCCATGGCGGCGGTGCGCGCCGGTCTCACGCCCTGGACGCCTGAGAACGACCACGATGCGGCGGATCTGAAGGACATCCGCAAGATCCTCGATCGCGCCGTCGAGGATCGCATGCCGGTCAAACGGCGCTCGAAAGCTGCCTGAAGGAGGAAAGCATGGACGAATTGCAGCAGAAAATCGAAGCCGCGTGGGAGCGAGCAGGATTCACGCCGAACGAACGTATGATGCGGCGGCGATGCCGCGCCCTTCGCGATATGTCGACGACCTTCGGCGTGACCGCCGCCGCTTTCGGCCATGCTGCCGCAGCCGTGAGTCAGCTGGGATTGACGATCGAGGATTTGGGCCTGGTCAACCCTCCCAGCGCAGCATGACTTCCTTCGACGTGATGTAGCCGAAGAAGGCGGCGAGGTGGTCCAGCCCGCGCAGGACGCGGTTCACCTGCCGCCTCGCTGCCTCGTCCGTCCTGCCCTTCCATATCCAGCGATCTTCCCAGAGCACCTGCTGCACCGCCGTCAACGCGACCCGGTCGGCAACGTGTCGCTCGATCTCAGCCAGATAGCGCATGCAGTCCAGGGCGTGATCACCGACAGTGCGGCCGAACCCCGGTGCGCCAGCCGTCCGGATCTCATAGTCCTGCCCCTTCAACGGCGAGACCTGAGACCCATCGTGCAAACCACGGTAGCGCTCCGCTACCACGACACGAATGTCGGCCGTCGATTGCGCTTCATTGCCCCGCTTCAACCATCCACGATGCACCAGGAAAGAGAAGGCATCCGAGTTCGTGTTGGCGATCGCCGCCGATCTGATTGCCTCGAGCCGCACTTCGTTTTCGTCGACAATGCGCGCATGCGTGGTGACATCGATGCCTTGCAGGATTCGCGGGCGGGCATCCGACGGCCGCGGGATCGGCGCCTGGCTCGCCGGCAACCAATCTCCCTCCCGCAGTCTCCGCTTTCGCTCCTCGATGCCGTCCGCCATCATGCCCCGCTATATTGCCTTCGGAGTGAACACCATGTCCGGAAGCAATCCGCCGTCGATCGCCTCACCGGCCTCATCGTAACGTATGTCCTTGAGTTCGCGAAGGAATGCCGCGCGCCGCTCCAAGGTCATGCCCGTCCGATTGCGATACTCCGACCGGGTGATGATGCCGGCCACCTGTTTCTTGCGCAGGCCGGCCACCTTGCCAGCCGTCGCCTCGGTCGCCCCATGCAGCCAGAGCACGTAGACGATGTAGCGCTGCTTCTCGGAATAGGTGGTCCGCCTGACCTTCAGCCCGCGCCGCATCAGAACGGAATCTCCGGCTCGTTCAGTACCTCAGCCAGTCCGGGCGAGTTCTCATAGGCTGACACCGGCGGGAATCGGAATGCTTCGCTTTGCGCCT
This sequence comes from uncultured Aurantimonas sp., assembly GCA_947488615.1. Taxonomy (GTDB): domain Bacteria; phylum Pseudomonadota; class Alphaproteobacteria; order Rhizobiales; family Rhizobiaceae; genus Aurantimonas. Next base: position 105,245 of record CANKZU010000004.1, read on the forward strand.
CCTTCTTAAAGGTGCGCGGGAACCCGCGAACCGCCTTCCCCTTCCACCATATCCACGGACGATCGACGCCGATCAGGCCGGTCTTCAACATGCCGCCCATCGCCCGCTCGAACTTCTTCTTGAACGCCTGCCGGGCCTTGCTCGTGTCGTCCTCGGCGACGGCCTTGGCGATCGCGACGTCGATCACCCTGCGGAAGTCGACGGCCACCTTGCCGAGCGCGCCAGGCGGGCCGTTGTCCGGGGTGATCAGCACCCCGTATTTGTCGGTCGCCTCGAACAGATATGTCATGATGTCGCGTTCGGTCGGATTGACCGAGAGACCCTGCCGCTCCTGCTCCGCCTTCAGCTTGGCCTTCTCGCCGACCGGCAGCACGACGCAGGAGGTGATGTCCTTCTGCAGGCGCTCGTGATAGCCGGTCTTAACCGAATGCAGTTCGAAGGTGATCTTGATGTTGTTCTCGTCGTCCTTCTGCTTCGACAGGACGGCGGTGCGGATCCGGCTGTCCTCGTCCATCGTCACGGTGACGACCTGGTCGACGTCGGCGAAAAGCGACGTGTGACCGCGCAGCTTCTCGCCCTTGGAGTTCATGTGGTGGACCAGCGCGACGTGGGCGCGGCATTCGTGCTCGATCTTGGCGATGTTGGCCAGCACCACCGACATATCCCGGCCGGAGTTCTCGTCGGCGCCCGACGTCGCGGTCGCCAGTGTGTCGATGACGATCAACCGGAGCGGTTCCGACATCATCAAGGCCTGCGCCTTGATCTCCTCGATCAGCGGCGCCGTGTCCCCTTCCTTGGAGAACAGATCGACCTTCGACCCGAGGAATACGAGCGGCACGTCATCCTCGAGTCCGACCTGGAAGTGCTGCCGGTAGGCCTTGATGCGCTTCTTCACGCCGGCGGCGCCCTCGCCCGCCTGATAGATCACTCCGCCGCGCTTGGTCGGGCAACCGAAGAACTCGGTGCCCCGCGCCACCGCGAGCGCGGCGTGAATGGCAAGGAAGCTCTTGCCCGACTGCGAGGGGCCGCCGATGATCGATCGGCCGTGTTCGGTCAGCCATCCGTCGATCAGATATTCGTATTCGGGGCCGGCGGAATCGATCTCGCTCCATTGCAGCGCCCCGAAACGCGACTTCGGCGGTTGCGGTTTCCACAACGGGGCGGCATTCGACAGTTTCTCGAACGCCTCCTTCGTCCCATTGGCCTGTTCCTTCCAATCGGTGACGTCCGCCTTCTCCGGCATGTCCGGCCAGTGCTTCGCCAGATCCAGCATGCGGACCGATTTCGCCTTGCCGCGCAGCTCGCCGCCGCGCACGAGCGCGCGGGTGCGCCCGGCGTCGTCATTGTCGTTGAGGATGACGAGATCGGCGCCGGTAAGATCCTGATCGAAGCTTTCCTGCCAGTATTTCGCGCCGCCGGCGTTGGTGGTGGCAACGAAGCCCCACGACCGCAGCGTCTCAACGTCTTTCTCTCCCTCGACCAGATGCACCGGCTTGCCGGCCTTGATCGCCTTGAGCACCTCGGCGCGGTGATAGAGCCAGCGCTCGGCTTCGTCGAAGTGCCGCTCCTCCGGATAGGTCTTGTCCTGCTTGACCTTGAACCAGTCGCCATCCCTCGTCCGGTGGAAGAGTCCGGCCTGCAGCGCCCATATCCAGCCCTGCCCGTCGGGCGATCGGCGTCGGGCCATGTAGCGGCGCGGCGCCTCCTTCGGGAATTTCAAGACCTGGTACGCGAGACGGCCGCGGTCATCGAAATATTCGAAGCAAGCCACCGGCTTCGGATCCATCCACGACGGGAACCCGCCGGGCACCTGGATGCCTCCGGTTGGCTGCGACGGACGATTGCCGTTCTTTTGCGGCGGATCGCGCGGCGGCAGGTGACCATGGTTCTGCAGCCACTCGAGCGCTTCCGGCTTGGCGAGCCCACCGAACGCCTGCATCAGTTCCAGGATGCCGCCGCCGGTCTGGTCCTCGTGGTCGTGCCACGTCTGCTTGACGAGATCGACCGAGAGCGAACCGTTCTTGCCATAGCGCAGTTCTTTTCCGGGCGTCGACAGGTGCTTGTTCGGCGCGCCTTGGCTGGCCTCCAGAAACGCCTGCGCGACGTGCTCGATCGCCCCGGCTCTCAGGTCGAACCCGTCGCCCGCCATCAGACTGATCCTCCGAACAACGGCATGCGCCTGTCCTGGTCAGCCTTCTCCTGCGCAACGCACGCTGCCGAATTGATCCACACCACTTCGACCCGTGGCCGCGCACCGTCAGCGAAGGTCTCGAACTCGATCCGCCGCCAGTCGTGGAGCGCCTGATCATAGAGCGGATTGGCATACCCAGAGAGAACGACCATGCCGGCAAGATCGCGCAGGACGTTGAGTAGCTCAGCGTGATCTGCATCGGTCATTTCGTGTCGGTAGAGGTGCTTCTTGCAGTAGGGATTGCGCCGCGACCGGGTCGAATGGACGTATGGCGGGTCGACGTAGTGCAACGCCGCCGGCTTATCGTGCTGCCGCATCACGGCGACCGCGTCCTTCTTCTCGATCACGACGCCTTGCAGTCGTTCCGTCAGCGCCGCGATCGCATCGGGGAAATTCCTCCAGTCATGCGCCGGCGTGGTGCCGGAGCGGTTGGAATTGGAGCGAAAGCCGGTGGAGTTGGCGCCCTTGTGTTCCGTATTGGCCGCGTTCGATCCGAAGCCCATGAAAGAGCGCACGACCAGCCGCCTGGCGGCCTCGATCGGATCGGTTTCGCCGGCTCTCGCGTAGCTGCCTTCGAGTTCGGCGCGGGCGTAGGGCGTCAGCCGCAAGCGGCGCTCGAGTTCGGCAGCCTGGACAGGATCGCGCAGCACCCTGAAATAGGCCACCACCTCGCCGTCCATTTCGTTGAAGATCTCGGCATAGGCCCGCGACTTGCGCAAGAGCACCGACGCCGCGCCACCGAACGGCTCGACATAGGTTCGGTGCGGCGGGAACAGCGCAATCAGCCTCGGGGCCATCAGCCATTTGCCGCCGAACCACCGCAACGCAGGACGAGTAGGTGAAGCCATCAGAGCCCCTCACCCCGCTCGATGACGGCTTCGATCTCGCTGGCGCCGCCGGCCAGCACCACGCGGAGGATCTCGCAGGCGATCTGCTCGCGGCTCATCCTCCGGCGGCGGCCGACGTCGTCAATCTCTGGGATAAAGGCAGCGATCGGCACAATCAGATGGACCGTCGGCCCCCCGGTAGAGGGCGAGACATCGACACCGGCAACCCGCAGCGCATTTTTGATCAACGAGGGTCGCGTGTGGAACTGCGCGGCGATCTCCTCGATGGAGATCCCGCGCCCAGCCATGAAGCCGATGCGGATCGCGTCGCTCACCCGAGCACCTCCACATGGAACGGAGACCGCACGCCTGCCGAGAAAGATTCTGCCGCTTCCAGCGCCCGAAGAACGCGCTCCTCCGGAGGCTGCCCCATGGTGGAGTGGAGTGATCCAAGCGCTACCTGCGCACCGCATCCGCAGGCCGCATATGGAAATGCGCTCTCCCCTACCTGGTAATCCCCGGCAATCTCGAACAGGCGCCCCGCGTGGCCCACAAGGAATGTGCCGCCTTCTTCCGCTTCGTTCCTTCGGGATGCGAAGCCACCCTCCTTGAGGCACGAACGGACCTCGTTGACGAAGTCTTTCACCATGAAGGCAAAGACGTCCTCGTCCACATGACGACGAGGCGGCACCAAAGCATGGGCGAGCAGCTGCCCCATCCGGAAGGACGAGGTGAAGCCCATTATGAAGTCACCGTTCCGGAACACCTTCCGATCGGCGCGCACGACGAGGTCGAGACCCGCTACTCCGGCACTGTCTCCGCCGATGAAGACGCGGTCACTATCGATAAGTCCGACGATGCAGGTCATTCAGCAGCCTCCGTCACCGGCTGAGACACAAGGTCCGCGCAGTTCGCCGCCACCAGCGCGGCGGCGAGCGGCGGGCAGACCGAATTGCCGACGCAGGCGATCTGGTCGCTCTTGGTCAGGGTCCGTCGCCGCCCGGTCTCCGGCTCGTCATAGGCGATGCCGTCGATCCGGTAGGCCGGCGGAAACCCTTGCGCGAGGAACAGTTCGCGCGGCGTCAGCATGCGCAGGCCGATGTCGGTGATGACGTAGGGCTCGCCGGCGATTTGAACCGTGACCAGCCCCATGCGCGCCTTTGCCGTGACGGTGTGGAGCGGATCGGCCATCGCCTGATCCATCCCGCCCTCGCCGTAGTATTTCGACATGAAGGCCGCGACGCATGCCGCGTGGCCCCCGCCGTGCTCGCCGCTCGTCGTGACTGTCGGCACCGGTTCCTCGGCCTCGAGCCTTGCCCGGCTCTTGCCCTTCATGTTCATCAGATGCGCCGCGACGACGCCTTGCGTGCAGCCCTTGCCGACGATCGTCGACACCGGTCGCCTGGCGTCGTGCCCGACCTCGCCGGTGTTGTGCTGGGCCAAGAAGTTTGCGACCAGCGCCTGCTTGGCGCCGCCGGCAACGACCGTGCCCAGCGGCTTGCCGATGTCGAGCGCGCGCGGCGCCTGGCCGTTCCGTTCGCCATAGCCGGTCTGCACCAGCGTCGGCGCCAGCAGGGCGATCTCGCCCCGATGCGCCGTGGTGACCGTGCGTAGCGGCTCCTCGGCGGAATGGTTCCGCTCGCCGCCCTGGTGGGTCAACGGCAGCAGCGACGGTGCGATCACCGCGTGCTGGTCCTTGTCGGAGGCGGCGATCGTGCGCAGCGGCGCGTCGGCGCCGCGGTTCGACCCGCCATGCTGGGCGGCGGTCAACACCGGCGCGACGACGGCGAAAGGATTGTTTGTCGTGATCGTCCGGAACGGTTCCTCGGGGCCGTGCACGCCGTTGCGGGCCGCAGCGCTGTGCATGTCCGCCCGGATCACACTTGGCACCACCAGCCCGACCGGCGCCGCGCCGCCCGGCCGCTTGTGGAAGCTGTTCGCAGTGACCGTCGGCAGCGGCGCGTCAATCGAAGATCCCGTCGAGCCCGACTGATACTTCACGATGAAGGGCGCGGCGGCGTCGAGCACGTAGCGCTTGGTGCCGCGCGCGATCCGCGCCATCGTCGCATCGGCCAGCGGCCGCACCGCGCGCACGCCATGCTTGGCGAAGATTTCGGCGCTCGTCTCGAAGATCGACGGGCATGGCAACGACCAGTCGATGATCTCCGCCGCCGTGCGCCATGGCAGCTTGGCGCCGACGATTACGTCTGGATCGCTCGGCTTGCCATGCGTCGGCTGCGGCCAGACGATCTTGCGGCCGTCGCGCCGGGCGATCACGAACAGGCGCTTGCGCGTCGTCGGCGCGCCATAATCGGCGGCAACCAGTTCGCGCCATTCGACCTTGTAGCCGCAACGCTTCAGATCGCCGACCCAGCGCTTGAAGGTCTCGCCGCGCCGCTCCGGGTCGGGCACGAACTCGCCCTTGGCGTTTTCGGTCAGCGGTCCCCAGGTCTGGAATTCCTCGACATTCTCCAAAATGATGACGGCGGGTCGCGCGCGCCGCGCCCATAGCACCACCGTCCAGGCCAGATCGCGGACGTTGCGCTTGACCGGCTTGCCGCCCTTCGCCTTGGAAAAATGCTTGCAGTCCGGCGAAAACCACGCGAGCCCGACCGGGCGGCGGCCCACCGCATCGAGCGGGTCGACCTGCCAGATGTTCTTCGACAGGTGCAGCGTCTCGGGATGGTTCGCCTCGTGCATCGCCAGCGCTGCGGCGTTGTGGTTGATGGCGATGTCCGGCGAACGGCCGAGCGCCATTTCGATTCCGGTCGAGGCGCCGCCACCCCCGGCGAAGCTGTCGACGACCAGCGGCCGCATCACGCTTCGTCCTCATACTGGACGAAGCGGCAATTAGGGATCGATATGGTCCTGATCTCATCCTTGCCGATCAGCTGCTCTCGCCGTCCGGTGACGATGCGCGCGGACTCGTCCTCCGGATCGCGGATCCAGGACAGGACATTGCCGCTAACCAGATGGCCATCATTGAGACGCTCGTGTAGATCGGCGAGATCCGTGACATTCGCCTCGAAAAAATACCAGACCGATCGCCCCGTGAACTGGCTGTAGTGGTTGGTTCGCACGAAGAAAATCGGCATCAGATCACCATCAGATAGACGAGGAGGAAGACGAAGACGCCGGCCGTCATCAGGCCAGCACCGAAAATTCCGCGCGCCCCGCGGCCGCGGGGAGCCGGATCGAAGGCCATGCCGATCCCGGAGCCGAAGAGAAGCGCGGCGGCAAGGATGCCGACGGCCAGATAGAGAACGGCCGGATCGCTCATTTGCCGGCACCCTCTGCTTTGGGCGCCGTGGCCAACCCGATCGCCTCCTGCAGCAGCAGCACGCCGCCGGCGAGGAGCTTCCCCATCTGCTTGCCTTTCGCCGTCGCCGCGGCGGGATTACCTTCCATCGCCAGGATCGCGCAGGATTGCAGCTCGGCGATCGTGAAGGTGACCTCCTCGGTCACCAAACGCGCGCCCGGAGCTGCGTGGCGGTCATAGGTGCCGACGGTGAAGTGCCCATCCTTGCGGTCGATGAGCGCCCGGTCGAGATTTTGCGAGCCGACGATCGGGATGGCGAAGATCGCCTCGCCCTGGACGCGATCGCCGCTCATGACGCCACCCACCAGATCGTCGGTGCCGCGAGCCGGACGCAGGCCCAGATCATGCAGACATGAAAGACGATGGAGGCGGTATCCCTCTTCGTATTCGCCCGCCAGGAGGCGACTATGCCGGTCAGGAAGATGACGAGAGCGATCCAGTCGAAGACAAATGGCATCAGGCGCCCTCCTCGAATTTGTCGGCTTCATCGCCCCACACATCCCATCCTCTGCGGGGCGTCCGCGAGAACACGTCCGCGCGGCGGGCGCCCGGCATCAACCGCTCGCAGATGGCGTAGAACTCTTCGGGCTTACGGCTGTGCTCGCGGGCGACGCCGCGGAAGATCGTGCGCGGGGTCCATGCCTGTCGCGGTTTGCCCTTGGCGGCGACGACTACGAGTTCTCCGGTTGTGCGAACCCGGTAGCCGGTCCCCATACGGACCTTCCCGCTCGAATAGGTCTTCTCCCAGACCATGAAGGACTTGTAGTCGAAGCCCCAGCGACCGACACAGTCGATGGCGAGCGGCAGCTGTGGTGCGGTCGACCAGAGGTACAGAAGGCAGTGCTCGTCGGCGAGGTCGGCGACCGGAAGGCGCCTGATCTCCTCGTTCGACATGCAGTTGTAGTGGCGGGAGGCGGACTTCCCGGCCCCCTCCTCGCTGTAGAGATTGAAATTCCACGGCGGATCGACGACGAGCAGCGTGTAGTAACGCAGCTCGAGCGGCGCGAAGAAGAAGGTTGCCGGCAGAGGCTCAAAGAAGCCCTCCATCATGGCCGGAACACCTTGCCGCGCTTCTTCGCCTCGGAGGCCACGACGAGGTCGTCGACGGGCGTCGCCAGCTTCGGCGCGATCAGCGTCTCGGCGAGCGACCAGCCGGCCAGCGCGTCGGTGCGGTCGAAGCCAGTGTCCTCGTCGCTCTCCGGATCGATCCAGCCGAGCCCAACGCATTTGCGCCAGGTGCGCTCCTTTCCCTCGTCTCCCTTGAAGGGCTTGCCGCGCTCGTCACGGCCGATGAAGTGATCGCGGATCTGGCCGACGGTCAGCTTCGTCATCGATCGGCTGCGATGGCCGAACCCGTAGGCTGCCGTCTCGATGGCGAACGCGATGCCCACGAGCGCGACGGTGGTCCTGAAATTGGTCTTCCCTTTGAGGAAGTGCGGCGAGACAGGCGACTCGTAGACGATCTCGTCCGGCTTCCGCTCGTCGATGAACTCGCGGACCTTGCGGATCACGCCCCAACCGACGGCCCCATGCGAGGCCCCCTCGCCGGCCCACCGGAACGAGCCGGATTCCGGGGCCGAACCGGCGGGACCGCACGCCCAGCCGGTCGTCGTCGCGGCATCGAAAAACAGAATGGTTGGGGTTGGTGATGGCATCGACGTCACGTCCTCGGCCCGGGGTTCGGCGGGCGTGGAAAATCGGGTGCCGGTGCTATCGTTCCCCACGCCGCGCGGGCCGCGTTCTCGGTCGCATTGCGGTTGCCCTCGATCGGAACGAACGGACCGCAGGCACCGCACGCGCACTCCATGCGGGCGCCGCGGAGCATCCGAAATTTCAGCGCAGGTTTCTTGTCGCAGTGCGGACAGCAGCCGAGGGGACCCGAGATCGGAATGAAGACCATGGAAATCTCACCATTGAGGGGGTGGCCGCCGATCCCCCTGGATACGAGGGGAACGGGGTTCGGCGGCCTATCCGTCCGGTCTCTTTGTCTGGCGGCGGGACAACCGGACGGGGTTCGGTCAGGCGGTGGCGGCGGCTTTTGACCGGTTCGCCCGCGCCTTTTTCGGATCGAGTGACGTGACGTTTTCCGGCTGATCGAAAGCCTCGGCGTCGGCCACCTTCTGCGCCGCGATCTTTTCGCGCTCCTCGTCGGCCTCGACCGCGCCGACGATCGCGGCGGTGGTGTCGTCCTGGGCGGCGCCGTCGCGTTCGACCGCGGCTGCGCCGAGCGGGGAGTCGGCGAAGTCGCCGAGTGCCTCGCGGATGTCGTCGAACAGCGCCGCGTCGTCGTCCTCGAGATCTTCGCGGAGAGCCTTGGCCTTTGCCTCGTGCTCCCGAACCTTGATCACCGCCTTGACCGATTTCTTGGTCAGGCCGGCGTCCTTCGCCTCGTCGAGGATGGCGTTGATGTCGTTCTGGATTTCGCCGCAACGCTTCATGTAGACGCCGTGCGCCGACGCCTTGTCCTTGTTGCACCGCTCGATGCGATCAACGAAATCCCGCATGTCGCCTTGGTCGGCGCGGTTTTTCAAATTGCCTGCCATCATTTTGCTCCTTCGCTTCGACGGTCGATCGCGCGCCGTCCGTGCAGCGGATCACCGAAGATCCGGCCTGTCAGGTCGCGGGTGTCTGTGGGGATTTCTGCGAGCCGTGCCTCGATTTCGCTGCGGTCCGCCTTGACCGAGCCGCCAGAGGTCTGTGCTCGCGTTATCTCAGGCTTCCTGCGGGCTGCGTTCGCCTTGGCGAGGTTCGGCCCACCGTTCATCGCGCCGACGCTTAATGGCGCGACCGGTTCGATGGCGTTGAGGATTTTTTCCTCTGGCTCAGCCAGCATCTTGGCGATCGTCGCGGTCGGTGATCCGGCCTGCCGCATCCGACGGGCAATCTCCACCTTCACCTTCGACAGCGGACCAGGCGCCATCACTGAATAGCTCCGGCGCCATGCGCTTCGCCCTGGCGCGGTAGTGCTCTCGCAACATGATCGCGTCGAACACAAGCCTGTCGGCCCGCGATGCGGCCAAGCGCCGCCATCTGTTTGCCAGTAAGAGCCTCGCCCTCCGCGGCAAGAAACGCCGCCAGCCGGTTGGTGGTGGCGATGAATTCTCGGTGCTCACGCTGAGCCTCCCGTAGGGCTTTGAGTTCCTGAAGCGCCACCACCTCGTGATGGTCGACGCGACGCACCTCGCCGTAGAACCAGGTTTTCACCCGGCTCCACTTCAAGGACTCCAGGCGCAGCGGAAACCGCTCGTCGACGAGCCCGGCATGGACGGCGCTGACCCTGCGCTTCCAGTTTCCTTCGGGCGCAAGAAGAGCACCGAGCTCAAGCGTGAGCTCTTGCGCCAATGTGACGCTAGACATGGGCAAACCCCTCGCCGGCTGGTGCTCGGAATTTCTTTCCGAGATCTTGGAGGTCATTTCGGAGTGGACAGAATGTCGCATGGCTACCTTCCCTCTCAGCGACGAGAGAGGAGTGAAGCGATGACGACAAAGTTTCGAGGACGGCCGACGCGCCGAGCACGCGCCCCACCACGCCAACAGGCACGCAAAGGGACGGAAGGTGCGCGCTTGCACGATTGCGGAAAGATTTGCGCGCGGGGGTGTTCATTGGCCCGTCACCTCGACGGGCTGCTGGACCGCGTCATCGCCGTTCGAGGCGGAGCGGTTCGCCAGCATGTAGTTCCGGCGAACGGTGTGGATGTCATTGATCGACACCTCGCCGCCGGTGATCAATACGATTTTATCGGCGATCAAAGCATCGACCGCATGAACGCCGCGTTCGATCCGGCTCACGGTCGTCGCCAGGCTCGCCGGGCTGCTGCCTTTGATCCCAAGCTTTTCAGCTATTTCGAGCAGCGTAAGGCCCTGCTTCTGGCGCCATTTGCGAAGTTCCATGATCAGCACTTAGCAACGGACGCTAAGGCGCTGTCAAGTGAATTAGCGCGCTTTGCGAATGAATAGATAGGCGTTTTGCGCTAAGGCACTGAAATGTCTAATGAGATTTCTACAATTCGGAAGCTGCGCGGAATGTCCCAGGTGGACTTGGCCGAAAAGCTTGGCGTTCACGTCACGACGATGAACAGGATGGAGCGAAGCAGCTCGCCGCCTTCCGGCGGGCGGCTGGAGCAAATCGCACGGATCCTGCAATCCACGCCCGCTGAATTGGTTGGCGGCGCCGGCCCTCATTCGGTGCCGATCATGGGCTATGTCGGCGCCGGTGCCGAGATCATGCCGGAGTTCGAGCAGGTTCCCCCGGAAGGACTGGACACCGTCGACGTGCCGTTCGCGGTGCCCGAAGGCATCATCGGTTTTGCGGTTCGCGGTGATTCGATGCTGCCGCGGTTCAACGAAGGCGACGTGGTTCTGGTCTTTGCCGAGCAACGGCGCGCCACCCACACATTTTACGGCGAGGAGGCCGCCGTTCGCACGACAGACGGGCGTCGCTTCCTCAAGCAGATCATGCGCGACGGAAATGCCTTCGCGTTGTGGTCATGGAACGCGCGCCCGATCACCGGCGTACTCCTGGAATGGATCGGTGAGATCTTTACGATCATCCCGGCGAGTCAATTTCGCCGGACCTCCGTGTCAGCCGCTCTCCGCGAGGCCTGATCGATGCCTACCGTCGTGATCATCCTGTCTGCTCTCCTGTCGGCTGCCGCGCAAGATCTGACGGCGGCCGAATACGCTGAGCTGGGAACCTTTTCCCGCGCCGGGATCACTCGGCAGATCGCCGAGGACGAAGGGGTTTCCTGGATGGATTTGAACGCCTGCGTGATCGACGCAGGCTACGATCCCGAAACGAGGGACGCGCTTCTGGCAGAGGTTGTTCCAGCGTGCCTCCGTTGGGTGAGGAACCAGGCGGAGCGCTAACGATCGCCTGACTTCGCGACGTGATTCGCCGCGCGGAAGACCGAAATTATTCCTTGCAAAACCATCTGTCATGCGCCACGCGCGCACGCCTTCAGGCGTGCGTCCGCGCGGAGGAAGTAATCCTACGTTAGAGTTATATCCTTATAGGGCGTAGGCGCCGAAACGTTTGTCTCGGCGTTGCGAATCACATTCAACGATGCACTCCGTCGCAGGGGCGGTCTCTCGGTGAGACCGCCCGCCGGGACCGTCGCGCCCTTCGTTCCAAGGTTTGTGGTTCCGCGTGAGCCGAGCGGCAGGAAATGGCGACTTAGCGTTTCATGCAAATCTTGGCTTGACATTGGCTTAGCGTCTGGCGCTAACTACCGGCGAAGGAGATTTCCGATGCCGGCTCACATGCCATCGTCCGATGCCAAAGCCCTGATCGCTGCCTGGATGCGCGGCGAGACTCTGGCGCCCACCGATCTGACCCGTGTCCTCGCAACCCTGGCTGACGGCTATGCGTCTGCGCTGGCCATGTCGTTCGGGGCGACGCGTTGAACGTCAAGACCATCCTCCCGGCCGACGAGGCCGCGTGGCACAAGGCGCGATCGAAGGACGTGACCGCCTCGGTGGCCGGCGCTCTGCTTGGCGTCCATGAATACGCGACCGCCTATTCGCTGTGGGCGGAAAAGACCTACCGGGTCGCTCGTGATGCGGACGAGAACAAGGCGATGCAGCGCGGCCGTCTGCTCGAGCCGGTGGCGATCCAGCTGCTGCGCGAGGAGCGTCCAACCTGGACGGTCGACTACAAGAACGACCGCGCATATTTCCGCGACCCCGGTCTACGCATTGGCTGCACGCCCGATGCTTTCGGCTATCGCGACGACATCGGCGGGCGCGGCGTCATCCAGGTGAAGACGGTCGCGCAGACGGCCTTCCGGAAGAAATGGGTCGACCCCGATACCGGCGATGTCGTCCCGCCACTCTGGATCGCTGTCCAGGTTCTCATCGAGGCGAAGCTGACCGGCGCCTCTTGGGCGAGCGTCGCGTTGCTGATCGTGGGTGAAGGAACGCTCGACCTCGAGATCATCGACGTGCCGATTCATGACGGTGTCTGGCGCCGCATCCAGAAGGCCGTCGCCGAGTTCTGGACGATCATCGAAGCCGATGCGGAAATGGACCCGGATTGGGGACGCGATGGCCGCACGGTCATGCGTGTCTTCGAGGAAAGCGAGCCTGAACGCATCGACCTGTCCGCTCTCGACGGCATCGACGCGCTGATCGACCGCTACCAGAAGGCCGGCGACGCCGTCCGCGCGGCCACCGCGCTCCGCGAAGACCTCAAGCCGCAGCTGATCTACGCCCTCGGCAATGCCGAATGCGGCGAGACCGCGCGCTTCGAGCTGTCCGCCCTCACCCAACGCAAGCAGTCAACCATCGTGAAGGGTTCGGTCAGCCGCGTCCTTCGCATCAAACCGAAGAAGGAAAGCTACGATGGCCGATTCTGACACTCTGGAAGCCGAGAATCCACGCGCGGTCATCGGCGGGAACAACCCACCATCGATCGCCGCCGTGCTCGCCGAGAAACAGGCCTCGCTTGTCGCGGAGGTCGAGGCCATCGCGGAGGATGCGAACGGTCTGCCAAAAAAGATCGAGGACGACGAGAAGGCCGGCGACGTCGCGAAGGTCGTCAAAGACGCGCGCGCCCTCGGCAAGCGGGTCGACGAGATCCGCAAGAAGGAAAACGAACCGCACAGCGATGCGATCAAGGCGACGAACACCTTCTTCAACCTGCTTGCCGATCGGCTGACCCGTATCGGCGATGCTTTGACCGAACGTCTCGATACCCGCCGGCGGGAAGTCGTGGCCGCGGAGCGCCGCCGCCTCGCCGAGGAACACGAGCGCGAGCAGGTTGAGGCCAAGCGCCTCGCGGAAGAGGCGGCGTCGACCAAGCAGGGCAGCGTCGCCGAGGAGATCGCCCGCAAGGAGGCCGAGGAGGCGCAGGCGCGTGCCGATCGCGCGCGCCGTGCCGCGATGTCCGAACGGCCTGGCTTCGGTCCGACGCGCACCACCGGCGGCACTGTGTCGACCAGCGGCCGGTGGACCGCTGCGATCGATGACGCTTCAAAGATCGACCTCAACAAGATGCGCTCCGTCGTCTCGCTCGCCGACATGGAGAAGATCGCCAAGGCGTTCGCTCGCAAGAACAAGGACACGGTCGCGGTCAAAGGCGTCCGGTTCTTCAAGGACGATAAGACGTCCGTCCGCTGAGGCGGCGTCCGCCAAACAAAGGAACACCGCTATGAACGACATTATCGAACGCGACATCGACATGGCCGATGCGTTCCAGGAAATGCCGACCGGAAGCGCGGCCCTGCAGGCACCAGCCAGTCAGACCATCATCAACCAAGAGCGATCATTCGGCGCGCAAAAGGTAGCTGTCTACCGCGACGAAGCTCGCGTCATGCAGAAGATCAAATCCCTCGCGGCTGCCGTCGGCGAGGATTGGTACTACCGCTTTCCCGTCAAGGACAAAGGCAGGACGGTTTACGTCGAGGGGCCTTCGATTAAGTTGGCGAATGACATCGCCCGCATTTACGGGAACTGCGAAGTCGATACCCGCGTCCAGGATTCGGGAGAGGTCTGGATCATCTACGCCAGGTTCACCGACTACGAATCCGGCTTCGTGATGACGCGCCCGTTCCAGCAGCGCAAAAGCCAGTCCTCCTTGCGCGGAGACGCCGACCGTGCTCGTGACATCGCATTTCAGATCGGCGTGTCGAAAGCAATCCGCAACGTCGTCGTCAACTCGCTTCAGACCATGGCCGATTACGGGTTCCGGGAGGCGCGAAACGCCCTCGTCGTGCAGATCGGCAAGGATCTCGCGAAATATCGCGATCGTTGCGCTGGCCGTCTCGCTGAGGAAGGGATTGTGCTCAAGCGCGTCGAGGCGGCGCGCGGCAAGCCGATCTCGGAATGGCTCGCACCCGACGTTGCCATGACGATCGCCGAGATCAAGGCGATCGCGGACGGAATGGCCACCGCCAACGAGACCTATCCCGCGACCGTTGCTCAAGACGCTGATGCGGGGCCCAAGGATCTCAAAGGCAAGATGGACGACCTGGCCGCCGGCGATGAAGGCAAGGAAAGCCGCGACTCGGGGAAAGCCGAGCCGGAAAAGTCTGATCCCAAGACGGCGAAGCCGAAGGGGGAAGCCAAAACTGACGAGAAATCGCCGGACAAAAGCGCGGACAAATCGGCCGAGGCGGACCGCCGTCAGCAGGGCGACAACCCCGACGATGGCGCTTCTCAAACCGACCCGGTCGACGAAGTGGACGCCGCCGCCGCCGGCCGTGAGGCCCGCGAGAAGAACATGGCGCGCAAGTCGATGCCGGCGAAATTCCGCAATGACGAGCGCCTGCAGGCGGCGTGGCTCGACGGCTACGACAACCCAGCCGATACCAGCCAACCCGAAGAGGGTCCGGGCGATGGCGCGTAAGCGGACCTCTCAGGCCGTGCCGTTCCGCGTGCATTTCGCGTTCGCGGATACCGGTGAGCGGAAGGTCGCGGATATCTCCGCGACCTCCGCCGAAGAGGCGAAGGCGATCGTCCAGAAGCATCGGGGCGGCTGCCGCCTGATCTTCCACAAGGTCAAGGTGAACCGGGAGGCGAGCGATGCGTAAGCCGGAAGACGCGGCGCCCTATACGCTCGCGCGGGTTATCGACACCGAGACGACAGGCATGGGTCTCGACGCGCAGGTGATCGAGATCGGCTGGACCGATGTCCGCCTATTTCCGGGCCAAGGCTGGGCGATCGAGAGCGGACCGCACGCGCAGCTGTGCAGCGTGACCTGCGAAATCGAGCCATCGGCGATGGGTGTACACCACATCATCGACGACATGCTCTTCGGACAGCCGGAGTTCGCGGATGTCCTGCCGAAGATTCTCGAGGGTGTCGACTACCTGGCCGCCCATCATGCCGAGTTCGACTCGGGCTTTTTTCCGGACAAGCGCACGCCATTCATCTGCACGATGAAGGCGGCGGCGGCGATCTGGCCGGATTTACCGGACCACAAGAACCAGACCATTCGCTACGCCAAGGGGCTCGTCGCGCACGACGACCCGAAGTCTCACCCCTCGCACAGGGCTGGGCCAGACACCTGGATCACCGCGCATATCCTGCTGGCACTGCTCGCCGAGTATCGGATCGAGGCGATCCACAAGGTCTCGAAGGAGCCGCGGCGCATGCTCACGATTCCGTTCGGCAAGCACGCCGGCGCCAAGTTCTCGGAACTGCCGCTCGACTACCTGCAATGGATGGTGAGCGACAAGAACGACCTGAAGGAAGACGCGAAGTTCAACGCGCGGCGTGAGCTGCAGCGTCGGGCGGAGGGCTGATAATGCCAAAGCGCCCTGCTCCATCGTCGCTGCCGGAGATCGGTGACCTCGTCATCGTCTGCCATCCGCAGCTGAGCAGCTTCACGACCGGCAAGTTCCTCGGCCCCGCCGAGACGAGCGGGATGGCCGAGGTCAATCCAATCCGCCGGGGTGGCTCGCTACACACTTTCCACTTCACCCAGAAGATGACGGTTCCGCTGTCGTGGATCGCACCGCTCGACGACGAAAACAGCCGTGCGGCCGAGAGCGCCACCGCTGCCCGCGAGGACGGCCTTCGCCGTCTGCGCGAGGCCCACGACATCACCCAAACGATCAGGAGGATCGCATGACCGAAGACGATATCCGCGCAGCCAGCAGGCTTATTGAGAAGAAGGCCGGCATGAAGCGGATCGCGCACACCCTGACGTCCGCGACCGAGATCGAGAACCTCGACCAAGTGATGGTGAGCTACCCATCCAAGGGTGTCTACGCGGATACAGGGGCCGCGGGGAGACCCGAAAGTGTATCGATCGGATCTGTGTTCCGTGACCTCGGTCTTTCCATCGATGAGGCCAACCGCGAGTTGCTGGACTGCCTTCGCTCTGCCGCCATCACGCGCCTCGGCGAAATCGACGTGGAGCTCGATCATCTTGGCGTGAAGGTCGCGTCCGATGGCTGAGCATGGCGCACCGCGCCACCCGGAATATGAGCCGTCCGCTCTATTCAAATGCCAGCAAGGGCACGGCACGTTTCGGCGCGATCGGTGCGGAACCCGGCGCGGCCAACTTCAGTGCCCCGTATGCCTGCCATCTGGAGTGGTCGACACGCTGCGCTTCACCGGGAAGCGTGAGGAGCGTAAGCCATGAAGCTCGCGCCTCAGCAGCAGCAGGCCTACGCCACGGTCACCGCATGGCTGCGCATCCGATACGCGCCGTTCTTCTACCTGGCGGGATTCGCCGGGACCGGCAAGACCACGATCGCGCAGACGATCGCGGAACAGGCGGACGGCGAGGTCCGCTATGCCGCCTATACCGGCAAGGCAGCGAAGGTCATGCGCGCCCATGGCTGCAAGAACGCTTCGACGATCCATTCGCTGATCTACGTTCCCGATATCGACGAGACCACCGGCAAGATCACCTTGTATCTGTCGGGCCAGCGGGTCGAAGGGGCCAGCCTGATCGTCATCGACGAGTGCTCGATGGTCGACGAGGATCTGGCGCGCGATCTGCTCTCCTTCGATATTCCTGTGTTGGTGCTCGGCGACCCCGGCCAGCTGCCGCCGGTGAATGGTGCAGGCTTCTTCACGGCACAGGAGCCGGGCTTCATGCTGACGGACGTTCACCGCCAGGCGGCGGATAGTCCGATCATCCGGCTCGCGACCGAAGTTCGGGAGGGCCGCTTCGACGGCTCCCCCAGGAACGAGGACGGGCTCACCATCTGCCGGCGCCGTGACCTCGATCCCGCGCTGGTGCCCTCCGCTGGCGCGGTGATCGTCGGCCGCAACGCGACCCGAGAACGCTACAATCAGAGACTTCGCGAGATCGCCGGCTTCACGAGCGAAACGCCGGGGGTCGGTGAGACCCTGATCTGCCTGCGCAACGACAAGGGTCTAAAGATATCGAACGGCGAGACGTTTCGGGTGAAGAAGGTCCGACGCTCGCGCAAGACAGACCACGGCCGCTTGCTGAATTTCACCATGGAAGATCCGGACGCACCGAAGCGTGAGCCGTTCAAGGTGTCGGTTTTCGAGCAGTTTTTTCAGGGGAAGGAGCAGGTCGAAGCGATCCCCTTTCCCGCCCTGAAAGGCACGCAACGTTTCGACTACGGCTACGCGATCACGGCGCACAAGGCGCAGGGATCACAGTGGGACGACGTCGTCGTCTTCGACGAAAGCCGTTGCTTTCGCGGTGAGGCGAACCGCTGGCTCTACACGGCGATCACGCGCGCTGCCACCAAACTCACCCTCGTGATTTAGGAGAAGCAGATGCACTGGTTTTGCTGGGAGAAGGGAGACACGGGCCGGTGGTCGCCAGTGCTGTACCACGGGCGCCCGGTTCGACTGCCGGCGCATGAAAGCCATCGACGGACCGAGCTTCTGCCGGTCGAGACGGATGGCTACGGGCCCGACGGGAAGGTGATGCCGATCGACTGGTTCGCCGCGCGGCACCCCATGCCGGAGGCGACGCCTTGATCGACCTCGTACCCTTTCTCAATCAACCGACTGCCATCGTCGGCACGACCGGCGCCGGCAAGACATTTGCGGCCAAGAGCGCAGTTGAACGCCTGCTCCATGAAGGTCGCAGGGTGATCATCATCGATCCGACCGGCGCATGGTACGGCCTGCGAGCTGGTGCCGACGGCAAGCGGTCTGGCGGCTTCCCCGTGGTGATCTTCGGTGGCGATCACGCTGACGTCCCGATGAATAAGGACGCCGAGGCCGGGCGGACGCTGGCTCTCGCTTTGGCGGATCGCGAAGTTCAGGCGATCATCGACGTGTCCGACATGACCGGGGGCGAGAAGAACCGTTTTCTCACGCCGTTCCTCGAGCACCTCTACGCGAAGAACCGAGCCGCTCTTCATCTCGTCGTCGACGAGGCGGACGAGATCGCGGCGCAGCAGCCGGCGGACGGTGAACAGCGGCTTCTCGGCGCGTTCGACCGGATCGTGCGGCGCGGTCGGATCAAGGGCTTCCGGCCGTTGATGATCAGCCAGCGCCCGGCGGTGATCCACAAGAACGTCTTGTCGCAGATCGGCACCCTCATCGCGATGAAGCTGACAAGCCCGCAGGATCGGAAGGCGATCGAGGGGTGGGTCAAGGGCAATGCTGACGCGGACGCCGCGAAGGTGGTGATGAACTCGCTGCCGACGCTCGGCCGCGGCGAAGGGTGGGTCTGGTCGCCCTCCGCCAAGGTCTTGGAGCGCATAACCTTCCCGCCGATCATCACCTTCGATTCCAGCCGGACCCCCGAGATCGGGCAGAGCGTGACGGCTCCGGCGCTCACCGCCGTCGATGTCGCCGGGTTGGCAGAAGCTCTGGCTACCGCTGGAGCGGAGCAAGCGGGATCTCCAAAAACCTCACGGAACAGGGCGGGCGTGGACGCGGCGGAAAAGCGCGGCTACGCGCGGGGCCGGAAGGACGGCTATGACGCCGGCCTTTCAGATGGCCGAAGACGTGCTCTCGACGAGGTCCGTTCCGCGATCGATAGGCTATCGCCGGAGCAAGCGGCCACCTCCACACCGAGGGCGGCAAAGCCCGCCGATGTCCCGGTCATGGCGGTGAGAAAGCCGTCCTCTCCCGCCAGTCAAGACAGCGTGGGCGATCCGCTTCTCGCGGCGGCGTTGCAGGTTTGGCCGGCAAAGATGACATGGGCCGGCCTTGCCGCCATGTGCGGGCGCAAGGCGCGCGGCGGTCATTTCAACACCCGCCGAAAGGCGCTGATCGACGGCGGGCTTGTGGTGATGGAAGGCGATCTCGTCGTTCCGGCGAATCCCCCCGCGACGGCTATGGGCGCCATCCCGGCCGACCTTCTGGAAGCCAACCTTCCGCAGCCCGCAGCCAAGATGTTCTCGGCGATCCGCGCGGCACCGGGAATCGCGATCGCGGATCTCGCCAGTCGGCTCGGCATGCAACCCCGTGGCGGGCACTGGAACAACGGCATGGCCATCCTGCGACGCAATGGCCTGATCACCGACAAGGGTGGCCTGCGGATAGCGGTCGGTTTGAACGGAGAAGGCGAATGACGAGCGAAACCTATCGAACGCTCGCTGCGGCAATGAGAGCCAATCCGCCAGTCATCGACCGGCGGTTATCCGGGGAGATTGACGCGGCGATAGCTGATGCAGTCGGAAAGATCGATGGCGACGCGAACGCTGGCGCCTTCGTGGCCGAACTCGTCCACATCGCCAGCCTGAGCGTGGTCCAGGTGGTCGAGGCCGCCCATGGCGGCGTCCCATGCGGCGCCTGCTTGCTGCGCGCAAGCTACCAGTTCGATCGAACGATCCAAGAGGTGATGGCGGCCTGGGCGAAGGGTTATTCCGGGAAGACGAACTGATGCGCCATGCGACCGAACAAGCGACAGCGAGCGCTTCTGCAGCAGGCGCGCGGGTGCGGGATCCCGGAGGTGGACGCCGAGCACGGCGATCGCCGCGTCTTGTGGATCATGCAGGCAAAGGGCTGGATCAACTTCATCCGCGTCGAGGAGTCATTCGCCTTCGTCACGTCGCGGTCCGGGCTCGCCGCCCTGCGCGAGCCGGCGCCACCCCCGCCACCCGGCCGCGTCGGCTGTGTCAATCCGATCTGCGGCAGGACCGAGGCGCAGGAGAAGTTCCCCGGCTGCACTTCCATCATATGCGATGCCTGCTTCAAGCAGGTGCCCGATCTGCGCAGAGAGTTTCGCGAGCTATGGGCCAGCTACCGGAAGGTCGAGCGCGCCGCGCGGAGACGCGGCGAAGCCAAGACCAGCAGGGCACTCTGGATCATCGGCCGACGCATCGACGCGAACTGGCGGGCGATCGAGGCCGCGTTCACAGCGCCGGAGAAGCCAGAGGGTCTCGAGCAATTCCTGAAGGAGGTCGGGTTCGATGAAGAGTGAGACAACACCCACCAGGAAGGAACCGACGATGCAGTGTCCTGATTGTCCGCACCTCTTCGCCGGCCGCGAAGATCCGCGCAAGCAGGTCCGCAAGGTGTGCTGCGCGGACGAAGAGGCGCGACGGGCCATCGAAGGATCGCCGCGCAACATGATGGTTGGCCAGGTCGACAAGCCGGAGGTGGCGCCGATGAGCCGTGCCGACCGTCGGCGTGCGGCGAAGGACGGGAGGCGGAGGTGACGCGGCCGATCGGCGAGGTGATCCGCACCGACGCGGAGAACCGGATGCTTAGCGCGAAGTGGGAAGCCATAGTCGTGAAAATAGAAGCGGATCTCGAACCGCTTTGGGGCGGCCCGCTGGACGAAGCCCATGCCTTGAAGATGCAGAATCTCTTGGACGGCATCTGGGATAGGGACGAGCCTCGCATGCCATCGTGGATGCGCGAGCACTTCCGCTCGCCGGTGGTTCACCTCGAACATGGTGAGGGGTCGCGACTGCCTGCGACAAACATCTACTTGGAATTTCCCAAGCCAATAATTCGAGCGAACGGGAGGCGGGTCCATGCCTGAGATTGTCTACCGTCACAGTTTCCCGTTCCGCGAAGCGATGGCCGCGCTGCTCGGCGACGACCAGATCGACGCGGACAGTTACGAGATCCGCGTCATCGGCAGCGCGGTTGTCGTCGACCTGGTCAACCCGAAACAGACAGAGCCGATCGCGAAGGTCGAGGACACAGGCGAAGCACCCGTTTCCACTGAGACCAAGCTCGTCGAAGATCTGGCGTCAATGCGTTTCTGGCATCATCCGGAAAGCTGCTCCGTCTGGCGAAGTGCCGACAACGAGGAGGGCATCGGCGACGGCATGACCGTTGAGGTCGACGAGGAGACGTTCCTGAGGCTTGAGGCCGAATACGCTGCTGCCGCGACTGAGCCGACGCAGCCGCCCAAGGGCGGCGCTCGAGCGAAGAAGGCGGGCATGCTCTGCGCGGAGAAGGGATTCCAGACATTCATGGACGTCGCCACGGCGGACGAAGCGGCCGCGGAGGTGCGCAGCGCTTGCGGAATCACCAGCCGCGCCATGCTCGACCATGACGATGCCGCCGGCAAGAAATTCGACGAGATCAACCGGCGTTACGGCCTGTGGACGCAAGGCTACGACGTCTGATCCAATACACCCTCTCAATTGTGAGAACCCAAAATGCCAAGCGCGACCCTCAATCTCCGGCTTTCTCCGCGGCGGATGCTGTCCGCCCGCGAAGCGGCGGAATATGTCGGACTTCCGGTCAAGCGCCTCCCCGTCGACTGCCGCGTTCCACCGATCGCCATGCCTGGCGGAAAGCAGCTCTACGACATCCGGGACCTCGATTCCTGGATTGACAGCCTCAAGGATGGTCGTCGTGATGATGACGACGACATTCTTGAAAGATTGAGCGGATGACTTTCGTGAGAGTGCGCGGCTTCAAGATCTTCTCCGATCGCCACGGCAAGCCGCGCTGCTACCACCGCGCCACCGGACAGCCCGTCGACCTCCACGCGTTCCCGATCGGCAGCGCCGAGTTCCTCGCCGAATGTGCGCGCATCGCCGCGCTCTCGACGCGCGGCGTTGAGGCACGACCCGGCACACTCGGTCTGTTGATCACGCGCTATCGGTCACATGCGGCATTCCAGGATTTGGCGCCGCGCACCCGCGCCGACTACCAAAAGATCTTCGACTACCTCCGCCCGATCGTCGACACGCCGCTCTCTCGCTTCAATGCGCCGCTCATCGTCAAGATCCGCGACAAGGCATCCGAGAAGCACGGCCGCCGTTTTGCCAACTATGTGAAAACGGTCCTGTCGCTCGTCTTCGGCTGGGGCGTCGAGCGCGGACATTTGTCGAGCAATCCAGCCGCTTCCATCCGCGCCTTGAAACGCGCCAAAGGCGCGCCGGAGGCAAACCGGCCGTGGTCGGATGCCGAGCGCGACGCGGTATGGCAGGCTCTCCCGCTCCACATGCTACCGGTCGTGGCCCTGATGATGTGTACCGGTCTCGATCCGCAGGACGCCGTCGCCCTTCCCCGCTCCGCGATCAAGGACGGGATGATCGACACCACGCGCGGCAAAACGGGCCAGCCCGTGTGGCTGCCCCTTCCCGGCCCGGTAAGGGACGCCATCGCGGCGGCGCCGCCGCATGACGCAATCACCGTCTGCGCAAGCTCCCACGGGCGCCCTTGGACGGGAGGCGGCTTCCGAGCGTCGTGGCGACCGATCCGCCAGCGCCTCGAGGCGGAAGGCGCCGTCCAACCAGGCCTGACATTAAAGGGCCTGCGGCATACCGTGGCGACGATGCTGCGCGAGCTCGGCTACGACAATCGGACGATTGCCGACTTCCTCGGTCAGAAGACAGAGGCCATGGCGGCGCATTATTCAAGGCGCGCCGATCGGTCGCAAAAGAACACGGCCACCATGGTAAAATTGAGCGCGGAAATGGACAGACGTCGAACAAAAACTGTCAAACCTGCCGGAAAAAGTGTCAAACCTGACGCTTCGGCCTGAAAAGAGGATCGGTAAAAATGAGCATTATCAGTGAGTTGGATGGTAGCGGAGGAGGGACTCGAACCCCCGACACGCGGATTATGATTCCGCTGCTCTAACCAGCTGAGCTACTCCGCCATCTCCCGAGGAGACGACCACTTCGGGTCGGCGGGGATATAGGAGGCGCGGGCGACGGCTGTCAATGGTCTGAGAAGCGTCTGCTCCGGCTCATTTGGCCAACGCCAATGGAAAGCGCCGCCCCCTGGCCTCAAGCCGCGCTTGATCGCCCTCGGCAAGGAACGCGCCGGGGTCCGTCGTGGCCGATGTCGATCGCCGCAGCCCACAATTCGTGGCCAGCGTCGCGGGACCGCGCCTCCTCCCCTCTATCCCTCACCCGTTACAGACACCGCAAGGATCGGAAGCCAGCGCCGATCCTTGCGGCGAGGCCCCCGCTTCGCTAGGTCCGGTCCGACATCATCAGGAAAGAGTGCATCATGTACCCACGAATTGCGGTCGTCGGTTGCGGACAATGGGGCCAGAACCACATCCGGACCCTTGCCGAGATCGGTGCCCTCGCAGGGGTGGCCGATCGCCATGACGACCGCGCCGAGGCCTTGGCGGAACGCTACGGCGTCAAGGCGCTGTCTCCAGAGGCGGCGGTCGCGGCGTCCGATATCGACGCCCTGGTCCTGGCATTACCGGCATCCGCCCACGGCGCCATGGCGCGCGCCGCCTTCGCGGCCGGCAAGGATGTCCTCATCGAAAAGCCGATCGCACTTAATTCCGCCGACGCGGAGAAAACCGCCGCGGCGGCGCGTGCGACCGGACGCCTGTTGATGGTCGGGCACGTCATCCGCTTTCACCCGGTCTTCCAGCGCCTGGGCGAGGTCGTCGCAGAAGGTCGGATCGGCACGGTGCGGCAGCTGATCTCGAACCGGATGGGTCTTGGGCGGTTTCCGAGCATGAACGTGGTCTGGGATCTGGCCCCGCACGATCTGTCGCTGGTGCTGCATCTGGCCGGGGAGCATCCGGACACGGTTATCTGCCATCGTCGCACGGTGCTCAGTGACGAGACCGACATCGCCGACATCGTGCTGGAGTTTCCCGGCGGAATCGGCGCGGAGATTCATGTGTCGCGAGTTTCGCCCTATCGCGACCGGCGATTCTCGGTGATCGGAACGGAGGGAATGCTGACCTTCGACGATCTGGCGCCGGAAGGCGAGAAACTGGCGCTTTATGCCCACAAGGTGCGGCGAGCCGGCGCGACATTCGACTTCGAGAACGCCCCCGCCACGTTTCTTCCGACCGAACCGGGCTTGCCGCTCGATCGCGAACTCAGGCACTTCCTCGACTGCGTCATGACCCGAACCGAGCCGGAAACCGGAGCCAGCGAAGCCGTGGAAACCGTCCGGATCCTGTCGCTGGCCTCGCCGCTTTCGTCGCCGGACCTGGCGGCCTGACGCCGCCCGCCTCGGAACATGCCGCCGCCATCACGCCGCCCGACCGGACGATGTCGAACCGGCGATCTTAGCCGGCCGCCGCAACCGTTTCGGCAGTGCCGGCTGCCGCCGCCGGGCGAACCGTCTCGGCTATGATGCCGCCGCCGAGCACCTCGGCGCCCGCCCCCTCGCCCGCATAGAAGACGCAGGCCTGGCCCGGCGCCACGCCATCCTCGCCTTCGAGCAGTTCGACCTGCCAGTCGCCGTCGTCGCCGACGATCAGGGCCGATGCCGGCGGGCGCGTCGATCGCACTTTGACGAAGAGCGCGCGTCCCGACGCGGCATGGGCGCCCGGCGTCTCGCGTCCGAGCCAGTTGACGTCGCGCAGCCGCAGGCGGCGCGTCGCCAGCGCCCCGCGCGGCCCGACGATAACGCGCGCGGTCGCGGGCTCGAGCGCCACGACATAGAGCGGCTCGCCGGCGGCGACGCCGATGCCGCGCCGCTGACCGATCGTGTAATGCAGGATGCCCGCGTGCCGGCCCAGCAGCCGCCCGTCGACATGGACGATATTCCCCGCTTCACCCGCGTCGGGCCGTAGCCGCTGGATGACGTCGCTGTAGCGGCCCTTGGTGACGAAGCAAATATCCTGGCTGTCCGGCTTGGCGGCAATCGCGAGGCCATGCTTGTCGGCCAGCGCGCGGGTCTCGGGCTTGGTCAAGCGGCCAAGCGGAAAGCGCAGGAAATCGAGCTGGGCCTGCGTCGTCCCGTAGAGGAAATAGCTCTGGTCGCGATCGAGATCGAGCGGCCGATAGAGACTGCGATGCCCGCCATTGGGTCGGCTGTCGATATAATGGCCGGTCGCCAGCGCGTCGGCGCCCAAGTCCTTCGCAGTCGCAAGCAGATCGCGGAACTTGACGGTCTGGTTGCAGGCGACGCAGGGGATCGGCGTCTCGCCGGCCAGATAGCTTTCGGCGAACGGATCGATCACCGCCGCGCGGAACCGGTCCTCGTAGTCGAGCACGTAATGATGGATGCCGAGCGTCTCGGCGACCCGGCGGGCGTCGTGAATGTCCTGGCCGGCGCAACAGGCGCCGGCGCGGCGCGCGCCCTCGCCCGCGTCATAGAGTTGCAAGGTGATGCCGACGACGTCGTAGCCTTGCTCATGCAGAATAGCCGCGACGACGGACGAGTCCACGCCGCCCGACATGGCGACGACGACACGCGTCTCGGCGGGCGGCTTCGGAAGATCGAGGCTATTCAACATCGGCGCCTCCTGCGGCGTCTCGGTGGTTCTGACGGCAAAGGTCCATTTCTAGCGGGCCGGCACCGAAAAGCAAAATAATGCGGCAATGACGCTCACGCTCATTCGGGACCTGACACGCATCGCACTCCGGCACAGGTAGGCGCCCCGCAAGAGCCCCGCAAGTCGTGCCCCCGCAAAGGTTTTCGCCGAGACGGTCCGCGACAGTCGGACGGGCCCGCGATGACGCTCCGAGGCCGGCGTTGCCCCCGTCGATCGTCGGTCGCTCAAACTCTTATCGAAACCTTACGGGAAGCTTGACGCTTTTTTTAGAAGCGCGGCGCTAGGGTGAGGTTCGATTAGGTCCTTGAGTTTTGTAGAGAGTACAATGACCGATCAGGTTAGACCACGCGTGAAATACGTCATCGGCCCGGACGGCAGCCCGTTGACGATTGCAGACTTGCCGCCCACAAATACCCGACGATGGGTCATCCGCCGCAAGGCGGAGGTCGTCGCGGCGGTTCGCGGCGGGCTTCTCAGCCTCGACGAGGCCTGTTCGCGCTACACGCTGACGGTGGAGGAATTCCTCTCCTGGCAGATGTCCATTGACCAGCACGGTCTGGCTGGTTTGCGCACGACACAGATCCAGGAGTATCGCAAGAAGGTGGACCTGCACTGAAGAACAGGGACTGCCGCCTTTTTCCGAGCGCCTGAGGAGACCGGCCACGCCGGCTCGACAGCGATTGAAAGCCCCCGGTGAAAGCCGGGGGTTTCGTTTTTCATGACCTTCTCAACCGCCCACGAGGCTGGCAACGTTCAGGCTGGCGGCAATCGGCCTTCCTCCACCGCGATGCAGGCAACCTTGGTCGGACCGTGTTCGACAAGCACGGGCAGCTCCGAGCGGCAACGGTCCTCGGCATAGGGACAGCGCGGGTGGAACGCGCAGCCCGGCGGCGGCGCGAAGGGTGACGGCAATTCCCCGGTCAGCCGGATGCGCTGGGTCTTCTTGCCCGGATCGGTCGCCGGCGTCGCTGACAGGAGTGCCCGCGTATAGGGGTGCAGCGGATTCGCATAGAGCGCGTCGACCGACGCGATTTCGACCGGACGGCCGAGATACATCACCATCACCCGGTCCGCGACGTGCCTGACCACCGAAAGATCATGGCTTATGAAAATATAGGTGAGATTCAACCGCTCCTGGAGATCGGCCAGGAGATTGAGAATCTGCGCCTGGATCGACACGTCGAGGGCCGAGACCGGCTCGTCGAGGACCAGAATCTTCGGCTCCAGGATGATGGCGCGGGCGATCGCGACGCGCTGGCGCTGCCCCCCCGAGAACATATGCGGATACCGATCGTAGTGCTCGGGGCGCAGACCCACCTCGGCCAGAGCCGTCTCGGCCTTCTTGCGGCGCTCGGCGCGCGAAAGCCCGGTGTTGATCTTCAGTGGCTCTTCGATGATCGCCCCGACCTTCTGGCGCGGGTTGAGCGCGCCATAGGGGTTCTGGAAGACGATCTGGACGGTCGAGCGGAGCTTCTTGATGTCGCCGGGATGATCGCCGGAAACGCGCACGCCGTCGACGTCGAGTTCGCCCTCCGAGGGCGTTTCGATCATCGTCAGCATGCGGGCGAGAGTCGACTTGCCGCAGCCCGATTCGCCGACGATCGCCAGCGTTTCGCCTTGCTCGACGACGAAGCTGGCGTCCTTCACGGCCTTGAGGTCGAGCGGTTTCTGGAACAGGCCGCGGCGCACCTCGTAGACCTGGCTGACATTGTTGGCGGTGACGATCGCGTTCATCGGGCGTCTCCCGCGTTGAGGGGATAGTGGCAGAGCGCTTCCCCCAGAGCCGGTGGCTGGCGCGGCGGCACCACCGTGCGGCAGGTGTCGTCGGCCTTCGGGCAGCGCGGATTGAACAGACAGCCGTTCGGCCGATCCCCCTGCCCCGGGACGACGCCGGGAATGGTCGGCAGGCGCGCGCCTGTGGCGCGTTCCGGAATCGCGGCGAGCAGCGCCGCCGTATAGGGATGGTGCGGGGTATCGAACAGGGTCGCGACCGGCTGGCGCTCGACCTGCTGGCCGGCATATTGCACCACGACCCGCTCGGCAGTCTCGGCGATGACACCCATGTCATGGGTGATCAGAATCATGGCCATGCCGTGCTGCTTTTGAAGATCGACCAGGAGATCGAGGATCTGCGCCTGAATGGTGACGTCGAGCGCCGTCGTCGGCTCGTCGGCGATCAGTAGCTTCGGGCTGCAGGCCGTCGCCATGGCGATCATCACCCGCTGGCTCATGCCACCGGAGAGTTGATGCGGGAAGGCCGTCAGACGGCGCTCCGGCTCGGGCATGCCGACCTTCTGAAGAAGCTCGACCGCGCGGGTCTGGCGTGCCTTGCGGTCGAGATCGGTGTGCGCATTGAGGGCCTCGCGGATCTGATAACCCACCGTGAAGCACGGATTGAGGCTGGCCACCGGCTCCTGAAAAATCATGGCAATGTCGCCGCCGATGATCTTGCGCCGCTCGCGATCCGACATGGCGCGCATGTCGCGCCCCTCGAAGGCCATCTCGTCGGCGGTGACGGTGGCGGATGGCGGCAGCAAACCCATCAAACCGAGCATGGCGACGGATTTCCCGGAGCCGGACTCGCCGACGATGCCGAGGACTTCGCCCGGCTCGACCGAAATGTCGACGCCGTCGACCGCCTTGAACGGGCCGGACGCCGTATCAAAGACGACGGAAAGGTTGCGGAGCGAGAGAAGGGGCATGGGGCTGTTACGACGTCCAGAGGTCATCTATATGTAGGAGGCGAAGTTTGTGGAGGAATTTACTCATGGTCGGACCGATTAGACCTCTCGTCTGACCTGACGCGGCTGCGAACCGGGATCGCAAGTCCGCATCGGGCGATGAACGTCTCGAGCGACGCGAGCGCGCGTTCAGCGGCGGCTTCCTGATCCCGCAGACCCGCCATGATATTCTGCCGAAACCGCCTGCGCTCATCTGTGCTCTGACGCTCGTAGGACTGCGTCGTCAAAAAATCGACCATCAAGTTCGACTGCTCCGCCAAGCGATAGTAGAGGACGATCTGGTGGATGACTTGCTGCGGCAGTACCGAGAGATCGGGCTTCAGCGTTTCGAACACGAAATCCGTGCGGTCGGACGGGCCGGCGGGAAATTCGTTCTCCACAAGATAAGCGGCTTCGTCCGGAGCATTCTGATCCCTGGCGGCACTCCGCCCGGCTGAAATCTCAGCATGTAGCGCGAACACCATGTCGATCTCCCGGTCGCGGCGACGACGCAAGTCCAGCAGCCGTTCGAGGCCTTTTCCGAACAGGATGCCGACCACCACACCGAGAAGGCCGATCAGCGCCTCCACCCATCAACTCCGCTTCATCTTTGGGTCGAGCGCGTCGCGAAGGCCGTCGCCCACCAGATTGATGGCGAGCACGGTGATGAGGATCGCCAGCCCCGGCAAGGTGACCACCCACCACGCCCTGAGGATGAATTCGCGCGCCTCGGCCAGCATCGTGCCCCATTCGGGCGTCGGCGGCTGGGCGCCCATGCCGAGAAAGCCGAGCGCGGCGGCATCGAGGATCGCGGTGGAAAAGGACAGCGTCCCCTGGACGATCAGCGGGCCGAGGCAGTTGGGTAGGATCGTCACGACCATCAGCCGCAACGGGCTGGCGCCGACGACGCGGGCGGCGATGACGTATTCTCGCTCCTTCTCCGCCATCACCGAGGCCCGCGTCAGTCGGACGAAATGCGGTTGCAGCACGATGGCGATGGCGATCATCGCGTTGACCAGGCCAGGCCCGAGGATCGCGACCAGCACCAGCGCCAGAAGCAACGAGGGGAAGGCGAGGATCACGTCCATCACTCGCATGATCAGCGTATCAACCCAGCCCCTGAAGTAGCCCGCGATCAAACCGATCACGATACCGCCGGTGACCGAGATCGACACCACGACGACACCGACGAAAAGCGAGAAACGCGCTCCGTAAATCAGCCGTGAGAGCAGGTCGCGTCCAACCGCGTCGGTGCCGAGCAGGAAGGTGGTACTGCCACCATCCTCCCAGAACGGCGGTTGCAGCAGCGCGTCGCGATACTGCGCCGACGGGCTGTGCGGCGCGATCAGCGGCGCAAAGATCGCGATCAGAACGAGCAGGCAGAACACCGCCAGCCCGATCACGGCGCCCTTGTTCTCGGAGAAGTAGAACCAGAATTCGGCGAGCATCGCCCGCCGGGTGCCACGCTGGCCGGGGGCGGCAGCCTCGGCATCGTCGATCCTGTTGAGTTCGTCGGTGTGGACCATCATCGCCTCAGTGATGCCGGATGCGCGGGTTGATGAACCCGTAGAGAAGGTCGACCAGGAGATTGACGATCATCACCACACCGGCGACCAGAAGCAGGCCTCCCTGCACCACCGGGTAATCGCGCTTGAAGACCGAATCGACCATCCATTTGCCGACGCCGGGCCAGGAGAAGATCGTTTCCGTCAGGATGGCGCCGGCCAGAAGTACGCCGACCTGCAGGCCGATGACGGTCACCACCGGAATCAGGGCGTTGCGAAGGGCGTGGATGCCGACGACCCTAAGCGGCCGCAGCCCCTTGGCGCGGGCAGTGCGCACATAGTCGTCGCTCAGCACCTCCAGCATGGCGGAGCGGGTCTGTCGCGCGATCACGGCGAGTGGAATGGTGCCCAGGACGATCGTCGGCAGAATCAGATGGCTGAGCGCCGACCGGAACGCTCCGTCCTGGCCGGACAGCAGGCTGTCGATCAGCATGAAGCCGGTCGCTTGCGGAAAGTAATAGAGCAGCGAGATGCGTCCCGAGACCGGCGTCCAGCCGAGCGTGCCGGAAAAGAAGATGATCAGCAGCAGGCCCCACCAGAAGATCGGCATGGAATAGCCGACGAGCGCGGTCCCCATGATCGACTGGTCGAGCCAGGTTCCCCGATTGACGGCCGCCAGAATGCCGAGCGGCAGGCCGATCGCGACGGCGAAGATGATGGCGCAGGTCGACAGTTCCAGCGTCGCGGGAAAGAGCGTCAGGAACTCCCCCAGCACCGGCCGCTTGGTGACGATCGAGGTGCCGAGGTCGCCCTGAAGTATGCCGACGAGATAGTCGAAGAACTGCATGACGATCGGCTGGTCGTAGCCATAGACCTTTTGCAGCTCGGCGTAGCGTTCGGCCGACATGCCCCGCTCGCCGGCGAGCAACATGATCGGATCGCCCGGCAGCAGCCTGATGAAGGCAAAGGCAACGATAGCGACGCCGACGAAGGTCGGGATCAGAAGGGCGATCCGGTACAGAAGAAAACGGAACATGGCACCCAGCTTGAGGTTCGCCAAATACGGGCACCATTTCCCGGCACCGCCCGGCGGAATCGACACCACGACGCGAATGGAGTTTGCCCACCCGAGCGCGGCAGCGCTTCAGAAAAAGCAGGAAGGGCGGCTCGTGAACCGCCCTTCCCTGTCCTGTTACTCGCTGATGTCGACGCCGTCGAACCAGTGACCGCCTAGCGGGTCCATCACATAGCCCGTCACATTGGAGCGCATCGGCATGTGAACGACGGAGTGGGCGATCGTGCCCCAGGGCGCCTCGCGCTTGAAGACGACCTGCGCTTCCTCGTAGAGCTTGGCGCGCTCTTCCTGCTCGCCGCTCTTGGCCTTCTGAATCAGGCTCTCGAATTCCTCGTTGCACCATTGTGCCCGGTTGG
The DNA here is from genome assembly GCA_947488615.1 of uncultured Aurantimonas sp. GTDB lineage: Bacteria > Pseudomonadota > Alphaproteobacteria > Rhizobiales > Rhizobiaceae > Aurantimonas. Next base: position 136,305 of record CANKZU010000004.1, read on the forward strand.
AACCGCCGACGCCGTCACAGCCCAGCAGCACCGCAAGGAAGTTGTCCGGATCGCCGTTGTCGCCGGTCCAGCCAAGCAGCACCGCGCCGTCGCGGTCTTCCGCCTTCGAGCGCTCGAGATATTCGCCCCATTCATATGAGACGATCTCAGCCGTAACGCCGATCTTCTTGAAATCCTCCTGGATGAGCTCGGCCATGCGGCGCGCATTCGGATTGTAGGGACGCTGCACCGGCATCGCCCAGATCTTCATGGACAGATTCTCGACGCCCGCGTCGGCCAGCATCTGCTTGGCCTTCTCCAGATCGTAGGGATCGTCCTCGACAGCCTCGTTATAGGACCACATGGTCGGCGGGATCGGATTCTTGGCGGCCTTGCCGGCGCCCTGGAACACGGCCTCGAGGATCGCCTCCTTGTTGATCGCCATGTTGAGGGCCTTGCGGACCTCCGGCTTGTCGAACGGCGCCACCTTGGTGTTGTAGGCGAGATACCCGACGTTCAGCCCCTCCTGCTCCATGACGTCAATGTCGGCATTGGCCTTCAGCGCCTCGATATCGGCAGGCGCCGGATAGGGCATCACGTGGCACTCGCCCGACAGGAGCTTTTGCTGGCGCACCGCCTGATCGGTGGTGATGGCGAAGACCAGATCGTCGATCGGCTGCTTGCCGTCCCAATAGTCGGCAAACGCCTTGTAACGGATGACCTGATCCGGCTGGTAGGCGACGAAGCTGAATGGGCCCGTGCCGACAGGCTTCTGGTTCAGATCGGCTTTGTTGTCGCCTAGCGAATCCGCATATTCCTTGGAAAGGATCGAGGCGAAGTCCATCGCCATGTTGGCCAGGAACGGTGCCTCCGGGCGATTGAGCACGAATTTTACCGTCAGGTCGTCGACCTTTTCGATCGACTTGACGAGATCCGGCATCGACATGCCGTTGAAATACTCCCAGCTCGCGCCCTCGACATATTTGTTGAACGGGTTGTCCTCCTTGAGCTGGCGCTCGAAGGAGAAGATCACGTCGTCGGCATTGAGATCGCGCGACGGCGTAAAGAAGTCGGTGGTATGGAACTTGGCGCCGGGACGGAGCTTGAAGGTGTATTCGGTGCGGTCCTCCGACACCTCCCAGCTCTCGGCGAGGCCGGGCTGGATTTCGGTCGTGCCGCGCTTGAACTCGACCAGGCGATTATAGACCGGCTTGGACGAGGCATCGAATGTCGTGCCGGCCGTATAGAGCGCCGGGTCGAACCCCTCGGGCGATCCTTCCGAACAGTAAACGAGCGTCTTGGCCGATGCGGCGGAGCCGAGCGCGAGCGTCAAAGCCGTCGCGGCAACGAGCCGGGTGAACAGTTTCATGGATGGCATCTCCCTGATCACAAGGCGGGCAAGGCCCGCCGGAAGCCGACATCCGACAGGTTTTGCCGAAACCATGCAAGCGCAATTTTTGACCAGCTATTCAAAAACGTGGCGCGGCGCTTTTGCGCCAAACGCATCAACTTGCTCGTATCCGGCGGCGATTGTGCCGGTCAGTGCTGCCGGGATCGCGCAATCCGGTTTATGCTCCACGCGATGAGCGAAAAAACGGAAAACCCCGACAGCCAGACGTCTCTGCTGCGACCCGTCGACACCGAGGTCAAACGGATGGCCCGGATACTGCTGCGCTCGGCTCGCCACGGCGCCCTTGCGGTGCTGCGCCCCGGCGACGGCCATCCGGCGGCCAGCCGGGTCCTCGTGGCGACGGACTTTCTCGGCCGGCCGCTGTTGCTGATGTCCGACCTCACGCTTCATGCCAGGGCCCTTGCGGCCGATTGCCGCTGCTCGCTGCTAGTCGGGGCGACGGGTAAAGGCGATCCCCTCACCCATCCCCGCCTGACGGTGTTCGGGATGGCAAGCGCCATTGCCGCGGGCGACGCGCAGCGGCCGGCACTGCGGGAGCGGTTCCTCGCGCGCCATCCGAAATCGGCGCTCTACGCGGATTTCGGCGATTTCCACTTCGTGCGGCTGGAGCCGCAGTCGGCATCGTTGAATGGCGGCTTTGGGCGCGCCTTCGAACTCGGACGCGCTGAATTCATCGACAGCCCCGCCGATGAACTCGAAGCGACGGCCATGCGCGCACGCGACGACATGAATGCTGACCATGGCGACGCGATCGACCGCATCGCCATCAACGCCGGCCATGTGGGACATGGGTGGCGGATCGCGACGCTCGACCGCCTCGGTTTCGAAATTCTACGGGGAGATGCATTGCGTCGGGTGGAGTTCAGCAGCGATGCGGCGGCACCCGGCGGGTTCGGGAGCGCGTTTGCCGACTTGGCGACCGAAGAGGCATGACGGCTGTCCGGACTGCGACCGCGACAAACGCACAGACGAACGCGCTCCCTCACCAGCGTCCCTTCGCGTCCTAAACCTTGTAGCCCTCCGGGCACGCTGCTCGAAAACGGCGATTGCTCTGCCCGCTCAGATAGATGCACTGGCCTGGATTGTTGGCGGCCAGGCCAAGGACGCGATCGTCGGACGTAATGACGGTTTCCGGAATTCGCCCGACACGGAACGGCGCGACCTCGGCACCGGCGAGCCCAAATACCGCACCAAAAACCGGGGGCAAGGCGCCGCCGGTGCAACCGGACAGCACGACTGCGCCGACCAGCGCCGCGAGGAGACAGCCGGTCTTTCGAAGCCCGTGGGGCGCCATAGAACGTCTTTCCTTCACCCTCAGCTTCTCCATCACATAATCCCTCGCGCCGACCGGATGCGAATGTGATCGAACCATCGCACGGACACGGCTCCAGTTCACTTCCGTCTCGCCGGCGCGCGCCCTCCCACCTCGAACGCAATCGATCCGTGGCAAGGCCTTATCGCGGATCTGGCAAAAAAAAAGCTGCCGAGACGACCCCGGCAGCTCCCTCACAATAAAAATTGCTGTCGCGACCGGTCAGTAACCGGCTGGGCAACGATAGATGTTGCCATCGGAATAACGGCAGTAGCCCGGACGCTCCTTCGAGCGGCCAATGACATTGCCGACCACCGCCCCGGTGCCCGCGCCGATGGCGCCGCCGATCAGCGCACCCTTCGCATCACCCGTCACACCCGCTCCGATCGCCGCGCCGCCCAGACCACCAAGCGCCGCGCCCCCGGCGGTATAGCGATCTTCCGTCGTGCAGCCGGCGACCAAGATGGTAGCCGCTGCAATCGCGGCAATCGAATATTTCTTGAACATGTTCAACCTCTCACTGGACCTGTCGTCCCAACCACCAACGATAACGCATCGACTTCGTTCCGTCATCATATTGATGAGCGACCAGATTCAGTTTGCCGCACACGCAAAACACAAGCCGGATCAGAGAAATCCTCAAGCCGTCCTTAACGAGACGCCACCATCTGCGGCTCTGCGTCGAACGTAATCAGCAACTCCCCGGTCCGGCTGACGGCCCAGTCAATCGACGCCGATTGCTCAAAAACTTCCTCGTCGACGGCCTTGCAAGCACCGAGCACCTTGCTCTCGGTCGAACCGCTCAGCCGCATCTCCAGCGCCAAATCGCGCTGGCATTCCTCTACCGACTCATATGCCGGAATGGGAACGGGGATTTCCCTGCAGACCGAAGCATCGCCCGAGCATCCGACAAGCAACATAAAAGCAGCAACATGTTCCATCGAAACTTCTCCTTTGGCCTAATAACGGCCGATTCGAGAAGTCGTTCCATATTCCGCGTGAGCATTCGAAAAAATCGTGTGGGAGAAAGCGGTTCGGGGAAAGCCCCGGCGGCTCCAACGCCCTCCGCGAATCGCCATAGACGAATTAGGCCCTTGCGACAGAGGAGTCCGGATTGACCTCGTACTGGTCCCGGGGAATCGTCAGCGTATAACGCAAGCCGTCGGAAAAATATTCGAGCGAGGCCTGCCCGCCGACCGCGTTCGGTACGATGCGTTCCAGCGTCGACGTACCGAAGCGAGCGTCACGCTCCGAGCGAACGCGCGGACCGTTTCGTTCTTGCCAGTCCAAGACGAGGGTTTCCTCACTGTTGCCTTCTTCGAGTCGTGCGCCGACGGCAACCGTTCCGCCGGGGACAGACAATGATCCATAGGAGGCCGCGTTGACCGCCAGTTCGTGCAGCGCGAGCCCCACATGCAACGATGCCGTCGGCGAAAGATAGACGTCGGGAGACTCGACTGCGATCTGGTCCATGCCGTCGGGCGCGTAGCGTTCGACCTGCATCGTGACGAGGCTCATCAGGTCCGCGCCGCGCCAATCGGCGTCGGTAACGATATCCTGAGAGTAGGCGAGCGATTGAATCCGTCCTCGGAAACGGACGAGAAATTCCGGGACGGTCACCGAGTGGCGCGCCGTTTGACTTGCCAGACTCTGAATGATCGCCAAAAGGTTCTTGGAGCGGTGTGACAGCTCACGCAACAGAGTCTTCAATGTCTCTTCGCGACGCTTCTGCTCGGTGATTTCCACCGAGGTGCCGATCACGCCGCAGACGTCGCCGTCATCGTCGTGGTCCACGTCGATACGAACGTCATACCATCGCAATGAGGCGCCGGAAGCGATAGCAAGCTCGAAGCGCGCGGGCCGCTGCGTGCGGATCACCTCCCGCTTCATCACGATCGATCGCTCGGCACCCGGCGGAGCCAGGAGATCAGCGTCGACCATACCTTCTTGCGCCTCGGCGAGCCAGGATCGGCCAGCATTGCGGATCCACACATAGCGCAGGTCGCGGTCTTGCGAGAACACGGACATGTCCGTGTTCTCGAGAGCCCGCAATACTTTGTTCGACACCATCATACGACGCTCGACCAAACTGATTGCCCCGACCTCGACCTCGACCTCGACCTCGACCTCGACGCAACCTCAAGGGTGCCGCAAACGTTCCGCCAAAACAGGCGCCCCCCCATTTCTAAGGGTTCAACACGGGCAGTAGTACCAATCTGCGAATCCATGTTCGATGCCGTCGGCAAGGCGGCAATCCGACCAGACGCAATCGAAGCATCATCGGCCCCGCGGCCGGTGACGCTTCTTCCCTTTCCGATCTTTGCCACTCGCTCAGCTTGCATCACAGCACATCGGTCGATCCGAACGGAATTTTCCGGTGATGCGCGGCGACTGTTACCGATCAGGTGACGAGCGGACATGCGACAGCCGCTTACGCGGCCGCCTGGCTATCGGACTCGAAGAACAACGCCTGGCTGATCAATGCCTTCACCATGTCCGGGTTGAACGGCTTGGTCACGAGGAACGTCGGCTCAGGCCGCTCGCCGGTCAAAAGCCGCTCCGGAAACGCGGTTATGAAGATAACCGGGACCGAAACCTTCGCGAGAATATCGTTGACTGCGTCGATCCCCGAACTGCCGTCGGCGAGTTGAATATCCGCGAGTACCATTCCTGGGCGCTGCCGCTCGAACAGAGCAATCGCCTCTTTTTGCGTCCGGGCAATGCCGGTCACGGTGTGGCCCAGGCTTTCCACCATCTGCTCGATATCCATCGCAATCAGCGGCTCGTCCTCGATAATCATGATATCTGTGGACACCTGACGCCCGATGTCGGAACTGGCCTGGTCGATCAAGCCCGAGAACGCCGCCTCGTCAGCGCCGAGGATGTAGCCGGCCTCCTCGGTGGTGAACCCTTCAACCGCCACGAGGAGAAAAGCCTGCCTCGGTAACGGCGAGATGGCGCGCAGATTGCGGGAGGCTTTTTCCTCCCAAGCGGACGTCGGCGCATCTTCGCGAATGTTCACCTCGACGGACTGCCACATCGAGGAAAACAGCTTGTAGAGCGAAATCCGTGGCGCCTGGTCGTCGGGAAACAGGCTTGGGTCAGCAATCAAAGCTTCCAGAACGGCCGCGACATAAGCATCGCCGCTTGCCTGAGAGCCGCTAAGTGCCCGTGAATAACGCCGGAGATACGGAATATGCGGCGCTATGCGGGATGACATCGACATGAAAATTCCCCTCGTGTCGACCGAAACAAAGTCGGTGGGCGTGAAAACGCGGAATGCGCAGAAAAGTTCCCGGCTCTGGAACTTTTCGCGCTCCCAATGATTAGGCAAATGGGAACGGGGTCGGAAAAGTGAAACCTCCCCGCCAAATATTGTGGGCGGCGGCGCCTTAGATCTTGATGAGCGGGAGATCGAAGCTAGTTGGTCGGCTGCCATTGCCGAGGGGGTATCACTGCGAATGCGAGTTTTGCGAATGAGAGATACGCCACGGACCATCAGCGCGCGACGCGCTGAAAAGCCGCTTAATTCAACGCTTCGAGACGCATGATGGACGATCGCGAGACGAAGGAAGATATGGTGCAAACGGCGCAGGCGAGCAAATCTGCAGACAGGAGTACGGACCCCGGCGTGCATTCGGCTATCGGTAAGCGCTTGAAGGCGTATTACGACGACGTTGCGAGCGAGCCCGTTCCGGACCGTTTCCTGTCGCTGCTGGACGCGCTCGACGAGGCTGAATCTGCCTCCAAGACATCAGGTCGCAAGTAGGTTTTGATGAGCGATCAGATGGACTTTCGCCGGGAATTGATTGCCATTATTCCCAATCTAAGAGCGTTCGCCGCCTCGCTGTCCGGTTCGTTTGACCGGGCGGATGACTTGCTGCAGGAGACGCTCGTCAAGGCTTGGGACAAGCAGCATACGTTCCAACCGGGGACTAACCTCAAGGCTTGGCTCTTCACCATCTTGCGCAACGAATTCTACACGCAGATGCGCAGAAAGGGCCGCGAGGTGCAGGATGTCGACGGGATGCATGCCATGCAGCTCGCCGGTCACCCGGAGCAGCAGGGTCATGTCGATCTGCAGGATTTCCGTAAGGCACTGGACATGCTGCCCGACGATCAGCGCGAAGCCTTGATCCTGATCGGCGCATCCGGTTTCTCCTACGAGGAAGCGGCCGACATCTGCCACTGCGCCGTCGGAACAATCAAAAGCCGCGTGTCGCGCGCCCGCACCAGAATCTCTGAAATCCTCGGCATCGAGGGAGATGGCGAATACGGTCCCGACGCGGTTTCCTCACAGATCATCGGAGTCGCTCCGGCCGCCTGACAACAATCGCAGTAGGCTTGCAAAAGCCGGGCGTAGCGTGGAACCACGCGCAGGCAAAATGGTTTCAGGTAAGAAGATCGCATTCGGGACCGAGCGCCCCATCGACTGTTCCGGGTCCCATCGTCAATTCGCACAGAACGAGGTTCCTCATGGTTTCCGACACTTCCCCGAACAAGAGCCCAGCCGCCAGTCAGACAGCCGGCGCCAATGCCGCGAAGGGCGGCGATGCCGACCTGGAGGCGCAGGTCGCCAAGCTGCGCGAGGACGTCGCCGGAGTAGCGGATGCGTTGAAGTCACTGGCGACAGGCCGAGCGGACGAGGCGAAGCGACAGGCTTTTGCTCTTAGGGACGACGTGCGCGAGCGCGGCGAGCAATATCTGCGCCAAGCCCAGGACGCCGCCTCCGATCTTGAAGAGCAACTCAGCGAGAAGGTTCGGGCCGAGCCGATCAAGAGTGTGCTTATCGCCGCGGCAGCCGGCTACCTCTACGCCCGTCTCTTCCGCCGCTGACGATGGTTCTGCAACTCTTCACCAAGCTGATAACCGGCGAGGCCGGGATCTACATGGCACGGCTGAAGCGGCTGGCTGTGCTCTACGTCATCATGGGACTGTTCGCTATCGCAATGCTGACCTCCCTGATCAGCGCCCTGTCCATCTTCCTGGCCGACCGGTACGGGGCGTTGGAGACGGCGCTAGGATTCGCGGGCGTTTCGTTCCTGTTGCTCATCGCGACGGGGATCGCCGTCGTAATCGCGCGCAGACCGCCACGCAAACGCGCCGACGACCGTCTGCAACGCGATATCGCCGCGATCGCTGGCGTGACCGCTCTGTCGAGTGCGCCGCAGCTTTTCGGCTTGGTGAAAAAGCGCAAGGGCCTTCTGCTTGTCCCGGTCGCGGCGGCGGGCGCCTGGGGTGTCTGGCGGGCGATCTCCTCTTACAGAACCCGCGGAGACCGATGGTACTGATCGCGCCACGCGCCGCTGGGCCGAGATCCGGCGGGGTGGCCAGGCGTTTTCAAGGAGTATTCCGGTGACGCTTCCCCAAATTGACTACAAAACCTGGATTCTCGTTGCGGATGGCGAAAAGGCACTGTTCCTGGAAAACCTGGGAGATGCCGAACTGCCGAACTTTCTGGTGCGACGCGTCGAGGAACAGGAAAATCCGCCAAGTCGCGAGCAAGGCGCCAATCGACCGGGCCGGGTGTTCGATTCATCGACCGCACGGCGCTCCTCTGTCGCCGACACGGATTGGCACCAGATCGCTAAGGACCGCTTCGCGAAGGAGCTCAGCGACATCCTTTACGCCATGGCGCATCGCGACCGTTTCAAGAAAATCGCCATCGTCGCTCCTCCGAAAATTCTCGGGGACCTGCGCGAGGAAATGCACAAGGAAGTTGCCGACCGGGTCGTGGCGGAAATTGCCAAGACCCTGACCAATCACCCGATCGAGCGGATTGAGGATTTGCTCTCCGCCCACTGATCGAGGAGAGCCGCGGCGGCCGCTCGTCGCAGTCAATCCATCATGCAGAAAGGTTTCCCTTGTCCAGTATCGACCCCGAAAACGCCAAGCAGGGTAAGACGGGTACGCCAGTGCTCCTCGTTCTCATTGCCGGGCTCGTTCTCGCCGTGATCGCCTTCTTGGGCCTTGGTGCCTATGGCTGGTTCCTGCCGGATTCAGACCTATCTACCGACCGTCCCGCAGTCGAAATTCCGGCCGTCGGCTCCGAGCCCTCGGAAACAGTCGTCGGGCCCGAGAATTCAGGCTAGTATCGTGGTCGCGAAATCGGTCGCGCCCCGGCTTTTCGGGTTTGGGGCCTTCAGACCGAACCTCAGGGAGCTTGCAGATGTCCGATCCTCACAACCACACCGAGACCGACATCATCGCAGTGGATGAAGAGATCGGCGACGATGACGATCAGCCCGGTATCAGCCAACCGGTTACCCAGGCCGAGATTGAAGACATTCTCAACAGTCCCGGAATGACGATCGAAGAGCGGCAGGAGCGCCTGGAGGAACTTGCCCGCCAAGTCGGAACGCGGAACGTCATCGATCAGGGTGGGGAATTCGACCCGCTTCAGCAACAGATCAGCGAAGCGCTGAACATGCTCGCCCAAGGCGGTCATACGTACGGTACGCTGGAGGCGGCGGGCCTTGATCCCGAGGCGCGCTCCGATGCGCGCTCGCCCGACGACATCCCGGACGACGACAATTGAAGAAACGGACCGCAGTAGCGGGGCCCGGAGCTAAGTCAGCGAGTAAGGCGGACGATCCGCGCCTGAAAGACCCAAACCTTTACCAAACCCTCAGAGAGAAGGGACAGTCCAAGGAAAAGGCGGCGCGAATATCCAACGCGAAGGCGAATGAGCGGATGCATCCCTCAAAAAAAGGGGGAGAGCAGCCGCCTTACGAGGATTGGTCAAAAGACGAGCTATACGAACGCGCCCGGGAAATTGGCATCGCTGGACGCTCGACGATGACCAAGGCCGAATTGATGGACGCCTTGCGCCATCACTGAGCTATGGGGGCGCCTTCGGCTTATCTGGAGCGGGCGAGCGGGAAGCGTCCGAAGGCGTCAAAGATAGGTGGCGGCCGCCGGCACCAGGACCTTGAGGGCGCGTGGATGGATCTCCACGATGGTCTCCGCGTCCAGCGTGCAGAGCTCGCCATCCAGAACGGCCCGCTTCTTTCGAGTTCGACCCCGATAGTGAATGCGGACGCACTGCGCGGTCTGAGAAAGGAGATCGGGATTTTGCCGCCAGGCGCCGGTCAAGATGTCAAACGTCAATTTGGTCACCGCGCCGACCTTGCGTTCCGTGCAGATATAAACGCCCAATTCGCCTCCCCGCGGATCGTCGGCATACGGAATATGCCCATCTCCGTAGACATTGTTCGACACCGCGACGGCAGGCGATTTGATGCGCTTGGGGACGCCGTCGATCTCGAGCTCGAGCTCGATCGCCGGCAATCGCCGCAGCGCCACGAACACCGCTCGTGCGGTCGCGACGATCTTTCCGACTCGGGAGCCATACTGGATCTTGGCGCGCATACGGACCATCCGGGCATGCAACCCCACAGCAAACTGATGCACGAAGATCCGACCATTGACGCTGGCGATGTCGACATCCGTCACCATCCCCGCTGCCAGCGAAGCCACGGCCGTCGGCAGATCGAGAGGGATCTGAAGTGTCCGGGCAAACAGGTTCATCGTGCCGGCCGGCAAAATGCCGAGCGCGATGCCGCCGTGGGCCAGTGCGGCGGCCGCGGCCGATACCGTCCCGTCGCCGCCCCCCACGATAAGCGCGTCGAGGTCGTCACGCCGAGCGGCGGCCTTGATCGCGGCCACAATCTCGTCCCCCGCGCAACTCTCCACGGCTAATTCATGTCCATGGATCGCAAACTCATCACGCATGAGCGCCGCGAGTTCGTCGTGGTCCGTCGTTTTCAGCGTTCCGCCGTCTCGATTGAGGAGGGCGAGAATCTTCATCGGGTCGCTTCCGGCGTTTGAGGTCATCGGCGGGGTTTGCCGCCCCGAAGGAATTAGGCGGCGAATTCACAAGCAAATGGGACGGGTGAAAAGAATTGCCCTTTGACCGGGCCCAGATAGGCCGGGAAGACGTTTCCACAACGGCAACGACGGGAAAACCAGTTGCTAAGCGGAACCACTGCAAGGGTGGTCCGTTTCATCGCCATCGTCGAACCCGGCCGCTGTTAGCGTGCCCAGATGTGGGAGCATCTCATGATCGAATGGATCGTCATATTGCTGATCGTTGCGGCGGTCGCCAGCCTCTTGGGATTTCGCGGCGTCGCCGGAGCATCGGCCGGCATCGCCAAGATCCTCATTTTTATCGTCCTCGTCGGCCTGCTGTTGATGCTGCTTTTCGGAGTGCTGGTCTTCGCATAACCGGGGAGCCCCGCAAGCCACAGCCTTCACGACACCTCACATCACGAAATGCGTGAATAAAACGTGATCGTCTGGGAACCGATCGGTTCCCCGCCAATTAACCCACTGGACGTCACGCGGCACCTGCCTTCCACAACACACGCCGCGTGACGAAGTCTATCGGTAACAATAGACCAAGGAGGTCTTATCATGATCCGCAAACTTCTCGCTACTACCGCGCTTGCCACTGTGATCGCCACCGGTGCCTATGCGCAGGATGCCGCCAAGCCCGACCAGGCGAAGGTCCCAGAGGCAGCTGCCACCGCGGACACCTCCGCGACGACGGCAGCGCCCGCCGCCGAGGCGCAGACCGAACAGATGGCCAGCGCCGGCAGCTATTTGCAGAACCTCTCGGCCGACCAGTATCTGGCATCGGAACTGAGCGGCGCGTCGCTCTATGCGAGCGAAGCCGAGGATGCCGAGACGGTCGGTGAAATCCAGAACTTCCTCGTCGGAAACGATGGCGCCGTCGTCGCGACGGTCGTCGATGCGAATGTCGGCGACGTGTCGAAGACGCTTGCTGTCCCGTTCGACCAGATCACCTGGACCATGGACAAAGACAATGAGCCCCGCGCGGTTCTCAACGTGAGCGCTGACCAGCTCGCCCAGGCCCCGGCGTTCACCAAGCCTGAGGAGCAGCAGACGGAGGCTTCCGCCGAAGCCAATGTCGCTGCACCAGCCGGCGAGGCGACGACCGAGACTGCCGCGACCACCGGCGATGCGACCCAGCCCGAGGTAAAGACCGAAGCTTCGACGGAGACCGCAGCCGCCACCGGCGATGCCCCAAAGCCTGAGACTGAGGCCGAAGCTTCGACCGAAATGGCGGCCGACGCACAGCCCGAAGCACAGGCCACAGCCACTCAGGCCGCCTCGGCATCTGGCACAGGCGGCGAGTTTCCGACGACCGTTGGACCGGACCAGTATCTCTCGGAAAACATCATCGGCGCGGGAGTCTATTCGGGTCCGGGTGAGGACGCCGAGGAAATCGGCGAAATCAACGATCTCGTCCTGGCATCGTCGGGTAAGATCGAGGCCGGTGTCATCGGTGTGGGCGGATTCCTCGGAATCGGCGAAAAGGACGTCGCTGTCCCGTTCGATCAGTTCCAGATGGCCCGGGAAGCCGACGACAAGGACGATATCCGCGTGACGCTCGCCGCGTCGAAGGAGCAGTTGGAGAAGGCACCGTCCTTCGAAGACGAGCGTCCGGAGCAGATGGCAGCCACGGAAACCGGCGCGGTTGATGCGACGGCGGAAAGCGAGCAGGCGGCAAAGGTCGAGGCCTCCACCGAGAAGTCGGCGGAGTACACCGAAAAGCTCGCCGCCGATGCTAAGGCGAAGTCGACAGAGGCTGCCGATAAGGCCGCTTTGGAGACGAAGCAGGCTGCGGCAAACGTCCAGACTGCCACGGAAAACGCGGCTGAGGAGACTCAGCAGGCCGCGGCTAAGGTGGAGACCACCACGGAAAACGTCGCCGTGGAAACTAAGCAGGCCGCTGATGCCACCGCCGGCGCTGCTGCGGGTGCGGTAGCGGGCGTTGCCGCTGGCACGGCCGACGCCACGACGACGGCTTCGACCGGGGGCGAAAGCCAGCAGCAGCAGATGACTCCGGTCACCGACCAGTCGCTGCTGACCGCCGACAACCTGATGGGTACGACGGTTTACGGTCCGAACGAAGATAAGGTCGGCGAAATCGGCGACATCGCGCTCAGCGAAGAGGGTAAGGTCGACGCGATCATCATCGATGTCGGCGGCTTCCTCGGCATCGGCGAGAAGGAAGTTGCGGTTGCCATGGACAACCTGCAGTTCATGCAGGATGCCAATGGCTCGCTCTACCTCTACACGCAGTTCTCCGAGGATCAGCTGAAGAGCCAGCCGGAGTACAACGCCGACACCTACGCAGAGAGCCGCGACACCATGCGCCTCCAGAGCGGCGAAGTGCCGGCCCAGTCGAGCAACACCGCTCCGGCCCCGGCCGAAGAGCAGCCGGCCACGAAGACCAACTGATCCCCAACGGATCAGCAAACCAGCCGAAAAGGGCTCGCCGAAAGGCGGGCCCTTTTTTCGTGGCCCGTGTCCCGGTCGTTCGCCAGATGCCGCGCTTTTGAAGCGGAAACGGCCCGAATTACAGTTCGTAACCCATCCTTGCGGGTGTCGTCGTCCAATCTCGGCTATGATCGCACCTGCGGCGTGGCGATCGCGTCGCCATTCGAGATGACACGGCAGCCAATGGCTTTCCTGAAACAGCTTATCGTAACCCTCTTGGTGCTGCTGGGGGCAGCCGCCGCCTATCTGAAGTTCGATCCGGCGGCAGGCCGGTGGATCCTGGAATCCGACATCGCCCTCCCCCCGGCGATCCGATCCGCGATCGTCTGGCTCGCGCCCGAGGCGGCGAACCCCGGGATGGAAGCAAGGGCCGAGCGTCCAGGCGGAAGGCGCGCGGGCGCGGGCCGCGACAACAATGCAACTCCCGTGGTCGCGGGCGCGGTTACGATAGGGGTGACCCGCACACGGATGCGGGCGATCGGCACTGGCGATGCCGCTCGTTCGATCGTGGTCTATCCGGACAATACCACCGGCATCGTGGCGGAGGTTGGCATCGGTTCCGGCGAGAAGGTCGAGGAAGGCGACATTCTCGTGCGCCTCGAAAGGGCGAGCGAGGAAATCGCGGTGGAGCGTGCCCGGATTGCCCTTGATGCGGCGGAAGACAAGGTCACTCGCTTCGAACGGCTGCGGACGTCGAACACCCTGAGCGCGGTCGAGGTCGATACCATCATCCGCGAGCGCGAGACCGCCAGGCTGGATCTGCGGACCGCCGAAATCGCGCTGGGCAAACGCGACATTCGCGCGCCAATCGCGGGCCGCGTCGGCATTGTCTCGGTCGACAAGGGAGATCTCGTCGGCAGCCAGACGGTCATTGCCACCGTCGACAACCGCGAGCAATTGAAGGTCATCTTCTATACGCCGGAAAGCTTCGTGCAGGAACTGACAGTCGGCACGCCGGTCCAGGCGGTCTCGACCGCCCGGCCGGACAAAACCTATGAGGGCCGCATCAGCGCGATCGACAGCCGTCTGGACGAAAGCAGCCGCACCTTGCGTACCGAAGCGACGATCGACAATGCCGACGACGCGCTGCGTCCGGGCATGTCGTTCGCCGTGACCTTGTCGCTGGAAGGCGAAGCCTTCCTCTCCCTCGATCCGATCGCGGTGGTTTGGGAGCGCACCGGACCGATCGTCTGGAAAATAGTCGATGGCAAAGCGCGCAAAGCTCCGGTCCGGATCGTCGAGCGCAACATCGACAGGGTTCTGGTCGCGTCCGACGCTCTCGAGGCGGGTGATCTCGTCGTCGTCGAAGGGCTGCAGTCCGTCCGCTCGGACGGCGCCGTGACGATCCAGGCAACCAACGGGCCGGAGCAGAACGGAGCGCCGGCCTCGCCCCGGTCGGCGCCGCCGACCCCGTCGGCCGACAATGCGCCAGCAACGTCCGGGCGCCGGAGTTTCCTTGCCCCGAGAACCGTCGGGAGCGCCGCGGCGGTCGCCTTGCCAGCGGCCCCCGCTCCTCCCGCGACCGACGCCGCGGCCCCGACCCGATGAGCCTCCCGTCCAAGCCCGACGGTTTGACAGCGCTCGCCGGCCTCTTCGTTCGCCGGCCGGTTCTGACCATCGTCCTCAATCTTTTGATTGTCGTCGCCGGGCTCGCGGCTTTCAGCGCGGTCGAAGTGCGCGAACTTCCCAATGTCGACCGGCCGGTGATCAGTGTCAGCATCGACTTCGACGGCGCCTCACCGGAAACGGTCGACCGGCAGATCACCAGCGAAATCGAGAGCGCCGTCGCCCGCGTGTCCGGTATCGCCTCGATCTCCTCGCGCTCGCGCTTCGGCGACAGCCGGGTGACCATCGAATTTACCGACTCGACCGATCTCAATGTCGCGGCCAGTGACGTGCGCGACGCGGTCGGCCGTGTCGCGAACGCCTTGCCGGATGGTGCCGGCGAGCCGCGGATCGTCAAGGCCGACGCCGATGCCGAAGCGATCATGCGGCTTGCGGTGACGGCGCCCGCCATGGCGATCGAGGATCTGTCGACATTGGTCGAGGACCGCATCGCCGATCAACTGGCGGCCGTCGAGGGCGTTGCCGATCTGCAGATCTACGGAGAGCGCGAGAGGCTGATCTATGTCGACATCGATCCCGACAGATTGGCGACAAGGGGGCTGACGCTGGGCGATGTCGCCGACGCGCTGCGAAACGCCGCGCTGGACGTGCCCGCCGGATCGCTGGCCTCCCCGACCCAGAATCTCATCGTGCGCGCCGACGCCAACGTGACCTCGCCGGAGGCGTTCGAGGCCATCTTCCTGGACGCCCGCACGCGCCTGGCCGACGTCGCCAGCGTGCGTTTCGGACCCGACGACGCGGCCTCCCGGCTCCGGGTGAGCGGCCAGGCCGGCGTCGGCCTCGGTGTAGTGCGTCAAGCCGGATCGAGCACGCTCGACATCTCGTCCGGAATCCACGCCGAAGTCGCCAATCTCAATCGTACGCTTCCCGACGGCGTCACGGTTCGCGTGACCAGCGACGACGCGACCTTCATCAACGGGGCGATCCACGAGGTGGCGGTCGCGCTGGGGTTGGCCGTCGCCATCGTCGTCTTGGTGATTTTCCTGTTTCTCCTGAATGTCCGGGCGACCATCATCCCGGCGGTGACGATCCCGATCGCGCTGATCGGGGTGATCGCCTTCATCCACCTCGTCGGCTTTTCGATCAACATCCTGACGCTCCTGGCGCTGGTCCTGGCGACCGGCATGGTCGTCGACGACGCGATCATCGTCTTGGAGAACATCGTGCGGCGCCGCGACATGGGCGCCCGGCCCCACGCCGCGGCGGTCATCGGCACCCGCGAGGTGTTCTTCGCGGTCATCTCGACCACGGCGACGCTGGCGGCCGTCTTCGTGCCGATCTCGTTCCTTCCGGGAACGGCCGGCGGCTTGTTTCGCGAGTTCGGCTTCGTCCTCGCCATCGCGGTGGTCATCTCCTCCTTCATCGCCCTGACGCTCTGCCCGATGCTCGCGGCGCATTTCCTCAAGGCGCGCGAGGACGAGCGGAAGCCGGGTTGGTTCCAGCGGACGACGCGGTGGCTCGGCGCACGTCTTGCGGGACTCTATGCCCTCACTCTGCGCGCCTGCCTCGCGCTTCCTCTCCTCGTCGTCGTCGTCGCTGGCCTGTTCTCCTTCGCCGCCTATCTCACCTTTCTCCAGATGCCCCGGGAACTGACGCCGAGCGAGGATCGCGCCCTTGTCCTGATGAGCGTCAGCGCGCCGCAAGGAGCCAGCCTCGACTACACCAATTCTCAGCTGCGCCGGATCGAGGACATCGTTCTTCCCTATGTGGAAGCCGGCGAAGCCCGGAACGTCTTCGCCATCTCGGGACGCGGCTCGGCGAACTCGGCCTTTCTGGTGGTCAGGCTGGCCGACTGGGCGGAACGCGAACGCTCGCAGCAGGCGATCGTCGCCGAGATCAACGGCAAGCTGCGCCAGGTGGCGGGCGTGCGCGCCTTCGCCATCCAGCCGAATTCGCTCGGCATCCGCGGCGGCGGGCGGGGCCTGCAATTCGCCATCGCCGGGCAGAATTACGAGGAGCTGGCAACGAGCGCCGACAGGCTGAAGGAGGCCATGCAGGCCGACGGCCGCTGGGGCAGCATACGGCTCTCCGAAGATGCCACCCAACCGCAGCTCTCGGTGCTGATCGACCGAGCCCGCGCCTCCGATCTCGGCATCGACATCGATGGCCTCGCCACTGCGATGCAGGCGCTCCTCGACGGCCGCGAAATCGGCCGGACCTACATCGAGGACAAACAGGTCTCGATCAAACTGATTTCGACCAGCGACCCGGTCAACGATCCGGGCGATCTCGCCAACATCTTCCTCAAGGCTCAGGATGGCCGCATCGTGCCGATGTCGACGGTGGCCAGCGTCGAGGAAAAGCCGATCGCCCCGGCGCTCATCCGCGAAAATCGCTCGCGCGCGGTCTCGCTTGCCGCGCAATTGCCGGACGGCATGGCGATCCAGGACGGCTGGGTTTCGCTTCAGGCCTTCGCCGACGACATCCTGCCGGCCGACCAACGGCTGATCCCGCTTGCCGAAGCCGCCGCGCTCGGGGAGACCAACAGCGGCCTTGCGATGGTTTTCGGTTTTGCCATCGTCATCGTCATCCTGGTCCTCGCCGCCCAGTTCGAAAGCTTCGTCTCCGCCTTCATCATCATCGCGACAGTGCCGCTCGGTGTCGCCTGCGCGATCTTCGCACTCAACTTCTTCGGGACCAGCCTCAATCTCTACAGCCAGATCGGCCTCGTGCTGCTGGTCGGCATCATGGCCAAGAACGGCATCCTCATCGTGGAATTCGCCAATCAGCTGCGCGAAGAAGGGATGGATTTGCGCGAGGCGGCGGAGCAGGCCGCGCTGATCCGGCTGCGCCCGGTGATCATGACCATGATCGCCACCGTCGTCGGCGGGGTGCCGCTGTTGCTTGCCTCCGGCGCCGGCGCCGAGGCGCGCGCCGCGCTCGGCACGGTGATTGTCGGGGGCCTCGGCCTCGCCACCTTCTCGACGCTCTACGTCACGCCCGTCGCCTATCTGATCCTCGGTCGCTTCTCGACGCCGAACGCCGAGAAAGCATCACGGCTGCAACGCGACATCGCGGCGGCGGAGGCTCGGGAAGCGCCAGCGGAATGAGAACCGAACGGGCTGTCGCCCGCGGCAGGAAGCTCACGCGGAGCGTTGCGATTGATGCGGGAGGATCAGATCAGCTTCTGGCGGCTTGAGCAGCGAACTCCCCGCCAGCAGAGATTTCAAACGACGCGGCTTCGACAACTCCGGGCTTGCCGATGAGATAGCCTTGGGCGGCGTCGCAACCCAAGGATTCCAGCAGGCGCATCTGTTCGACCGTTTCGACGCCCTCTCCCAATGTCGCGATCCCGATATCCCGACCGAGTTGCGTCACCGCCCGAAGGACCGCCATGGAGCTCTTGTCCGTCGCCGCCGTCGCCACGAAACTTTGATCGATCTTGATTCGATCGAGCGGCAGGTCACGCAGATGGGCGAGCGACGAATAGCCGGTTCCGAAGTCGTCCATCGCGACCTTGATTCCCAATGCCCGAAGCGCCTTCAACGTCTGGGCGACATGCGTGCCGTGAGACACGATCGCCGTTTCCGTCAGTTCGACCTCGAGACGATGGGCAGGCAGTCCACTGTCGGCCAAAGCCTGGGTGACGTGAGCGAACAGCAGCGGCGTTCGAAACTGCACTGCGGAGACATTGACCGCGACGTACATGCCGTCTTGCCATGTCGCGGCCTCGCGGCAGGCTTCCGCGAGCACCCAACCGCCGATCGCCACGATGCATCCGAGTTCCTCCGCCAACGGGATGAACTCGGCGGGCGACACCAGGCCGCGGGTCGGATGGTGCCATCGGATCAACGCCTCGAAGCCGACGGTTCGCCTGCTCGCAAGATCGCGGATCGGCTGATAGACCAGACGGAACTCGTGGTTTTCCAAGGCCGTCATCAAGTCCGTTTCGAGTTGATGGCGGGCGGTGACTTTCTCGAGCATGCCCTCCTCGTAGGAAAACACGCGGTTGCGGCCGGTACGCTTGGCTTCGTTGAGCGCAATATCGGCGCGCTGCATCAGCCCTTCGGCGGTGGCGGCCCGCTCGGTCCGGCAAATGCCGATGCTGCATCCCGTGAGAATGACATGGCCCAAAATTTCGAAGGGATCGGCGATCGCGAGAATGATGGCGTACGCCATGCCGACAGCATCCTCATCAGTGCCGGAGACCAGCACGGCCAATTCGTCCGCGCCGATTCGCGCCACGAAATCGTCCGGGCCAACGACCCGCCGGATGCGATCGGCCACCTCCACCAGAAGGACGTCGCCGACGGCATGGCCATACGTATCGTTCACGATCTTGAACTGATCGAGATCGACGAGCAGATATCCAAAATGGCTGTCCGATAGAAAAGCGGTATCGATCCGCTCCCGCAGCGCCCGACGATTGGCCAGTCCCGTCAGCGGATCGTGAGACCCCATCCGTTGCAACTGCTCATTCGAGACCGCGCGTGTGCGATCATCGATGAGATAGCTGGATATGCCGGTGCCGAGAATGATCATCGCGCCGATCAGGATTGACAATGCCATGGCGGCGAAGGCGGCGCTGTCCACGCCGGCTCCTAATCCCGCCACCGGCGACACCTCGAATGCCGCCATGCCCATGAAATGGAGAGTGACGATCGAGAATCCCAGCAATACCGTCGTGACATGCCGCTTGACGCCGCGCGCCCAGCGATGGGCGGCCGCGACCGACGCGATGGACAGGCCGACCGCCAGCGCGATCGAACTCATGACATAGGCATGATTCCACGACACGATGCCTTCGACGCGGTACGCGAACATGCCGACATAGTGCATCGCGGCGATGGCGAGGCCGAGGGCGCCGCCACCAATTATCGTTCCGGACCGATTCTTCCATTTCGCGCAGATGGAGAAGCCGAGTCCCGAACCGATGAAGGCGATCATGATGGACAAGAGCGTGAGCACCGGATCGAAGGTCACCGGCGCGGAGGGACGATAACCAAGCATAGCGATGAAATGGGTTGCCCAGATCGCGGCCCCAGCGCTGACGGCTGTCAGAAAGTTCCAGCCATGGCGTCGTAGACCCTCATTGTGCAGGGCGCGCCGGAACAGGCTGGTCGTCACGGCGGCGCCGACGACGCACATCAATGCCGCCAATAGGACAAACGGAATATTGTGGTCGATGACCAGGCGGGAAACGACGTGCATCACGGTGCCAAACTTGTTGAGACCTCCTGCATAACCTCCGAAAATTAAAGAATTGTCCTTTTATTCTGAGGAATTTTTTTCGGCGTGATGGAGCAGCGGACAACATATCCGCGCAGGGGACGGCGTGAAGTGGAATGAGCGCGATCGTCTCGGGAGCTGGATGATATTCAGGTCAAGTCCGGCCGTTCAGCCGCACCATTTGTTGCCGCTGTTCGGCCATCGCTGCGCCAGACCTTCTGCCATCAGCACCTCGCCCGCATCGCGGCCGTTCGAGAGCGCCACTGACACCAGCCGCCGGCCGTAGCGATCCAGTCCGCCGCCATGCAAGGCATATCCGCTGGACATCAGCGATTGGAGCCGCCGCGTCGCCCGATTTCCCATGCTTTTCTCGGCTGCACAGCCGGGCTTCGAGACCTCGGGCGCGTCGATGCCCGTCATCCGCCATTTCGTTCCAGCCTCCCATCCCGTGTCGCCATCGACGACGCAGGTCACGCGGACCGAACCGGAGCAAAGCGGAATGGGGCGTGCGGCCGAGCGTGGCCCGGTCGATTGCGACTGTGTGGGAAGCAAGCGGTCGAGATGGTCGAGCCATCCCTGCTCCCTGGCAACACCGACACCCACCATCACCGCGAAAACCGTCGCCACCGACACGGCATCCCGGATCATGCGATACGGCAGCCACGAACGCCGTTTCCGTCGCAAGCAGACAGGCTGGCGCGCGTAACGTTTGCGCGGCGATGACGAGGTCCAGGGACTCACCCCTTGAGACTAGCCCTCGCCCGTAAACGAAAATTTACCCGGATCGCGATTCTTTCAAATAACTTATCCGCAAGTGCTGCAACGACTTTGCAACATTGTGCGAGTGCTTGCGGCGATCCCGGCACCGCTCCCCTTCCCCCGTCCCGTCATCCCGGCTAGAACGCCGCCATGGCACCCCCTCCCCTTTTACGCCTCGACGGCGTTCGCCTTACCTTCGGCGGCACGCCGCTTCTGACCGGCGTCGAACTCAACGTCCTTCCCGGCGAGCGCATCGCGCTGGTCGGGCGCAACGGCTCCGGCAAATCGACGCTGTTGAAGATCGCCGCCGGGCAGGTCGAGCCGGATTCCGGCGAGGTCTTCCTAAAGCCCGGCACGACCCTGCGCTATCTGCCGCAGGAGCCCGACTTCGGCGACTTCACGAGCGTCGGCGCCTATGTCGCCTCGGGTCTTGGCCCGGCCGACGATCCGCACCGGGTGACGCGGTGCCTGGATGCGATGGGGCTGACGGAGGAGATGAAGCCGGAGAACCTGTCCGGCGGCGAGGCCCGACGCGCGGCGCTCGCCCGAACCCTGGCGCCCGAACCGGACATCGTGCTCCTCGACGAGCCGACCAACCATCTCGACCTGCCGACCATCGAATGGCTGGAGGACGAGGTGCGCCAGATGAAGAGCGCCGTCGTCGTGATCAGCCACGACCGGCGGTTTCTGGAACGGGTCACTCGCGCCACCGTCTGGATCGACCGTGGCGCGGCCAAGCGCCTCGACGAAGGCTTTTCCGGCTTCGAGGCCTGGCGCGACAAGGTGCTGGAAGAAGAAGAGCGCGACGTGCAGAAGCTCGACCGCAAGATCGTGCGCGAGGAGCACTGGCTGCGCTACGGGGTCACCGCGCGGCGCACCCGCAACATGCGCCGGCTCGGCGCCCTTCACGATCTGCGCCAGCAGCGCCGCGACACGCGCCGCGCCGTCGGTCAGGTGTCGATGGAGGCCAGCGCGACCCGCGAGAGCGGAAAACTGGTCATCGAGGCCGTCGGAATCTCGAAGGCCTATGACGAGCGCACGCTGATCGATAATTTCTCCACCCGGATCGCCAGGGGCGACCGGGTCGGTTTCGTCGGTCCGAACGGCATCGGCAAGACCACCTTGCTGAAGATGCTGATCGGCGCGCTCAAACCCGATTCCGGCAAGGTCAAGCTCGGCACCAATCTCGATCTCGCCTTCCTCGATCAGAAGCGCGCGGCACTCGACGACAACCTGTCGGTCCAGAATGCGATCACCGACGGGCGCGGCGACCAGGTGATGGTCAATGGTGAGCCGCGCCACGTCGTCGGCTATCTTCGCGACTTCCTGTTCACACCCGAACAGATCCGCACCCCAACAGGCAAGCTCTCCGGCGGCGAACGGGCCCGGCTGCTGTTGGCCAAGACGCTGGCGACGCCGGCTAACTTTTTGGTTCTCGACGAGCCGACCAACGACCTCGATATGGAGACGCTGGACCTTCTGGAGGAGTTGATCGCCAACTATCCCGGCACCGTGCTTCTCGTCTCCCACGATCGCGATTTTCTCGACCGCACGGTGACCAGCGTGATTTCGCCGGACGGCAGTGGCCGCTGGCTGGAATATGCCGGCGGCTATACCGACATGCTCACCCAGAAGCGCGAAGCCCGAAAGACCGAAGCCACCGGCGGCACCGCGGCAGCCAAGCCACTGCGCCGCGCAGGTGGCTCGGGTGCCCAGCAGAGCACGGCGAGGTCCGGCCCCAAGCTCTCCTTCAAGCAGAAATTCGCCCTTGAAAGCCTGCCGAAGGAGATCGCCCGGCTGGAAGCGGCGATCGCCAAGGCGGAGACCGAGATGGCCGACCCGGCGCTCTTCGCCAAGAACGCCAGGCGTTTTGCCGAACTCGCGAGCGCGGTCGACACGAACCGGGCCGCGCTGTCGAAGGCCGAGGACGAATGGCTGCAGCTGGAAATGCAACGGGCTGAGATCGAGGGGTGAAGCCGTTTGCGCGTCTTTCCTCGACGTTGGTAAAATCCGAAAATGCGCGTCAGGATCGCAGCGACCAGGTCGAACGGTTGGCGGTCTGACGTCCTTCACGCCCTTCTTAATCGAAACCGCGTATGATCGCATCCATACTTCATCTCACGACGCCGGTGCGCGGTCGCAGACGAAGTGAAACGGAGAAGCCAATGATCGAAGCGGCAAAGAGAACGCTATCGGAGTCTGGTGCCCTGGCGATCGCAACCAGTCGGACGCGAGCCGAGCAGACAGCGCATTGCCCCAGATCGCTCCCGGCGCTGCTCGTCCTCTTAGCCTTCGCCCTCGTCACCGTTCTGCCCCGACCAGCCTTCGCCTTCGAGACTACCGCCCCGACGGCCCTCCTCGTCGATTTTTCGACCGACCGGGTGCTTTACGAGAAGGCCGCCGACGAGAGGATCGCGCCGGCGAGCCTCGCCAAGCTGATGACGCTGGTCGTCATCTTCGACGCATTGCGCGATGGCACGGTCCAGCGTGACGACCGCTTCACGGTCTCGGAAAAGGCATGGCGGGAGGGCGGCGCGGAATCCGGCGGCTCGACCATGTTCCTCCCGCTCAAATCCGACGTCAGCGTCGACGATCTGATCAAAGGCATCATCATCCAGTCGGGCAACGATGCCACGATCGTCGCGGCGGAAGGCATCGCAGGCTCGGTCGAGGCCTTCGCCGGCCGCATGAACGCCCAAGCCATCAGGATCGGCCTGACGAGTTCCCACTTCACCAATCCGCACGGCCTGCCCGACCCGGAGCAATATGTGACGGCGCGCGACCTGGTGCGCCTGGCCGCCTATCTGATCCGCGAATTTCCCGACGAGTATCCGCTCTTCGCCGAGGAAAGCTTTACCTTCAACGGCATCAAGCAGCGGAACCGCAACCCGTTGCTCAGCGTCGGCGCCGACGGGCTCAAGACAGGCTACACGGCCGAGGCCGGCTTTGGCCTCGTCGCCTCGGCCGAACGCGATGGCCGGCGCGTCATGCTGGCGATGAGCGGAATGCAATCGGCGGACGAGCGCGCGCGCGAGACGCGGCGGCTGATGGAATACGGGTTGCAGGATTTCGAGGAGGTGGTGCTGATCAAGGCGGGTGAGCCGGTCGGTGAAATACCGGTCGGTGACGGCGACGTCGACACGGTGTCCCTCGTCGCCGATTCCGAAATCCGCTTGCTGGTGCCGCGGGGCAGCCTCGCCGACATGACGCGGACGATCATGGACAATGGCCCGATTGCGGCGCCGGTCGCAGAGGGCCAGCGGCTCGGCTGGATGCGGTTCTCGCGTGGCGATGAAACCGTTCGTCAGGTACCGCTGCATGCCGCCAAGCCGGTCGCGCGGACGAACTTTTTGCGGCGGCTCGGCGAGACGATCGCCGGCCATTTGACATGGCGCAGTGCGAAAGAGCCTTGACGCGCCGCACATTAAAGCCGATATGCGGTGGCATCACGCCGTGATCGCGCAGCGCCTGCTTGTTTCCCGAAGCCTCCCAGGTTTTGAGATTTTTGCCAGCGCCAATCGAATCGGCCCGCGGCTTCAGTCGAGGGTTTCGCATTTCGACACGGCCCGTCGATCCGTCCGCATGCGCGAAGACGATCGACTTTTTCGCGGACACATCGTCCGCATCCCGTAAGGCATCCATTGACCCATACCGATTTCAAGGCGTTCGGCCTCGCCGACACGCTTCTCGACGCGCTTGCGCGTCTCGACATCACGCAACCCACACCGATCCAGTCGCAGGCGATCCCCGCCGTGATGCAGGGTCGCGACGTCCTCGGCGTCGCTCAGACCGGCACCGGCAAGACCGCGGCGTTTTCGCTGCCGGTCATCCATGCGCTTCTCGAAAAGGGCGGGCGCCCTGCTCCGAAGACGCCGAAGATGCTCATCCTGACGCCGACCCGTGAGCTCGCCTCGCAGATCGCCGGCAACGTCAAGGCCTACACGGCCGGCACGAAGCTGTCGCACCACGTCATCTTCGGCGGCGTGTCGATCCGTCCGCAGATCGAGGCCATGCGCCGCGGCGTCGATATCGTCATCGCGACGCCAGGCCGCTTGCTCGACCTCGTCAACCAGCGCGCGATCATCCTGGGCGAGGTCCGCCACGTCGTTCTCGACGAGGCCGACCGCATGCTCGACATGGGCTTCGTACGTGACGTCATGAAGATCGTCGGACAACTGCCGAAGGAGCGCCAGTCGCTGCTGTTCTCAGCCACGATGCCGCGCTCGATCGAGGATCTGGCGGCCAAGATTCTGACCAAGCCGGTCCGGGTCGAGGTGACGCCGGAGGTCATCACCGTCGAGAAGATCGATCAGAGCGTTTATCTCGTGCCGCAGAAGGCCAAGAAGCTGTGGCTGATCGAAAAACTCGCCCAGCCCGAATTCGCCAAGGTGGTGATCTTCACCCGCACCAAGCACGGCGCCAACCGGTTGTCCGCCGATTTGGAGAAGGCCGGCATCGAGTCCGGCGCGATCCACGGTAACAAGAGCCAGGCGGCGCGGCAGAAGGCGCTTGCCTCCTTCCAGTCCGGCAATATCAACGTGCTCGTCGCCACGGACATCGTCGCCCGCGGCATCCATGTCGATGACATCAGCCATGTGGTCAATTTCGACCTGCCGGAAGAGCCGGAAAGCTACGTCCACCGCATTGGCCGTACCGCGCGTGCTGGCAAATCCGGCATCGCCGTCGCGCTAGTCGATCCGTCCGAGCGCTCGAAGCTGCGTCAGATCGAGAAACTCACAGGCCTGACATTCGATTTGCAGAAGACCGATTACGCGGCCCATGTCGATCTGAACGCTCCCGAGGAGAAGCGCCCGCCGCGCGGTGCCAAGCCTCAGAGCCGACGGCCTGGCGGTGGCGGCCAACGCTTCGGCGAGGGT
Source organism: uncultured Aurantimonas sp. (assembly GCA_947488615.1). Lineage (GTDB taxonomy): Bacteria > Pseudomonadota > Alphaproteobacteria > Rhizobiales > Rhizobiaceae > Aurantimonas. The sequence goes on from CANKZU010000004.1 coordinate 161,746, forward strand.
CGCGGCGCGCGTCCGGCGGCCGGCAACAAGGCCAAGCCCAGCGGCGGCAACCGGCGCCGGCGGTCCGGCGGCGGTCAGACCCGTTCGGCCACGGTCGGCTGAGGAAGCAGCGCGATTCTGTCGAAGACAATGCAAAGGGGCGGCCGCGAGGTCGCCTTTTTTTGTCGCCGAGACCGTCCATCGTCGAACCATGAGTTGCGGAGCCAAGGCGCCGTCGCCATATGGCGGGCTGTTGCAAAGAGGAGCTCCCGATGGCCGAAACGATCAAGGTCGACATCCCCCACAAGCTGAGCCGCGAAGCGGCCCGCACGCGGATCGAGGAGAGTTTCGGCAAGTTGCGCCAAGACATGCTCGGCGGCATGGTCAAGTTCGAGGATGTTTGGACGGCCGACCATCTCGACTTCAGGGCACGGGTGATGGGCCAGTCCGTGACCGGACGCCTCGACGTTCTCGACGATGCGGTTCACGTCGAGGTCGATCTTCCTGTCTTCCTCGCGGCGATCGCCGAAAAGCTCAAGGGCCGCCTGCGCAAAGAAGGTCAGGTGCTCTTGGAGAAAAAATAGCCGGACGGGTCAGACGACAGCAGGCCGGACGTTGCGAAGAGCAGCCCTCAGTTGCGAACGCCCGTCAAGGTCGCGTTCTCGGCACGCACGGTCCCGCCGTTCTCTCCCGGCTCGATCGCGAGAATCTCGCCTAGCCCGGGAACCAGTGATCCCACCCTCACTCGCCAGAGCTCGCCGGGCGAGGCCAGATGTGCCTCCGATCCGTAGACCATGACGATCTGGAAATCACGCGGCGTTAGCGCGACCGCGCGAACCAGCTTCGGCACGGGCATAGCCCCCTCGACCAAGGCATCGGGCTTCTCCGTCGACCCGGTGATCATCTGGTCGAGCAGCGGACGGTTGAAATAACTGGGGTCCAGCGCGGATATGATGGTGACGGCCGAGAAGAAGCCGACCGATAGAAATCCCAGCCCGACCAAGCCGAGATTCAAGATCCGGTCAGAGCGCGGCGCGGGCGGATATAAATCGGCCGGTGGCCACGCTTTGACGGCCGGTTGATGGGGGATGGAGGCGGACAAGAGAACCTCGAACTCTTGAATTTCGACGAGAGCCGCTCAACGGTCTCCGTTACGGAACATCGCATTCACAAGTTAAGGTTTTCTACTGCTTGAACGGGGATGGGGCGAAATTCCGCGAAGGGCAGAGCCGCTCGACCGGCCAGGCGTTGAGGATTTGTTCGCCATCGCCGCGATAGGATGGGCGTCATGACGATGCATTCGACTTCACCGCGCTCAGAGAGCCGCATGGTGCCCCGTCGGCGCACCCGTATCCAGCCGGTCAAGCTCGTGACCATGGAACGGACGTTCCTGGAGGACGGCACGGCGATCGACCGTTCATCAAAGGGCGCGCGGATCGGGCGATACGCCGCCCGCCGCCTGCCGACCCAGATCGCGCTCTATGACGAGGTGGATTGCACGTTTCAGCCGGCCACGCTCGTCTGGACCTGCGGACTCCAGATCGGCCTGCGCTTTACCGGTCCCGCCATCGCCGCGAACCGAGCGGAAATCCTGCGTCTAACCGGCCGCTACTACGCGATCACCGATTAGTGCCGATTAAGGAAAAGTGGCAACCAGCCTCGCGCCGCATTCCGCACTGACTGATTATGATCCGGGTGTAGCGCGCCGGGCGGACGGACCATGTCGGCGCTGCGACCGTCTCTACTGGGACTCAGGCCGCCCGTTGCGGATGTCTTTCTTGGCGATGTAGTCGAACTGCTCCACCAGGAGTTCGTGCACGAGCTCCTGCCCGTAGCGGGCATTGACCGCGTCGCGGATCGAAGTGGTCAATGCCGTCAGATCGAAGCGCTGCGGCTCCTCGAAGTTGAAGCCGTCCGTCGAATACAGCCGCCGAAATGCCTCGTCGAGAATGAAAGGGTCCGGCGGAACCTGGAGCTTTTGCGCCACCTTTCCGTCGATCGTGAAGACGAATTGCGCGAGAATATAGCCTTGGATCGCATTGTCCGAGATCATCGGGATGGTGATATTGCCGGTCTTGCGGTAGTCGAGCCCCTCGAAATAAGTCGAGTCAGTGCCTGCGGTGGCGGGATCAGCGTTCATAGAGGCCATGACGTAACTGGATCCGAGCGCGACAACGCAGACCCACAGACCCACAGCCACCAGTTTGATCACGACCGAACGGCCTTCTTGCGCCCGAGCTGCAAGCTGTAGGTACCGTCGGATTCGGCATCGGTAATCGAACGGGCGATCAGCGCCGAAATCTCGTGACTGGCGCGGACATGCAGTTCAAGCGCGCGGCGGTTCTTCTCGATAGCCTTGGCAAGGCCCGTCAAACGATCTCGGGCGTCCGGATCTTCCTGCAAAGCCTCGGTTCGGCGCGCCAGACGGCTGAGCTCGAGCAGACTCTGGTTCTTGCGGGCGGTGATCTCCATGAGATCGAGCGCCTTGCCGTCGCTGAGCGCGTCGGTCTCGGTGGCAAGGGCGGCTTCGAGCCGATCAACGGCCTTTGCGAGCATGGTATCCAAGTCGACGTTCCTATTCTGCGCTGTCTTTGCGGATGGCCCCGGCCCGCGCGATGTCGTTTTGTCGGAGCATTTGATTCAGGCTGTCGCTGGCGACCTCGCGGCCACCGACCGAGCCGAAGCCACCTCCGGGCTCGTTGGCGATCGACGCGGCGATACCGATGCCGCCGCCCTTGGCGAGTTCGTTGCCGATCTCCTCGGCCATCATCGAGCGCCAGATCCCGCCCGCGGTCCCCGACCCGAAATAGCTGGAGGCTTCGGATGGCAGCATGGATTCGACGAAGCTGCGCAGGACGAAGCCCTCGAACTGCTCGAGGGGCGGCACGGCACGCGCTTCATGGGCGACAAGCGGGATGATCGGCGCCGCCGGCGGTGCCGGCGTGACGTCGGTGGCAGCCGCGTCGAGAAGCGTCGCGAAATCAGCCGAGGCCGCATCCTTGACCATACGAGAATCCGCAACGCGCGGCACGGTCTGCGTCGGCTCGGTCTTCGCGGCGGGTAGGATAGGGGACACGGTCATCGGCGACAGTCGGCTCATGGATCGGCAGGTTTGCCTCTTGTATCGCGCCGGCCTTATTCGAAGCTTGTCCGCTTTCGGGCCAGGAATCCGTCGATACCGACTTCCAGGTCTTTTGCCTCGTCCTCGACGACCGTCGATCGACGCGTTTCGTCGCGCAACTTCTCGACCCCCTTCTCGGATCGACGGGTCGACTGGATCTTCTTCTCGGTCTCGGTCTGGCGCTCAAGATTGACGCGGCGGGCCGCCTCGTTGCGCCGCAGATTGCGAACCTTCGCCTCGATGAACAGGCCATGGAGCTCCGACGTCGTGCCGAGACTGCCGAGCAGCTCGGAGTCGGACCGGTCGATCTCGCCGCATTCCTTGCGAAGATGTCCCAGGCGCCATTCCTCAAGCAGGCGCTTCTGGCCTTGCACCTTCATCAGCCGCTCCAATCGGTGGAGTTTGGATCGGTTTTCGCTCATCCGGTCAGTACCCACTGCTCGAAATCCTGCATGAACAGAACCAGGAAATCGCTAATCACATAGCCGAACAGAACCAACCCGCCGGCGAGCACGAACGGCAACGAGATGAAGTAGATCGGAATCGTCGGCGTCAGCTTGTTGGCCAGCCCGATCGCGAAATTGACGATGACGCCATACAGGACGAAAGGGCTCGATATCCGAAGGCACAGAAGGAAGGCCTCGTCGAGATTGTCGGTGATGTTGACGAGGGAGCCGCGCACCGAAAACCCCGCGGCGGCGGGCATCGCGCTGTAGGAGGCGACGAGCGCCCTGGCGATTTCGGCATGCAGGTTCAGGACGAAGATCAGCGTCGTGGCAGTCAGCGTCACCAACGAAGCGACGGCAGGCGCCGGGCTCTGGTCGTCGATCGGCACGCCCATCGACTGGCCCATGCCGATGGAATTGGCGATGATATATCCGCCAAATTGCAGTGCGATCATAAAGCTGCGTCCCAAGAGCCCGATGAACAAGCCGTTGAGGATTTCGCTCACCATCAGCGCCAGCCGGGCATTGTCTCCCGACCCCGTCACAAGCGGCTGTAGAACCGGCAGCAAGGCCGGCGACAGTGCCAGCGATATCGCGAAGGCCAGGAACAGCCGGACCTGCAACGGCACGCGGGAGGACGAAAAACCGGGCATCAGCAGCAGGCAGGTGCCGATCCGACAGAAGATCAGGAACAGCGAGAAGACGACGTCGGAGAGTTCCGCCGTCACGAGATCGAACCGATGGCCCGGATGTCCACGCCGCGGGCGATCTCGAGATGGGAAAGGACCGGCAGATTGACGAAAATCCGCTCGATCATCATGCGAACGTAGGGCCGCGCGTCGGGGGCGGCGACGAGCACGAAGGTCTCGCCCTGATCCATCTTCTCGCGAATCACCTTGGTGGCTTCCGTGGCAAACTGCTCGACGAGGCGCGGGTCGATATCGAACTCCGTGACCTCGCCTTTCGCGTCGCGCTTCAACGCCTGATGGAAGGCGAGATCCCACTGATTGCCGAGGCGAAGGACACCGAGCTTGCCGTCGTGCAGGAGGTCGCCGCAAATCTGCTGCGCCATGCGCATGCGGACATGCTCGACGATCTGCTCGGAACGCCGCACATGCGGCGCGATCTCGGCGATCGCCTCCAAGATGAGACTGAGGTTGCGGATCGACACCCGCTCCGCCAGCAGCAGCTTCATGACGGCCTGCAGGCCGGAATACGACATGTGGGTGGGAATGATCTCCTCGATCAACCGTTTGTATTCGGGCTCCAGACGATCGAGCAGGGAGCGCATGTCCTTGTAGGACAGAAGCTGGGCGAGGTTGTTGCGGATCGTCTCCGACAAATGCGTCAGCATAATCGACAGCGTGTCGATCGGCTCGAAGCCCTGGCGCCGGACCTCGGCGGAAAAACTCTCCGGGACCCAGGCGGCGCGCATGCCGAATGCCGGCTCTTTGGTCAGGTCGTGGGGCACGTCCGGCACCGATGCGTCGCCAAGGACCACCATGTGTTCGCCGAGGCGCAATTGCTGCGAAGCGACGGTGGTTCCGTGAACCTTGATCTCGTAGGCTTTCGCTTCGATGGCAAGATCGTCGGAAAGTTTGATTTCCGGCACGACGAAGCCGTAACGCCCGGCAAACCGACGGCGCATCTTCTGGACGCGATGGGCGAGTTCGTCCCGCTGTAGCATAAGATGCGCCGACGTCTGTTTGCCGAGAACGAGCTCGATCTCGACGATTTTCAGCGATTCCTTCACCGACGTGCGTTCCGCCTCCCGGGCCACTTCCTGCTCCTGGTTGCGATCGGCGTCCGCCTTGCGCACCACCTCCCTGCGGCGTTTAGGGACGAGATAGGCGACCAAAGCGAGCAGTACGGCCAGAAACATGAACGGCAGGAACGGCAAACCCGGCATGAAGCCGAGCAAGGCCATCAACATCGCCGAGACCGCAAGAGCCCGCGGGTAAAATCCGAGCTGGCCGATGACGGCGGTCTGGGCCGCGCCGCGCGTTCCGCCCTTGGACACGAGAAGACCGGCGGCGAGCGAGACGATCAGCGCTGGAATCTGCGAGACCAACCCGTCGCCCACCGACAGTTTGGTGAAGACTTCGGCCGCGCTGGCGGCGTCCATATCGTGCCGGCTGATGCCGATGATGATCCCGCCGAAAATATTGACGGCGGTGATGATGAGACCGGCGATGGCATCGCCGCGCACGAATTTCGACGCGCCGTCCATGGAACCGAAGAAGGCGCTCTCCTCCTCGAGCTCCTTGCGGCGCCAATGTGCCTGCTTGTCGTCGATCAGGCCCGACGACAGATCCGCATCGATCGCCATCTGCTTGCCGGGGATCGCGTCGAGCGTAAAGCGCGCGCCGACCTCTGCGATACGCGACGCGCCCTTGGTGATGACGAGGAAATTGACGGTGATCAGAATAATGAAGACGACGATGCCGATGAAGAAATCGCCGCCCATCACGAATTGCGAAAACCCGCCAATCACATGACCTGCCGCGTTCACGCCCTCGTGGCCCTCGGACAGGATGACACGTGTCGTCGCGATGTTGAGCGACAGGCGCAGCATGGTGGCGAGCAGGAGGACGGTCGGGAAGGCCGAAAATTCGAGCGGCTTATGAATCCAGAGCGACACCATCAGGATGAGCACCGACAGGGCGATTGACAGCGCCAGGCCCATATCGATGAGAAAAGCCGGAATTGGGACGAAGAGGACGGCGAGGACGAAGACGACGGCGATCGCGAAACCGATGTCGCGGCCGCCCTTGGTTTCGGCGGATACGGGGTCCAGCGTGTCGACGGCCATGGTGCTACTCTCTACGGCAAGCGTTCAGCCGGGAGATGCATGGTGATCGTCATGACCGCCTTACACCGTTACCCGACCTTGCGTTCGTCGCAGACGAAGATTGCTCAAGGCTGGCGTCCGCCACCGAGCGCGAGCCCAGCCGACGGATCGGTCAGTTGAAGCCGTTTTCGATACGGGAATAGGATTCCTGCGTGAATGCGTAGACCTGAGCTCCGGTGAAGGAAGCCGTCAGCGCGATCACGACGAAGATCGCCAGGATCTTGGGGACGAAGGTGAGCGTCACTTCCTGGATCTGGGTCAGCGCCTGGAACAAGGCAATCACCACGCCGACTCCCATGGCAGCGGCCACCGCCGGACCGGAGGCGGTAACAATGGTCCAGACGGCGGATTGGACGATGTCGAGAGCGTCAGCTTTGTTCAATGCGTCTACTCCACCGTCAGGCCGGGACCGAGAGGCAATGTCCGCCCATCTTCGAGCAGAGCCTCGACGCCGCCCTCGACCACCCGCACGGCGGCAACCGCGCCTGAGACCGTCCCGTCGGCCGACGTCGCGGTCCGCCCGATCAGCGAATTCGCCTGTGTCAGAGCCGATACCATCATCAAGGAATCCAGCTTCTTGTTGGTCTGAATCGACTGCTCGACATTGGAAAAACTGGCGAACTGCGCGATGTATTCAGTCGAATCCGTGGGATTGAGCGGGTCCTGATTCGACATCTCGGCAACCAGGAGCTTCAGGAACGCGTCGTAATCCAGACCGTTCTTGCTAGTCGCGGTGGCCAGGTTCGCGCCAGCGGATGCCGGTGTGGTCGGAGTGACGGCGCCAATATTCATCAAAAGCCTCCAGCGGCAAGCCGCAGTTCGGGTGTCTTGGTTGAGGCCAGTCCACGCGACGCCGTCATCCCTTGCAGGATACCGTCCTCGATCGGGATGAGCGTGCGCAGGCGTTTTAGCGCCTCGAAAGCCCGTTCCCGCTCGACCAGGCCCTCGATATCGGCGAGACCGTCGACGATCTCGCTGTTTTGATAGGTTCCGAGCATGCTCTTGAGGGTCTTGCCGAACAGCTGGCGCGCGGCCGCGGCGCTGTTCGGGTCCATCAGCATCATCTGGACGATGAAATAGAGCTGGCGCAGCGGTGTCGTGGCCTGTTCGGCCTGCATCACATGGCTCTCAAGCAGAAAGGTGACGTCGTTGAGAAATTCCAGCGTGGTCTTGCGATCAACCTTCAGAACTGCGCCGTTGACGAAGATGCGTTCGCCAGCGCGCAGCGTGATGCGAAGCGTGGCCATCCTTAGTTCAACCCGTTGCGGATCAGCGTGGTGATCTCGATGATGCCCTTAAAATTCTGGGACTTGCCGATCCGGATGTCTTCCGCTTCGCGCATGATCCACAAACCGACCGAGATCAGTTCGGCGCGGAGTTCCTCCGGCAGGCCGTTCTCGGCGCTCGCGAGATCCTCAACAAGGATCGCCCACAGGCTTCGGGTGGTGTAGATCGCCTCGATGGCATCGCGCGAACGCGGGCCGTTGGCCTCGGCAGTCTTGAGCAGCGCGATCGAATGATCGAGTGCCTGGCGCTCACGATCGCGGGCATCGACTTCAACGTCCTGAGCCACTTCCGCGTAAGAGAACTGATACATTCCAACCCCTTGTTGCCCGCCCTGATGACGCATTCGCGCCGATCCGGGTCTTGCGATCTGTCTTTTTTTGCGAGCGGCGAGCCGGAAAACCCCGTCCCGCCGGATTTTTTGCTGCACCCCGGGTCATCAGATCCGGACGCCCGCCTCTGCTCCTACAGGTAGTTCAAGATGCTGAGACGCGAGATCCGCGCGGTCAGCGCATAGGAACTCTCCAGCAAGTTCATTAAATTGGTTACTCGCGTCGAAGCTTCGTATGGGTCGACCTCCTCGACCGAGGTGATCGACATGTTCAGAACCGTGCTGCGGCCTTTCAGCGACTGGTCGGCTCGATCCAGGCGAGCTTGGCTGGCGCCGATCTCGCTCTGCATCGTGGTCAACTGGGACAATCCCAAGCTCAGACTTTCGACTGCCCGGCTTGTGACAAGCTGACGTGCCTCCTCGTTCATTCCGAGAGCGCCAAGGTCGCCCAGCATCACGTAAGCTTTGGTGATGTTGCGAAACGCGGCGGCATCGGCCGCATAGCTGACATTGATTTGGCTTTCGCCATTAATGACGTTGTAGACGGGCGTGCCGTCCGCGTTCGACCAATTGGCCCATCCCAGGCCGGCGGTCGGTGCAAGCGCGAACAGATTCTCGAACTCGGTGTCGATGAAATCGCCAAGATCCGCGGCACTGATCGTTTCCGCCGCCGGATCATTCTGTTTGAATCCGAACTTCGCCAGGAAAGCGTCGGCCGTCGCCTCCTTTGCGGTCGAGTTGTCCTCATAGGTACGCGTGCTACCGCCCCCGACCGCCTGAAAGGCAATGGGTGGCTTCTCAGTAGCCGCCCCCGAGAACAGGAAGCGCGATCCGGTCGAACTGTTCAACGCCGCCATCAATTGCTGGAGACCGGCGGCCGCTTGCTGCACGGTGGCGGAAACGCCCGGCGTACTGGTTCCGTTGCCGATCAACGAACTCATGAACGCCTCGGCGGTCGCGGCCATTGACGTCATGGCCGATTGCATGACGTCGAAACGTTGACTGATCAGGCCATTGGCCTCGCGCAGACGGTTCGTGCTCTGAAATTCGGCGCGCAGTGAGATCGCATGGCTGGTCCGAACCCCAAGCGCCAGCCCGACATCGGCGAAGCGACCGGTGGTGACCTCCTTCTGCGCGATCTGGAGGTCGGCCTGAATTCTGGACACAGACGAGCGAGGGGCCGTCGAAAGCGAATAGCTGGATACGAGAAAATTCGACATTGTGTCTCCGATCAGGCGATCGCAAGGAGGGCGTCGATCATCTGACCGACGGTGGAGATCAGCTTGCTCGATGCTTGGTAGGACCGTTCGAGATCGAGAAGTCGGGTCATTTCCTCATCGAGGTTGACACCGGTGCGGTTCGACAAAGTCTCCCGGGTCTGGGCGAGCAGCACAGTGCCGTAATCGACATCCGCCGTCGCTTCGGATCGGCGGCTCTCCAGCCATCCCATCGAGGCGGCAGCGTAGTCGCCCAACGTTCCGGTCCCGCCAGCTCCAAGCGTGATGTCGAAGCTTCGCGACGTCGAAAACTGTGCGACGAGGTCGTTTATCCGGGAGGTAAACCCGCCCGCGCCCTTCGAATTGTAGACGAACCGCGCTTCGTCGGGTTGGTCCGCGTGGGAAATTCCGCCGTCCCTGAGACGCATCGGATTACCGCCGACCGTATTGTCCACTCCGGCGGAGACCTGGATCAGTCCGGCAAGGCCGACGGTCGCCGCGGACGAGCCCGGCACGGTGGTCATGCCCTGGGCGGTAAACAGGCCGGCGTAACGATTTGTGTCCGGAACGGCCGGGGGTGGAGCGGGATTTTGCTCCGTCTCGGCAAAGCTGTCGACCAGGGCGAACGCCAGCGCGTCGAGCTGTCCCTGGAACGTGATGGCGGTTTCGTCGCGCAGCTGCAGCAGACCGAAGACGCTGCCGCCCTTGATCGGCATTGGCGCCAAGGGTCCGAAGACGCTGACCCCGTCGATCTTGAACGCGCCACCGCTGACGGTCGCGCTATAGGCGGCGGATGGCGTGAAGTCGATCGGACGCGCCGTCGTTTCGAACAAGGTGATGCCGGAGTCGGTGGTCAGGACAAGGTCATTCCCAGCCCGCATCTGCACGTTGAGGCCGACATAGCCTGACAATTCGGCAACGATCTGGTCCCGGCGATCCACGAAATCGGTGATGTCGGCATTGGTCGTCGTGCCGACCGTCACGCGCTTGTTGACCGTTTCGAGCTCGGCAAGAAGCTTGGTCATGGCCGTCGCAGCTTGGGCAAGCTGCGCATCGGCATCCTTCCGCATGTTCTGGACCGCCGAACTTGCACGGTTGAGGCTGCTGGCCATGTCCTTGGCGGCGGATATCGCGGCCTCGGCGGAGGGCGGACTTTCCGGCGTGACGGCGAGTTGCGACAAGGCGTTCTGAAGCCCGACGAGCGATGCCGCCGGAGAGTCGAACGAGTCGACATCCCCGATCACGTCCCGAATCCTGTCGAGCGCGTTCGCGGTCACGTCGACGGCGCCGAGCGTCGAATTCGAGGTGACCAACGAGCGAAAAAGCGCCTGATCGCGAGATTGCGCGACCGAAAGGATCTGAACACCGCCCTGCCGGCTGGTGCCTAGAGTGGCGTATTTCCGCGTCGCCGATGGATTGTCGGCATTGGTAATATTGCGAGAGACGAGCGCCGACTGCGCCGAGACGCTGCCCAGCGAGGCGCGCGCGTTCGAGAATGCGGTAAGAAGCGACATGACGTGGAACAGTCCTTGGGGGACGCTGACCGAATGCGGCTCAGCGCTTCAGATTGACGAGTACGTCGAGGATCTCTGAGCCCGTCTGGAACACCTTCGAGTTGGCGCTGTAACTTCGCTGGGCTTCGATCATATCTGTGAGCTCGGTGGCGAGATCGACGTTCGACTGCTCGATTGCTCCAGACAGAAGACCGCCAAAGCCGTTGCCGCCAGGAGTTCCGATTTCGGCAGCTCCCGAATTCGACGTGGCGCTGTAGACATTGCCGGAAGCGGCCGCGAGTTGATCCGGACTCTGGAACCGAGCGAGGTTCAATTGGTAGAGTGGGATGACATTGCCGGTGGACAGAACCCCGCTGATCTGTCCTTCATCTGTAAAGGCGAACTCGCTGATGACGCCGGGCGGGTTGCCGTTCGCATTCAGCTTTGCGCTAAAGTCAGTGGCATACTCGGTAATCTCACCGAAATTGACCGCGACGACGGCTCCGTCCGACAGTGTCATGGTACCAGCCGCGGGGGCCGTGACGGGAAGACCGTTTGTCCTATCGAAAACGATATCCTGGGTCATCTTCGTCAAGGGCGTCCCGGCATAGGGAAAACCGCCGGCGGTCGATTGGGCGCGATCGTAGATCGTGACTTCCCACGTGCTGTCGGTCGACGGGTCGCCCGCAGTCTTGGTGAAATACGCGTCGAGCGTTCTCTCCCGGCCGACATTATCGTAGACGACGAGCGACAGCTTCTTGCTGAAGACGCTGTCGACGGCGTTGTCATCAGGCGTGTTGACAGCGCCGACGGCGGTTGCGGAAGCGGGGAACTGCAAAGAAAGGTCGGCCGCCGTCGTTGCCGACGGCGCCATCAGCTTGCCGACCGGCAGTACGATCGCTTCGGTCTGGCCACTCTCCAGCGACGTGCCGGTCAGCCGAAAGCCAGCTGAATTCACGAGGTACGTCTTGTTGGATTCGGCCTCGGTGCGCTGAACGAAGGAGCCGGCGCGGGTATAAAAATCACGACCGGCGGCGTCTTGAACGACGAAGAAGCCGTCTCCCTGAATTGCCAGATCGCTTGCCGACGAACTCGCCGAAACGGCGCCTTGCTGGCTGATCAGCTGACGGATCTGTGTCTTAACAGCGCCCGAGTTGTATTCATTGCCGCTGTTCGCAACCAGCAGCGATGAAAACTCCGTGGAGCCACGCTTGTAGCCGTCGGTGCTGGCGTTGGCGATATTTTCCGAGACGACCGACAGGCGGTTCGCCTGCGCGTTCATCCCCGAGACGCTCGTTCTGAAGACGCCATTTATGCTCATCGTCCGTTACTCCATATCCACGACTTGGCGGTCATGAATAGGGAGCGAAGCTTGCGTCGGCCTGATTGTGAAGCTTCTGCTTAAATAACATTCAAAAAGAAAAAGCTCTGCCAAATATATTGGCAGAGCCTCTTTTTCGTTAATACTTTGGAAACCAGTTCGACCTTACTCAACCCCGATCCCGTAGCCAAGATAGCGCTTCGACGAGACGGGGTCGTAGCCAAGGCGCATTTTCAGCTTCTTGCGAAGCTTGGAAATATGGCTCTCGATGACGTTCTCCTCGACGTTCTCGTCAAAGATACCATAGATCGCGCTGAACAATTGCTGCTTGGAGACGCGACGACCGCGATTGGAGACCAAATATTCCAGGATGCGGCGCTCGCGCCGTGGCAGCGCCATGGGCTTACCGGCGACATCGGCGTCTCGCCCGTCCTGGTAGACCGCGATCTCTCCGACCACCGTGCCCGTGTCCTCGGCGCTCTCGCGACGACGAATGGCGCCGACCCGGGCCAGAATTTCCCGAACATGAACCGGCTTGGCGACAACGTCGTCGACCCCGGCCGCGAACAGATCGAGCGTACCGTCGAGATTGCGGCTTTCGGACAGCGCGATCATCGGTGCATTGGAGCGAGAGCGGATCAGGCGCGGGCAGAATTTGCGCTCGTCGAAATCTCCGAGAAGGAAGGCTTCGACGCCGGAAATATCCGATTCCGGCGCGGTCTCGACCCACTCGCGGAATTCATCAGCATGGAAACCAGCCGCCGAAACGCCCTCGCGTCCAAACAAGGACTGGTAGCCACTCGTAACAAGCTCACGATTGTCGACTACAACGATCATCTTTCCCTCCGGCCTCGACGCTATGTCTATGAACAAAGACCTAACCTGACCCGAGTCTTGCGCCTATCCTCAAATTTAGTAGTCCATTAACCATCCTGTCCGATTTTCTGCTAAGTATCGAATCCGACTCAGGAATTTTTTTCGTAAACAAAACCTTAACGATCGCCGATCGTGAAAAAATCCTGCAAAATCGAATACTTGGCCAGCCACCTATCGCTGCCAGTCGGATAAATGGCCGATACATCTTCATCGGCCGACCGGCCCCTTCAAGCAGGGACCGAGCAGAGGAGGACCTTTCGGATTAAAGATAAGTCGAGGGATCCAGATTGCGCCGGGCGATCGGGGTGCCAGCCGCTTGCGACGATGACGGTCCTGGTTCCCGGCCGCCTTCGCGTCCGTCGCGCGAGGATTGGCGATGTTCGAACCGCCCGTTTTCCGCGGAGCCCTCGCCTGTGCGTCCATCACTGCCAGTTCCAGCACTGGCGGATGGCGATGCCGACGGCGACCGCTGGGTCGCCGGATCACGAACCGCGATGCTGATCGCTGCGTCATCGACCGTAAAGCCGGCCTTGGAAAGCAGGGTCTTCAGACCCTCGGCGTCGTCTTTCAAGCGTAGCGCCGTCTCGGCCTTGCTCGCGACCAGATGGATCGCCAATTGCCCGTCCACTAACCGCATGGTGACGTCAAGCTTGCCGAGTTGCTCCGGCTGCAGCTGAATCTGGATGGTCTTCAGCGCGGCACCGCCAGCTCGCAGATGCAGTCGCCCATCATCTCCGGCAGTCCCCGAAGCCGGCCGCATACCGGCCAAGGCGCTGGATACGGCGGACGCGACCTGACGAGACGGTCGTCCACCTGCCGCCGGATTATGGAAAACCGCCGCATCGGTGTTCGCCTCGTCGACACCCCAGGTTCCAGTAGCGGTCGCCATCATGCCATCCGGCGGACTCTTGCCGGCTTTTCCAGAGACCCGACTGTTTCTATCGGCCGATCCCGCCTCGGAATTACCGCGCGGCTGCGTCGCCACACCATCTTCCTGGCCGTCCACGTCGCTGGACGCCTCGGCTCCGCCTGAACGATTTATATCGACCCGCGCATCGGCGGACGCCAGAAGACGTCCGAAACCGGACCCCGTAAGGGTCGGGCCAACCGAGCGCACCTGACCGTCGAGCGCGGCCGTATCCGCCGGCTGAAAATCGGTGCGCATCGAGACGAGGTCGACCCGCACGGGGTTCGCGCGACCATGCATGCTCCCGCCGAGCACGCTGACCGCCACTTCAGCCTGCTGGGGAACCGCGATGGCTTTCGACATCATATTCGACCGGTCGAGGGCCATCGTCGGAGCACCGTCCGGTTTCAACAATGCTTGGTCCGGTCGGTCGAGGGCCGTTGCCGGAGTGCTGTCCGGTTTCGGCAGTGCGCGAGCCGATCGGTCGAGGAGCGTTGCCGGAACGCCGTCCGGTTTCGGTAGTGCGTGGGCCGGCTCGCTGTCGGCTTTTCGATAGTCAGAGGCGATCGTCTCAAGCGGAGTACTGGCTCGTTTTGTCTGATCGAGTTCGCTCAGAAGTTTGGCGAGAGCCGGTTCAACTTCTGTCTCGCCCGAATCGCCATGCCCCTTCACGTTGACCTCCGGTTCCTGACCCTCCTTGCTCACGACTTCCCGTGAGTCGCGGCGCCCCGGTTTCCCCGCGGCGTCCACGGCCGACTGGAAGCTTTCACCGGAACCGAACTGGCTCCCCGCTCCCCTGCCGGTGGACCGTTGTGGGCTGAGTGGCTGTGAATCGGTATGAGCGGGTATGGGCGCGGTCATGGCACAGCCTTTTTCAGATCGTCGCGAACAGCATTGAGGACTGCTGCGCCTCGTGCCAGGATCGGCGACAGCGTCGCGGCCTCTTGCGGAGCCTCGGTGCCGGCGATGCCGGCCACCATGGGTTTGCGCATTTGGCGCAGCACATCCATGGCGGCATCGCGAAGCTCGCGGTCGGCGGGGTGCAGCGCGTCCGGATCGATGGCCTGGAGCGTCGCCTTCACCTCGGCGAAGTCTCGTTCCGTCAGCGTCGACGCGACCTCATAGAGCAGCGCCCGCTGGCGCTCTCCCTCCCCGGCCTCGTCATAGGTCAGAGCCTTCGCCGCCGCCTTGCTCGCCAGCGTCAGATTGCCAGCCACCAGGGCCCGCCGTCCGACGGCCAGATAGATACCGAGTTGTTCCATGCGTGGAATCGTCGCTGTCGCGTCGGCAATCGTCGCGATGACCGCATCCTCCGTTCCCGCCGGTCGGGCGGCATAGACTGCGGCGAAGCGCGCGCGAAAATTACCGGCGTAGGCCGAGGCGGAAAAGCGATCGAAATACTGCCGAGCGTAGCGGTCCGCGGCTTCCTGGTCGCCGGTCTGCTCGGCGAGCAGAACGCCCATACGAAGCGCCGCCTCTTCCAGCAACGTTCCCGGCGCCACCAGCATGACCTGGGACAGACGCCGCAGCGCTTCTACCGGTTTGCCCGCCTGCTGCAATTGGGCAACCGCCAGATTGACCTGCGCCGCGAGGCCACTCTCGGTATGGGTCAAATCAACAACGGATAGTTTTCTCTCGGCATCCGCGCTGCGGTTCTCCACATAGGCCAGCGCACCTTCAAGCAGCGGGCGATCTTCTGGCGTGAGGGTCACCCGTGCCAGGATTCCCCGCAGCACGGACGGCGGCCCACCGCTGAGGACGAACAGCGCCGCGGCACGCCTATTGCGTGGATCTTCCCAGATTTCCGGTTCCAGTGCGAGGAAGGTCGGACCATATCTCCGCAACAGCATCGACTGCACCCGGATCGCGGGTCCGTTGCCACGTGCCACCTGATCTTGCAGGAACTGAAGCGAACGGACGATCTCGTACGGCATCGGCCCGCGTTCGCGCGGCCATTTCAAGATTCCCGGATCGGCGGGTTTCGCCTGCTGGGCCGCAACGGCGGTTTCCGCAGACTTGTCCGCCTCGCCGGAAACGCCGTCTGCGTCCAGCTTGGCCGCTCCCCGCGCGGCCTCGCCCGCCGCACGGACCCGCGCGGCGGCCGCCTCCGCGTCCGGTTGGACCAATGCGGTCGGCGGCGCCGTTTGCTCGGCGACAGCGGCCGATGTCGCGGCGATCAGGACCGCCGCGGCCATCCACCCCAAGCATAGAGCAAGTCGCCGGGTCACGCGGCCGGCTTGATCAGCAGGATCTCGATCCGCCGATTGCCGGCAGCTTTCGGATCGTCGGGATATTTTGGATCGCGGTCTGCCAGACCTTCGATCGATTTGATACGGGTCTCGTCGAACCCACCCCGGGTCAGCATGTAGTAGGCCATATGGGCCCGCGCGGTGGACAGGCGCCAATTATCGTATTCGGCACTGCGGAACGGGGTCGCGTCGGTGTGGCCGCGAATGACGACGTCGCCGTCGCGCCGGGCCAGGACCGCGGCGATCTTCTCCATCATCGCCACGGCCTCCGCCGTCGGCTTGGCCGATCCGATCTGAAACATGCCTGTTGCGACATCGTCAGCGAGGGAGACCATCACGCTGCCCTCCCCGGCGGTCACTTCGATATTGGGAGGCAACACCTCCCCAGACTTGGCGAGTTCCGCCTCGATCTCCGACCTGATCTCAGTCGCTTGCTCGGATGTCGCATCGGTGACATCGGCCGACTCGCCGGGTGTGACCGGCTCGTCCGATGCTGCATCGGCCACGTCCTCCACAGGAACGATGTCCGGTTCGGCCGGATCGCCCGCCGCCGACTTTTCCGGAGGCAGAACCGCGGTCTGGAATTCAGCCGGAGGTACCACCTCGGCCTCCCCGCCGCTTTCCACGGTGTTGGGCGCGAGTTGCCAGGACGAGGGGTCGAACGGATCGCGATAGGCGTCACCGCCATTGAGCCCTGGCAGGCCCGATCCGTCAGGCCTGCCCTGGAGATTGTCGGAACTGGTGGAGACGCTCTCCGCGGCAATCTCGGCTAGGACCGCGTAAGGATCGCGGAACAAAGCCTGCTCCTCGCCGCCGGTTTGATCGCCCGCCAGCGGCTTGCCATGGGGATCCCCATTGGTCTCGACCCGGCTTTGTCCCTGCTCGTTGGATTGGCGCGCGGCGCCGTCGTCCTTGCTTTCGACGCCGCGGGTCGCCGGCGAGGCATCGTTCAGCTTGATCGGGTTGAAATATTGCGCGACCTGCTTGCGTGTCGCGTCGTCAGAGGCGTTGGTCAGCCACATAACCAGGAAGAACGCCATCATCGCCGTCATGAAGTCGGCGAAGGCAATTTTCCAGACGCCGCCGTGATGCGCCTCCTCGGTATTGGCGCGCCGACGGACGATAATGATTTCCTGGCGCTCGAGATGCCCCGCTCCGGACTGATCGCTCACGCGAGGGCCTCTTCCAGTGCTGCGCGCCAGCCTTGCAGACGCGACTCGATGACGGTCTGGTCGCACTCGATCCGAACGTCGACCAGGGTCTCGTCGCTCTGCCAGGTCACGAAGTCGCTGCCTTTGCCCAAGGCTTCGCCGAGCGCCGTGAGGAGATCGGCGGGGCCGGTCGCGCGAACCGATAGCGCCTTGCCGTCGCCGATCAGCATGCGGGTGGCGTCGGCAAGTTCCAGAACGCTTTGCCGTCGGCGGGTATTGACGGCGATCGGTCGCAATACGGAGGCCAAAGTGGTCCGCACGACCGTCTCGATACGGTCGAGCCGGTCCGAAAGGAGTGACGCAAGCCGCTCGCCTTCGGCCGCCGCCCACTCGGCGCGCGCCGCTTCGATCGCAGCGGATTGCGCAGCCTCGGCCTGTTCGCGTTCCTCGGCCCGCGCGGCCTCTATCGCCGCATCCATTTCCGCCTGCAACGCGAGGCGCCCCTCATCGAGCTCCTCGCCGCCGTCCGCGTCAGCATCCATACCCGGCAAGGCCTCGGCACCGTCCTCCAAGTCGAGCGACTCCGGCATATCCGTCGCCGGCCAATGCGCCTCGCCCGTCAGGTCAGGCATCTCTGCTTCGGGCAGGACCAGATCGTCGACCTCATCGATCTCGACGATCTCCGGAATAGGCGACGAAACGACAGGGACGGCGGCCCCCGTCTCGACGTCGCGGCTGGCGACCAGGATCGGATGTTCGAAAGTCGGCTTGCTCGGGCGATCCACAGGCGCCAGACTCTCGAATGGCATTCCGTCGTCCGCATCGAATTCCGGTAGGTAGTGCGCGAGAGGGAGCATGCGTTACGCCGCCTGTGTTTGGTGTATCCACTGCTTGAGAACCTGCGCCGCATGCGCCTCGTCGAAATCGACGAGCTTTTCGAGACGCGCCTTTGGCGACGTCGCCTGGTTGCGGGTCAAATCCTCAAGATAGGCCGGGTCCATCCCGACCATCTGAGCTATATCGTCGGAAGCTGGTGCGGCGCCGACGTCGAAGTTCAGGCTGTCCAAAAGGTCGGTGTTGGGCGAGTCGAAGGGATCGACTTCGTTGTCGTCCTTGACCGGCGGCACCGCGACGATCGCTCGAATCGCCGGTTTCAAGCCGAACCAGATGAGCAGCACGGCGACGGCGAGGATCGTCAGCGCATTGATCAGCGTACCGGACTGCCGCATGAACATCTCGCCAAACCCGGGTGCGGGGATCGGCTCGAGCGCGCTTCCGGTGTCGAGGAAATCGACGGCAGTGACCTTCAGCTGGTCGCCGCGCTCGCTGGAAAAGCCCGAGGCGGACGCGACGAGCGCCTCGATCTCGCCGATGCGCGCATCGACCTGATCATCCGTCGCGTTCTCGCCGATCGCTTCCAAGATGCGCTGGCGGTTGATCACGACGGCGATCGACAGGCGCTCGACCTCATAGCCGTCGCTGGTCGTGGAGATCGTCTTCTCGTTGATCTCGTAATTCGTGAGCTCCTCGCGCCGGTCCTTTTCGTCCACCGATTTTTCGCCCGTCCCCGTCGCCGTCTCGTCCGCGGCACGAACGTCCTGCTCGACCCCGACGGGGGTCTGGTTTGTCGAATCCTGGCTCTGCGCCGTCTCGCGGATACTGCGCGTCGAGCGCTCCACCCGGCTCTCCGGATCGAAAATCCGCTCGCTCACCTGCCTGCGGTCGGTGTTCAGACTGGTCGAGACGCTGCTCTGGAAATTGCCGATGCCAAGATAGGGCGCGAGCGTGCGCCGGATCGACTCCTCGACGCTTTTGGACACTACGCTCTCGATGCCGAGCAGCTTGCCGGGCGCGGCGGAGGCGGCATCGTCCCCCGATGCGAGCAGGGTGCCATCGGCGTTGAGCACCGTCACCTCGCCGGGCGTCATGCCGGGAATGGCCGATGCGACCAGCGAGCGAATCGCCTGGGCGGAGCCGAAATCCTGCGAGCTGTCGGTACGGATGACCACACTGGCCGACGGCTTTCGCTGCTCGCGCCGAAACGAACCCTCGTCCGACAACACAATGTGGACACGCGCGGCCCGCACATTTCTCAGCGTCTGGATGGTGCGGGCGATCTCCCCCTCCAAAGCCCTGACGCGGGTGATCTCCTGCATGAAGGAGGTCAGGCCGATCGAGCCCAGATTGTCGAAGAGTTCGTAGCCGGCGTTTTCAGAGCGCGGCAAGCCCTTCTCGGCCAACAGCATGCGCGCCGGAGCCGTCTGCGAGAAAGGCGTCAGAATGGCGTCTCCCTTGGCATTGACGTCGAAGGAAATGCCAGCCTCCGTCAGCGCCGCGCCAATGCGGGTCACATCGGTCCGATCGAGGCCGGAATAGAGCGTCTCCATGTCGGGACGGGACAAATAATAGCTGCCAAGGCCGACGAGGGCGACGACGAGAAACCCGACGAGGCCAAGTGCCGAGAGCTTTCTCGGCCCGAGCGAAGAGAGATTGGTGAAAAGCTGCTGAGCTTGTCCGTTAATGGCGAGCGCCATGAAGTAACCCTACGATTTTCCGGTGGCACGAAATGCGATCGGTCGGACCATGCCGACCGAAGCTTGCGCGAGACCACGGTTAACAAAGGGTTAACGCCCTCCCCACGCACTTACGTGCCGGCCGCCGCAGGGCTGCGGACAAACGAAAACGGGCCCGGCCTTGAAGGCCGGACCCGTTCAGATGTCCTGCTGTCTATTTCCGGCGGAGGTTTACCGGAAGAGCGAGAGCAGCGACTGGCTGGAGGAGTTGGCGATCGACAGCGCCTGAACACCGAGCTGCTGCTGGGTCTGCAGCGCCTTGAGACGGGTCGACTCTTCGGTCATGTCCGCATCGACGAGCGTACCAACACCCTTGTCGATGGTGTCCATGAGCTTGGAGACGAAGTTCGTCTGCATCTCGATGCGGTTCTGGACGGCGCCGAGGCTGGAAGCCGCGGTGGTGACCTGCGACAGCGCCTCGTCGACGACCTTGATGTAGGCCTGCACCTGGCCGGACGTCACGCCACCGACCGAGATGTCGATATCGTTGACCGCAGTCGAGAAGGTGCCGGTGGCGCCAGCAACGGTGTCAGCCGCTGCCAGACCGAGATCAGCCACAGCCGGCGGGGTGGTGCCGGAAGCGGTCGCCGCGCTGACCGTGAAGCTCTCGAGCGAGTTGAAGCTCACCGCGCCAGCGGTGATCGTCACGTCGATGCCCTGAATGCCGGCGTCCTTCAAAGCCTGCGTGTAGACCGCCGTCAGATCGCCGTCAGACTTGATCGTGCTGCTGGCAAGGCCGGCGTCGGTCAGCGTCTGCTGGGTAATTTCCACCGTGCGGCCAGCGGCACCGTTCTGCGAGATGCTGAACGAGACCTTGTTGTCGGCACCGAATGCGACCGCGGCGGTCTCGACCGTCGACGTACCGGTCGCAGCGGCGAACTGATCGATATCGATGGTCTTGTCGAGAATGCCGGCATCGGCGGAGAAAAGGCGGATGTTGGCGATGTCGACCTTGATCGAACCGACCGACAGGCTGCCGTTGGCATCACGCGACAGCGAGGAAACGATTTCCTTCTGCGTCGTTGCGGCCGTATCGCTCAGCCAATTCTGACCGGAGAAGGACGCCGAATCGGAAATCGTCTTCAGCTGTTCCTGCAGCGCGGTGATTTCCGACTGAACCTTGGCCTTGTCGACGCCTTCGCCGGTTGCCGTGGTCAGCTTGGCCTTGATCTCGTTGAGCACGTCCTTGGCGGCGGTGAGGCCGGTATAGGCAGTGTCGACCGTGGCCGCGCCGATGCCGAGCGAATCGGACACAGCCGACATGGCCTGGTTGTCCGAACGCATGGTGGTGGCGATCGACCAGTATGCCGCGTTGTCCTTCGCCTCGCCGACGCGATAGCCAGTGGAGATGCGAGCCTGGGTCTGGTCGAGCGAGGAGTTGATCATCTGAAGGCTCTGGAGAGCCGTCATGGCGGAAGCGTTGGTGTTGATGCTGGTCATAGTAGGGTGTCTTCCCGTTACGCGAATACAAAATTGGGATGAGACAGTCCGGGTTGGCCGGGATAGCGAGTCGGCATCATGCCTGTGGTCTGGTTTTCCCGTCCGACCACTTCGCTATGCCTTGGATATAGCGGGCGACTTCCTTCCAGCTTCTTAAAGCAACGTGGTCTCCTCTGCTTCGACCGGAACTCCCTCGCCTTATGGTTAACCAACGGCAACCAGGTATAGTTAATGGAAAGTAATATCGACGCGCGTCGCATTCGACATATGCCATTCCCGGGCGACGGAGCGATCGAACCATGCCCGACAACGAAAAAGGCCGCCCCCTGCGGAGCGGCCTTTCGTGCGGTGATAGAGGTGATGGGGGCGGTTTAGCCCTGGAACAGCTGCAGAATTGCCTGGCTGGAGGTATTGGCGATCGACAGCGCCTGGACACCGAGCTGCTGCTGGGTCTGCAGCGCCTTGAGACGGGTCGACTCCTCGGTCATGTCTGCGTCGACGAGTGCGCCGACGCCCTTGGCGATGGTGTCCATGAGCTTGGAAACGAAGTTCGTCTGCATCTCCACCCGGTTTTGGACGGCGCCGAGGCTGGAAGCCGCAGTCGTGACCTGCGACAGCGCCTCGTCGACGACCCGGATATAGGCCTGAACCTGTCCCGACGTGACGCCAGCCACCGAGATATCAATGGCGTCGACCGCCGTCGAGAAGGTGCCGGTGGCACCAGCGGCGGTGTCGGTCGCGGCCAGACCGAGATCAGCGACCGCGAGAGCGCTCGTGCCGGAAGCCGTCGCTGCGGTGACCGTGAAGCTCTCGAGCGACTTGAAGCTCACCGCGCCAGCGGTGATCGATACGTCGATACCCTGGATCCCGGCGTCCTGCAGCGCCTGTGCATAGACTGACTGGAGGTCACCGTCGGACTTGATGGCCGTGCCGGCGAGGCCGGCCGCGGTCAGGGTTGCCTGGGTGATTTCCACCGTGCGGCCAGCGGCGCCGTTCTGCGAGATGCTGAAGGTGATCTTGTCGTCGGCGTTGGCGAAATCGACCGCAGCCGTTTCGACCGTCGACGTACCGGTCGCGGCCTCGAACTGGTCGATATCGATGGTCTTGTCGAGAATGCCGGCATTGGCCGCGAAGAGGCGGATATTGACGATGTCGACCTTGATCGAACCGACAGCGAGCTTGCCACTGGCATCACGCGACAGCGAGGAAACGATTTCCTTTTGGGTCGTCGCGGCCGTATTGCTCAGCCAGTTCTGACCGGAGAAGGACGCCGAATCGGAAATCGTCTTCAGCTGTTCCTGCAGCGCGGTGATTTCCGACTGGACCTTGGACCTGTCAACGCCGTCACTCGTAGCGGTCGTCAGCTTGGCCTTGATTTCGTTGAGCACGTCCTTCGCAGCGGCAAGACCGGTATAGGCAGTATCGACGGTGGCCGCGCCGATGCCGAGCGAATCGGACACCGCCGACATGGCCTGGTTGTCCGAACGCATACCGGTGGCGATCGACCAGTATGCCGCATTGTCCTTCGCGTCCGCCACGCGAAGTCCGGTCGAGATCCGGTTCTGGGTCTCGTCCATCGCCATGTTCGTCTGCTGAAGCGTCTGCAGAGCCGTCATCGCGGCGACGTTGGTGTTGATACTCGTCATTCCATTACCCTTAATGGCGCAGTCGCCCTTCATGGGCTTTTTGCTAAATCAAGGTCCGCGTCATCATGTTCGGCACCGTCGAGGGTTAACCTAGGTTCTTAACGTTAACCAATTGTGAAAAAGCGGTCTGATGTGCCCGTCCTGCGCGTTCAGAAAAACGAGCGAACCAACGATCCGACAAGCATGTTCCAACCGTCGATGAGGATGAAGAACAGTATCTTGAAGGGCAGCGAGATGATCGTCGGCGGCAGCATCATCATGCCCATCGACATGGTCAGCGTCGCGACGATCATATCGATCACCAGGAACGGCAGCACGATGAGAAAGCCGATCTCGAAGCCGCGGCGCAGCTCGGAAATCATGAAGGCCGGAATTAGGACCCGCAACGCGACGTCGCGTTCGTCCGCGGCCCCCTGCTCTGCCGGTTCGACCCGCGTGCGGCTGGTCGCGTCGGCAATGTCTCCGAAAAGCGCCAAATCCGCGGGCCGCACCTGGGTCAGCATGAAGTCCTTGAACGGATCCGTGATCCGATAGAACGCATCCTCCTCGCTGATCGAATTGCTCAACAACGGTTGCAGCCCATCATTCCAGGCGCGGTCGAAGGTCGGCGCCATGACGAAAAAGGTCATGAACAGCGACAGCGAAATCAGGATGAGGTTCGCCGGCGTCGTCTGCAGGCCAATGCCGGCGCGAAGGATCGACAGCGCGATCACAATACGCGTGAAGGACGTGACCATCACCAGAAGCCCAGGCGCGATCGACAGAATCGTGACGATGCCAAACAATTGCACGATACGTCCCGACGCGCTCGAATCCCCGGCAGGGATCAGAGCCGCCAGCCCGGACAGATCGGGCGTTTGCGCAAAAGCCGGCGTGACGAAGAGAATGGCCAGAAAAAGGAGGAGCAGTCTCATTCGGCGACCATGGTCTGAATGAGATAGTCGATGACTGCCGGCGAGCGCAGGCGGGCCCGTTCGCGCAGATCTTCGCGCAGATGGAGCAGCCCGCGCGTTCCCTCGATCTGGGCGAGTTGGACCGAACGCAGGAATGCCAGCGTATCCGACTCGATCTCCGCAGCGAGAACGTCCGCGTTAACGGTGCCATCGTCTTTCAGGACCAGAGAAGCCTCGATGCGGAGCCAGGTGCGCGGGGGCGCATAGATGTTGGTGAGGACCGGCTTTAGCGGAATCAGACGCAGCGGCGTCTCGTCGTGCTCGGCCGTGGCCAGACCGCCATCGCCCCGATCGACGTCGTTCGCCGTTTCGACCGGCGGCGCGACAGGCTCGGCTTCCTCCACCGGAGGTGCGCCGGACTTTCCGAGCATGCTGCCGAGGAAGGCGCCGCCACCGCCCGCAACGAGAGTCAGAACCACCACCACCACGACGGTTGGAATCAGTCCGTCACCCTTCATGGCGCTGTCTTGTTTTTGCCGGAAGTGCCGATCTCGACCATGCGACGACCCCTCTCCACTCACGCGTCGGTGGCAGCGCCCTCATGGCGATGCCTTTGCCGACGACCGAGCGATATCGGGTCTGGCTGTCGCGAGACTTGCGGGGCACAGCCCCCGGTGTTCCGGCAAATCCGCGGCTTTGCCGGAAAAGCCACAGGTCTCAGTAAGGCGCGACGATATCGTAGAGCTGCTGGCCCCAACCGGGTTGTTGAACCTCGGTAATGCGGCCGCGGCCACCATAGGAAATCCGCGCCTCGGCGATCTTGTCATATTCGATGGTGTTGTTCGGCAGAATATCGCGGGGCCGGATGATGCCGGCGATGGACAGGACCCTGACCTCGAAATTGACCCGCATTTCCTGTTGGCCGCTGATGAACAAATTGCCGTTCGGCAGCTTCTGGCCGACCACGGCCGCGACCGACAGATCGATGTCCTCGGACCGCTTGATCCTGCCCTTGCCGGCCATGTCGGACTTGCCGTTGGCGCCCAGTGTCGCCCCAACGGTCGGCAGGGTGTACTCGCCCAAAGTGCCGGCCAGATCGAGCCCGGAGTCAATGCCCGACTTGCGCGAACGCTCCGAATTGTTGTCGAGCGATGCCTGGTCGCGGATCTGGATTTTCACCGTGACGATATCGCCAACGCCGAGGGCGCGCGGGTCCTGGTAGAAGTCGGCGCGCTCGTCGCTCCATAACGAATGCGGCGTGCGCGGTCCGGCGGCAGGGAACGCGGCCGGCTGAGCGACGATCGGCGGATTCTCATAGAGCCCGGCGCCGACCGGCGACAAGGCGGGCTCGCGAAACGCGTCCTCGCGCGTCGTCGAGCAGCCGGCCAGGGCAGCGAGCGCAATCAGTACAACGGCTCTCACGATCTGCTCTCCGCGATCTGCTTCTCGTCCATCGAACCGCCGGCGGAGGTCTTTTCGACAATGAGGTTGGCGATTTCGGCGGCGGTGGCTGGTGGCATCGCGCTGAGAATCTCGCTCGCCTGACGCGCTTTCAGTCGGGCGATCACCGAAGCGGCGGCATCGCGTTCGAGATTGACGAGTTGGGCCGCGGCGGCGTCAGCCTTCATCTTGGCGTAGATGTCGACGATGATCGTGGATGCGCTGTCGAGGAAGCGGTTTCGCTCCGCCAGCCATTCCTGATAGTCTTTGCGCTTGGCTTCGAGGGCGTCGATCTGCTTGCCGATCTCGGTTTCGAGTTCGGTCAGCTGCTTCTGCTCCAAAGCGTAGCGGGCGTCCTGGGCCTTGTCGGCGATATTGAGACAGTATTTCTCGACCTCGCTGGCGGGCTTTTTGCGTTTGGCGACTTCACCGCTCTCGCCGATGATCCGGATTTCCTGGGGTGGAATTTCGGGCGCTCCGGCTGCGTGTGCGAAGCCCGCCGGCGCCAGAATGGGGGCGAAAACGACGAGCCTGGCAGCGCGCCGGCCCATTCGCATGAAAGTCTGAATCATCATTGCACCACGAGTTCGGCTTGTAAGGCACCAGCCGTCTTGATTCCCTGCAGGATTGCGATGATCCCCGTCGGCTTCAGCCCAATACCGTTGAGACCGCGAACCACGGACTCCAGATCTGCGCCGCCGACCAGGGCGAAGGATCCACCGCCCTGCTGGGCATCGACGATGGTTTCGGAGGTCACCACCGTCTGCCCTTTCGAGAAGGGCTCAGGCTGCGAGACGGCCGGAAGTTCGCTGACTCGCACGGTCAGATTGCCGTGGGTCAGGGCAACGGTCGAGATCTGCACGTCCCTGCCGATGACGACCGTGCCGGTCCGCTCATCGATGACGACCCGCGCCGCTTGGTCCGGCTCGATCCTGAGATCACCAATCTCGGCAATGAAACGAGTGCTCGACACCTTCGCGGGCCGCTTGAGATGGATCGTGCGGAAGTCCTCTTCCTGCGCGACGGCCCCGCCCCAGCGATTGACGGCATAGTTGTTGACGATGTCGACGACGCGGATGGCGGTCTTGAAATCCGGATTGAAAAGCTCGATCGCCAATCGGCCGTCATCATTGAAGGCACCCGGCACCTCCCGCTCGACAAGCGCGCCGTTCGCGACCCGACCGGTAGTCGGCACGCCCTGGGTGAGGCGCTCGCTGTCGCCCTGCGTGGAAAAGCCGCTCACTGCGAGCGGGCCTTGCGCGACCGCGTAGATCTCACCATCAGCGCCATACAGCGGCGTCATCACCAGCGTGCCGCCCATCAGCGACGAGGCATCGCCGAGCGAGGAGACGGTCACATCGATACGCGATCCGGTGCCGATGAAAGCTGGCAGTTCAGCGGTTACGGTAACCGCCGCGACATTCTTGCTGCGGGAGGACTGGGACCGAATGTTGACGCCCATCCGATCGAGCATCGACTGCATCGACTGCTCGGTAAACGGTGCGTTACGCATGGAATCGCCGGTCCCTTGAAGGCCGATCACGAGGCCGTAGCCGACGAGCTGGTTGGCCCGAACGCCGCGAATATTGACGATGTCCTTGATCCGGACGGTACCGGCCGCATCGGCCGGGTTGCCACGGACAGGCCGGAGCTTTGCCACAGCCTGTCCGCCGGCGCCGCTATAGTCGGCGGCGGACGTGCCCTGAAGGCTCGCGGCGATGAGGAGGGCCCCAAGGAGCAGCCGCACGATCATCCGTGGATCCGAACGCTGCCGTCGGCTTCGACGATACCGGAGACCACGACGCCGCTGTCGGCGTTGCGCACGCGCACGATCTCGCCTTCGGCGGCCGAGCGCATCGCCGTGCCGAGCCCGGTGATGATCAGCCCGCCTTCGCGGAAGACCAGCGTCACGGCCGCGCCCGCCCGCACCAGGTCCGGGGTCTTGAGGTCCGACAGGAGGATCGGCTTCCCCGGCAGAAGAGTCCGCCGGGCCACCCGCCCCGCGAGCATGTCGTCTTCGATGACGTAGAGCGTGATTTTCTCGTCCTTGACGATATAGGCCTTGTAGGAGATGCCCCGGTCGACAACGCTCTGCCCCGGATAGACGACGGCCGCCGGAACCGGCAGGTCGAGCTCGGCCGCAGATCCCTGGACCGGGACAAGCAGTGCCGCGAGCGCGGCGAGACCAGCGGCCGCCGAAAGGCCGGATGACAGGACTCCGGGAATGGTTGCGACGGAGCTCATGGACTAACGGAGCCCCTTGGTGACGACGCTGGCCATCTCGTCGGCCGCCGAAATCACCTTCGAATTCATTTCGTAAGCCCGCTGAGCGGAAATGAGCTGCGATATTTCCTTCACGGGATCGACGTTGGAATCCTCCAGATAGCCCTGGTGAACCACCGCCATGCCCGGATCCCCTGGAACGCCCGCGGTCGGCCCTCCCGAAGCGAGGGTTTCCTTGAACAGGTTGCCGCCCTGTGCCGCCAATCCCGCCTCATTGGCGAAAGTTGCGATGGTCAGCTGGCCGATCTCCTGCGCATCGGCCTGACCGTCGACCTGAGCGAAGATCTGTCCGCTCTCGTTGACGGTGATCTCGGTGGCGTTCTGCGGAACCGTGATGGCCGGCTCGACGCGATAACCGTCCAGCGTGACGAGTTGCCCCTCGCCATTGGTGTTGAAGGCGCCGTCCCGGGTATAGAGAATTTCGCCGCCAGGCCCCTCCAACTGGAACCAGCCGGCCCCGTTCAGGGCGAGATCGAGCTTGTTGCCAGTCTGATTGAGTGTGCCCTGGAGGTTTATGTTCCGGATCGCCGCAAGGCGTACGCCGAGGCCCAGCTGGGCGCCTTCCGGCACCACGCCCTGCCCGCCCCGGGCGGGAACGCCCTGCATCCGTTCCACTTGGTAGAGCAGATCGGTGAACTCGGCGCGCGCGCGCTTGAAACCGGTCGTGTTGATATTCGCGATGTTATTGGCGATGACCTCAACATTGGTCTGCTGGGCGTTCATGCCAGTGGCGGCGATCGCAAGGGCTCGCATCGGGTGGCTCCTTCAGGATAGTGGACCGGCGTTCCAATGTTCCTGGAGCGCCGGAAGAGCATTATTCGCGGGGCGAATGAGAGGGCCGGATCGCCTCAGATCGCCATGCGGGACAGTTCGAGATAGGCGCTGACCGCCTTGTCGCGGATGGAGACAGCCGTCTGGAGCGTGCGTTCGGCGGCCATGACGGATTCGACCACGGACTGCGTCGTCGCCTCGCCGTTGATCCCCTTGATCGACGTTGCCTCGGCGGTCTTGACCGTGTTGACGGCTTCGCTCGCGATCTGCGACAGGACCGTGCCGAAGTCGACTCCAGCGGCTGCCTGAGCAGGTCCGGCTGGGGTGAACGTATTGCCGACCGCGCTGGTGCCGATGCTCGGAAAGGTTGCTCCGATCGAAGGGATCATGGTCAGCTCCTCAGAAGGTCGATGGTCATATTGATGATTTCGCGCGCCTGCTTCACCACCTGGATGTTGGCTTCATAGGAGCGGTTCGCCTCGCGCATGTCCGCCATTTCAACAAGCATTCGCACATTCGGCATTTTCACGTAGCCCTCGGCGTTGGCCGCCGGGTTGCCGGGGTCGTGCTCGAGGACGAAGGGGGTTTCGTCCGTCCCGATTCCGCCGACGCGGACCATGTCGGCGCCGGTGACCCGATCCAACTCACCCTGGAAGGTGACTGTCTTGCGTTGATAGGGGTCGCTACCGGCTGTCGTCCCCGTGGTCTGGGCATTGGCGATGTTTTCGGAAACCACGCGCATACGCGTGGATTGCGCCTGAAGGCCACTGGCGGCAATCCTGAGCGGGGAAAGAAGCGGATCGGACATGCGGGTTATCCCTTCACGGACATGACGAGCAGGCGATGAAATGCCTTCACGACCGACGTATCGAGAGAATACGCCCGAGAAATCTCGCCGGCCTTGAGCATCTCCTGCTCGAGGCTCACGGAGTTACCGGAATGGGTAACATCCCAAGGCGTCTCGGTGACGACATCCTGGCTGTCACTGGTGCCGCCGAGCGAGGCCATATGCATGTTGCTGGAACTCGCGAGATCGAGGCGTGTCGAAGCCAGAACCTCGCTGAAGGACGCCAAGTCTTTGCCCTTGTAACCGGGCGTATTCGCATTGGCGACGTTTTCGGCCACCAGCGTCTGGCGCGTGGCCAACCACGAGGTGCGCTGCGAAGCGATTCCAAAAAGATAGACCTGTTCCATGACTTCTCGCGCCAATGCTCTTGAGAGTCATGGTCTAGGGGGACGCGCTTGTCCGAAGCTTGCCCTTACGGTGATAACCGGTTGAGAAGGAACGACCGTGACGGCATGAAAAGGCCTCAGGGGCCGAAGGCGTCGCAGTTGCGGAGGGTTTGCATCCGATGAGCGGAAGGCACCTTCAGACGCGGTCGCGGTGACCGACGCGCGGCGACGTCATGCGTCAGCTCAGGAAATGGGCTCTTGCAGATGTGCGTCGAGGATCGCCTGACGCAGCTCCTCGGTGCCGCCGTCGGCCATCTCACCAGCGTTGTCGAAGGCGATGTAGGTGATGTCCACCGCCGCCGCCGAGGCGCCCAGCTCAAGCTGGAAGTGGGCGGTCACACCGCGATGTTTGAACTCAAGCGCAAGCGACACGATCGGCACGCCGCCCCAGTTCAGACGAACGTCGCCGGAATTGGCGAAGCGCAGGACACCAGGCTTGAAATACAGCTCCGCCGAGGAGGTGACGATATCCGCGATATTGCCATAGCGTTCGAGACGGAGGAAGGCGATGTAGTCGACCACTTCCACGAGACGAAGTTCGGCGACGACTTCCTTGACCCCATCGGCAAGCGCACGCTCGCGAGACAGTGTGTTGTGTTTGCGGATATCGAGCATGACTATGCGGTAGCGACTCCCACCTTCGTGCCCGTTCGGGAGTGAAGGAAATAGATGAGTTCTGCAATTGCCTTGAAGAATTGCGGCGGAATCATCTGATCGATCTCGACATGATCATACATAGACCTTGCCAATAGCTTGTCTTCGATGACCGGTACGTCATTGGCCTCGGCGATTTCCCGAATCTTCAGCGCAACCAGGTCGGTGCCCTTGGCAACGACCATCGGCGCGCCGCCGTCCTCGCGGACATATCGCAGCGCAATCGCGTAATGGGTCGGATTGGCGATGATGAGCGTCGCGAAGGGAACGTCTGTCATCATGCGCCGGCGCACCCGATCGCGCGCGATCTGGCGCTGCCGGCCCTTGACCATCGGATCGCCCTCCGCCTGTTTGTTTTCGTCCTTGATTTCCTGCTTGGACATCCTGAGGTCGCGCCGCCAGTGGATGCGGCTCATGGCGAGGTCGGCGGCGACGAGCACGATCGTCGCGATCGAGACGCCGGAGAGAAGCTTCATCGCCAGTTCGAGAATCAGTTCGGGCACCAGCACCGGATCTGCGAACATGGTGCGCATCATCGTCGGGAAACCCGACATGAGGAGCGTGCCGACGACGACGCCGATGGTGAGAAACTTGAACACTGACTTGCCGAACTCCGTCAGCCCACGCAGACCAAAAATTCGCTTGAACCCGGCCGACAGCGAAATATGCGACGCCTTCGGCCGGATTCGTTCGAAATTGATCTGCGGCGCGTTTTGGAGAACCGACGAGACAACGCCTCCGATGACAAAGAAGACGGCAGCGGGCAGAACGAACCGCGCACCTTCAATAGCCAGCATGTGGAGGACGTGTAGGGCATCGGCACTCGTATTCAGATCCCATTGCAGGGGGTTTTCGAACGTCGTCTTGAGCACGAGAAGCAAGTCGCCCGCACCGTCGCGGACCTGAAATGCGATAAAGGCCATTGCGGCCAGAAGCGACGCCAGAATCGGCGCCTCGCGCGAAACCGGAAGATTACCCTTCTCGATCGTGTCGTTGATCTTCTTCTCGGTCGGTTCTTCCGTTTTTGAGGATTTGTCCTCGCTATCCGACACGGTGGTTTATACCCTCGAACCCATTGACGTTCAGTGAAGACTTGGCGGCGCTCCCCCCATTTCGCATGATTCCTACCGTCCCTGCCCGCACCGCGCCGGCTGTCATTCCTCTTCCTCGGCATGCAGATTGAGCTTGCCTTCCCCCCACAGAGCAAGCCCGGTGGACGCAATATCCCGACGGGCTTTGTCAACCTCGGCGGGAGGCGGCTCGTCACTCCGAGAAAGCTCGGCCTCTACCATTCGCCGAGAACGCGAACTCATGCACGAGAGAATGGCCTCTTTGGTTTCTTCGTCGACGCCGGCAAGGGCTAGGATGACGACCTCTGTTCCTGTCGCGTCGAGGAGAACCATGCGATCCCGCTTGGTCAAGGTAATGACGTCTTCAAAGCTAAACAGAAGGTTGCGAAGCTTTTCAGCATCCTTCGGCTGTTTCACGACCAACATTTCGATCAACTCGTCAGCATGCCCCTTGCTCATTCGGTTGACGATATCGGCAAGAACCGTGTGACTGCTGGCTTGGTCAGGACGATCAGAGGTGGCCAGATAGGAATGACGAAGGTGGTTCTCCAGCAGTCGTTGTACGGGCCGAGAAAGCGACTTCAGAGACAAAATCCGCCGCATTACCTCATTGCGGAACACCGGCTCGAATTCTCGGGCGATCATCGCAGCAGTCTCCGCCCTGATCTTCGACAACAGGACTGCGACAACATGAGGGTGTTCCCTCGCCAGTTTCGGCGCCAGCATCTCGTGCTGCAGATTCGCCACGGCGTCCCAAACACTACGAGTCTCGCGATCGGGTGATTTCCCCGAATCGTCGAAATCGTCCACCGAGAAGATGGACTCGAACTCCTCCGCCGACAGGGCGTTCTGGAGAAGCTCCGTCATCTGCTCGCCCGGACCGTTTAACCCCGGCGACTTCTTGAAAGCCTCCTGGAAGTGATCGACCAATTCGTCGATCTGGTCCGGTGTGATTGAAGCAAGACCAGCCGCGCTTTCCTTCAGCAGCTTGATCTCGTCGGTCGTGAAGTGCTTCAAAACCCGGGAGGCCCCAGCGCTGCCCAAGGCAATCAACACGATAGCCGCACGAGCGCGGCTACTCGCTGGCAGCTCCGAGTTTTCGTCCTGATAGGCGGCAACCATCGACATCGTGGATCAAGCGGCCCGCGGCTTTTTCGACGGAAGGCGAGCACCCGGCTTCGCCACTTCGGTCAGGGTCACTCCGAAACGCTGGTCCTCATTGTCGAGTACGACAATCTCACCGCGAGCCACAACGCGACCGTTCACGATCACATCAACTGGGTCGCCGACTCTCGTATCGAGTTTAACGATTGCGCCACGGCCAAGATTAAGGATGTCGGCGACGGTCATCGTTGTTGAGCCGAGAACGACATGCATCGTCACCGGGACGTCCATGACAAGATCAAGATCGAGCCGATCATCCTGGCCCGTCGGTCCCACTGCTGAGTCTTCATTCTCGGTTGCAGTATCGTTGTCTTCAGTCATGGTGCGATCCATCTTACGCTGTGGCGGACCGCTTCATGCGGCCCGTATTCGCCTAGTCCAGCCCATCAACGGGTTAGCGGGCCAGACTGGCGTGAAACCTGTGCATTGTCGTTTCAAGACCTTCTGCATCCGAGGCCGCCGAGACAGCGCGGTCATGACAAGATTCACACATGGTACTGTTATGTTCCGCCCTTGAAATCAGCAATTCGAGGCGGTCGATCGTGCCCTTCGCCTCGACAATTTGAGCTTCCAGCGAACGCAGAGTCTGGACACCCTCATGCTTCAGCACGACGACCGCATCTGCCGCTCTCGTGATAGAGTGATCGGCTTCTTTCAGCGCGGCGCCGAGACCTCTTTCCGATGCCCGCAATGCTCGCAGTTCCTGATACATGCGACCGCTTCTCAATGCGGTGACGACGAGCGCCGCCATCAGCACGATGTCAGTCAGAAAGGATGTCATCGATAAACTCCTCGGCAGGGTCCACCCGCTCTTCAATCCGCAGGACGTAGTCCACCCCCGAGCGCCCCATCCGGGCGCGCAAGAGGGCCCTACCCTCACATTCCACAGCGATCAGGCTGGCGGCGTTGATATCCAACTCGATCATTTCTCCCACTTTGAAACCCGCAATCCTTCTCAGCGGAATCTTTTTCTTAGCGAGAACCGCGTCCAGACGAAGATCGCTTTGGGCGAAGCTGGCCTTGATGCCTGCGGACCAACTTTCGTCGCGATCGAGTTTGGCGACGTCAGGCAGTTCGCGGAGGAAGCGTCGGTGTGGAGCGAAGAAGCTGCTCGGCAGCCCAAAGGTAATGGTTGTCGTAAGAGTGCCAACGCGCAACTCGAACCGGAACAGGACAAATCGGTCGCCGGTGTCGCCAAGTTGCTCGGCAAGTTCAGAGGGATCAATCAGATTGCTCGCCGACAGGCGGAATTCGGCGATATCGTTGAAGACCGGATCGGCAGCTTCCGCAATCGTCGTTAAGGCCAGTTTGACAACGCCGCGGTCGAGGTCAGTCGGTTTTCGGGGTTGATCATCCGAGGTCGAAGGCTCCGCCGCGAAGAGGGCGGCGATCAGAGCTTCGACACCCGAATTGTCGAGAGTGATGTAGCCGGGGTGCCGAAAGCGCGAGGAACTCAATACTGCATAGAGCGAATTGCTTGCGGTATCGGCATCCAGGTCCGGTGCGAAATCTGCTTCGATATCGTGCAAGGTGAAATCGAAAGAAGTGCCCGCGAGCGCCGTCATTCGAGCAGTGGCGGCGGTTGCCCACGCCTCGGCCAAGTGCCTGAGACGCGGCAGTTGTCCCGGCTCGAACTCGGCGGCAGCGCGAAGCCGGTCCCCTACGTCTTCAGAATCGGATAACAAATGGGGCTCACTCATCGATCAGGCCGCCGATCCGCCGCCGATGGTTTCATTTTCGACCTGGTCGATGGTGGGACGGTCATAGGCAGAAATCGTCTTGCGTCCATATTCGAGTGCAACCTGCGGCATCGCACCGTTCATATAGGCGATAAGCGTCGATTTCACGATGGTGAACATCCGGCACTTCTTGTCGCGCACTCCTTTCACCTTGGTGGCGATCGGACCGACCACGCCGTAGGAAAAGAAGATGCCGGCGAAGGTTCCGACCAGTGCCGCGCCGATCAGGCCACCGAGAATCTCAGGGGACTGATCCAAAGCGCCCATAGCCTTGATCACCCCGAGGACGGCCGCGACAATCCCGAGGGCGGGAAGGCCGTCAGCCATATCCTGCAAAGCGATCTTGGGTTTCAGCTGATCGTAGGTGATGGTCTGGATTTCCTCCTCCATCAACGACTCGATCTCGTGCGGCCGGGCATTGCCGATGATGATCAGTCGGCAATAGTCGCAAATGAAGCTGGTCATTGGATCGTCTTTCAGGACGTCCGGATAGGCTTGGAAGATCGTCGATTCCTTCGGGTCGTCGATGTGCGCCTCGACCTCGCTGCGCGATTTCGAGCGCATCTCGCGCATCAGCTGATGCAAGAGGCCGAGGACGTTCAAATAGTCGCTCGGCTTCGGAACCTTGTTCTTGAAGGCCTCCATGACCGCCTTGCCCGTATCCTTCACGACCTTGGTCGGATTGGCGACGAGAAAGGTGCCGATCGATGAGCCCAGAATAATAACGTACTCAAATGGCTGGACGAGAACCATCAATTTCCCGCCCATCGCGACGAAGCCACCGAACAGGGCTCCAAACGTCACGACCAGCCCAAGCAAAATACCCATGCGGGCCCCCGATCTCTTAATTTTCGAGTTTCACCGGTAGGTAGGCCCGCTTGTGCGAGCCTTGCCGAGGGGTCTGTGCGGCCGGGAAAAGCCGTTCGGTCGCGCCGAACAGGCTGGCGCAAGCAAGCTGCCCGATTTTCGCACCACTTGAAATATTTCAACCGGAGGGCGCGACCATGCTGGGCGCAACGACCAGTTTCGAACTCATACGTCGCGACCTTCCGGCCGCTCTCGATCGCACGGCGAAGCAGCCGACGGTCGAACGCGCGACCGAACGCTACCTGGAGGCAATCTCCTCGATCACGTCGGTTGAGGATTTCCTCTCCAACGATCGCGTCTACAATTACGCCATGAAGGCCTTCGGGCTGGAGGACATGACCTATGCCAAGGCGTTCATGCGCAAGGTCCTGGTCGAAGGCATCGACGACAAGGACAGCTTTGCCAACAAGCTGACCGACAATCGCTACAAGGACTTCGCCGAAACCTTCAATTTCGCGCGTTACGACAAGACCGCGATGGCCTTCGACCGGGCCCAGCAGGGCGTCGTCGACAAATATATCCGCCAGACGCTGGAGGAAGACACCGGCAACCAAAGCGAAGGTGCGCGGCTCGCTCTGTATTTCGAGCGCGCGGCCCCCTCGATCACCAGCACCTTTTCGATCCTCGCCGACAGCGCGTTGATGAAGGTCGTCCAGGTCGCCTTCGGACTTCCGCCGGAAATGGGTGCGCTGGATATCGACAAGCAGGCGGAGGTGTATGAACAGCGGCTCGACATCGAGGACCTGAAAGACCCCGAGAAGCTGCAGAAGCTGCTCACGCGCTTCACCGCGATCTACGACACGACGGAAACCTCGGCACAAGCCTCCAATCCGGCCCTGGCGCTATTCGGAGCGACGAGCCCCGGGATCGACGGCAATCTGCTGCTCACGCTCCAGTCGTACCGCAGCGGAGGCTTCTGAGCGTGCAGACCGCACTCCCCGTCGCCCTGTCCGCGCAACTCGCCCTTGAGAAGCGGCTGGACACGATCGCCCACAATGTCGCCAATGCTCGAACCGCCGGCTTTCGGGCCGAAGAGGTCAAGTTCGAGGCGTTGATCTCCCGAGCCGGCGCCGACCCTGTCACCTTCGCCTCCGAGGGCACGACATTCCTGTCGACCCGCGCAGGGGAAATGACCCAGACAGGCAATACGCTCGACATGGCGGTCTCCGGCGATGCGTTCTTCGCGATCCAGGGGCCCAACGGGCCCGTGTATACGCGCGACGGACGAATGCGCATCAGCGCCGAAGGCACGGTGGAGACGCTCAATGGCTACCCGATCCTCGACGTTGGCGCCGCACCCTTACAGGTCGATCCGAACGCCGGACCGATCGCCATCGCGCGCGATGGCATGATCACGCAGAACGGCGGCCAGATCGGCGCGGTCGGGCTGTTCGCCATGCCGCGGAACGCCAACCTGACGCGGTTCGAGAACTCCGGTGTCATCCCTGACCAGGCCGCGGTTCCCCTTGTCGACTTCGGCGATGTCGGCGTCATGCAGGGATTCGTCGAAGGCTCCAACGTCAATCCGGTCCTGGAGATCAGTCGTCTCATCGCCCTGCAGCGCGCTTTCGAAAGTGCCTCCAATCTCGTCCAGACCTCCGAGCGAACGCTCGACGATGCGGTCAAGAACCTCGGTAACATGTCGTGACGGCACTTGCGGAAAGCAGCTACAAGATCCCGCCACTCGATGAGGAGCGCCTTGCGATCTCGGGACACATCGTCGACGTCTCCCCCCAGGCCTTCAAGGTGGCGGGTCTGTCGCCCTTCGTGCAGCTCGGTGACTGTGTCGCCTGTCCCGGCCCGAACGGCGAGGAAATCGGCGAGGTGGTCCGCATCGAGGCGGACAGCCTGACAATCAAGCCTTTTGGCAGCCGCTTCAACCGAGGGGTCAAGGCGCCGGCACGGCGAATCGGCCCGTTGACGGTCGCGCCGTCGGAGCACTGGAAAGGGCGGGTCGTGAACGCGTTCGGCATGCCCTGCGACGGGGCTGGGCCGCTGGCCGCCGGCGACGAGGATCGCCTGGCCGACGCCGCACCGCCACCCGCGCTGCGGCGCGGCCGTGTGGGCAGCCCGGTGCCGACCGGGGTGCATGCAATTGATATCTTTACCCCGCTGGTCAAAGGGCAGCGCATCGGCATCTTCGCCGGTTCCGGCGTGGGTAAGTCGACGCTAATGGGCATGCTGGCGCGCGCGCAGGGCTTCGACACAGTGGTCGTTGCTCTGGTCGGCGAGCGCGGCCGCGAAGTCCGCGAGTTTCTCGAAGAGACGATGGGCGGCGACTTGCAAAAGCTCGTCACTGTCGTCGCGACGGGAGACGAGAGCCCGATGATGCGGCGGCTCGCACCACGCACAGCGACATCGGTCGCCGAGTATTTTCGTGACCGTGGCGAAAACGTCCTGCTCATCGTCGATAGCGTGACCCGCCTCGCCCATGCCGCCCGCGACGTGGCGCTGGCAGCCGGCGAACCGCCGGTGGCGCGGGGCTATCCGCCCAGCGTCTTTTCCGAGTTGCCGCGGCTTCTCGAACGCGCCGGACCCGGTCTCGACGGTTCCGGCACGATCACCGGCATCTTCTCGGTTCTGGTCGATGGCGACGATCACAATGATCCGATCGCCGACGCCATCCGCGGCACGCTCGACGGCCATATCGTCCTGGACAGGGTGATCGCCGAGCAGGGGCGGTTCCCGGCGGTGGACGTGCTGAAATCGATATCGCGCCTCGCCGACCGCGTCTGGGACGAGCAGCAG
Organism: uncultured Aurantimonas sp.; assembly: GCA_947488615.1. Taxonomy (GTDB): domain Bacteria; phylum Pseudomonadota; class Alphaproteobacteria; order Rhizobiales; family Rhizobiaceae; genus Aurantimonas. Next base: position 199,493 of record CANKZU010000004.1, read on the forward strand.
CGCGAACTCGTCATCCGTCTGCGAAGCATGATCTCGCGCTATGAAGACACGCGCGATCTGCGTTTGCTCGGCGGCTATCAACGCGGCAATGACGAGACCCTGGATCAGGCCGTCGACCTCGTTCCGCATGTTTACGACTATATGGTGCAGCACCCCGGAGCCATCACAAGCGCAGAGCCCTTCGCCGAACTCAGCGCGAGGCTGAAGAAAAGCTTTGCCGCGGCGCGGGGGTCGGCCAAGGCGTGACGTTCAGTCGCAACTGAACAATTTTTACCGTTCAGTCTTGACTGAACGGCAGGCCGATCGTATCTGCGATCGATGAATATCGCTATCGATCAAGATTTGGTCCACGCCTGCCCGCAGGATCTTTGCCGCGCCCGCTTCATTGACCGGATGGGAGATCATCTGGAAGCGGAGGGGATGCCGCGCATCGCCGGGCGGTTATTCGGCCTGATGATCCTGGAACCAGGAGTTGTCAGCTTCAGCGACCTCGCGGCGCGGCTCTCTGTCAGCCGGGCGTCGATCTCGACCAATGCCCGCCTCCTCGAAAGCAAGGGGCTCATCGTCAAGGTTCAGGTCGAGGGGGAGCGGCAGGATTTCTTCCGTCTCGCCGACCGGCCCTACGTCAACATGATCCGCGGCGTGGCCCACCGGATGGAAGAGACGCAAGCCAGCATCATCACGGCGGAGACCGACCTGCCGCCGGACGCGACTGCCGAGCGCCAGCGTCTCGAACAGGCCCGCGCGTTCTTCGAGACAGCCGTCGCCTCGCTCAACGAACTCGCGGCCAAGCTGTGCCGGCTCGATGAAGAAGGGCGGGACAAGCGATGAATCCGGACACGAACTCAGCACCCTCCCCGGTGGCGGAATCGGCGCCGGCACCGGCGCCAAAGGAGCGCAAGTCACGCGCCGGCTGGCTGGCGGCTTTATTCGTCCTCGCCCTCGTCGGCTGGATGGGCTCGGGCTATTATTATCCGGACCAGGATCAAACTGTCGAAGCGGCGAAATCCAAGACCCGCGAACCCTTCAAGGTCGAGGCATTCGCCTCCCGCGCCAAGCCAGTGGTCGAGTTCGTCGCGGCGGAGGGCCAGGTTCTGCCTGACCGCACGACGCCGGTTCGCGCCAAGGTGGGCGGGACGGTCGAGGCCATAGCCGTCAAGAAAGGCGACTTTCTCGAGGAAGGCGCGTTGATCGCCAAGATCGCCCTCGCCGACCGCGAGGCACAGCGCATCCAGGCCGAGGCCGAGCTTGCCCGCCGCCAGGGCGAATTCGACCGCGTGTCGGGGCTGGCCAAGCGCGGCTATACGACGGCGGCCCAGGTCGAGGAAGCGCAGGCCGAGTTGGCCAAGGCGCGAGCGTCGCTTGCCGCGATCGAAAAGACCACCGGCGACACCGAGATACGCGCGCCGATCACCGGCACCCTCGACCGGTTCGATCTGGATCTTGGCGAATTCGTAGCCGCGAGCGCCGAGGTCGGCGTCCAGATCGACAACGATCCGCTGACCGTCGATGTCGAGATCGCCCAGCAAAATGTCGCGCGCGTGCGGACCGGGCAGTCCGCCTCGGTGACCTTCATCACCGAGGAAACCCGTCAGGGCACCGTCCGCTATATCGCCGCGAACGCCAGTTCCGCCACCCGGACCTTCCCGGTGGAGATCACCGTGCCCAATCCCAAACGCGATATCCCGGCCGGCATCTCGGCGCAGGTGCGTATACCCGTCGGCGAGGTCCCCGCACATTTCCTGTCCGCCGCCGTTCTGGCACTCGGGTCGGACGGCACGCTCGGCGTCAAGGCGGTCGATGCCGAGAACAAGGTCACCTTCCACTCGATCGAGCTCGTAAGGGCGGAGACGACCGGGCTTTGGGTCGCCGGACTTCCCGAGTCTCTGCGGATCATTACCGTCGGCCAGGGTTTCGTTTCCGAAAACGAAGATGTCAGCGTGATCGAGGCAACGCCCGGTGAGGCGCGAGGTGAGCCGTCGAATCCGGCGATCACGCCTCCCGAAGCCGAGCCGGCGGCTGTGGGCGACGGCATACTGGATGATGAGCCGACAGCCGAGGCGCCGGCGACACACCCGGAAACAGCGACTGGAAGCGTGCGCGCGGCCGCTTCTCCATCGACGCCCAAAACGGTGGAGACCGCCGCGCTGAACGAGCCGTCCGATACGAGCGACCCCAAAGCCAAGAGCGCCGGCGACGGACCGTCGATCCAGCTCCTGCAACAGCGACTTCGCGCCTTGGGCTACGAACCGGGACCGGTCGATGGCCTGCTGGGGGACGCGACCCGCGAGGCGATCAAGAAATTCCAGCGCGACAACGGTCTCGACGTCACCGGCGAGATCACCGCGAAACTGGCGAACGCCCTGTTCGCGACCGACACGGCCGGGGGGCGCCGATGAACGCGCTCATCGAAGCGGGCTTCGACCGCTCGCGCACCGTTCTGCTCGTCCTCGTACTGATCCTCGTCGCCGGGGTTATCGGTTACCAGGCCATCCCGAAGGAATCCTCGCCCGACATCCCGATCCCGGTGATGTACGTGACCGCGACATTGGAGGGCATCTCGCCGGAGGACAGCGAGCGGCTTCTGGTCAAGCCCCTGGAGACCGAGCTGTCGTCGCTGTCCGGCCTCGACGAATTGGAGTCTCACGCCGCGGAAGGCTATGCTTCCGTGCAGCTGAAATTCGAGGCGGGCTTCGACGCGGACGAAGCCCTGACCGACGTCAAGGACGCAGTCGACCGGGCGAAGCCGAACCTTCCCGCCGAGGTCGACGAGCCGAAGGTGAACGAGGTCAACACCTCGCTTTTTCCGATTCTCACGGTGGTTCTGTCCGGACCGATCCCTGAGCGCTCGCTGGTCAATATCGCCAATGACCTCAGCGACGACCTCGAATCGCTGTCGGGCGTCCTCGAAGTCGATATCGGCGGCGACCGCGACGAGCTCATGGAAGTGCTGATCGAGCCGACGGTCTTCGAGACCTACAATCTGTCCTTCGACGAACTGGTCAACCAGATCAGCCGCAACAACCGCCTGATCGCGGCCGGAGCCCTCGACACGGGCGCGGGCCGGATCGTCCTCAAGGTGCCAGGCCTGATCGAGGACATTCGCGACGTCCTGGACATGCCGGTCAAGGTCGACGGCTCGACCGTGCTGACCTTCAAGGATGTCGCCATCGCGCGGCGCACCTTCGAGGATCCCGACGGCTTCGCGCGGATCGACGGCGAACCCTCGCTCGCGCTCGAAATCAAGAAACGGTCCGGGGCCAATATCATCGAGACGGTCGACGCCGTCCGCGCGGTCGTCGACCGGCACAAGGCCGCTTGGCCGGACACGGTCGGCGTCGAGTATCTGCAGGACGAGTCCGAGCAGGTGAAAACCATGCTCGGCGATCTCGAGAACAACGTGATTTCGGCGATCATCCTCGTCATGATCGTGATCGTCGCGACGCTGGGCCTTCGCAGCTCCATCCTCGTCGGGCTGTCGATTCCCGGCTCGTTCCTTGCCGGGATCACCATCCTGTGGGCGTTCGGCTTCACGATGAACATCGTCGTCCTGTTTTCGCTGATCCTGGTGGTCGGCATGCTCGTCGACGGCGCGATCGTGACGACGGAACTTGCCGACCGCAGGCTTCTGGAAGGCGCTTCGCCGCGCGATGCCTATCGACATGCGGCGCAACGGATGGCCTGGCCGATCATCGCCTCGACCGTGACGACCCTCGTCGTGTTTACGCCGCTGCTGTTTTGGCCGGGCCTTGTCGGCGAGTTCATGAAGTTCCTTCCGCTCACCGTGCTGATCACGCTGACGGCCTCGCTGTTCATGGCGCTTGTGTTCATCCCGGTTCTCGGCGGCCTGATCGGCAAGGCGCAACCGATGCCGGCAAAGCAGCGGCGCCAATTGGAGGCGGCGGAGAACGGCGACCTGTCGCTCATCGGCGGGCTCACGGGCGTCTATCTGCGCGTTCTGCGCAGCGCCGTCAAAGGCCCGTTCGCCACTTTGGTCATCGCCTTGTCGCTGCTCGTCGGCGCGATTTACGGCTTTTCCCAATACGGCAAGGGCGTGGAATTCTTCCCCGCGATCGAGCCGGAATTCGCTCAGGTGCAGATCCGCGCGCGGGACAATTTCTCGATCTTCGAAAAGGACGCTCTTGTGCGCCGGGTCGAGGAGCGCCTGCTCGGCATGGACGAGGTCGAGACCGTCTACGCACGCACGCTCGGCGAAAGCGGTTCGCGTCAGCTCGGGGCCGACGTCATCGGCACGATACAGCTGGAACTGGATGAATGGGACACGCGGCGCAAGGCGGCGCTGATTTTCGACGACATCCGGGCGCGCGTTGCCGACATTCCCGGCATCACCATCCAGGTTCAGCAGGAGCAGAACGGGCCGGCCAGCGGCAAGCCGATCAACGTCAAGCTGCGCGGATCCGATCTGATTTCCCTAGCCAATGGCGTCGTCACCCTCAGGGGCCTGATGGAGGACATCGGCGGATTCGAGAATGTCACCGATACGCGTTCGCCGCCCGGCGTCGAATGGCAGTTGCAGGTGAACCGCGAGGAAGCCGCGCGCTACGGCGCCGACGTGTCGCTGCTCGGCCAGGCCGTGCGGCTCCTGACCGCCGGCATCGAGGTTTCGGACTATAGGCCCGACGATGCGGGCGGCGACGGCGAAGTGCCGATCCGCGTCCGCTTTCCAGCAGGCGACCGCACGCTGGAACGGCTGGAGGGGCTGCGCATTCCGACGGCGCGCGGCCTGGTGCCGATCCGCAATTTCGTCTCCTTCCAGCCGGCGCCGAAGGTCGGCACTATCATCCGGATCGACCAACGCCGCGTCATGGCGGTGGAAGCGGACGTCGCGAAGGGCGTTCTCGCCAACGACCAGATCGTCAAACTGCGCGCCGCGCTCGACAAGGCCGAGCTTCCCGCCGGCGTCGACTACAATTTCGGTGGCGAGGCCGAGGACCAGGCCGAAGCGGCCACCTTCCTCACGGGAGCGGCCTCGGCGGCGATCTTCCTGATGTTCGTCGTCCTGGTCACCCAGTTCAACTCGATTTATCAGGCGTTCCTGGTGATGAGCGCGATCGTGTTCTCGACGGCGGGCGTCTTCTACGGCCTGCTGATCACCGGCCGGCCCTTCGGCATCGTCATGGGCGGCATCGGCGTGATCGCTCTCGCCGGCATCGTCGTCAACAACAACATCGTCCTGATCGACACCTACAACGTGTTGCGCAAGTCGGGACAGCCGCCGCTGGAGGCGATTCTTCGCACCGGCGCGCAGCGCCTGCGCCCCGTGTTCCTCACCTCCGTCACCACCGTTCTCGGGCTTGTGCCGATGGTCGTCGGCGCCAATATCGACTTCATCCGCCGCGAGATCCAGTTCGGCGCGCCCTCGACCCAATGGTGGACGGAACTGTCGAGCGCCATCGCCGGCGGCCTCACCTTCGCGACCATCCTTACGCTGGTGCTGACGCCCGCTCTTCTCATGCTCGGGGAAAGTATCACGGCATGGGTAAAGCGGCGGCGCGGCATCGACGCGCCGAGCCCGCTGCGCGGCGATCCGCTGGCCGGCGGCGGGGCGAACTTGCAGCCGGACGTCCCTGTTCCGGCCGAGTGATCAGTAGAGCCAGCGCACCATCACCAGCGTGATCGCGGGAAACATCGTCAGGATGATCGTCCTGACGATGTCGGCGGCGACGAAGGGCGCGGCCCCCTGAAACGTCCGGATCATCGGCACGTCCTTGGCCATCGAATTGATGACGAAGAGGTTCAGCCCGACGGGCGGCGTGATCAGCCCCACCTCGACGACGATCAGGATGAGGATACCGAACCAGATCGCGAACTCCTCCGGCGGCAGGCCGAAGTCGAGACCGATGACGATCGGGAAGAAGATCGGCACGGTGAGGAGAATCATCGACAGCGAATCCATGACGCAGCCGAAAACCAGATAGGTCAAAAGGATGATGGTCAGCACCAGCCAGGGCGAGAGTCCCTGTGCCACCACCCAGGCAGCAGATTCCTGTGGCAACTGGCTGAGGGCGAGGAACGAATTGTAGACGCCGGCGCCGAGAATGATGAAAAAGATCATCGCAGTAGAGACGGCTGTTTCCACAAAACTTTCAGATAAGGCCTGCCGCGTCAGCCCGCCATTGAGGAAGGCGATGAGGCCGGTTCCCGCCGCGCCGACCGCCGCGCCCTCAGTCGGTGTGAACCAGCCGAAATAGATGCCGAAGACGACCAGGAAAAAGACGACGAGCACCGGCCAGACGTCTCGGGTGAGGCGCAGCCGCTCGCCCCAGGACGCCTTTGCCCGCGTGCCGCCGGAATTGGGCTTCAGCCGGACATAGATCGCGATGGTGATCATGTAGCCGAGCATCGCCAGCAGGCCGGGGATGAAGGCGGCGAGAAACAGCTTGGCAATGTTCTGCTCGGTCAGGATCGCATAGATCACCAGAATGACCGAGGGCGGGATCAGGATGCCGAGGGTGCCGCCGGCGGCGAGCGTCCCGGTGGCGAGGCCGCCATCGTAGCCGTAGCGCTTGAGTTCGGGCAGCGCGACCTTGCCCATGGTCGCGGCTGTCGCGATCGACGAGCCGCAGATCGCCCCAAACCCCGCGCAGGCGCCGATCGCCGCCATGGCGACGCCGCCCTTGCGATGGCCGAGCCAGGCATTGGCGGCGCCGAACAGCGATTGCGACATGCCGCCCTTGGCGGCGAATTGGCCCATCAGCAGGAACAGCGGAATGATCGACAGCGAGTAGCTCGAAAAGGTGGTGAAGGTCAGCGATTTCAGCTGCGCCAGGATCGGCGTCGCACGGCCGAGGACGAGCCAGTTGCCGACGAAGCCACAGACCAGCATGGCCAGCCCGATCGGCATCCGCAGGAAGATGAGCACCAGCAGAACCGGGAAGGACAGCAGCGCGAGTTCGAGATTGGACAAGGGGTTACGCTCGGGTCTTCTGGAGACGATTCAAACATGCGTTCGCCGAGCGCCACACGGTGACGAGGCAAGCGAGCAGGAAGACCCCGGCGCCGACGAGCGCGAGCGCATAGCCCCACCACACCGGAATCGCCAGAATGAAGCTCTCCTCTCCCGTCCGCATCTTGTCCTGAAGTCCGGCCAGAAGCCGCCAGAGAATGATGGCGGAGGCGCCGGTCATCAGCGCATTGCCGACGAGGTCGGTGATCGCAACGCTGCGTCGGCCCATCGCTCCGGCGAAGAGATCCACCGTCACGTGGCCGCGCTTCAACTGGCATAGCGGCAAAAAGAAGAACACCGCGACGCCGGAGGCGATCTCGACCATCTCGAAATCGCCGGGAACCGGTCCGAAGCCGAATCCGAGGGTGAGAAGCGCGCGCCCCGCGATCGAAACGCTGGTCAAAACGGTGATGAAGACGAGGCAAAAGCCTCCGGCATAGGCAAGCAGCGTCGCCGCCGCATCGACGCCGCGTCCGAGACGGCCGGACCCGTCGTCAAATCCTGCGGCGTCGCTCAAAACCGGGTCACCATTGCATGCTTGAGAGATTTTCCGAGCCAGGCGCGGCGGCGCGAATCCTCTCGCGCCGCCGCGCCTGGCGGTCCTATTTGTTTTCCGGCTCAGCGGCCGCCGGGGCGGGCGCGCCCGCGTCGGCCGCACCTTCCCCGGTATATTGGGCGATCAGCGCTTTGGCGTCGTCGAGAAGCTGCTGGCGCCCCTCCCCTTGCGCCACCCACTCCGCGATGACAGCCTCGGACGCTTCCTTGAAGCGCGCGGTCTCGGCCTCGTCGAGGGTAACGACGGTATTGCCGGCCTCGCGCGCCTTTGCCTCGCCGACCTTATCGCTGGCCTGCATCGCCGTGCCGGCCATCTCCGCCAGGGGCATCCCGGAATTGTCGTCGATGATGGCCTTCAGATCGTCGGGCAGGCCTTCATAGCTGTCCTTGTTCATGACGATGGCGAAGGTCTGGGTGTACATGCCATTCTCGCCCGAGAACCCCGTGTGGTTCTTGACCAGTTCGGCGACCCGCAGCGGCAGCGTCACCTCCCAGGGAATCGTCGCGCCGTCGATGACGCCCTTGGAGAGCGATTCAGGAACCGCCGGCACCGGCATTCCGACCGGCGTCGCGCCAAGCTTTTCCAGGAGCTGGTTGATGATCCGCGAACCGCCGCGGATCTTCATGGCTTCCAGATTCTCCAGCGTGTTGATCGGGTCCTTGGAATGAAACAGGCCCGGCCCGTGGGTGTGGACGGCGAGAAGGTGGACCGCCTCGAATTCGTCCATGGCGTTCTTTTCCACGAACGCCTGAAAGGCCTTCGAGGTGGCGACCGCATCGGTCATGATGAAGGGAAGCTCGAAGGTCTCCGATTTCGGAAAACGTCCCGGCGTATAGCCGAGCACCGTCCAGATGACGTCAGCGACGCCGTCCCGCGCCTGATCAAACAGTTCGGGCGGCGAGCCGCCGAGCTGCATCGAGGGATAGAACTCGACCTTGATGCGCCCATCGGATTCCGCCTCGACCTTTTCGGCCCACGGCTTCAGCACCTTGTCCGGAATGGTTGCTTGTGCCGGCAGGAACTGATGCACCCTGAGGGTCACCTCCTGCGCCAGCGCGGCGCCCATCATGGCGGCGAGCGCGGCACCCGCGAGCGACAGTCTGGTCAATGATTTCAGCATGCGATCCTCCCAGATCGGGCTCTGCGGCCCCAACCCATTCCTCGCCGGACATAGCAGCCGTAAGGCCGGCACTCGTCAACCCCGATAGAAAGATGGCGCGACGGAGACGAAGCACTCAAGCTGTCAAAGCGCATTGCCCGCACGCCATGAAAAAGGCCGGAGCAACGCCCCGGCCTTCATTAAATGAAGGGAGCCGCGGCGCCCTTACTACATGTCCTTCATCTTGTCGGTCACCGCGCTCGTCCAGGCGCCTTCCGGCTGCTTGGTGATGACCGGGTCCGAGCCGCCGCCCATCAGCACCTCGACCGTCGTGTCGGCGGAGGCGGTGTCGAGTGTGCCGTCCGAGCCGTCGACCAGCTTATTGATCTCGCCGACCATGCGCTTCTGGTGCTCTTCGGTCTGGGCGCCCGTCATGTCGTTGTCCAGCACGATGCCGGCCGCCTCGTCCGGGTTCTCGGCGGCGTATTCCCAGCCTTTCATCGAGGCTTTGACGAAGCGCGCGAGCTTGTCGACCATTTCGGGATCTTCAAGCGACTCCTCGAGAACGTAGAGCCCGTCCTCCAGGGTCGCGACGCCTTGGTCCTCATACTTGAAGACCGTCAGTTCGCCTTCCGGGATGCCGGCGTCGATCACCTGCCAATATTCGTTGTAGGTCATCGTCGAGATGCAATCGGCCTGCTTCTGGATCAGCGGGTCGACATTGAAGCCCTGCTTGATGACGGTGACGCCGTCCGGGCCGCCCTCGGTGGACAGGCCGAGCTTCGACATCCAAGACAGGAACGGGTACTCGTTGCCGGAGAACCAGACGCCGAGGGTCTTGCCCTTGAAATCCTCCGGCGCCTCGATGCCGGTCTCCTTGCGGCACGTCAGCTCCATGCCCGACTTCTTGAACGGCTGGGCGATATTGACGAGCGGCAGCCCCTTCTCGCGGGCGGCCAGCGCCGCAGGCATCCAGTCGACGATGACGTCGGCGCCACCGCCGGCAATCACCTGCTCGGGCGCGATGTCCGGGCCGCCGGGCTTGATCGTCACGTCGAGACCGGCCTCTTCGTAGAAGCCCTTTTCCTTGGCGACGTAATAGCCGGCGAACTGGCCCTGGGTCACCCATTTGAGCTGTAGCGTCAGCGCGTCCTGCGCCATGGTCGGCCCGGTGAAACCCAGACCTGCGAGCGCGACCACCGCGCCTGCCAGAAGCTTCTTCATGTCCATTCCCCTTTGCTCTCGTTGCGTTGTCGTCTAACCCTTGCGGTAGGACGGATGCCAGAAGGTCGCGGCCCGCTCGGCGACGGAGAGAAGGCCGTAGGTCAGCGAGCCGGCGAGCGCGGCGACCGCGATCTCGGCCCAGACCATGTCGGTGTTCATGCGGCCGATCTCGGCCGAGATGCGAAAGCCCATGCCGACGATCGGCGTGCCGAAGAATTCCGCCACGATCGCGCCGATCAGCGCCAGCGTCGAATTGATCTTCAGGGCATTGAAGATGAAAGGCAACGCCGCCGGCAGCCGCAGCTTGACGAGGCTCTGAAACGAGCTCGCCCCGTAGGTGCGCATCAGGTCGCGCTCCATGGCGCCTGCGGCATTGAGGCCGGCGACGGTGTTCACCAGCATCGGGAAGAACGTCATGACCACGACCACGGCGGCCTTGGAGGGCCAGTCGAAGCCGAACCACATCACCATAATCGGCGCGACGCCGACAATCGGCAGCGCCGAGACGAGATTGCCGATCGGCAAAAGCCCGCGCTTGAGGAAAGGTGAGCGGTCGATCAACACCGCGACGAGAAAGCCCGAGCCGCAGCCGAGGACGTAGCCGGCGACGACCGCCTTCAGATAGGTCTGGACGAAGTCCGCCCATAGGATCGGCAGCGAATTGGCGATCCGGACGCCAATGTCCGACGGCGCCGGCAAAAGCACGCTCGGCACCGCGAGGCCGCGCACGATGAATTCCCACAGGAGCAGAAGCGACACGCCGAACACCAGCGGAATGAGAATGCCGAGGACCGTCCGTCCGGTGCGGCCCGACGGCTCCAGCGCGGCGAGGTTAACGGTCAAGCGCCAGGAAAACAGCCAGAAGGCCGCAATGACGGCAGTCAGCGCCAGCCCGCGCTGGCCGGATTCCAGCAACGCCAGCGCCGCGAGTGCCGAGGCGCCGGCAAGCGCCGCCATCAAGGCTGTCGCGGCTGGCCCGGAGTGGCCGAGGAGGCGTGCCCCGCTCACGACCGCACCCCCATGCGCTTGAGCGAGATGCGCTCGCCCAGACCAACCAGCCAGACGAGGACGCCGGCCATGACCGCGGCGGCGACCAGCGCCGACCAGATCTGGATGGTCTGGCCGTAATAGGAGCCGGCCAGGAGCCGCGCCCCGAGGCCGGCGACCGCCCCGGTGGGAAGTTCGCCGACGATGGCGCCGACCAAAGCGGCGGCGACGGCGACCTTCATCGAGGTGAACAGGAACGGCATCGAGGCCGGCCAGCGGAGCTTGGCCAATATCTGCGGCTGGCTCGCCGAATAGGTGTGCATCAGGTCGAGCAGCATGGCGTCCGGCGAGCGCAGCCCCTTCACCATGCCGACCGCGACAGGAAAGAACGACAGATAGGTGGAGATGATCGCCTTCGGCAAAAGCCCCTGCACCCCGACGGCGTTGAGCACCACAATGATCATCGGCGCGATGGCGAGGATCGGGATCGTCTGCGAGGTGATGATCCACGGCATCAGGCTCTTGTCGAGCGTGCGCGAATGGAGGATGCCGACGGCCAGAGCCACGCCCAGCGCCGTGCCGATGACGAAGCCGAGGAGGGTCGAGGACAGCGTCACCCAGGCATGGAAGAGCAGCGATCGCGGCGATGTCGGCTTGACCTCGACCGTCGATTTCCAGATTTCCGCGACGATCTGGTGAGGTGCCGGCAGGATTGGGCGCTCGGCACTCCACGTCGCCGCGATCGTGTCGGCGATCCCGTAGGCCTCGCCGGCACGAACCAGCTTGTCGGTCTCGGTCTGCCAGTTCATGCCGATGGCGGCGAGATACCAGATCGCGATGATCGCCGCGACGACGGTGAGGACCGGCACGGTGCGGCCCTCGACCATGCGCCGGCCGAGCCGCCGTAGCGGGCCGGCATAGCCGATGCCGGCGCCCGGCTCGGCGATGGGCGGGACGGCGGTCATGGCCGCTCCCAACACGATTGTGGGCCTTCGGCCGCACCCCTCATCCGGCCCTCCGGGCCACCTTCTCCCCCTTGGGGAGAAGAACATGCCGGCGGTTCCCGCGTCCCCTTCGCGTCGGCCGGGGCCGGACAGGGCGCCATTCCTCTCCCGCCTGCGGGAGAGGGTGGACGCGCGGCGGCAGCCGAGCGGACGGGTGAGGGCCCGCCGTCACTCGGCCAAAATCGAAGGCCGTGCAAAAACCCGGCGCCATCGCCGCGTTCGGTGATCCTGCCCTGAAGGACGTCCAGGATGGTCTGGCAGACCGCGTTGCGCTCCCTGAGAACTTCCTCGTTCCAGAACCTGAGAACTGCATAGTTCTTCGCGTTGAGGTATCGCGTGCGCCGCCCGTCGGTCGACGACATGGCGTGCTGACTGCCGTCGAGTTCGATGACGAGGCCCTCGGAGCGGCAGGCGAAATCAACGATGAAGCGGCCGATCGGATACTGGCGCACAAATTTGAAGCCGTTGAGGCGACCGTTTCGCAACTCGTACCACAGTCGGTATTCGGCGTCGGTTTCGTTGCGTCGCAGTGTTCGGGCGCGCTTGGTGCGAACAGAGCAGGTCATTGGCGCTTTCCGCAGCTTTCCGATTCACGAAAAGACAGGCCTTCGGCCGCCCCCCTCATCCGGCCCTCCGGGCCACCTTCTCCCCCTTGGGGAGAAGAACACGCCGGCGGTTCCCGCGTCCCTTTTGCGTCGGCCGGGGCCAGACAGGGCGCCATTCCTCGCCCCGGCGGGAAGAGGGTGGCCGGCGCAAAGCGCAGGCCGGGTGAGGGTTGCGTCACACTCCCCTCAATCATAGCCGTGCCCTGCCCTGAGACCCTCGCGGACGCGGTGGGCGATCTCCAGAAACTCCGGCGTGTCGCGGATTTCCAGCGGCCGATCGGGGCCGAGATCGCAATCGATCACCTCGTGGATGCGGCCGGGCCGCGGGCTCATCACGACGATGCGGGTCGACAAAAACACCGCCTCGGGGATCGAGTGGGTGACGAAGACCACGGTCTTTTTGGTCTTTGCCCAGAGCTTCAACAGCTCCTCGTTGAGATGGTCGCGAACGATCTCATCGAGCGCGCCGAAGGGCTCGTCCATCAACAAGAGATCCGGGTCGAAGGACAGGGCGCGCGCGATCGAGGCGCGCTGCTGCATGCCTCCCGATAACTGCCACGGAAATTTCCCGCCGAAGCCGGACAGCCCGACAAGCTCGAGATTGCTCTCGATCCGCCGCTTCCGTTCGGCCTTGTCGAAGCCCATGATCTCCAGCGGCAGCGCGATGTTCTTCTCGATGGTTCGCCAGGGATAGAGCGCCGCCGCCTGGAACACATAGCCATAGGCGCGCGCCTGCCGCGCCTGATCGGGCGTCATGCCGTTGACCGAGATCGTGCCGCCGGTCGGCTGTTCCAGATCGGCGATGACCCTGAGCAGCGTGGTCTTGCCGCAGCCGGACGGGCCGATGAAGGAGACGAACTCGCCCTTGAAGATGTCGAGATCGATCGACGACAGGGCATGGACGGGAGTGTCGGCCGTCTCGAAGACGAGGTCGAGATTGCGGGCGGCGATGACGGGCGCGGCTGAAACGGCGCCGGGCGCTTGCGCGGCAGGCATGGCAGCGGCCTCAGACATCGGACGCCCTCCTTGGAACAGACACTCTCACGAACGCCGTGCCACCCCGACCTCCGTCGTGCCGTGGGCGAAAGAGTGGGCTATGATGGCGCATGGAACATGCTGCGGCCGGGCGATCCGGCATCAAGCAGGGAGTGACGAAGATGGATGAAGTCAGCGAACGCGACTGCGCCCTGATCCGGCCGGACGCAACATACGAGGGCAAGCAGGGCTTCCAGTATCTCGCAGGCATCTCGGCCGAGAGCGCCGGCTCAAAAGGCATCTGCATGCACCTTCTGACGGTTCCGCCCGGCGGTCGTGCCAAGGCGCATCTCCACGAAGGCCACGAGACCGCGATCTATGTCATCAGCGGCGCCGTCGAGACCTTCTATGGCAAGCGGCTGGAAAAGCGGGCTGTGACCAAGGCCGGTGACCTGTTTTACATTCCGGCGGGGGTGCCGCACCTGCCGATGAACAGGGGAACCGAGCCCTGCGTCGCGGTGATCGCCCGGACCGATCCGAACGAGCAGGAGAGCGTCGTCCTGAGGCCCGACCTCGAAGCGCTGGTGCCAGCGTGAGGCGCGCCTGATAGGATTCGTCGGGACGATCAAAGACAGCGTCTGGACCACGGTTCAGACTCCCGCCGGGATGCCCGACCGCTCCACCTTGCGCGGGGCGGTGAGTTCCTTCCAGGTCGACAGTGCCTTGTTGACCGGCGCGTTGGCGGGCCGCTCGACGAAGCGGCCGTCGCCGGTCTCGGCGCGCACATCGCCCTCCTTGTAGGCGAGCCGGCCGCGCGAAAAACTCATCACCGGCAGGCCGGTCACCTCGATGCCCTCGAAGACGTTGTATTCGATCGCCGATTTCTGGGTCCTGGCCGAGATCGTCTTGGTCGCGGCCGGGTCGAAGACGATGATGTCGGCGTCGGCGCCGGGCAGGATCGCGCCTTTCTTCGGATAGATGTTGAGGATTTTGGCGATGTTCGTCGAGGTGACGGCGACGAACTCGTTCATGGTCAAACGGCCAGTTCTGACACCCCTGGTCCACAGCACCGGCAGCCGGTCCTCGAGGCCCCCGGTGCCGTTCGGGATCTTGGTGAAATCCCCGACGCCCATGCGCTTCTGCTCGCTCGAAAAGGCGCAATGGTCGGTGGCGACGACCTGGAGCGAGCCTGCGGCAAGCCCGGCCCATAGCGAATCCTGGTGCAGCTTGTTGCGGAAGGGCGGCGACATCACACGGCGGGCGGCATAGTCCCAGTCGGGGTTGAAATACTCGCTCTCGTCGAGGGTGAGGTGCTGGATCAACGGCTCGCCGAAGACCCGCATCCCCTTTTGCCGCGCCCGGCGGATCGCCTCATGGGCCTGTTCGCAGGAGGTGTGGACGACATAAAGCGGCACGCCGGCCTGGTCGGCGATCATGATCGCCCGGTTGACCGCCTCGCCCTCGACCTCGGGCGGGCGCGAATAGGCGTGGCCCTCCGGCCCGTTGTTGCCCTCCGCCATGAGTTTTTGCTGCAGGAAGGCGACGACATCGCCGTTCTCGGCGTGGACCAGCGGCATCGCGCCGATCTCGGCGCAGCGCGAGAACGAGGCGAACATCTCGTCGTCATTCACCATCAGCGCGCCTTTGTAGGCCATGAAGTGCTTAAAGGTGTTGATACCGCGCTCGACCACCTTGGGCATCTCGTCGAAGACCTGTTCGCCCCACCAGGTGATCGCCATGTGGAAGGAGTAGTCGGTACGCGCCTTGCCGGCCTTCTGGTACCAGGCCTGCAGCGCGTCGATCAGCCCCTGCCCCGGCCCCGGCAGGCAGAAATCCACCGTCATCGTGGTGCCACCGGCCAGCGCCGCCGCCGTGCCGCTATCGAAATCGTCGGCCGAATGGGTGCCCATGAAGGGCATCTCCATATGGGTGTGCGGATCGATGCCGCCCGGCATGACATAGGCGCCGGAGGCGTCGATCACCTCGTCGCCGGAAAGGTCGGGCCCGACATCGACGATGATCTCGCCGTCGATCAGGACGTCGGCCTTCCAGGTGCGGTCGGCGGTGACGACAGTTCCGTTCTTGATGACGATGGTCATTGAGCCCCTCCAATCTTCGAGAAATTTGTCAGTGCTCGCCCGAGCCCCAGAACGGTCAGAAGGGCGAGATCGATCAATTGCATTTCGTCATCGTCCAGATGGCCGATAATTTTGCCGATTTCGCGCGGCAGCGCACCTGTGATGCGATCGACCATGGCTTGAGAAGCAACGCGAAGTCCGCTGGCTTTCGAGGGTTCGATCAGCGGCCGGATGATCGAAGTCTGCACAAGATCGCTCGTCAGTGGACACACAAGAACTGGGTGACCTCCTCTAATCAAAGCGGTCGTTTGAACGATAATACCGGGTCTCGGCTTTGCGGCCGGCCCTCGTGTGGAAATTGTGAAAACGTCGCCCCGCTTCACGGTGCGACATCATCCCAAAGATCACCACGAACTTGCCGAACCCAATCATCGATGTCCGGATCGCGCGCATCCGCTTCCGCAATCGCATCCATTTCGCGACGTATCTGCTCCTTGAACTCGGGACTATCCCAATCAGGCACCCAGACTTCCACAGGCACGAAGCCTCTCGCGCGAAGATCGGCGCGCTGCTCTTCGGTCAGTTCCTTCGGCCTTCCCATTGCGACCTCCTGAAGATGCCCGTCGGCCCGATTCTACTCCACGATCCCGGCCGTCTCCACCACGGCGTGGAACAAGGCATTCGCCCCCGCCGTCGCCCATTCCTTCGAAATCTCCTCGGCCTCGTTGTGCGACAGGCCGCCGACGCAGGGGCACATCACCATCGCCGTCGGCGCGACGCGGTTGATCCAGCAGGCGTCGTGGCCGGCGCCGGACACGATGTTCCTGTGCGAATAACCAAGGCGTTCCGCGGCGTCGCGGACGGCCTTGACGCAATCCGCGTCGAAGGTGACAGGGTCGAAATGCCCGACCTCGTCGACCGCGGCGCCGATGTCGAGCGCTTCGGCAATCGTGTCGATGCCGTCCTCGATGCGCTCACGCATGGTGTCGAGCGTCTGCTTCGACGGCGAGCGGATGTCGATGGTGAAGACGGCGCGACCGGGAATAATGTTGCGCGAGTTCGGATAGATCTCGACATGGCCGATCGCGCCGACGGCGTTCGGCTGGTAGTCCATCGCCACCTCGTGGACGAGCTCGGTGATCCGCGCCATCCCGAGCCCGGCATTGCGGCGTTTCGGCATCGGCGTCGAGCCGGTGTGGCTCTCGCGGCCGGTCAGCGTTACCTGCAGCCAGTAGAGCCCCTGCCCGTGGGTGACGACGCCGATGTCAATTCCCTCGTCTTCGAGGATCGGCCCCTGCTCGATATGCAGCTCGAAGAACGCCTTCATCTTGCGCGAGCCGACCGGCTCCTCGCCCTCCCAACCGATCCGCTTCAGCTCGTCACCGAAGCGCTTGCCGGCGGAATCCTCGCGGTCCTTCGCCCAGGCCTCGTCATGGACGCCGGCGAAGACGCCCGACGCCAGCATCGCCGGGGCGAAGCGGGTGCCCTCCTCGTTGGTCCAGTTGGTAACGACGATCGGGTGCTTCGTCTGGATGTTGAGGTCGTTCAGCGTGCGGACCAGTTCCAGCGCGCCAAGGACGCCGAGGACGCCATCATATTTGCCGCCGGTCGGCTGGGTGTCGAGATGGCTGCCGACACAGACCGGCAGCGCGTCCGGGTCGGTGCCCTCGCGCCGTGCGAACATGTTGCCCATGGAATCGACGCCCATCGTCAGTCCGGCCGCCTCGCACCAGGACTGGAAAAGGTGTCGTCCCTCGCCATCGGCATCGGTCAGCGTCTGGCGGTTGTTGCCGCCAGCGATGCCGGGGCCGATCTTCGCCATCTCCATGATCGAATCCCAGAGCCGGTCGCCGTTGATCTGGAGGTTGGAAGCAAGGCTCATGGAATCCCTCATGTCTGGTCTTCAGCGACGGGTGGCGGTGGTCAGTCGAGGCTCGTCAGGATTGTGCGCAGGCTCTCGACGATCTCGCCGATCTGATCCTCGGAAATCATCAGCGGCGGCGACAGCGCGATGATATCGCCGGTGGTGCGGATCAAAAGCCCCGCCTCATAGGCCTTGAGGAAAGCCGAGAAAGCCCGCCTGGTCGGCTCGCCGGCGATCGGATCGAGCTCGATCGCCGCGATCAGGCCGATGGTGCGGATGTCGATGACGTGCCTCTCGCCCTTCAGCGAATGGATCGCGTCGGCCCAGACCGGCTCCAGCGCATTCGCTCGCTCGAACAGCCCGTCTTCCTTGTAGGTCTCGATGGTTGCCAGACCCGCCGCGGCGGCGATCGGGTTGCCCGAATAGGTGTAGCCGTGGGCGAACTCGATCAGATGCTCGGCGCCGCTCATGAAGGCGTCGTAAATCGCGTCCTTCACATAAACAGCGCCCATCGGGATGACGCCGTTGGTCAGGCCCTTGGCAGTCACCATGATGTCCGGCGTCACGCCGAAATAATCGGCGGCGAAGGCCGCGCCCATGCGGCCGTATCCGGTGATGACCTCGTCGAAGATCAGCAAGATGCCGTGCTGGTCGCAGATCTCGCGCAGGCGCTTGAGATAGCCCTTCGGCGGCGGCAGCACGCCGGTCGAGCCGGCCACCGGCTCGACGATGACGGCGGCGATGGTCGAGGGATCGTGCAGCGTCGCGATCCGGACCAGATCCTCCGCGAGCTCGGCGCCATGCTTGGTTTCACCCCGGGAATATCCGTTGCGCTCGGGGTCGTGGGTATGGCGCATATGGTCGACGCCGGTCAGAAGCGTGCCGAACATCTTGCGGTTGCCGACGATGCCGCCGACCGAAATGCCACCGAAATTGACCCCGTGATAGCCGCGCTCGCGCCCGATCAGGCGAAACCGCGCGCCATCGCCCTTGGCGCGGTGATAGGCGAGCGCGATCTTCAGCGCCGTTTCGACCGACTCGGAGCCGGAATTCGTGAAGAACACATGGTCGAGGCCGGTGGGGGCGATGGCCGCCAGCTTCGAGGCCAGTTCGAAGGCCTTGGGATGGCCCATCTGAAAGGCCGGCGCATAATCGAGTTCGGCCGCCTGGCGCTGGATCGCCTCGGTGATCTTCGGCCGGCAATGGCCGGCATTGACGCACCAGAGCCCTGCGGTGCCGTCCAGCACCTGACGGCCGTCGGACGTCGTATAGTGCATGTCCTTGGCGGCGACGAACAGACGCGGCGCCTGCTTGAACTGCCGGTTCGCCGTAAACGGCATCCAGAAGGCTTCGAGATTGTTGGGGACGATCGTCGCGTGTTCGTTCATCGGCTTGCCCCTCGCGAAGCGACGATCCATCTATGGAAAGGCGCCAGAAATCTTGACTAAATGGTCAAAATGGAGGCTAGAAGGTCGCCTGGAACGGGTCAAGCGACTTCGCCGCGAAACCGATAAGCGGCAGGGGACGGCGATCGCATGAAGGGAGGACGACAGTTCTTGGACGCCACGGTCCCTCCACCGCATTCGGGCGCCGGCGTCGAGGACGGCGACCGGCAGCCCACCCGCATTCAGGCGCTCAACCGCGAGATCATCCTGGAAGCAGCCCTGGAGGTCTTCTCGGTCCACGGGTTCCGCGGCTCGACGGTCGACCAGATCGCCGCCCACGCAGCGATGTCCAAGCCCAATCTCCTTTATTACTTCCGGCGCAAGCAGGACATCTACCGCGCCGTGCTCGAGCGTACGCTACGCGACTGGCTGGTGCCGCTGGCCGCGATCGATCCGGCCGGCGATCCGGTCGAGGAACTGCGTCGTTACATTACCGAGAAGCTGCGGATGGTTGCCGAGAAACCAGCCGCTTCGCGCCTCTTCGCCAACGAGATCCTGGCCGGCGCGCCGGTAATGGGCGACTTCCTGGAGACCACGCTGAAAGAGCTGGTCGACGAAAAGGCCGGAATCATCCTCGAATGGGTGCGCAGGGGGCAACTGGCGCCGGTCGACCCCCACCATCTCATCTTCATGATCTGGGCGACGACGCAGCATTACGCCGACTTCGATGTTCAGATTCGCGCCGTGATGGGCGAGCGGGTCGACCGGCCCGGCTTCCGCGAGCAGGCCGCGCAGGCAGTTCTGACTTTGGTGCTCAACGGCTTGAAGCCGAGGCCGGTTGCCTAACAGGCGTCTTCGGCCCATGATCGCCAGCGCCGGTGGGCACCGGCACGCAGGGAGATCCAACTCGTGGCCAAGCTGATCGCGCTTTACAAGCACCCGAAGGACCCGGCGGCTTTCGACGCTCATTACACGTCGACCCACGCGCCGCTCGCCAAGACGATTCCGGGGCTGAGGCACTACGATGTCAGCGACGGCAAGGTCGCCGGCCCCGGCGGCGATACCGGATATCACCTGGTGGCGACGCTGACCTTCGATTCAATGGCCGATATCGAAGCGGGGCTCGCTTCCTCCGAGGGACAAGCCACGGCGGCCGATCTCGGCAATTTCGCCGACGGCGGCGTCGAACTGCTCATGTTCGACACCAGGAACCTCTGACGGCTCAAAGACCGACAAATCGTGCGCGCTGCTGCGGCGGCCTCAGGCTGCAGCCATGGAGTTGTTGGCGGCGAGCGACGGAAAATCACTTCTCCATTGATTGGCGACCTCCGCGAGCATCTTGGCCAGATCCGAAGACGGTCGTGGCTTGGAGAAGAAGTAGCCCTGCATTTCCCGGCAGCCTTCGCTGTACAGGATTTGCATCTGCTCCGGCGTTTCGATGCCCTCGGCGATGACACTCATGTTGAGCGCCCGCGACAGGCCGATGATCGACCGCACGATGGCGATGTTTTCCGGGCGCGCCATGTCACGGACGAAGGATTGGTCGATCTTGATCTTGTCGAAGGGAAAACGGCTCAGATAACCCAGCGAGGAATAGCCGGTCCCGAAGTCATCCATGGAAATCGTCAGACCCAGCCTGCGGAACTCCTTGAGGATCGACAACACCCGGTCGCCTTCGTCCAGAAACAGCGATTCGGTCACCTCGATCTGCAGCCGTCTCGGTGCAAGACCCGAAGCCGCGAGCGCACGGCGAACGTCGTCGACGAGCGTGGGGCTCTTGAACTGCACAGCCGACAGATTGACCGAGATAGTGAGATCCTCGGGCCATTTGGAGGCTTCGTGGCACGCGGCCTGAAGCGCCCATTTGCCAAGCCGCTCGATCAGGCCGGTCTCTTCCGCGAGCGGGATGAAGACGGCGGGTGAAATTCTGCCACGCTCGGGATGTTGCCAACGCAGCAGGGCCTCGAAACCGCTGACGCGCCGCCGCTCGGTGTCGATGAACGGCTGGTAAAACAGTTCGAACTGGCTTTCGTCCAAGGCCCTCTGGAGATCGAGTTCCATCTCGCGACGGCGCTGAAGCTTCTCGCGCATGGCGGGTTTGAATCGACGGTAGGCGCTGCCCGCCTCCTGCTTTGCCTGGTAAAGGGCAAGGTCGCAATTCTGCAGGACGATGTCGGCGCCGAGACTCGCCGATCGCTGACCGACTGCAATATAAACAGTGCCGACGCTGCCTCTCGCCTCGATCCGGCGATTTTCCACGTCGAACGGCGAGCCGAAACTCGCGACCAGAGCCCCAGCGAACGTATCCGCGTCGCCTGTCCCTCTCACCCCGGGCAATACGATTGCGAACTCATTTCCGCCGAGACGGGAGACTGTCGCCTTGGGCCCTGCAATTCGCACAAGTCTGTTGCCGCATTCCTTTAAAAGGGCATCGCCAACCGGATGGCCGTGGGTATCGTTGATCGACTTGAACCCTCTGATGTCCACCACGGCGACCACGAGGCCCTGCCGGCCTTTCGCCAAAAGCCCGTCAAGGACCTCGGCGAAGTTCTTGCGATTGGGCAGGTCGGTCAACCCGTCGTGCCCGGCGACATGTTCCAGGCGCCGGGAGATCCGCTGTTTCTCGGTGATATCCTCGAAGGTGATCAAAAGCCCCTTGGCGACCATACCGCGGCGCTTAACCTCCATGACGGCTCCGCCAACCTCGAGTAGGTCCGTTGCCATCTCGTTTTCGCGCAACGGCAGTGTCAAGCTCGGATTCTTGAGAAACGTTCGCGCCGGCGTTCCTGGTGCCACCTCGCCAAAATGACGGGAGAACACTTCGTTGGAGAGGACCAAGCGCTTCTGCCCATCGAGCATGCAGAGCGCCTGGGTCATATTGTCCAGCGCCGCGCCCAACTGGCTTTCCTGGCGATTGAGACGCACGGTCATCATGTCGGCCTCGCTCAGCATCGTGGTCTCAAGTTCACGGCAGCGCGCGCCCATGTCCTCGAGCGCGCAGAGCACGTCGCGCACTTCCCGGGGACCTTTCGGAACCACCGGCTCAACCGACGCGCCGCTTGCGAGTTCCCGGGCACGCCGCGCCATCTCGCGCAACGCCCCACCAATGGAGCGGGAGAGGAACATCGCTAGGCCGAACAAGGCGCCGAAAACCGCAACCAGAGCGATGCCGGTGCGCATTCTTGCGGTTTCGATCACCTCGGAGGTTTGCCCCCGCAATTCCGCCAAGTCAGCGCGCGCGACCGTCACGGCGCTCTCCAACCCCAGCCACAGGGCAGCGAATTCACGCCGCACGGCGCCGCGCGAGAGGTTTCCTTCGGAGAGTTCGATCCGGCTCAGCGGATAGCGCAAGGCGCCCACCGCCCTCCGCAAATCCGCGGACACGTCGGCGGATAAAACCTGTCGAATCTCCGACATGATCGATGAAGCGGCAAGCATGACCTCGCCAGCGCTTTTGCCTTGAAGCCGGTCCTCGTCATTTTCGCTACTGTCGTCTGCGGCAGGCGAAAACCGCGATTGGATCACCGCGGTCTTCTCCTTGGCAATCTCCAGCCGACTCAGCGGGGCAGAGCCCCCCTCGTAGAGTTTGCGGGCAAGGTCCAACGAAACCAATTGCGAATCGTAGGAAAAGGCCGCGAACACGAGAGTCAGGAAGGCGAAGACAAAGCTGCCGACTAGGAGTCGTAGATTGATCGACATCACCGCGATAATTCCGCCCACTCCAACGAACCCGAACGGTCTTCCGAGAGGAAGCTGCCGAACAGCGGCGACTATGGAGCGGTCAAGTTACCGTGGGGTTACGCAACAGTTTGCGTAGTGCGCATATCCCACTGTTTTTTTCATTATCTTCACCTGCGGAGGGCGCTGGTGCCGACGTCCGCTGCGACATATTGCAATTTTCGAATTTTTCGACGCAAGCTTGGATCACGATAAGAGCCGGAAAATGCGATCCGACGCCGTGAATCTCATCGATTCCAGTCAGTTCGCGCGGAATTCGGGCGGAAAAACCGGTTCCACATTTCCTCATTCCTCGCGGGGGAGGCAGCGGTCAATCCTGCGGTCTTATGCCGCAGATCTGGTCGTGGCCGTGGGAGCCCGGCCTATTCCGCGGCATCGGGGAGACTGACCGGTTCCGGTGCGAACTGCATCTTTTCTTTCGCCATCGGATTGTTCGGATGGTTCGTCCAGTTGCCGTATTCGTCCGCGATCGGCTTCTTCGTGCGCGGGTCGGTACCGGCGATCTGCTCCATGGTGATGCAGTTCTCGACCGGGCAGACATTGACGCACAGATTGCAGCCGACGCATTCGGCGTCGATCACCTCGAAATGCCGCTTGCCATCGACCATCGCCGTGATCGCCTGATGCGAGGTATCCTCGCAGGCGATGTGGCAGCGACCGCACTGGATGCACAGGTCCTGGTCGATCCGCGCCTTGGTGACGTAGTTGAGATTGAGATATTGCCAGTCGGTGACGTTGGGAACGGCCCGGCCACGAAAATCCTCGATCGTGACGTAACCGTTCGCATCCATCCAGTCGGACAGGCCCGACGCCATTTCCTTGACCACCTTGAAACCATAGGTCATCGCCGCCGTGCAGACCTGCACCGTGCCGCAACCGAGCGCGATGAATTCGGCCGCGTCGCGCCAATTGGTGATGCCGCCGATGCCGGAAATCGGCAGGCCGCGCGTCTCGGCGTCGCGGGCGATTTCGGCCACCATGTTGAGCGCGATCGGCTTGACCGCCGGGCCGCAATAGCCGCCGTGCGACCCCTTTCCGTCGATGGTCGGCGTCGGCGCGAAATTATCCAGGTCGATCGAGGTGATCGAGGAGATCGTGTTGATCAGCGATACCGCGTCGGCACCGCCCTTCTTCGCCGCCCTGGCCGGAAAGCGCACGTCGGTAATGTTCGGCGTTAGCTTGACGATGACCGGCAGCTTCGAATGCTGTTTGCACCAGCGCGCCACCATCTCGATATATTCGGGCACCTGACCGACGGCCGCCCCCATGCCACGCTCGCTCATCCCGTGCGGACAGCCGAAATTCAGCTCCACCCCGTCGGCGCCGGTCTCCTCGACCAGTTTCAGGATCTTCCGCCACGGCGCCTCCTCGCAGGGGACCATCAGCGAGACGATCATCGCCCGGTCCGGCCAGTTGCGTTTGACCCGGGCGATCTCCTCCAGATTGATGTCGAGCGCCCGATCGGTGATCAGCTCGATATTATTGAGGCCGAGCAGCCGGCGGTCCGGCCCCCAGATGGCGCCATAGCGCGGACCGTTGACGTTGACGATCGGCGGATCCTCGCCGAGCGTCTTCCAGACGACGCCGCCCCAGCCCTGCTCGAAGGCCCGCTGGACGTTGTATTCCTTGTCCGTCGGTGGCGCTGAAGCGAGCCAGAACGGGTTCGGCGAGGAAATGCCGAGGAATGAAGTGGCGAGGTTGGCCATGGGGCTCTCCCTTGAATCTGGTCTAGCGCGACGCGATCAGAACCACGTTGCCTTCGGTATCGCGGATCAGTGCGTAGATGGTCTCGGCATCCCATTCGGCGGGCTTCGGCTCACCGACGATGTCCACGCCGCGGCTGCGCAACGTCTCGACGAACCCCACCACATCCGACGCGATCAGCGGCAGCGTTGGCTTGTTAGCCTCCGGAATCGTCTCGACCTTGTCGAGATGCAGCCGCGTGCGAGCACCGGGCATCTCCAGCATGATCCATCGCATCCCGGGAATGGCGTCGGAGTCGGTGGTTACCACCAGCCCCATCACGTCACGCCAGAAGGCAAGCGCACGGTCTAGATCTGTGACCGGGATCGACGCGAAGCTGATGTGTGAGAGCATAGATTTAACTTCCCATCAGTTTACGGTGCATGGCCTCCGCCGCCACCTTGCCATCCTCGACCGCGACGACGGTCAGATCGTCGCCTTCCGAAATGCAGTCGCCACCGGCCCACACACCGGGCAGCGAGGTCTGCCGGTCGGCATCGACCTTGATGCGGCCGCGCTCGAGCTGGACTCCTTCCTCTTCATCCTCGGTGCCATCTGGCAGGAAGGCCTGACCGATCGCCTTGAATATTTGGTCGGCCTCGAGCGTCACCGTCTCCCCCGTGCCCACTAGCCGACCGTCCTCGGCGCGGGTCCGCTCCAGCTCGATGCCGGTGACGTGGCCGCCCTGGGCGAGAATCCGCTTCGGCTGCAAATTGCAGCGGATCGCAATGCCGCGAGTCTGCGCGATCTCCTGCTCGTAGCGGGAAGCGTTCATGGCGTCCTGATCGCGCCGATAGGCGATGGTCACTTCCTGCGCGCCGAGGCCCTTGGCTTGCACGGCCGCGTCGATCGCCGTCATGCCGCCGCCAATGACGACGACTCGGCGCCCAACCGGCAACGAGGCAAGGTCGGTGGTCTGGCGGAGTTCGGCGATCCAGGCGACGGCGTCGGACGAACCCGCTTGGCTCTCGCCCTCGGTGCCGAGCGCGTTGACGCCGGCAAGGCCGAGGCCGAGAAAGACCGCGTCGAAATCCCGGCGCAGATCGGCGAGATGGATGTCGCGGCCGAGCGCCTTGCCGGTTTCCAGCGTGATGCCGCCGATATCGAGGACGAAATCCACTTCGCGCTGAGCAAAGCCCTCCGTCGTCTTGTAGACGGCGATGCCGTATTCGTTGAGACCGCCGGGTTTTTCCCGCGCATCGTAGAGCGTCACGTCATGGCCGTGCATGGCCAGGCGATGGGCGCAGGACAGGCCCGCGGGGCCCGCCCCGACGACGGCGATCCTCTTGCCGGTGGGCGCGGCGCGGACGAAGGGATGCTCGCCCTTCTCCATTAAAATGTCGGTGGCAAACCGCTGCAGAAGACCGATCTTCACCGGCTTGCCTTCAGCGATCTCGCGTACGCAGACTTCCTCGCACAGCGTCTCGGTAGGACAGACACGGGCGCACATGCCGCCGAGAATGTTCGACGACAGGATCGTCTTGGCCGCGCCGGTCGGATTGCCGGCCTGGATTTCGCGAATGAACAGCGGAATGTCGATCGAGGTCGGGCAGGCTGTCATGCACGGCGCGTCGTAGCAAAAGTAACAACGGTCGGCCTCGACCACCGCCTCGTGCCCCTCAAGCGGCGGGTGAAGGTCGGAAAAATTCGCTTTCAGCGTTTCGGCATCGAGACGCTTCGCGCCGATATCGGGCCGGATTGGTCGGGCTTCGTTCATCGCGGACATTCCCTCCAGCCAGTCACCATCGGCGACCGCGCGAGAGGCGCCCTCCCCGGTCAGCCTGATCGACGAAGAGAATGATCCGAGTTTTTCAGAAGGTCAAATTTTTTATCGTTTGGTCAAAAACAGACGCGTAATGGCGGACTTTCCGACACCTCCCGCGCGCGCCGTGGCGCGAGATCCGGCTCACCCCGTCATTTCTACCTTATGCAATGCTTCGCCCGGCCACGGGAAAGTGATTCTGATGCCAAGCCGGTTCGCCCCCGGCCGCCGTGTGATCGTACCGCCAAGTTCGCCACTGACGTTGATGTTGATGAGACGGGTCCCGAAGCCGCTTCGAGGCGCCAGCGACGGAGGTTCGGCGAGGCCGAATTCGCACCAGTCGATCGTCACATCGCCGCCGCCAAGTGCCCACCGTACCGAAAGGCTCCCGTTCATCGTGGCGAGACCACCATGTTTCAGCGCATTGGTCGCCAGTTCATGGAATGTCAGCCCCAACGCTTGGGCCTTCCTCTCGCTGACCTCGATGTCCGGTCCGCTGATATCGCATGCATCCAGCCGATCGCCGAACACCTGGCGTAGCTCTCCTGCCAACAGATCGCCGATCTTGGCCCGTTTCCACTGCGAGCGGGTCAACATCTCCTGGGCCGACGCCATCGCGCCGAGCCGAGCCGCATAAGATTCCATGAAGCCATCCAACCCTTCGGCACCGCGAGCGGTCTGGCGGGCAATCGCCAAAACCCGGGCGATCGAATTCTTGATGCGGTGGTTCATCTCCGACAGCATCAGATCCTTCTGCGCGAGATTGCGCTGGCTTTCGGCGTGCAAGGCCGCAACCGCTTCGGACCGGCGCGCCTGCGCCCACGTCAGCAGCGCCAGAAGGACGGCGAGCAACAATCCCGCGAGCGCGAGAACGACCGCAGGAAGGGTCGAGCCGACCCTCTGGAAATCGGCCGTGGGGGTCATCCGGAAAATCCAGTTGCGGCCCGCCACTTCCATATTTCGCACCACGACGAACTCATTGTCGGGACCCGCTGCGGCATCGACACGCGATGTAAATATTCGCGATCCGGGCGCCATCTCGCCATCGAACGCTTCGACGAGCACGGGTAGGCGCGGGCTCTGGAGAAGCGCGGCGGAAAACAGATCGCCCAACCGGAATGGCGCGTAGACGAAGCCTTCGGTCTCGCCTACGATGCCCGCCGCCTGTGCCGCATCCGAGAAGAACGGCAGATAGATCAGAAAGCCGACCTGCGGGTTCTCGTCGATCTCCTGAACCAGGCTGACCGGGCCGGAAGCGCTTGCCTCGCCGGTGTTCGCGGCTCGCTGCATGGCCTCGCGGCGAACCGCGTCCGAAAACATGTCATAGCCGAGCGCGGCGCGATTGCGTTCATCCTGCGGCTCCAGCAGCACGATCGGCGTGCGCAGGGCTTGCTCGGTCGCGGGCCAGATGTCGCCGATTTCACCGTAATTCGCCTGCAGGCTGCCGCGGGCGGCCATGTCGTCCTTTGTCGGGACAGTCAGGGCGAAACCAACTCCCTGGATCCCATCGAACCGCTTCGCCAGGTCAACCTTGTCGAGAAATCGGGAGAATTTTTCTCGCCCTACCTGCTGGCCCTCGACGGCAAGGAAGGCCTGCGTGGCATGCAACAGCGACAGATGCATCTGCAGCCGGGCGGTGATCCGCGCCATCGCATCGTCCGCGACGCCTACAAAGCGCAGACGATCAGCGTCGCCACTGGCCATCCACACATGGCCAGCCAGCGCGAGACCCAGGGTCGTCACGACTGCAAACGCCAGAACCGAAAGGATACGCTTCCTCAAGCAGAGCCGCCGTTTGATCGTTTCACGCTCCCGCTCCGGCGCATAGCAGCACGCCGGTCATTTGTCTTCCTTGCAAATGACCTCCTCGAACAATGATGGTTTGCCGTCCACCTTTCGGCGGTCGCGGCGGTTGGGATGGCCACACTTGCCCGGCCGCACCGCGACCGCCGACCTATCAATTCATGGACGGAGCGGCCGCGGATTCCGCGTGCGTTGGCATCGGACGCGCGAATGGCTATATCCGCCTCATGTCGGCTTTTCGTCGGATCCTCGTCTTCGCGCTTTTCCTGACCTTCGCGTTGGGAACGCCGGGCTATGGGATGTGGCCGAGCGACATGGCGGACAATGCCATGACGGCCGCGACGGGCGACACGATGCCGGTCTCATGCGGCGCCTGCGCGGATGAGATGGCGAAATCGGCTTGCACGTCGCCCTGCTTGGTCGTGGGCATCCTGTCTTTTGCCAGCAGTTCGCTGACTGTGAGAGCGGAACAAGCTCTGGGATGGATGCCCGAACGGCCGACCCCCGGCGCCATCGCCGCGCCAGACCCTTTCCCTCCTAAACTCTTCGCGTAAGACGAAGCGATCGCCGCAGACGCGGCAGTCGATGTCGACAGCCCGATGCGCCCGACGGCCAGCGATTTTCGTTGCCGTTCGGATCGTCGGCCCGACCTGATCCCGACATAGGAAACCCAGATGCGATCCATGCTTCGCCAAGCCCTGGCGGCAGGGCTTTTCGTCATACTGTCCGTGCCGTCTGCGGCAACCGCTCATTCAATGGACGACCTCCAGGCGCAACTCGGCGAGAACGAGCAGTATTTTGAGCCGAGAAACCAGCCCGCGCCCGACTTTTCGCTTCAGGACGGGGCGGGAAATACGGTGCGCCTCAAGGATCTTCGGGGCAAGGTCGTGGTGCTGAACTTCGTCTACACTCAGTGCCCGGATGTTTGTCCACTTCATGCCGAGACAATCGCTCGCGTGCAGAAGATGGTGAATATCACCCCAATGAAGAACCGCGTGACTTTCGTCACGGTGACCACCGATCCGGTCCGCGACACACCCGAGATTCTCCGAAGCTACGGCGATGATCATGGGCTTGAGCCGTCAAACTGGCGGTTTCTCACCAGCGGACCGGACCGACCGGAACAGACTCGCAAGCTAGCGGAGGCCTTCGGTCACAAGTTCAAAGTGACGGAGGATGGCCTTCAGCTCCACGGCATCGTGACCCACGTCATCGACCAGAACGGCGTGTGGCGCGGAAATTTCCACGGCCTGGATTTCCAGCCGATCAACCTCGTCAGCTTCGTCAACGCACTGACCAACGACCGGGATCTGCACGACAAGGCCGCAGCTCCCTCCTGGTGGACGACGTTCCGTTCGCTGTTCTGACTTCATCTCCCTACAACCAGAAATAGGAAATCCAATGAAAAACCGCACCACACTCCTCCTCGCCATCGCCGCCGTGGCCGTGGCAGGCTCCGGCTGGTCGAGCAGCCAGGCCCAGAGCATGCCGATCGCCGAGGTCTCTCATATCCATGGCATCGCAGTGAATCTGTCCGACCCCTCCCAGCTCTATCTCGCGACCCACGACGGCGTGTTCCTCACCTCTGCGGACGGCACGGCCGAGCAGGTGTCGAGCAATACAGACGACTATATGAGCTTCACCTCGCATCCCTCCGACGCGAACACCTTTTTCGCGAGCGGTCACCCAAAGACTGGCGGCAATTCGGGCTTTCTGGTGTCGCGTGACCGCGCCCGTTCCTGGGAACAGGTCTCCCCAGGCTTCAACGGCCCCGTCGACTTCCACGCCATGACCGTCAGCCCCGCCGATCCGAACGTGCTCTACGGCCTTTACGGCGAGATCCAGACCAGCGCGGACGGCGGCAAGACCTGGGAGGTGGTCGGCGCACCGCCCGCCGACATCTATGGCTTGGCGGCGTCGGTCTCAGATCCGCAAATGGTCTACGCGGCCACCGGCCAGGGCGTTATGGTCAGTCGCGATGGCGCCAAGACCTGGGAGCCGAGCGGGCCTGCCGGGCAGCCGGCGAGTTTCGTCAAAGCAGCACCGGACGGCACCGTCTACGCCTTCGTGGTCGGCTCCGGCCTTGTCCATCTGGCCGAAGCCACCAGCGATTGGGAACCGATCACCGACCGCTTCGGCGATCGTGTCCTCATCCATTTCGCCGCCGATCCGAGCAATCCCGACAATCTCTTCGCCGTGACCCAGCACAGCGAGGTGATCGTCAGCGCGGACGGCGGCAAGAGCTGGAAGCCGCTCGGCTGAACCACGCGCGCGCTTTCGCGACAAACTTCCTCCTAGGGAGCGAAATATGACAGCCGACATGAATGGAATGGGCTGGATGATGGGCGGTATGGGCCTCTGGGCCCTCCTCCTCCTCGTCCTCGTGATCCTCGCGATCGCCGGGCTGGTGAAGTACCTACGACGTCCGTAGCCGATAGGTGCGACCGGTGCCGCGGATGATTGCGGCACCGGAACGAATGGGGAGTCTGGGGACGGCCCCGCCTTATCCCATGAACTGACCGCCATTCACCTCGATCACCTGTCCGGTGATGTAGCCCGACAGCTCCGGGCTGGCGAGAAACAGATACGCCGCAGCGCAATCCTCTGCGGTGCCGAGGCGCTGCATCGGAATCGTCGCTGCCGTCGCCTCGAGCTTTTCCGGCGTCGAATAGCGGCGATGAAAATCGGTCATGATCGTGCCGGGGGAGACCGCGTTGACGCGGATCTTGTCCGGCGCGAGTTCCTTGGCGAGCGCCCGTGTCCAGGTCGAGATAAAGGCCTTGGAGGCCGAATAGAGCGAGGAGCCGGGGCTGCCGCCGATCGTCGCCGCGACCGAAGAGGTGTTGACGATCGCGGGGGCTTCGGCGGCCTTCAGCGCCGGAAGAAGCTTCGTCGTCAACGCCACGACGGATCGGACGTTCAGGTCGAGGACGTGATCGTATTGCGCCCGGTCGACGTCACCCGCCGCGACCCGCCCCCCCATCGTGCCAGCATTGTTGACCAGAACGTCGATCCGGCCATCGACTTTGGCGAGAATAGCCTCAGCCAGACGCTCGCCTCCGTCCGGGTCGGCCAGATCGGCGGTCAGCAGCGTCAGGCGCGCACGATCCTCGGCGGGCAGGCCGGCCAGTAAATCCTTCTCCGCATGTTCGAGGCTGCGTCCAGCATGGGCGACGACATCGGCGCCCGCCGCCAAAAACGCGCGCGTGGCCGCCGCGCCGATGCCGCGTCCCGCGCCGGTGACGACCACGGTCTTTCGGGCGAAGAGCGCTTGATCGAAGCCATTCATGGGGATCCCTCCAGTTTCGATTTCATCGTGCTGGCGGCGTCGACCGCCGCCGTGCCATTCCTACGGCGATACCGGCAATTGCCGTCACCAGCCACGCGCCGATCAGGATCATACCCCCAAGCGGCGCGGCATTGGCGAACAAACGCTCG
The DNA here is from genome assembly GCA_947488615.1 of uncultured Aurantimonas sp. Taxonomy (GTDB): domain Bacteria; phylum Pseudomonadota; class Alphaproteobacteria; order Rhizobiales; family Rhizobiaceae; genus Aurantimonas. The sequence continues at coordinate 230,721 of CANKZU010000004.1, forward strand.
CCCCACAACACGCGCGCCGCCAGATCGCCGGAAAACAGCAGCGTCCCGGCAATGATCAGTACGCCTGCGATGGCCGATAGGCGCGGCATCGCCGGACGCAACGCAGTCAGCGCCAGCAATGCCGGCGCATGAACCAGCGCGATTGCCGCCGCGATGGCGACAAGCCGTGTGTCGCCGCCGTGGGCGGCCATGGCAGCGCCAGCCACTCCGGCCGCGCCGAAAAGGCCTGAAAAAACGATCAGCAGCGCTGTCACGCGGCGTCCGTGAATCGCGCGAGCGGCATTACCGGCTCTCGCCGATGCCGGTGACCGGCTCCTGCGGCGGCGGCGCTTCCGCAACTCCCAAGGTTGGATCGACAGGAGGCATCTCGTCGAGGACGGAGCCCTCCCACATCCGATAGCCCACCGAATAGGAGGCCTTGGCCAGGAGATGCGCCGAGATTGGCGCGGTCAACAGGAAAAACGCGACGGCGGCGAGCGCCCTGAGCACCACCGGCGTCTCGTCCGCGGTGAGTGCGAGGGCGATCAGCAGCATGGCCGAGCCAACCGAGCCCGCCTTCGAGGCGGCGTGCATCCGCGTGTAGATATCCGGCAGGCGCAGAATGCCGAGCGCGGCAACGGCAGCGAAAGCGGAGCCCGCAAGGAGCAGGAGACTCGCAACGATCATGACAAGATCCGCGATCATGTCGGCTCGCCTCCCCGGATTGTCTTTGCGGCGGTTCGGCGGTTGCCGGTCTCTAACTGCTCTATCCGTTCTTCCTCGGTCTTGCCCCGTGCCATGATGAATCGCGCCAAGGCGACGGTCGCGAGAAAGCCGACGAGGCCGAGGGCGATCGCGATGTCGATATAGAGTGTGAAGCCGGTATCGATGCCGATGACCGCGATGAAGCCGATCGCGACGCTGGTCAGCATGTCGAGACCGAGCACCCGGTCGGGCAGCGTCGGTCCCATGACGATCCGGGTGACGGTGATCAGAAAGGCGACGCTCAGCACCACCAGGGAGACCGTGAGAGAGATATCGAGAAGCCAGAGGGCGAAGTCATGAAGGCTCATCGAAACGCCTCCATGATTTTGCGCTCGAAACCGCCGGCGATATCCGCCTTGGTGGCTTCGGGATCGGAGCAGTCGATCGCGTGGACGTAGAGGGTGGAGCGATCCTCCGAGACGTCAACGGAGAGGGTGCCGGGCGTCAGCGTGATCATATTGGCCAAGAGCGTGATCTCGAAGTCGCGGTCGACTTTTAGCGGATAGGAGAAGATGCCGGGCTTGAGGTCTGGCTTCGGCGTCAGCACCAGCACGGCCACCCGCCAGGCGGACATCAGCAGCTCGTAGACGAACAGCAGAAACAGCGTAAGGATGCGGCCGGCCCGGCCAACATAGCCGACGGTGCCGACCTGCTCGCGGATCAGATACAACGCCGCCGCGCCCAGCACGAAGCCGAGGACGAGGTTGAGCAGAGTGAACGAGCCGGAGATGATCACCCAGATCAGCGCCAGGATGAGGTTGAAGAGCGAGAGCCTCACGATCCGCCTCCGAAGACCGAGGAGAGATAGGCCGCCGGATCGATGACGCCCGCCGCCGCGCCGTCGGTCAACTGCGCTAGCCACTCCGGCCACACGCCGGCGGCGATGACGAAGCTGATGAGCCCGAGCATCGGAACCAGCGAAAGGGCCCTGCCCGGTCCGGGCGCCCGGAACGTCTCGGCCTCGATGCGCGCGACCTCGCTCTCGCTGGCCACGCCCTGAATCGACGGCAGCGGCCGCCAGAAGGCCAGCGCGAAGACACGCGCGCTGGCGACGGTCAGCAGGAAGCCGGACACAAGGATCGTGCCAGCCAGCCACGGCATGTCGGCGGTAATCGTCGCTCGGACCAGCGCGACCTTCGGCCAGAAACCGGAAAAGGGCGGCAGGCCGGACACCGCGAACAGCAGCACCAGCACCAAAGCCGCGAACAGCGGGTGCCTGCGCCATAGCCCGCCCATCTCCGCCAGCGAGGACGAACCGGCCAGGAACGCCGCGGTTCCGGCCGCCAGATAGAGCCCGGTCATGACGACGATCGAGTGGAGGGCGTAGTAGATCGAGCCGGACAGCCCCGTTTGCAGCACGCCGGCCGCCGGCGCCGGATCGACTGCCGAAAGAGCGCCGGAAACGGCGGTCATCGAGGGCACCGCCAGCCCCGCGAGAATCGTGCCGATGCCGGCGATGACGACGTAGTTCAGCAGCCGCCGGAGATCGGTCTGCGCTAGCGCGCCGAGTGCCCCGACGAGCATGGTCAATCCGGCGATCCAGGCGATTACCGGTGCAAGGCCGGCCCGCTCCGGCGGAAACAGCATCAGCAGCACCCGGATCATCGCGTAGACGCCGACCTTGGTCAAAAGGCCGGCGAACAAAGCCGACACCACGAAGCGCGGCGTGTGGTAGGAAGCGGGTAGCCAGGAATTGAGCGGAAACGCCGCGGCCTTCAGCGAAAACGCGACGAGATAGAGAACAGCCAGGGTGTAGACAGCGCCGTCGTCGGGCATGGCGGCGGCCTTTGCGGCGATATCGGCCATGTTGAGCGTGCCGAAGATGCCATAGAGGTAGCCGGTGGTGATCAGGAACAGTGTCGTGCCGACGAGATTGAGCATGCAGTATTTCGTCGCGCCGTCGAGCTGTTCGTGCTCGGAGCCGAGGATCAAGAGCCCGAACGAGCCGATCAGAAGCACCTCGAACCAGACATAGAGGTTGAAGATGTCGCCGGTCAGAAAGGCGCCCGAGACACCGCCCATCATCAGGAACAGAAACGGATAGAAGCCGTAGCGTCGTTCGGTCGCGCTGATCGATGCCACGGCGTAGATCGCGCAGGCGAGCGCCACGAAACCGGCGACGGTAACGAACAGCGCACCCATCAGATCGACAGTGAAGGCAATGCCGAAGGGCGGTTTCCAGCCGCTCATCATCATCGTCTGCGGTCCCTCCCCGGCGACCTTGAGGAGGAGCGCGACATCAATGCCGAAGAGAAGCACGAAGCCGGGGATTGCCAGCCACGGATGCCAGTCGATGCGTTTCCGCAGCATCAGCAGTCCGGCACCAAAAATGAAGCAGGTTACGACCGGCAGCACGATAAGATAGTCGGACGCCGCGACCGCGCCCTTCACCATGGCTTCGGCCTTGAGAACCTCGATGCTTCCGATAGCCATGGTCAGTCAGTAGCCGAGGGGCGGCAGCCCCTGGTCCTTGGGTTCGGCGAGGCGCATCTCGTCAGTGTTGTCGGTGTTAATATCCTGATAGGCACGATAGGCCAGCACCAGCAGGAAGGCGAAGAAGGAGAAGGAGATGACGATCGCGGTCAGGATCAACGCCTGCGGCAGCGGATTGGCGATCGCGATTTCCGGTATCTTGAGATCATCGGGAATGATCGGCGGTGCGATCGGTCCGATGCGCCCGGCGGTGAAGATCAACAGATTGACGCCGTTGCCGAGCAGGACGACGCCAAGCAGCATGCGGATGATGTGCTTCGACAAGAGCAGGTAGAGCGATGTGCCGAACAGGCAGGCGACGACGAAGCTGAGCGCGGTTTCCATCAGTCGCTCTCCCTCTCTTCGAGGGCCAGGGCGATGGAACTGATCGCTCCGACGACGACGAGATAGACGCCGATGTCGAAGAAAAGCGGCGTCGAAAGGCCGACATCGCCGCCAAGGATCGCCGGAAACGCCCATAGGCCGGTCAGGAACTTGGCGCCGACGAAGAGCGACGCCACGCCGGACAAGACCGCCATCATCAGGCCGCTCGCCGCGATCGCCATCGGATGGAAATACAAAGCGCGGCGGACCGGCGCGACGCCGCAGGCGATGCCGTAGATGGCGAAGGCGGACGCGGCGATCAGCCCGCCGATGAAGCCACCGCCGGGCTCGTTGTGCCCGCGCAGCAGCACGAAGATCGAAAACAGCACCATCAAGGTCGTCAGATAGGGAGTGGTGAAACGGAAGATGATCGTCCTCATGGCGTCTGCTCCGTCGGATCGGGGTAACGCTCGCCCTTGCGCCCCACCCTGACGCGGATCAGCGCCAGAATGGCGAGGCCGGCCGTCATGACGACGGCGATCTCGCCCATCGTGTCGATACCGCGGAAATCGACAAGAATGACGTTCACGATGTTGCGGCCGTGGGCGATCGTGTAGCTGTAGCGCTCGAAGAAATCCGACAGCGAGGCGTCGAAGGGACGCTGGGTCACCGCCAGCAGGAACAGGCCGAAGCCGGCTCCGCCCGCCATCGCCAGCACCGCGTCCGGCAGGGACTCGCGCAGTGGCCGGTGATCCGCCGCGGATAGCCGAAGCCGGGTCATCACCAGGGCCAGGATGACCACCGACAGCGTTTCGACCATGAATTGCGTGAAGGACAAATCCGGCGCGCCGAGCAGCATGAAGATGAGCGCCACCGCGAAGCCCTGAATGCCCAGGGAAACAATGGCGGTCAGGCGGTTCTTGGCGATGACAACGGCAAAGATGCCGAGGACCACGAGCCCGAGAACGGTCCATTCGTAGAAGGCCAGCGTGGGGAAGTCCGGCATGGCCGGAAAGGCATCCATATAGATCATCGGTCCGAACAGCGCCGCGACGATCAGGATGACCGTCACCGTCATGTAGATGTCGAGGCGGCCCGATTGCAGGAAAGCGGTGATCGCGAACGCCCCGCGCAAAAGCCCTCGCATCGCCTGGTCGAACCCCTTGTCCGGACCCCAGCCAATCGCGGCGAGAAGACTGGCGAGGCCGGAGCGGAGCCGCGCCGCGAAGAGATAAAGGACGATGCCGAGCGCGATAGTCAGCAGCGACAGCAGGAAGGCAAGGTTCAGATGCGGCACCCAGCCGATCTCGATCGCAACCGGTTTACCCAACGCGGCCGAGGCCATCGGGCTGGAGAAATTGGCGTGATAGGCGCCGTAGAACAGCGCGCCGAGGAGACCGAGGACGCCGAGGGTCAAGGGACCGAGCCAGATCGTCGGAGCTCCCTCGTGAGGATGATGGATCGTCTCCGGCATCCGGCCGACGAAGGGCTTCAGCGCCACGACGAAGGCGGCAGCGAACATCAGCGCGTTGCCGGCGATCGCCGCGAGCATCAGCGCGATGTGATAGGCGTCGCCATGTTCGAGGGCATAATAGATCTCCTCCTTGGCGAGGAAGCCGACGAAGGGCGTGATCCCGCCCATCGACAGGGCGCAGAGCATCGCCGCAGCGAAGGTGATCGGCATCGCCCGGGCGAGCCCGCCGAGATGGTCGATTTCGCGCGTATGCGCCCCGTGGTCGATCGATCCCGCGACCATGAACAGGCCGCCCTTGAACAGCGAATGGGCAATCAGATAGAGCACCGCGCCGGTGATCGCGGCCTCGGTGCCGACGCCGATCAGCATGACCAGCAGGCCGAGCGAGGCAACGGTCGTATAGGCGAGCGTGATCTTGATGTCGCTGGCGCGAATCGCCAGCAACGCCCCGACGACCAGCGTCACCGCGCCGAACAGCGGCAGGATCGTCGTCCACAGCGCGGTATCGCCCAAGGCCGGATGGAAGCGCAGCAGCAGATAGACGCCGGCCTTCACCATCGTGGCGGAATGCAGATAGGCCGAGACCGGCGTCGGCGCTTCCATGGCGTTGGGCAGCCAGACGTGGAACGGCATCTGCGCCGATTTGGTGAAGGCGCCAGCGAGCACGAGAATCAGGATCGGCACGTAAAAACTGCTGTCGCGCAACACATCGCCGGCGGCGAGCACCTCACTCATCGAGGACAGGCCGAGCAATTCGCGGATCACGATCAGGCCAGCGAGCAGCGCCAGCCCCCCGCCACCGGTGATGACCAACGCCTGAATCGCGCCGCGCCGGGCCGCCTCGCGATGGTGGTCGAAGCCGATCAAAAGGAACGAGGTGATCGACGTCAGTTCCCAATAGACGAACAGAGTGATGAGATCGTCGGCCACGACGAGGCCCAGCATCGCCCCCATGAACATCAGGATGAACGAGAAGAAGCGCCCCTGGTCCTGATGGCCGGCCAGGTAGCCGCCGGAATAGAGCACGATCAGCGTGCCGATGCCGGTGATCAGAAGCGCGAAGGTCGAGGACAGGCCGTCGATCCGGAAGGAAAACCGCACGTCGAACGAGGGTATCCAGTCGAACCCGAACAGCATCACGTTACCGTCGGCGACGGCCGGCAGCGCCTGCAGGAAGAACAGGAAGGCGAGTGCCGGGGCCAGCGCCAGCGGCCAACAGGCATGCTGCTTGAGAAGACGGGTAAGGATAGGAGCCAAAGCCGCGGCGATGAACGGCAGGGCAAGCGCCAAAAATCCTGTCGTTGCCTCGATACCCGTCATCCGCGGCGCGTACTCCATCCCTCGCATGTCGCCACACCGCATTCGCGACGCGCCGTCCCGACTCCCTCATACGGAGAGCAGCCTTTGTGGGCAAGACTGGTTCGCCCGAAGCCTGATCCGTACTCCATTTCTATTACAGTGGTATGCCATACGCCACAGGAAATATCTGTGGCCGCGCGAAAAATGTGATCGCGCCAATATCGCAGAGGTGAAAGTGATTCGGCCGGCCTGTATGACGCCTCCCGGGCGCCGCGCCCCACCCGGCCATGGCTCGACGGCCCGCATGGCAACCCGGAGCGTCGATGCACTGGGACCGACGCCGCGATTGGTTTGGCCTGTACGCCATTCTTCGCTACTATTGCGTGAGACGCCCTCCTCTCTTTCCAGCGTTCGATTTCCCAGCCCTTCCCGCAAGTCAGGCCTGATGACAAACTCCTCCGCAGCCGAATTGAAGCCCACTCCCCCACTCGCTGAGCGGCGTCCCCGGACGGACATCCGGCATGGCCGCGAGCGCTCGGACGACTACGCATGGCTGCGGGCCGACAATTGGCAGGACGTGTTCAAGGACACGAGCGTCCTGGATAGCGAAATCCGCGAACATCTCATTGCCGAGAATGCCTATCAGCAGGAGGTAATGGCCGGCACCGAGGCGCTCCGCGGAGTGCTCGTCAAAGAGATGCGCGGGCGGATCAAGGAAGATGATTCGTCGGTGCCCGCCCCGGATGGGGAATGGGCCTACGGCGCTTCCTTCGAGACCGGAGCGGAGTATCCGCGCTTCATCCGGCGTCCCCGCTTCGGCAGTGCGGCTCAAGAGACGGTCCTTTTGGACGGTCAGGCGGAGGCCGCCGATCGCGCCTATTTCTCGCTCGGCGGCGTCAGCCACTCGACCAATCACCGCTGGCTTGCCTGGACCCACGACGACAAGGGGTCGGAATTCTACACCGTCTCAATCCGCGACATGGAGACCGGCGAGGATCTGCCGCTGCGTATCGAGGACACCAGCGGCGGCACGGTCTGGTCGGCCCGCTCGAAAGGAATTTTCTACACGCGGTTGGACTCCAACCATCGCCCGAGCCGGGTCTATTTCCATAGCTTGGGAACCGACCCGCTCGAAGACGCGCTGATCTACGAGGAAACCGACACCGGCTTCTTCATGGGCGTCGACAAGACCCAATCCGGCGAGTTCGTGGTCATCGATATTCACGATCACGAAACCTCCGAATGCTGGCTCATTCCCGCCAACAACACTGCGGCCGAACCCCGCCTGCTGGCGCCGCGCGAAACCGGCATCGAATACAGCGTCGACGAGGGCAACGGCATCCTCTACATCCTGACCAACTGCGACGGCGCCCGGGATTTCAAGATCGTCACGGCGCCGACCGACGCATCACGGCGCTCGGACTGGACCGATTTCGTCGCGCATGAGGATGGACGTCTTATCCTCAGCCACATGGTGCTCAAGCGGCACCTGATCTGGCTCGAACGCCGCGACGGCCTACCGCGGATCGTGGTCAAGCGGCTGTCGGACGGCGAGGAGCACGCAGTCGCCTTCGAAGAGGAAGCCTATTCGCTCGGGCTGGCCGGCACCTACGAGTTCGACACGGACACCATCCGCTTCACCTATTCGTCGCTGACAACGCCGACCCAGACCTTCGACTACGATGTCGAGACCCGCGAGCGCACTCTGTTGAAGACGCAGGAAGTGCCCTCCGGCCATGACCCGGCCGACTACGTGACCCGGCGCATCTTCGCACCGGCCAAGGACGGCGAACTGGTGCCGATCTCGCTGCTCTACCACAAGGATACGCCGCTCGACGGCACCGCGCCCTGCCTACTGTACGGCTATGGCTCGTACGGTATCGCCATCCCCGCCAGCTTCAGTACCAATGCGCTGTCGCTGGTCGATCGCGGCTTCGTCTACGCCATCGCCCACATCCGCGGCGGCAAGGACAAGGGCTTTGCCTGGTACGATGCCGGGCGGCGGCGCAACAAGGCCAACACGTTCACCGATTTCATCGCCTGCGCCGATCATCTCGTCGCCGAGAATTACACCCGACATGAGCGCATCGTCGCCAATGGCGGCTCGGCCGGCGGTATGCTGATGGGCGCGGTCGCCAACATGGCGCCGGAAAAATTCGGCGGCATCATCGCCGTCGTGCCCTTCGTCGACGTGCTCAACACCATGCTCGACGACACGCTGCCGCTGACGCCGCCGGAATGGCCCGAATGGGGCAATCCGATCCTGTCGGGCGAGGATTACGAGATCATCGCGTCCTACAGCCCCTACGACAACGTCAAGCGGCAGCCCTATCCGCCGATGCTGGTGCTGGCCGGGCTCACCGATCCACGCGTGACCTACTGGGAGCCGGCCAAGTGGGTGGCGCGGCTGCGCGAGGTAAAGACCGACGACAATCCGGTGATCCTGCGCACCAACATGGATTCGGGCCATGGCGGCGCCTCCGGCCGCTTCTCCAAGCTGGAGGAAGTCGCCTATATTTACGCCTTCGCGCTCAAACTGATGGGTCGGGACGGGTAGCCCGCCGCCGCCCCGCCATCACGCACGGCGAACGCCGGGACTATCCGGGCTATTTGCCTGCGCTCTCAAGCGCCGGCAACACCTTGAGATAGGCCGCGATCGCCTCGCGATCCGTCGCGGGCAAGCGGGCGATATTCTCCTGCACCGCGACCATCGCGCCGCCGACGGAATCGAAATCCGGCGTGAAGCCGCTTTCCAGATAATAGACGATGTCGGACGCCGACCAGGACCCGATCCCATCCTTCGACGGGGTGATATCGGGAATACGCCCCTTGCCCTCCGGGTTCGGCGCGCCCGTCAGCCACGCATCCGTAACCAGACCACCTGCGCCCCACAGGCCGCGCGGTGTATGGCACTGGCCGCAATGGCCGGGGCCTTCCACCAGATACTGGCCAGCGCGCGCCGCGTCCGAGGCATTCTCGCCGAGGTCGACGACCGGCGACGCATCCTCGAGAAAGAAGCGCTTCCACAGGCCGATGCCGCGGCGGATACTGAATGGAAAGGCGAGATCGCTCGGCGGCGCCCGTCCCGCGACCGGCGGCAGCGTCTTCAGGAAGGCCCAAAGATCGGCGACGTCGCCGGGCTTCATCTTGACATAGGAGGAGTAGGGAAAGGCCGGGTAGAGATGCTCGCCTTGCGGATCGACGCCGCGCTGCATGGCGTTGGCGAAGTCGGCAAGGCTCCAGGAGCCAATGCCATCGGTCGGATGCGGCGAGATATTGGGCGCATGGAACGTCCCGAAGTCCGTCTTCAACGGATCGCCGCCGCCGAGCGCGAGCTTGGCGGCGGCCTCCGCCTTCGACGGCGCGTGGCAGGAGGCGCAGCCGCCAGCCCAAAACATCCGCTCTCCCCGCCCAGCGTCGCCGGATTGCTCATGCGGCAGGGTTGCCGCATCGAGCGGGTCGGGCATCGTCAGAAGATAGAAGCCACCGATACCGACAGCGACACCGAGAAGGACGGTGGTCAGGATGCGATTGAGCATGTCGCCAGTGTCCGTCCTGCGTCACGCCCCTTGCGGCCTAGGCGCGCCGTTACTTTTCCTTCTTGATGCGGAAGTCCTCGTGACAGCCCTTGCAGTTCTCAGCGACCATAGCGAAGCTCTGCTTGAAGGCGTCGATATCCTGCGGATCGGCGGCAATCGCGGTCGCCGAATCCTTCTCGAATTTCGCGACAGCGGCCTGGAAATCCTGGGGCTTCTCCCAGATCGCCGGAGCCGCCTCAGTCTCCTCGCCGGTCTTGCTGTCCTCGGGGAACAACGTGCCCATCTTCTCAGCCGTCGTGTGAAAAGCCTGGAAAGCCTCGGCGGCCTTGGCCGGGTCGAATTCCGCCTCGCCCTTGATCATCTGCCCGGACAGCTTGGCGGCCTTGCCATTGCCTTCCATTAATTCCTGCCGCTGCTTGATGGGCTCGGCATTCTGGGCATAAGCCGGCAGCGCGAACGCGGCCGCTGTCACCACGGTGATTGCAAGAAGTCTGATCTGTAGCATGGAAGGCATCTCCCGAAAGCGTCCGCCCCTGCGGACAAGCACCAAAACAGATGAGAGGAATTTGCGGTCTGGCGCAATCGGGCTTTGGTCGGAGTCTTCTCACGAAAACGTCAACACTACGAAACATGGAAAAAGGCCCCGTAAGCATCGCTACGGGGCCTTCATCTATCTCACCACCGCCATTGCGGGCGAGAGGCCGAAAACCAGCCTTAACCGGCAACGGCCTCGTAGCGCTCCAGGACGTAATCCCAGTTGATCAGATTGTCGACGAACGCGCCGAGATATTTCGGCCGGGCGTTGCGGTAGTCGATGTAATAGGAGTGCTCCCAGACGTCGACGCCGAGGATCGGCTCGGCGCCATGCACCAGCGGGTTTTCGCCGTTCGGCGTCTTCATGATCTCGAGCTTGCCGTTCTTGACGGCAACCCAGGCCCAGCCCGAACCGAACTGGCCGGCGCCGGCGGCCTCGAAATCGGCCTTGAACTTGTCATAGCCGCCGAGATCGGAATCGAAGGCGGTCTGAAGCTTGCCCGGCAGGCTCTTGCCGCCGCCGCCCGGCTTCATCCACTTCCAGAAATGGATGTGGTTGTAATGCTGGCCGGCGTTGTTGAAGAGGGGCTGGTCGGTGCCATGCGACTTCTTGACGATCTCCTCGAGCGGAAGATCGGCCATTCCAGCCTTTTCAGCCAGCTCGTTGCCTTTGGTCACATAGGCGTTGTGGTGCTTGTCGTGGTGATATTCGAGCGTTTCCTTCGACATGTACGGGCCAAGCGCGTCGTAGGCGTAGGGAAGCTCGGGAAGGGTGAAAGCCATTTTGTGCGTCTCCTTCTGGTTGGTTAGGTCCTGAGCGCAACGGACAGACCCGGCGAGGGTTGCCCGAACCGCCAAAATTCGGCGAGGGGGAAGTTAGGGCCGACGGTTGCGTTTGCCACCGGTCGGCTTTTCGGCGGCCTGTCAGCCCGCCGAGCGAGCGAAGGACAAATACAGCTCACGCGCCGCCTCGTAGACGGGACCGGGCTGGAGTTCGCGCCCCTCGATCCCGATCACCGGCACCACCTTGGAGTGGTTTCCGGTCGAGAAGATTTCGTCGGCATCGAGGAATTGCGCCACCGTCAGCGACGCCTCGACCACCTCCTTGCCCTCCTCGCGCAACAGCCCGATCACGCGCTGCCTTGTGATGCCGTCGAGGAAACAACCGTTGGGAACCGGCGTGAACACGGTTCCGTCCTTAACCATGAAGAGATTGGACGTTCCCGTCTCCGCGACATTGCCGAGCATGTCGAGCACCAGCGCATTGTCGAAGCCGCGCGCCTTCGCCTCCATGATCGCCCGGCCGTTGTTGGGATAAAGACATCCGGCCTTGGCGAGCGTCGGCATGGATTCGGGCGTCGGCCGGCGAAACGGCGAGACGCCCAGCGAAAATCCCGAGGGCGCGATCATCGGCGCTTCATAGAGGCACAGGCAAAATTGCGTCGTTTCCGGGTCGGCCGGAACGCCCATGTAGCCGCCATCCTCGGCCCAATACATTGGACGGATATAGACGGCGGTCTTGCCGTCGAACCCTTCGAGCCCCTCGCGGGTCAGGCGCACGATCTCCTGCGGCGCCACCGTCGCCTTCAGGCCAAGCGCTTGGGCGGAGCGGTTGACGCGCTCGCAATGCCGATCGAGATCGGGCGCTAGGCCGTCGAACCACCGAGCGCCGTCGAAAACGGTACTGCCGAGCCACATCGCATGGCTACGCGGGCCGATGAGGCCGGGATTGCCGTCATGCCATTCGCCGTCGACGAAACTGCGCGTGCGGGTCATTTCCTGCGGCATGGAGAGCTCCAGATTGGGCGGGCGGGGACGGCATGGCGACGCGATTGCCGCCAACGCGGCCTACGAGTGGGCAACGTGGGTCCGCACTGCGCTAGCGACGGCCTAGTAGCGGAGTCAACCACCCCAGACTGCACGAATAAAGATTCTGGGATGACCATAAGGCTGCGTAAACAATTAAATCATACCCTAGCCGCAGAAAGGTAATCCACATTCCGGCGCGGGACGGTTGAACGCGCTGCCATCGCAGGTTGGGACAATGAAGACACAGACCCTTCGCGATTCGCACGACCAACGGCGTTGGTACCGTCGCCGCACGCGATTGAGATCGGTCAAGCTCGTCACTCTGACTCGCCGGTTTCTGGAAGATGCGATGGTGGTCGACATATCCGACGGCGGAATCCGCCTCCGCCGCTATTCGGACAACCGCTTGCCGCCACGGGCGGCTATTTACGACCACTCCGACCGCACCTTCCGCCCTGCCATCGTGGCGTGGTGTCGCGGCGACGAAGTGGGACTGCACTTCACCGACTGCGCGACCCCAGCCACTCAGCCGGAGGTCGACCGCTTCTCGGATCGATCGGACTTGAACAGCGTCTACATTCAGAAATGACCGTCTGTTGGAAGCGCACTGAACAATGACCGTCAAGTTTCGCGCGGCAGAATAAGGCGCGCCGCTCCCCGGCACATTGTTGGCGTTTGCTGATGACCCTGGGCGTGGAAGTGGCGTGCCAGCCGGACGCCAGACTATTGGTCCGATGCAATAAGGCTCGCTCCCGATCGAATCATCGCCGATGGTGGCACTTCCCATTGCCCGCATACGCCCCTATGACCCTCAGAGTCCGCTCGCATACGATCTGGGAGACTCCATTGCATTCCGTCTATGTCTTCGACGCCTACGGCACGCTGTTCGACACCGGCGCCGCCGTCGCACGCCACGCCGGTGGCCTCGGAGAATCCGGCCGGCTACTTTCTGAAATCTGGCGCCGCAAGCAACTCGAATATTCCTGGGTTCGCGGCCTGATGGGACGGGCCGATCGGGATTTCTGGCAATTGACGGAGGACGCCCTCGACTACGCCTTCAAAAAGGTCCCGTCGGCGGACCCGGCGCTGCGCGAGAAATTGCTCGAGGCCTATCGCGATCTCGACGCGTTCGAGGAAGTGCCGGGGACCCTCAGAGCGCTCAAGGAGCGGGAGGCGCGCCTGGCGATTCTGTCCAATGGCTCGCGGGAGATGTTGAAGCGGGCGGTGCGCTCGGCGGGAATCGAGGATCTGTTCGACGCGGTCTTCTCCGCCGAAGACTGCGGGGCCTACAAGACCGCGCCGGCCATGTACGAATTGGTAACGACACGGTTCCGGCTCTATCCCGACGCCGTGTCGTTTCAGTCATCCAATCGCTGGGACATCGCGGGCGCCACGCAGTTCGGCTTCAACACTGTCTGGATCAACCGCGGCGGCGAGCCGGACGAATACCTGGATTTATCGCCGAATGCCGTTCTGGCCGACCTTCGCAGCCTGCCGAATCTGGTCTGAACTAAAACCCGCCACGCCACAGCCGTGCTTTCGTCCCCATAAATCTCGACGCAGAGTTTGCTTCATCTTGATCAAACGGATGTGATCGAAAAGGAACCGAACAGGCTGGAAAGTGTTCGCTCGGTAACAACAATTTACGGCTTTCGCTCGTAGGGTGGAGGACGATAAAAAAATCAGGCTGGATAGATGACGAACAACGGTAATTCCCTTTTCACCCGCCGCAAACTGCTCCTCGGTTTCGGACTGGGTGCAACAGCGGTTGCGGCAGGCTGCAGCACCGGGCCTCGCGCCAAGATCATGTCCGTGGCGCCCTATCCGGCAGCGCGTGGGATCGACCCGAAATATGTGTCGATGTACGGGCCTGTCGTCGATGGCGGATATCGGATTCCGGCCGTCGATCTGAAGCGCGTCGATCCACGTTTCTATCGCCAGGAGGTCGCTGATCCGACCGGCGAGGCGCCCGGAACGGTGGTTGTCGATACCGCCAACTACTACGCTTATGTGGTGATGCCCGGTGGCCGCGCGATGCGCTACGGCGTCGGCATCGGACGGGCGGGCTTTTCCTGGAGTGGTCGGGCCAAGGTTCAGTGGAAGAAGAAGTGGCCGACCTGGACGCCGCCCAAGGAGATGATCGCGCGTATGCCCGAGCTGGCGCAATATGCGGACGGGATGGAGCCGGGCATTGCCAATCCGTTGGGCGCGCGCGCGCTCTACATCTTCCAGGGCGGAAAGGACACGCTCTATCGTCTGCACGGAACGCCGGAATACTGGACGATCGGGACGAACTCGTCGTCGGGCTGCATCCGCTTCATGAACCAGGACGCGATCGATCTTTATGATCGTGTCAAGTCCGGCTCGCCGCTGGTCGTCACTCAGATCGGAATGGTCTGATCCGGCTATCCTGCCATCATTCCATCTGAAGGGGCGGGAGATTTTCTCGCCCTTTTTCTTTGCCTGTCCGGCTTTGTCGCTTCCTACCGCAGACGATCGCGTTCGCGCTCCATGTGGTCGATCCGGCTTTCGAGATTTTCTTCGCGTACCATGCCGGGAATCAGGAACAGGTCGATCAGCTGGCCGATGCCCAGAAGCCCCAACGTGAACAGCCACAACAGGCCCGTCCAGAACCGCCCGAGATAGAACCGGTGCAAGCCGCAAATCGCGCCGAAGCCCAGCAGCCATAAAATATAAGAAGCGAGAGTCGACTTGCGGTTCATGGATCTTCCTTCGCAACGTTGGCCGGGGCGGAAATGGGGAGTCACCGTGCCGTTTGGAAGGTCTGGGGGTTATTGCATCCCGAGCGCACACCGGGCGGCGCCTGGAATCTGACGCAGAGTTTCCTCAGCGACCGCGCTTGAAGCCGCCGAGAACGCCGCGCAAGATCGCCCGGGTCACGGTCGAGGCCACCGTCCGGCCGACCTGCTTCATCACCGTTTCGGTCAGCGTCTGCCGCTGATAACCCGATGATCGTCGACGGCGCGGCGCCGAACCGCGGCGTGGCGCCGCCTCATCGACTTCCTCGACCTCCTTCGTGTCGTCGCGCCCGCCATCGCCGAGTCCGAAATCGGGAAGCTGGAAGCCGGTCCGCGTGCGCCGCCCCTTCGCCGCCTCGGCGCGGCGCGCCGATTCTTCGCCCCGGCGGTCCTCGACCGCCTCCGCTTCCAGGCGGCGCTGCTTTTCCTCTTGACGAAGCTCGGCCTCCGCGCGCCCGACCAGCATCTCATAGGCCGACTCCGGGTCGATCGCCTGGTCATACAGGCCCGCGACCGGGCTTTTGGCGATGATCGCGTCGCGTTCTGCGACATTAACCGGGCCAAGCCGCGCCGAGGGCGGACGGATCAGCGTGCGCTCGACCATCGACGGCACTCCCTTTTCGCCCAATGTCGACACCAGTGCTTCGCCGACGCCGAGCTGGGTGATCACCTCATAGGCGTCGAATTCCGGGTTGGGGCGGAAGGTCTCGGCCGCCGTCTTCACAGCCTTCTGTTCGCGGGGCGTATAGGCGCGCAACGCGTGCTGGACGCGATTGCCGAGTTGGGCCAGCACGCCGTCCGGCACGTCGAGCGGGTTCTGGGTGACGAAATAGACGCCGACGCCCTTGGAGCGGATCAGCTTGACCACTTGCTCGACCCGGTCGATGAGGATTTTCGGCGCATCGTCGAAGAGCAGATGTGCCTCGTCGAAAAAGAAGACCAGCTTCGGCTTCTCCGGGTCGCCGATTTCGGGCAATTCCTCGAACAGTTCCGACAGCAGCCACAAGAGAAAGGTGGCATAGAGGCGCGGATTCATCATCAGCTTGTCGGCGGCCAGCATATTCACGATGCCCCGTCCGTCGCGGTCGGTGCGCATCAGGTCGGCGATCTTGAGCGCCGGCTCACCGAAGAAGCTCTCGGCGCCTTGCTGTTCGAGCACCAGCAGCGAGCGCTGGATCGCGCCGACCGAGGCCTTGGCGACATTGCCGTAGAGCTTGGAGATGTCATCGGCATTTTCCGAGAGATGCGCCAGCATCGCCTGCAAATCCTTGAGGTCGAGCAGCAATAGCCCCTCCTCGTCGGCGATCTTGAATGCGATGTTGAGAACGCCTTCCTGGGCATCCGACAGGTTCATCAGGCGCGACAGCAGCAGCGGTCCCATCTCGGAGATGGTGGTGCGGATCGGGTGGCCCTTCTCGCCGAAGATGTCCCAGAAAACCACTGGGTAAAAGTCGTTGTAATACGGGTCCAGGCCGATTTTCTCCGCCCGCGCCACCAGGAAGTCCTTGCCCTCGCCGCGCATGGAAATGCCCGACAGATCGCCCTTGATGTCGGCGCAGAATACCGGCACGCCAGCTTCCGAGAAACCTTCCGCAAGGATTTGCAGCGTCACCGTCTTGCCGGTGCCGGTCGCGCCGGTGACCAGTCCGTGGCGATTGGCGAGCTTGAGGTCGAGATACTCACCCTTCTTGATTGCGTCCTGCGGGTCACGGCTGCTTCCCAGAAAAATCCGACCTGTTTCCTGCATCCACCGTCCCTCGCTCATTGACCATTGGGGTTATAGACGGCCAACGGGTTGGAACAAGCGCGGCGGCAATGAGCGCGCGTTCGGCGATTGCGTCGACGATCAGGCTTTGCCAAGCTTTACGGCAACCCGCCGCCTCTTCCCGAGGCACGACGGCAAGAGGAGATTCGCATGGACGAACTGCTGGCGAAAATCACTGCGGAAACCGGTCTTGAGCCGTCCACCGCCAAGGTCGCGGTTGGCCATATCTTGACCTATCTCACGGCCGAGAGCGACGATCCCGCCGTCGGCAAGATGATTGCCGAAACGCCGGGGGCTTCGGACGCGATCGCCACGACCGGTGACGACAACGAGGGTGGCCTGCTTGGTGGCGCGATGGGCGGCGGCATAATGGAGCTCGGTTCGAAGCTGATGGGGCTCGGCCTCGACATGCGACAGATTCAAATCGTCGCGCGCGAACTTGCCGCCTTCGCAAAGGCCCATTCCGATCCCGAAACCGTCGATCGGGCCCTGGCGTCGGTGCCCGGCCTGTCGTCCTTCGTGTGACTGCAGCATCGGGAACTCTGCCAGGCTCTCACAGCATCGGCCCATCGCGCCAAAAAGTGCTCATCCTCCCAAACGGTTATGGAATACCGGCCGAGACTGACGTATGGTCGGGGGATAAACGCAGGGGTTCGTTATCAGCAGGGGCCGCGGCGCGGATCGAGGATCCAAGCGCCGCGGAAAAATTGTTACCGATGAGTGTCGAAGCGGACGTCGCTCGCTCCTTACCCGACAGGGTGCGATCTTTCCTCTCCTCGCCCAAACGGGCGAGGTGGGTAAAATTGTCGCGCGCGATGCGGCGACCGCCCCTCCTCGCTCATCTTGTCCTGTTCGCCCTGATCGTCCTCATTCCCGCGCTGCTGTTCAGCGCGTTTCTGGTGCTGCAGTTCTCCGAACAGCAACGTGAAATTGCGGCCGCGCAAGTCAACGATACGGCCGAAATCGTCTCCAATGCCGTCGATCGGGATATTTACGGCATGATCACCAGCGGCAAGGTGCTGGCCTCTTCGCCGTCTCTGGTAAACGGACAACTCGCCGGCTTTCACGAGCGAACGGTAGCCGCTCTCAGAACCACCGAGACCAATGCCGAGTTGA
The DNA here is from genome assembly GCA_947488615.1 of uncultured Aurantimonas sp. GTDB lineage: Bacteria > Pseudomonadota > Alphaproteobacteria > Rhizobiales > Rhizobiaceae > Aurantimonas. The sequence goes on from CANKZU010000004.1 coordinate 248,556, forward strand.
TCGATCCGGCGCTTCGCGTCGTCGTCTCGACGCTGGAGCCTTATCCCCCAGCGCCGCGGAAAACCGAATACACCCAGACCATCGAGCAGGTGTTCAAGACCCGTCGGCCGATGGTCTCCGGCGTGTTCTTCGGCGCGCGGGCCGACCGCTTCATGTTCCATGTCGCGGTCCCGGTGATGCGGGATCAGACGGTTGCCTATGTGCTGGTGATCAACAAGGCCGCCGATACCCTCAACGCCGTCATCGCAAACCGGAACCTGCCGCGCGAATGGTCGGCGATCATAAAGGATTCCGAGGGCCGGCGCGTCTTCGCTGCTGTGACCAGCGAGGGACGGATGGAAGCCCAGCAAGGGATTTCCTACGACAACCCGTCGATCCTGGAAACGCTGGGCGCGCGCATGAGCGACGATCTCATCGAGGCGTCGACGGTCTCCAGCCTGTCCAACTGGACGACCACCGTCGCCGTGCCGAACGCGGTCATCGTGCGACCGGCACTCAGATCCTGGATACTTTTGATGAGTGCCGGTATCCTGCTTCTGTTGTTCTCCATCATGCTCGGAATCATTTTCGGCCGGCGCATCGCGGCGCCGATCCTGCAATTGTCGAAGCAGGCCGAGGCGATCGGCAAGGGCGAACCCGCAATGCCATTCGGGACCGACATCGCCGAGATCGGCGCGGTTTCGAAAGTACTGGCCCAGGCTTCGCGCGAGCGCCGCGAGGCCGAGGAGCAGAACCGTTTCCTGATGCGCGAGATGACCCATCGCGCCAAGAACCAGTATGCGCTCATCGCGGCTATCGCCCGGCGCGCCGCAAAGGAAAGCGCCGACACGAAGCAGTTCCTGGATACGCTATCCGAGGCCTTGAGTTCGCTGGCGCGGTCCGCTGACTTGCTTGCCGGTAGCGGCTGGGAAAGCGCCATGCTGGCCGACCTCGTCCACAGCCAACTCAAGGCTTTCGGGGCTGGCGGCGAGCAGATCGAACTGGACGGCCCCGCCATCCGTCTCAATTCGACCGCGGCACAGACGATCGGTCTCGCTCTGCACGAATTGGGGACGAACGCGGCCAAATACGGCTCGCTCTCGGTTGCCGATGGAACTGTGAGAATATCATGGTCCGTCGGCGAGCAGTTCGAGCTCGTCTGGCGCGAAATCGGCGGTCCCACGGTCGTGGAACCCAAACACGGCGGATTCGGCACACTCGTCACCCAGAAGATGACGTCGCGCGGCCTGGGCGGGACGGTCGAGATGAACTACGCGCCGGCCGGCGTCGTCTGGAAACTGGTCACCCCAAAAGGCGCCGTCACCGCGCTGGACTAGAGACGCCGACGCCGCCTGCATGGCCGTGAGCCGAAGGCCGCATTTCGTTGGCGCCGGAGAGTCGCTATCTAGGCGGGTGTCGGAGGTCGCTTTTTGGGATCGCTGCGGAGGCGAAAACGCGGTGCGGCCAACAGGGAGGTGCAATGACGGCGCTGACAATCGAGGACATCGATTTTCCGGAAGCCGGAGATGCCGCATGGCGGAGCTTGGTGGAAAAGGGCCTGAAGGGTCGGGATTTCGAGTCGCTTGCCGCGCGGGCCGAGGACGGTTTTACCTACGGTCCCTTGCACGACCGCAAGCGCGACGCGTCTCCGCTCGCAAACTCTGCGGGAGGACGATGGGCAGTCCTCCAGCGCGTCGATGATCCCGACGCCGCGCGCGCCAATGCCCAGGCGCTGGCGGATCTGGAAGGCGGCGCCAATGGCCTGTCTTTGGTTTTCGCCGGGTCGGCCTCGGCGCACAGGTTCGGACTCCCGATGGAAGGCGATGCGATCGCCCGCGCTCTCGCCGGCGTGAAGCTGGAGATGATCTCGCTGAGGATCGAGCCGCATATGGACGCGCGGCGCGCCGTCGAGGCGATCCGCACGCTCGCGAAAGACCGCGGGCAGGAATTCGAGGCGCTGTCCCTCGACCTGTGTCTCGACGCGATCGGCCCCTTCGCCTTTACCGGGAGCTTCCCAGGCCCTGAGCGCGATTTTCGGGCGCATTCGGGCCGCGCCACGAAGTCGCTTCGCGCAAGCGGCTTTCGCGGCCGTATCGCCGAGGCGGATGGGCGCGTCTTCCACGACGCGGGCGCAACCGCCGGGCAGGAACTCGGCGCGGTGCTCGCGACAGCCCTCTATTACCTGAGGGCGATGCTCGATGCCGGCCTCGGCCTCTCCGATGCGGCGGCTTCAATCGGCTTCACTCTGGCGGTCGATCAGCGACAGTTCGAGCAGACCGCGAAATTGCGGGCTTTGCGGCTCCTCTGGGCCAAACTGCTGGAGGAATGCGGCGAAGCGAGCCCGCCCGCTGCCCGCATCCATGCCGAGACCTCCTGGCGCATGATGGCGGCCAAAGACCCACACACCAACATCCTGCGCGGAACCATCGCGGCTTTCGCGGCCGGAACCGGCGGCGCCGACAGCCTGTCCGTACTGCCACACTCCGCCCCGCTCGGCCTTGCCGATCCTGCCGCGCGGCGGCTTGCCCGCAATATCCAGGTCATCCTGCAGGACGAATCCGGCCTGGCGCGTGTCACCGATCCTGCGGCTGGTTCCGGCGGTATCGAGGCACTCACCGATCTGACCGCCGAGGTCGCCTGGAGCGAATTCCAGACGATCGAGGCCGAAGGCGGCATCTTCAAGAGTCTTTCCGCCGGCGTCCTGCAAAACCGCATCCTGGACGCCCGATCCGCCCGGGTCGCCAAACTCGCGGAGGGGACGACGGTCATCGTCGGCGCCAACCTCTACCCGCTCGATGAAGAGCGACATCACGCTCTCCTGGAGCGGGCTCCCGCCGCCGATCCGCCTCTCCAGCCAGCCGGCGAAACCCGCTGCGAGCCGCTGCGCCCGCACCGAACCAGCGAGACCGTGGAGGCATCGGCGTGACCGACGTTCCTGATTTCACCCGCATCGCGTGGAGCCGGCCGGCGCATCCCGCCCTCGCGAAGACGCTTGGCGAGCCCTTCGAGACGCCGGAGGGCATCGCGATCGCGGGGGCCTATGGCGCCGAGGATATCGCGGCCCTGCCGTTTCTGGACACCTATCCGGGCATCGCCCCCTATCTGCGTGGCCCTTACCCCACCATGTATGTCGAGAAGCCCTGGACGATCCGGCAATATGCCGGCTTTTCGACAGCGCAGGAGTCGAACGCCTTCTATCGCCGCAATCTCGCGGCCGGACAGAAGGGGCTGTCAGTCGCCTTCGATCTCGCGACCCACCGCGGTTACGATTCCGACCATCCGCGTGTCGCGGGCGACGTCGGCATGGCCGGCGTGGCGATCGATTCGATCATCGACATGCGCCAGCTGTTCGACGGTATTCCGCTCGGCGAAATGAGCGTCTCGATGACGATGAACGGCGCAGTGCTGCCGGTTCTGGCGCTTTACGTCGCGGCGGCTGAGGAGCAGGGCGTCGCCCAGAAGGACCTGTCGGGGACCATTCAGAACGACATCCTGAAGGAGTTCATGGTCCGCAACACCTACATCTACCCGCCCAAACAGTCGATGCGGATCATTTCGGACATTTTCGCCTATACGTCGAAGCACATGCCGAAATACAACTCGATCTCGATTTCCGGCTATCACATGCAGGAAGCTGGCGCGACGGCAGATCTGGAACTCGCCTACACCATCGCCGACGGCATCGAATATGCGCGGGCGGGCGTCGCGACGGGGCTCGACATTGATCGCTTCGCGCCGCGCCTGTCGTTTTTCTGGGCGGTGGGCATGAACTTCTTCATGGAGGTCGCCAAGCTCCGCGCGGCGCGGCTGATCTGGGCCGCGCTCATGCAGAAGAACTTCACGCCCAAGGATCCGCGCTCGCTGTCGCTGCGCACCCATTGCCAGACCTCTGGTTGGTCGCTGACGGCGCAGGATGTGATGAACAACGCGGTCAGAACCTGCATCGAGGCGATGGCGGCCACCCAAGGGCACACCCAGTCGCTGCACACCAACTCCTTCGACGAGGCGCTGGCGCTGCCGACCGATTTTTCCGCCCGGATCGCCCGCAACACCCAGCATGTGCTTGCTCGCGAATCCGCCACCACCACGCCGATCGATCCTTGGGGCGGTTCGGCGCATGTCGAACGGCTGACCCATCTCCTCGCGGAGAAGGCCCTTGCCCACATCGCCGAGGTCGAGGAGATGGGCGGTATGGCCGCGGCCATCGAAAAGGGCCTGCCCAAGCTCAGGATCGAGGAAGCGGCGGCGAGAACCCAGGCACAGATCGATTCCGGCGCCCAGACCGTCGTCGGGGTCAACAAATTCCTCAATGAAACCGCCGACGACATCGACGTTCTCTCGGTCGATAACGCCGAGGTGCGGCGCCAGCAGATCGACAAGCTCAAGCGCCTCAAGGCAGAGCGCGACGACACCGTAACGGATGCCGCGCTGGCGGCGCTGACGGCGGCGGCCGAGCGCGGCGACGGCAATCTCCTGGAAATCTCGATCGCCGCGGCCCATGCCAAGGCGACCGTCGGCGAAATGGCCGCAGCGCTGGAGCAGGTGTTCGGCCGGCATGTCGCGACGACGAAGGTCATCGCCGGCGTCTACAAACGGGAGGCCGGCGCGATGTCGGGGCGGATCGAACACATCCAGGCGATGAGCGCGGCCTTTGCCGAGGCCGAGGGCCGCCGGCCGCGCATTCTCGTCGCCAAGATGGGCCAGGACGGCCATGATCGCGGCCAGAAGGTCATCGCCTCGGCGTTCGCCGATCTCGGCTTCGACGTCGACATCGGGCCGCTGTTTCAAACGCCCGAGGAAGCGGCGCGCCAGGCCGTCGAGAACGACGTCCACATCGTCGGCGCGTCGTCGCTGGCGGCTGGGCACCTGACCCTCGTTCCCGCGCTGAAGGCGGCGCTCGAAGCGGAGGGGCGCGGCGACATCATGATCGTCGTCGGCGGCGTCATCCCGCCGAAGGACATCGACACCCTCAAGGCGGCCGGGGCCGCGGCCATCTTCCTGCCGGGAACGGTCGTCGCCGAAGCGGCCGAGGACCTGCTGCAGGCCCTTTCCCGCCACCTTGGCCATGAGAAGGCGGCGGCCGAATAGTCTCTTGCCACTCATCCGGTTCAACATTAGTTATAACGTCAGAACCTGGAGATCGGAGGCTTTGCCATGAATACCGTCATTCGCAAGATCGGCAATTCCGAAGGCGTGATCCTGCCCAAGGAGGTGCTGGAACAGGCGGGATTGGCCACCGGCGACCGCTTGAACGCCATCGTTTCGGAAGATGGCGTCAAGCTCATCAAGGCGGGGCCAGACTTCGAGGAAGAACTGGCCCACGCACGTGTCTTCATGGACAAATATCGTGACGCGCTGGCGAAACTGGCAAAATGACCTGGCGCTGGATTTCGCAGGCGAGCGTCGAGGTCTTCCATAGCGAGCAGATCGACCGCTTTGGCGGCGCGCGGGGAATTCGTGACGCTGGCCTACTGGACTCGGCCGTCGATCGCCCCCTCGACAAGGTCGCGTACGGAGAGCCAAACGTTTTCGACCTCGCGGCGACGTATCTCTACGGGATCGCCCGGAATCACCCATTCGTGGACGGCAATAAGCGGACTGCGATTGTGGTCGCAGCGGTTTTCCTGATGAAGAACGGCTACGACATCATCGCCGATAACGGCATGGTCTATCAGTTCGTCACGGATGTCGCGGCCGGCGCCGTCGGCGAGGACAGCGCCGCGCGCTGGTTCCGCGATTTTACGGAAAAGCGTCCATGATCGAGGCCTATGTCCCGACCGGTGCCAGGATGCGCGCGGTTCGGGCATCGCCCGACGCGATCCCGGCCGAGGCCGTCTGGATCGACCTGCTCGACCCACGTCCAGACGAAATCACCGCCGTCGAAGAGTTATGCGGCATCGACGTGCCGACCCGTGAGGAAATGGTCGAGATCGAGGTTTCGAGCCGGCTCTATTCCGAGGACCACGCCGACTTCATGACGGCCTCGGTGGTGTTCGGGCTGGATGGCGGCAAGCCGTCTTTCGCGCCGGTCACCTTCATGCTCGCCGACCGCCGGCTGATCACCCTGCGCTATAGCGCGCCGAAAAGCTTTGCGATCTATGCGGCCAAACTCTGCCGCGAGGCGCCGCGCCATGGTGGCGCTGCGGACAGCGGCGCCCGGCCCGGCGCCGCCGAAAAGCCGGCCGCCGCCCGCGTCGATCGGCCGCCGTCGGCGGACACGATCCTGATCGGGCTTCTCGAGACGGTGATCGACCGGGTCGCGGACCTCCTCGAGACCATCTCGGCGGACCTCGACAGTATCGGCGAGGACATCTTCTCCTCCTCGGCGCGCAAGAAGCCGACCGGCACCAAGGATTTCAAATCGCTGCTGCGGCGCATCGGAGCGGCTGGCGACCTCACTTCGCGCGCGCGAGAAAGTCTAGCGACGCTCGATCGCCTGCTCCCCTTTCTCCAGCTTGCACTCGACCGTCGCAAATCCAGCGCCAAAGACGCCAAGTCCCGGGTGAAGGCGATGGCCCGGGACGTCCATTCCCTCAATGACTTCCTGTCATTCCTGTCGAACAAGACGACGTTCCTGCTCGACACCACGGTCGGCATGATTTCGATCGAACAGAACGCCATCATCAAGATCTTCTCGGTCGCTGCCGTCGCCTTCCTGCCGCCGACCCTGATCGCCTCGATCTACGGCATGAATTTCCGTTTCATGCCCGAGCTCGGCTGGACGTTCGGCTACCCTGCCGCGCTCGCGCTGATGGTCATGTCGGCAATCGTTCCGATGCTGTTCTTTCGCTACAAGAAGTGGCTGTAGATCCTTGCCGAATTACAGGCTGCCGACTTGCGTCATCCGATCGGCGGAACCGAGCCGGACGCCGGATAAATCGCGATCCTTTGCCCTCGACTAGCAATTGGTTTGTCGCTCGGACATCTCCGTGCACCGGGACATACGGATCAATTAACTGATAATTTTGGGTTTCGGTTCAAATTCGGGAAGACCAATGCAGCTTCGGAGACCGATGCAGAGCCCGCCCGCCCCGGCAGATATCCGGCAACAGCAAGACGAACTCGAAACTGTCCGCTCCATTTACGGTGATGTGGGCTCGTTCGCGGTCGGCTCGTCCGTCGTGATAGCCGGCAGCGCGCTCACCGGGTTTCGCATCGAAAGTCCGATTATCTGGCTCGTCTGCGCCGCGCTCACCGTGCTGACCACCATGCGTGTCGCCACGATGATGCTCTTCGAACGCAAAGACGCAGACGGCACGGCCAACCCAGCCACGTTCCACCTGCTCTATCTCGTTCTCGGCACGTTGCATGTCCTGACGGTCGGCGTCTGGACGATGACAGTGTTCTGGCTCGGCAACGACCCGCTCAGCGAGCTCATCTCCATCTCGACGTCGGTCGGATTCATGGTCGGCATCCAAGGACGCAACTTTGCGAGTCCAACCATCGTCCGACTCCAGTTGATCGCGCTCGCAGTTCCCGTCGAGCTCGCGTTCATTATGAAGAATTCCGCTTGGTATCTGGTCTGCGGCCTGTTCTTCGGTGTGTTCATGCTTTCGGTCCTCGCGAACTCCCGGCGTGTCGGAAAGACTTTTCTAGAGGCGTTGAAGACAGCGCGCATTAACGAGGAGCTGGCCTATCAGGATGCGCTGACGGGATTGCCGAATCGCGCGGCGACGCAGGGCATGATCGCCGCCGCCGTCGAGCGAAAAGACGAGCCGTTTGCCCTGCACTTTCTGGACCTCGACAAGTTCAAGCGCGTGAACGACACGCTCGGTCACACCGCTGGCGACCGGCTGCTGCGCGAGGCTGCCAGGCGCTTCTCCTCAGCGGCCGGCGAATCCTGCCTCGTCGCGCGTCAGGCGGGAGACGAGTTCATCATCATCCAGCATGGGATCACTTCCCGCCGCGAGGTGGCCGAACTCGCCGAAGCGCTCTTGGCCACCTGCGCCAGACCGTTCGATCTCGGCTCGATGGTGACGAACATTGGTTGCTCGATCGGCACTGTGATCTTCCCGGAGGACGCCGACAACGCTGAGCATCTGCTCCAGCGGGCCGATTTCGCGTTGTATCGCGTCAAACAAACCAGCCGGAACGGCTTCGCCTTCTTCGAGCCTTCCATGGCCGAGGCAGAAGAGGAACGAATGGCGCTGGAGACCGATTTGCGCCGGGCGATCAAGACGGAAGAACTCTACATGGTCTTCCAGCCCATAATCGAAGCCAAATCAATGCGTGTCGTTTCCTTCGAGGCACTGGTGCGGTGGAACCATCCGACCAGGGGAATCGTCTCGCCTGGCCAATTCCTTCCGATCGCCGAAGAATCGCGCCTTATCTCCGAAGTGACTGACAGGACAATACAGATCGCCTGCAGAGCGGCGGCGCAATGGCCGGACAATGTCGCCGTAGCCGTAAACATATCACCAAGCCAATTGCAGCGCTCAGACCTTCAGAAGGTCATCCTCAGCAACCTCAAGATCAATGGCTTAGGGCCGGAACGACTTGAAATCGAGCTGACCGAAAACCTCTTTGTTGGCTGCGACGAGGAAACCGTCCGACAGATCCACGGCCTGCGAGAGATCGGCATTCGCTTCGCAATCGACGACTTCGGCACCGGCTATTCGAACCTGGGCTATATTAACGACCTCCCCATCGACAAGGTGAAGATCGATCGCAGCTTCCTAGTCGGGGCGACGCAGGATCATCGCAAGGCAACCGTCCTGCGCGGGTTGATCGCCTTTATTGCCGAACTCGATCTCAAGACTGTCATCGAAGGGGTCGAGACGGCAGACCAGCTGCAGTTCGTCACGCGCAATCCCAACGCCCATCAGTTGCAAGGATTCATTTTCGGTGCGCCGCTGAGCGCCGTTGGCGCCAGCGAATTGGTCCGCCAGCCGCGTTTCCTGCATATGGAAGCGCCAACGATGGCAAATTATCCCAACATATTAACTTAACACATCAAATACCGACGCCAATCATAGTTAATGAATTGTAAATTTTCTACAGGATTGTAAGCTCCGCTGAACGATAAGGATCGTCAGATGCGGGCAAATGAAGATCGTGCGAGGTTTCTCGCTGCGAGAGTGTCGTCGCTGCTCGATGACATCGAATACGAGACGGTGCAGACCGAGGAAAGCCGCGAGGCGGTCTATCGTTTGCGCTATGAATGCTATCTCGCGGAAGGCGCGATCACGGCAAATGAGCGTGGCCGATTCAGCGACCACTTCGACGAGCAAAGCAATGGCTTTCTCTTCGCCATTCGCTACCGGGGCAAGCTGATCAGCTCCATCCGGTTGCACATCGCGACGCCGAACTATCCGAACACGCCGAGCGTCCCCGCCTTTGCGGACGTCCTTGCGGCCATAACCGAGCGAGGCGAGACCTTCGTCGATCCGACGCGCTTCGTCGTGGATGGAAGGGTCCGGGCCGCCACCGCACTGATGCCCTATGCAACCCTCCGCCTCGCCGCGATGGCGGCGGACCACTTCGATACCGATCATATTATCGCGACGGCTCGCCTCGAGCACATGCCCTTCTACACTCGGATTTTTCGGTTGGAACCGCGTACGCAGCCGCGAGACTATCTCGGCCTCGTCAAGCCGCTGAGTCTGATGTCCAACGACACCGACACTATCCGGGACCAGGTTTATGGGCGCTACCCGATATTTTCGTCCGACCCGGAGGAGCGAGAAGCGTTGTTCGGCGTGTCACGCTCGACTGACTTCCTGAATCAGCAAGCGACACGAGCGAACGACAACAATGGTCGGGAGTTTCGCCGCTACCCGTTCCCCCTGCCGCAAACGGATAACGAACAAGACGGCGCCGAAGCACATCCCAATCGCACCTAATTGTGAGCATAGCGCAACGTGCCGGCGCTCTACCCGACCCGAAACCCGCGATAGGTCGCAGCGCCCGGCTCGACCGCGGCCGAGGCTTCGGTGGTGGCGATCTCGCCGAGCCGCTGGTGGAAATCGGATTTGACGCAGGCCGGGTCCGCGTTCGCCGGATCCCCGGTCAGCGCCAGCGCCTGGCAACGGCAGCCGCCATAGTCGACAAGCCGGCGCTCGCAGGAACGGCAGGGCTCCTTCATCCAGGCGGTGCCGCGATAGGCTCCGAAAGCCGGAGACGACGCCCAGATCTCGGCGAGGGAATGGTCCCTCACCGACCAGAATTCCAGATGCTCGATCGTCTCGGCCGCGTGGCAGGGCAGCGCCTTGCCGGCCGGCGTGACGCTGAGGGTGCGTGCGCCCCAGCCGCCGTTACACAGCTTGGGATATTTCGCATAATAGTCCGGGAAGACGGCGTCGATGACGAGCGTGCCCTTCAGCCGCTCACGCGCGGCCTCGACCTCCCCGATCGTCCGGTCGACGTCCTCACGCGCGGGCATCAGCTGCGCCCGGTTCTTCAGCGCCCAGCCGTAATATTGCGTATGGGCGATCTCCAGCCGCTTGGCGCCGAAGGCGACGGCCTTGTCGATCATGTCCGGCACCTGATGGATGTTCATCCGGTGGATCACCGCGTTGAGGGTCAGCGGAAAGCCGCGCGCGACCACGGCGCGGGCGAAGGCCTCTTTCTTCTCGAAGCCCCCCTTGTAGCCCGCCACCCGCTCGGTCACGCCGGCGTCGGCGCCTTGCATCGACAGCTGGATGTGGTCGCAGCCGGCTTCGAACAGGGCGTCGAGCTGCGCCTCCGAAACGCCGATTCCCGACGTGATCAGATTGGTGTAGAGCCCGACCTCGGCGGCGTGGCGGGTCAGCTCGACGATGTCCTTGCGGGCGGTCGGTTCGCCGCCGGACAAATGGATGTGGATGACGCCGAGGTCCGCCGACTCGGTGAACACCCGCTTCCAGGTTTCGGTGTCGAGTTCAGACGAGCGCGTGTCGAGCTTGAGCGGGTTCGAGCAATAGGTGCAGCGCAGCGGGCAGCGATGGGTCAGCTCGGCCAGCAGCCCCAGTGGCGGCGCCGGCGTCGGCGTCGGCCGCTCGGTTGCATCGGCGGCGGGCTTGGGAAAGACTGCCTCGTTCATAGCGTCACCATCTGCTTATCGCGAAGGTCGATGAGGAAACTCTCGACATCCGGGCGAATGGTCGCTTCGTCCGCCGTGAACGCCTCCGTCAGTTGTCGCAGGATATCGCCGAACGTGGTCTGGCCGTCCACACGCTTGATGATTTCCGTCGCGACCTGATCGGCGTTGAAAATGCGTTCCGGCCCGACCAGGATGAACTGGCCGCGCATCTTGTCCTCGCGAAACCGCACGCCATGCGGCAATTTCGGTATGACATCGTTGGCGATGCCGCTCATCGCGCGCCTCCCGCCGACTGGTCCGCGCCCGGACGCCAGGCGTCCGGCGGGATCATCCCCGGCTCGACATAGGCGAAATGCAGCGCGTCAAGCTGCGCCCATAGCACCTGGCACTTGAACCGCAAGGCGTCGAGCACGGCTGTTTGTTCCTCGGGCCGGCGGGCATTGTCGAGGCAATAGGCGAGCGCGAAATCGGAGTCGCGCTTGGCCTGCACCGGGCGCTTGTCGAAATAGGCCAGCGTTTCCTGCGAGATGAAGTCGTAATGCTCCAACATGCCGCGAACGCGGGTGCCGATCACGCTCGGCGAGAACAATTCGGTCAGCGAGGAGGCGATCGCTTCCAGCAGCGTCCGCTCCTGGACGAAATGGACATAGGCATCCACGGCAAAGCGCGTACCGGCGAGAATGCCGCGACCGGATTCCATATAGGCGCGATCGAGACCGACGCCGTCGGTGAGCGCGATCCACTTCTCGATGCCGCCGCGCTGCCCCGCCTCGCCATCATGGTCGATGATCCGTTGGCGCCATTCGCGGCGCAGTTCCGACGTTTGCAAGCGGGCGAGAATGTAGGCATCCTTCACCGGGATCTGCGACTGGTAATAATAGCGGTTGAGCGCCCAGGCCTGCACCTGCGCCTTCGTCAATTCGCCGTTCTGCAATCGCTGCTGAAATGGATGCAGATGATGATAGCGCTCAGCTCCGATCCGCCGCAGCGCAGCCTCGAAATCCTCGCGTCCCATCATCGCCTTCATGGCACGATCTCCATGCCGTCTCCGGCCACCTGCCAACCGGCGGCCTCCACCATTTCCCGCTCCTCGGAATCATCGATCAGGATCGGATTGGTGTTGTTGATATGGATGTAAGTGCGGCTTGCGATCCGGAGGCCGTCGAACGCCGTGAGGCTGCCGCCCTCGCCGGTGATCGGGATGTGACCCATGCGCCGGCCGGTCTTCTGTCCGACGCTGGCCTTCGCCATCTCATCGTCGGTGAACACGGTGCCGTCGAACAAGAGCGCGTCGGCGTCCCTGACCCTGTCGCGCAGTCGATCGGGGACGGTGGCGCAACCGGGGATGTAATAAGCCGTCTTGCCGTGCGCTGTCAGCCGCACACCGATCGTCATCTCGCCTTCCTCGCCGATATCGACCTCGCCTTCTTCCAGGTAGAGCGGCACTTTGCCGGGAACGGAGAACACTTCGACTTGAAGTCCCGGTACCGGCTCGAACGCCTCCCCCATCATCACCGGCCGACTCGTCACATGCGTGGGATCGAGAACCGAAAAGATCGGGTTGTCGGCGATGACGCCGAGAACGCCAGCCGTGCCGTAGAGCGGGAATGACTGTTTCTCGCGCAAGGTCAAAAGGCCGGCGACGTGATCGACGTCGCCATTGGTCACCAGCACGGCGCCAATGGGCGAGGCCCGCCGCTGATCCGCGGACGCCCCGGCGGACGGCTGCAGCGGCGGCGCACGCAAAATCTGCTCGCGCAGATCCGGCGAGGCGTTGATCAGCAGCCAGTTGCGTCCATCGGCGGTCGCGGCGATCGAGGATTGCGACCGCGCGGAAACGCGCCTGTCGCCCGCCCAATAGAGCCGGCAGACATCGCACAGGCAATTCCATTGCGGATAGCCGCCGCCGGCGGCGGAGCCCAAAACGAAAAGCCGCAGGCGGGCCTCGACCCGCCCGCGGCTGTCAGGTGCTGCCACCGATTAGAATTCGATCGGCATATAGCCGCTGATTTCCATCGCGAGGCAGACTTCCGTGAGAACAGGTTTGTTCCAGGCCATGGTACTTCTCCCAAAGCACGGCGGCAGGCGATACGCGCAAAGCCGCCATTAATCGTTGCCCACCATCGAAGGCCTAGCAAACGCGGCGCTCCTTCGGTAGTCATTGCCGTTCACAACCCCTTTCAGGCCCGAGATCGGGAGATTTTCCCACATCCTCGACGGCGGCCGATCGGGGGCACCAACAGCCCGACCACACCGGTGATCATGACCCCTCTGCCCGATCCCGACGACCTGGCCGACCGCATCCGCAAAGGCGAGCGCGCCGCGCTCAGCCGCGCCATCACCCTGGTCGAATCGACCCGGCCCGAGCACCGGGCCGTCGCCGCCGTCATCCTCGATCGGCTCGCCCCGGACACCGGCGGCGCGATCCGCATCGGCGTTAGCGGCGTTCCGGGCGTCGGCAAGTCGACGCTGCTCGACGCCTTCGGCTCGATGCTGACCGACAAGGGGCACAAGGTCGCGGTGCTGGCGGTGGACCCCTCATCGGTGCGCTCCGGCGGCTCGATCCTCGGGGACAAGACGCGAATGGCGCGCCTTGCCGTCGACAACAATGCCTTCATCCGACCCTCCCCCTCCTCCGGCACGCTCGGCGGCGTCGCGGCGAAGACGCGCGAGACGATGCTGCTTTGCGAAGCGGCGGGTTTCGACGTCGTCATCGTCGAGACGATGGGCGTCGGCCAGGCCGAGGTCAGCGTCGCGGACATGGTCGATCTCGTGCTCCTGTTGATGATCGCCGGCGGCGGCGACGAGCTGCAGGGCATCAAGAAGGGCATTCTCGAAGTCGCCGACATCATCGCCATGAACAAGGCCGACGGCGACAATGCCGGACCGGCGGGGGCCGCCGCCGCCGAAATCCGCTCCGCCCTCAACATCCTGGCGCCGCGTTCGGCAGCCTGGACCGTCCCGGTGCTCGCCGTCTCCGGCATGACCGGCGACGGTCTCGGCGAATTGTGGGCCGAAATCGAGCGCTTCCGCGACATCCACCGGCGCGACGGCTCATGGGACGACCGGCGGGCCGAGCAGCGGGTCCGCTGGCTCTGGACCAGCCTTGACGAGGGCCTGCGTCGGCGCATCCTGTCCGGGCCTCGCTGGCGCGCCGAAATCGCCGCCGGCGAGACCGCCGTGAGGGAAGGCGAACGGGCGCCGAGTGCCGTCGCCGAAGCCATCCTCGACCAATTGGGACTGCCGGCCGAACTGAAGGATACGCAAAACTGACGGCGGCCGTTATTGGCCGGCACAATCGATCTTGCGGCTGGCGCCTGTCAGCGCTCATGCTCCGCCATAGATCCGTCGAGGAAGAACGAGGGAAACGCACTACCATGTCCGCTTCAAGACCCGACAAGACCGACCGGCTGGCGGTGCTGATCGACGCCGACAATGCCTCATCACGCATCGCCGACGGGCTGTTCGAGGAAATCGCCAAGATCGGCGAGGCGAGTGTGAGGCGCATCTATGGCGACTTCTCCAGCCAGCGCTCGCGCGGCTGGGCGGACATCCTGTCACGCCACGCGATCATTCCGCATCAGCAATTCGCCTATACGACCGGCAAGAACGCCTCCGACATCACCTTGGTCATCGACGCCATGGACCTTCTCCATAGCGGCCGCTTCGATGGCTTCTGCCTGGTTTCGTCGGACAGCGACTTCACCCGGCTCGCCGCCCGCATCCGCGAACAGGGCGTCGACGTCTACGGCTTCGGCGAACGCAAGACGCCTGAGAGCTTCCGCCAGGCCTGCCGCCGCTTCATCTACACCGAGAACCTTTTGCCCGGGCGGGCGACGGCCGAGAAGGACGACGGCCAGCCCGCGCCGCTGGCCAAGCCGCAACAGGCAGCCGATCTGTTGAAGCGGGTGATCGAACAGATGGACCCCGAGGACGGCTGGGTGAATCTCGGCAATTTCGGCAAGCAGCTCCTCAACCTCTCCTCGGACTTCGATCCGCGCACCTATGGCTTCAAGAAGCTGAGCGATCTGGTGCGCTCGACCAAGCTGTTCGACGTCGACGACCCCGAAGGCGGCAGCGTCCGCATCCGGCTGAAACCGAAGGCCACCGGCGGTTCCCGGCAGGGAAGCCGGGCGCGCAAACCGGCGGCCCGCTCCGCCGACCAGCCGAAGAGCGACTTCACCTGATCGGGCGTGTCCGAAGGATAGGCGTGCTGCGAAGGCAGTGTAGCCTCAGCGGAGGATCGCCCGCACCGCGCCGACCGTGGTCTTCTCCCAGTTGCGCAACGTCTTCGATGCCAGTGCATCGAAGCGTTCGGCCAGCGCCGCGTCGTCGCCGCGCAGCGCCTCGGCAATGACCGCCGCGACCAGCGCCTCGCTCGCCCGCGTCCCGCCGTCGTCGATCTTCAGCGCGAAACCGAGGCCGAGATCCGGTAGCGCGCCACAGAACACACCTTCCGCCCCGGTCTTGGCGAACACCCGGCCGGGCGCGGCCTGCATCAGCTTCTCGCAGGCGCGTCCAGTGCCGGACATCTCCCAGGGCGCCTTCATGCAGGCCCCGATCAGCCGGCGCCCCGCCGCCGAGCGCTCCGACGCGACGCCGTCACCGGTGACGAGCTTGGCAAAGCCGTGCGCGAAACTTTTCAGGGGCGCCGCATAGGTCGGGATCGAGCAGCCGTCGGTGCCGCAGACATGGTCGCCAAGTTCAGTGCCGGTCAGATCCTCGATCGCCGCCTTTGCCCGCTGCTGCACCGGATGGCCCGCCCCGACATAGCCGCGCGGATCCTCGCCCTGGTGGACGGCCGTGCAGAGAAACCCGGCATGCTTGCCCGAGCAGTTGTTGTGAAGCGCCGTCGGCTCGCCGCCGCGCCGGGCGAGATCGAGCGCGACCGGCAGATCGAACGGCCAGTGGCAGCCGCATTCCAGAGCCCCGCCGTCGAGCCCGCCCTTCGCCAGCATGGCTGCGGCAAGCGTCACATGTCCCGCTTCGCCGGAATGGGAGGCGCAGGCGAGCGAGAGTTCCCGGTCGCCGAAACCGAAGGCGTCGGCCGCACCGGTCTCGATCAGCGGGATTGCCTGAAACACCTTGATGGCCGAGCGCGGAAATACCGGACGCGCGATTTCGCCGGCCGAGGCGACGACGGCCCCGGCGCCGTCGACCAACGCGAAGGCGCCGCGATGGACGCTCTCGACGAGATCGCCACGGGTCACTTCCACGAGAACGGGGGTTTCCATTGATGACCTCAGTCCTACAAACAGTTTCCAAGCGCGCTCTAGCAGCCGCTCCGCCTTGCCGCCACCGATGGGACCCCATGCATCTGTTGAAATGGCTCTCCGTCGTCGTCGTGGCGGTGTATCTCCTGCCTGCAGCGCTCGCCGCTCTCCTCTGGTGGACGAGCGAACGTCCCGTCTCCTGGCGTCAGGCGGACTGGAGTTCGGCCGCGATTCTGCCGGCCGCGAGCACCAACGGGGACGCGGCGCTCTACATTCTCGCCGCGCGCACAGGCGGCCTCAAGGGCGCGATCGCCGATCATTCCTGGATCGTCGTCAAGGACAAGGGCGCGAGCGCTTACGAGCGTTGGGACAAGGTCGGCTGGGGGATTCCAGTTCGACGCAACAGCCAGCCCGCCGACGGGCGCTGGTATTCCAACGATCCCCGGGTCGTCGTGGGGATCACCGGCGCGCGGGCGGAAGCCTTGATCCCCAAGGTGCGCGCCGCCATCGCCACCTACCCTTATGCCGAGCGTGGCGGCTACGCCCTCTTTCCCGGCCCTAACTCCAATACCTTCGTCGCTCACGTCATGCGCGCCGTCCCCGGCATCGACGCGACGCTACCGGCGGCGGCGGTCGGCCGCGACTATCCATCCGAGGGACGTTTCCTCTCGATCGACCCCGACCGCCAGGAGTTGCGCCTGTCGCTTTGGGGCTATGCTGGCCTCGTCGCCGGCTGGAAATCGGGGCTGGAGGTGAATCTCCTCGGCCTTGTCGCCGGCATCGATCCGTGGCGGCTGGCGGTCAAGGTGCCGGCGTTCGGGACCTATGCGCTGCTGGGGGCGTGATTATTCGCACCGTCGACTGTCAGAAAGCGATGATCTGCATCGGCAATCGCATGATCATTTGAGACTATTTGACAAGCGACAATTGTCGGAGTACACTACCTACCAATGCACGGATGATTGCCAGCTTTCGACACAAAGGACTCCGACGCTTTTACGAGACCGGCGATGCGCGCGGCGTTCAGGCAGATCAGGTCAAACGCATTCGCCGCGTCTTGTTCGCGCTTGATCATGCCACCTCGCCGGAAACCGTCGGAGGTCTGCCGGGAATGCGTCTGCATCCGCTCAAGGGCCAGCTTGCCGGATTTTGGAGCGTGAGCGTGTCCGGCAATTGGCGAATCGTATTTCGCTTCGACGACAGCCGGCCCGTCGATCTCGATTATCTGGATTACCACTGACGACTGGAGAAACTGACCTTGCCCCTCCACGACCCGCCCCACCCGGGCGAAATGGTGCGCGAGGAGTGCCTTGCGCCGCTCGGCCTGAGCGTCACGGAGGCTGCCCGCGTGCTCGGCGTCACCCGGCAGGCTTTGAATAACGTCGTCAACGAGAAAGCCGGGATCAGCCCTGAAATGGCGATCCGGCTCGAAAAGGCGTTTGGAGGCGAGGCCGATTTCTGGCTACGGCTGCAAACCGCGTTCGATCTGGCGCAGGCCCGACGGCAGGAAGGCAGCATTGCCGTCAACCGCTATGTGCCGGAACGCGCATAGCCGATTCAGCCACGCCTTATACATCCCATACATGAGGTTGCTGCTCCCCGGCGGAGAGGCGAACCTTTCCGCTGTCGATATCCAGTAGGAA
>CANKZU010000005.1 GCA_947488615.1 uncultured Aurantimonas sp.
ATCAACCCACGCATCAGGGCGTAACAAAAACGACAAAGGCTCTAATCGCCGCTGGATGACAGTTCAGTGGCAGGTCAACCTCTCTCATTATACGCCGGCAGCCCCAACGTAGCCCGCCAGTGGTCCGCTGGCGCTCACGACCTAGCGCGGCCCGCGCGGGGCAACGGCGAGCCTCTTCAGCGGCACCGTCATGGACTGCGCGCTTGTTGCTTGCTCTCTCCGAAGCGCGGCTTATCTGGCACCAGCGGACGGCGGAAAGGATCGACGGCAAGGCACGCGGCGCGGATCATCGACGCGGTGAAACTCCTGGCCGAGATCCGTGATCCCGTATTCCACCTGGGGCGGGATCGTGGGATAGGCCGTGAGGCCGCCAAGCCCTCCACTCCCAAATTCGCCAGAGCGTGCGACGCCATCGACCGCGTCCAGGCTCTCGCGCGCTTCACGGCGTCGTCGCGCCACAGTAGAAGGCCGGCATGGACTACGATGCGATCATCCTCGGCGCGGGCGGCGCGGGTCTCCTGGCCGCGGCGACGGCGGGGCAGGCCGGCGCGCGGATTTGCGTCATCGATCATGCGGACAAGCCGGGTAAGAAGATCCCGATCTCGGGCGGGGGACGGTGCAATTTCACCAACCGGGAGACCGAGCCCGCGTGCTTCCTGTCCGAGAACCCGCATTTCGCCAAATCCGCGCTCAGCCGCTACACCCAGTGGGATTTCCTGGCGCTGGTCGAGCAGCACGGCATCGCCTGGCACGAAAAGACCCTCGGACAGCTCTTCTGCGACGGGTCCGCGCGGCAGATCGTGGATATGCTGCTGAGCGAATGCCAGCGCGGCGACGTCGAGATCCGGCTGTCCACGGATATCGGCGAGATCGGCCACGCCGACGGGCGCTTCCGGGTCGGAAATGCGACCGCGCCGCAACTGGTCATCGCGACGGGTGGCCCCTCGATCCCGAAAATGGGCGCGACGGGCAAGGCCTATGAGATCGCCCGGCGCTTCGGCCTCAATGTCGTCACGCCGCGTCCGGCGCTCGTGCCGTTAACCCTCGGCCCGGACGAGATGCTGTTTCGCGAGATTTCGGGAGTCTCCTGCCCGGCCGTGGCCCGCGCTGGCGACACGGCCTTCGAGGAGGCCGCGCTGTTCACCCACAAGGGGCTTTCGGGGCCGGCCATCCTGCAGATCTCGTCCTACTGGAAACCCGGAGAGACCATCGCGCTCACCCTCATCGCGGACGCCGCCGCGATGCTGCGCGCCGCCAAACGGCGGATGCCGCGCGCGCATATGAAAGCGGCTCTGGCCGAGCGCCTTCCGAACCGGCTGGCCGAGGCCCTCGCCGCCCGCATCGACATCGCCAGGGAGCTCGGCAATATCGCCGATGCCGAGCTCGATCACGCGGCCGAAACCCTGACGCGGCTGACCTTCCGCCCGACGGGAACCGAAGGCTATGCCAAGGCCGAAGTGACGGCGGGCGGGATCGACACGGCGGAACTCTCCTCCAAAACCATGGAGGCGCGCCGGGTTCCGGGCCTTTACGCCATCGGCGAAGCCGTCGACGTGACCGGCTGGCTCGGCGGCTACAATTTCCAGTGGGCCTGGTCCTCGGGCGTCGCCGCCGGCCGGGCGATCGCCGCGCGCACGGGGTGAGGACGATCGCCGGCGCCGAACATGCACGTCGGATCGACACCGCGCTTTGCTGGTCCATCCCTCCAGGCAGCAACATTTCCCGATCTGCCGTCTTTTCAGGCAGCGCCCGATCGAAACCTGTGCAGCGGGCTGATCCGGCATTGTGATCAACCGGCGGCGGGCGGGCATTCCTTGACGTGGCACATCTCTTGCTTCAGCTCATTCGTGCGGTGCGTCTAGGGTTCCGGCATCAAGCGATGCGACTGGTCCGAGAGACGCACTCCCCGTGAGTCGCGGGGAGACACGGCGGGCCAAAATCCCGGGAGAACGCCGCACAGTTCCGCGCGATGCGGGCTGTCTCCCGGTCCTCTTCGCGTCAATTTTCGAACGCGGTCGCATGGCGGTCGCAGCGACGAAGAAGGACGATGCCCATGAGACGCCTCCTCGCCGGACTGGCCCTTGCCGTCACATTTTCCGCAACCCCTTTGAGCGGCGTCGCCAACGCCCAGGAGAAGACCGCGTTCTCCGTCTGCTGGTCGATCTATGCCGGCTGGATGCCCTGGGGCTACATGCAGGATTCCGGCATCCTGACAAAATGGGCCGACACATACGGCCTGACGATCGAGGCCGTGCAGATCAACGATTATGTCGAGTCGATCAACCAATATACCGCCGGACAGTACGACGGCTGCACCATGACCAACATGGACGCCCTGTCGATCCCGGCCGGTGGCGGGGTCGACACGACGGCGCTGATCGTCGGCGACTATTCCAACGGCAATGACGGCATCGTCCTCAAGGGCAAGGATCAACTGGCCGCAATCGAGGGCCAGCAGGTCAATCTCGTCGAATTGTCGGTGTCCCACTACCTGCTCGCCCGCGCGCTGGAGAGCGCCGACCTGTCCGAGCGCGACATCACCGTCGTCAACACCTCCGACGCCGACCTCGTTGCCGCCTATCAGACGCCGGACGTGACCGCGGTGGTCACCTGGAACCCGCTCCTGTCGGAGGTCGCGGCCGCCCCGGATTCGTACCAGGTCTTCGATTCCTCGCAGATTCCCGGCGAGATCATCGATCTGATGGTGGTCAACACCGAGACCCTCAAGGCCAATCCCGACTTCGGCAAGGCGCTGGTCGGCGCCTGGTACGAGACCATGAAGCTGATGCAGTCGGAGACGCCGGAAGGCGAGGCCGCGCTTGCGGCGATGGCCGAGGCGTCGGGCACCGATCTCGCCGGCTACAAGGCGCAACTCGCCACGACGGCGATGTTCTACGATCCCAAGGACGCCGTCGCCTTCACCGAAGCCGAAAAGCTGCCGGAGACGATGATGTTCGTGTCGAAATTCCTGTTCGACCACGGCATTCTCGGCCAGGGCGCGCCGAGCGCCGATTTCGTCGGCATCGCCTATCCCGGCGACAAGACAACCGGCGACGCCGCCAATATCAAGCTGCGCTACGACCCGAGCGTGATGAAAATGGCCGCCGACGCGGCGCTGTGAGAACCGTGGCGAGGCACAAGACGCCATGCGGCTGATCAATCTCAAGCCAAGCCGTGCAACGGCGATCGCGCTGGGCGCCCTGCCCTTCGCGGTCGCGGTCGGCGCCTATGCGATCGGCAGCGCCATCCGCCGGGCGGACAATCCGGCCGACAAGCTTTTGCCGTCGCTGCAGGCGATCGGTGAGGCGATGTACCGGATGGCCGCCGTCGCCGACAACCGAACCGGCGACTATCTCTTGTGGACGGATACGGCGGCGAGTCTGGCACGGCTCGGGCTCGGCATCGCCATCGCGGCGGCGCTCGCCTTCGTCCTGGCCGCGCTGATCGGCGTTCTTCCAACGGCGCGCGCGCTGCTTTCGCCCTTCGTCTCGGCCTTCTCGCTGATCCCGCCGATCACCATCCTGCCGATCCTGTTCATCGTCCTCGGCCTCGGCGAAGCGGCCAAGGTCGGTCTCGTCGTGGTCGGGACCGCGCCTTTGATGACGCGGGCACTCGCGCAAGGCGTGCTCGACATTCCGCAGGAAGAGATCGTCAAGGCGCAGACGCTCGGCGCCAGCACCTGGCAGATCGCGACGCGGATCGTCTTCCCACGCATGGGACCGCTGCTTCTGGTCGCCATTCGGCTCGGCCTGGTTCCCGCCTGGATCTTTCTCATCTCGGCCGAGGCGATCGCCGCGACGGACGGCCTCGGCTACCGGATCTTTCTCGTTCGTCGCTATCTCGCGATGGATGTGATCCTGCCCTACGTCGTCTGGATCACGATGCTCGCCTATGCCATCGACCGGGTGCTGGCGTTTTTCTCGCGGCGCATGTTTGCGTGGGCGCATCTGTCGGGGGACCGCCTGTGAGCTTCCTCGACGCCCGGAAGATTTCCGTCACCTACGGCGACGCGCCGATCCTGGAGCGCGTCAATCTCGGTGTGGACGAGGGTTCGTTCGTGACCATCGTCGGCGCATCCGGCTGCGGCAAATCCACCTTCCTGCGGCTGCTGCTCGGCCAGGAAACCCCGACCTCCGGCGAGATCAGCATCGACGGAGCGGCGATCGCGCCCGAGCCCGACCCCGGCCGGGGCGTGGTATTCCAGAAATACTCGGTGTTCCCGCATCTGACCGTGCGCCAAAATCTCATGCTGCCGTTCGAGTTCGACGGGTCGCGCTTTCTCGCCCGGCTGTTCGGCCGCCGTCGCCGCGAGGCAGCGGACATGGCCGAGCGGATGTTGGACAAGATCGGTCTCGCGCCCGCGGCCGACCGCTACCCGGCCCAGCTCTCCGGCGGGATGCAGCAGCGCCTCGCCATCGGCCAGGCGCTCTTGAAGCGACCGCGCATCCTGCTCCTCGACGAGCCTTTCGGCGCGCTCGATCCGGGAACGCGCAAGGATATGCAGGCGATGCTCCTCGACCTGTGGACCGAGACCGGCATGACCGTCTTCATGGTCACCCACGACATCCAGGAAGCGTTCGATCTCGGCACCCGGCTGATCGTTTTCGACAAGGTTCGCCATGACGCGCAATTCCCCGCCGCCTACGGCGCCACCATCACCTACGATCTCCCCCTGAAGACCCGGGAAGGATGGGCGACGGACGAGAACACCGTCCGCGCCATTACCGCGTTGAAGAACAAGGACACGACACATGATGCTTGACCGACAGCCGACCCGCCGGACGCGAATAGCCGGCGCGCACGCGCCGCAACGGGAGCGCGCGCGCGCGCATCACCCGAATTTCGACGCCAAGTCGACGCGCGGCTGGAAGGCCTTGGAAGCGGAGGACAAGCTCTCCGCCGAAGGCTGGAAACGGGAGGTTCAATGGGCGCTCGATATGGGGTTGCCCGGCGCCGACTCGATCACCGACAAATCGATTCCGACCTTTTCGCGCGGGGAATTGCCGCATTTCGCCGGCATCAACACCTTCCTCAAGGCGCCCTATGTCGAGAACGTCCGCGACGTCGGCAAATACGACGCCGCCGTCCTCGGCATCCCGTTCGATAGCGGCACCACCTACCGGCCCGGCACGCGTTTCGGACCACAGGGCATCCGTCGCATCTCGTCGCTCTACACCACCTACAATTACGAGCTCGGCGTCGATCTGCGCGAACAGATGACGCTGTGCGACGCCGGCGACGTCTTCACCATCCCCGGCAACCTGGAAAAGAGCTTCGACCAGATCTCGCGCGGCGTCAGCCACGTCTTTTCTTCGGGCGCGGTGCCGATCATGCTCGGCGGCGACCACTCGATCGGGTTTCCTTGTGTGCGCGGCATCGCCGAATGCACGTCGAAGCGGATCGGCATCATTCATTTCGACCGCCACATCGACATCCAGGAAAAGGATCTCGACGAGCGCATGCACACGACGCCCTGGTTCTGGGCCACCAATTTGCCGAACGTGCCGGCGGTCAATCTGGTGCAGCTCGGTATCGGCGGCTGGCAGGTGCCGCGTCCGGGTGCCAAGGAGGCGTATCGCCGTCAGACCAATGTCCTGACCATTGAGGACATCGAGAATTACGGCCTCGAAAAGACCGCCGAGATCGCTCTGGAGCTGGCCTGGAAGGACGCCGACGCGGTCTATGTCTCCTTCGACGTCGATTCCCTCGATTGCGGCTTCGTGCCCGGCACCGGCTGGCCCGAGCCGGGCGGCTTCCTGCCGCGCGAGGCGCTGAAGATCCTCGGCCTCGTCTGCGCTCCCGGCATTTGCGGACTGGAGGTCGTCGAGGTCTCGCCGCCCTATGACACATCCGACATCACGGCGCTGATGGGCGTCCGCGTCTGCGTCGAGGCGCTGGGTTCGATGGTTGCCCATGGCAACATGGGCAAGCACAAGGGCATCATCGACAAGCCGGTCACCTATTGATCGCGAGAGGAACAACCGACCATGCATCGCGGCCACGATCACGATCACGACCATTTTCACCCCTTCGATCCGCCACGGGCGCCCCGTGGCCACAACCACGCCGAGGCGACGGCCCAGTGGCAGACGCCGCATGAGCCGGACGCCGCCCATCCGGCCGACGATCACACCCGCGAGCCGGATTTCGATCTGGTGGAGAAGGCGTTCACCGACGCCTTTCCGGCCGTCAAGGACCCGACCAGTTTCCTGCGGCTGACCGGCATTCCGCTCGTCGCCGTGGGCGGGGACGGCGGTACGCTGTCCTTGCTCAGGGTCGCGCAGGAAAACGTCGTCGACATCGGCGCATTGGCGCCGCATCTCGGCGGCGAGAGCTTTCGCTACGATCCACTGCCGGCGGCGATGGTGTCCCGGCGCGAATCCCTTGCCTTCGTCTATTTCGACGGCAAGGCCACGCGCAGCCTGTCGTTCGAGGAAGCGCGGGCGCTTCAGCCGAAAACGGAAGCAATACCATAGTCCGATACGGGGCGGCCGTTTCCCCGGCCCCCTTCCCCCACACCCTCACTCTGCCCTAAGACCCCCTCCGACACCGGTATTTGGGGGAGCGGCAGACATGACGGCACAGCGGATCGACGGCAAGGCGCGCGCGGAGCGGATCATCGACGAGGTGAAGCGCGCGGCCGACGCGCTGCACAATGAGATCGGCATGGAGCCGGGTCTGGCCGTCGTCATCGTCGGCGAGGACCCGGCCAGCCAGGTCTATGTCGGCTCCAAGGCGCGGACCGCCAAGGACTGCGGCTTCAAATCGGTCAAGCATGTGCTGGGCGCCGAGACCAGCGAGGCCGCGCTGCTCGGCAAGATCCGCGAGCTCAATGCCGATCCGACCATCCACGGCATTCTGGTGCAGTTGCCGCTGCCGAAGCAGATCGACGAGGCCAAGGTGATCCAGGCGATCGCGCCGGACAAGGATGTCGACGGCTTCGGCCTCGTCAATGTCGGACGCCTCTCGACCGGCGCCCTCGACACGGCCTTCGTGCCCTGCACGCCGGCCGGCTCGATGATCCTGATCCGCGACGTCCTCGGCGACGATCTGTCGGGCAAGACGGCCGTCGTCGTCGGCCGCTCCAACATCGTCGGCAAGCCGATGGCGCAGCTGCTGCTCGCCGCCAACGCGACGGTGACCATCGCTCATTCGCGCACCAAGGACCTTCCCGCCGTCTGCCGGGGCGCGGACATTCTGGTCGCGGCCGTCGGGCGTCCCGAGATGATCACCGGCGACTATGTGAAGGCGGGCGCGGTCGTCATCGACGTCGGCATCAACCGGATCGCCGCGCCGGAAAAGGGCCTCAGTGACGACGGCAAGCCGAAGACGCGCCTCGTCGGCGACGTCGCCTTTGCGTCGGCCGCCGAAACGGCCGCGGCGGTCACGCCGGTGCCGGGCGGCGTCGGGCCGATGACCATCGCCATGCTGATGGCCAACACGCTGACGGCCGCCTATCGCGCTGCCGGCAAGACTCCGCCGATGTTTTGAATCCGGGCGGGCCGCCAGCCTTTTTTCTGGCATCGGAGCCAACGGCCATGGAGAGCGCGGCATTGCCGGATCGGCAAGCCACACATATCTCGTCATCCCGGCTCAAGGCCGGGATGACGATTACCAGAGGCAGTCGAATGCGCTTTACGCCGCGTCGCCGGCGGTGTCGGCCTCGGCGGCCTCTTCGGATTTCGGCTGGCCCTGCTTCGGGCCACCCTTGGCGACGCCGACCATCGCCGGGCGCAGCACCCGATCGCCGATCGCATAGCCCGCCTGCACCACCTGGACGACGGTGTTGTTTGGGACCTCGGGATTGGGCACCTCGAACATCGCCTGATGGAAATGCGGATCGAAGCGCTGGCCTTCCGGGTCGAGCTTCTTCACGCCATGCTTTTCGAGCGTGCCGAGGAGCCCGCGCTCGGTCACCTCGACGCCGTCGATCAGCGCGTTGAGGCCGTCGTCGCCGTGTTCCTTGGCCTCGGCCGGCACCGCCTCGATGGCGCGGCGCAGATTGTCGGCAACCGACAGCATCTCGCGCGCGAAGCCGGTCACGGCATAGGTGCGCGCGTCCTTGATCTCGCGTTCGGTGCGCCGGCGCAGATTTTCCATGTCGGCGGCGAGCCGCAGCATCCGATCCTTGACGTCGGCGTTCTCGGCCTCCAGTTCGGCGATGCGCGCGGCATCGGCGCTTTCGGCCGCGGCGGGATCGGCGAAACCGCTCGCGGTATCCGCGGCGGACTCGGTTTCGGCATTGGCGTTGGCGGCGGCGCGCTCGGTTTCCGCCATCGCCGCCCTGTCGGCCGCCGCCGCTTCCGCCGCCTCGCTGCGGTAGGCTCCCTGATTGCGCCTGTCTTTCTCGCTTGCCATCCGTCCTTCACCTCATCTTACCCACGCGCCGCAATACGCTTCTCTTCGGCTCGCGGGAGGGGCGAGCGCGGATTGCGGCGGAAAATCATCTATCGAGGCCGCATATCGAATTGACGGGCGCAGAAATCAAGCCTCGCGCGCGGCCGAACCCTTGGCGAGCAGCCGCGAAACAATGCGGGCGGTATAATCGACCATCGGCACGATGCGCTTGTAGTTGAGCCGGGTCGGGCCGATGACGCCGACCGCGCCGATGACGTTTTCCGTGCCCCCACGGTAGGGCGCGACGACCAGCGACGAACCGGACAGCGAAAACAGCTTGTTCTCCGAGCCGATGAAGATGCGCACGCCATTGCCGGTTTCGGCGAGGCCGAGCAGCTCAATGATGCCGCTCTTGGTCTCCAGATCGTCGAACAAGAGGCGCAGGCGGTCCAGATCCTCGGCCGCCGTGACGTTTTCCAGAAGGTTGGCCCGGCCACGCACGATCAGCCGCGCCGGCTGGTCGGCGGAAGCGCCGGACCAGACGGCCAAGCCCTTGTCGACGAGCTCGCGCGACAGGACGTCGAGGGCGTTTGCCGTCTCGTCCTTCAGCCGGGCGATGCGCTCGCTGGCCTCGCCGAGCGTGCGTCCGACCACATGGGCATTGAGGAAATTGCCGGCCTCGATGAGCTGCGAGGCCGTGATCCCGGCCGGAAGGTCGAGGATGCGGTTCTCGACCTCGCCATTGGCACCGACCAGCACCGCCAGCGCCTTGGTCGGCTCCAGCCGGATGAACTCGATATGCTTGAGCCGCAGATCGGATTTGGCGGTGAGCACGATGCCGGCGCCGCGCGACAGGCCGGACAAGAGGTTGCTCGCCTCGGTGAGCAGCGAATCAAACGGCCGCCCGTCGCCGGACAGCCGCACCTTCTCCTCGATCTCCTCGCGCTCGGAGGCGCCGAGGTCGCCGACCTCCAGAAAGGCGTCGACGAAAAACCGCAGGCCGAGCTCAGTCGGCAGCCGGCCGGCGCTGACATGCGGGGCGTAGATCAGGCCGAGCGCTTCCAGATCGCTCATGACGTTGCGGATCGAGGCCGGCGACAGCGCGTTGCTCAAGAGCTTCGACAACATGCGCGAGCCGACCGGCTCGCCGATGTCCAGATAGCTCTCGACGATCAGCCGGAAGATGTCACGCGTCCGCTCGTCGAGACCCAGTGGGGTTGCGGCGACCAAGTCGCTGACGGGCAAGCGGAATTCGGTCATGGTTGGGTGTTCGCTTCGGGCACGATCTAACTATAGGTGTCCCGGCCGGTGGAGCCAAGCCGCAATGCCGTGCTCTCGATGAGTCCGGCTTGCCGCCTCGCCGCATGGCCGGTACAAGCCCGGCACAACCCGTGGCGGTTATTCGCCTTCTTTCAAAGACCATTATTCAGGACGGCATCATGCGCCCATCGAAACGCGCCGGCGACCAGTTGAGGCTCGTCAGCCTCGAGCGCGATTTTTCACGCCACGCGGAAGGCTCCTGTCTCGTCAAGTTCGGCGACACCCATGTGCTGTGTACCGCGAGCCTGGAAGAGCGGGTGCCCGGCTGGCTGAAGAACTCCGGCAAGGGCTGGGTGACCGCCGAATACGGCATGCTGCCGCGCGCCACCGGCGAGCGCATGCGCCGCGAGGCCGCCAGCGGCAAGCAGTCCGGCCGCACCCAGGAGATCCAGCGCCTGATCGGGCGCTCGCTGCGGGCGGTCGTCGATCTGCAAGCGCTTGGCGAACGCTCGATCACCGTCGATTGCGACGTCATCCAGGCCGACGGCGGCACGCGCACGGCGGCGATCACCGGCGGCTTCGTGGCGCTCGCCGACTGTCTCGGCTGGATGGAGGCGCGCTCGATGGTCAAGCGCGACAAGGTGCTGACGGATCATGTCGCGGCGATCTCCTGCGGTATCTACAAGGGAACGCCCGTTCTCGACCTCGATTATCTGGAGGATTCGGCTGCCGAAACCGACGCCAATTTCGTCATGACCGGCACCGGCGGCATCGTCGAAATCCAGGGCACGGCCGAGGGCACGCCCTTTTCAGAAGCCGAGTTCATGGCCCTTCTGGGACTGGCCCGCAACGGCATCGGCGACCTCGTGACGATGCAGCGCGCGGTGCTCGAGGCCGCCCGGTGAAACTGATCGACCCGAATGACGGGCCGCTTCTCGTCGCCAGCCACAATGTCGGGAAGATCTGGGAGTTCCGCGAACTGCTGGAGCCCTTGGGCTTCGACGTGACGTCGGCGAAGGACCAGAACCTCGACGATCCAGAAGAAACCGGCACCACGTTCGAGGCAAACGCCGAGATCAAGGCGTTGGCGGCCATGCGGGCAACAGGCGTTGCTTCGCTTTCGGATGATTCGGGCCTCGTCGTCGATGCGCTCGGGGGCGAGCCCGGCATCTATTCGGCGCGCTGGGGCGGACCGGAGCGGGATTTCGCCATGGCGATGCGCAATGTTGAGGAAAAACTGCAGGCCGCCGGAGCGACGACACCCGACAAGCGCCGGGCGCGGTTCGTTGCCGTCCTCTGTCTGGCGCGGCCATCCGGCGAGACGCATTTGTTCCGCGGCGAGGTGGACGGGCAAATCGTGTGGCCGCCGCGCGGCACGCTCGGCTTCGGTTACGATCCGATCTTTCTTCCAGAAGGCCAGGACCGCACCTTCGGCGAGATGATGTCGCTGGAAAAACATGCCTGGAAACCCGGCCAGCCAACGGCGCTCTCGCACCGGGCGCGGGCGTTCCAGAAATTCGCGCGCGACGCGCTCGGAGTCGAATGACGGAGCAGACCCGCCCAACCGGCGACATTCTCGCCTTCGATCCGGTGTCCCGCGAACCCGGATTTGGCGTTTATATTCATTGGCCGTTCTGCGCGGCCAAATGCCCCTATTGCGACTTCAACAGCCATGTTCGCCACAAGCCCATCGACCAGGCCCGATACGCGGCGGCTTTCGAGCGGGAACTGGCCGACGCGGCGCGGCGCTCGGCCGGCCAGACCGTCACCTCGATCTTCCTCGGCGGCGGCACCCCATCGCTGATGGAACCGGCGACGGTCGCGCGGGTTCTCGACGCCGTCTCCGCCAACTGGACCGTCGCGAACGGCGCCGAGATCACCCTGGAGGCAAACCCGTCGAGCGTCGAGGCGGAGCGTTTCCGCGGCTACCGGGCGGCCGGCGTCAACCGGGTCTCGCTCGGTGTCCAGGCGCTGAACGACCGCGACCTGAAGCTGCTCGGCCGCCTGCACGACGTGGAGCAGGCACTGCACGCCATTGGCCTGGCGCGCGAGATCTTCCCGCGCCTGTCCTTCGACCTGATCTATGCCCGGCCCGACCAGACCGTCGACGCCTGGGAGGCGGAACTGACCCGTGCGATCGATCTCGCCGCCGATCATTTGTCGCTCTACCAGTTGACGATCGAGGAGGGCACGCCGTTTTTCGCGCTGCATAAATCCGGCAAGCTCAAGGTTCCGGACGGCGAATTGTCGGCCGAACTCTACGAGGCGACGCAGCGTCTGACCGCGGCGCGCGGCCTGCCAGCCTACGAAATCTCGAACCACGCAGTGCCGGGCGCCGAGTCCCGCCACAATCTGACCTATTGGCGCTACGGCCTTTACGCCGGCGTCGGACCCGGCGCCCACGGGCGCCTGATGGGCGAGGACGGCCGGCACGCGATCTCCAACGAGCCGTTGCCGGAAACCTGGCTGAAGATGGTGGAGTCATGGGACAGCGGCGCGGTCGTCGACGATTTGCTGGCACCGGACGAGGAGGCGGACGAGCTGCTTTTGATGGGGCTGCGGCTCACCGAGGGCATCGATCTGGCCCGTTGGCGCCGGCTGAGCGGCCGCGACATCGACGCGACCAGCGAGGCCGACCTGCGCGCCCACGGCATGGTCGAGCGGCTCGGCCCCGACCGCATCCGGGCAACACCGGCCGGCATGCTGGTCCTCGACGCCGTGGTCGCCGATCTGGCGTGAGGTCGGGCCATTGCGGTCGCCTCCCGTAAATCGTATATACGATCAAAGTTTGATATCGTCTTTGGACAACAGGTTCATTCGTGGAATTCGATCCGTCCAAGGATGAGGAAAACGTCGCCAAACACGGAATTTCATTGGGGCGCGCCGCCGACATGGACCTGAAGGTGGTCCTTCCGGACGAGCGGAAGGACTACGGAGAGGTCCGGTATCGCGGATTCGGACTGATCGACGGAAAGGCTTACTCCCTCGCCTTCACGATCCGATCCGGATCGGTCCGACCAATTAGTTTACGCCGCGCCCACCGCAAGGAGTTCGAGCGGTATGTCCAAGCATCCTAGACCTCGCGCTCCCGACTCTGACAACCCCGAATGGACCGAGGCGGACTTTCGGACGGCCAAGCCCGCCGACCAGGGTCTGCCGCCCGAAATCGTCGCACAGTTCCGCAACACGCGCGGAGCGCAAAGGGCGGCCAAGAAAGTTCCGGTGTCCCTGCGGCTTAGCCCGGACGTGGTCTCGCATTTCAAGGCCACCGGTCCCGGCTGGCAAACCCGGATCGACGAGACGCTCAAGCGGGCGATTACCAAGTGAGCGGGATGTCCGATCCTCCTCGCCGCTACCGCATCCATGACGTCGAACGGACCGCGCCGCGGCCCGAGCCGGGCCTTTATCTCGTGGCCACTCCGATCGGGAACCTTGGCGACATCACGCTGCGGGCGCTGGAGATCATCGCCGGGGCTGACCGGCTGGCCTGCGAGGACACGCGCGTCACCGCGAAGCTCCTGGCCCGGTTCGGCATCAGACGACGGATGTTTGCCTATCACGAGCACAACGCCGAGGATGCCGGCGCGGCGCTGCTCGCCGACCTCGAAGCGGGCCTTTCGGTCGCGGTCGTTTCCGATGCCGGAACGCCCCTCGTCTCTGACCCGGGCTACCGGCTCGTCCGGGAGGCGATCGAACGCAACATCGCGATCATCCCGATCCCCGGCGCCTCGGCGGCGCTCGCCGCGCTGCTTGCCTCCGGATTGCCGTCCGACGCCTTCTTCTTCGCCGGCTTTCCGCCGCAGAAGGAACAGGCGCGGGCCGCGCGGCTACAAGAACTCGCGCGGGTTCCGGGCACCTTGGTCTTCTTCGAAGCCCCGCATCGTATCGCCGACAGCCTCGCCGCGATGGCCGAGGTTTTTGGCGCGCGGCAGGCTGCGGTGTGCCGCGAACTGACCAAGACCTTCGAGACGATCTATCGCGGCAGCTTGGCGGAGCTCGCCGCCGCGTTCGCCACCATGGAACGGGTCCGCGGCGAGATCGTCGTCTGCGTCGCCCCGCCGGACGCGGAGGTGGCCGCCACGAGCGAGGACGCGGACGCCATCCTTGTGGGTCTTCTGGCGGAGATGAAGCCGACCAGGGCGGCGCAGGAGGCGGCCCGGCTCACCGGCCGTCCCCGGCGCGAGCTCTACCAGCGCGCCATCACCCTCAAGGACGGGCAGTGAGACCGGCATCCGGCGCGTCCGAAAAGCGGCGCCGGGGCTTTCGCAAGGGCCATCGCGGCGAGCGGCTCGCTGCCTGGGCGCTGCGCCTCAAGGGCTATCGCATCCTGGCCGTGCGCCATCGCACCAAACGCGGCGAAATCGATCTCATCGCCCGGCGCGGCGACCTCGTCGCGATCGTCGAGGTCAAGGTCAGGCGGACATTGACCGAGGCGATGGACGCGGTCGGGCCTGAGGCCCAGCGGCGGATCGAGGCGGCGGCCGATCTGTGGCTCGCCCGGCAGCGGGACCATGGGCGCCTGTCGTTGCGCTTCGATATCGTCGCCGTCCTGCCATGGCGCTGGCCGATCCATGTTCCTCATGCCTGGCAAGGACGACACTGACGCCGCATTTCTGCTTTGGAACGGCGCGATATTATTGTCTCACTGGCCCCTTGCGTCCGCTGTTCGGGCCGTGCGCGGATAGGCATCGGATGAATGGCGCTCTATAGGACCGGACAACCATCACGAAACGACAGGCAGCGGGGCCGACCGCCGGCGTGACGACCAAGAAGATCTCCCTGACGAAACCCACCGAGCGAGGCCTGGTTACCGGTCTGCTCAGGCGGATCATCGAAGAGAACGGCCGGCTGTTCCTACGCCAGTACGCGATCGCCATCGTCTGCCTGGTCCTCGTCGCGGCGTCCACCGCCTTTCTCGCCTGGATCATGCGCAGCGTGATCGACGAGATCTTCGTCCTGCAGAACCGCGCGGCGATCGTCACCCTGCCGATCGTGGTATTCCTGGCCTTCAGCGTGCGCGGCCTTGCGACCTACGGTCAGGGTGTGATTCTGGCGCGGATCGGCAACAACATCGTGGCGCGCTATCAGCGGCGCCTCTTCACCCACCTCCTCGACCTGTCCGTCGATTTCTTCGGCGAGAACCGCTCGGCGCATCTGGCCGCGCGCATCAACCAGAACGTCGCCGGCATCCGGGACACTTTGAACCTCACCGTCACTTCGATCGCCCGCGATCTGCTGACCCTGATCTTTCTGGTCTTCGTGATGGTCTACCAGGATCCGCTGCTGTCGCTGATCGCCCTGCTCGCCGGTCCACCTATCGCCCTGATGATCGCCGGGCTGGCGCGCAAGCTGCGCGTCGCGACACGCCAGTCGATCGACCTCAACGCGCGCGTGCTCGGCTCCATGCAGGAGGCGGCTCAAGGCATCACCGTGGTCAAGGCCTTCACCATGGAAAAGCCGCTGCGCGAGAGGATCGAACATCTGATCCTGGCGGCGGAAGAGCGCTCCAACCGCATCGCCGTGATCACCGAGCGGACCACGCCGGTGACCGAGGTGGTCGCCGGCATCGCCATCGCCGGGGTCATCGCCTATTCCGGCTACCGCGCGATCACCTATGGCTATTCGCCGGGCGCGATGTTCGCGTTCATCACCGCGCTGCTTCTCGCCTACGACCCGGCGCGGCGCCTCGCCAAGCTGCAGGTCCAGCTCGAACGCGCCCTCGTCAACGCGCAGATGATCTACGAGATCCTCGACCTCGAACCGCGCCAGGCCGACCCGGCCGACGCACAAGGCCTTGTCGTCGAGAAGGGCGAAATCGTCTTCAAGGATGTCGGTTTCGCCTATCACAGCAACGAGCCGGTGTTGCGCGGCCTGAGTTTTATCGCGCCGGCCGGCAAGACGACGGCGCTGATCGGCGCCTCGGGCGGCGGCAAATCCACCATCATCGCCCTGTTGCAGCGCTTCTACGACGTGGAACATGGCCGTATCCTGATCGACGGGCAGGACATCCGAACCGTCACCAAAAGCTCGCTGCGATCGAAAATCGCCTATGTGCCGCAAACGCCGTATCTCTTCGAGGGCACGATCCGCGACAATATCCGCCTCGGGCGGCCCGATGCCAGCGACACGGAAATCGAGGAAGCGGCACGGCTTGCCCAGGCCGAGGAATTCATCGTCGCCCAGCAGAAGGGTTACGACACGCCGCTGGGGGAAAACGGCGTGTCGCTGTCCGGCGGCCAGCGCCAGCGTCTGTCGATCGCCCGCGCCTTGGTGCGCAATGCCCCGATCCTGCTTCTCGACGAAGCGACCTCGGCGCTCGACACCCGCTCCGAAACGCTGGTCCAGACGGCGCTGGAGCAGGCGATGCGAAACCGCACGGTGCTGGTCGTCGCTCACCGGCTGTCGACGATCGTCAACGCCGACCAGATCCTGGTCATCGACGGCGGCGAGATCGTCGAGCGCGGCACCCATGGGGAACTTGTCGGACGCCCGGATGGACACTATGCCCGCTTCTACGGTCTCCAGACGCATTCCGACCGCCCCCATGCCGAGGCGATCGCCGACACGATCCGCGCCTGACGATCCAATCCGCCGCACAGAGAATTCGGAGTTGAGATGAGCGAAACGAAACTGGTCGTCCTCGGCGCAGCCGGCCGCATGGGCCGCACGCTCATCCAGATCATCATGGAGACGGATGGCGCCAGGCTGCATGCCGCGCTCGAACATTCGGGCTCGCCGGCACTCGGCAATGACGCGGGAACGCTTGCCGGCGCCGGGCATCTCGGCGTGACAATCAGCGACGACGTCAACACCGCCCTCGACGGCGCCGACGGCATCATCGACTTCACCGTGCCGGCCGCCTCGACGGGCTTTGCCGCTCTCGCCGCCAAGCGCGGGTTGGTCCACGTCATCGGCACGACCGGGTTCTCGACCGAGGAAGAAGCCGAAATCGTTGCCGCGGCGAAGACCGCGCGGATCGTCAAATCCGGCAATATGAGCCTCGGCGTCAACCTTCTCGCCGGCCTCGTCGAAAAGGCCGCGCGCGCCCTCGGACCGGAGGCCTTCGACATCGAAATCCTCGAAATGCATCACAAGCACAAGGTCGACGCCCCCTCCGGCACCGCCCTGCTTCTCGGCGAGGCCGCCGCCAAGGGACGCAACGTTGAGCTTGCGGACAACAGCGTGCGGGTCCGCGACGGCCACACCGGGCCCCGCGAGGCGGGCACGATCGGTTTCGCCACGCTGCGCGGCGGCTCGGTCGTCGGCGATCATTCGGTGATCCTGGCCGGCGAGGGCGAGCGCATCGAACTTTCCCATCTCGCGGCCGACCGGGCGATCTTCGCGCGCGGTGCGGTTCGGGGCGCCCTCTGGGCCAAGGATCAGGCGCCAGGGCTCTACTCCATGCGCGACGTTCTCGGGCTCGCCGACTAGAACATCGGACCCGCAACCTTCCTCCATCCCTTGCGAACAAAGGCTTTTCTCATGTCCCGAACCCTCGTCCTCGTCCGCCACGGCCAGAGCGAATGGAATTTGAAGAACCTCTTCACCGGCTGGAAGGACCCCGGCCTGACGGACAAGGGTGTCGAGGAAGCCAAGGACGCGGGCCGCCGGCTGAAGGCTGGCGGTTTCACTTTCGACATCGCTTTCACCAGCGAACTCTCCCGCGCCCAGCGCACCCTGACGCTGATGCTGGAGGAACTCGGCCAGACCGGCCTCGAGACGATCCGCGACGTCGCCCTCAACGAGCGCGACTACGGTGATCTGTCGGGTCTCAACAAGGACGACGCGCGGAAAAAATGGGGCGAGGAGCAGGTGCATGTCTGGCGCCGCTCCTACGACACTCCGCCTCCGGGCGGCGAGAGCCTTAAGGACACCGGCGCGCGGGTCTGGCCCTATTACATCCACGACATCCTGCCGAAGGTGCTTGCCGGCGGCACAGTGCTGGTCGCCGCCCACGGCAACTCGCTACGCGCCCTGGTCATGGCGCTGGACGGGCTCACCGGCGAGGAGATCGTCGGCCAGGAGATCGCGACCGGCGTGCCGATCGTCTACCGGCTCAACGCCGATTCCACCGTGGCGGAGAAGACCGTCCTCGCCGATTAGGATCAGGCCGATTGCGGCGGTTGCCGCGCTCGGCGGATTTGAGCGCGGCAACCGAAACTGCTAGGGCGCGGTGGGCGCCTGAACCAGCGAGAGTATCATCATGACCGACCGTATCGTTCTGCGCACCGGCGAAGCCCTTGTCGCTGGGGGCCCTCCGGGAACAGCCGCAGAGCCGGAAGTCGTCATCGGCGCCCTGGATGGCCCGGTCGGAACGGCCCTCGCCACGCTCACCGGCGATCAGGTCAAGGGCCACAGCCGCGTCTTCGCGCTGCTCAATACCGACATCATGGTGCGCCCGGCGACACTCTGCGTGTCGAAGGTGACGGTGAAGGATTCGCGATACACCTCGATCCTGATGGGCACGGTGCAGTTCGCCATCGCCAACGGCGTGCTCGATGCCGTGCGCGAGGGCATCCTGCCCAAGGATCAGGTCAACGACCTCGGCATCATCTGCTCGGTCTGGCTGGCGCCGACGATCGTCGACGTCAAGGATCTCGACCACAAGGTGCTCTTCGACATCCACCGCAAGGGGATGAAGGAAGCGATCCGCAAAGCGATGACGAACGAACCGTCGATCGACTGGCTGCTGGAGAACCAGGACAAGATCGTCCACAAATATTATCAGATGGGCCTCGACGGCAAAATCTGAAGTTCGGCGACGCGCCCCCCGCCAAGGGCATCCGCCCTTCATCGGCAGGGCCGAAATCGTTGCCGCCCGTGGCAACTCGTTGCGCGCCCTGGTCATGGCGCTGGACGGGCTGACCGGCGAGGAGATCGTCGGCCAGGAGATCGCCACGCAGACGTCAGTCGGAAGGTGCCTCGGAGCCCCAAAGGCAGCGGTCGAATGCCACATAGCGACGCATTGTCTCCACTGTTCCCGAGATCGCCAGCCGGGAACACCCTTCCAGGGCATCCGGATCGGCAAAGACGCCGACAACGCCCTGAACGGGTTGCTCCGACGACGCGGTACACAAGGTTTCGCCGGGTGCCAGTTCCCGAGTAACCCGTTCGTCGTCGCCGGCCTCGGCCACGAAGAACAGTGTCTCATCGGAAGCATTTTCGATGCAGACGGCATTCTCCGGCACCGCGTCGGCGGCGCCGAGCAGGACGAGCGCGAGCGGCAATACCAAGACAGTTCTCATGGCCGCGGACTCCTTGCTGGCGATTTATGCAATCGGCACTTACTTGCCTATCGCGCCATGCCTGCCCACGCCAAGCCGCGTCACGGCAATTTGACTGCGACGGAAATGGGCTCCGCTAAATCCCGCGCCCTCAATCGCGCGCCAACAGCCCGCATTCCCAGCCGAGCATCGCCCGCTTGCGGGTGATGCCCCAGTGATAACCGGTGAGTGCGCCGGATTTGCCGACCACCCGGTGGCAGGGCACCACAAACGAGATCGGGTTGCGGCCGACCGCCGCCCCGACGGCGCGGGCGGCCTTGGGCGCGCCGATCCGCTCGGCAACGGTCGAATAGGTCGACGCTTCGCCGACCGGAATGTCCAGCAGCGCTTCCCAGACGCGGATCTCGAAATCCGTGCCGATCATGACGACCCGGAGCGGTCGGTCGGCGCGCCAGTTCGACGGCTCGAAGATGCGGGCGGCCAGCGGCGCGGTCGCGTCCTGATCACGCCGGAACGATGCCTTCGGCCAGCGCCGGCGCATGTCGTCCAGCGCTTCGGCCTCGCCCGCCGCGCCCGGCTCGGCGAAGGCGAGGCCGGCGAGCCCCCGTTCGGTGGCGATGACCAGCGACAGGCCGAAGGGCGTCGGATGAAAGCCGTAGGAGAGCGCGATGCCCTCGCCCTTCGCCTTGTAGGCGCCCGGCGACAGCGCCTCGTGCTTGACGAAGAGGTCATGCAGGCGGGACGGGCCGGACATGCCTACTTCGAAGGCGGCGTCGAACAACGTGGCGCCCTCGCCGAGCAGGCGGCGGGCGTGGTCGATGGTGACGGCTTGCAGAAACGCCTTCGGCGTCAGGCCCGACCAGCGTTTGAACACCGCCGACAGCGCCTCCTCATCGCTGCCGAGCGCCCCGGCGATCTCGGCAAGGCTCGGCTGATGGCGATATTCGGTCGAGATGAACTCGATCGTGCGGCGGACGATGTCGTAGTCGTACAGGCCGGCGGAGGCGGGCATGGGCGCATGCCGAACGGCGGCGGGTTGGGCGGAGGTGACATCGATGGACAGCATGGTGGTCTCCTTCGGCTCCCGTCAAACCATAGCCGCGACGTGCCCGCCACCCGATTTTCGGCTCTCCGCCGGAGCTCAACGCCCCTTGGCGATCAACAGCGCGCGGTTGAATTCGCGGGCAAAGCTTTCCCGGTCGTCGGGATTGAGGAAGCTGCCGATTTCCGTGGACGCGCTTCGCGAATCGACCCTCATGCCGGTGATGCCGATTTCCTCGTGGCGGACGACGCGGAACCGCGCCCAGAACGGGTTGTGATGGGCCTCGCGCACCTGACCGCGCGGCGAAATCTTGCGGATCGCCAGATCGGTGCGCGACAGCGACACCTCCTCGCGCGCCTTCGCCGACCGGAAGCTGGCGCGGAAGGCCCACCACACAAGCAGGACGTCGAGACCGAAAAAGCCGACGACCGGCCACGCGCCCGCTGTAAGAAAGCCGATGCTGGCCACCAAGCTCACCAGCCCGACAAAGGCCATGACCACCGTGAAGCCGCGAGAGCCGAGCGAGCGGTAGGGCACGAGCAGAGCCTTGAAGATCGGCCGGTCGGCCGCCTGGTCGTTCGTTCGGCTCTTGGCGGAATTGTCACCCATGCTCTCGTATCGCTATAGGACGGCCATGACAGAAAAGATCGGTTCGGCAACTCCATTGGTCAAGCGTGACGGCAGCGGCGCGTCGCCTCAAGGTCGATCCGCGCAGCGTCCGCCCGCCCGGCGGCGGCGCATTCCCTATACCCGCGCCGAGATCGCCGAGATCTTCCGCCGCTTCTCGGTGCAGCGGCCGGAGCCGAAGGGGGAACTCGAACATTCCAACCCGTTCACCCTGCTCGTCGCCGTGGTGCTGTCGGCCCAGGCGACCGATGTCGGGGTCAACAAGGCGACCCGCGAGCTCTTCCAGATCGCCGACACGCCGAAGAAGATGGCCGCCCTCGGCGAAGACGCGATCCGCGAGCATATCCGCACGATCGGGCTCTATCGCAACAAGGCCAAGAACGTCGCGGCGCTGGCCCGCACCCTGGTCGAAAAGCATGGCGGCGAGGTGCCGCGCGATCGCGCCGGGCTGGAAGCGCTGCCGGGCGTTGGCCGCAAGACCGCCAGCGTGGTGCTCAACAGCGCCTTCGGCGAAGAGACGCTGGCCGTCGACACCCATATCCTACGGCTCGGCAACCGACTAAAGCTGGCGCCCGGCAAGACGCCGGAGGCGGTGGAAGCCGGGCTCCTCAAGGTCATTCCGCAAGCCTACCTCCGCCACGCGCATCACTGGCTGATCCTGCACGGCCGCTATGTCTGCAAGGCGCGCAAGCCCGACTGCGAGGCCTGCGTCATCGCCGATCTCTGCAAGGCCGACATCAAGACGAGCGACGTTCCGGCCGCGTTGGTGGAGCTGCCGCCCGGTCTCCCGCCGGAACCGACCGCGTCCGGCTGACACCGAACGACCCAGATCCCCAACGAAACTGCCGCTGATTTTCATCTATACTTGAAATATTTCTCTGCGGTTCTTGTCTGCTCATTTTCGACCCCTTACATTCTTTGTCACAGCAGGGGGCTGAACAATGACAAAGCGTTTTCCTTGGAAGAGCAATTACCGCAAAATCCCGCCGTTTATGCAGAATGCACTGAATGACATTGACGGCGATCTCATCGCCGTCGCCGCGATCAAGAAGATCAAGCGTAGGGATATTGAAGCGGGGCAGTATAGCCACGTTGGATTGAGCATGGAGGGCTCCTCCATCATTGCTGCTGGTCCAACCCAACCGCCTGCGGGCGCCGGAAAGTGGTCTGAGCGAAACGCGCATGGCTGGGACCGTAGGCGCGAAGATTGGCCGATGGTCCAGAAGACATGGACCTTCGAATCACCCAACTTCGGAGACGGCGCGCGCAACGGCTGGACGATGCGTTCTTGGACGAAAGACGTTTACCAGCACCAAATTTTCGAGCCGCAGGGCATGACCATCGAGGCGAGTCTGCTCGACGATAAAGGCGGCGAGCAGGTGGTGATCAAATTCGCTCTCGCGCCCATGCTTAGCCGGAGCATGGCCGAGTTCGACTTGATTTTGCTTTGGGCGATCAACGTCCTGCAAGAGAATACCGGCATCACCGGCGTGTTCGGGAGCGACGCCACGCGTGAGGAATACATCTCAACCGTCACGCTCGACTGGCAGATTTTCCCACCGGGCACCGCTGACGAAGTTGTTGCTCGCTTGCTGGGATCGGCGCATCCGACGAACGCCCCTGACTTCGAGAAGCATGTTCGTGACCGGGTGCGATTGTTCGAGCGTTTTGAGCCCAAAGCCTACATTCGCGGTCAGGGCGGCTTCGGCTCGTATTTTGGCGCACAGTTCGCTGAGGATTTAGTCGTGTTCGAGAACCTTAAATACGGCAACGCAGTCTATTTGCTGTATCAAGATTGGGACGAAGCGTCGCAACGGTCGCGGCTGGATCTTCTCCGCGATCAGGATGCACACTTTGATCGCGTGGTGCATACTGATGGATGGCAGGATCGGCTTACATCGCTGCTGCACGATAAGCTCTTTGAGCGCGGACTACGGCGGCGGCGGAGCGGCTATCGGTCAAAGCGTGGCGCTCGCTGACTTGCCAGGAATACTCCGGGACGCATGCATCACTTACATTGCATGCAAATAACCAATTCAAGTTTCCGGCAGAATAGTCGATGAGAAGGAAGGGGGGCGTATGGCCAGATGTACTGCACCAGTAAGGGGACACCGCTCGGCGGCGGCGGCGGCCGACTGCCCTGCTTGCGGAGGTAGTTACGGTCGCTCACGGAGTTATGGCGGCTACGGCGGATACAGTGATTATAGCAGCTATCGACCCTCTCCCTCCCCTTCTTTGGGGAGCCGGGGCGGCGGCGGTTCGGGGCGGCGCAGCTCAAAGCCGCGCTGGTCCCCATCAAGTTCAGGGGTGTGGTACACACCTGAAGAAGTGCGGGCGCTCACTCCTGTCCGTGAATCTGTCGAAAGCCTCGCGGTTTCGCAGCCTGATCTCCGAGACGTTTTTCTGTGCCACGCGTGGGATGACCGTCAGGGGTCCGCGAAAGACCTTCATGACCTGCTTGAAGCGCGCGGTGTTCGCGTGTGGTTTAGCGAGAAAGACCTTGGCCTTGGCGTGCCGATGATGCGGGCGATTGACAAGGGCTTGGTGAATTCTCGCGTCGGTATCGTGCTGGTTACGCCCGCTATGCTGCGCCGTCTCCCGGCAGAAGGTGTTGCGGACAAAGAGCTTTCGGCGCTTCTTCGGCGTGAGCGGCTCGTGCCAGTCGTACACGGAACGACGTACGAGGAGCTTGAGAAGATCAGCCTTCTGCTAGCGTCTCGGGCTGGGCTGAACACTGCCGAAGAATCGATGGCGGAAGTTGCGGCTAAGATTGCTGAGTTGGTCGCGGCTTAGGAAAATCGAGTGATATGCGGGTTGAGCGTCCGAAGTCGGCACGAGGTGCCACCAGATCGCGATGGTGCCTGAATGTCGGGTTTCGTGGAATGTTCGCTGGAACCCGCCATTTCGCTGTCCACCCAAAGCGGCCGCTTACCCCCGTGCCAAGCGGGCTGCGCTCGTCGCTTCGCCTGCGATAAGGCCCCCTTCTTTCCGCGAGACGCGCTGGTGGAGATGCACCATCAGCGCCGCGGCGAAGAGCGGCGTCAAAAGGTTGAGCAGCGGGACCGCGAGGAAACCGGCGATCAGCAGTCCGGCAAGAAACACCGTCGTGCCGTAGCGGCCGCGCAGCGCCTTCGCCTCCGCCTCCGTGCGATAGCGTATCGCCGCGAACTCGAAATATTCGCGGCCGAGCAGATAGCCGTTGACCACGAAGAAGGCGGCGATGTTGATCCCCGGCACCAGCAGCAGGATCAGGGCGAGCAGATTGCCGAGGATCACCACGCCGAAGAACTTCACCGACAGGATCAGGCCGGGAATCAGCGGCATCGCCGTGCCGGCCGACACCTCGGGATAGGTGTTCGCCTCGACCACCTCGGCCACATCGTCGAGAAACAGGCTGGCGATCACCGCGCTGATCGGCCCGATCAGGAAGGCCAGCAAGATGGCCAATGCGAAACCCGCCGCCCATCCGGCGAGACTGCCCGCCTGATCGACCCAGGACGGCGCATCGGGAAACAGATTGGACAGGAACGGCACCGCGATCCATTCGGCGATCGCCGCAATGGCGAACCACAAGGCGACCAGCACGATGGCGCTGAGGCCGAGGGCCTTCCACAACGCTCCGCGAAAGGGCGCTGAGAAAATATCGGCGAAAGCCAGCCGGGCGGAGGCGAAAATCATCGGTGCGTCCTTTCCATCGCCCTGCGAGATAGGCAGCGGCGCCGGTGTCCGCAACGCCGTCCCAGGCGGACCGCGTCTGGCCAACGGGGGACCCGCGCGCTAGGAAGGCCGCGATTTCAACCACGGACCCCATCATGACAGACTACGACGTTCTCACGATCGGCAACGCGATTGTCGACATCATCGCGCGCGCCGACGACGGTTTTCTCGACCGCGAGGCGATCCAGAAGGGCGGCATGACGCTCATCGATACCGAACGCGCCGAGCATCTCTACGGTGTCATGGGTCCCGGCATCGAAATGTCCGGCGGCAGCGCCGGCAACACCGTCGCCGGCCTCGTCAGCCTCGGCGGAACCGGCGCCTATTTCGGCAAGGTCTCCAACGACCAGCTCGGCGAAATCTTCGCCCACGACATCCGCGCCCTCGGCGTCCACTACGCCACCAAGCCGCTCGACGGCCATCCGCCGACGGCCCGCTCGATGATCCTGGTCACGCCGGACGGCCAGCGCTCGATGAACACCTATCTCGGCGCCTGCGTCGAGCTCGGCCCGGAGGATATCGATCCGGCCGTCGTCGCGGCCGCCAAGGTCACCTATTTCGAGGGTTATCTGTGGGATCCGCCGCGCGCCAAGCAGGCGATCGTCGAGGCGGCGCGGATCGCCCACGACAACGGCCGCGAGGTCGCGATGACGCTGTCCGACGCGTTCTGCGTCCATCGCT
This sequence comes from uncultured Aurantimonas sp., assembly GCA_947488615.1. Lineage (GTDB taxonomy): Bacteria > Pseudomonadota > Alphaproteobacteria > Rhizobiales > Rhizobiaceae > Aurantimonas. The sequence goes on from CANKZU010000005.1 coordinate 24,889, forward strand.
ACCGGGACGAATTCCTCGATCTCATGCGCTCGGGCACCGTCGACATCGTCTTCGCCAATGAAAGCGAGGCGCTGTCGCTTTACGAAGTGAACGATCTCGACAGCGCGCTCGACCAGTTGGCGAAGGATACCAAGCGCTTCTGCGCCGTCACCCGCAGCGAAAAGGGCTGCATCGTCGTCGAGGGCGAGCAGCGCATTGCGGTGCCGGCGCTGGCGATCCCCACAGTCCTCGACACGACCGGCGCCGGCGATCTTTTCGCCAGCGGCTTCCTGCGGGGTTATACGATGGGCCTCGACCACGAGAAATGCGCCCGCCTCGGCGTCGCCGCCGCCGGCCATATCATCGGACAGATCGGCCCGCGCCCGCAGACGCCGCTGCGAGACCTGCCGGAGGTCAAAGCAGTGCTCGGCGGCTGACCACGCGGTTGCGGCCGGCCGCCCCTCGCGGCGGGACGACCGGTCGCGCTGGCCGAAAGCGTTTAAAACGCCATGCCGATGTCAAAGAAGGATGCGCCGACATGCTGAGATGGGGAATCTTGTCCACCGCCAAGATCGCGCGTGAGCATCTCATGCCGGCGATCGGCAAGGCGACCAACGCTTCGCTGGCGGCGATCGCCAGCCGCGACCGGCAGCGCGCGTTCGATCTGGCCGCCGCGTTCGGCGTCCCCCGCGCCTATGGCAGCTATGAGGAACTGCTCGACTCCTCGGAGGTGGATGCCGTCTACGTTCCGCTCCCCACGTCCCAGCACACCGAATGGACCTTGAAGGCGATCGCGGCGGGCAAGCACGTGCTCTGCGAAAAGCCGATGGGCATGAAGGCAGCTGATATCGACCGTATCATCGCAGCCGCAAGGGATGCGGGCGTCGTCGTGTCCGAGGCCTTCATGGTCACCTATCATCCCCAATGGGCGAAGGTGCGCGACCTCATCGCCGACGGCGCGATCGGGCGGCTGATCCATATCGAGGCGTCGTTCAGCTACCACAATGTCGACCCCGCCAACATGCGCAACCGCCCGGAACTCGGCGGCGGCGCTCTCCGCGACATCGGCGTCTATCCGCTCGTCACGTCGCGCTTCGCGACCGGCAAGGAGCCGGTGCGTGTACGCGCCAAGGTCGTGACCGACGAGGAGTTCGGCACCGATTCCTTCGTGGCCGGCACGGTCGACTTCGGCGATTTCGAGATGAGCGTCTATCTCGGGACCCGCATGGCTCAGCGCCAGACCATCGTATTCCATGGCGAGGAGGGGTTCATCGAGCTTGCAGCGCCGTTCAATGCCAGCCTCTACGACGGTGACAAGGTGCTGCTGCACGATCGCGGCCACCGGCTGACGCAGACCTTCCGCTTTCCGGGGATCGATCAGTATCGCCTGCAGGTCGAGGCATTCGGCGAGGCGGTGGACGGGAACGGCCGGGTCTTCCCGCTGGAATCCAGCCGCCGCAACCAGGCCGCGATCGACGCGCTGTTTACGGCCGGGCAAACAGGCGACTGGGTGCCGGTCGCCTGACCGACGGCCATCAAATCGGCACATCCTCTCGCGAGATTGTCAGCACAATCGTGACTCAAGTCAGCGTTGCACGGATTCGCGCGGCAAGGCTGAGGTCATCCGACCCGCGTAGCATCGGCAACGTCATTCAGTTTGAGGGACCATCCATGCGGCCTGCTTCACCCACACGTCGCGCGGCAGCCGGTATCATTGCCGCCTTGGCGTTTCTGACCGCGGCCGGACAGGCGTCCGCCGAGCCGAACGCGAAACAGGTTTTCAGTGCCCAGCACACGGCGGCGGCGCTTCCGGCAGAGAGCCTCGGCTTCTACACCAAGGGGTGCCTCGCGGGCGGCGCGCAGCTTGCCGCCGATGGGCCGACCTGGCAGGCGATGCGCCTGTCGCGCGACCGGCATTACGGCCTCCCGACGACGGTCGCCTTTATCGAGAATCTGTCCCGCGAAGCGGCACGGCGCGGCATCTGGCCGGGGCTCTTGGTCGGCGACATGTCGCAGCCGCGTGGCGGCCCGATGCCCTTTGGACACAGCTCCCACCAGATTGGCCTCGACGCCGATATCTGGCTGCAACCGATGCCGACCCCGCGCCTGACCGCCGCGGCGCGGGAGGATTTCCCCTTCCGGTCAGTTCTGAAGCAAGGCACCTTCCAGGTCGATGATCGGATCTGGAGTTCACGCTACCGCGATCTGATCAAGCTCGCCGCCGAAGACGCCAAGGTCCAGCGGATTTTCGTCCATCCGGGCATCAAGAAGAAGCTCTGCGAGACGACCGGCGGCGACCGCGCCTGGCTGAACAAGGTGCGGCCCTATTATGGCCATCACGAGCACTTCCATGTGCGGCTGTTCTGCCAGCCCGGATCGCCGAACTGCACCGCGCAGAAATCGACCGGCCGGGGCGATGGCTGCGGTGATCTCGACTGGTGGTTCAATACGGCCCTGCAGCCGCCACCGCCGAATGCCAAGCCGGCGAAACCCAAACCGGCGATGATGCTGGCCGACATGCCGCGTCAATGCCGCGCGGTGGCGAATGCGCCGGCGATCGGCTCGACGGGCAGCATGATCGCGGCATCGGGAACGAAGGCGGTCGCCGCTTCCGTCGGGCTCGCCTATGCGCCAGGTTCCATACCTATACCGACGAACCGACCGACTCGCTGACGCCTCGCAACCGGTTTGTTTTGCGTTCCTCATGCCAGTGCCCTATGTCGATCGGCATGCGAATCGATTGAAGCGGGCATCCTATGGAACAACGGCGTGACGGCGCGGACGCGTTGAAATTTCCGATCCTGATCGGCGACATCGGCGGCACCAATGCCCGCTTCGCGCTGCTTCTCGATTCCTTCGCCGAACCCAAGATGTTCCCGGTCATCCAGACCGCCGATTTCGAGTCGGTCGACGACGCCATCCAGCAGACGGTACTCGACAAGACGTCGGTCCAACCGAAATCGGCCGTGCTGGCCGTCGCCGGGCCGATCGACGGCGACGAGATCGACCTCACCAACGCGCCCTGGGTGATCCGCCCGCAACAGATGCTGAGCGAACTCGGCATCGAAGAGGTGATCGTCGTCAACGACTTCGAGGCCCAGGCGCTGGCGATTTCCTCGCTGGGCGAGCAATCGCGGACACAGATCGGCGGCGGTGACGTCCATGAAGGCGCCAGCCGGGCGGTCGTCGGCCCAGGAACGGGCCTCGGCGTCGCCGGGCTCGTACGGGCCCGCAACATGTGGATTCCGGTCGCCGGCGAGGGCGGCCACATCGACCTTGGGCCGCGCACCGAGCGGGATTTGGCGATCTGGCCGCATCTGGAAACGATTGAGGGCCGGGTCTCCGGCGAACAGGTGCTATGCGGCCGCGGGCTGGTCAATCTCTACCGCGCCATCGCAGCGGCAGACGGAGCGGAGCCGGTCCACACGAGCCCGGCCGAAATCACCGAAGCCGCGGTGAACCAGAAGGACTCGCTCTCGATCGAGGCAGTCGACCTCTTCGCCACCTATCTCGGTCGGGTCGCCGGCGATCTGGCGCTGATCTTCATGGCGCGCGGTGGCGTGTTCATTGCCGGCGGCATCTTCCAGCGGATTATCCCGATCCTCAAGACCGATCAGCTCCGCGCCGCCTTCGAGGACAAGGCACCGCACAGCGAGATGATGCGTGAGATCCCGCTGTTCGTCGTTACCGAGCCGCTCGCCGCGCTGGCGGGGCTCGCCACATACGCCCGCACGCCACGCTTTTTCGGCCTTGAGACGACCGGGCGGCGCTGGGTCGCCTGACGCACAGCATTCGAACCGCGCCTCCGTCCGGCCGCGGTGGGCCCTCCGCCGGATTTGCCAGCAGATCGGCGAGGCACTACTTCGCGTTCGATACAAGCCGTTTCAAACGCAAAGGACAGCCCGCATGGCGCTTAAAGTCGCGGTCCAGATGGACCATGTCTCTTCGATCTCGATCAAGGGCGATTCCACCTTCGCGCTCTGTGTCGAGGCGCAGAACCGCGGCCACCAACTGTTCCACTATACGCCGGAGCAACTCTCGATGCGCGGCGGCCATGTCACCGCGCGGGTCGAGACGATGGAGTTGCGCGAGGAAGAGGGCAATCACTTCAGCCTCGGGCCATCCGAGAAAGTCGATCTCGCGGAGATGGATGTCGTCCTGTTGCGGCAGGATCCGCCCTTCGACATGGCCTACATCACGTCCACCCACATCCTCGAACGCATTCATCCGAAGACATTGGTGGTCAACGATCCGGCCTCGGTGCGCAACGCGCCTGAGAAGATCTTCGTCATGGAATTCGCCGATCTGATGCCGGAGACGTTGATCACCAAGGACCCGGAGGAGGTTGCGGCCTTTCGCGCCGAATTCGGCGAGATCGTCATGAAGCCGCTCTACGGCAATGGCGGCGCCGGCGTCTTCCATTTGAGGAAAGACGACCGCAACCTCACCTCCTTCATGGAAACCTTCGGCGTCCTGTTCCGCGAGCCGTATATCGTGCAGCGCTATCTCGACGACGTACGCAAGGGTGACAAGCGCATCATCCTCGTCGATGGGGAGTATGCCGGCGCCATCAACCGGGTTCCGGCCGAGACCGACACGCGCTCCAACATGCATGTGGGCGGCACGGCCACCGCGACCGAGCTGACGGCGCGCGAACGCGACATCTGCGAGCGGATCGGCCCGGCGCTCAAGGAGCGCGGCCTCTTGTTCGTCGGCATCGACGTCATCGGCGACTATCTGACCGAGATCAACGTCACCTCGCCGACCGGCATCCGCGAGGTCAAGCGCTTCGGCGGCGCCGATATCGCCGCGCTGCTGTGGGACGCGATCGAGGCCAAGCGCTAAAAGAACGGCAATTCTGAACGGCGGATAACAATCTTGTTCCGGAACCGTTCGGGCAAACCATGGCTTACTCCCCCGCGACGAAAGATTTTTCATTTCGGTTTCGCGAGGATATGACATGAACAAGATGCTTCTCGGGATGCTCGCCATCGTCGGCGGTTTCGCGCTTCCGGCGACGGCCGACGCCGCGGCGCGCGCCATCGCCACCGCCGACGTCAATCTGCGGGCCGGCCCCTCCACCCGCTACCCGGCGGTCGATGTCGTCGGCGGGGGTGACCGGGTCCGCGTCTACGGTTGCCTGGAGAACCGCTCCTGGTGCGATGTCGGCTACGCCGGCCAGCGCGGCTGGGTGTCCTCGAACTATCTCACGGCGGCCGGACGGTCGCGGAGCTATACCGGCGGGCGCGCGGTCGATGCCTTCGATAAGCCGGTGATCAGTTTCTCCATCGGCGGTTATTGGGACGATCACTACCGCGCCCGCCGCTTCTATCGCGAGCGCGACCGCTATGACGGCATCGACCGCCCGCGCCACCGCCGCGATCGGGACCGCTTTGATGACCGTGATCGGTTTGAAGAGGGCGACCGCTTCGACGATCGGGACGAGGTCCGCCGCGCCCGCCGGGCGGAGCGGCGCGAGGAACGACGTGAAATGCGGCGCGAAGAGCGTCGTGACGATCGCCGCGAGTTCCGCAGGGAGCGACGCGAAGACGTCCGGATCGAGAGGCGCGACGAGCGCCGGGAGCGCATCGAAGAGCGGCCGGAGCCGATCGTTCCGCTCTACCGGGTCAACTGAGCCCCCATCCCAAGACACGATAAGAGGCGCGGGAACTGGCTTCCCGCGCCTCGTTTCGTCTTGGGCCCCTTACCGCTATGTGGATCGCACACTCGCCGCCGACGCTTCACCTCTCGTCAACCGGACGATAAGCTACGGCCATAACAGCCGCACCCTTCCCGTCGGGCGTCCTGAGCGCTCCGGCCACATGCGGCTCGACCGTCTGTCTTTCACGAGGAGCGCCTTTGCAAACCGCCGACCGCGAGGCCCCGCCCCATGCGAAGCTACTGCCGCTCGACGGAATCGACGTCTGGCTGACCTTTCTGCCCGAGGTTGCGCCGGCGCTGCACGCGCCCTATCGCGCGCTTCTCGACGCGGGCGAGCGCCAGCGTTATGAGCGCTACCGCGTCGATGGGGCGCGGGAAGAGTTCCTGGTCGGCAAGGCGCTCGTCCGCGCCACCTTGTCGCGCTATCGGCCCGTGGCACCCGAAGCCTGGCGTTTTGCGACGAACCGCTACGGCCGGCCGGACATTTCCGGCGGCGACGATAACGGACTCACCTTCAACTTGTCGCACACCCGCGGCCTCGCGGCGCTCGCCGTCGCCCGGCATTGCGATGTCGGAATCGATGTCGAGACGGTCGGCCGCGACAGCGCCGTCCGCGACCTTGCCGGCCGCTACTTTTCGCCCGCAGAGGCGACATACGTGCGCGCCGCCGACGGCCCGGCCTTGCGGGAGCGCTTCTTCGCCTTCTGGACACTCAAGGAAGCCTATATCAAGGCGCGCGGCATGGGGCTGGCGCTGCCGCTCGACGGCTTCTCCTTCGATGTGAAAGGCGAAACGCCGACGATCGGCTTCGCCCCGACTTGTCCGGACGATCCCGCCCGCTGGACCTTTCTCCGGCGCCGCGTCTCCGCCGAACACCGGCTGGCGCTGGCCGTCTCGCCGCCGGATCGCCGGCCGCCGATCCGCTTTCTCAAAACGGTGCCGCTGACCGATTTGATCGAAGAGCTCGACCCCGTCGTCGCGCCGCTGGATGCGGTGGCGATGCGCGACGCGGATTCGGGCGGGCCGGGCTCGTGAAACTCTTCGCCGTCGGCGATCTGCATCTCGGCCATCCGACCAACCGCGAGGCGATCCACACGATCAAGGCGCGGCCGGACGACTGGCTGATTCTGGCCGGCGACGTCGGCGAGACCGAACGCCATCTGGATCTCGCCTTCGACGCCCTGCAGCCGAAATTCAAACAGCTCGTCTGGGTGCCGGGCAATCACGAACTCTGGTCGGTCGCCTCGCGGGGAACAGCCCTTCGCGGCGAGGCGCGCTACCAGCGCTTCGTCGCTCTCTGCCGCGAGCGCGGCGTGCTGACGCCCGAAGACCCCTATCCGGTCGCCGAGATCGACGGGACGCGGGTGCGGATCGTGCCGATGTTCCTGCTCTACGATTATTCGTTCCGGCCAGACCATGTGCCGCTCGACGACGCCGTCGCCTGGGCGCGGGAGGCTGGCATTCGCTGCGCCGACGAGCAGCTTCTGTCGCCGGCTCCCTTCGCCAGCCGAAGCGAATGGTGCGCAGCGCGCTGCGACCTCACCGAACAGCGGCTCGAAGCCCTCGATGACGGGCTGCCCGCAATCCTGATCAATCACTGGCCACTGCGCGAGGAGCTCGCGCGGCTGCCGCGCATTCCGCGCTTTTCGCTGTGGTGCGGGACGCGGCGAACCGAGGACTGGCACACCCGCTTTGCCGCCCGCGCGGTCATCTCCGGCCACATTCACATCCGCTCCAGCCAGACGATCGATGGCGTCGCATTCGAGGAGGTGTCGCTGGGCTATCCGAAGCAGTGGCACGGCCGCATCGAACCGAACGACGCGGTGCGACGGATCAGGGTGTAGGGGCGCGGGCCTCCAACGTCAAACCTTTCTCCAAGAAGCAATTGGGAACACAATCATAATCGACTCGCTTGACTCTCCCATCCCCCTCTGGAATCTATAGGAACATATCAGGAACAAAACCTCTCTTGCAGAGCGGAACGGCCGCAAACCCTTGCGGCCGAAGGAGATCCTATGGCTGTCAGCGATGCTTGGCCGGCCCGGCCGGCGGCCTCCCCCTCGGCGCGGGCGCGGTCCGCGGCGAATGACGCGGTGGCGGCCGGTTCTAGGAATCCGACCCTTGCCCGGTTGCGCGAACAGATCGCCCGGATCGAGGGCCAGCCGGTCGCCCGGCTGGAGCGAGCGGACGAAACGGCGGCGGCGAAGGCCGCACCCCGCCGCAGCGTGCTCAAACTGCATTCGCTTGGCTGCGCGGCGGCGGACGCCGCGCTCGGCGGCGGCTTTCCGGCCGCCGGCCTGACCGAAATCCATCTCGACGAGACGCGGAACGGCGGAACGCTGGCGGGCTTTGCCCTCGCTTTGGCCATCCGCTTCGGCGCCCGGCCGGACAAGCCGCTTTTGTGGATCGGCGACAGCCTGGCGTTTTCGGAAGCCGGCCTGCCCTATTGGCCGGGCCTTGCCGGCTTCGGCCTCGACCCGAGCGCCCTTTGCGTCGTGCGGACCCGCCGGCTGGAAGACGCGGCCTGGGCCGGCGAGGAGGCCGCTGCCTCGTCGGCGCTGACGATGGCGATCCTGGAAGTGCGCGGCAATCCGGCGCGGCTTGGCCTCGACGGTACGCGGCGCCTGCATTTTCGCGCCCGCGAGGCCGACCTGCCGTTCCTGCTCTTGCGCCAGAGCGCCCGCGCCGAGGCGACGGCGGCGCCGCTCAGGCTGCGCGTGCGGCCATCGCCGGCGGCTTTCGTGCCCGACCTTGCCGATCATCAAAAACTCATCGGCCATCCGGTGTTCGCCGTCACGGTCGAAAAATCCCGGGATGGCCGGCCGCGGCATTTCAGTCTGGAGTGGAACCCCCATGAGCGACGTTTCGACCCGCTTCGCCCAGAGCGTGCAGCCGCGCTTTCTCGCCCTCTCGCTGCCACGCCTGTCGACCGACCGGATCCGGCGCGAGACGCTGGGTCGGTCGTGGCGCTCCAGCGCGCGTCGTGAGGATAGCGCGCATTTACCCTCGGTTCCGGGCAAAGCCGAGATCGATCGGGGCCGGCTCGATACCCTCCTGCGGCCGCCGAACCGCGCGCGCTACGAGACACGCGGCCTCGCCGAAGTCGCCTCGGAAGGGGCGACCGGCGGCACGCCAATGGCGCCGCTGGCGCTATATGAGACCGTCGCCAACGCCAACCGGATCGCTGCTGTCTGCGAGCGGGCGGAGGCCGGCGGGCTGTCGCCGGGGGTCGGCCTTGCCGAGGCGCGGGCGCGGTTTCCCGGATTGGCGATCATCCTCGCCGATCCGACGGCCGACGCGCGGCTGCTGACAGCCCTTGCCGACTGGTGCGACCGCTACACGCCGCTCGTCGCGCTCGACCCGCCGCATGGCCTCGTCCTCGACATTTCCGGCTGCGCCCATCTGTTCGGCGGCGAAAAAGCGCTGATGGACGACATCCTCGCCCGCCTGTTCCAGCAGGGATTCGCGGCGTCGGCCGCGATCGCCAGCCATGCCGGCACGGCGCTCGCCCTGGTCGGCCACGGCAACGACCGCATCGTTGCGGCGGGCGAGGAATCGGCCGCGATCGCACCGCTGCCCGTCGCCGCGCTCCGGGTCGAGGCGAGCCTCCCCGCCATGCTCCGGCGACTTGGCCTCAAGACGATCGGATCGCTCTCGTCGCTGCCCCGCGCCGGGTTGGCCCGACGCTTCGGCGAGGATCTTTTGACCCGCCTCGATGAAGCGGCTGGCCGGGTCTTCCGGCCAATCAGTCCGCGCCGGCCGATCCCCGCGCTTGCCGCCGAGCGCCGGCTGTTCGAGCCGGTCAGCCGGATCGAGGATGTCGAGCGTGTTCTGCTTCTCCTCGCCGAACGATTGCGGGACGATCTGGCGCGCCGCGGCGTCGGCGCCCGGCGGCTGGAACTGTCGCTGTTTCGCGTCGACGGAAAGGTCAACCGGCTCGCCGTCGGCGCGTCGCGGCCAGTGCGCGAGCCGTGCCACATACAGCGTCTGTTCCGCGAGCGCATGAAGGGCCTCGGCGAAGAGTTCGACGCCGGCTACGGCTACGATCTCGTCAAGCTGGCGGTGTTCGAAGCCGCGCCGATGCCGGACGTGCAGACGGATCTGTCCGGCGCCGACGCGGCCCTCGGCGCTCTTGGCGGCCTCATTGATCGGCTCGGCGCCCGGCTGGGCGAGGCCAGCGTCCTGCGAATCGAAGTCGCCGACAGCCATTGGCCGGAGCGGGCCGAACGCTGGCGGCCGGTGAGCGCCGGCGAGGCCCATGGGTGCGCGGCCCGGCAGAGCCTTGCGCCGGCTGGCGCGCCCCGCCCGGTCCGACTGCTCGCCCTGCCGGAGCCGATCGAGGCAAGCTTCGAGGTGCCGGACGGCGCACCGCTGCAATTTCGCTGGCGCCGGGCGCTGCATGTCGTGCGCCGGGCCGAGGGGCCGGAGCGGATCGGCGCCGAATGGTGGCGGGACGCGGGCGAGGCCGCGCGCGACTATTACCGGATCGAGGATGCTGACGGCCGCCGCTTCTGGTTGTTTCGGGCCGGCTGGGCCGACCCCGTGGTCGATCCCGAATGGCAGCTGCCGGCCCCGCAGCCCGCCTGGTATCTGCACGGGATCTTCGCATGAAGCCCGCGCCATCCCCGCCCGACTTCGCCGAACTCGGCGTCGCCAGCTGCTTTTCCTTCCTGCGCGGCGCCTCGCAGCCGGAGGAACTGGTCGTCACCGCCCACCGGCTCGGCCTCGGCGGCATCGGCCTTGCCGACCGCAACAGCGTCGCCGGGGTGGTGCGCGCCCATCAGGCGGCGCGAGAAGCCGGCCTTGCCTACGCGCCCGGAGCCCGGCTGGTCTTTTCCGACGATACCCCCGACATCCTCGCCTATCCGCGCGACCGCGCCGGCTGGGGCCGGCTCTGCCGCTTGCTCAGCCTCGGCAACCTGCGAACCCGCAAGGGCGACTGTGTCCTGCATCTGTCCGACTTGCTCGAATGGGGCGACGGCCTCAATCTCGCCGCCGTAGCGCCCGCGGATCTCGGCCATGACGAGAAAAGCGGAGCGGACCTCGCCGAAGCCCGTATCGCCCGCGCCCTCCAGGCGCTCGCCTCGGCCTTCCCCGGCGCCGTGCGGCTCGCCGCCGCGCCGGCCCATGACGGACTCGACCAGCGCCGCCTTGCCCGCGCCGCCCGCCTCGCCGATCAATGCCGCACGCCGCTGATGGCGATCAACGACGTCTTTCATCATGCGCCGGGCCGGCGGCGGCTGCAGGACGTGATGACCGCGATCCGCGAGCATATGCCGCTCGCCCAAGCGGGGCGCCTTTTGTCGAGCAACGCCGAACGGCATTTGAAGGCCCCTGGCGAGATCGCGCGACTGTTTCGCGCCTATCCGGGAGCCGTCGAGACCGCCAATGGCTTCTTCGCCGAACTCGATTTCGACCTGAAGAGCCTTCGCTACGAATATCCCGACGAGGCGCTGAAGCTGGCCCGCACCCCGGCGGAGGAACTGCGCTTTCTCGCCCATGACGGGGCCAAATGGCGCTATCCGGAAGGCGTTCCGGCGAGCGTCACCCGGCAGATCGACTACGAGCTTCAGATCATCGGCGAGCTGAAATACGAGCCCTATTTCCTCACCGTCCACCACATCATCGCATTCGCCCGCTCGAAAGGCATCCTGTGCCAGGGGCGCGGCTCGGCGGCCAATTCGGTGGTGTGCTTCTGCATCGGCATCACCGAGGTCTCGCCCGAGCGCGCCGGCCTGTTGTTCGAGCGGTTCATCTCGTCGGACCGGCGCGAGCCGCCCGACATCGACATCGATTTCGAGCACGAACGCCGCGAGGAGGTGATCCAATATATCTACGACCATTACGGCCGCGACAACGCGGCCATCGCCGCCACCGTCATCACCTATCGCGCCCGCTCGGCCGCCCGCGAGGTCGGCAAGGCCTTTGGCCTGTCGGACGATGCCGTCTCGGCGCTGTCCGGCTCGGTCTGGGGCTACCACTCGTCCGATCTCGGCACGCGCGAAGCCGCGGCGGCCGGCCTCGCGGCCGAGGATCCGACCACGGCGAACGTCCTTCACTACGCCGCCGAACTCGCCGGCTTCCCCCGGCATCTGTCCCAGCATGTCGGCGGTTTCGTCATCACCCGGGGCCGCATCGACGCGGTCGTGCCGATCCTCAACACCGGCATGGACGGGCGCACCATCGTCGAATGGGACAAGGACGATCTCGACGAGCTCGGCATTCTGAAGATCGACATTCTCGCCCTCGGCATGCTGTCGTGCCTGCGCCGCGGCTTCGATCTGCTTGAAAGCCATTACGGCGTGACGCTCAGCCTCGCCGATCTGTCGCGGGCGGCGGACGACGCGCCGACCTACCGGATGGCCCAGCGGGCCGACACGCTCGGCGTCTTCCAGATCGAGAGCCGGGCGCAGATGTCGATGCTGCCGAAACTCAGGCCCGAATGCTTCTACGATCTCGTCATCGAGGTGGCGATCGTGCGGCCCGGCCCGATCCAGGGCGACATGGTCCACCCCTATCTGAGGCGCAAGATGGGCCTCGAGCCGGTCAGCTATCCGAAGGAGGAGCTGCGCGAGGTGCTCGGCCCCACCCTCGGCGTGCCGCTGTTCCAGGAACAGGCGATGCGGATCGCCATCGTCGCCGCTGGCTTCACGCCGAACGAGGCGGACAAGCTGCGCCGCGCCATGGCGACGTTTCGCCGGGTCGGCACCATCCACACCTTCCAGAAGAAGCTGGTCGAGGGAATGGTCGCGCGCGGCTATGAGCGCGACTTCGCCGAGCGCTGCTTCAAGCAGATCGAGGGTTTTGGCGAATACGGCTTTCCCGAAAGCCACGCCGCCTCCTTCGCGCTGCTCGTCTATGCGTCCTGCTGGCTGAAATGCCATTATCCGGACGTCTTCGCCGCCGCCCTGTTGAACGCCCAGCCCATGGGCTTCTACGCCCCGGCGCAGATCGTCCGCGATGCCAAGGAACACGGCGTCGAAATCCGGCCGGTGGACGTCAATCATTCCGCCTTTGACCAGACGCTGGAGGCGGACCCCTTCGATCCCGGCGGCATGAAGGCCCGGCACCGGGACATGCGGGAGGCCATCCAAACACGCCACGCCGTCCGGCTCGGCTTCCGGCAGGTCAAGGGGCTCGGCGCCGAGGAGATGGCGGCGCTGATCGCGGCGCGGGGGCCGGGCTACGATTCGATCCGCGATCTGTGGCTGCGTTCGGGGCTCAAACGCGCGACGATCGAGCGGCTGGCCGACGCCGACGCCTTTGCCTCGCTCGGCCTCGCCCGCCGGGACGCGCTGTGGGTCTGCCGGGCGCTCGATCCGAACGGCGCGGCCGAGCGCCTGCCACTGTTCGAGCGCGCTTCAGCCAAGGATCTGCAGACCGAGCCCGACGCGCATCTGCCGCCGATGCCGGTCGGCGAGGAGGTGTTCAACGACTATCGTTTCCTGTCGCTCTCCCTGAAGGCGCATCCGGTCTCCTTCGTGCGCGCCGCGCTGGAACGACGACGCGTGCTGGCCAACGAGACGCTATCAGCGCTGCGCTCAGGCAGCCGCGTCGCGGTCGCGGGGCTCGTCCTCATCCGCCAACGGCCGGGCTCGGCCAAAGGTGTGATCTTCATGACCATCGAGGACGAGACCGGCATCGCCAACATCATCGTCTGGCCGAAAATCTTCGAGCGCTTCCGTCCGGTCGTCCTCGGCGCGCGCTTCGTCAAGGTGACGGGACGAATGCAGTCCGACCGGGGGGTGATCCATGTCGTCGCCGACGACATCGCGGATCTGACGCCGCTGATGATGCCGATCGCCAACGGCGACGTCCCGGTGGTCGCCGAGGTCGAAACGGACGAAATCGCCGAGGCCGTCGCCTCGCTCGGGACCGCGCTCGCCCGAGCCGACGAAATTCGCCGGCCGGTCGACGAACAGCGCGGTCAGGCAAAACTGCTTGCTCGCCATCGCTCCACGTTCGTGGCCGCCGATCCGGCGCATCGTCCCGACGCTGCCCATCGGGCCGTGCGGCAGGTGCTGCCGAAGGGGCGCAATTTTCAATGAGCGAACCGCGATCGCGCTTATGCCCACGATCCATCGCCGGTTCACGGATCATGCTCTGGCCGAACCTGACGACCTTGCTATCTTGGCCATTGCGCAGGCACAGTCGGCGGCGACGCCGAACGACAGGGGGAACCATGCCGGAACCGCGGCCGACCACAGGCCGACCGCAACGGATCGCAAAGCTTGCCGCCTCGAACCGGGTCTTGCCGGCGCGCCGATGGGCGCGTTCGATCGCCCCAGGGTTCATTCTGGCCCTCGCCGCCGGCTGTGCCGGTCCGCAATCCACATTCGAAGCCGCCGGGAGAGAAGCCGCCGGCGTCGAGACCCTGTTCTGGGTCATGCTCGCCGGGGCGGTGGTCATCTGGCTGCTCGTGATCGGCCTTTCCGTCTATGCGACCAGGGCCAACCCCGCGGCTCACAGCGAAGCGACCGGCATCCGGCTGATCATCTGGGGGGGTGCCGTCGTCCCCACCATCGTCCTGGCCGCCCTTCTCGTCTGGGGCCTCGCCATGATGCCGGATCTCCGGCGCGAGGCCGACGGGCCGAAGATCGCGGTTTCCGGCGAGCGCTTCTGGTGGCGTATCGCCTACGGCGTCGAGGGCGAACCGGGCGTCGCCAAAAGCCTGCCGTCCGGCGGCGTCGAAAGCGCCAACGAGCTCTGGCTGCCGGTCGGTCGCCGCTCCGAAATTCTCCTCGGCAGCCCGGACGTAATCCATTCCTTCTGGGTTCCGGCCATCGCCGGCAAGACCGACGCCATTCCCGGCCGCGTCAACCGGCTGGTGCTCGAGCCGACCCGCGAGGGCGTCTATAACGGCGTCTGCGCCGAATTCTGCGGCGACGCCCACGCCCAGATGGGATTTCGCGTCGTCGTCGTCTCCGAGGCCGATTATGCCCGCTATGTCGAGGCCCAGGGCCAGCCGGCCGCCATCACCGAAGGCGAGGGCGCCGAGAGGTTCGTCGACCGCGGCTGCGGCGCCTGCCACACGGTGCGCGGCACGCCGGCCAACGGCGCGGTCGGGCCAGATCTGACCCATATCGCCTCGCGGCAGACCGTCGGCGCGGGTCTGATGGAAACCACGGAAGCGAATATCGCCGCCTTCATCCGCTCCCCCGCCCATCTCAAACCGGGAGCCGAAATGCCCGCCTTCGCCATGCTGCCCGAAGCCGAGATCACCGCCATCGCCAACTGGCTTGGGGCGCTGCAATGAACGAGACCGCCTTCGGCAAGCCGGGCGTTACCGGCGCCACCCATCAGGATCAGGAGGACGAGGCCGTCCGCCGCGCCCAGGAGGAGCGGCTGATCGAGGTCTGGAAGGCGCCGAAAGGCTGGCGCTACTGGTCGGCGGTGAACAACACCGAAGTCGGGATCTGGTACACCGCGACCGCCTTCGCCTTCATGCTGTTCGCCGGCGTTCTCGGCCTGATGATCCGCGTGCAGCTCGCCGTTCCGGACAACGACTTCCTGTCGGCCAATTTCTACAATCAGGTCTACACGCTGCACGGCACGGTGATGATGTTCCTGTTCGCCGTGCCGGTCTTCGAGGCGGTGGCGATCATTATCCTGCCGCAGATGCTGGGCGCGCGCGACCTGCCGTTTCCGCGCCTGTCGGCCTTCGGCTATTGGTGCTTTCTCATCGGTGGGGTGTTCGTCACCGGCTCGCTCTTCTTCGACGCGGCGCCCGCCAGCGGCTGGTTCATGTATCCGCCGCTGACGACGCAGGAGCGCTTTACGCCGGGCTACGGCCCCGACATCTGGCTGCTCGGCCTCTCCTTCATCGAGGTCGCCTCGATCGCCGCGGCGGTGGAACTGATCGTCGGCACGCTGAAGTGCCGTCCGCCCGGCATGCGGCTCAATCTGATGCCGCTCTATGCCTGGTACGTGCTGGTCGTCGCCGGCATGATTCTGTTCGCCTTCCCGCCGCTAATCGCCGGCGACATCCTGTTCGAGCTGGAGCGCCTGTTCGGCTGGCCGTTCTTCGACCCCGAGCGCGGCGGCGACCCGATGCTGTGGCAGCACCTGTTCTGGATCTTCGGACACCCCGAAGTCTACATCGTCTTTTTGCCGGCGATCGCGCTTCTGGCGATGATCGTTCCGACCTTCGCCCGACGCCCGATCCTCGGCTATTCCTGGATCGTTCTCGCCGCCGTCGGCACGGGATTTTTGTCGTTCGGCTTGTGGGTCCACCACATGTTCACCACCGGCCTGCCGGCGATCTCGCTCGGCTTCTTCTCGGCGGCCTCGGAGGCGGTGGCGATCCCGACCGGCGTCCAGATCTTCGTATTCCTGGCGACGCTTTTGACCGGTCGGGTCATTTATTCGATTCCGATGCTGTTCGTCTCCGGGGCGCTGGCGATCTTCGTCCTTGGCGGGCTCACCGGCGTCATGGTCGCGCTCGCGCCCTTCGACTGGCAGGCCCACGACACCTATTTCGTCGTCGGACACCTGCATTACGTCTTGATCGGCGGCATGCTGTTTCCGGTCGTTGCCGGCATCTACTATTTCTGGCCGATGCTGGCGGGACGAAAGCTGTCCGACGGTCTCGGCAAGATCGCCTTCTGGCTGATGTTCGTCGGCTTCAACGTCGCCTTCCTGCCGATGCACTGGTCGGGCCTGATGGGCATGCCCCGCCGCATCTGGACCTACCCCGCCGAACTCGGGCTCGAAATCCCCAATCTGATCTCCTCGGTCGGCGCCTTCGTCTTCGCCGCCGGCTTCCTCGTCGTCGTCTTCGACGTCCTGCGACCAAGCCGCCATCTGCCGCGCGCCGAGCGCAATGTCTGGAACGCCGGCACGCTCGAATGGCTGGCCGAGACCGAGGACAAGGGCTGGGGGGTGCGCTCGATCCCGCTCGTCACCACCCGCTATCCACTGTGGGAGCAGCCGAACTTCATGGAAGACGTCGACATGGGCCGCTTCTACATGCCGGATGCCGAGGAGATGAAGCGCGAGACGATGGTGACCGGCGTCCTCGACGCGACGCCGGAACAGTGCCTGCGGGTTCCCGGCCCCACCTTCATGACCTTCTGGGCGGCGATTTTCCTTGGCGCGGTGTTCATCTTCGCGACCTTCCACTGGTGGCTGGCGACCATCGCCGCGATGGTGCTGGCGACCGCCGCGATTCTCGTCTGGCTGTGGCGCGGCACTGCCATCATTCCGGAGAAACCGGACAAGGATGTCGGCCGTGGGCTGACGCTGCCGCTTTATCTTTCCGGCCCGAAATCCGTCGGCTGGTGGGCGATGTTCATCACCATGGTCGGCGACGGCACCGCCTTCCTGTCGCTGGTGTTCGGCTATTTCTTCTTTTTTACCGTTCACGAGAACTTTCCGCCGGCCGGTATCGAGGGGCCGGGACTGATCTGGCCGTTGATCGCGCTGGCGCTGTTCGTCGGCGGGTGGATCGCCGCCCGCCTGGCGCTGACGATCAACCGCGCCGGCTCGGTCGGCATAGCGCGGGCGCTGATGGGCGGCGGCGCGTTGCTGGCGCTTGGCGGCGGCGCGGCCCTCGTCTGGGCGCCTACCGTCACCGGTCTCGACCCCGTGACGCATGTCTATCCGGCAACGGTTTGGGTGCTGGTCATCTGGACCGCCGTCCATGGCGCTGTCGGCGCCCTGATGCTCGGCTATTGCCTGGCGCGATCCGTCGCCGGCCGGCTGACGCCGGTCTACGACATCGATATCGCCAATGTCGCGCTCTATTGGCACTTCATGGCCGCGACGGCGTTGATCACCGTTGCGACCATCGCGCTCTTCCCGCTGGCGGTCTGAGGAGAGGGCGATGAACACCGACAGACAGACCCGCGACAATCTCTGGACGCTGATCACGCCGCCGACGGTCTGGGCCTTGCACTTCCTCATCTCCTATGTGCTTGCGGCCTATGCATGCGCGCCGAACGTCCAGGTTTTCGAGACCATCGGCGGAGTGCGGATCGCCATCGCGATCGTGACACTCCTGGCTCTGGTGCTGATCGCGATCGTGTTCCGGCGGGCGCTGCACGAGTGGCGCACGGAAGGCGGCAGCGGCTTTCACAATGACGAGGATAGCGGGGCCGGGCGCGAGCGGTTTCTGGAATTCTCCACCGTGCTGCTCGCCGCGCTGTCCTTCGTCTCGGTGCTCTTCGTCGCCCTGCCGGTCCTGATCAATGCGGATTGCCGATGAGGACTAGCGCGCCCACCCTTGTCGGATTTGGCCCGGCCATGACGCCGGCGACATCCCGGTGCTCCGGCTTCGCGCGGTTCTGGCCGCTCGCCGCCGGTCTTCTCCTGCTCGCGCTTCTGTGGTTCGGGCCTCTGCCGGAGAGCGCTCGAGGCTCCTTCGCCGCCCATATGGCGCTGCATATGGGCCTCGTCGTCCTCGCCGCGCCGCTGCTCGCGCTCGGCTTGGCGCGCGCCTTTCCCGGTTTGATCGCCGGGCTGTCTCCGGCTGCCGCCATCGCCGCCTCGCTGGTCGAGTTCGTCGCGGTCTGGGCCTGGCACGCACCGGCGTTGCACGACGCGGCGCGCGCCGACGCATCGATCTTCGTCCTCGAACAGGCCTCGTTTCTTGCCGCCGGCGTTCTGCTGTGGGCCAGCGCCATCGGCGCGGCGGGCGATGGCCGGCCGGCCGCTCGCGCCGCGGGCGTCGTCGCCCTTCTCGTCACCTCGATGCATATGACGCTGCTCGGTGCGCTGCTCTTGCTGGCGCCGCGCCCGCTTTATGCCTGCGCCGAATTCTGTTCGCCCGCCGCCGCGCTGACGCCGCTGGGCGACCAGCAGCTCGGCGGCGTCCTGATGTTGCTCGTCGGCGGCGCGGCCTATCTGACAGGCGGACTGGCGCTTCTCGCCTCAATCCTGCGCGAGCGAGCACCCAGCGGTGGGACCGGCTGATGCGGATCGATTTCATCCTCACCTGGAAGAAGCTTCTCCTCGCCGCGATCGGTGCCGTGGCGTTTGCCTTCGCCATCAGCCTCTCCGGCATGGTCTCCATCGCCGCGTCCTCGGGACATTTCGGACCGGTCGGCTGGTTCTTGCACTGGACGATGAAAAACACCGTCGCACGCCAGGCCATGCTGATCTCCGTGCCCGAGGACATCGACCTCGACGACCCTTCGCTTGTCCAACGCGCGGCAGGACACTTCGCCACCGGCTGCGCCCTCTGCCATGGCGCGCCCGGCGTACCGCAATCGCCGGTCGCCCTTTCTATGATGCCGGCGCCGCCGCAACTCGCGGAAAAGGTCCGGGACTGGGAAGACCGGGAGCTGTTCTGGATCGCCAAACACGGCATCAAATATTCCGGCATGCCGTCCTGGGTGACCCAAGAGCGCGACGACGAGGTCTGGGCGCAGGTCGCCTTCCTGCGCGCGCTGCCGGAGATGACTGCCGAGCGCTACGCCGAGCTCGCCCTCGATGGAAAACGCGGAGATGAAAAGCTGGAGGTCGGCGGCGAGACGACCGCGGCGCTCGACGGTCTCTTCGAGAACGCGTTGGCGGATTGTGCGCGGTGCCACGGGCGCGACGGCCTCGGCCGGGGCGGAGAAGAATCCGCCGGCGCCTTCCCGGTCATCGCCGGCCAGCCGGAAGCCTATCTTCTGGGAACGCTCAGAGCCTATTCGGAAGGCTTCCGCCATTCCGGCCTGATGCAGCCGCCGGCCAGGCGCTACGATGACGCGACACTGGCCGCGCTGGCCGAATGGTATGCCGGTATGCCGGTGAAGCGCGATGCCGGCGAGCCAAGCGAGGACCCTTCACTCGCCGGTCAGATCGCCGAGGCCGAAGCACAACCGGCAAGCGCACCGCCCGACGGCGTTCCGGCGCAGATTTTCCCGGCGAACACGCGAAGCGCCAACGCCATCGTTACCAGTGCGGCGGCGGCCGAAGGCCTCCCCGAAGACGCGGCGGCCATGCGCGATCTCGGGCGCCGGATCGCCCTGGAGGGTCTTCCAGCCCGCAAGATTCCCTCCTGCGAGAGCTGCCACGGCGCCGATGGACGGGCGAAGAACCCGCTTTATCCCTATCTCGGCGGCCAGCCGGAATGGTACGCGAGGACGCATCTGGAACTGTGGAAGGAAGGCCTGCGCGGTGGTACGCAATTCTCGCGCCTGATGACGCCGATCGCGATCAACATGACCGAGGCGCAGATCGCGGCGGTCGCCGCCTGGTATGCCGCCCAGCCGGTCGGCCGTTGAGCGGCTGGCAACGCATGAACGACAACCGAAAGAGCCTTGATGGATAGCAACGCCGACGCACAGTCGTGGGAAACGGCAATGGCCCCGGGGCTCGACGTCATTGAGGCGATCGCGGTCAAGGCCTATGCCGAGCTTCCCGATGCGTTCCGGGCGCTCTCCGGCGAGATTCGTTTCTACGTCGCCGACTTTCCCGACGACGACGTGGTCCGCGAGATGGAGTTGCAAAGCCCCTTCGACATTCTCGGCCTGTTCGAGGGCCGCGGGATCGGGGACATCGACAGCCCGGTGACAGGCGAGATGCCGAACCGTATCCTCCTCTACCGCCGGCCGATCCTGGATTATTGGGCCGAGCACGAGGAAACGCTGGGCACGCTCGTCTCGCATGTGCTGATTCACGAGATCGGCCACCATTTCGGCCTCTCGGACGACGACATGGAGGCGCTCGAAGCGGCCGCAGGCTGAGCTCGGCTGTTTCGCCAAGCGGAGCGCGCGCTCAGTTGTGCAGGTCGAGCGAAGCCCTCAGGAGAAACGGCAGCGGCGTCCAGATCCCTGTCGTCACGCCGGCTTCGCGAAGGACCTGCCCGGTCCAGGTGTTGCAGCCGAAGAGGACCTGAAAGTCGCCCTTCGCGCGATAGAAGCGGTCGAAAAGGCCGTATCCGGTCCCTTCCAGGATGTCCGGCGCGCCGTTCTCCCGTCTCTGGAAACCCGCCAGGATCGAGGCACGCAAGGCGCTGAAGTCAGTCTCGCTCAGGACAATGCGGGTGGCGAAGGGCGCATCCGGATCGATCGGACCGGAGAGTGCGACATGCAGCACCGAGCGATCGCCGAGGATCGATCGGATCACGGGCATCATTTCGAGGTCCGCCCAGGTCGGCGTTCGCACGTAGAATTGCTCGCCGCCCCATCCGAGCACCAGCCATTCGGCGCCGGATTGGTCGATCGCCAGGCCGCTTTCTCTCACAAAGCCGAAAACGCCGCGTGTTTCAGCGTCGAGCGGCAGCGCGATATCGGTGTGGATGGCATTGGAAAGGACGAGAACGGTGCGGGTCGGCGGCTCGCCCGCTCCGTCACCCGGTCCGCCGCGCGGGATGAGCGTGCCCAGCGCAAGAATGAGCACGACCGAAGCAAGGCTGGCGGCGAGGCGCTTGAATGCCATACGGCCTCCCGATCCGCGCTTCATCGCTTCGTCACTCGAAACCGGCGCGCCCGGACCCACGTTACTGCTCGCCGAGCTTCATCGCCGGGTCGTAATCCTTGCCCGCGACCGTTTTCACTACGGCCTGGCCGCAGCGCATCGCGCCGGTTGCCGCGTCATAGGCGTAGGTCGGCGAGCCATAGAGCTCCCAACCCTTGGAGAGCGCCAGCGACACCTTGTGGCAGAAGGTGGAGTCGTCGACGCCGGACAGGAAACGGTAGAGCTTCATTGCGCCGCCTCCCGCTCGGCAATCGCCTCGCGCATCGCCAGCAGCTTTTGCGCCTGCTTGAGATGCAGCCGCTCGACCATGCGTCCCTCGATCTGCAGCACGCCCTTGTCGGCGTTCTCGGGCTTGGCGAAGGCGGCGACGATCCGCTCGGCCCAGGCGATGGCGGCCGGGTCGGGCGAATAGGCGGCATTGGCAGCTGCGATCTGTGTGGGATGAATGAGCGTTTTTCCGTCGAAGCCCATCCGTCGCCCCGCCGCGCATTCGGCGGCAAAGCCCGCCTCATCGCGGAAATTGGCATAGGGGCCATCGAGCACCGCCATTCCATAGGCTTTCGCCGCCACCATGATCTGCATGATCCAGGGCATCAATTCGGCCCGGTCGGAGCCGGGCTGGATGCCCGTCGACAGGGCGATGTCGTAGGGACCGACCATCAGGACCGTCACTCGCAAGTCGCGCCCGGCGGCGGCGAGCTTGCCCACGTCGAGGATGCCGAGCGGCGTTTCGATCATCGCCCATAGCTTCACGCTGTCCGGTGCGCCCGCCTCTGTTAGCGTATCGGCAACCTGGCGCAGCGTCTCGACCGTTTCGACCTTGGGAAGCAGGACGGCATCGACGCCGGCTTTCGCCGCCATCCGCAGGTCGTCGGCGCCCCATTGCGTATCGAGCGCGTTGACCCGGATGACGCGCTCGCCGGCGAAACCGTCGGCGCCAAGATGGGCGGCCAGTCTGTCGCGGGCCGCCGCCTTCTCCTGCGGACCGGCGGAATCCTCCAGATCGTAGATCAGCGCGTCGGCGGCAAGGCCGGCGGATTTTTCCAGCGCGCGCGCGTTGGCGGCGGGAACGAACAGAAGCGAGCGGCGGGGGCGCAATGATGTCATCATGGCGAAACTCATCGCCGATTCAGACCAAACAGGCAATCGCCGACCCCGCAAAACTCTTGAGAGTTTGCGCGCCCTAGCCGAAATGCTATTCCACCACGCGACGATGAGCCGCCGTGACGAAGGAAGACCGTTATGCAGAAGTTCGACAAATTGACCGGGATCGCTGCCCCCTTGCCGATCGTCAATGTCGATACGGACATGATCATCCCGAAGGATTACCTGAAGACGATCCTGCGCACCGGCCTCGGCACCGGTCTGTTCGCCGAGCCGCGCTACAACGAGGATGGATCGGAGAATCCCGATTTCGTCCTCAACAAGCCAGCCTATCGCAACGCCCAAATCCTCGTCGCGGGCGACAATTTCGGCTGCGGCTCGTCGCGCGAGCACGCGCCTTGGGCGCTCTTGGATTTCGGCATCCGCTGCGTGATTTCCACGTCCTTCGCCGACATCTTCTACAACAACTGCTTCAAGAACGGCATTCTGCCGATCCGCGTCACGCCGGAACAGCTCGATCTCCTCATGGATGACGCCGAGCGCGGCTCGAATGCGCGCCTCACCATCGATCTTGAAACGCAGACGATCGCAGGGCCGGACGGCGGCGAGATCTCCTTCGAGATCGATCCGTTCCGCAAGCACTGCCTCATCAACGGTCTCGACGATATCGGCCTGACCATGGAGAAGGCGGGCTCGATCGCCACCTACGAGACCAAGCTGGCCGAACGCCGCCCCTGGGCCTGAGGGCGATCGGCTGGATCGAACCGGGCGTCATCGTCGGAACGATTGCGAGGTCGAAACGCCATGAATGCGACCAACCGCCGCCTCGTCTCCACCGGCTCGCCCTTCGAAAAGCAGGCCGGTTACTCCCGCGCCGTCGCGGTCGGCGGCTGGTGCTTCGTCGCTGGCACGACGGGTTACGACTATACTTCGATGGACATGCCCGACAGCGCCGCCGGGCAGGCGGAAAACACGCTGCGCACCATCGACGCCGCCTTGCGCGAGGCGGATTTCGGCTTCGCCGACATCGTGCGCATCAATTATATCGTCACCGACGCCGCGCTGGCCTCCGAGGTCTTCGCGGTGACCGGCCGCTGGCTCGCGGACATCCGCCCTGCCGCGACAATCATCGTCGCGGGTTTGCTCCGGCCGGAGATGAAGGTCGAGATCGAGGCGACGGCCTTTCGCGGCTGATCAGGGCCTACCCCTCGATCGTCATTTCCGGATGGAAGGCGTGGGCGACGAAGGCGAAGGTGATGTCGTGGACGGCGGGCTTGCCGTCCGGTCCGGTGACGCTGACAGTGCCGACCTCGCGGCCCTTGCCGATCTCGCGCGTATCCAGCGCCGAGGCCTGGCCTTCTTCCCAGCTCAGGCGATAGCCGCCACGCTCGAGGCTGCCGCCCTTACGCAGCTTCGCCAAGGAGACGATGGAGACCGGCTCGTTGGTTCCCGCCGCGCGCACGACCACCACGCGCGCCATCGGCTCGATCCCGTCCGGCATGTCGCCGCGATAGAGGAACGGCATCGCCGAGCTGTCGTAGGAGACATAGGGGTTCTGGCCATAGGGCCGGCTCATGTTCGTCGGCGGCGCCAGCACCTTGGCGCCCGGATGCCGCTTGGCGAAGGCCTGCCAGGAGACGAGGCCCGAGGGAATGACGTCGAGCGTCTTGCCGGTCATGGCGCCGGCAATCCCCGTGCCGGTGAATTGCTGCCACCAGCTTTCCGTCTGCCGGTCATACATGACGAGGTCCGAATGGCGCAGCTTTCCGGTCGTGCCGAAATCAAGGATCTTTCCGTCGAGCTCGCGCTCGAAGACGATCGCCGCGTTGCAGAGCGGACAATAGGTGACGGCGACCGGGATACCGGCGACCGTATCGTTGACGATCTCGTGGAACATCAGGATGCTCAAAGGATAGGCTCGGGTCTCGCCCCCGACGGTCAGTTGGATCACCGGCTCGCGCGGCTGGAGATTGTCCGCCTCGGCAGCCGTCACGAAGCGCGGATCGTCGATCGCCGGGATGCCGTCCTTCGGCGGACCGCCGGAGATGATTTCCGTCAGGTCGACCGATTGTTTGGAGAAATCGGTCCGCCAGCCTTCGGCCGTCCACCGCGCGGGATTGGCGCTGGCCGGCCCGATCCACATCAGCAGAGTTAGCGCGACGACTAATGCGCCCGTTGCCCATCGAAGATACATCACGTCCTCCCGCTCTCGCGCCACACGCGGCAGCCTTTCGCGCGATTGTGCGCGTCGGCCGGGGCCCAAGCGAGTCACGCTTTTACGATTCGGCGTGATCGCGGCGCGATTCCCCCCTACGGATCGATCGGCGCGTTCCCGCGTTCTGCGGGCGGTTGACGCAGGGGGCGGCCGCCGGAACAAGCACAGGAGCGGACACCATGTGGAACTGGCTGTCAAAAAACACCGACCTCATCAGTCTCGCGGTCAGTACCGCGATGCTGGGCGTATGGATCGTCTATCTGCAGCTTCTGCTGAACGGCTACCGGCGTCAGCGCCGGTCGTCGATCCTGATCAGCCGCGGCGCCGGCCAGGGTCTGCGGTCACGATGTCTGATCACCAGCATGAGCGCCGAACCGCTCTATGTGACAAGTATCGTCGCGACACTTGTGACCGCGGAAAAATCCTACGAATACGCCCTCACCGATCTGCGCGACCTGCCGGAGGATCTGGGTATGGACCCGCGCTCATCGATGCGCCAGGGAAGTCTATCGGCCGGCGAGTATCTCGACATCGGCCATTTCGACGAGTTCATCGCCCAATTGGCCGAAACCGACCCTGAACTCGCCCGGCTGCACGACTGGACCGACGCGGTGACCGCCATCGAACTCACCGTCGTCGCGCTCTATGGCTCCGACAGGCTGCCCGTCGGGGCATCGCGGCGCTTCTCCTTCGTGCCCAAAGACGCCGGTGGTTTGCGCATCCGCCCCGACACGCTGTGGACGCGACAACTCCATACGCGCCACCAGCGCAGGCAGCTCGTCCGCAAACTGGCGTCGCATTTGTGACGATTGCCAAGGCCGAGCGACACGAACCAGCCCATCCACCGAGCAGGTGGACGCATCATCATCACGATGGTGAAGCCCGCTTTTCCCGGTGGAAATTCCTCAATCCGGTCGGTGAGGCTCCCCGCTTTACATTCGCACATTCACATGTATGAATTTGTCCGTCTTCAAGGGAGGAAGGACGAATGATAAACAGGTTACTTACGACCGCAATTGCCGCGATTTTCTTCACCGGCGCGGCACTCGCGCAGGAAGAAGAAAGCGGCGACAAGGATTACCGCACCTTCACCGCGGGTGGAGAGGTCGAATACGGCGCGATCGAGGATACCTATACGGCCGATCTGGTCATGTATCTGGCCGGCAACCAATTCATGGTCATGGAAGAGCTGATCGAGGACTTTCAGTCGAAGAATCCCGCCATCGCTACCGTTTATGTCGAGACCATCCCGCCGGGGCAGATTCTCAACCAGCAAATCCTGAAACAGGGCCAGATCAAGGGCAAGGATACGGCGCAGAATCCGGATCTTTACGCCAGCGTCAATCTCGGCCACTTGAAGAAGCTGAAAGCCGCCGATCTGATGGAGGCCTATATGGTCTATACCCACAATCGGCTGTCCCTGATGGTCGCGGAAGGCAATCCCAAGGACATCAAGGGCGCGGAGGATCTGGCCCGCGACGATCTGGTGCAGTCCCATCCCAACCCGCAGACCGAGGGCATTTTCCGCTTCTACGGATCGCAGATGCTCAAGGACATGGGCATCCACGAAAAAGTCACCGGAAACGCCGACTGCAAGGGCTGCTGGGCTGTGGAGGGCAAGACCTGGTTCACCGAACGCCACCATCGCGAGACGCCCGACCGCATCGAAGCCGGCGAGGCGGATGTCGGCATCGTCTGGGAAACCGAAGTGCGCCACGCCAAGGCCGAGGGACGCAAGATCGACGGCGTCGAGATTCCTGCGCCGCAGAACCAGCAGGACAAGGTCGCCTATGCCATCGGCAAATTGACAAACGCCCGCAATCCGGACAACGCAGAAACGTTTCTTGAGTATCTGCGCTCCGACGAGGCGCAGGCGATCTACGAGAGTTACGGCTTCGTGCGCGCCAGCGCGGACGAGTTGGCGTCCAAGCCGATCCCGGCGGGTTGAAGCCATCCGAAATCCGGCTCGCCGCGCATCGAATGTCGTGAGTTGTTCTGAATGATCGTTGGCCGGGCGATCGGAAGGTATAAAAACCCCTTGCCAACCGCCCGTCGTTGCCTCCCGGGAGCTGTCAGTGCCGGCGCTCGGCCGGCGTTTCGGCTTCCAATCCGACCACCCCCCCATAGGTGGCGCCCAAGACCGCGCCATATATGACATGCAGAATGAGTGTCATCACGGGAGCCATGATGCCAAGCTGCAGACCGAACAGCCCCTGTCCCGCCGCCGGCATGACCAGCACCATCATGGCCAGCCAGGCGCCGACGCCGAAGATGATGCCGCGCAGCCATTGGGTGTCGCCCGGAATGGCGTGATTGATCCAGGCGAACAGGCCGCCCCAGATCACCGTGCCCAACAGGAAATGAACGCCCCAGGCGAGAGCAGCCGACATACCCGTCATACCGGCGATCATTCGGATGACGTCGAGTTGCGGCATCAGCCCCATCGTGCCCTTCATCACCATCAGGATCGAGAGCAGAACCGTCGCCACGAAGCCGGCCGCCATTCCCTTGCCGATACGAATCATAATGCTTTCCCCTGCCTGCGCGCGGTCCAAAATCGCTGGAGTCGAGACATGCGCAATTAGCCGGGGATAGAACAATCAAAACATCTCAAATCGATGTGACGGCGATTCCCGGCATTCGTCCGCGCTCCAGGGAAGATTCCGTCCCGGTCATCGGCCAGCTGTCCCTCGCGCGTCTTTCGTGTAAATCCGTCGCCGACTGTATTTATGCGACGGAGGACACCGCATCATGACCACCAAGCTCCTGCTGCTTCCCGGCGACGGCATCGGCCCCGAAACGATGGCGGAGGTCGAAAAGCTCGTCGCCTTGTTGAACGAGGCGACCGACGCGGGCTTCGAGACCGAAACCGCGCTCGTCGGCGGTTCGGCCTATGACGATTGCGGCAAGCCGGTGTCGGATGCGACGATGGATCTGGCGATGCAAGCCGACGCGATCCTGTTCGGCGCGGTCGGCGGGCCGAAATGGGACGGGGTCGCCTACGATCTGCGGCCCGAGGCAGGGCTGCTGCGCCTGCGCAAGGACATGGAGCTGTTCGCCAATCTGCGCCCGGCAATCTGCTATCCGGCGCTGGCCGGCTCGTCCTCGCTGAAGCGCGAGGTGATCGAGGGGCTCGACATCTTGATCGTGCGCGAGCTGACCGGCGGCGTCTATTTCGGCGAGCCGAAGGAGATCATCGATCTCGGCAACGGCCAGAAACGCGCCATCGACACCCAGATCTACGAAACCTATGAAATCGAGCGCATCGCCCGCGCCGCCTTCGACCTCGCCCGGACCCGCCGCGGCAAGGTGACGTCGATGGAAAAGCGCAATGTGATGAAGTCGGGGCTCTACTGGAACGAGGTGGTCACGCGGATCCACCGGGACGAATATGCCGACCTTGAGCTCGAACACATGCTGGCCGACTCCGGCGGCATGCAGCTGGTGCGCGCGCCCAAGCAGTTCGACGTCATCGTCACCGACAATCTCTTCGGCGACATGCTGTCGGACATCGGGGCGATGCTGACCGGCTCGCTCGGCATGTTGCCCTCGGCCTCGCTCGGCGCCGTCGACGCCAAGACCGGCAAGCGGCGCGCGCTTTACGAGCCGGTTCACGGCTCGGCACCCGACATCGCCGGCCGGGGCATCGCCAACCCGCTGGCGATGATCGCCTCTCTCGCGATGTGCCTGCGCTATTCCTGCGAGATGATCGCCGAGGCCGACGCGCTGGAAGCCGCGATCGCCGAGGTGCTCGACAGCGGCATCCGCACCGGCGACATCATGGCCGACGGTTGCCGGAAGGTCGGCACGGCCGAGATGGGCGACGCGGTGCGCGACAGTTTCCGCAAGAAGCTCGCCGCCTGAGCCGGACATGCAACCACTTGGCTGCATCAGTCATTGTATCCTCAATAAGTCGAAGGAGAGCACGATGATTAGAGGTATCCTGAAAGCCGTCTTTGTCGGCTGGGTCGCCAAGAAGTTTCTGAATCGCGACAGCGAGCCCAAGCGCGACCCGCGTCGGGTCTAGCTTTCGTTCCTCGTCGCAGTGATCGCGGGCCGTTGGGCGACTCTGCCCGTTGCGTCCCCGAAATGAACGGCCGGCCTTCCGAAAGGGGGCTGGCCTTTTTTCGTTCCGGACGACCCGATTGACAAGCGCGGTGTCTCCGCGCATATCGCAGGCTATGTTCGCGCGCTCCACGATCAAAACGTCGATTATCTGACGCCGTCTGCCCCGCTTGTCTCCCCCGGGGCGGTAGACGAGCGTGCGATGATCAGACGGGGAGAGCGAAGGATTGCATCCCATGGGTTACAAGGTCGCCATCGTCGGCGCCACCGGCAATGTCGGGCGCGAAATGCTGAGCATCCTCGCCGAGCGCGGCTTTCCCGCGGACGAGGTGGTGGCGCTCGCATCGCGCCGTAGCCTGGGAACCGAGGTCTCCTTCGGCGACAAGACGCTGAAGACGAAGCCGCTCGACCAGTACGACTTTACCGGAACCGACATCTGCCTGATGTCGGCAGGTGGCGACGTGTCCAAGGAATGGTCCCCGAAGATCGCGGCCAAGGGCTGCGTGGTGATCGATAATTCCTCGGCCTTTCGCACCGATCCCGACGTGCCGCTGATCGTTCCGGAGGTGAACGCCGACGCCATCTCGGGTTTCACGAAGAAGAACATCATCGCCAACCCGAACTGCTCCACCGCGCAGCTCGTCGTCGCGCTGAAGCCGCTGCACGACCACGCCAAGATCAAGCGCATCGTGGTGGCCACCTACCAGTCCGTATCGGGCGCCGGCAAGGACGGCATGGACGAGCTGTTCACCCAGAGCCGGGCGGTGTTCGTCGCCGACGAGATCGAGCGCAAGACGTTCACCAAGCGCATCGCCTTCAACGTCATTCCCCACATCGACGTCTTCATGGAGGACGGTTCCACCAAGGAAGAGTGGAAGGTGATGGCCGAGACCAAGAAGATGCTCGACCCGAAGATCAAGGTCACCTGCACGGCCGTGCGCGTGCCGGTCTTCATCGGCCATTCCGAGGCGGTGAATATCGAGTTCGAGAACCCGATCACCGCCGACGAGGCGCGCGCGATCCTGCGCGAGGCGCCGGGCTGCCTGGTGATCGACAAGCACGAGGACGGCGGCTACATCACGCCGTATGAATCGGCCGGCGAGGACGCCACCTACATTTCCCGCATCCGCGAGGACCAGACGCTGGAGAACGGGCTGAACATCTGGATCGTTGCCGACAATCTGCGCAAGGGCGCGGCGCTGAACACCGTTCAGATCGCCGAACTGTTGATCAATCGCGGCCTGTTGGAAAAGCAGCGGGCGGCCTGAGCCAGCGCAACTCAAAGAACGGCCTGTGTCGCTTTGCGAGGCCGGGCGTTCTTTTTGTATGACACAAGGACCTGGACGTTCCCTATGTTGCCTGTGGGTAACGCTGGAGTGCAATTGCGGCGGCTATCTGGTCAGCCCTATTTCAGTCATCTGTAGTCATTAACGCCCACCGCGAATGGACACGAAGCGGGCCGTGAAGGCCCCGAAGGAAACACTGGATATCGCCCATGAAAAAGCTCGCCCTCGCCCTTGCGCTGACCACCGCCGTCGCCGGTTGCACGACCGACCCGTATACGGGTGAAGCCAAGCTCTCCAATACCGTCGGCGGGGCCGGCATCGGGGCCGGTGTCGGCGCGCTCGGCGGCTATCTCGTCGGCGAGGCCACGGGCGCCGATTCTGGACGCGCCGCGCTGATCGGCGCTGGCGTCGGTGTGCTGGCGGGCGGCAGCGTCGGCGCCTACATGGATTCCCAGGAAGACAAGCTGCGCCGGCAGCTCCAGGGCACCGGCGTCTCGGTCACCCGCGCCGGCGACCGCATCATCCTCAACATGCCGTCGAATATCACCTTCCCGAGCGACCAGTCGTCGATCCTGCCGGCCTTCTATCCGACGCTCAGCTCGGTCGCGCTGGTTCTGCAGGAGTTCGACAAGTCGATCGTCGACGTCTACGGCCATACCGACAGCCAGGGCTCGGACGGCTATAATCTGCAGCTGTCGCAGCAGCGCGCTACCTCGGTCAGCCAGTTCCTGGCCAGCCAGGGCGTCAACCCGCGCCGTCTGAACACCCAGGGCTTCGGCGAAAGCCAGCCGGTCGCCTCCAACGCCTCCGAGCAGGGCCGGGCTCAGAACCGCCGCGTCGAAATCTCGATCTCGCCGCTCACCAACGGCTGACGCGTAAATCTCAGCCAATCGAAAAGGCCGCGCTTCGAAAAAAGCGCGGCCTTTTTTATGCCCGCCTCCAGGCGAGGGTCGGACTGATCGATCGGTCCGGCGCTTACCGCAGATTGCGCCCGACCGCGCCGCCGGCGACCGCACCCGCGACGCCGCCGACCACGGCTCCGCCGGTTCCCGCGACCGCGTCGCCCAAGACCGCCCCGCCGACGCCGCCGACGACGGCGCCGCCGACCGTCTTCTGGGTCGTGGTGCAGGCCGAAACACTCATGGTCGCGACGATGAGTCCGGTTATGGTGGCAAGTCTGATGGTCATGGAAATAGCCTTTCGCTGCGCCGCTCGCGGCGGAATGGATGTCCTTCCGCCGGAAAATTGGAACTCTGACGACGGAAGGCAAGACCACGCTTTCGTCGCCCGCGTGACGCCATCACGAAGGCGTCGGCACCCGGCGTCAAGAAGGCCTCGACCATGGAGCCGAAGCCTGTCAAGCTGGGTGAGACAATGGCCTTCATGCTTAAATCCCGCCTCCCCTGCATCTGACCCGCACTGCCAAGAAAACCCGGCGGGGCAACGACAGGAATCGCGGGGCGGGACCGAAACAGCGCCTCAGCGGCGCATCCGAGGAAAGTGGGACCGATGAAACTCGCAACGCTCAAGGACGGCAGCCGCGACGGGCGACTCGTCGTCGTGTCCCGCGACCTCACGCAGATGACGGACGCCTCGTTCCTCGCGCCCAGCTTGCAACGGGCGCTCGACGACTGGGCGCGCGTCGCCCCGCATCTGCAAGCGCTCGCCGACAGTCTCGAACGCGACTCGGTGCCGGTCGAGCGGTTTCACGAGCACGACGCCATGAGCCCGTTGCCCCGCGCGTTTCAGTTCGCGACCGGTTCGGCCTACGACAGCCACATCGAAGTGATCCGCAAGGTCGGCGGCGCCGAGATCCCGGAGAGCGTCCGGAGCGACCCGCCGATCCAGCAGGGTGGCTCCGACGCCTTCCTCGGTCCGCGCGATCCGATCCTCCTACCGGACGAAAGCTTCGGCCTCGACATCGGGGGCGGGATCGCGGTGATCCTCGGCGACGTGCCGATGGGCGCGAGCGTCGACGAGGCGCGCGCCGCGATCCGCCTCGTCATGCTGGTCAACGACGTCTCTTTGCGCGACCTGATCCCGGCGGAGCTCGCCGAGGGCTTCGGCGTCTTCCAGTCGAAGCCGCCCTCGGCCTTCTCGCCGGTCGCGGTGACGCCCGACGGACTCGGCGCTGCCTGGGATGGGGGCAAGCTGCATCTGCCGCTCAATGTCGACCTCAACGGCAAGCCGTTCGGCCGGGCGAATGCCGGAATCGACGTAAGTTTCGACTTGCCGACGCTGATCGCCCACGCGGCGAGGACGCGGCCGCTCTCGGCCGGCGCGATCATCGGCTCGGGCACGGTTTCCAACAGGCGCGACGGCGGACCCGGCAAATCGATCGCGGATGGCGGCGTCGGCTATGCGTGCGTGGCGGAATCGCGCGCCGTCGAGACGATCGCGGGCGGTGCTCCAAAAACGCCGTTCCTGCGCTTTGGTGACGCCGTGCGCATCGAGATGCTCGACGATAAACACCGATCGATCTTCGGCGCCATCGAACAGACGGTTGCCCGTTATGAGCCCGGCTGATCCGGCGCCGGACGGCACGCCTGAGGCACCCGCCATCACGGCCGCGGAGGCCGCCGGTCAGGCTTCGACCTGCTCCAAACCGCGCAGCGCTAGCAGCGCCATGCCGACCGAGGCTTCGGCTTCGGGCGCCTTTTCGACGGGACAGCCGAGGGTCCGGTGCCGGATCGCCGTCCAGGCCTCGTTTTGCGCGCCGCCGCCGGCGGTCAGAACGCGGGCGTGCGTCGGCGCCCCGAGCGCGGCAAGGGCGGCGTAGCCCTCGCCTTCAATCCGGGCGATCGCTTCCAGCATGCCTTGCAGAAATACCGCATCGTCGTCTGGACGGGGGGTCAGCCGAGGGGCGAGCGCTGGATCGTTGATCGGGAAGCGTTCGCCGGACCGCGCCAGCGGATAATAGTTGAGCCCGGTCGGCCGATCCGGATCGATCCGCTCGGACAGCGCCGCGATGGTCTCGGCGGAAAAGTGATGCAGCAGGGCGCCGCCGCCGGTGTTCGACGCGCCGCCGGCAAGCCACCGGTCTCCGAGTCGGTGGCTGTAGATACCCCGCGCTGCGTCGTCCACCCGCACGTCCGACAGGAGCTTGATCGCCAGCGTGGTGCCAAGCGATGTCACCGCATCGCCGACCGCGTCGGCTCCCGAGGCGAGGAATGCGGCAACGCTGTCGGTGGTGCCGGCGAGCAATTTCAGGTCGCGCGCGAAGCCGAACCGATCGGCCATTGCCTCCGTGACGGTCCCGGCCACCGCCCCGACGCGCAAAACATCCGGGAGCAGATCCATCCGCGCGCCGCAGGCCGCGAACCAGTCCGGCCAGGTTTCGTTTTCGAGGTCGTAGCCCAATTTCAGGACATTGTTCTCGTCGGACAGTCCGGGCCGCCCGGTCAGCCGCGCCAGGATGAAATCGGCCTGATGGCAAAGATGGCGCGCCCGCGCGTCGGGATCGTTGCTCTGGAGCCGCAGCATGCGGGCAAGGGCAGAGCCGCTTCCGCGCGCGATCGAACCCTGCGGCGCACAGGCCGCGATACGCGCCGCCTCATCGTCGAAACCGGAGGAATCATACATCAGCGCCGGCGTCACCGGCCGGGCGTCGCCGTCGACCAGGACCATTGTACCGGAGGTACCGTCGATCGCGACGGCGCGGACCGAGGCCATCGAACCGCCTTGCTCGACGAGCGTCTTCGCCTGGGCGTCGAGACAGGCGGAGACCGTTTCCCACCAGCTTCCGGCGGAAACGTCGTGCCCCATTGACGAGTGCATCGGCTCGCGAGCGGTCGAGACCAGGTTTTTGTCCGAATCGACGATCGCGCTCCGCACGCCGGAGGTGCCGATGTCGAGGCCCAGATAAAGCGGGTTCACGCCGCGTCTCCTCCCCCTTTGGAGAGCGCCTGCCGGTATTTCTCGGCGTCCCAATCGAGGAGTTCCGCCGCCGCGTCCAGACCGATGCCCCGCAGCGTCCAATCCGTCGGTACCCGCGTGAGAACGTCGAAAAGGCAGGTCAGCATGGCGCCTTGCGCCGGCGTCGCGTCGTCGCGCAGCATGACACCTTGGCCGCGCACGATCGCGGCGGGAAAGCGTGGCGTGGCCGCAATATGCGCTGCGATTTCGCCCGCCTCGATCACCGGCAGGGCCGGGCCCAGGAACACGACGTGATCGGG
Source organism: uncultured Aurantimonas sp. (assembly GCA_947488615.1). Classification (GTDB taxonomy): domain Bacteria; phylum Pseudomonadota; class Alphaproteobacteria; order Rhizobiales; family Rhizobiaceae; genus Aurantimonas. The sequence continues at coordinate 58,779 of CANKZU010000005.1, forward strand.
ATAGTAGGAATCGGCCACAGCGCGCGCGCTGAGGTCGTCGTCAAACGCCAGGGCGGCACTCGGCCGATGCCAGGACCAGCCTTTGGCCGGCGGCGCGGCGTGCTCGCGTGTTTCGCCGGCAGCCTCACGAGGCGACAGAGCAAGGCGGCTCTCGATGTCGTCGATCAGCTCGTCCACGTCGCCCGGCGACCCGCCGCAGCAGATCAGCCCATGATTTTCCAGAATGACCACCCGGGTTTCCGGCGTGATCGCCGTGCGGATGGCCCGCGTCAGCGGCACTCCGGGCTTGCAGTAGGGAAGGAAGACCGGGCTAAGATCGGAAAGCTTGCGCCGCGCCTCGGCGAGACCCTCGGGCGAGGTCGCGTGGGCGATCGTCGCCACGGAATGGCTGTGCGCCACGACGGCCCAGTCGAACACCGCATGGAATGTCGTCTCGATCGAGGGGCGAAGCGTGGAGCCGCGGTCGATCAGCGCCGCCTTGCAGCTTCCGTCGCCGGCGCCGTCGAGTTCGGCCAATGCCGCGTTGCGATCGACGGCAACGAAGATCGGCTTGTCGAGCGCGTCGGCCAGTTCGGTGCCGGAGGCCTTGATCCACATCGTCGTGCCGGACTTGATCGACGTATTGCCGCCCGGCCCCTGGACGCGAAGCGGATCACGTCCAAGGCGCGCCGACAGCGCCAGGAAATCAGGATCGAGCGTCATGGTCCCCCCATTGCAGCATCTTTATCGTGTAATCGGGCAGCGGCGCGCCGTCCTCGCTCGCGAGCTTTTCGATTTGCGCATCCAGGTCGCCACCGCGCTTGTCGGCGAGGGATTGCGCATGAAGACCCTCGCGGACGAAAAGCGTTCGCCAGCCGGCGGCACTGGCGCCCGCCACGTCATGTTGCAGCGAATCCCCGACCATGAGAATGCGGTCTTGCTTCGGATTGCCCAACGCCTCAGCCGTCGCCTCGAAGACCCGTGCATGCGGCTTGCCGTACCAGACGACGCGCCCGCCGGCCGCCTCGTAGCGCGCCGCCAGGGAGCCCGGCGCCACCACCAGTTTGCCGCCCGGTCGCGGCGAGGCACGATCGGGGTTGGCGCACAGGACCGGCAGCCGGCGGGCCAGCGCCTCGTCGACAATCCCCTGATAGGACGACAGTTCGGCATCGTCAGGCAGGCCCATGATCAGGATCGCGTCAGCCGTCGACAGTGTGTCGGCGAGCGCAATCCCGTCGAGACCCTCCGCCCACGCAATGGCGTCCTCCGGGGTCGCCGCGACAGGGAACAGGCGACCGAAGCCCCTCACGACGCCGTTCGCCAGATCGTGCCAAAGCGCTTCACCAGATGTCATGATGCATTCCATCGTCTCGACCGGAATGCCGAAGCCGGCGAGGCGGTCGCGGTTCGGCGCCGCCCGCTTGCCCGAATTGGACAGAAGCGCGATCGTCTTGCCGGCGTCGGTCAGTCGGGCAAGCGCCTCCAGGACGCCGGGATAAAGGACGTCGCCGTCGTGCAGCACCCCCCATTGATCGAGGACGACGGCATCGAAATGATCCTCGATCTCCTGCAAGCCTGTGATGTGTTTTCCCAACTGATCGTCTCCGTCCGATGCCGATGCTCGAGTAGGCGCGAGGCAAGCGATCGCCCCACCTGTCCGCGACTGTGCGGATACGACATGAGATTCGCTGAATTCACGCTGCCCCGTCCGGCAACCTAGGATAACCGGGCCCACCTTGTCGATTTCGGGTTTCGCCGCCCCGATTGGCCTCGGGCGGCGTGCGCGATGGGCCGCGATTCGCCGGGAAACAAGGTATACATTGACACGCCGCTTAGCGCGCCTGATAGTCAGCCTGGGAGACGAGATCGCATGATCGCTGGCGCGGCACCAAGGTGCGGTCCCGTGGTCGCTGGTCTTCGCGTCGCACTTTTGCGAGCAAGCCATCTGGGAGGAAACATGCGTAGACGTTCCATCATAGCCCTTGCCACCGCGCTCATGGCGTCGAGCGTGCTCGGCATCAGCGTCGCTTCGGCGCAGTCGGCCTATCCCGAGCGGCCGATCCAGATGATCGTGCCCTGGGGCGCGGGCGGCGGCACCGACGCGGTCGGCCGCATCCTCGCCTCGCTGCTGCAGGAAGAACTGGGCGTGCCGGTGAATGTGGTGAACCGTACCGGCGGTTCCGGCGTCGTCGGTCACAGCGCCATCGCCAATGCCGAGCCGGACGGCTACACGCTGGGCATCATGACGATCGAGATCGACATGATGCATTGGCAAGGACTCACCGACCTCACCTACGCGGATTTCGACATCCTCGCTTTGGTCAACGCCGATCCGGGCGGCGTCATGGTCTCGAGCGAATCCGAATACGAGTCGCTCGAGCAGCTCCGCGACGCCATCAAGTCGCAGCCGAAGGGCACCTTCAAGGCGTCCGGTACCGGTCAGGGCGGCATCTGGCATCTCGGCCTTGCCGGCTGGCTGCTGTCGGAGGATCTGCCGCCGGATCAGGTGACCTGGGTTCCGAGCCAGGGCGCGGCTCCGGGAATCACCGACATGGTGGCCGGCGGCGTCGACATCGTACCGTCTTCGCTGGCCGAGGGCCGCGCGATGATCGAGGCGGGTCGGGTCCGGCCGCTGGCATCCATGTCCAGTGAACGCCAGGCCATGTTCCCCGACGTGCCGACGCTCAAGGAAGGGGTCGATTCCGACTGGACCCTGGCGGTCTGGCGCGCCGTCGCCGCGCCGAAGGGCCTGCCGGACGACGTCAAATCCACGCTGACCAGCGCCATCGAAAAGGCCTATAACAGCGACCAATATCAGAGCTTCATGAAGGATCGCGGGTTCGGCGTGCGCTGGGCGGGGGGCGACGAAGCGACGAAGATCGTCGCCGACGACGACGCCAGCCTCGGCGAGGTGATGAAAGAGGCCGGCTTGGCGAAGAACTGAGACAGCCAAGGTGCGTCCGGCCGCGCGGCCGGACGCCTTCCTCTCTCGCCAGCGCGCGGAACGCGATCCGCCACGCGGCCATTGCCGGTCCAAAAGAGCGCGTCGATGAAGCTCAATGATCTCACCCTCGGCGTCCTGCTTCTGGCCGGCGCCATCGCGATTTTCCTCTCAGCGACGCAGTTCTCGGCGATTCCCGGCCAGGCCTATGGCGCCGCGACGATGCCCAAGACGATCGCTCTGCTGACCTTCGGACTCGGTGTATACATGACTGGCCGCAGCGTGGCGGCCGGTGCGCGGCGACCCGCCATGGTCATCGCCGACTGGGCGCGCTCGCCCGCATCCGTCATCGGCCTCGCCGTCTCGCTCGCGCTGATCGTCATCTACATCCTTTTCTCCGACCTCATCGGCTTCGTGCCGATGGCGTTCATGGTGATGGCCACTCTGATGCTGACGCTCCGGGTCAAGCCACTGACGACGATCCTCGTTTCGATCCTGGCCGCCGTCATCGTTCAGCAGGCCTTCGGACGGCTGTTGCTGGTGCCGCTTCCGCGCAACGCCTTTCTCGGCTTTCTCTGGTAGGGTTCATGTCCGTCGTCGCCGAGGCCTTCGCCCTCGTCTTCCAGCCCTATGTGCTTCTGGTCATCCTCGGCTCGGCCTGCTTCGGCATGTTCGTCGGTGCCATTCCGGGGCTGACCGCGACGATGGCGACGGCGCTGCTCGTGCCGGTCACCTTCTTCATGGAACCGGTCCCGGCGATCGCGGCAATCGTCACCGCGACGGCGATGGCGATCTTCGCCGGCGACATTCCGGGTGCGCTGCTGCGGATGCCGGGAACGCCGGCCAGCGCGGCCTATGTCGAGGACGCCTACCGGATGACCCGCAAGGGCCTTTCGGAGGAGGCGCTGGGCGCGGCACTGGTGTTCTCCGCTATCGGCGGCATCTTCGGCACGATCGTTCTCGTCACCGCCTCGCCGGCACTGGCGGAAATCGCGCTGAAATTCTCGTCCTTCGAGTATTTCTGGCTCGTCGTGCTCGGTCTGTCCTGCGCGATCTTCGTCTCGCCGGGTTCCGTTCCGCGCGGCCTGATCTCGCTGCTCATCGGCCTGTTCGCCGCGACGGTCGGCATCGACAATCCGGCCGGCGAACCACGCTACACCTTCGGCATCGTCGATCTTTTGGCAGGCGTTCAGTTCATTCCGGCGATGATCGGCCTGTTCGCGGTGTCGGAGGTGCTGCGCTCCGTCGTCACGCGCCAGGAACGCCCGCGGATCGAACGGCCTGGGCAGCCCGGCATCTTTCGCGGCCAGTGGATCAACCTTCGCCGCTATCCGGCGCAGGTCGTGCGCGGCAGCGTCGTCGGCACCGCCATCGGCGCGCTGCCGGGGGCCGGCGCCGACATCGCCGCCTGGATCTCCTATGCGATCAGCAAGCGGTTTTCGAAAGAAAAGGAGAAATTCGGCACCGGCCATGTGGAGGGGCTCGTCGAAGCCGGCGCTTCCAACAATGGCGCGGTCAGCGGCGCCTGGATACCGGCGCTCGTCTTCGGTATTCCCGGCGACTCGATCACCGCGATCGTCATCGGGGTCCTCTATGTGAAGGGGATCAATCCGGGACCGACCGTCTTCATCACCAACCCGCAGATGATCTATGCGGTGTTCATCGTGTTTTTCCTGGCCAACCTCATCATGCTGCCGCTCGGCTGGGTGGCGATCAAGACGGCCGGGAGGATCCTGTCGATCCCGACCCGGGTCCTGATGCCGATCATTCTGATGTTCTGCATCGTCGGGTCGTTCGCCATCAACAACTCGATCTTCGGCGTCATCTTGATGCTGATCTTCGGCGTCCTCGGCTTCCTCATGGAGGAAAACGACATTCCGATCGCCCCGGCGATTCTCGGGCTGGTGCTCGGCCCGATGCTGGAGCAGAACTTCATCACCTCGATGATCAAGGCGGACGGCAGTTTCCTCGCCTTCTTCGAACGGCCGATTGCCGCCGGCCTCGGCCTCTTCACCATCGCGATCTGGTGCATTCCGCTGATCGTCTGGGCGGCGAGCCGGTGGGGCGGCCAGGGAACTCCCGGCGGGGATGCCACAGCCGGCTGATCCGGCGCGCCGGGGATCGTGTCAGGCGATCGACACGTCGTATTTGGCGAAGTCGCCGTCGACCGTGAGGATCGTCAGCCTTTCGAGCCGGGCCTGGGCAATCAGCATACGGTCGAAGGGGTCGCGGTGGTAGAGCGGAAGCATGGCGGCCGCGCGCGCGTGCGCCGTGTCGATCGGCAGGAATTGGTGGCCGGTTTGCGCGCACTGTTCCCAGATCTTGTCCGGCACGGGAAGCGCGCCGTTCTTCTTCTTGATCTCCACTTCCCATACTGTCGCCGCGCTGACGAATGTCTGGGCGCTCCCGGCAAGAACCGTCCGATAGCGCTCGGGCAGCTTGGCGCTTTCGTAGAGAGCCCATAGCAGCACGTGCGAATCGAGCAGGTACGCGTCTACCGTCATTCGATGTACGGCTCGAATCCGGTCGCGATATCGTCCCAGTTATCCGGAACCTGAAACTGGCCGTCAAAGGCACCGACCCGTGGCAATGTCGGCCGTTCCGGCCGGGCCGGCCCGAGACGAACATACGGCTTGCCATGCCGAGTCACCTGCACCTCCGCGCCGGCGGCGGCCTTGCGCAGAACGTTTGACAGGTTGGCCTTCATCTCAGCGACCGTCACGTCCATGGGAGCACCTCGTTATTATGGCTATAATTATGGCCATAATCTCTCTGGAAACAAGGGGGCGGAGGATTCGATGCGGGCCAGTATCAGGCCTCAATCGTGATCGTCGGCATCCAAGAGGATTCGTTCGGCGGCGCCGTCGAGATCCTCGTATTGACCGCTCTTCAGGCTCCATAGAAACGCCAGCAGGCCGAGCATTCCAAGCCCGAGCGCGACCGGCAAGAGGTAGATCAGGACGTTCATGCCACGCCCTCTCTGACGAGCCGCGCGGGCGAAAGCCGCGGTGTGCGCGGGGCGAAAGCGCCCTCGGTCCGCCGTCCCATCTTACCGCCGCGGGCCAGGCGCAGGGAGTTGGCGACGACGACGATGGAGGAGGAGGACATGGCGATGGCGGCGACAAGCGGGGTGATGTAGCCGGCCATCGCCAACGGCACCGCGATGCAATTGTAAAGAATCGCCAGCGCGAAATTCTGTTGCACCAAACGCTTCGCCTTGATCGCGATCCAATGGGCGAAGGGCACGGCCAACAGGCTGTCCCGCGTGAACACGAAGTCGGCCGCCAGCCGCCCGGCGTCGCAAGCGGACGCCGGCGCCATCGACACGTCGCCGGCCGCGAGACTCGGCGCATCGTTGAGGCCGTCGCCGACCATCAGAACCTTCGCCCCGCGCGCCTGCAAGCCACGCAAATGCTCGATCTTCATGCCGGGCGTCTGGCCGGAGGCCATTGCGGCAACGCCGAGTTCGCCGGCGATCCGCGCAACTGGCTCGGCCGCGTCGCCCGACAGCACTTCTACAGTCAGGCCGTCCTGCTTCAGGTCGTCGATCGCCGCAGCGGCGTCACCGCGCAGCGTCTCCGCCAGCTGGAAGCCAAACAGACGACCGCCCTCCAGCGCGAAAGCCACGCCGCCGGCCCGCGCCCCGGACCCTCCGTCGCCGGATGCGAGGGCGCCGACCCAATCGGAGCGTCCGAGACGGGCGCGGCGACCGCCGAGTTCGCCCTCTACGCCGCAGCCCGGCACCTCGTGAACCGCCGAGAGCGATCGGGCTTCCCCGGCGGGGAGAAAAGCGAGGATCGCCTTTGAGGCCGGATGCGTCGAATGCGCGGCCAGCGCGCGCGCCGCCGCCGCATCGCCCTCGACATCCGACGAAATCACGCGGGGGACGCCCGTCGTCAGCGTACCGGTCTTGTCGAAGACGACGTGGCCGGCCTCGGCGAGGCGCTCCAGCGCCGAGCCGTCCTTCATCAGGATGCCGTTCTCGAACAACCGCGCCGCGCCGATGACGTGAACGACGGGAACCGCCAGTCCGAGCGCGCAGGGACAGGTGATGATCAGGACGGCGATGGCGGCATAAGTGGCCGCGTACCAGTCGCCGTCCGTCGCCACCAGCCAGCCGACGAAGGTGACGGCGGCGAGGATATGGACCGCCGGCGCATAGATCCGCGCCAGGCGATCGGCGACGCGCACATAGCGTCCGCGTCCGTTCTCGGCGGCTTCCATCATCCGGATGATGTCGGCGAGGAAGGAGTTTTCCGCCGTCGCCAGCGCCTCGATGTCGATCGAACCGGAGAGGTTCAGCGTCCCCGCCTCGACCCGGTCGCCGCCGGACGCGGCAAACGGCGCGCTCTCGCCGCTGACGAGGGAGCGGTCGACGTCGCTCGTGCCCCGCACCACCACACCGTCGACAGGAACCCGCTCGCCGGCGGCGACACGCAGGATCATGCCAGGCCGGACCTCGTCGAGCGGCGCATAGGAGAGCTCGCCGTCTTCGACCCGGCTCGCCCCCTTCACCGCCAGACGGCTGAGACCGGTGACGGCGGTTCGCGCGCGCTCGCGCATGCGCTGGTCGAGATAGCGCCCGATCAGGAGGAAGAAGAGCAGCGTCACCGCGGCGTCGAAATAGGCTTCAGCGCCGCCCGTGAGACTCTCGAAGACGCTCATGGCGAGCGCCAGCACCACGGCGAGCGAGATCGGTACGTCCATGTTGAGGCGCCCGGCCCTGAGCGCGCCAAAGGCGGAACGAAAGAAGACCTGGCCGGAATAGGCCACCGTCGGCAAGGCGATCAGCGCCGAGACCAGATGGAACAAATCGCGCGTCGCGGCGTCGGCGCCGGACCAGACCGACACCGACAGGAGCATGATGTTGCCGGCCGCGAAACCGGCGACGGCGAGCGCCTTGAGCAGACCGGCCGATTCCCGCTGGCGGGAAAGGTCGTCCAGATCACCGATATCGACCGGCGTCGCGCCATAGCCAAGGCGCTCCAGGGCGTCGCTGACCACGAGCGGCGAACGGTCCGTGGCATCGAGAACCACGGTCACCCGGCGCATCGTCAGATTGACGCGCGCCGAGACGACGCCGTCGAGCGGCGCCAGCGCCGTTTCGATCGTCGTGATGCAGCGTCCGCAGGAAATGTCCGGAACCGAGAAGACGTACTGGACCGTGCCGTCTTGGTTGGCGCGTCCCGACCGCATCAGTTCCTCGGCCCGCAGCGCGCTGGCCGGATCAACGGTTTCGAGCGCGAGGCTCGTGGCCAGCGCACCACCACAACAGCTCATGACCGTCTTACTCCACCACGAACCGCACCGATTTCTCCCAAGGCTGCGCGTCCGTCCCTGTTACGACGATAGCGGCCTCCCAAAGTCCCGCGCCGAGCTCGGTCGGAGCGGCGTAGGTTCCGCCGGAGTCAGCCTGCAGCACGATGGTGCGATCCTCCCGCTCGGAGGCCGGGTGCCCGATCGTCGCCTCGACGGACGCGTCGCGGATGGCGCGCCCGGTTCCGTCGGCGAGACTGACCGTGAAGACCCCGTCCACGTAAGACGTGTTCACGATCCAGCCGAGCGCCACTTGGCGACGCTTCGCCGCGGTCACAGCGTCGAAACGCTGGCTCTCCACGTAGGAGTTCTGGACGACGAGCCCACTCCAGCTGGAATTGGCGAAATAGGCAAGCACCAGATTCACCGAAATGATCGTCCCGAAGAACAGGGCCATCACCGCGGCCATATGGCAGCCGGTGAATTCGCGCGGTCGAAACAGGCGAGCCAACATGATCATTCCTCCAGAACCTCGAAGATCGCCTTGTAGCTGTCCGTCTCGTCCGAATTCCCGTCCTTGGCGATGAAGCGGAAGTCGGTGGCGCCCGGCGTGATCTTGTCGGGCGGTTGCGAAACGAAGACGCGCAAGGTTCGCAGTCTGTCCGGTTCCACAGGTATTTGGAAGCGGGTATCGGCCGCATCGTCGATCCCGTTGATCTCCATCGTCGCGCCGGGCAGACCCTCGATACCGAGCGTGATCACGCGGGGCTCCGGGATCATGTTGAGCAGCTTGACCGTGTAGCCGTTGCGGATCGAGCCGTCGCTGAGCGTCACGGCAACCGGATTGCGATCGTGCTGGACGTTGATCTCAAGCCTGTCGCGCGCCATCAGCGCGATGAACAAGGCGGCGCCGATTGCCGCCCATACAGTGGTGTAGATCAGCGTCCGCACCCGAAAGATGATCCGCCAGTCGAAGTGGCGAAGATTGTCGCGGAAGCTCCCGTTCTCGTCCCGCACCCGGGACGGGTCGATTGTCCCGCTCGCCGGATCGGTGGCGATCGCGAGATTGGCGTCGTAGTCGCGCAGCGTCGCGTATGAAATCAGCCCGCGCTCCCGGCCGAGCCGGTCCATCACGGAATCGCAGGCATCGATGCACAGCGCGCAGGTGATGCAGCCCAGCTGTTGCCCGTCGCGGATGTCGATGCCGGTGGGGCAGACCGCGACGCAGGCATTGCAGTCGACGCAGTCGCCGACCGCAAGGCCCGCCGCCGCCGCCTTCTTGGCTCCGCGCGTGCGCGGTTCGCCGCGCCAGTCATTGTAGGTGACGGTCAGCGAATCCTCGTCCAGCATCGCTGCCTGGATGCGCGGCCAGGGGCACATATAGATGCAGACCTGTTCGCGCATCAGGCCACCGAAGACATAGGTGGTGGCGGTCAGAACGCCGACAGTGGCGTAGGCGACAAAGGGCGCTTCACCGAGGATGAAGTTGGTGAGCAGTGTCGGCGCGTCGGCGAAATAAAAGATCCAGGCGCCGCCGGTCGCCACCGCGATCACCAGCCATGTCGCGTGCTTGAAGACGCGCTTGCGGATCTTGTCCACGCTCCACCGCGCCCTGTCGAGACGTATGCGGGCGTTGCGGTCGCCCTCGAAGAAACGCTCGACGACGAGAAACAGGTCGGTCCAGACCGTCTGCGGACAGGTGTAGCCGCACCAGGCCCGTCCGACGACGGATGTGATCAGAAAAAGGCCGACGCCGGCCATGACCAGCAATCCGGCGACGAAGAAGAACTCCTGCGGCCAGATCTCGATGAAGAAGAAATAGAAGCGGCGATTGGCAAGATCGACGAGGACCGCCTGGTCCGGCGCATACGGCCCGCGGTCCCATCGTAGCCATGGCGTGACGTAGTAGATGCCGAGCGTCACAGCCATGACGATCCATTTCAAGCGGCGGAAATTGCCTTCGGCACGCTTGGGAAAGATCTTCTGACGCGGCGCGTAGAGAGGCTGGCTCTGCTGTCGGGCGCCTGCATTGACGGCCTCGACGTCGATCGGCGTTATTTCGGCGGGTTGGTCCAATTGCGACTCCTGCATTGCCGGAAGGCTGTCCGGCATGATCGCAAGTCTTTTCACCGTAATGGCGCCGTCGATCCTTGACCCAGATCAACCAGCCGCTTTGACCCCCGCTTCGCCCCGTGAGACACTTTGCGGCGTGCGGCGAGGCAGGGAGGAAGCAATGGATTCCGTCCGGGAACACGCGGCCGCGCGCGATTTCAGCAATTCGGAGATGGGAGCGCTCGCCCATCTTTATCGGGGCGAGATCTATCGCTCGACGATTTGGCGGACCCGGCTCGACACCACGACGAACTGGGCTGTCGTTACCCTCGGCATCGCTCTGTCGATCGCGTTTTCCTCGCCCAATGCCTCACCGCTGCCACTGGTGCTGGTCGGCATCCTGATCCTGTTTTTTCTGCTGCTGGAGGCCCGCCGCTACCGTTACTTCAATGTCTGGCGGGCGCGGGCGCGCTGGATGGAAAACAATTTCTACGCGCCGATGCTCAAGGACGGCGATCTGCGCACCGAGAACGGCTGGACGCAAGTCCTCGCCGACAACTATCTCCGGCCAGTTTATCATATCAGCCAGGCGACAGCGATCGGCCGGCGGATTCGCAGAAACTACCTCTGGATCCTGCTGATCCAGACCGCCGCCTATGTTGGGAAGCTGCTGGTGCACCCCACCGGCGTCGGCTCCCTGGCCGAGTTCGTGCGGCGCGCCGACATCGGCCCCTTCCCGGGAGAAGCGGTGCTCGCCATCGGGGTTTTCTACGTCGCAAGCTGGATGACGATCGCAATCTGGATCGCCCGCAGCGACGCGGCGAAATTCAAATCACGCGGATCGTCATCCAGTTCGATGGGCTGAGTTCAACTCCCTTATTCACCGCCACCAAGGCTGTGGACATAGACGGCGAGCTGCTTGGCTGTCACCTCGCCCAGGCGTTCGCCCCAACCGGGCATAACACCATGTTGTGGCGCGCCGATCTGCGCGATGATATCGCTCTCGCTGCCACCATAGAGCCACAACGCGTCGGCGAGGCGTGGCGCCCCAAGCTCACGAACCCCCTCGCCCGCCTCACCATGGCAGGCGGCGCAATTGTCGGCATAGACGGTCGCGCCGCTCTCGGCCGCCGCCGCGTCCGCCTCCTGACCCGAGAGCTTGCGTACATAGGCGGCGACGGCGGCGATCTGATCGCGTTCGAGGATGCCGTCCCGGCCGAACGCCGGCATCTCGGACATCCGGGTCTCGTCATCGTCGCCGTAGCGCACGCCGTGAAGGATGGTCGTGTAGATATCCTCCACGCCGCCGCCCCAGATCCAGGCGTCGTCATTGAGGTTGGGATAACCGGCGCTGCCGGCCGCGCCGGAGCCGTGACACTGGACGCAATTGACCTTGAAGGCCGCGTTGCCCGCGGAGATCGCGAATTGGCGCAGATTTTCGTCGGCCGCGATATCCGTCACGGACGATGCCTTGATCGCCGCGATTCGATCGACATTCCGCGCTTCGGCGCTTGCGATCTCGGCGCGCAGATCGGCGCGACTAGACCAGCCGAGGACGCCCTCGGTCGCCGAATTGACCAGCGGCCAGGCCGGATAGAGCACCATGTAGACCAGCGAAAACGCGATCGTCGCGTAGAACGTCCAAAGCCACCATCGCGGCATTGGCGTATTCAGTTCCTTGATGCCGTCCCAGGAGTGACCCGTCGTCTCGACACCGGTGACCGCGTCGATCTCTCTTTCGTCCGCCATCGGATCAGTCCTCCTTGAACGGGATGCGCGCGGCGTCGTCCGCCGCCTTGCGCGCGCCTGGTCTGAGGACCCAGGCGATGACGGCGACGAAAATCAGTGTGAGGTACAAGAGCCCCCAGCTATCGGCGAAAGTGCGCATGCTCTGGTAGTCGAGATCCATCTTACGGCCCTTACCGTTCGTTGCGTTCAGGCTCGTAGGCCGAGAAATCGACCAGCGTTCCGAGCATTTGCAGGTAGGCGACGAGCGCATCCATTTCGGTGAGCTTTTGCCGATCGCCGTCGAAGTCGCTGATGACGGCCTTGGGGTAGCGCTCGAGAAGATCCGACGTGTCGGCCTCCGGATCGGCCTGGGCGCGCAGATCGGTCGTGGCGTTCTCGATCATCGCATCGGTGTAGGGTACGCCGACACGGCGATTGGCGACGAGATGGCCAGCCGGATCTTCCACGACCAGTTCCTTCCGCAGGAAGGCATAGCTGGGCATGACCGATTCCGGCACGACCGAACGCGGATCGCTCAGGTGCTGGACCTGCCATTCGTTGGAATAGCGGCCGCCGACGCGGGCCAGATCCGGCCCCGTTCGCTTCGAACCCCACTGGAACGGATGATCGTACATCGACTCCGCCGCCAGACTGTACGGGCCATAGCGTTCCACCTCGTCGCGGAACGGCCGGATCATCTGGCTGTGGCAGGTGTAGCAGCCCTCGCGGATGTAGATGTTGCGGCCAGCCAGCTCGAGCGGGGAGTAGGGCCGCATGCCCTCCACCTTCTCGATCGTGTTCTCGAGGTAGAACAGCGGCGCGATCTCGACGACCCCGCCGACGCTGACGACCAGCAGCGACAGGACCAGTAGCAGCGTGGCGTTGCGCTCGATCGCGCCGTGGCGGGACAAGAGGCCGCGGGCTATCGGGTCGGCCTTGACCTCGGGGAGCGCGCCCTTCAGCGCGGAGTCGTCGTCTTTCTTGCTCATACTCGTCCCCTTTAGCTGGCCGGCTGCGCGGCGGTTGTCTCGCGGCCCATCGGGGCCTCCGCTCGCACGTCGCCGCGGATCGTCTTGTAGATGTTGAAGGCCATGACAAGCGCGCCGGAGAGGTAGAGCAGCCCGCCCAGCATGCGCAGCACGTAGTAGGGATACATGGCGGCGACGGTTTCGGCGAAGGAGTAGACCAGATAGCCCTGGTCGTCGTACTCGCGCCACATCAGGCCCTGCATGATACCCGACACCCACATCACCGCCGCGTAGACAACGATGCCGAGCGTCGCGAGCCAGAAGTGCCAGTTGACGAGGCGCAGGCTGTAGAGGCGCGGGCGGTGCCAGAGCTTTGGAACGAGGTGATAGATTGCCCCGAAGGAAACGAGGCCGACCCAGCCAAGCGCGCCGGAATGCACATGCCCGATGGTCCAATCGGTATAGTGCGACAGCGAATTGACCGCCTTGATCGACATCATCGGCCCCTCGAAGGTCGACATGCCGTAGAAGGCCACGGACACGACGAGCATCCGCAGGATCGGGTCTGTGCGTAGCTTGTCCCAGGCGCCCTGAAGGGTCATCAGGCCATTGATCATGCCGCCCCAGGAGGGCATCCACAGCATCACCGAGAAGACCATGCCGAGCGTTTGCGCCCAGTCGGGCAACGCAGTGTAATGGAGATGATGCGGGCCGGCCCAGATGTAGAGAAAGATGAGCGACCAGAAGTGAACGATCGACAGGCGGTAGGAATAGACCGGGCGGTTCGCCTGTTTCGGGATGAAGTAGTACATCATGCCGAGGAACCCGGCGGTCAGGAAGAAGCCGACGGCGTTATGGGCGTACCACCACTGGGTCAGCGCATCCTGCACGCCGGAGAACGCCGAATAGCTCTTGGCGCCGAGCAGCGAGACCGGCATCGACAGGCCGTTGACGACGTGCAGCATCGCGACGGTGACGATGAAGGACAGATAGAACCAGTTGGCGACGTAGATGTGGGGTTCCTTGCGCCTGATCAGCGTGCCGAGGAACACCGCGAGATAGGCGAGCCAGACGATGGTGAGCCACAAATCCACATACCATTCAGGCTCGGCGTATTCCTTGCTCTGGGTGATGCCGAGCAGATAGCCGGTCGCCGCCAGCACGATGAACAGCTGGTAGCCCCAGAACACGAACCAGGCGAGGTCGCCGCCCCAGAGCCGGGCCTGGGTGGTGCGCTGGACGACGTAGAAGGATGTCGCGAGCAGCGCGTTGCCGCCGAAGGCGAAAACCACCGCCGAGGTGTGAAGTGGGCGCAGCCGGCCGAACGTCAGAAAGGGCTCGAGATTGAGTTCCGGCCAGGCAAGCTGAGATGCGACAAGGACGCCGACCAGGAATCCGGCGATTCCCCAGAACACGGTGGCGATAACGCCGTAGCGCACGACGTCGTCCGCATAGCCAACATCGCTCGCCTTCAGCGGGATCTGTGTCGCTTCGGCAACGGCTGTCTGATCCACGAACTCGATCCGCCGCAGCAAGATGACGGTGGCGACGGCCAACACGAAAAACAGCACCCAGGCATGGGCCTCGAACAGCGCATCCCTGGCGAAGGCCGCGCCGAGCAGCGCCAGTAGCGCCGCCAGACCGACCAGAATCGCCTCAACCTGATTCTTCATGATCGATGTTCTCCAAGATCCCTCGCGGCGCGACGGGGCAAGGCCGATAGCGCCGCGACGTCTGGTGGTTCTTTGGCAGCGTCGAAAAGCGGTCGCCTTGACTTGGATCAAGGAGGATTTCCGGTCGGGAGCTTTTGACTGGAGCCGGGAATGATGATCCGCGGAGCAGAGACATGCGAACCAGAGCACGACGACGATCGTTGATCGCGCGTAGGGCGGCGGCATCGCGCCCGCTCCATGCCGAGAACGGCCCGAAAGGTGGAGGCGACCTCTTGGGACGCCTCTCCAGCTATTTCCAAGTCCTGTCAGATCTGTGCGACCGCCTGGAAGAGATCGCCGACCATCTCCCCGATCAGGTGGACCGTCAGCAGGTTCTTCACGTCGCGCGAAGCGTTTCACCGATCGTGTGGCACGCTCATGAGTTCGAGGAGACCGTCCTGTTTCCCCTTCTGGCGACGCGCTTCCCGCACGACGCGACAATCAGGCACGCGCTGAACGATCTCCAGTTCGAGCATTGGGAGGACGAGATGTTCGCCGAAGAATTGGCGGACGGACTCTTCGGCTTCATTCGCGGCCTCGAGCCGCGCAATCCCGAGGCCCTGGGCTACATGTTGCGGGGATTCTTCGGAGGCATGCGACGCCACCTCGCTTTCGAGAGAGCCCACATCGTCCCGCTCGTGCAACAGATCGAGAGAGGCGGCCATGCGTGATCCGGCAGCGATTCTGACTCGCCACAGCGAGCCGGTTCCCCGCTATACGAGCTATCCGACGGCGCCGCATTTCCACCCCGACCTCGGCCCGGCCTTGCTGCCCGAGCTGCTGGGTGGGATCACCCGCGACAAGAGCGTCTCGCTGTATATCCACGTTCCCTATTGCGACCGGCTGTGCTGGTTCTGCGGTTGTCACACCAAACATACTCGCCAGTACGCACCAGTGGCCGATTATGTGGATTCGCTGCTGCGGGAGATCGTGCTGGTCTCGCGCGCGATCGGCTTTCCGGCACCAGTGGCGCAGCTCCACTTCGGCGGCGGCTCCCCCAGCCTGATGCGCTCCGGCGACTTTCAACGCCTGTCGGACGCCTTTCGTGATTCCTTCACGATCGATGCGGCGACCGAAATCAGCGTCGAGATCGACCCGTCCGACGTTACCGACGACACGCTCGACGGCCTCAAGGCGCTGGGCATGACGCGGGCGAGCATCGGCGTCCAGGATTTCGATCCCGCCGTGCAGACCGCCATCAACCGACCGCAGAGCTTCGAATTGACCCGCGAAATCGTCGCGAGCCTGGGCTCGATCGGCATCGGATCCCTGAATATCGACGCCCTCTACGGCCTGCCGTTGCAGACGGAACAACGGCTTGCGGCGACACTCGAAAAGGTGGTCGATCTCGCGCCGGACCGCATCGCGCTGTTCGGTTATGCCCACATGCCGTGGCTGAAGAAGCATCAGACGATGATCCGGGACGAGGATTTGCCGGATCAAGGGGAGCGCTTCAAACAGGCGCGCCTCGCCGAGGCGGCGCTGGTCGCGGCCGGTTACGCGGGGATCGGCATCGATCACTTCGCGCTGCCCCACGACACGCTCGCCGAAGCATCACGAACAGGCAGGCTGCACCGCAATTTCCAGGGCTACACGACAGATGCCTGCGAGACGCTGATCGGGCTCGGCGCCTCCTCCATCGGCCGCTTCAGCAGCGGTTACGTGCAGAATATCGTGCCGACCACTGCCTATCGTGCCGCTCTCGATGATGATCGCCTTCCTGTCGGGCGCGGCTACCGGCTGGACGAGGACGACCGCGTTCGCGCCCATTGGATCGAACGGCTGATGTGCGACTTCGCCGTCTCCTTTGCCGATGTGGAAGCGCGATTCGGCGCGGTGGCCGCGCCCTATATCACAGAAGCACGGATGATCGCCGCGAGCGACGCCGACGGGCTTTGCCGCGTCGAGGCCGATCGCTTCGTCATCCCGGACGACGCCCGGCCGTTCACGCGCATTGTCGCGGCTAGGTTCGACGCCCACCTACGGACGTCGGCGTTCCGGTATTCCAAGGCGGTCTGACGCGGGCGACCCGCCCGGTGGAGACGTCAGTCTCAGCGCTCGATTTCGCAGCAGTCCCGCAGCCGGCGCAGATCGGGAACGGTGACGGTTCTGTTGTGCTCGACGACGATCATACCGGTCTTGCGCAGTTTGGTGATCTGCCGGCTGACGGTCTCGATGGTGAGACCGAGAAAATCGGCGATGTCGGCACGCTTGAGCGGCAGTTCGAAGCAGACGGGTCCGTCCTCGGTCTTATGCTCCGGATCGATATGGGTCGCGATCAGAAACAGAAAGCTCGCCACCTTCTCCGCCGCCGACTTGCGGCCCAGGGTGAGGATCCAGTCGCGGGCCTCGTCAAGTTCCTTCAGCGCCTGCTCGTGCAGCTTGCGCTCGAGCTCCGGGGTCGTGGCGACCATCTCTTCGATGACGCTCTTGGGAAAGGAGCAGACGGTGACGCCCGTCGCCGCTTCGGCCGAAGCGACGGTCTGGCTCTTGAAGGGGCGGCCGAGAAAGTCCGGCGCGAATTGCAGTCCGACGATCTGCTGGCGTCCGTCGGCCATCAGCCGCGTCAGCTTCACCACGCCGCTCAGAATATTGGAATAGCGGCGCACGTCTTCGCCGGCGGGCACCAGTTCCTCGTCGCTGCCATAGGCATGCCTGGAGGTATGCTTGCTGAGCTTGACCAGTTGGTCTGGCGCGAGCGCGCCGCAGACACCGCGATGCCGTGCCTCGCAGGCGCGGCAAAGGACAGGGAGTTCCGAGTTGTGAATATCCAGCCGCTCGACCGGGGGAGTTCGGGCCATCGTCTTGATCATCCGCGCCATCCTCCCCGACGCAGTGTTAAAGAAGATAAGCTTGCGGTTCAAACCCTGATTGCTATCGAGATTGCAATCGAGCGAACGGCGAGCGGGCAAACGCCTGATTCGAGCCACCAACAGGGGGACCTATGCAGGAGACGTGGCGCTGGTTCGGGCCGGCGGATAAGATCGGACTGGCCGAAATCCGCCAGACAGGCGCGCGCGGCATCGTGAATGCCCTCCACGAGATTCCCTATGGCGAGGTCTGGACGGTCGAGGCGATCGCCGAGCGGCAGGCGCTGATCGAAGCCGACCCGTCGCTCGGCCTCAGCTGGGAGGTGGTCGAAAGCCTGCCGGTGCACGAGCGCATCAAGCTCGGCGAAGGCGACCTCGAACCGCTGTTCGAGACCTACCGGCAGTCGCTGCGCAATCTCGCCGCCCGCGGCTTCGACACGGTCTGCTACAATTTCATGCCGCTGCTCGACTGGACCCGCACCGAACTGGCCGCGCCGCTGGCCGGCGGCGGCACGAGCCTGCGCTTCAACATGCATGAATACGCCACCTTCGACGTCTTCATGCTGGAGCGACCGGGCGCGGCGGGTGAGCTGTCGCCCGAGATTCTGGAAAGGGCCAAGGCCTGGTTCGATGTCTCGGATTCAGCCGGCCGCGCGCGGCTGCTCGCGGCGATCATGGCTGGCCTGCCGGGCGCCTATGCGCGCTACGACGTGCCGGGCCTCCGCGATATCCTGAAACGCTACGACGGCGTCACCCGCGACGACGTCCGCGCCAACTTCAAACGCTTCCTCGAAGCCGTCATCCCCACGGCAGAGGCGGCCGGCATCCGGCTTTGCGTCCATCCCGACGATCCGCCGCGACCGCTCTTCGGCCTGCCGCGGATCGTCTCCAATGCAGAAGACATCGCCTTCGCGCTCGACGCCGTCCGCTCCCCGTCCAACGGCCTGACGCTCTGCTCGGGATCACTGGGTGCCAACCCCTTGAACGACGTACCGGGTATCGCCAGACGATTCGCCGACAGGATCCATTTCGCGCATCTGCGCAACGTCGCCAAGGATCCCGACGGTTCCTTCGAAGAGGCGGACCATCTGGCCGGTGGCACCGACATGGTGGCGCTGGTCCGCGTGCTGATGGCCGAGGAACGCCGCCGCCGCGCGGAAGGGCGCGCCGACTGGCAAATCCCGATGCGGCCGGACCACGGGCACGAGCTTTTGTCGGACGTCGGCCGGGGCACGCATCCCGGCTATCCGGTGATCGGGCGGATGCGCGGCCTGGCGGAACTGCGCGGCGTCATGGCCGCGGTCGAAGCCCTGGACGGGAGCGCGATATGACCACCGCTCCGACGCACCGCATCGTTTCGATCGGCGAATGCATGGTCGAGTTGGCCTCGGCCGGAGACGGTCTCTACCGGAAGGGCTTTGCCGGCGACACGTTCAACACCGCCTGGTATCTTCGCCGCGAACTCGGCGCGGACTGGAAGGTCGCCTATCTGACCGCGCTCGGCACCGACACGACCTCCGACGAAATGCTCGCCTTCTTCGCAAACGCCGGTATCGAGACGGACGTCGTGCGGCGCATCGACGGCGCCATGCCGGGGCTCTACATGATCCATCTCGACGGCGCCGAGCGCAGCTTCTCCTACTGGCGCGACACCAGCGCGGCGAAGCAGCTCGCCGCCGATCCGGACCACCTCGAAGCGGCATTCACGGGCGGCGACGCCTTCTATTTTTCCGGCATCACCCTGGCGATCCTGCCCTCCCCTGACAGAAACGCGCTGCTCGAAAGGCTCGGCGCGGCGAAGGCGGTCGGCCAAACCGTCGCCTTCGACCCCAATATCCGCCCACGCCTCTGGCCCGATCCCGCCGAAATGCGCCGCGCGATCGAAACGGCGGCCGGCGTCTCGACGATCTGCCTGCCGAGCTTTCCCGACGAGGAAGCCGCGTTCGGCGATGCCTCGCCGGCCGAGACGGCGGAGCGCTATCTCGGCCTCGGTGCCGGCGAAGTGGTGGTCAAGGACGGACCTGAGCCGGCCTTCGTCGCCTTTGCTGATGCGCGCGAGACCATCGCCGCCGAGACCGTCACACAGGCACTCGATACGACTGGCGCCGGCGACAGCTTCAGTGCGGCCTATCTCGCCGCGCGCCTCGGCGGCCTGCCGCCGGTCGAGGCGGCGCGCAAGGGCCATGCGCTGGCCGCGCAAGTCGTTCGCCACTACGGCGCGTTGATGCGATAGAGCGGCAATGCCGGCTCATTCTCTCTCGCGGGATTTTTTGCGACGCGGAAGAAATTCGGCCGTTGCGGTTCATGTTGCCGACCGCTGCCTATATGGTCCCGGATCAGGAAATTCCGCCGAAGGCCGTTTCAGGCCTGCGGCGCGGGATGTGATGGTTCGGAGGCAAAATGTGCGGCATATGCGGTGAAATCCGGTTCGACGGGCAAAAGGCCTCGGCCGAGCGGCTTCAGCGCATGGGCGACTGCCTGGCTCCGCGCGGCCCGGACGGCTCCGGCCAGGTCATGCGCGGCCGGGTCGGCCTCGGCCACCGCCGGCTGAAGATCATCGACCTCTCCGACAAGGCCGAGCAGCCGATGGTCGACCCCGAACTCGGGCTCACCATCGCTTTCAACGGCTGCATCTACAACTATCCGGAGCTCCGCAAGGAGCTCGAAGGCAAGGGCTATCGCTTCTTCTCGCATGGCGACACCGAGGTCATCCTCAAGGCCTATCACGCCTGGGGACGCGATTGCGTCAAGCGCTTTCACGGCATGTTCGCCTTCGCCATCCACGAGCGCGACAGCGGCCGGGTGCTGCTCGCCCGCGACCGCTTCGGCATCAAGCCGCTCTATCTGTCGCAGAACGCAGCACGCCTCTATCTCGCCTCCTCGCTCCCGGCGATCCTGAAGACCGGCGACGTCGACACCACGATCGACCGCGAGGCGCTGCACCACTACATGACGTTCCACGCCGTGGTGCCGCCGCCGCTGACAATTCTCAAGGGCGTGCGCAAGCTCCCCCCCGCGACGACCCGGCTGATCGAGGCGGACGGCAGCTTTACCGACGATATGTTCTGGGCGCCCGAGTTCGGGCCGCGCCCGGGCGATGACAAGCTGTCCTCCGACGACTGGCGCGACATGGTGCTGGAATCGCTCAAGACCGCGGTCGCCCGCCGCATGGTGGCCGACGTTCCGGTCGGAGTGCTCTTATCCGGCGGCGTCGACTCCTCGCTGATCGTCGGGCTCCTCGCCGAGGCCGGGCAGAAGGACCTCAACACCTTCTCGATCGGTTTCGAAGACGCCAATGGCGAAGTCGGCAACGAGTTCGAATTCTCCGACCTGATCGCCAATCACTACGGCACCGAGCACCACAAGATCTTCGTGCCCGGCTCGGAACTGATGGAGCATCTGCCCGGCACCATCGCGGCGATGTCGGAGCCGATGGTCTCCTACGACAATGTCGGCTTCTACCTCTTGTCGCGCGAGGTCTCCAAGCACATCAAGGTGGTCCAGTCCGGCCAGGGCGCCGACGAAATCTTCGGCGGCTATCACTGGTATCCGCCGATGGTCGGCGCCAATGATTCGCTTGCCGCCTACAGCCATGCCTTCTTCGACCGCTCGCATGAAAGGCTGCAGAGCCACATCGCGCCGGAGTGGCACACCGAGACCGACGTCAGCCGTGAATTCGTCGAGCGGCATTTCGCCATGCCGGGCGCGGAAAACCCCGTCGACAAGGCGTTGAGGATCGACGCTCACGTCATGCTGGTCGACGATCCGGTCAAGCGAGTCGACAATATGACGATGGCCTGGGGACTGGAGGCGCGGGTGCCCTTCCTCGATCACGAACTCGTGGAACTCGCGGCGCGCGTTCCGGCGGCCGAGAAGCTGAAGCAGGACGGCAAAGGCGTCCTCAAGGAAGTCGCGCGTCAGATCGTCCCGTCGGCGGTGATCGACCGCAAGAAGGGTTATTTCCCGGTTCCACAGCTCAAATACATCTCCGGCCCCTATCTCGACATGGTCCGTGATACGCTAACCTCCGACAGCGCCAAATCGCGCGGCTTGTTCCGCGGCGACTATCTGGAGACGCTGTTCGCCGACCCGGCGGCACACATCACGCCGCTGCGCGGCTCGGAACTCTGGCAGGTCGCGCTTCTCGAACTTTGGCTCCAGCAGCAAGGGATCTAGCGCCGCGATGGCAGATCACCGGCCCAGGACGCAGCCCAATATCGATCATCGGCTGAAACGGATGCGCACCGACGGCATCAAGGCCCCGATCGGTCGACACAATCCGAATCTGCCGTCGGCCGAAAAAAACGCCTATCTCGATTGTGGTTGGGGACGGCTGGTCTTCGCCCAGACCTTCGAAGATCCGACGGAGCTCGTGCGCAGCCTGCGCGAGGAAGGTCCCGATCGGCGCGATATCGCGTTCTACGCGCGCGACCCGCATGTGCTTTTGAGCCACGCGCCGCAGGAGCTGTTCCTCGACCCTTCGCACACCTACCGCCTCGATCTCTCGACCTATCGCAGCGATCCGCGCCGGCCGCGCGGCTATTTCATCCGGCGCCTGTCCTCCGAGCAGGACGCCACCGAGGTCAATCGCATCTACCAGAGCCGCAGCATGGTGCAGGTGCATCCGTCCTTCTTCTGGTCCAACCGCGACAACCGGGCGCTGACCTACTTCGTTGCCGAGGACGAAACCACCGGCGCGATTCTCGGCACCGTCACCGGCGTCCACAATCGGCGCGCCTTTGCCGACCCGGAGAACGGTTCCTCGCTCTGGTGCCTGGCGGTCGACCCCCAGGCAACGCATCCAGGCATCGGCGAGGCGCTGGTGCGCCGGCTCGCCGAGCATTTCCAGGCGCGCGGCTGCGCCTTCATGGATCTGTCGGTCATGCACGACAACGAGCTGGCGATCGGGCTCTATGACAAGCTCGGCTTCTACCGGGTTCCGTATTTCGCCGTGAAACGCAAGAACGAGATCAACGAGAAGCTGTTCACCGGTTCCGGGGCCGATTACGACAGCCTCAACCCCTATGCCCGCATCATCGTCGACGAGGCGCGGCGGCGGGGCATCCATACCGAAGTGACAGACGCGGCCGGAGGCTTCTTCCGCCTGACTCAGGGCGGCCGGACCATCCATTGTCGCGAAAGCCTGTCGGAACTGACCTCAGCCATCGCGATGTCGATCTGCGACGACAAATCGGTGACCCGCCGCATGGTCGAGGCCGCCGGCGTCGCCGTGCCCGAGCAGATCGTCGCGGACGGCGACGACGAGGCGCTTGCCGCTTTCATCGCCCAGCATGGCCAGATCGTCGTCAAGCCGGCGCGGGGCGAACAGGGACGCGGCATCGCCGTCGGCATCGAAACCGTCGAGGACGCGAAAGCCGCGATCACCGCGGCGCGCGAGCAGTCGGACCGGGTGCTGCTGGAATCCTGCTTCGAGGGCCAAGACCTCAGGCTGATCGTCATCGACTATCGCCTTGTCGCCGCCGCCCTGCGCAAGCCACCCAGCATAACAGGCGACGGCCGGTCCAGTGTCCGCGAGCTGATCGAGCATCTGTCGCGGCGGCGCGCGGCGGCGACCGGCGGCGAAAGCCGGGTGCCGCTCGACGCGGAGACCGAACGCTGCATCAAGAATGCCGGCCACGCCATGGACGACATTCCGGCGAAGGGCGAGCGCATCACCGTTCGCAAAACCGCGAATCTTCACACCGGCGGCACCATTCACGACGTGACCGGCGAGGTTCATCCGGCTCTCGTCGCCGCCGCCGCCGCCGCCGCCCGGGCGATCGAGATCCCGGTGACGGGGATCGACCTGATGGTCAAGGCGCCGCATTTGCCGGACTATGTCTTCATCGAAGCGAACGAACGGCCGGGGCTGGCCAATCACGAGCCGCAACCGACGGCCGAACGCTTCATCGACCTCTTGTTTCCGCTGTCGATTCCGTTTTCAGTGCGGGCCGCAAGGAATCAACAGCGGAAATCAAGGAAGGACGACTGAGTGCCAAGGCTTGCCATCGATGCGCAGTATCTGACGGACCAGCTGAAGGCGCTTTTGAAAATTCCCAGCCCGACGGGCTACACCGACACCATCGTGCGTCATGTGGCCAAGGAGCTGGAGCGGCTTGGGCTAAAGGTCGAACTCACCCGGCGCGGCGCGATCTCGGCGCTCAGACAAGGCTCTCGGCGCGCCTCGGCGCGGGCGATCGTCAGCCATCTCGATACGCTGGGTGCCCAGGTCAAACGCCTGAAAGAGAACGGCCGTCTCGAACTCGTGCCGATCGGCCACTGGTCGGCGCGCTTCGCCGAGGGCGCGCGCGCAACGCTGTTCACCGATTCGGGCACCTATCGCGGCACGATCCTGCCGCTAAAAGCCTCCGGCCATACCTATAACGACGAGATCGACACCCTGCCTGTCGGTTGGGATTTCGTGGAGTTGCGGGTCGACGCGCTCGGCCGCGACGTCCGCGAATTGCAGGCGCTCGGCATCGAGATCGGCGACACGGTGGCGATCGATCCGCTGCCGGAATTTCTCGACAATGGCTTCATCGTGTCGCGCCACCTCGACAACAAGGCTGGCGTCGCGGTCATGCTTGCAGCGATCGAGGCGATGGAGCGCGCCGAGGCGTCGACGCCCGTCGACATGCACTGGCTGTTCACCATCGCCGAGGAGGTCGGCGTCGGCGCCGCCTCGATCCTGACGCCCGACGTCGCCTCGATGATCGCGGTCGACAACGGCACCTCAGCGCCCGGCCAGAACTCCTCCGAATTCGGCGTCACCATCGCCATGGCCGACCAGACCGGTCCGTTCGACTATCACCTGACCAAGAAGCTCGTCCGGCTCTGTCAGGAAGAGGATATCCGCTACCAGAAGGATATCTTCCGCTTCTATCGTTCCGATTCCGCCTCGGCGATCGAGGCCGGCCACGACGTACGCACGGCGCTGATCACTTTCGGCGTCGACGCCTCGCATGGCTATGAACGCATCCATATGCACGCGCTGCGCTCACTCGCCGAACTCGTCACGGCCTACGCCACGTCCCCGGTGGAGATCGAGCGCGATCGCAACCAGCATGCCGGGATCAAGGGGTTCACCCGGCAGCCAGCGGTGGAGGCGGAGCAGGAGCTCGCGGAGGATTCCGACCCGGCCGAGTGACGCCCCTGCCGTCCCGCCGGATCCAGCAGGGCGCCGAAACCTCTCGCGGTTCATAAGATCGCCGGACCGCGATAATATCGAATACGGGGTCCGGTGTGGAACCGAGCCGTCGGCAACAGGGGATGACAGGCATGACCTCCGAGAAAATCCTGATGCTGGCCGAGGCGTGGTGGCGCGATATCGAGGCGACCGCCGCGGCCCATCCCTCCATCGCGATCATGGGTCTGATCCTCGCTCTCCTGTCGCTGCTCCTCTCGCGAAGCCTGCTTGTCTTCCTCGCTGCGGCGTTTCTCGCCGTTGCCGCCGTCCTTGTCACGGAGCCGGTCGCCGATCCGCTCAAACGCGAGGCCCTCATCGCCGGCTTTTTCCTGGCGGTCGTCATCGTCTCCATCGTGGTGATGATGCTGCGGCTACGCCTGCGTCAGGCGCGCATCGACCTGCGTCGCACGGCGGCGGAAGCGAGCGAATGGCAAGCGCTCTACCAGGATGAGGTTCGCTGGCGACAGGCCGGCGGCGATTCAGGGAGCCGACTGCCGCCGGGCAACTGAGGCCGATCGCGGCGCGGGAACCTGCTGCCGTCGTCAGGGTCCGTTTGTGGCCGAAACCTCGGGGCGATCGATCGCATCCGCCGCATCGCGCGTCGCCGCGTCGGACTCGACCAGCGTCGTCGCCACCTTCGAGGACGCCTCGAGCGTACGGTGGACCGGGCATTTGTCGGCGATTTCGAGGAGCTTGGCCTCCAATTCCACCGGAACACCGCCCTCAATGTGGATGCGGCGGGTGAACTGATCGATCTTGCCGTCGCGCGCCCGCTCGTCCTCGGTGCAGGTTTCGCAGTCCTTGAAGTGCGTCTTCTCATGCGCGACATCCACCGTGATCCGGCCGAGGTCGAGCTTCTTGCGATCGGCGTACATGCGCAGCGTCATCGACGTGCAGCTCGCCAGCGCCGCCGACAGGAAGTCGTAGGGCGAGGGGCCGCTGTCGAGCCCGCCGACACTTTCCGGCTCGTCCGCCAGAAGCCGGTGGCGCCCCGCATGCACCGCGTTCTGGAACTTGCCGCCGGAAGTCTCGCGCACGCCGACATGCTCGATCGCCGTCTCGCCCTGGGGCTTTTCCGGATCGATGTAACGGGTCGCCCAGCCGGCGACGACCTCGGCCGCGAACTCGGCGTCGGCGCGCTTGGTCAATAAATGGTCGGCGCCGTCCAGCGAAACGAAGCTCTTGGGGTGGCGCGCCGCAGTGAAAATCGCGCTGGCATTGTCGATGCCGACGAACTCGTCGACCGGCGAATGCATCACCATCAGCGCCTTGCGCATCGTCGCGATGCGATCCGTCAGGCGGGTGCCGCGAATGTCGTCGAGAAACTGTCGCCGGATCGTAAAAGGACGACCAGCCAGTTTCACGGCAACCGCCCCCTCCGCCTCGATGTCGTCGACATGGGCCGCGAACTGTTTTTCGACGTGGCTGGCTTCGGCGGGCGCCGCGATCGTGACCACCGCCTTGACCTCGGGAATGTCGCCGGCAACGGCAAGGACGGCGGCGCCGCCGAGCGAATGGCCGATCAGGATCGCCGGCGCCGCGAAATTGGTTCGAAGATAGTCGGCGGCGCTCTTCAGATCGGCGAGATTGGAGGAAAAGTTCGTTGAGGCGAATTCGCCCTCGCTCGAGCCGAGGCCGGTGAAATCGAAGCGCAGCACGGCGATGCCCTGCCCGGCGAGGCAGTTGGCGATGGTCCGCACCGCTTGAAGGTCCTTGGAACAGGTGAAGCAATGGGCGAACAACGCATAGGCCCGTACCGGGCCGAGCGGCATGTCGAGCCGCGCCGAAAGGGCGTCGCCGGAATGGCCTTTGAAGTCGACGCGCAGGATCGAATCGCTCATGCCGCTGAGACTCCGATGTTTTATTGCAATGATCTGGACGATAACCGCTTTCAAGACGCGCCGGCAGGTCGCGACGATCACATGATCCGGAGGCATGGTTTTCTTTTGCCGATCGCGCGCGGCGAGCACGATCAGATACGCACAGCCGCGATCATCTCGCGTCCTCTATCAACCGCCGGCCGATGCACCTACATGGCTCCGGTCCGCACGAATATCTCCGATTGGAAGCCACAATGGTCCAACCCGACGATCTCTCCCAACTCGGCCGCGACGCCCGTCCGGCCGCCTCTCCCGACGAAGCGGTTCTCGAGACGGTGCCCTATCGGCGCGGCGAGGGCGCGCCGGCCATCGTCCGGTTCACCTGCCCGGAATTCACTTCGCTCTGCCCGGTTACCGGGCAGCCGGACTTTGCCCATCTGGTGATCGACTACGCGCCGGACGAACGGCTGGTCGAATCGAAATCGCTGAAGCTGTTCCTCACCAGTTTCCGCAACCACGGCGCCTTTCACGAAGACTGCACCGTCGCCGTCGGGCGGCGCATCGTCGAAGCGACGAAGCCGCTCTGGCTCAGGATCGGCGGCTATTGGTATCCGCGCGGCGGCATCCCGATCGACGTGTTCTGGCAGACCGGCCCGGCCCCCGAAGGCGTGTACCTCCCCGATCAGGGCGTCCCGCCCTATCGCGGCCGCGGCTGACGACCGCCCGTCGCCATTGAACGGCGCGACGCTTCGGCTTAGGACGCCTCAACGGATTGATTGGGGACAGGCATGGAACTGGACAGCATCGAGGACGCCATCGCCGCCATCGCGGCGGGAGAACCGGTCGTCGTCGTCGACGACACCGACCGGGAGAACGAGGGTGATTTGATCATGGCGGCGTCGAAGGCGACGCCCGAGCGGATGGCCTTCATGATCCGCCACACCAGCGGCATCATCTGCGTGCCGATGACCGCCGAGCGGGCCGACAAGCTGAACCTGCCGCCGATGGTCGCCAACAATCTCGACCCGATGCGCACCGCCTTCACCGTCTCGGTCGACTACAAGGTCGGCATGACGACCGGCATCTCGGCCGAGGAGCGAACCAACACCGTGCGGGCGCTGGCCAACGACAATTGCGCGGGTACGGATTTTCTGAGACCCGGCCACATTTTCCCGCTGATCGCGCGGGACGGCGGCGTCTTGACCCGTTCCGGCCATACCGAAGCCGGCACCGATCTCGCCAAGCTCGCCGGGCTGGAGCCGGCCGGCGTGCTCGCCGAGGTCGTCAATGACGACGGCACGGTCAAGCGCCTGCCCGAACTGGTTCCTTTCGCGCGCGAGCACGGCCTGAAGATCATCTCGATCGAGGATCTCATCTCCTATCGCATCCGCCGGGAATCCTTCGTCACCTGCGTCAAGGAGGAGGCGATGACCGTCGGCGGCATGGCCGCGCGGGTGCGGATCTACGAAACCCCGTTTGACCAGATGCAGCATGTCGTCGCCGTCTTCGGTGACGTGCGCGACGGCGAGAAGGTGCCGACCCGCATCCACCGCGAGCAGCCGGTGCTCGACCTGTTCGGCCGCACCCGCGAGGCAAAGACCTGGGTGGAGATCGCCGTCGACCAGCTGAAAAGCCACGGGCGCGGGGTTCTGATGCTGCTCCGGACGCCCAATGTCGACGATTTCGAAGCCGGCGACGCCGTGGCGGACCATGCCGATGGCGAGCGCCACGGCAGCGCGCTGAAACGCCAGCAGCGCTGGCGCGAGATCGGCGTCGGCGCCCAGATCCTGCGCGATCTCCATATCCGATCGATTTCCGTTCTGGCGACGCATGAGCGGGCCTATGTCGGCCTGACCGGCTTCGGCATCGAGGTCGCCGGCACCATCCTGGTCGAGGACTGACAGGCTTCCGCGCCGCGCGGAACCGGGCGCCAAGCGGCCCTTCGCGTTCGGCAAATGTCTCGGCGGCCGCGGGTTGCGAGACAGGCGGCACCAGTGTCACATAGTCGGTCCAGGTTTGACGGGGGCGGCATGGGCGGACAGCGGGACGATGACAACCGGCAGGCGACCGGCATGGCAACGCGTCGCGCGGTGCTGGGCAACGCCCATGTCGACCGGGCGCGGGCACAGACCACCGATTTCGACGCCGATTTTCAGGACTTCATTACCGAGAACGCGTGGGGTTCTGTGTGGTCGCGCCCGCATCTGACAAAACGCGAACGTTCGATGGTCACCATCGCGTTGCTCGCGGCGCTGGGCCAGGACGACGAAATTGCGATGCATGTGCGCGCCACCGAAAATACCGGGGCGAGCCGGCAGGACGTCCTCGAGGCACTGCTGCACGTTGCCGTCTACGCGGGCGTTCCCGCCGCCAACCACGCGATCAAGATCGCCAAGGCCGTCTATGCCGAGATGGACAAGACGATGGAGGGCGCGGGCGCATGAGCGGCGGCGCGTTCTTCCAGCGGGACCGAAGCTGGCATCCGCCGGCCTATGCGCCCGGTTACAAGACCAGCGTGACACGCTCGCCGCAACGGGCGCCGATCTCGCTCGACAACACGATCTCGGAAATGACCGGTCCGGTGTTCGGCCATTCACTGATCGGCGAACTGGACGGCGACCTGATCCGCAACTTCGCCAAGGACGGCGACCCGATCGGCGAGCGGATCATCGTCCACGGCCGCGTGCTCGACGAAAACGGCCGCGGCGTGCCGGGGGCGCTGCTGGAGGTTTGGCAGGCCAATGCCGGCGGACGCTACCGGCATAAGAAGGAGACCTATCTGGCGCCGCTGGATCCGAATTTCGGCGGCTGCGGGCGCACGCTGACCGATTCGGACGGCTTTTACCGCTTCCGCACCATCAAGCCCGGTCCCTATCCCTGGCCAAACGGGCCGAACGACTGGCGCCCGGCGCATATCCATTTCTCGATCTTCGGTCTCGGCTTCGCCCAGCGGCTGATCACCCAGATGTATTTCGAGGGCGACCCGCTGATCTGGCGCTGTCCGATCGTCCGGACGATTCCCGACAGCGCGGCGATCGAACAACTGATCGCGCCGCTCGACCCCGCCAATTCCGTGCCGATGGATGCGCAGGCCTACAAGTTCGATATCGTGCTCAGAGGCCGCCGCTCGACGCTGTTCGAGAACCGGCTGGAGGGCAATTGATGGTCCAGTCGCTCGATCGCCTGAAGGAAACCCCGTCGCAGACGGCCGGCCCTTACGTCCATATCGGCTGCACGCCGAACACTTGCGGCATCGACGGGGTGTTTCCCGAGGATCTCGGCAGCCGGATGGTCAGTGACGCCACCGAAGGCGAGCGCATCCGCATCGTCGGCCGTGTCTTCGACGGCGTCGGAACGGTCCTGAAGGATGCCATGGTCGAGCTCTGGCAAGCGGACGCCGCCGGCCTCTACCCCTCACCCTCCGAGACGCGCGGCACCGCCGATCCGAATTTTTCCGGCTTCGGGCGTTCGGCGGGCGACATGACCACCGGGGAATTCGTGTTCGAGACGATCAAGCCCGGCTCGGTTCCGTTCAAGGATGGCCGGCCGCAGGCACCGCATGTGACGGTCTGGATCGTCGCGCGCGGCATCAATCTCGGGCTGCACACCCGGATGTATTTCGGCGACGAGGCGGCCGCCAACGACGCCGATCCGATCCTGGCGCGGATCGAGCACCAAACGCGCGTCGCCACGCTGATCGCGCCGCGCAGTGAGGAAGACGGCGTTGCCACCTATCGCTTCGATATCCGGTTGCAGGGCCCGGACGAGACGATCTTTTTCGACATCTGATGCTGCGAACGCCGCCCCATTACCCGATCGACGAGACCCATGGCCCAATTCCAATCCCTGAAAGACGCGGTCGCCGACAATCTCAACGCCGGCGACAGCGCCGCCTTCGAGGGCTTCACCCATCTGATCCCGCACGCCGCCGCGCATGAGGTCATCCGTCAGGGCATCGGCGACCTGACGCTGATCCGAATGACGCCGGACCTGATCTACGACCAGATGATCGGCCGCGGCCTCGTCAGGAAGCTGGTCTTCTCCTATGCCGGCAATCCCGGCGTCGGCCTCCTGCGCCGCCTGCGCGACGCGATCGAGAACGGCGTGCCGCGTCCGCTGGAGATCGAGGAACACTCCCACGCGGCGATGGCGAATGCCTATGAGGCAGGGGCGTCAGGCCTGCCCTGCGCCATCTTCCGAGGCTACAAGGGCGCCGGCCTCAAACAGGTCAACCCGAACATCCGTTCGGTCACCTGCCCGTTCAGCGGCGAGGAACTCGCCGCCGTCCCGGCGCTGCGGCCGGACGTCGCCTTCATCCACGCCCAGAAGGCCGACCGGCAGGGCAATATCCTCATCGAAGGCATCGTCGGGGTCCAGAAGGAAGCAGTGCTGGCGGCCAAGCGCGCGGTCGTCACCGTCGAGGAGGTAGTGGAATCCTTCGATGACTTCCACCCGAACCTGACAATCCTGCCGCACTGGACCGTCACGGCGATCGCCGTGGTCCCCGGTGGCGCGCATCCCTCCTACGCGCGCGGCTATTATGACCGCGACAACGCCGCCTATGTGGAATGGGACACCATCGCCGCCGACAGGGGCCGGTTCGATGCCTGGATCGAGACCAATGTCATGAATGCCTCACCGGAGGATTTCGCGTCCCGCGTCGAGAGCCTGAGAGGGATGATGTGATGGGCGATCAGGATTTCACCCCGGACGAGATGATGACCATCGCGGCGGCGCGGGCGCTCTCCAACGACGACGTCTGCTTCGTCGGGATCGGCGCGCCGTCGGCGGCCTGCAACGTCGCCCGCCTCACCCACGCGCCGGACATTACGTTGATCTACGAGAGCGGCACCATCGGCACCGCGCCGAGCGTGCTGCCGCTGTCGATCGGCGACGGCGAATTGTGCGAGACCGCGCTCACCACCGTCGCGGTGCCCGAGATGTTCCGCTACTGGCTGCAGGGCGGGCGGATCACCATCGGCTTTCTCGGTGCCGCGCAACTCGACCCGTTCGGCAACATCAACACCACCGTCATCGGCGAGTACGCCAAGCCGAAGACCCGGCTGCCCGGCGGCGGCGGGGCGCCGGAGATCGCCTCGTCCTGCGGCGAGGTGTTCATCACCCTGAAGCAGTCGAAGCGGAGCATGGTGAAAGCGATCGACTTCGTCACCTCCTTCGGCCACGGCAAGGGCGGGACCGACCGCCAAGACCTCGGCCTGATCACCAAGGGCCCGACGCTACTGGTCACCGACATGGCGGTCTGGCGCCCCCATCCGGTTAGCAAGGAATTCGAGGTGCATTCGATCCATCCCGGCGCGACGCGCGCGGCGACCGAAGAGAGCTGCGGCTGGGACGTGCGCTACGCCGAGAGTGTCGAGGAAACCCCAACGCCGACCGACATGGAGCTCGCCACGTTGCGGGCGCTCAAGGCGCGGACGGCCGAGGCCCACCGGCGGAGCGCCGCGTGAGACGGATGGAGCGTACCCGCGTCGCCATCGTCGGCGGCGGCCCGGCCGGGCTTCTGCTTGCGCTCATCCTCCACCGCGCCGGGATCGACAGCGTCGTCCTGGAGCGCAGGAGCCGCGACTATGTCTTGTCGCGCATCCGGGCCGGCGTGCTGGAAAAGGGCACCACGGATATTCTGAGGACCGCCGGCGTCGGCGCGCGCCTCGACCGGGAGGGGCTCGTGCATGACGGGCTCGACATCGCCTGGCGTGACGAAGTCCTGCATATCGGCCTGCGCGAACTGACCGGCAAGACCGTCACCGTCTACGGCCAGACCGAGGTCACCCACGACCTTTACGACGCGCTCGACGAAGCGGGCGTTCCCGTCATCCACGAGGCCGAGGACGTCCATCTGTGGGACATCACGACCGCCGCGCCCTTCGTGACCTTCCATACGCAGGACGGCGAGCACAGCCTCGAATGCGATTACGTCGCCGGTTGCGACGGCTTCCACGGCGTTTGCCGCCAGACCATTCCGGCCGATCTGCTGCGGACCTTCGAACGGGTCTATCCGTTCGGCTGGCTCGGCGTTCTCACCCGGACGCCGCCGGTCCAGAACGAGCTGATCTACGCCCATCACGCGCGCGGCTTCGCCCTCTGCTCGCTCAGAAGTCCGCAATTGTCGCGCTACTACCTCCAGTGCGACGCCGCCGACGACGTCGCGAACTGGCCGGACGAGCGCTTTTTCGACGAGCTCGAGGCGCGACTGCCGCCGCGGATCGCCGCCCATCTCAAGCGCGGGCCCTCGATCGAGAAATCGATCGCGCCGCTCCGCTCCTTCGTCGCCGAGCCGATGTGTCACGGCCGGCTGTTCCTGGCCGGGGACGCGGCGCATATCGTGCCGCCGACCGGGGCCAAGGGGCTGAATCTCGCCGTCTCCGACGTCCATTACCTGTCGCGGGCGCTGATCGCCCATTATCGCGACAAGGACGACCATCTGCTCCAAACCTATTCCGAGACGGCGCTCGCCCGAGTCTGGAAGGCCGAACGCTTTTCCTGGTGGTTCACCTCGATGATCCACATGTTCGAGGCGGATGGCGCCTTCTCCCAGCGCATCCAGGAAGCCGAGTTCGACTATCTCGCCGGCTCGCAAGCCGCACAGACGGCGCTGGCCGAGAATTATGTCGGCCTGCCGTATTGAGGGCCGCTGCCCTTCAAGCCTCCCAATCTTCCAGTTGGAGGCCCTCGACTCGTTCGAACTCGCGCCGGTTGTGCGTGATGAGCGTCAACGATCGCGCCATCGCCTGACCCGCTATGAGTACGTCATAGGGGCCGATCGGCAATCCCACGCCTGCGAGCTTCGCTCGAATCCTAGCGGCCTGCCGCGCGTCCTCCCGATCGAGTTCGAGGACCTGGAACCGCAATTCATCCAGTCGCGCCAGATTTTCGGCAATCCGGACGCTCTTGTATGCACCGTAATAGAGTTCGTGCGCGACGACGACGGAGATGGCGTAGCGATCAGGCTGATGTCGCTTGAGCCTGCGACGAACGTCGGCATTCCCCTTCAAAACGGCGATGACCGCGTTGGTATCGAGCAGGAATTTCATTCGAAGACGCTGAAATCGCGTTCTTGTTCCTCTGTCGGGCGCTCCTTCGCCGCGCTCTCGAAATCACTGTCCACGGGGCCGATCAGATCGTCGAGCCACTTCCAGTCCTGCTCCAAAGGCTCCAGAATGACGGCGCTGCCGTGCCGCCGGATACGCACGGTCTCGCCGGCGAACCGAAACTCCTTGGGAAGCCGGACCGCCTGTGAACGACCCGACCAGAAGACTTTCGCCGTGCTCATTCGAAATCTCCTAATGGCATATAGCAAAAAGATATATCGATTGAGCGGTGGCGACAAGCGCCACGACGTCATGGCGGGGGATTTTGGGCCGACGGTCTCGATAAGAGAAGAGGCGGCCGCTGAGAGCACGCCATCTTGCCGCGCGAGACCTCACATGACGAAAGACAGCCTCTTTTTAGCTCAGAAGGCGCAAAATTTCGCCTCGCCTTGCCGGCGGCTCACGGCTTATGCAGAGTGACCGCAAGCTTGACCTCAACGAGGACGACGACATGGCCGAGCGCCCTTTCATCCGCGACGACGACCGTTCCGACGATGGGATAAGCGCGCGCGCGCCTTTGCGTCCGCAGCGCATGGGCGAACTCGCCAGCCTGCCGGTGTTCTTCGACCTCGGGGCTAAGCGGGTGGTCATGGCCGGCGGCGGGCCGGGCGCGGCCTGGAAGGCGGAACTGCTGGCCTCGGCCGGGGCGCAGGTCGACCTCTATGCGCCGGCCGACGAACTCGACGCGGAGATGGCCGAGCTTCTGGCCGTGCCGCCGGTTTCGGGCCGCATCCTCCATCATGACCGGCCGTGGTCGGCCGACATCTTCGCCGGCGCGGCGATCGCCGTCGGCGATGTGGAGAGCGAAGCCGAGGCGCAGGCCTTTTATTGCGCGGCCAAGGCCGCGGGCGTTCCGGTCAATGTCGTCGACAAGCCGGCCTTCTGCGACTTCCGCTTCGGCTCGATCGTCAACCGCTCGCCGGTGGTCATCGGCATTTCCACCGACGGCGCCGCGCCGATCCTCGGCCAGGCGATCCGCCGGCGCATCGAGACCCTGCTGCCGCCGGCCCTCGCCGGCTGGGCGGCGCTCGCATCGAAAGTCCGCGCCGAGGTGGTCGACCGCCTCGCGCCGGGCCCGCTGCGCCGCGCCTTCTGGGAGCGCTTCTCCGACCGCGCCTTTACGACACGCGCGCCGGACGCCAACGCCGAGAGCGACGCGCAACGATTCGTCGCCGACCTCGCCCGTTCGCCAGAGGCCGGCGGCCGGGTCACCCTGGTCGGCGCCGGGCCGGGCGAAGCCGAACTTCTGACGCTGAAGGCCGTGCGCGCCCTGCAGGCGGCCGACGTCATCCTGTTCGACGACCTCGTGTCCGACGAGATTCTGGAACTGGCCCGCCGCGAGGCCAAACGGATGCTGGTCGGCAAGCGCGCCGCCCGCGACAGCTGCCGCCAGGAAGACATCAACCGGATGATGGTGCAGTTCGCCAAGGCCGGCAAACACGTCGTGCGGCTGAAATCCGGCGATGTCTCGGTGTTCGGCCGGGCCGGGGAGGAACTCGACGAACTGCATCGCGAGAACATCCCGGTCGCGATCGTGCCGGGCATCACCGCCGCCTCGGCGTTGGCGGCCACGTTCGGCGTCTCGCTGACCCACCGCGACAGCGCCCAACAGGTGCGCTTCGTCACCGGACACTCCAAGCAGGGCGACCTGCCGGAGGATCTCGACTGGCGGGCGCTGGCCGACGACCACGCCACCACGATCTTCTACATGGGCGGCCGGATGGCGCCGAAGATCGCCGCGCGGCTGATCGCCAACGGTCTGCCGGAAACAACGCCGGTGGCGGTCGCGGCGAATCTCTCCCGCGACGATGAAACCAAGGCCGCCGGCACGCTCGCCAGCCTCGGCGCGATCGTTGCCGAGATCGGCGTCGACCGGCCGATCCTCATCGGCGTCGGCCGGGTGTTTGCCGAGCACGCGCGCGCCGCCGCGACAGAGTTCACGCAGGCGGCCGATGCGATGTCCGGCTGACCGGTCTCGATCGTTCCCGGCTCACACACCCGGATCGATCTGGACCGTCGAGCGATCGAGGACTTCGCGCAGCGCGAAGGACGAGTTGATCCGTACGACATACGGAAATGCCGACAGATAGGTCTTGTGGATGCGCTCGTAATCCTCGAGATCGCGGGCCGCGATCCGCAGGAGATAGTCGTATTCGCCCGACATGAGGAAGCAGACGATCACGTTCGGACAGCGCTTCGCCGCCGCCTCGAATTCCGCCAATTGGCGTTCGCTCTGGCCGGACAACCCGATATGCACGACGACGGTGATCGGATGACCGAGCGCGCGGTTCGACAGGCGCGCGTGATAGCCCCGGATCGCGCCGGATTGCTCCAACCGGTCGAGCCGGCGCGAGCAGGCCGACGGCGACAGACCGACCCGCTCCGCGAGGGTGTTGTTGGTCAGCCGCCCTTCGCGCTCCAAAGCCCGCATGATGGCAAGGTCGAATCGATCCAGCAGCTCCATGCGCGGAATTCTTGCGCATAATGGGAACTCGGCGCAAGATCATTGTGCAGAACAATGCCAAGCCGGCCGATTTCGAAAGGACATTGCGGAGAAATCGCGGCTGAATGGCCGGATCGCACCTTGAGGAGGACCATCCATGCGCGTCGGCTGCCCAAAAGAGATCAAGAACCACGAATACCGCGTCGGCCTGACGCCGTCGGCCGCCCGCGAATATGTCGCCCAAGGCCACGAGGTGCTCATCGAAACGGGAGCGGGAGCGGGCATCGACGCCAGCGACGCCGACTATGTGGCGGCGGGCGCGACGATCGCCGCCGATGCGGCCGCAGTCTTCAAGGCCACCGACATGGTGGTGAAGGTCAAGGAACCGCAGCCGAACGAGTGGGCGCAGCTGCGCGAGGGCCAGATCCTCTACACCTATCTCCACCTCGCGCCGGACCCGAAACAGACCGAGGGCCTCATTGCCTCCGGCGTCACCGCGATCGCCTACGAGACCGTCACCGACGGGCGCGGCGGCCTGCCGCTGCTGGCGCCGATGTCGGAGGTGGCGGGCCGCCTGTCGATCCAGGCCGCCGCCCGCGCGCTGGAAAAGGCCCATGGCGGGCGCGGCGTGCTGCTTGGCGGCGTGCCCGGCGTCGCCCCTGGCAAGATCGTCATCATCGGCGGCGGCGTCGTCGGCAAGGAAGCCGCCAAGATGGCGATCGGCCTCGGCGCCGACGTGACCATCCTCGACCGTTCGATCGCGCGCCTGCGCGACCTGGACGACCTCTTCGCCGGCCGCGTCCATACCCGCTATTCGACCAAGACCGCCATCGAGGAAGAGGTGTTCGCGGCCGACGCGGTGATCGGCGCGGTACTGATTCCGGGCGCGTCCGCGCCGAAGCTCGTCACCCGTGAAATGCTGGCCGGCATGAAGAAGGGCGCCGTCCTCGTCGACGTCGCCATCGACCAGGGCGGCTGCTTCGAGACGTCGCACGCGACGACACACGCCGAACCGACATTCGAGATCGACGGCATCGTGCATTATTGCGTCGCCAACATGCCGGGCGCCGTTCCGATCACGTCGGCCCACGCGCTCAACAACGCCACCCTGCCTTTCGGCCTCGCCCTCGCCGACCGCAAGCTGGAGGCGCTGCTCGCCGACCCGCATCTGATGCATGGGCTCAACGTCCATCGCGGCCAGATCACCAATCGGGCCGTCGCCGAATCGCTGGGGCGCGAGATGATCGACGCGAGAGAGGCGCTGGCCGGCTAACGCTGGCGGGGACCGTCAGGCGGCGGGCTTCGACGCCGTCATCCGCCGCTGACGCTCGCGCAGCGCCGCGGCTTTTTTCTCGGTCAGACGGTCGATGCAGTGCGGACAGGACACGCCCTCCTCGAAGGCCGGCGATTGACGCTCCTTCGGCGATAATGGCGCGCCGCAGCCGAAGCAGGCGGCCCAGTCGCCCGCTTCCAGCCCGTGCCCGACCGCCACGCGCCCATCGAAGACGTAGCAGTCGCCCCGCCAGCGGCTGTCGGCTTCCGGCACCTCCTCGAGATATTTCAGGATGCCGCCCTTGAGGTGGAAGACGCTCTCGAACCCCTTCGACAGCATGTAGGCCGACGCCTTTTCGCAGCGGATGCCGCCCGTGCAGAACATCGCGACCTTGCGATGGGCTTTCGGGTCGAGGCTGGCCGCGACGAAATCCTTGAATTCGGTGAAATTGTCGATGCCAGGGTCGATCGCCCCCTCGAAGCCGCCGACCTTGGTCTCGTAGCGGTTGCGGGTGTCGACGACGAGCACCTCCGGGTCGGCGATCAGCGCGTTCCAGTCCGGCGCTTCGACATAGGTGCCGACTTGCGACGACGGATCGGCCTCGGGGGCGCGCATGGTGATGATCTCGGGCCGGATGCGGATCTTCAGCCGCGCGAAGGGCCAGGCATCGGCTTCGGAGAATTTGACCTCGCCGCGCCGGATGCCGCAGCGGCGGTCGAGTTCGTCGATGATCGCGGCGATCGCGTCCTTCCGCCCGGCGATGGTGCCGTTGAGGCCCTCGGGCGCGATCAGGATCGTGCCGCGTGCCCCGCATTCGGCGCAGAAGGCGGCGAGCGTCGCCTTGAGCGACGGCAGATCATCGAGCGGGACGAACCGGTAGAAGGCGGCGACGGTGAACGGCATGCCGCCTCATAGCGCCACAGGTCGCGCCTGACAAATGCGCGGTCGCCTCAGCGTTCCCCCAGCAGCGTCGGCCTGTGTCCGGGCGATCGGCGAATTTTCTCCCGCGTTGCGGTGACGGCCGACGGGAAGATGATAAGAGAGGGAAACGAATCCCGCCACCTGCTTGCAGCCCTTCGGAGTTCCATCGTGCTCGACCGTGTCATCGGCGTCGTGCTGATCGTCACCGCCTTTGCCGTTCTCCTGCGGGAATGGACCGGCGATGCGACGGCGTCGATGGTCGGCTCGGCCGGGATCGTGGCATTTATCGCCCTTGCCGCGCCCCGCGCGCGCCCGTCGCGGCAGGCTTTCGTCGCGGCCGGAGTCGGCCTTGTCACGGCCGCCGTCATTTTCCGGTCCGACTGGCAAGACATCGCGCTTCGCGGACTCGCCCAAGGGTCGTTCATCGCGGCGTTCTTCCTCGCTCTCGCCTCGCTGCGCAATCCGGCCTCGACCTCGCCGGCGATCGCGCGCTGCGGACAGTATCTGGCCACGCAGCCGCCGGGCAAACGCTACCTGGCCCTGACGATCGGCGGCCACTTGTTCGCGCTCGTCCTCAATTACGGCGCGATCTCGCTGCTGGGCGGCCTGACCGAAAGCATCGCGAATCGGGAGAGCAACGCGGAGATTCGCGAGATCCGCAACCGACGCATGCTTTTGGCTATTCAACGCGGCTTCGTCGCCACACTGGCCTGGTCGCCGCTCGCCTTCGCCATGGCGATCACCACCTCGATCATCCCCGGCTCCTCCTGGAGCGGCGCGGCGGGCTTCGCCATTCTCAACGCATTCCTGGTGACCTTCGTCGGCTGGGCGCTGGATTCGCTCTACAAGCCAAAGCTCTCGCAGCCGCGCCCGGCACGCTCGAAGCCGATCGGCAGCTGGCGCGATCTGAAACCGCTGCTGGCGCTGTTGCTGCTCTTGTTTGCCGGTGTCGCGGCGCTGGAGCTTCTGACTGGCCTGCGGATGATCGCGGTGGTCATGCTGCTGGTTCCGACGTTGGCCGTCGGCTGGCTGTTCGTCCAGACGCGGGGGCCGAAGGGCACCGCGCGGCGCTGGCTCACCCATCTGCGGACCTTTACGATCGCCGAGGTGCCATCCTACCGGTCGGAGCTCGTCCTCCTGGTCATGGCCGGATTCATCGGCACGGTCGGCAGCGCGCTGCTGCAGCCATTGATGGAAAGCCAACCGGCCGGCCTTGCGGCGCTTCCGGGCCCGCTCGTCCTGGTCGCATTGGTCTGGATCATTCCGCTGCTCGGCCAGATCGGCATGAACCCGCTCCTGTCGGTTTCGCTGCTTGCCCCGTTGCTTCCGTCCGCCGAAACCCTGGGGGTCTCGCCGAACGCCATCATCGTCGCGCTGACCGCCGGCTGGGCGCTGACCGGCGCGTCATCGCCCTTCACCGCGACGACGATGCTGATCGGCCGGCTCGGCCACACCAGCGCGCATCGCGTCGGGCTGGTCTGGAACCGGGGCTTCAACCTCGCCGCCGGACTGGCGTTGTCGCTGTCCGTTCTGGTTGCCGCGATGCTGTGATAACGCCGGCCACCGGTTCTCCGAAGACGTCCGCGCGAGCGCTCACCGCGAATTCATTTGCCTTTAATGTTTGCGCTCGTCGATGACAGCGAATCGATTCGGCGCGGTTTTGTTCGAATGATGTTCTTGTTTTATTCTCAAAATCGTGCTTACCTAGCGACATTCTTGGTTAGGGCTGCCGCGTCCCTGTGGTGGGAACAGGCCGCCGGTTCGAGGGGTGACGCCATGGTGTCGCGCGTCAAGACCGTCGCGTTTCAGGGAATCGAGGCCGTCCCCGTCGACGTGCAGGTCATGGTCGCCCCGGGCAAGGTCGGCATCCAGATCGTCGGCCTGCCCGACAAGGCCGTCGCCGAAAGTCGGGAACGCGTCCAGGCGGCGCTGCACGCCTCGGGCCTGTCGATGCCGCCCAAGAAGGTCACCGTCAACCTCGCGCCCGCCGATCTGCCCAAGGAGGGCAGCCATTACGACCTGCCGATCGCGCTCGGACTGATGGCGGCGCTCGGCGCGATCCCCTCCGACATGCTCGCGGGCTACGTTGTCTTGGGCGAACTCTCGCTCGACGGCATGCTGACCGCGGTGGCCGGGACGCTACCGGCGGCGATCGGCGCCAACGCCATCGGTCTCGGGCTGATCTGCCCGGCCGATTGCGGCGCGGAGGCGGCCTGGGCCAGCGGCGACATGGACATCATTGCCGCCCGCAGCCTGATCCAGATCGCCAACCATTTTCGCGGCACGCAGATCGTCGCGCGGCCGGAACCGGCGGTTCGGGCAGCCCCGGCGAACCTGCCGGATCTCTCCGAGATCAAGGGCCAGATCGTCGCCAAGCGCGCGCTGGAAATCGCCGCCGCCGGCGGACACAATCTCCTGATGGTCGGACCACCCGGCTCCGGCAAGTCGATGCTGGCCCAGCGGCTGCCCTCGATCCTGCCGGCGCTGACCGCCAAGGAGCTCCTCGAGGTCTCGATGATCGCCTCGATCGCCGGAGAACTCTCCGGGGGCAAGCTCTCCGACCGGCGCCCGTTCCGCGCGCCGCATCATTCCGCCTCCATGGCCGCGATGGTCGGCGGAGGCTTGCGCGCCCGGCCCGGCGAGGTCTCGCTCGCCCATCGCGGCGTCCTCTTCCTCGACGAGTTTCCGGAATTCTCGCCGGTGGTGCTCGATTCTTTGCGCCAGCCGCTCGAGGCGGGCGAGAGCGTCATCGCGCGAGCCAACCATCGCGTGACCTATCCGGCCAAGATGCAGTTGGTGGCGGCGATGAACCCCTGTCGCTGCGGCATGGCGGGCGAACCTGGCCGCTCCTGCGCGCGCGGGGCCCGCTGCGCGGCCGATTATCAGGCGCGGATTTCCGGCCCGCTGATGGACCGTATCGACCTGCGCGTCGACGTGCCGGCGGTCACCGCCGCCGACATGATCCGGCCGCAGCCGGCCGAAACCTCCGACACCGTCAAGGCGCGGGTGGCGGCGGCCCGCGCGCTCCAGATCGAGCGCTACGAGGCCGCGGGCCTGTCCGGGACGACGATCAACGCCCATTGCTCGGCCGCCCTCATCGAGACGATCGCCGAGCCCGACGCCGAGGGCTTGAAGCTTCTGCGGGACGCCGCCGAGCAAATGAAGTTCTCGGCCCGCGCCTATCACCGCATCCTGAAAGTCGCGCGCACCCTCGCCGATCTCGACCAGGACGAAACCGTCAGGCGTATTCATCTCGCCGAGGCGATTTCCTACCGCGTCGCCGGCGAGCGGCTGGCGGCGGCGGCATGAGCGCGGAGCGCCATCGCCGACAGCCGCCGACGCCATTGTCTGGTCGCGCGTCAGCCGCGCAGCGTGCCGCCGGTGGCCTTTTCGACCTGCGCGACGATCTTGGCCGACACCGCTTCCAAATCGTCGTCGGTCAGCGTCCGGTCGGCAGGATTGAGCGTCACCTCGATGGCGACGGACTTCTTGCCTTCGCCGAGCGCCGCGCCCGAAAAGACGTCGAAGACGCGCACCTCGCCGACCAGCTTCCTGTCGGCGCCCTCGGCGGCGCGCACGAGCTTGAGCGCCTCCACGCTAGCATCGACGACGAAGGCGAAGTCGCGACGCACCGGCTGGAAGAGCGACAGGGTCAGCACCGGCTTGGTGCGGGTGGCCTTGCGCTTGGGCTCGGGGATCGCGTCGAGGAACACCTCGAAGCCGCAGAACGCGCCGGCGACATCGAGCTGCGTCAAGGTTTTGGGATGGAATTCGCCGAACTCGGCGAGGATCACCCTCGGGCCGAGCTTGATGCGGCCGGAGCGGCCGGGATGATACCAGCCGCTCGCCGGCGCTTCGATCATCAGCCGATCGACGGGAGCACCGGCCGCTTCCAGCGCGGCGATGGCGTCGGCCTTGGCCTCAAAGACGGAGACGGCGGGGGCGTTGCCGTCCCAGGCCCGACCCGCGCCGCTGTGCACGGCGGTCCCGCGCCGCACGCCGCCGGCCACGCGCTTCTGCCCGTCCGGCTCGTCGGAAGCGTAGACCGCCGCCACCTCGAACAGGGCGGTGTCGCCATAGCCACGGGCGGCGTTGCGGCTGGCGGCGGCGATCAAGCCCGGCAGCAGCGAGGGCCGCATGTCGGACATGTCGGCGGAAATGGGATTCTCCAGCTTCAGCGCCTCCGCGCCGCCGCCGAAGGCTTGGGCGTGGTTCTCGGGAATGAAGCTGTAGTTCACGGTCTCGACCATGCCGCGCGCGGCGAGCGCCCGGCGGGCGGCACGGTCGCGGATCTGCGGAACGGTGAGGATGCGGGTGTTGACCGAAGCCGCGGCCGGCAGCGGCTGGGGCTCGATCGTCTCGACGCCGGTGAGGCGCATGATCTCCTCGACGAGATCGGCCTTGCCGTCGATGTCGGGCCGCCAACTCGGCACCGTCACGTTCGCCGCCGCGCCGTCGCTCGACACACCAAAGCCAAGCCGCTTCAAGATGGCCACCTGCTCGTCCGGCGTCACGGTCAGCCCGGTCAGCCGCTCGACTTCGCCGAAGGGCAAGGGGATCGACCGCGTCTCGCGCGCCGTTTCCGCGACGATTGTGCGCGTCGAGGGCGTGCCCCCGCAAATGTCGAGAACCAGCCGCGTCGCAAGGTCCAGCCCCGGCTCCATGAAGGCCGGGTCGACGCCGCGCTCGAAGCGGTAGCGGGCGTCCGTGATGATCCCCAGTGCCCGACCGGTACGGGCTATGTCCGCGGGCTCCCAGAGCGCCGATTCGATGAGGACGTCGGTGGTCGTCGCGTCGCAGCCGGACTGTTCGCTGCCGATGATGCCGGCGATCGATTCCACGCCGTTCTTGTCGGCGATGACGCACATGCCGTCAGCGAGCGTGTAGGTGCGGCCATCGAGCGCCAGCACAGCCTCGCCGGGCTTGGCGTCGCGCACGACGAGATCGCCCGCCACCTTGGCCGCGTCGAAGACGTGCAGCGGCCGGCCGCGGTCGAAGGTAACATAATTGGTGATGTCGACGAGGGCGTTGATCGGGCGAAGGCCGATCGCCCTGAGGCGCTTCTGCATCCACTGCGGTGAGGCGCCGTTGGCAACGCCGGACACCTGGCGCAGCGCGAAGCCGGTGCAAGTCGTGCTCTCGACCCGCACCGAGACCGGGCACTCGCCGTTCCCTTCGATGCGTTCCGGCGCCCTGGTCTTCAGCGTGCCGAGACCGGAGGCGGCGAGATCGCGCGCGATGCCGGCAA
This sequence comes from uncultured Aurantimonas sp., assembly GCA_947488615.1. GTDB lineage: Bacteria > Pseudomonadota > Alphaproteobacteria > Rhizobiales > Rhizobiaceae > Aurantimonas. The sequence goes on from CANKZU010000005.1 coordinate 102,225, forward strand.
CGCCGGTCGCGTCGGGGCGGTTCGGCGTCAGATTGATCTCGATCACCGGGTCGGCGAGATCGGCATAGTCGGCGAATTTGGCGCCGACCGGCGCGTCCTCGGCCAGATCGATGATCCCGTCATGGCTGTCGGAGAGTTCCAGTTCGCGCTCGGAACACATCATGCCGTGGGATTCGACGCCGCGAATCCGGCCGACCGACAGCGTCGTGTCGATGCCGGGCACATAGGTGCCGGGGATCGCGAGGACGCCGACCAGCCCGGCACGGGCGTTCGGCGCGCCGCAGACGATCCGCAGCGGCTTGCCGCCGTTGATCTGTGGCCCGGCCTCGACGGTCAGCACCTTCAGCTTGTCGGCGTCGGGATGCTTTTCGGCGGAGAGCACCCGGGCGATCGTGAACGGCTGAAACACCGCCCGGTCGTCGACGGTCTCGACCTCCAGCCCGATCATCGTCAGGCGTTCGCAGATGGCGGCAAGCGACGCGTCGGTGTCGAGATGGTCCTTGAGCCAGGAGAGGGTGAATTTCATTCTGCATCCCTGTGAATCGTCTGGTCGGCTGCCTTGGGTTTAAACGAAGACATCAGCGCGGCAAGTTCGCCCTGCCCGAGCCGGTCCGGTCGCTTATCCAAACGCGCATAGTACCTTCGAGAGTCCGGCCCCCAATCAAAATAGAGCCCGTATTCTTTGTCCGCCAAACGTCGCGCCTGCTCCTCGCTCATTTTCAACTTCGTCTGGAAAAGACGCACAGGGTTTCGACTTCCAACAACGTTCGCAAAAACATGAAATTCATATTCGCCAGAATTAAATGTAAAATTCTGCCTTTCAGACTGCATCAGGAAATGGTGATTGCTTGCTACCCCATCGCGACCAACGAACAATCCGCTTCCGCGGCTGAGAACGCTGTTATCTCCATAAACCCAGATGGAAAAGTTTTGGACCGATTCGGCCTGCGAAAGCCGTACATACAAATTTTCCACCAACTGGCCCTTCGCTGATGTCGAATACAGCAAACAACGGAGGAACACTTTTGGATCGGCTTTGCCCGGCGTACTATCAAACCCGAAGAAAATAACGTTAGGACGTGTCATGTTGAGAGACCCTCTTCTGAACAGGGTCAACCAAGCAGTCGCGGCCGATATCGCCACCGCTACCGCGCTTACCACGAGTGGTGTGATTTCCAACCAGCCCGACACTCTGTTCCTCGAATTATTAGGCGATCATTTCTTTGCAATCCATTTTGAGCGGGACGCGACGAGGTTCTGCGCCAGCGACGGACGTAAGGCAAGCAAGAAAGCCGCTCCCTAGGTACTGCCGTGGGGCTATGCGCTGGGCCCGTCGGTGGAGGTGATCTCGCCGGCTACCCGTCGCACGGCCGCGTTGGCGTGGACGAAGCGATAGGTGAACAGCGCGACGACGGCGAAGATCGCATAGAGGAACAACAGCGTTCCCCAACTGAGCGGCGAATCGAAGCCAAACTTGTCGAGGATCGCCGGCAGGCCGACGCCGGTGAAGAACGAGGCGAGCGCGGCCGGCGTCGGCGGCATCGAGCGGTAGTAGAAGGCGAACAAGCCGACCGTCACCAGCGCCACGATGATGCGGCCGAGCGACGAGATCATGGCGAAGAACGCGCCATCGGCGAACAGCCAATGGAAGAAATCGACCACGAGGAGGCCGATTATCGCGCCGGCAACGACGGCAATGGCCTCCAGAACGATCATGCGCGGGGACATGGCGGGGTTCCGTTGTTTCGTGGAAAGATCAATCTGCGGCATTGCGGGAGAAATCAAGGCCGCTCGACGCTGAAGCGCTGGTAGCGCGGGAGCCCGTCGGCGATGCCGCAAAAATCCAGCGCCTCGCACAAAAAGGCGTGATGCGTCGGCGGATAACGCTCAGGCGCGTCCATCGCACCGAGGACGAAATAAATACGACCAGCCAGACGTTCGTCCCGATAAGCGATCGGGGTCCCGCATTCCGGGCAGAAAGAGCGTCTGGCCGGGCCGTCGCCATACTCCCGAAAGCCCGCCGCCGCGAAGGTCACGTCATCGCGGTCGAAGCCGACGAAAGCCAGAACCGGCGCGCCGGACGCCTTGCGGCAGTCGCGGCAGTGGCAATAGCTGGTGAAAATTGGGTCGGCCGAGGCACGAAAGCGGACGCGCCCGCAACGGCAACCGCCGGCGTGGCGGGCAGCAAGGGGTGAGTTTTCGGTCACCGTCCGGCGGCCTTCACATGTTCGGCCAGAACCGCGTTGGTCCGCGATTGCCAGCCCGGACCGCCAGCGCGAAAATGATCGATCACCGCGCGGTCGAGCCGGCGCGTCGCCGCCCCTTGTCCAACGATCCACTCGACCGCCGCACAGCGATCCGTCAAGAGCTCAAGCCCCCGAACAGGGTCGGCATGTCGAGCGGCCGGAAACCGTAATGCCCGAGCCAGCGGATGTCGGCGTCGAAGAAGGCGCGCAAATCCGGCATGCCGTATTTCAGCATGGCGAGACGATCGATGCCCATGCCCCAGGCGAAGCCCTGATATTCCTCCGGATCGAGGCCGCCGGAGCGCAGGACGTTCGGATGCACCATGCCGCAGCCGAGAATCTCCATCCAGTCAGAGCCCTCGCCGAACCGCACCTCGCCGGGCTTGGACCGGTCGCACTGGATGTCGACCTCGAGCGAGGGCTCGGTGAAGGGGAAGAAGGACGGCCGGAAGCGCATGTTCAGCGACGGCACCTCGAAGAACGTCTTGCAGAACTCCTCCAGCACCCACTTCATGTTGGCGACATTGGCGGTCTTGTCGACGACCAGCCCCTCGACCTGATGGAACATCGGCGAATGGGTCGCGTCGGAATCCTGCCGGTAGGTCTTGCCCGGAATGACGATGCGGATCGGCGGCTTCTGGCTTTCCATCGTGCGGATCTGCACGGGCGAGGTGTGGGTGCGCAGCACCTTGCGCTCGCCCGCCGCATCCGCCTTCAGGAAGAAGGTGTCGTGCATTTCGCGGGCCGGGTGGCCTTCGGGAAAATTCAGCGCGGTGAAATTGTAATAGTCGGTCTCGATGTCCGGGCCTTCGGCAATGGCAAAGCCCATATCGGCAAAGATTGCGGTGATCTCGTCGACGACCTGGCTGATCGGATGAATGCGCCCACGCGCCGCCGGGCTCGGGCGCACCGGCAAGGTGACGTCGACGCGCTCGGCGGCCAACCGTGCCGCGATCGCCACGTCAGCCAATTGCTCGCGCCGCGTCCCGATCGCCGCCTGGACCCGGTCGCGTAGCCCGTTGAGCCTCGGACCCGCCTCCCGGCGCTCCTCCGGGCTCATCTTGCCGAGGCCTTTCAGCATCTCGGAAATGCGACCCTTCTTGCCGAGTACGGCAAGGCGGATCGCCTCCAGCGCGGCCTCGTCGCCGGCCGCCGCGATATCGGCCTCGAGCCGTGCTTCGAACGCTTCGGTGTCGCTCACCTGTCACTCCATGCTTTGCCGCGCCGGCGGCATACGATGTCCGATTAGCGATACCCGCCGGCAAAGGAAAGCGGCGGTCCGTCCAGAACCTGGCTCTGAACGCGCAAAGGCCCGCGCGGCGGAAAAGCCGCGCAGGCCTTGTCATTCCAAAGACTGCGGCGTGGCCTCAGGCCGCGCGCTTCTCGCCGACGGCGCGCTCGTAGGCGCCATCGAATTCGCTGTCCTTCAGGTAGGCCAGCGCCGACTTCGCCTGCTCGCAGAGCACCGCGAAGGCCTCCGGCTCGTGGATCGCGATATCGGACAGAACCTTGCGATCGACCTCGATCCCAGCCTTGCCGAGACCGTCGATGAAGCGGCCATAGGTCAGGCCATGCTCGCGGACGGCCGCGTTGATGCGCTGGATCCACAAAGCGCGGAAATTGCGCTTCTTTACGCGGCGATCGCGCGTGGCGTACTGCTTCGACCGGTCGACGGCGGCCTTGGCGGCGCGGATGGTATTCTTGCGGCGGCCGTAAAAGCCTTTCGCCTGCTTCAGAACCTTCTTGTGCTTGGCATGGGACGTAACGCCCCGTTTCACTCTCGCCATGATCTTGCTCCTGGAATTCTAGAAATGCGCGACGCCGCTCAGCGGTCGTAGGGCATGTAGGTCTTGACGATCCGCTCGTCGGGCTTCGACAAAATCATCGTGCCACGCGCGTCGCGAAGGAAGTCGTTGGAGCGTTTGATCATGCCATGGCGCTTGCCGGCGGCACCCGCCTTCACGCGGCCGGAGGCCGTCATTTTGAAGCGCTTCTTGGCGCTCGCCTTGGTCTTCATCTTGGGCATTTTGCTCTCCTAACGTGAGGATCGCGACTAGACGGGCCACCGTTTCCGGCCTGCTCCGCTCCGGTCTCATTCGGAATTGTCGCGACAGCATTGAGAACCGCCACGGCATGCCCTGCCGGTCGGTTCGCTTGGACGACGGGCTTATACGGCGCCTCGCAAGCCGGCGCAAGAGCCCGCGAGCGGGTTCCGTCGCAGGGACAAAGACCCGCGCCCGTCGCTGGCTTCGACCGCTCCGCCGCGTCCTCGCCTGCCAGCGACGTCCGCAACGCGGAATTGGTCCCCTTGCCATCCAACACACTCAATGAAAAGATGCTGACGGGGCAAGGAATGGACAGCAATGGCGCTCATTCAATTTCCGGGGCGACTCGGCGATGTCCGGGAGAAAACCGCCCTCGCCTCGATTTGCCCCTCTCACTGGGCAGCGGTTCTGACCTCGCTGGAGCGACTGTTTCCCGGTGCCTCGGCTGTGCTGGAGCGTGTCGGTGCGGCCGCGGCCGAAAGCGGGCACCTCTCCGCCGCCGGCAATCCGACATCGCGCCGGGTCGTCGGCGCACGATGGGATGCCCAGGGCCTCGATTTCCTTTCCGTCGGCACGATCTTTCGGATGAGCGAGTTGCCGGAAACCGGCCTGCCCTCGTCCACGCGACGGGACGATGGCTGCGCTCATGGCGGGGCAGGGATCGTCCTCGATCGGCGAGCCTCTCGCCTTTGGGTTCTGTCGGTTCACGTTCCGCTCCCGCTCGGCGATCGATACGACGCGGCTATCGCGACGCTCCTGCGCCGGCTGGCACCGGATCTGCGGCGGTCATTTCTGATCTCGTACGGCCTCGGCACGACCGCGCAACCCGACCGGGCAACGATCGAGTCGAGTTGGGACGAACTGTCCGTCGGAGTGGTCTTATTGTCGGCCGGCTTGCGGCCGCTGGCAGCGAACACGGTAGCCGAGGAGATCGTCACCACCCGCCGGTTCTTTGCTCCGCTGGGGTGCCGCGGCTCGTTGCGCGCGGCCGTCAACAACGACAATGACCGCCTGCGTCTTGCAGCCAGTCGTATCGTCTACGGCGAAAGCGATATGGAGACCGTCGCTCTCCAGGGTGTTCGATGCACCACTGCGCTACCCATAACGCTTCGCGCGGTGGGGCGCGGGACCGGTAGCAGACAGCTCAGCGCGTTGGCCAAGAGCGCCGAGGAAACCCTCGTGGCAATCATCGAGGATTGCCAGTCATGCGGCGGCACCAATGCGCACCGGCGACAAATCGACAGGCCTGCCGACGCGAAAGACCGCCGGCGCTCGGCGCGGTAGGAAGCGGCGGGAACGCGCCACCCGGTCGGCATAATCCTGTTCGGTCAGTCCAGGGGGCGGGCGAGCGGCGGCAGGGTCTCGTATTCCCCGCGCCGCAAAGCGTCCCGGCGGACCCGGATGAGCCGTTCAGCCTCGCGGCGCCAGAACCATCATCATCTGGCGGCCTTCGAGCTTCGGTTCGGCCTCGACCTTCGAGATTTCAGCCGTTTCCTCGCGAACGCGATTGAGCAGCCGCATGCCGAGTTCCTGATGGGCCATCTCACGCCCACGGAACCGCAACGTGACCTTGACCTTGTCGCCCTCGTCGAAAAACCGGCGAACCGACTTCATCTTGGTCTCGTAGTCGTGCTCATCGATGTTCGGCCGCATCTTGATCTCTTTGACCTCGATGGTCTTCTGACGCCGTCGCGTCTCAGCGGCCTTCTTCTGGCTCTCGTATTTCAGCTTGCCCAGGTCGAGAATCTTGCAGACCGGCGGATTGGCGGTCGGCACGATCTCGACGAGATCCAGCCCCGCGTCCTCGGCCATCGTCAAAGCGTCCTGCGTCGCCACAGGCCCGAGGTTGGTTCCCTCGGTATCGATCAACTGAACCTGCGGAACGCGAATCTCCTTGTTGGAGCGCGGCCCCTCTTTCTGGGTCGGCGGTGCACGAAATGGTCTGCGAATGGTCGTTCTCTCCTGTTATTGACGATCCCGGGGGGCCCATGAAAAACGCCAACGGCTGCCGGATTCCCCTGCCTTATGGGAAAACCGAACGTCAAAGTTTCATCACGCGCCCAATCAGCGGCGTCCTCTATAGCATCGACATCGGCGAATGGCACGCCCACGGCGATAAAAAGCTGCAAGTCGAGCCGAACCGCCATCGTGCCGGCTGGCTTTCGTAAGACCGGCGGGATATGGCCGAGCCGGCCCGATGTCCCTGCACATGGACACGGCCGACCGGTTTTGCCAGCCTCGTCCAGCGATTCCCCGCCGCGAAAGGACGTCAAAGACCATGCCCTGTGAGACCAGCCGAGAGCAAAAGCGCAGCATTACCGTCGGCTCCGGTTCGAACGCCCGCACGATCGCCTTTCGCACCCAGGCGGGTGACTCGCCGGCGCTCGTCTGGCTCGGCGGCTACCGGTCGGACATGCGCGGAACCAAGGCCGAGCGCCTGTCGCAACTGGCCGAAAAACAGGCGCTCGATTTTTGCCGGCTGGATTATTCCGGCCATGGCGAGTCCGGCGGCCGGTTCGAGGACGGCACGATCAGCCGCTGGACCGAGGAAGCCGCCGCGGTCATCGACGCCGCGGTCGACGGCCCTGCGATCCTGATCGGCTCGTCGATGGGGGCCTGGATCGCCCTGCGTCTCGTCCAGATGGCGCTGGCGGCAGAAAAGCCACGCAAGATCGCCGGGCTTCTGCTGCTGGCGCCGGCGCCGGATTTCACCCATCGGCTGATGGAACCGAAGCTGAGCGAGGATCAACGTGCGGCCCTTGAGCGGGACGGCTTCATCGCCGAGCCCTCCGACTACTCGCCGGAGCCGAACATTTATACCCGGAAGCTGTTCGAGGACGGCGCCGCGAATCTGGTCATGGAGGGTCTGATCGAGACCCGATGTCCGGTGACGATCATCCAGGGGATGGCGGATCCAGACGTGCCGTTCGAGCACGCGCTTGAACTGGTGACGCATCTGCCGTCTGAGGGCGTCATCGTAACGCTGGTCCGCGACGGCGACCATCGTCTGTCGCGGCCGCAGGATATCGAACTCATCGAGCGCGCGGCCCTCGACCTGGTCGCGGCGGCGCGCAACGGCAACTGACCAAAGGTTCCGCCCCAATCCCCACGCCGCATATGATGGCGGGTCGCTGTCATATTTTTATCACTCGCCCTGTAGCCTGCCGCGGCAATTCCCTTTCAATCCCCTCGACTTAGTCGGCTGTGCGTTCGCGCGATTCGTGCCGTGAGCCGTGGGCAAATCCTCGCTATCGACGATGAGCCTTGAGCGGGGCTGGCCATTGACGCCCCTGCAACTCCCTGAATGTGTTGACAGTTTTTCGAATTGCTTCAACCATGAGCCATCTACACATTTTTCGTACAAAGGGGAGTACGAAATGGGGGCATTTTGCGCATTCGGCGCCACGGTATTGCTTTGTCTGTCGCTCATCGCCACTTCGGCGCGCTCGGAGACGCGCGGCGCCTTCATGAGCCTCAGCAATCCCACCACGCAACCGATCGGCCATCTGCTCTTCTGTCGGGAAAATTCGCGCGAGTGCGAGCCATCCGCCGCAAGGATCACCCCCGGTCCACTGCAACTGAGCCGCCCCCTCATCCTGTTGGTGGCTGCCGTGAACACGACCATCAATGCCCGCATCAAAGCCCGCTCCGACCTGGATATCTATGGCGTCGAGGAGCGCTGGGCCTATCCGTCCGTCGAGGGCGACTGCGAGGATTTCGTTCTGCTGAAACGCCGCCTGCTTTCACAGAAGGGCATTGATCTCGCCAACCTGCTGATCACGGTTGTCCTCAGACCCGACGGCGAAGGCCACGCGGTGCTGACGTTGCGAACGACGCAGGGCGACTTCATCCTCGACAATCTCGAATGGAGTATCCTGGCCTGGGCGGACACGCCCTACAAATATCTCAAGCGGCAAAGCAGCGCCGATCCCGGCCGCTGGATCGACATCGGACACGGCGGGGACGTGATCGTCAGCGCCGTCGAGCAATGACCCCAAGGCTCGTCAGGCATTGCCGATGAGAACACCGGCCGCGAAGACCAGCGCTCCGCCCAGGACTACTTGCAGCGCCGCCCGCAGGAAGGGCGTCTCCATGTATCGGTTCTGAATAAAGGCGATCGCCCAGAGCTCGACGAAGACCACCGCGATGGCGATCGTCGTCGCCGTCCAAAAGTCCGAAATCAGATAAGGCAAGGCATGGCCGAGACCCCCCAGCGCGGTCATCACGCCGGAGGCGATGCCGCGGCGCACCGGTGAGCCGCGTCCCGACAGCACGCCATCGTCGCTGGCCGCTTCGGTAAAGCCCATGGAGATGCCGGCCCCGATCGATGCGGCAAGCCCGATCAACAGCGTCTGGTGGCTGTCGTGGGTCGCGAAGGCGGCGGCGAAGATCGGCGCGAGCGTCGAGACGGACCCGTCCATCAACCCGGCAAGACCCGGCTGGACATAGGTCAGGATAAACGAGCGCCGCTCGGTCTCGGCTTCCTCCGACCGAACGCCCTCGGTAATTGTCTGATCGACAAGCGCCTGAGCGGTCCGCTCATGCTGTGCTTCGGCGGCGGCGAGATCGCCGAGCAACTGCCGAACGCCCGCGTCCCGGCTGCGCTTTGCCGCCTCCCGGTAGAAGGTCGCCGCCTGCCTTTCCATGTCAGCGGCCGCCTGACGCGCCCGCTCGATCCCGAGCGGACGAACCAGCCAATCGGGCTTGCGTTGATAGAAGCCGCGAATATCGGAGCGGCGCACCAGCGGGATTCGTTCGCCAAACTTTTCGCGGAACAGCGCGATCAGCCGGCGCCGGTGGTCATCCTCCTCCTCCGCCATCGCCTCGAAAACCTTGGCCGACGCCGGATAGTTCTCACGCAAGCCATCCGCGAAGGAGCCGTAGATGCGCCCATCCTCCTCTTCCGCCCCGATCGCCAGCGCCAGAATCTCGGCTTCCGACAGGTCGTCGATGGTCCTGCGGTTAAACGCGGTCAAACGGCTGAACATCGGCGGCTTCCTCTTTAGAAATATTCCAATCTATTGGTTGGGCATCTCATTCTCAAGCGCTGCGAACCAGTCGCCGGCATACGGACATGTCTCGGCGCCGCGTCGGCAGGCGAGGCGGTCCGGCCGCGGTGTTCAGCCGACATTCATAATGCTTACGAATATATAAATACTTGAAAGACACGCCCGATCGACGGGTTAGGCTCGATGGATTGATCGGTCGTGTCGGAAGAAGGATGGCTCATGCCTATCGACGACGACAGGCAACTCGCCGAAGAGGTCGAAGCCGCGCTCAAGGCGCTCGGGATCGCCCGTGTGGGTTCGCGATCGACGGGCTCCGTGCAGCGCTATGTCATGGAACTGAGCGGGGCGAAGTGGACCGATACGGCGCCGACGGACGAGCAAACACCCCGATCCAAAACGGATTCGTCGATGCCCGTCGCGCAAGACTAGGTCCGCTCTAGTCGGCGTCCCCGGCCTGCGGATCCGAGGGCTCTTCCTCCGACGCCGGAATGACGTAGCGTCCGCTCAGCCAACGATGCAGATCGACCGTTTTGCAGCGCGCCGAACAGAACGGGTAGTTTTCGCGCTCCGCCGCGCGTCCGCATTCGGGACAGCGCCGCTTGGGGCGGAGCGGCGTGACCGTGGCGGGACCGGGGCTCATGCGTCCTCCGTCGCGACCGTCGCGGCCTTCCACCGTGCATGGATGTCGTAGCCCTCGCCCGCGAGGAGCGCCAGCGTCTCGTAAAGCGGTAGACCGACGACGTTGGTGTAGGAGCCGACAAGCCGGACGACAAAGCTGCCCGCAAGGCCCTGGATGGCATAGCTGCCGGCCTTGCCCCGCCACTCGCCGGACGCGATGTAACTGTCGATGTCCTGGCGCGACAGCCGCTTGAAGCGGACCCGGGTCTCGATCAGGCGCTGGCGCGGAGCCCCCCTCGGTCCGATCAGGCAGACGCCGGTATAGACGCGATGGGTGCGCCCGGAGAGCGTGCGCAGATTGGCGACGGCGTCCTCGACGAGTTCCCCTTTCGGCATGATCTGACGCCCCACGGAGACCACGGTGTCCGCCGCGACAATGTAGGACGGGCCGTCGATGTCGAGTTCGCGGAGCGCCTTGGCGGCGACCTCGGCCTTCGCCTTCGACAGGCGCTTGGCGAGCGAGCGGGGATGTTCGTTGCGCTGCGGAGTCTCGTCCAGATCGGCCGGCAGCAAGCGATCCGGCTCGATCCCGGCCTGATTGAGAAGTTCGAGCCGCCGCGGCGAACCCGAGGCGAGCACCAGAAGGGGGTGCGCTGACATCAAGTCCGTCCGCTCGTCAGGCTATTTGAAACGATAGGTAATGCGACCCTTGGTCAGGTCGTAGGGCGTCATCTCGACGAGCACCTTGTCGCCGGTCAGCACGCGAATGCGGTTCTTGCGCATCCGTCCCGCCGTGTGGGCGATGATCTCGTGTTCGTTTTCCAGCTTGATGCGGAAGGTGGCGTTGGGCAGCAACTCGGTGACTGTACCGGGAAATTCGAGAACTTCTTCTTTTGCCATATGGTGTAGAGCCTTGAGCGATGTCGGAGCGGGAAGCAGAGGCTTCACGGCGAAGGAAAGCCGCCCCCGATCGGGCGGCGACGAACTGGAAATTCGCGCCATAGATCGGGGCAAACGGCCGAAAAAGCAATATGCCGTCGCGATTTGGCGGCGCCGGTGCTCATTCCGCCGGAGTGCGGCGATCCGGATGATGACGGTCGAGCGGCTCTTCTCCTACGCCGTTTTGGCGGAGGGATCGAGTCCCCCGCCGCAGCGTCAGCCGGAAATGCGCTCGATGTCGGCCCCGCAGGAGCCGAGCTTTTCCTCAAGCCGCTCGAAACCGCGATCGAGATGATAGACGCGGTTGACCGTCGTCTCGCCCTCGGCGACGAGACCCGCGATGACCAGCGAGACCGATGCCCGCAAATCCGTCGCCATCACCGGCGCCCCGGCCAGACGCGGCACACCCTCAATCGTCGCGACCTGTCCGGACAGGGAAATCTTGGCGCCGAGTCGCGCAAGTTCCTGAACGTGCATGAAGCGGTTCTCGAAAATCGTTTCGGTGATATGCGAGGTGCCTTCGGCGCGCGTCACCAGCGCCATCAACTGCGCCTGCAGATCGGTCGGGAAACCCGGATAGGGGTCGGTCACGACATCGACGGGCGCGATCCCGCCGCCATTGCGATAAACACGGATGCCGTCCTCGACCGGATCGACCGTTACGCCGGCGCCCCTGAGCGTCCCGAGCGCCGTCTGCAGCAATTCCACATTGGTCCCGGTCAAGGTCACGTCGCCGCCGGTCATCGCCACAGCCATGGCGAAGGTGCCGGTCTCGATGCGGTCTGGCAGCACGCGGTGGCGGGCGCCGGACAGGATCGGCACACCCTGGATGGTGATCGTCGAGGTTCCGGCACCCTCGATCTTGGCGCCCATGGCGTTGAGACAACGGGCGAGATCGGCGATTTCGGGCTCACGCGCGGCGTTTTCCAGAACAGTCTCGCCCTTGGCGAGACTGGCCGCCATCAGCATGACATGGGTGGCGCCGACCGAAACCTTCGGAAACGCGAAGCGATTGCCGACAAGACCGCCCTTGGCCTCGGCAATGGCGTAGCCGGCCTCGATGTCGATGGTCGTGCCGAGCGCGCGCAAGCCGTCGATGAACAAATCGACCGGCCGCGTGCCGATGGCGCAGCCGCCCGGGAGCGACACCTTGGCCTTGTGCATGCGGGCGAGCAGCGGCCCGATCACCCAGAAGCTCGCACGCATCTTGGACACCAGCTCGTAGGGCGCCGTGGTGTCGACGATGTTGCGGGCGGTGAAGTGGATGGTGCGGCCAAGGCTTGCGTCCTGACGCAGGCGCTTGCCGGTCACCGAATAATCGACGCCGTGATTGCCGAGAATCCGGATCAGCTGCTCGACATCGGCCAGATGCGGGACGTTCTCCAGCGTCAGCGTGTCGTCGGTAAGGAGCGAAGCGATCATCAGCGGCAGCGCGGCGTTCTTCGCGCCGGAAATCGGTATTGTGCCGCTGAGCTCGTTGCCGCCGCGAATGCGAATGCGATCCATGAAGTCTTTGTCCAGCCTGTGTGCGTCCCCCGCAACGCGGGTCTGTACACGAGCAGGCTGCACGATTCAAATGATGCGCGCGGCGAGAGGTCGATCTCTCGTCACCGCGAGGCATCACCGGGCGTCCTTAGCGTTCATCAAAAAATTGCGCTTGACACAATCGTAAGTCTTCACTTACCGTTAGCCGTGGCTTACGAAAAAATCCTGACAGCCTTCGCCGATCCGACCCGCCGCGCCCTGCTCGAAGACCTGCGCGCCGGGCCGATGCCGGTAGCGCGGCTCGCTGAGAGACATCCGGTCAGCCGGCCGGCGGTATCGCAGCATCTCAAGGTGCTGGAAGCCGCCGGGCTGGTCATCGCCGAGGCCAGAGGGACAGCGCGGCTGTACCGCGTGCGTCCGCAGGGCTTCGCGCCGTTGCGGGCGTATCTCGATGAAGTCTGGGGCGATGTTTTGCAAGCCTTCGCCGATGAAGTCGACAAACAGATGGAGCAAGACGATGCCGGAACCCGTGGTCAAGACGATTGACGTGCCCTGCGACCAGGCGACCGCCTTTCGCATATTCACCCAGAATATGGATGCCTGGTGGCCCAAGGACCGCCACTCGATCTCGGCCAAGACCGGCGACACCGCTCGGTCGGTATCGCTGGAGCCAAAAGCCGGCGGCGCTGTGACCGAGATCGGCCATGACGGAACCCGCCACCATTGGGGGTCGGTGCGCGAGTACGAGCCGAACGCGCGGCTATCTCTCTTGTGGCACATCAATTTGCCCGCGGAGCAGGCGACGCTGGTCGATATTGCTTTCGAGCCGCAGGGCACCGGCACGCGCGTGACCCTGCGCCACCACGGCTGGGAGGCGATGGGCGACGCCGCGCAGACGATGCGCGATGGCTACGATAGCGGCTGGGTCGGCGTGTTCGAGACGGCCTTCGCCGAGGCCTGCCGCGCCGAGGCCGCCTGAATCAGGCGCCCAGCCTGCCGGCGGCGGCGCCCACCGGCATTTGCCAATGGGCGAATTGCCGTATCGGCCCGCCCGACAGTCGGGTCGGACGACATGCAGGCGGATGGCGGTCACGCGGCCTCAGATATGAATCGCGTGACCGAGCGCCTTGAAGGCGGCTTCCTGGAAGCCTTCGCCTTGCGTCGGGTGGGCGTGGATCGTGCCTGCGACATCCTCCAGGCAGGCGCCCATTTCCAGCGCCAGCGAGAACGCCGCCGACAGCTCGGAAATGCCGGCCCCGACCGCCTGGATGCCGAGCACGAGATGATTGTCGGCGCGCGCGACGATCCGCACGAAGCCGTCGTCGCGGTGAAGCGTCATCGCCCGGCCGTTCGCCTGGAAGGGGAAACTGCCGATCTTGATCTGCGTGCCTGACGCCTTCGCCTCCTCGGGCGACAGGCCGACGGTGAGGATTTCGGGGTCGGTGAAGCAGATCGCGGGAACAGCGCGCTTGTCCCAGCGGCGCCGTTCGCCGGCGACGATCTCGGCCACCATCTCGCCCTCGGCCATCGCCTTGTGAGCGAGCATCGGCTCGCCGGCAACGTCGCCGATTGCGTAGACACCGCGCATCGCCGTGCGGCAGGTCTCGTCGATCTTGAGGAATGGCCCGTCCATCTCCAGTACCAGTTCCTCGCGGCCCCAACCCTCGGTTAGCGGCTTGCGGCCGACGGTGACGAGGATGCAGTCGGCGCCGATCCGGCGCTCCGAGCCATCGGCCAACTCGACCAGAAGGTCTCCGTCCCCACCGGCCAGTCCCTTGGCCTTGGCGCCGGTCAGGATGTCGACGCCGAGCGCCTCGAGCCGCGCTCGCACAGGCCGAACCAGATCGGCGTCGTAGGTCGGCAGAATCCGGTCCGTCGCCTCGACGATCGACACCGTCGATCCGGCCTTGGCGAAGGCCGTGCCGAGTTCGAGGCCGATATAGCCGCCGCCGACGACGGCGAGCCGTTTGGGCGGCGCGGCAAGGCTCAGCGCCTCCTCCGAGGAGATCACCTTGCCGCCGAAGGGCAGCATCGGCAGCTCGACGGGGACCGATCCGGTGGCGATGATGATGTTTTCGGCGGCGATTCGCTGGGTCGCGGTCTCGCTGGTCACCTCGACGGTCTTGCCGTCGAGAAAGCGGGCACGGCCGGGAACGAGCTTGACCCGCGCCTTCTTGAGCAGCCCGGTCACGCCATTGGTCAGCCGGTTGACGATACCGTCCTTCCAGCCGACGATTTCCGACCAGTCGAGGTTCGTTTCGGACGCCGAAATGCCCGGAATACCGCGCTTCGCGGCGGCCTCGCGCATGAGAAAATACTCGTCGGCGGCGTGGATCAGCGCCTTCGACGGGATGCAGCCGATATTCAGGCAGGTGCCGCCCGGCTTGCGGTCGTCGACGATGACAGTGTCGAGCCCGAGCTGTCCAGCGCGAATCGCCGCGACGTAGCCGCCTGGACCGGCACCGATGACAAGAAGCTGGCAGGAGATGTCGGCCATGGTCAGCGCCCCTCCTCGACGAAGATCATCGCCGGGTTCTCCAAAAGCGCCTTGACGCGCTGCACGAATCGGGCGGCGTCCCAGCCGTCGATCACCCGGTGGTCGAAACTCGACGACAGGTTCATCCGCTTGCGTGGAATAAACCGGCTGCCGTCCCAGACCGGCCGAATTTCCATCTTGTTGACGCCGACGATGGCGACCTCCGGGTGATTGATCACCGGCGTCGTCGCGATGCCGCCGAGCGCGCCGAGCGAGGTGATGGTGATGGTCGAGCCGGACAGTTCTTCCCGCTTGGCGCTGCCGGCTTTCGCCGCCTCGCCGAGCCGCGCCACTTCCGCCGCGCAGCCCCAGATGTCGCGGGCCTCGGCATGGCGCACGACCGGCACGACGAGGCCGGCATCGGTTTGCGCGGCGATGCCGATATGGACGCCGCCATGCTGGTGGAGGATGCCCGCCTCGTCGTCAAAGAGCGCGTTCATCGCCGGCTGGTCGCGGATGGCGATCACCATGGCCCGCATCAGGAAGGGCAAAAGCGTCAGTTTCGGGCGCGTGTCGCCTTGACCATCATGACGGTCGCGATTGAGGGCGGCGCGCAGATCCTCCAGCGCCTCGACGTCGATCTCCTCGACATAGGTGATATGGGCGATGCGGCTTTTCGCCAGCGCCATCTTCTCGGCGATCTTGCGCCGCAGCCCGACGATCCTGACGTCGGTGACCGTGGTGTCGGCGACCAGCCCGCGCGCCGCCGACGGCGCGGCGCCGCCGTCGAGATAAGCGTCGAGATCGGCCTGCGAGATGCGCCCGGCGGGGCCGGAGCCGGCGACGCGGCGCAAATCGACGCCCGCCTCCATGGCGCGGCGCCGCACGGCGGGCGAGGCCAGCGGTTTTTCGCCGGGCTTTCGGGGTGGGCCGCCTGCGCCCGTCGCCCCAGGCTTTGTCGTCGGGCGCGCCGCCGCCTTTTCAGCGGGTCGGACGGTGCTCTGGCTTGCCGCCCCGCCATCTGCCTTCAAGGATCGCGCCGGCCCGCCTTCAGCATCGTCGGCCTCCGTCTTGCCGTTGTCCGCGTCCGACGCACCGGTCTTTGGCGGCGCTTGCGGTTCGTCGCCGGTTTTTTCCGTCCCCTCCGACAGGTCGTCGTCGGATTCATTGGTGCCGCCCTCGCCGGCGACCTCCAGCTTGACCAGCGCCGAGCCGACGGCGAGCGTATCGCCGACCTCGCCGCCGAGCCATTTGACCGTACCTTCCACCGGCGAGGGTACGTCGACGGTCGCCTTGTCGGTCATCACCGCCGCAAGCACCATGTCCTCCTGGACCGGATCGCCGATCGCAACGTGCCATTCGACGAGTTCGGCCTCGGCCACGCCCTCGCCGACATCCGGCAGCTTGATCGTGTAGGTGCCCACCGTCAGCCCTCCATCACCTGCTTGAGGGCGCCGCCGACCCGCGCCGGACCGGGGAAATAGTCCCACTCCTGGGCGTGCGGATAGGGCGTATCCCAACCGGCAACGCGCAGAATAGGGGCCTCGAGGTGATAAAAGCACGCCTCCTCGACCAGGGCGCAAAGTTCGGCGCCGAAGCCCGAGGTCATCGTCGCCTCGTGGACGACGACGCAGCGGCCGGTCTTTTTCACCGACGCCTCGATCAATTCCAGGTCGAGCGGCACGAGGGTCCTGAGATCGATAATCTCGGCGTCCACCTCCGTCATCCGCGCCGCTTCTTCCGCGACATGCACCATGGTGCCGTAGGCGAGAACCGTGACGGCGGCGCCCTCGCGCCTGACGACCCCCTGGCCGAGCGGCACGACGTAGCGGCCCTCCGGAACCTCGCCGAGCGGGTGCTTCGACCAGGGCGTGATCGGCTTGTCGTGATGGCCGTCGAAGGGTCCGTTGTAGAGCCGCTTGGGCTCTAGGAAGATCACCGGATCGTTGTCCTCGATCGCCGCGATCAACAGGCCCTTGGCGTCGTAGGGATTGGAGGGAACGACGGTCTTCAGCCCGGAGACGTGGGTGAACAGGGCTTCCGGCGACTGCGAATGGGTCTGGCCGCCGAAGATGCCGCCGCCGGTCGGCATCCTGACGACGAGCGGGGCGGTGAAGTCGTTGGCTGATCGATAGCGCAGCCGCGCCGCCTCCGAGACGATCTGGTCGTAGGCGGGATAGACGTAATCGGCGAACTGCATCTCGACGACCGGGCGAAGACCGTAGGCGGCCATGCCGATCGCCGTGCCGACGATGCCGCTTTCGTTGATCGGCGCGTCGAAGCAGCGGTTCTTGCCGAAGCGCTCCTGCAGGCCCGCCGTGCAGCGGAACACGCCGCCGAAATAGCCGACATCCTCGCCATAGACGACGACGTTGGGGTCTTCTTCCATCTTCACCGCATGGGCGTCGCGGATCGCCTCGATCATGGTCATGCGCGGCATGTCAGTACCCCGCCTGCTGGCGTTGGCGCCTGAGATGCGGCGGCATCGTCTCGTAGACGTCCTCGAACATGTCGCGGACCGACGGCTTCGGGCCGGTATGCAGCGTGCCGTGGGTCTCGGCCTCCTTCTGGGCTGCGAGGATTTCCGCGTCGATCTCGGCCTCGGCCTGGACGTGCCGCTCCTCGCTCCAGGTCTCGCAAACGATCAGATGATTCTTCAACCGCTTGACCGGGTCGCCGAGCGGCCAGGCGTCGGTTTCCTCCTTCGGGCGATAGGCGGAGGGATCGTCTGAGGTCGAATGGGCGGCGGCGCGATAGGTCACCCATTCGATCAGCGTCGGCCCGAGATTTTTGCGCGCGCGCTCCACCGCCCATTTCGAGGCGGCGTGGACGGCGAGATAATCGTTGCCGTCGACCCGGAGCGAGGGAATGCCGAAGCCGAGGCCACGGGCGGCGAAGGTGCCGGAGCCGCCCCGCGCGATGCCCTGATAGGTCGAGATTGCCCATTGGTTGTTGACGATGTTGAGAACAACCGGGGCCTTGTAGGTGGATGCAAAGACCAGCGCCGAATGAAAGTCGCTCTCGGCGGTCGAGCCATCGCCGATCCAGGCGGCGGCGATCTTGGTGTCGCCCTTGATCGCCGAGGCCATGGCCCAGCCGACGGCCTGCACGAACTGCGTCGCCAGATTGCCTGAAATCGAGAAGAAGCCGTGCTCTTTCGACGAATACATGATCGGCAATTGCCGGCCCTTCAGCGGATCGCGGCGATTGGAATAGATCTGGCACATCATCTCGACGAGCGGGTAGTCGTCGGCGATCAACAGTCCCTGCTGGCGGTAGGTGGGGAAGTTCATGTCGCCGGGCCCGAGCGCCTCGCGGAAGGCGCAGGCGATCGCCTCCTCGCCGAGGCACTGCATGTAGAACGACGTCTTGCCCTGGCGCTGGGCCATCAACATGCGCCGGTCGAAGGCGCGCACCCGCATCATCGTCTTGAGGCCGGCGAGGACCGCTTCGTCGTCGAGCGTGCCGGCCCACTCGCCGACGGCTTCGCCGTCGCGATTCAAGACCCTGATGATCGAATAGGCGAGATCGCGGATCTCCGCCGGGTCGACATCGACCGGCGGCCGCCGGACAGCGCCGGCCTTGGTGATCTTGACGCCCGAAAAATCAGGCGCTCCGCCCGGCCGCACCTCCGGTTCCGGCACATGCAGGCTGAGCGGTCGATCATCGGCCATAAGCGCATCTCCCGTCGCGGCCGAAGAATCAAAGGCCGCGCCCACGATACAATCTAACGAGATTGGATCGGGAGGAAAGCCATGAAGACCGCCGTCGCGGTTATTCGGGCCGGATCAACACCGTCAAGCCGAACACGACCAGCGCGGCCGCGGCGATCTTCCAAAAATCACCGCGTTTTTTCAGACCCGGCAAGCCGAACGGCCTGATCAGGTGGGCGACCATCAAAATCAGGAACAGGAGGGAAAACAACTTGCTCATCGCCAGAGCCAGTAGTCCATTCGAAGGACCGGCGCCACCGGCCCCGCGCGTGACGGCGAACGTCAGATCGAATGCAACGCGCCGGACGCGACGACCGGCCCGGTCGGAAGACCGGTCGGCGAACCGCCCTCCGGCTCCATCGAGACCGCCAGCGCGGTCTCCGGGGCGTCCAGTTCGCCGCCCTTGAGCACGACCCGCAGCGGCCGCTCCATGGTGATAAGCCCGAGCGATCGCGGCGCGCCCCCACCCGGCGGCAGCAGCCACAATTCGGGCACACGGCCGGGTTCGGCGGCACCAGCGACCGGAATCAGGGTCGCCGTCGCAGTGTTCATGTCGATCACCACGGTAACCAGCGGCGTGCCGGTGTCGGAGGCCAGCGTCGCCGTCAGGGTTCCGTCGGCCGCGACGGGCGCGCCGATATCTTGCCCCGCGACAAAGATCAAAGCGGCGAGGCTCGCGGCGGCGAGCCCCATCGCGCCGATGCCGAGCCATTGCCAGATCGCGGAAACCCGGCGGCCCCTCGGCTCGGAACGCTCGGCCGGCCGGCGGGTGATGCGATCGAGATCGGCGGCGATTCGCGGCCACAGATCGGCCGGCGGCTCCACGGGCGGAACGGCAGCAGCCAACGGCCCAAGGCGCTCGGCCCAGGCGTCGATCTCGGCGGCGAAAGCCGGATCTTTCGCGGCGCGGCGCTCGACCGACCGGCGCGTCGCGCCGTCCAGCACGCCGAGCACATACTCGGCGGCCAGATCGGCGTCGTCCCGTTCCTGATCGCGCGGCGCGCTCATTGCGACAGGCATCCTTTCAATTTCAGCAGGCCGCGCCGGATCACGCTTTTCATCGTCCCCAGCGGCACCTCCGCCTTCCGGGCGAGTTCGTCATAGGTCAGGCCGCCGAAAAACGCCGTCGCGATCGCCGCGCGCGTGCGATCATCGAGTTCGCCCAAGCATTCGGCCAGACGGCGGCTTTCGTCGGCGCGGTCCAGCAGTTCCAGCGCATCCGGATTTGCGTCTGCGATATCCACCGCGTCGTCGACGGACTTGTCGTGGGCGCGCGGCCCGATCTGGCGCAGCCGGTCGATCGCGCGGTTGCGGGCGATCGTCGCCATCCAGGTGATCGGGCTCGCCCGACCGGGGTCGAAGCTGTCCGCCCGGTTCCATACGGTCAAATAAACGTCCTGCAACACATCCTCGGCCTCTTCGCGATTGCCTAAGATACGCAAGCATATACCGAAAAGCTTCGCCGAGGTGCGATCATAGACCTGACGCAAAGCGGCCTTGTCGCCACCCGCGACGGCGCGCAGCCGGTCCACGAGGAAGGCCCGTCCCTCGTCCGCGCTCACTTTGGCCATGTCGCCCGACTGTCCGTTCGCTCGCCGATCATGGGAGACAGCGGAACAGCGTCGTGGCTGCAATGTCAACGCGCCGGGGGTGCGACATTCCGGCGAGCGGGCCGCCCCTCAATAGGGCGACTCGCTGACGCCCATCTCGACATAGACCGACTTCACCTGGCTGTAGTGCGCCAGCGCTGCGCGGCCGTTCTCGCGCCCAAGACCTGACCGCTTGACCCCGCCGAAGGGCATTTCCACCGGCGTCAGATTGTAGGCGTTGATCCAGCAGGTACCGGCCTGGAGCTTCGCCACCACCCGATGACCGCGCTGGATGTCCTTGGTATAGACGCCGGCGGCGAGGCCGAATTCGGTGGCGTTGGCGCGCCGGACCGCCTCGGCCTCGTCGTCGAAGTCGAGAACGCACATCACCGGGCCGAAAATCTCCTCGCCCGCGATGCGCATGGCGTCGGAAACGTCGGTGAAGACGGTCGGCTCGACGAAGCTGCCGTCGGCAAAGCCCTCGACCTTTGCAGCGTGGCCACCGCAGGCAAGCGTCGCGCCTTCCTGTGGGCCGAGTTCCAGATAGGACAGGACCTTGTCGAACTGGGCCCTGGAGACCAGCGGCCCGAGATCGGTATCCTCCTGCATCGGATCGCCGAGCCTGATCGCCCTGACGCGCTCGACCAGCTTTTCGACGAAGGCCGGCCGCACCGAGCGCTCGACGAAGACCCGGGTACCGTTGGAGCAGATCTGGCCGGTGGAATAGAAATTGCCGAGGATCGCGCCGGACACCGCCGCGTCGAGATCGGCGTCCGCGAACACCAGGATCGGCGACTTGCCGCCGAGTTCGAGCGTCACATGCTTGGTCGTCGCGGAGGCGGCTTCCATCACCCGGGCGCCGGTCGGCACGGAGCCGGTGACCGAGACCTTGGCAATCTTCTTGTGGCTTGCAAGCGCGGCGCCGACGGCGCCCATGCCTTGCACGACGTTGAAGACGCCGGCCGGCACGCCTGCCTCGGTCAGGATCTCGGCAAGCTTCAGGGCCGAGAGCGGCGTTACCTCAGAGGGCTTGAAGATCATCGCGTTGCCGCAGGCGAGCGCCGGCGCGGCTTTCCAGGAGGCGATCTGGATCGGATAGTTCCAGGCGCCGATGCCGGCGCAGATGCCCAGCGGCTCGCGCCGCGTATAGGCGAAGGAGCCGCCGAGATCGATGTATTCGCCGTTGATGTCGGCGGCGAGCGCGCCGAAATATTCGAGGCTGTCGGCGCCGGAGGCGGCGTCCGCCACCAGGGTCTCGGCGATCGCCTTGCCGGTGTCGAGGGTTTCCAGCTCGGACAACTCTCGGTTGCGCTCGCGCATGATCCCGGCCGCCCGACGCAGGATGCGGCCGCGCTCGGCCCCCGTCATCGCCGCCCAAACCGCCTGCCCCCGCTCGGCGCCCTCCACCGCCCGCTCGATCAGCGCGGGCGTTGCGGCATGCAGCCGGGCGATCACCTCGCCGGTCGCGGAATAGGTGCTGTCGAAGACCGCGCCGGCCGCGTCCTCGGCATAGCCGCCGTCAATGTAGTGGGAAGCGGTTGGCTGGGCGCGCATGTGCG
Source organism: uncultured Aurantimonas sp. (assembly GCA_947488615.1). Classification (GTDB taxonomy): domain Bacteria; phylum Pseudomonadota; class Alphaproteobacteria; order Rhizobiales; family Rhizobiaceae; genus Aurantimonas. Next base: position 123,904 of record CANKZU010000005.1, read on the forward strand.
GTGTCCTCTTCATGGATTCGACGGCGTTCTAGCTGGCCACACCGTCTTCGGCCACTGCGGAAGGGGCCAATATTGAAAGCGTGATCGCGCCCTCTTATCTCATGCCTCGGGCCGAGGGAGCCCGCCGCTCGCGGGCGAAAGCCTTTGGTGAAGTCCCTTTTTGATCATCCGTGACGCCATCAGCGATGACATGCGGCCGGACGGCAATTGCGAGCCCCGAACCTTCGACGCCGCATGCGAAACCGCAAAAGGTACGCAGATGACCGGCATGACCACTTCCGTCAACGACTTCAAGGCCCAGGCCAAGCGCCTGAGGGCCGGCCTCGAGCAGGACGGCCATAGCCTCACCCACAGCGCCACGCTGGAACTCGTCGCCCACCAGCACGGGTTTCGCGACTGGAACACGCTGCACGCCTCGGCCGAGCGCAGCCGGACTGTCGCCGATCTCCTCATCGGAGCGCCGGTGGAGGGACATTATCTCGGCAGGAGCTTCACCGGCGAGTTGATCGCCTTGCAACGGCTGTCGAAGAGCGGCCGCTTTCGGGCGATCATCCAGTTCGACGCGCCCGTCGATGTCGTCGCCTTCGAGAGCTTTTCGGCGTTCCGGCGACGGGTGACCGTTACAGTCAATGCCACGGGCGCGACCGTCGAGAAGACTTCCGACGGACGGCCACATCTCGAACTGGCGCTCTAAGCGCATCTCAAGCATTGCGCCGGGCGGCCGTTCCGCCCGGCGTCGCAGCCCCGAAAACGGACCGTTCGCCGCAGCGGCGGAACCGGGGATCACCATCCGGCTTCCTTGATGGATCGAATCTTTCGCGAAGGGACATGACCATGACAGCCGACCTCGCCGAACGCATCAAAGAGCGCATCAGCATCGAGCCGGCCGGCGGGCCGGTGACCGTCACCTTCCACGGCGCCGTCATCGCCTCGGCCGACAACGCGCTGGTGCTGAAGGAAACCGGTTACGACCCCGTCCACTACATTCCGAGGCACCGGGTCGAGATGGCCTTTCTCCACGAGACGGATCGCCACACGACCTGCCCGTTCAAGGGCGAGGCGCGCTACTGGTCGATCTCCGCCGAGGACACGGCCGCCGAAAACGCCGTCTGGGCCTATGACACCCCGCATGACGGCGTCAGAGAGATCGCCGGCCATGTCGCCTTCGACAAGCGCTACGTGACTATAGACGCGGGGTGATCAGCGGTCGCTGTGGCCGAGGTCGCGGGCCGGATCGAGCCGGTCGCGCACCCGCTGCTTGAGGATTTTCGCCTCGGGAAACCCGCCATCGGCCTTGCGCTCCCAGATCGTCTCGCCGTCATAGCGGATCTCGAAGACACCGCCGGCGGCCGGAACCAGAGCCACTTCGCCGAGGTCGGGACCGAAGGTCGCCAGCAGCTCCTGCGCCATCCAGGCGGCGCGCAGCAGCCATTGGCATTGCGTGCAATAGGTGATGGCGATCCGCGGGGCGGCGCCTTTTTGACTCATCGCGTCGTCCTTTGCCGCAATTCTCGTTGCCCGGGACCCGATTTTAACGTCCTTTTCGCGCCGACCGGTTCTATATGTCCCTTCCGGACATTGCACGATCGGCCCCGATGCTTCGAAAGCTTTCTCCCAGAACGGGCACGCCAAGCCGAAGCCTGAGGTCTCGCGTCGCGCGCGCGCGCGTCCGATTGCGCCGGCTCTATCACGGCCATACACGCACGGCGTTGCGCTTCCAGATGGCGGTGCTGATCGTCGATCTGGCCATCATCGCGCTGTTCATCGCCAGCCCGGTGCTGCGCGAGACGGAAGCGTTTCTCGTTGTCGATTTTACCGTTGCCGCGATCCTGGCGCTCGATATTGCCGGCCGCGGATTTGCCGCGCGCCACCCGCTGCGGTGGCTGCGCCAGCCCTTCGTGCTGCTCGATCTCGTCATTCTCGCGACGCTGCTGATGCCGTTCTGGCTGATCAATTTCGGCTTCCTGCGGATCATCCGCCTGTGGTCGATCTCACAGAGCGGCGTGCTGTGGCGGCCGCTGCGGCGGCGCGGCCTCCAGGAATGGGAGCCTCCGGCGCGCGCGATCGTCAATCTCATCACCTTCCTGTTTCTGGCGACCGGCTTCGTCTACACGACCTTCTTTCGCAAGGGCTCGGGCATCGAGGGCTATCTCGACGCGCTTTATTTCACCGTCGCCTCGGTGACGACGACTGGTTATGGCGACATCACCCTCGGCGGGTCCTGGGGCAAGCTCACCTCGATCCTCATCATGATCATCGGCATTTCGCTGTTCGTACGGCTCGCCCAGGCCGTGTTCCGGCCGAACAAGGTGCATTTCCCCTGTCCGCAATGCGGCTTGCAGCGCCACGAGCCCGATGCCGTCCACTGCAAGGCCTGCGGTTACGCCCTGAAGATTCCCGACCACGAACGATAGGCGTAAGGGACGGCCGTCAGACCGCCGGCCATTTGTGGTGGAAGACGCCCTCCTTATCGAGGCGGCGGAAGGTGTGCGCCCCGAAGAGGTCGCGCTGCGCCTGGGTCAGATTGGTCGTGCCCCGCGCCCGGCGGTAGTCGTCGAAATAGGCGAGCGCCGCCGACAGCGCCGGCACCGGAATGCCTGCGAGCGCCGCCTTGGCGACGATAACGCGCAACGCTTCCTGCCCCGCCGCGACGCGGGTGACGAAGTCCGGCGCCTGCAAGAGGTTCACGACATTGCCGCCCGCGTCATAGGCCCGCGCGATGTCGTCGAGGAAGTCGGAGCGGATGATGCAGCCGGCGCGCCAGATGCGGGCGATCTCGGCGAGCGGCAGACTCCAGCCGTATTCGTCGGAGGCCGCAGCCATCGTGGCGTAGCCTTGCGCGTAGGCGATGATCTTGGCCGTCTCCAGCGCCTGCTCGAGCTCGGTAATGTGCTCGGCCTCGCCGCCGAATTCCGCACCGTCCGTCTCGACCTTGCGATAAAGTTCGGAGGCCTTTTCGCGTTCGCCCCGGCGAGATGACACGCCGCGCGCCGAAACCGCCGCCTCGATCGTCGTTGCGCCGACGCCGAGCTTTTGCGCCTCGATCACCGCCCAGCGACCGGTGCCTTTCTGGCCCGCCTCGTCGACGATCACATCGACCATCGGCTGGTTCGTTTCCGGGTCACTCTCGGCGAGCGTCACGGCGGTGATCTCGATCAGATAGGAGGCAAGACCCCGCGTGTTCCAGTTAGCGAAGATCGTCGCCATCTCGGCCGGCTTCAGCCCGATGCCGTCACGCATGATGCCGAAAATTTCGGCGATCATCTGCATGTCGGCATATTCGATGCCGTTGTGGATGGTCTTGACGAAATGCCCGGCGCCGTCCGGCCCCAGCCAAGCAACGCAGGGTTCGCCCTCGTATTTTGCCGCGATCTTTTCAAGGATCGGCTCGAGCAGCGGGTAGGTCTTTCTCGCGCCGCCGACCATGATCGAGGGCCCGTGCCGCGCGCCCAGCTCACCGCCGGAGACCCCCATGCCGACGAAATGCAGGCCGATCTCCTCCACGGCGGCCGAACGGCGGATCGTGTCGTTGAAGTCGGCGTTGCCGGCGTCGATCATCACGTCGCCGGGCGACAGCAGCGGCATGACCCGCTCCATCTCATCGTCGACGAGTTTGCCCGCGGGCACCATGAACAGCACCAGCCGCGGAGCCTTCAGAGCGGTGACGAAGCCCTCGAGCGATTCGGTCGGCAGGATGTTTTCGCCGATCCCATGATTGTCGTCGCGAAGCGCGAAGGCCTTCGCCGTCGTTCGGTTGCGGACCGCGACCGTAAAACCCTTTTCGGCAATGTTGAGGGCGAGATTGGCGCCCATCGTGCCGAGTCCCAGAACGCCGATATCGGCCGGCCCGTCATTCATGCAATCATCCTCCCTTGTATCGGGCCCGGCCGTCGTTCGCCAGCGTGCGGCCGTCAGCTCTTCAGTCGGTAACCGGTGCGAAAGATCCAGGCGATCACGCCCAGACTCAGCAACAGGAACGCCAGCGTCATCGCAAGGCTGACGCCGATCGAGACGTCCGACGTGCCGTAGAACGCCCAGCGAAAGCCGCTGATCAGATAAACGACCGGATTGACGAGGCTGACGTCCTGCCAGAACTCCGGCAGCATCTTGATCGAATAGAAACTGCCGCCCAGAAAGGCGAGCGGCGTTACGATCAACAGCGGTACGATCTGCAATTTCTCGAAGCCGTCCGCCCAAATGCCGATGATGAAGCCGAACAGCGAGAAAGTGATCGCCGTCAGAACCAGAAAGACGATCATCCAGACCGGATGCTCGATCCTGAGATCGACGAACAGAGCGGCGGTGGCGAGGATGATCAACCCGAGAATCACCGATTTCGTCGCCGCGGCACCAACATAGCCGAGCACGATCTCGAAGGCGGAGATCGGCGCCGACAGGATTTCGTAGATCGTGCCGACGAATTTCGGAAAATAGATGCCGAAGGCCGCGTTGGTCAGGCTCTGCGTCAAGAGCGACAGCATGATCAGGCCGGGCACAATGAAGGCCCCGTAGGAAATGCCGTCGATCTCGGTGATACGCGAGCCGATCGCCGCGCCGAACACCACGAAATAGAGCGAGGTCGAGATCACCGGCGAGATCACGCTCTGCATGACGGTGCGCCAGGTGCGGGCCATCTCGAATACGTAGATGGCGCGGACGGCCTGAAAATTCATGCCCGTTCCCTCACCAGATTCACGAAGATTTCCTCCAGCGTCGACTGCTTGGTCGACAGGTCGCGGAACCGGACGCCCGCCTCCGACAGCTTGCCCATCAGCGTCGCGATCCCGGTCCGTTCGGCGTGGGTGTCGTAGGTGTAGGTGAGGCTTTCGCCGTCGGGGGCGAGGCTGAGATCATATCCGGCCAGCGTCTCCGGCAGACGCTCCAGCGGCTCCTGCAACTGCAGCGTCAGCTCCTTGTGGCCGAGCTTGCGCATCAGCTCCGCCTTCTCCTCCACGAGAATCAGTTCGCCTTTGGAGATAACGCCGATGCGGTCGGCCATCTCTTCGGCTTCCTCGATGTAATGGGTGGTGAGGATGATGGTCACGCCAGAATCCCGCAAGCGCCGGACGACGTTCCACATGTCGCGCCTGAGCGACACGTCGACGCCGGCCGTCGGCTCGTCGAGGAAGAGGAGCTCCGGCTCGTGCGACAGCGCCTTGGCAATCAGAACGCGCCGTTTCATGCCGCCCGACAGCGTCATGATCTTGGCGTCCTTCTTGTCCCATAGCGACAGGTCGCGCAGCACGGATTCGATATGGGCGGGATTGCGCGGCCTGCCGAAGAGGCCCCGCGAAAAGGAGACCGTGTCCCACACGCTCTCGAAGGCGTCGGTGGTCAGTTCCTGCGGCACCAGGCCGATCATCGACCGCGCGGCGCGGTATTCCTTGCCGATATCGTGACCCGCCACGCTGATGGCGCCCTCGGACAGGTTCGTGATGCCGCAGATGATCGAGATGAGGGTAGTCTTGCCGGCACCATTCGGCCCGAGCAGAGCGAAGATCTCGCCCTTGTCGATCGTCAGATCGATATTCGTCAGCGCCCGGAATCCGCCGTCATAGGTCTTCGAGACGTTCCGGATAGACAGGATCGGGGACATGGAGGGCCTTGAGAACCGGGCTGGCAAGGGACCGGCGCAGCAGAACGGCCACGGCGCGGCTCGACATCATGCGTCGAGATAGCCGTTTCGTCGAATTCGACCAGAGGTGAGCAGTGTCGCAGGGCACGCGCGGCCCGCCCGTCGGCGCGCTCCGTTATTGCGGAGCCCGATTAGAGAACGATCGACAGAGGGCCAGCCCTAAAGCCGGGCGCGTCACGCGGTGGCGATGCTGCAGGCGATAGGCGGCCGGTCATGTCCGGCCGAATGCCGACAGGATTTGGCTCAGAAGCCGTAACCGCGTGGCTGGAAACGCCCCTGGTCGACCTCACGCATGCGGCGCTCCAGATCGGCCATCGAGATGGACTGGTCCAGATAGGCCCGGACGCGTTCCTGTTCAGGGTTGCGGCGGAATGCGCCGCGGATCTTGTCGGTGATGTTCATGGTATTCTCCTTCCCGACGAAAATGGTCATCCCTGTGCAGTGCAGCAATAGGCTTGGACGCAACGCTGCCATGTCCTGCGGACAGAGCGGCGGTAAGGATTTGGTAAGGATCAACACCTCGGCCGCAGCGGGTTCCTTCGGGCGCTCAGCTCGTCTTTGCAGGCCACACCCACAGGGCGACAGCCGCCAACCCGGCAAGCCACAGCGCGACGACGACCGCCGCCGCGGCGCGGCTGACGGGGCGCCCCGACCGGGCCGCGGCCGCGGCCCGGAACTCTTCCATCAGCGGCGACGGCACCAGCCGAATGGCCAGAAAAATGCCAAGCGGTACGATCAGCAGATCGTCGAGATGGCCCAGCACCGGAATGAAATCGGGGATCAGGTCGATCGGCGACAAGGCATAGGCGGCGACCGACGCGGCCAGCAGTTTCGCGAGCAGCGGCGTTCGCGGATCACGCGCGGCGATCCACAGCGCGACGACATCGCGCTTCAGGTCGCGCGCCCAAGCCTTCAGCCGGGGCCACAGAGGTCTGCTCATGCTCCACCCGGCAAGAACGCTATCCGGTAAAGCGCGGTCCGCCCGCGCCGCTTTTGTTTCACGTGAATCGTCGTGGCGTGCGCCGCGCTCTATGAACTCACGGCCTCAGTCGAATCCGGCAAGATTTCGACGATCTCGGCGTCGCTGGCGCCCGCCTTGACGACGTCGCCGAGCTCCTTTCCCATCAGGCTCTTGGCCAGCGGCGAGATATAGGAGATGAGGCCCTCGGCCGGGTCCGCCTCGTCGATCCCGACGATCTGGAACAGCTGCCGGCGACCGTCGTCCCGCTCGATCGCCACGCGACTTCCAAAGTGAACCGTCGCCACCGAGGCTGGCGGCACGACGATTTCGGCGGTCGCGTGGCGTGCCTGCCAGTAGCGAAGATCGCGGCTGATCGTGGCCATGGCGAGCTTGTCGCCGGCCGCGCGCGCCTCGTCCAATTGCTTTTCCAGCGCCGCGATCTCGCTGTCGATCAGCTCCAGGCCGCGCGTGGTGACGAGGTTCGGGTCCGAGCCCAGCTCACGATCCGGCAGGACCTCGACCTGATCCTCATTGGGTTCCTTGACGAAGGCGACACTCATCGATCCATATCCTCGCGTTTCCAGAGAAATGTAGGACTTATCGCGTGTTTTCCCACCATGACGGACTTGGCGGACAGCCCGACACCGCAGTTTCTTCGGCGTCGGCCCGCTTCGCCTCAGATATCCAGATTGGCGACCTGCAGGGCGTGTTCCTGGATAAATTCGCGGCGCGGCTCGACCTCGTCGCCCATCAGCCGCGAGAACAGCTGGTCGGCATCGGTCGCGTCGGGGATCTTGACGACCACCAGGGTGCGTGCTTCGGGGTCCAGCGTCGTCTCCCAAAGCTGCTCGGGGTTCATCTCGCCGAGCCCCTTGTAGCGCTGCAGCGCCAATCCCTTGCGGCCGACATCGAAGACGGCGGTCAGCAATTCCATCGGCCCGGACAGCTCGCGCTCGGTGTCGCGGCGGCGCAGCACCGGCAGGCCTTCATAGGTATCCGCCAGATGCGCGGCGAGGCGATTGAGCTGCAAGGAGTCGCCGGAATGGATCAGCGCCGCGTCCAGCGTCTGAACTTCGGACACGCCGCGGACCGTGCGCAGGAAACGGTAGCCGCCATCGACGGCCTCGCCGGTCCAGCCGCGCTCGGTTTCCTCGGCGACGAGGTCGAGCCGCTCGGCAATCCGCTGCGCCATGGCGGGGCCACGCGCGGCATCGTCCGCGACCTCCGGCGTGAGGCCGCCGCAGATCGCCGCCTGCTCGACGGCGCTGCGATGATAGCGCGAATGCAGCCCGCTCAGAACCTGTCGCACCTGCAAGGCATCGTCGACGACGCCGCGCAGGTCCCGACCGGTCCGCACCTCGCCCGACGCGAGCGTCAGGCCGGCATCGTCGAGGCCACCCTCGATCAGGTAATTCTCGAGTGCCTTCTCGTCCTTCAGATACTGGCTCTGCTTGCCGCGCGTGACCTTATAGAGCGGCGGCTGGGCGATGTAGATATGGCCGCGCTCGATCAGTTCGGGCATCTGCCGGAAGAAGAAGGTCAGAAGCAGGGTACGAATATGGGCGCCGTCGACGTCGGCGTCGGTCATGATGATGATCTTGTGGTAGCGCAGCTTGTCGGCGTTGAACTCGTCCTTGCCGATCGAGGTGCCGAGCGCGGTGATCAGCGTGCCGATCTGGTCGGAGCCGAGCATCCGGTCGAAGCGCGCCCGCTCGACATTGAGGATCTTGCCGCGCAGCGGCAGGATCGCCTGATTCTTGCGCGAACGCGCTCCCTTGGCCGAGCCGCCGGCCGAATCGCCCTCGACGATGAAGATTTCCGACTTGGCCGGATCGCGCTCCTGGCAGTCGGCGAGTTTGCCGGGCAGCGAGGTGATGTCCAGCGCGCCCTTGCGCCGGGTCAGATCGCGCGCCTTGCGGGCCGCCTCGCGGGCGGTGGCGGCCTCGACGACCTTGCTGATGACGATCCGGGCTTCCTGCGGATGCTCCTCGAACCAGGTCGACAGGGTCTCGTTGACGAGGCTTTCGACCACCGGACGCACCTCGGAGGACACCAGCTTGTCCTTGGTCTGGGAGGAGAATTTCGGATCGGGCACCTTCACTGAGAGGACGCAGGTCAGACCCTCGCGGCAATCATCGCCGGTCAACGACACCTTTTCCTTCTTCAGGATGCCGGAGCTTTCCGCGTAGCCGGTAACCTGCCGCGTCAGCGCGCCGCGCAGCCCCGCCATATGGGTGCCGCCGTCGCGCTGCGGAATGTTGTTGGTGAAGCAGAGCACCGTCTCGTTGTAGGAATCGTTCCACCACAGCGCCGCCTCGACGGTGATGCCGTCCTTCTCGCCGGTCAGGGCGATCGGCTCCGGGATCAGCGGCTTGCGCGCCCGGTCGAGATAGCGGGTGAAGGCCTCGAGGCCGCCTTCGTAGAAAAGCTCAGTGCGCTTTTCATCGGCATGCCGCTTGTCGGATAACAGGATGCGGACACCGGAATTGAGGAAGGCGAGTTCGCGCAAGCGATGCTCCAGCGTGGCGAAGTCGAACGTCATCACCCCCCGGAAGGTGTCGGAGGACGGCAGGAAGGTGATCGCGGTGCCGGTTTCGTCGCCGGCGTCACCCGTCACCTCCAGCGGGCCGTCAGGCACACCGTGGGTGAAGGACATCTGATGCACCTTGCCCTTGCGCTTGATCGACATCGACAGCTTGACCGACAGGGCGTTGACGACCGAGACGCCGACGCCATGCAGGCCACCGGACACCTTGTAGGAATTCTGGTCGAACTTTCCGCCGGCATGCAGCTGGGTCATGATGACTTCGGCCGCCGAGACGCCCTCGCCGGTGTGGATATCGGTGGGAATGCCGCGGCCGTTATCCGTCACCGTGCACGAATCATCGGGATTGAGCGTCACGGTCACATGCGTGGCGTGCCCGGCCAACGCCTCGTCGATGGCGTTGTCGACGACCTCATAGACCATGTGGTGCAGGCCCGAGCCGTCGTCGGTATCGCCGATATACATGCCCGGGCGTTTGCGAACCGCGTCCAAGCCCTTGAGGACCTTGATCGAATCGGCGCCGTATTCGGCCTCCGGGACGGGGTTCGTTTCGTTCGTTGCGGACATGCTGTTCCTTGGGTTCGGGCGGGGCGGCGGGCCGCGACGAATCGCCGTTTGCGCCCGCTCTATATAAAGTGTCGGCTGTCACGATCCAAGCCGGCCGGGAAAGCCCGATACGCCACGCTACGCTCGACGCCGATCGTCCGCCAACCCATATCCCAAACGACACCATAAAGGACCGCCGGCCTCATGGATACGCAAATGGATATGCCCGTCCGACCGTTTCGCCCGCCGGCGCCGATTCCGCACGCCGAACCGCTCGGCTTCGCCAGCTTCCTGAAGACCGCGTCACGCAATCCGATCGAGATCTGGGGAACGCGCGCGTTCAAGGAGCCCTATATCCTCGGCACATGGCTGGGCGTGCCCAACATCGTTGTCAACGATCCGAAAGGCGTGCGCCACTGCCTGGTCGAGAACGCCGCCAATTACGTCATGCAGCCACTGCGCCAGCGCATCCTGCGACCGCTGCTGCGCGACGGGTTGCTGACGGCGGAGGGCGCGCTGTGGCGGCGCACCCGCAAGGCCATCGCGCCGGTGTTCACGCCAAGGAACATCGCCGGCTTCACCGAGACGATGCAGGCGCGCTCGGACGTCTTTGCCGAGCGGCTGGCCGGGCGGGTGGGCGAGACGGTCGACGGCAGCCACGAGATGACGCTGCTCACCTTCGATATCCTGCAGGCGACATTGTTCACCGACGATATCGCCGGCGACGGTGAGACCTTCGCCAAATCCACGCAGGCGTTTCTCGGCTCGATGGGCCGTGTCGACCCGCTCGACCTGCTCGACGCGCCGGCATTCCTGCCGCGCCTGCGCCGCCTCAAGGGCCGGCGGTCGATGACGTATTTCCGCGGCTTGATCGCGGCGACGATCGAAGGCCGCCGCGCCCAGATCAAACGTGATCCGGACGGCGCGCCGAACGACCTTCTGTCGCTTCTGATCAAGGCCGATGGCCTGTCGGCGAACGAGATCGAGGACAATATCATCACCTTCATCGGCGCCGGCCATGAAACGACGGCGCGCTCGCTTGCCTGGACGCTGTATCTGCTCAGCCAGGCGCCGGCAGAACGGGCGGCGGTCGAAGCCGAGTTGGACAGCGTGCTGCCGACGCTGTCGCATCCAAGCGAATGCGTCGACCGCCTCGTCTACACAAGGGCGGTGTTCGAGGAGGCGCTCCGGCTCTACCCGCCGGCCCCCTCGCTGAACCGAACGGCGCTCGCGCCGGACCGCGTCGGCGATGTCGAGATCCCGGCCGGGGCGACGGTGCTCGTCATGCCGTGGCTGATCCACCGCCACGAAATGCTCTGGGATCGGCCCGACCATTTCATCCCGAGCCGCTTCCTGCCGGGCAACCGCGAGACGATCGACCGCTACCAATACCTGCCCTTCGGCGTCGGACCGCGCGTGTGCATCGGGGCGAGTTTCGCGCTGCAGGAAGGTGTCATCGCGCTTGCCTCGCTGCTCAAACATCTGCGGTTCGACTACGCCGGCATTGGGGCGCCGGAGGTGGTTCAGCGAATCACGGTGCAGCCGCTGGGTGGGTTGCCGCTGCGCGTCGCCAAGCGATAGGGGGAGGCCGGACCCACCGGTTCGCCGCCGTCGATCCGCGTCCGCGGTCGCATTCGAACTGTTGCTCTTGCGCTTGGACGCGTCAGAGGCCATAATCCCATTTCGGGTATTTGCAGACCCGGAGTCTGGCTAACGTTCCGCCACCGAAAAAATCGGCGGTTTGCCTGGTTTTGCTGTGCAATAACCGGAGCGATGAGAACCAAACCTTTCGCCGAAACCGTGTGAAATTCCGAATCTCCGGTCGCAGTATGTTGCTGCGTCCATACAACCATAGAAGTCTATCGCGTCGCGCGAAACTTCCAGCAGAGCCCAGACAGGGCAGCGACGAAAGGTTTATCCATGAGCCAGACCGGCACCGTCAAGTTCTTCAACGAAGCCAAGGGTTTCGGATTCGTTACGCCGGACGGCGGCGCGAAGGACGTGTTCCTTCACGTCTCCGCGCTCGAGCGCGCAGGCATCTCCTCGCTCAACGAGGGCGACAAGATCAGCTTCGACACCGAGCCCGACACCCGCGGCAAGGGCCCGAAGGCGATCAACGTCCAGCGCGTCTAACACGTTAAGGCGCGACCGGCGGAGTCCGCTCCGCCGGTCGCGCCGACCGAAACTTTATTTCGGGTCGCTCCGCGTCTCGGTGCCAAGTGATCGAAAGTCGAGATGATGGAGAATTCCCGCAAGGCGCGCGAGCGCGCCGAGGCAGCGCTTTCGGGTCCACCGGAACGACCAGCCAAGGGTTCCGCGATCGGCATCATCGCCGCAGAATCGCTGGCGATCCAGGAAAAGACGGCACGGCTCAAGAAGCTCCGGATGGAGCGGGATGCCGTCGAGGTACCCAAGGTCGCCAAGGTCAAGGCAAAGACGAAGCCGAAGCCGAAGGCAAAGACGACGGCGTCGAAGCCACGCGCAAAGAAATCCGCCGGCTGACTGATCGTCGCCGGCCCTGTGGCGGTCCCGCCCTCTCCCATTGTGTGGAGAAGCGGCGCGAGGCCCTTAATAACCGATCAGTGAGGAGTCGTTTTGAAAGTCGACGTCAGAGACAACAATGTCGATCAGGCCCTGCGGGCTCTGAAGAAGAAATTGCAGCGCGAAGGCGTCTTCCGTGAAATGAAGGCGCGCCGCGCCTATGAGAAGCCGTCCGAGCGACGCGCTCGTCAGAAGCAGGAAGCCATTCGCCGCTCCCGCAAGCTTGCCCGCAAGCAGGCGCAGCGCGAAGGTCTCGTTCCCGGTCCGAAGCGCAAGCCGCCTCGCGCTGGCGCTGCGCGTCCGGGTGCTGGTGGAGCAGGAGCCGGCGGCGGCGCGAGCTCTGGTGGCTATTCCGGTGGCGACGCCCAGCGGCCATACAACACGGCTGGCTAAATCGCTCCGCTTTCTGATTCGCTTATTCGATTGCCCGGTGGCCGCAAGGCTTACCGGGCAATCGCATTTTTGACGGCCGCGTCGACGCCCCGGTCGGGCGACGCGATATTGCCTACTCCTCGTCACCCAGCCCTTCGAACAGCGCCGTCGACAGGTACCGCTCGGCGAAGGACGGAATGATCACGACGATGTTCTTGCCGGCCATCTCGTCGCGCAGGCCGACGCGGATCGCGGCCGCGAGCGCCGCGCCGGATGAGATACCCACCGGAACGCCCTCCAGCCGAGCAACCAGACGCGCCAGCTCGAAGGACTCCTCGTTCGTGACCTGGACGACCTCGTCATAGACCTCGCGATCGAGGATTGACGGCGCGAAACCGGCGCCGATGCCCTGGATCTTGTGCGGCCCGGGTGCGCCGCCGGACAGGATCGGCGATGCCTCGGGCTCGACGGCGATGACCTTGAGGCCGGGCTTGCGCTGCTTGAGAACCTGGCCCGCGCCGGTAATGGTGCCGCCGGTGCCGATACCAGACACCAGCACATCGACCTCGCCGTTGGTATCGTTCCATATCTCCTCGGCCGTAGTAACGCGGTGTATCTGCGGATTGGCCGGGTTTTCGAATTGCTGGGGCATGACAGCGTCGGGAATCTCGGCGATGAGCTCCTCGGCCTTGGCGATCGCGCCCTTCATGCCCTTGGCACCCTCGGTCAACACCAGGTCCGCGCCGAGCAGCCGCAGCATCTTGCGCCGCTCGATCGACATCGTCTCGGGCATGGTCAGGATCAGCCGGTAGCCTTTGGCGGCGGCCGCGAAGGCGAGCGCGATGCCGGTGTTACCGGAGGTGGGCTCGACCAGCGTCGTCTTGCCCGGCGTGATCCGACCGTCGGCTTCGAGTTTCTGAATCATCGCGACGCCGATACGATCCTTGACGCTGGCGATCGGATTGAAGAATTCGAGCTTGGCGAGAAGATGCGCCTTGACGCCCTTTTCCTTCGCCAGCTTGTCCAGGCGAACGATCGGCGTATCGCCGATGGTGTCGACGATGGAATCGTAGATACGCCCTCGCCCGGGCATCCTTGCCCTGCTGTCGTTTGCGGCTTTGTCCATGGCTTCCGTTCCTTCCCTATCGCGTCGTGGGGCAGTCACTGCCCGCCGCCCCTCACATCACGTGTGAAGCTTATGGCGAAAAGCCACCGGATGTGAGGCCGCGACGTCCAAAGCGCGATCCTCCGATAAAAAAGCATACCCCATGTGTGACGAAGCGCCATCGAACCGCACGACGCAATACTGGCGAAGCATCGAATTGTCGGGTGTCCTCTAACGCGATCTTATGACAATTGCGGGAAAACGGCGGTTCGGTGCGGGCAAACCCGCCGGCCGAGAAACCAGCGAGATCGCCGTTGCGCCCTACCTTTGCCCATATCCGGACTATCTGTAGCGAATTTCTCGTGCTGGTCGCCGCGATGACGCTGATGTCGGGGACGGCGGGATTCTATCTCTTCCGCGAGTTTGGGCAACCGGTGATGACGACGGCGGCGCTTTTCGCCTTCGCCGTGCCGCTGGTGACAGCCCTTCCCTATGTCGTCTATCTGGCCGTTCGGCTGAACGCCCTCATGTCGGACAATGCCGGCCTCCAACGCGCCGCTCTGACCGACCGGCTGACAGGACTGCTCAACCGGGCTGGCTTCGAGGGCGAGATCCGACGCCACATCGCGACACTCGAGAGAAAGCAACAGGGCGGCCTGATGCTGCTCGTCGTGGACGCCGACAATTTCAAACAGATCAACGACCGGCTGGGGCATCCAACCGGCGATCAGGCCTTGAAGGCGATCGCGACCGAGCTGCGTCATTCGATCCGCGCCGGCGACGCCTTGGGCCGGATCGGCGGCGAGGAATTCGCCATCTCGCTGCCCTGCGCCAATATCGGCCAAGGCCGGACTGTGGCCGAGCGCCTGCGGCTCGCCATCAACGCGCTCAGCGTCGGCGACGGTGACGACACCATGCGGCTATCGGTTAGCGTCGGCGGCGCATTTTCCGCGGCGCCGCAATCCTTCGACGTGATTTACGCCGCAGCCGACCACAATCTCTATCAGGCCAAGCAGGCCGGGCGGAACCGCAGCACCATCTCGGCGATGGGGAACGCGCATGGCTATCTTCGCGACGCGCGAAACCCGGTTCCCGCCACCGCCTGACAGCCCCGGCCGGTCACCCAATTCCCGTCGAACCGAAACCGCCGTCACCCCGCTCACTGACCGCAAGGCTTTGTCGCTCGCCGAACTCCGCCTGGACGACCGGCGCAATCACGATCTGCGCGATCCTATCGCCCGGCGCGACCGTGAAAGGCTCCTCGCCCAGATTGACGAGGATGATTTTCACCTCGCCGCGATAGTCGCTGTCGATCGTGCCGGGCGTATTGAGGACCGTGACGCCGTGCTTGGCGGCCAAGCCGGAACGGGGGCGAACCTGAACCTCGTAGCCCGGCGGAATCTCGAAGCTCAGGCCGGTCGGCACCAGCGCCCGCGCGCCGGGCGCCAGAGTTATCGCTCCCGCCAGCGCGGCGCGAATGTCGGCCCCGGCCGCTCCTTGGGTGACGTAGGCGGGAATCGGCACGTCCGCGCCATGGGGCAAGCGGCAAATGCCGATCGTCGGCGCGCTCACGGGCGATTGCCCTGCAGCAGGCGCGCGGCGATCCATAGCGCCAGGCGCCGCGCGACTTCTGTCTTGTCCAGCTTGGGCCAGTCCTCGACGGCGTCACGGGTCACGATATGCACGGTGTTGGTCATGCCGCCCATGACGCCGGTCGCGGCCGACACGTCGTTGGCGACGATCGCGTCGGCGCCCTTCCTGTCGAGCTTTGCCCGCGCATTTTCCAAGAGATCATCGGTCTCGGCCGCAAAGCCGACAACGAGGCGCGGACGCAATTGCGAATGGCCGACGGTCGCCAGAATGTCCGGATTCTCCCTCAAGGCGAGCGCCGGCGGGCCGTCGTCGCCCTTCTTGATCTTGGCCTCGCCCTCCGCGACCGTCCGCCAGTCGGCGACGGCCGCGACGAAGACGGCGGCATCAGCGGGAAGCGCCGCCTCGACGGCTTGCAGCATCTGGCGGGCGGTCTCGACACGGCGCATGGCGACACCGGCCGGATCGGCGATGGCGACCGGGCCGCTGACCAGCGTCACCTCGGCCCCCAAGCCAGCAAGCGCTTCGGCGATGGCGTGTCCCTGGCGCCCGGACGAGCGGTTGGCGAGGTAGCGGACCGGGTCGATCGGCTCGTGGGTCGGACCTGACGTAACCACGATGCGGCGGCCCGCGAGCGGCTTCGCCCCGCCGTCCAGCAGAGCGTCCAGCGCCGCCGCGATTTCCGTCGGCTCGGCCATGCGGCCGATTCCGGCCTCACCCGCTTCGGCCATCTCGCCGGCATTCGGCCCTACGAAGTGCACGCCATCGGCGGTCAGCGTTTCACGGTTGCGGCGCGTCGCCGGATGCGCCCACATCGCCGGGTTCATCGCCGGCGCCATCAGGATCGGCGCCTTCGCCGCCAGCAGCACGGCGGTCGCCAGATCGTCGGCAAGGCCATTGGCGCAGCGCGCCATCAAATTGGCCGTCGCCGGCGCGACGAGAATCGCATCGGCCTCGCGGGCGAGCCGAATATGGCCGACATCGTGCTCGTCCTCGCGATCGAACAGATCGTCGAACACTTTCGAGGCCGACAGCGCGCCGACCGCGAGCGGTGTCACGAATTCCTTGGCCGCCGTCGTCATGACCGGCGTCACATGCGCGCCGGGCTCGCGCAGCCGGCGGATGAGGTCCAGCGTCTTGTAGGCCGCGATGCCGCCACCGATGACGAGAAGGATGCGTTTCTTATCGAGTCCGCTCATGCCGCCAGCGCCGGTTCGATGTCGGTGTGGACGAAATCGTCACCCTTGAACAGCAGCGGCGCGCCGAGCGAACGGGCCAGCGCATAGGAGAAGCAATCGCCGAAATTCAGCCGGGCCGGGCTGCCCGAGCCGCGACCGAAACGCCGATAGGCCTCAATGGCAAGATCGGCCTGGCGGACGTCGAATGGATGTGTTCGCAGCGCCATATCCTCCATCATCTCATGCAGACGCGCCACACCTTGCGAGCCATGCTGGCCCCGGATCACGATCACCGTTTCAACGAAAGTCGCAGCGGAAATCGAAACGTCGGCATCGTTGACGATCAGGCGTGTGATCCGCTCGGCCTCCGGTTCGGCATTCACGACCGCCACGATCGCCGAACTATCCACAACGATCACTCGACGAAATCCCAAAGTTCGTCGGTGAACGCCTTCTGATCGAAAGGCTGGTCGGGCTTGCGACCCAGCGACAGGATGCGCCGGACGCGCGCCTCCCGCGCCTGAAGGCTTTCCCCCTGACCGGCGGGCCGCTCGTCGACCGAGGCGCCGAGAATCGTGCGCGCCTCCTCCTCCATGGACCGGCCATGCGCGGCCGCGCGCACGCGCAGCTTCCGTTTCACGTCCTCGTCGAGATTGCGAATCGTCAGGCTGGCCATCCTCGCCTCTCGTCTAGCTCTTACCAGCCAATCTAGGTCCGGGATGATTGCGATGCAATCAAGCGGGTAAGCTGGGTGATAAGCGTCCTGGTTGCGCTCAAAATATCATCGAGATCGCAATCGACAGGAGCGACACGGCGATCACCCATTGGGCAACACGACCGCTGATGATGCTGGTGCGCTTCTCTGTGGCGAGGTCCGTCAGCGTGTCGTCATTCAGCCGGATGCCGTTTTCGATCAGGTCCGGCATCTGCTTGGCGAGGATTTCCAGCCCGATCGCGAGATCGGGCGCGCGGTGCAGCAGCCGCAGCATCGCGTCGACACCCTCGCGGGCTTCCCGCAGCTTGGCCGCCGGCCCGAGCTCGTCGAGGATGTAGTCCGACACCACCGGCTCGGCGGCAACCCACATGTTGAATTTCGGATCGAAGGTGCGCGCGACACCCTCCACGACGACCATCGTCTTCTGCAACAGCACCAGTTCCGGCCGCGTCTTCATATCGAACAGCTCGGTGACCTCGAACAAGAGCGCCAGCAGGTGGCCCATCGAAATCGTCTCGGCGGGCTGGCCGTAGATCGGCTCGCCAATGGCGCGAAGCGCCTGGGCGAAGCTGGCGACGTTCTGGTTGCGCGGCACGTAGCCGGCCTCGAAATGCAGTTCGGCGACGCGCAGATAGTCGCGGCGAATGAAGCCGTAGAGGATCTCGGCGAGGAAGCGCTTGGATTCCGCGCTGAGCCGGCCGACGATGCCCAGATCGACCGCGATCACCGCGCCGTCCGGGCCGACGAACAGATTGCCCTGATGCATGTCGGCGTGAAAGAAGCCGTCGCGCATGGCATGGCGCAGGAACGATTGCACCACGGTTACGCCGATCTGCTTCAGATCATGGCCGGCCATCGCGATCGCGGCGACGTCGCTCATCTTGATGCCGTCGATCCACTCCATGGTGAGGACGTCGCGGCCGGTGCGCTCCCAGTCGATCTTCGGCACCCGAAAGCCGAAATCGTTGGCCGTGTTTTCGGCCATCTCGGACGCCGCGGCCGCCTCCAGCCGCAGATCCATCTCGATCCGGGTCGACTGGGCGAGGGTCTCCACCACCGCCACGGGCCGCAGCCGGCGCGACGAGCGCACATAGCGCTCCAGGAAGCGCGCGATGGAGGCAAAGGTCTCCAGTTCACGCAGGAAGCGGACGCGGACACCGGGCCGCACGACCTTGACGGCGGCGAGGCGCTCGCTGCCGTCGGCGTCACGGATACGCGCCTTGTAGACCTGGGCGATAGAGGCGGCCCCTACGACCTCGCCCAACTCGACGAAAAGCTCCTCGACCCGCCGCCCGAGCGTCGTCTCGATCTCGATCACGGCCAGCGCCGTATCGAAAGGGGGAACCTTGTCCTGAAGGCTGCCGAGCTCGCTCGCCGCCGCGGCTCCCACAAGGTCCGGCCGGGTCGCCAGGAATTGACCCAGCTTGACGTAGGACGGCCCAAGACGATTCAGCGCGCGCGACAGATTGTCGGAGCGTTCCCGATTTTCAGCCGAGCCCCGCTCGATCAATCGCGCGAAGCGGTGCAGCAGCGCCGGCCCGGGCGGCAGGCCTTCGGCGGGAAACGAGCCGATGACGCCCTCTCGGGCGAGAACGAACACCGCGCGGACGAGGGCGATCGTGCCGGAAATGGGATTGGCCAAGAGTCTTTCCGCCCGATCGGTTCAGAGCTTCCAGCCGGAATGGATGGCGGCGATGCCTCCCGACAGGTTGCGATAGGCGACGCGCTCGAAGCCGGCGGCGCGAACCGCCGCGGCAAAATTCGCCTGGTTGGGAAAACGCCGGATCGACTCGACCAGATATTCGTAAGATTCGCGATCGTTGGCGACGGTCTCGCCGATCTTCGGGATCGCCTTGAACGACCAAGCTTCGTAGACCCGGTCGAGAACCGGCATGTCGACCTCGGAGAACTCCAGACACAGGAACCGGCCACCGGGCTTGAGCACCCGATAGGCCTCGCTCAGGGCCTTGTCGATCCGCGGTACGTTACGAATGCCGAAGGCGATCGTATAGGCGTCGAAGCTCATGTCGGGGAGCTTCAGATCCTCGGCATTGCCCTCCACGAAAACCAGATTGCCGTCGAGCCGCCGCTTCGCCGCCCGCTCGGCGCCAACGCCGAGCATCGAAGCGTTGATGTCGAGGACGGTTCCCTCGGCGCGCCGCCGCGATGCCTCGACGATGCGGAAGGCGACATCGCCGGTGCCGCCCGCCACGTCGACGAACCGCCAGCCGGCGCGATGCGGCGGCGCCAGCCAGGCGACCATGGCGCTCTTCCAGGCGCGATGGAGGCCGGCCGACATCAGGTCGTTCATCAGGTCGTAACGCTCGGCCACGCGGTGGAAGACATCGTTGACGCGCGCCTGCTTCTC
The DNA here is from genome assembly GCA_947488615.1 of uncultured Aurantimonas sp. Classification (GTDB taxonomy): domain Bacteria; phylum Pseudomonadota; class Alphaproteobacteria; order Rhizobiales; family Rhizobiaceae; genus Aurantimonas. Next base: position 143,460 of record CANKZU010000005.1, read on the forward strand.
CTCCCGACCGGCCACTGTGACATAGCCGTAGGAGGTCTCCATCGCTTCGGCTCCGGTGACACGGGTTCGCGACATGGGGCGGCACCTTACATTGCATCGCATCGACCGGATGCGGATATTGGGGCGGCGAACCCTCGCCGGTCCTGCGAGGGACAGGAGGCGGCGGGTTGGCCAGGCGCTCCGGTTGGAAGCGCCGCATCGATCAGGGACTTAATCGAAAATGCCGGAATTGCCAGAGGTGGAGACGGTGCGCCGCGGCCTTCTTCCCGTTATCGAAGGCGCGCGGATCGAACGCGTGGTGCTCGGGCGGCCCGACCTTCGCTTTCCAATGCCGGCACGATTCGCCGAACGGCTGGCCGGCCGACGGATCGAAAGCCTCGGGCGGCGGGCCAAATATTTGCTCGCCGACCTGGAGGGCGGACTGGTGCTGGCCATGCATCTCGGCATGTCGGGCTCGTTCCGGATTGAGGTACCGCAGGGCGACAGCGTTCCCGGCACTTTCGCGCATCCGCGATCCGACATCCGCCGCCACGACCATGTGCGCTTTGATATAATGACACGCGATCTCGCACCGGCCTCGATTGTCTACAACGACCCGCGCCGCTTCGGCTACATGACGCTGATCGAGCGCGCGGAACTGGCGGAGCACCCGCATTTTCGCGGCCTCGGCATCGAACCGACGGGCAACGCACTGTCCGGACATGCGCTCGCCCCGCTCTTTGCGGGCCGCGGCGCGCCGCTCAAATCCGTGCTGCTCGACCAGCGGATCATCGCCGGCCTCGGCAACATCTATGTCTGCGAGGCGTTGTGGCGTGCCCGTCTGTCGCCGCGGCGGGCCGCCGGCACGCTGGTGAAGAAGAATGGAGTGGCCAGTCAACGGCTGGAAGTGCTCGCTCTCAATATCCGCGAAACCATCGCCGATGCCATCGCGGCCGGCGGCTCATCGCTGCGCGACTATCGCCAGGCCGACGGTTCGCTCGGTTATTTCCAGCATCGCTTCGCCGCCTACGACCGCGAAGGCGAGCCATGCCGGCACGACGCTTGCCGCGGAATCGTCAGCCGCATCGTCCAGTCGGGGCGATCGACCTTTTTCTGTCCGGTCTGCCAGCGCTAACGACGCGAGAAAGCGGGCGAGGTGCTATGTTCCAGGGAGGTCGCGCGGCTCCAAAGCCAGGTGCACTTGTTTGCTGTCCGGCTCGTCCGCCTTGTCTGCAATCACATTCGCCGCTCCGCCTTCGCGGCAGATATTGACGGCTCCCGGCGCATCTGCCTATAAGGGCGCGACTTTCGGCGGCGCTCCACGGCGCGGCCCGTTTTTTTGTGCTGCCGCGTCGCTTGACGGCGCGAGCCGTACGCCACCCGATCCGACCGACACGGTTACGATAGAGAGAGACGTTCCATGGCCAATACCCCTTCGGCCAAGAAGGCCACGCGGAAAATCGCGCGGCGTACCGCCATCAACACAGATCGCCGTAGCCGCGTGCGCACGTTCCTGCGCAAGGTCGAAGAGGCCATCGCGGCCGGCGACAAGGACGCGGCTGTCTCGGCATTCCGTATTGCCGAACCGGAGCTGATGAGTGCCGTGTCCCACGGTGTGTTTCACAAGAACACGGCGTCGCGGAAGGTCTCCCGCCTCGCCCATCGCGTGAAGACGATCGGCGCCGCCTGATCGAAGCGGCGCGTCACACCCGGGTCAATGACCGGGTGACAGGATGATGACAAGCCCTGGCCTCGGCCGGGGCTTTTTGATTCCAAGGCCGAGACTGGCCATTGGATTGCGATGCGAACGGGCCCGTGCGCGGATCACCGCCCAAGGCCGACGGGTATCGACAGCGGGCATCCGCGCCGCGCGCTCTCCACTGCCCTTGGCCGGGTGGACCGCGAGGATTCGACCGGCACAGTTCGCCCGTCGCCGTTCGCACATGTCCTGTTTTCGCGATTCGCAGCCGCATTCGCAGGCATTTCGGACGACTTATCACTGTGCTGTCGTACGCCGCGGGCACCGAACCCCGCCATCCACAAGACAGGTCCAGAAAAGTGTATCTATTCCAGTCGCTTGCAGAAGGTCAGTGAACGCTTATGCATTGGCGGTCCGGGAGCTTTTTGAGTTCCGCGGAGTCAAGCAGGCCCGCCACAATTTTTTCATATTTATTCTTCTCCTCCCGCGATCCGACCTCGAATGCGACGAAAGCCCCGGGAGCATAGTGTTTAGCGTGACATCGCCTCACGACCCGCATGGCGAGTCTGCAACAGGCGACCTGCTCGCATAACGATTCAAGCTGGAGTCGGCTTGCTCACCGCAGCGCCGTTTCGTAGTTTCCCCCTCGAAACAAGTGCGGGGAAAGACGAAATGCGGGGACAATCCAGGTTATCCAAAACTTCCTGGAGTTTTTGGAAGGCTACGACCCTTAGGGTCGCTCCCGCATAAATTTAGTATCCGGTCTTTTCACGATTTATCCGAGTAAAAAGCAGCGTTGGGCGAACCCTGGCGCAGCGAACTTCTGTGCCGATGCGGGGCAGAGGCAGGGGACTTTTTTGCATGTCTAAAGACTACAGAGGCGATGTTTCACCTGGGGAGTGCTGGTCAGCGCTCGCGGAGACACCGGACGCCCTGCTCGTCGACGTCCGCACGACCGCCGAGTGGGCCTATGTGGGATTGCCGATGCTGTCCTCGCTCGGCAAGGCGCCACTCCTCGTCGAGTGGCAAAGCTTTCCTTCGATGGCGGTGGACCCGGCCTTCGCGGAGAAGCTTGGCGATCAGGTGGCAAAAGCGGGGGGAACCCCGTCCTCGCCGATCTTCTTTCTCTGCCGGTCGGGCGTCCGCTCGATCGCGGGCGCGGTGGCGCTGACCGATCATGGCTATGAGAATTGTTTCAACGTCCTCGGCGGCTTCGAAGGGCCGCCGGACGCGGAAGGACACCGCGGGCGGAAAGCCGGTTGGAAAGCGGAGGGTTTGCCTTGGGCACAGAATTAGGACTTCGCCGGCGCATTGCAGCTGTGAGTCCCCACGCGGACGGGACTCACGCGCTGCGCCAATCAACAACCAACTACGATGATTTCGGGGCAAGTATGGACGGCGGCGCGAGGAGCACGGCAGAGATTATGGAGCGGGTGAACGCCCGGCTGAAAGCGCAACTCGGGCAGGACATCTTCGCCAGCTGGTTCCAACGGATGAAACTCGAGTCGTCCGGGAAGGGCGTCTGCCGGATTTCGGTGCCCACCGCGTTTCTGCGCAGCTGGATACAGTCGCATTACCACGACCTGCTGACCGAGATCTTCAGCGCCGAAGTTCCCGGAACGCTGCGCGTCGACATCGCGATCCGCAGCGCCGTTCGCGGTGGCGGCGTCACGATTCGCCAGGCGCGTATCGCGGGCCAGAGCGAGCCGGAAGTCACCGGTCTCGCGGGGCCTTCGCGGACCGCCGCCGCAACGCCCGCGGCACCGTCGAGACCGGTCTCCCGTGGCGATGTCCGGTCGCCGGCTTTGGCGCAGGGCGCCGAGTTCGGCTCGCCCCTCGACCCGCGCTACGTGTTCGAGACTTTCGTGGAAGGTGCCTCGAATCGGGTCGCTCTCGCCGCCGCACGAGCGATCGCGGAGAACGGGCCGCAGTCGGTCCGCTTCAACCCGCTGTTCATCCACGCCGCCGTCGGCCTCGGTAAGACCCATCTGCTCCAGGCGATCGCCAATGCGGCATCGCGCCGTGAGGACCGGCCCCGCGTGGTCTATCTGACGGCGGAGTATTTCATGTGGCGTTTCGCGACCGCGATCCGCGACAACCGTGCCCTCGACCTCAAGGAGACGCTGCGCGGCATCGACATATTGATCATCGACGACACACAGTTCCTGCAGGGCAAGTCGATCCAGCAGGAATTCTGTCATCTTCTGAACGCGCTGGTCGATTCGGCGAAACAGGTGATCTGCGCCGCCGATCGTCCGGCGATGGAGCTGGAGTCGCTCGATCCGCGGGTCCGCTCGCGTCTGTCGAACGGCGTCACGCTTCAGATCGCCGTGCCGGACTACGAAATGCGCCGCTCGATCATCGGGAGCCGGGCCGCGGCGATGCGGGCGGAGGATCCGAGCTTCGACATGCCCGAGCGGGTGATCGACACGATCGCCGAGAGGGTCGCCGGCTCCGGTCGCGATCTCGAAGGCGCGTTCAACCAGATCGCCTTCCGCCACTCCCTTGGCCAGCCGCTCTCGATGGAACATCTGGACGATCTGCTCAACCAGCTGACCCGGGCCAATATCGAACGACGGGTTCGCGTCGAGGACATCCTGAAATTCGTCTCGCGCCATTACAATGTGACGCGCACCGACCTTTTGTCGGCGCGCCGCACAAGGACCATCGTGCGGCCGCGTCAGATCGCCATGTATCTCGCCAAGACCATGACGCCGCGCTCGCTCCCGGAGATCGGCCGGCGCTTCGGCGGCCGCGACCACACGACGGTACTCCACGCCGTGCGCAAGATCGAGGGCGAGCGGGCCAATGACGAGAAGCTGTCGGAGGAACTCGATCTGATCCGCCGGATGATCGAGGAATAGGTCGCGCCGGGGGCGCGCCCCTCGGTCGGCGCGCCCGACGTGGCGCGGCAAGGGCCGGCGCCACCGCTTTTGGCTTTCCAACCGCAGTGCTAATCATTAAGACCATCGAACCCGGAACCGGCGCGGCCTCCCGCGGCGCCTGCCCCGAACAAAACGGCCTTCGTCATGCGTATCATCATCGAACGATCCAACCTCCTGAAGTCGCTGGCCCACGTCCACCGGGTCGTGGAGCGCCGCAACACCATCCCGATTCTGTCGAACGTGCTGTTGAAGACCGAGGACGGCGCGCTTCGCCTGAAGGCCACCGATCTCGACCTGGAGATCACCGAGAGCGTCGCGGCCACTGGCGAGCAGGAGGGCGCGACGACGGTGCCGGCGCATCTGCTCTACGACATCGTGCGCAAGCTGCCGGACGGCGCCGAGGTCAAGCTGTCGACCAATGCCGACGGCAACCAGATGACGGTCTCGTCGGGTCGCTCGAATTTCCGTCTCCAGTGCCTGCCGGAATCGGACTTTCCCGATATCACCGCCGGAACGCTGAGCCACGCCTTCACGATCAAGGCGGCGGAATTCGCGCGGCTGATCGACCGGACCCATTTCGCCATCTCCACCGAGGAGACGCGCTATTATCTCAACGGCATCTTCCTCCACACGATCGAAGCGGACGGCGACCTCAAGCTGCGGGCGGTCGCCACCGACGGCCATCGCCTGGCGCGCGCCGAGATGGCGGCGCCGGCCGGATCGGAAGGCATGCCCGGCATCATCATACCGCGCAAGACCGTGGGTGAATTGCAAAAGCTGCTCGGTGACGGCGCGGACGACGCGGCGATCGAGGTCGAACTGTCCGACGCCAAGATCCGCGTCACCATCGGCCCGGTCGTCCTCACTTCGAAGCTGATCGACGGCACGTTTCCCGACTATCAGCGCGTCATCCCGCAGAACAATGACAAGGCGCTCACCCTCGACCGGCAGAGCTTTTCGGCCGCCGTCGACCGCGTGTCGACGATTTCGTCCGAGCGCGGACGCGCGGTCAAGCTCGCAGTCAGCGATTCCCAGCTGACCCTCACCGTCAACTCGCCTGATTCGGGCACGGCGACCGAGGAACTGGCGGTCGGCTATGATTCCGACGACATCGAGATCGGTTTCAACGCGCGTTATCTCCTCGACATCACCGCCCAGCTCTCCGGCGACGAGGCCGTGTTCATGCTTGCCGATGCCGGTTCCCCCACGCTCATCAAGGACGGCGGCGACGACGCGACGTTGTATGTCCTGATGCCGATGCGGGTCTGATTGCCGCGACGGTCTTGACCGGGGAACCCCAAACCGGCGATCCGGCCGGGACACAGCCCGGCTTACCGGTTGTCCGACTGAGCGAGTTACGGCTTGCCGATTTTCGCAATTACGAAACCCTGCGCCTGACCTTCGACCGAGGCTTCGTCGCCTTCGTCGGCGATAACGGCGCCGGCAAGACCAATCTCATCGAAGCGGTGTCGCTGCTGACGCCGGGACGCGGCCTGCGCCGGGCAACCTATCAAGACATCGCGCGCAAGGGTGGCAGCGGCGGTTTTTCCATTCGCGCCGGGCTGGTTTCGCTCCAGGGTGAGGGGACCGTCGTCACCAAGGTCCAACCCGACCCGGCCGGTCCGACGACGCGGACGGTGCGGATCGACGAGACCGCCGCCAAGAGCGCCGACGAATTGCTCGACCTGTTGCGCATTCTCTGGCTGACACCGGCGATGGACGGGCTGTTTACCGGCCCGAGGGGTGACCGCCGCCGCTTCCTCGATCGCATGGTGCTGGCGGTCGATCCCACTCACGGCCGCCGGGCGGTGGACTACGAGCGCGCCATGCGCTCGCGCAACCGGCTGCTTTCGGACAACCGCATGGATGATTCCTGGCTGGGCGGGATCGAGGCGCAGATGGCCGAACTCGGCGTGGCGATGGCCCTGGCGCGGGCCGAACTCGTCGGGATGCTGGCCGGGATGATCGACCAGTCCGGCGCCGACAATCCCTTTCCCAAGGCAGGCCTCGATTTGGCCTCCGGCTATGGCGATACTGATCTGTCCCGTCCCTCGGCCGATATCGAGGACGAGGCGCGCACGCGGCTGCGCGCCGGTCGTCATGCCGATCGGGCCGCCGGCCGCACGCTGCTGGGTGCCCACCGGGCGGACCTTTCGGTCGTCCACCTGGCCAAGGCGATGCCGGCGGCGCTGTCCTCGACCGGCGAGCAAAAGGCGCTGCTCATCGGCCTGGTGCTGGCCCATGCCCGGCTGGTCGCCGCCGTCTCGTCGCTGCCGCCGATCCTGCTTCTCGACGAGATCGCCGCCCATCTCGATCCCGGTCGCCGGGCAGCGCTGTTCGACCTGATCGCCGAACTCGGCGTGCAGGCCTTCATGACCGGCACCGATGCGAGCCTGTTTGACGCTCTCGGCGACAGAGCCCAAATGCTGGAGGTGACGTCGGGCACGGTCCGCCCGGCTCCCGCGAGCGGTGCGACAAGCGCGCAATCGGAGCAAGGACGATGAGCGACAAGCCTCTCGACGCCCAGGAACTCGAACGCTATGCGCGCCACATCGTGCTTCCGGAAATCGGCGGCCCGGGCCAGCAGAAGCTGAAGCGGGCGCGGATCCTCGTCGTCGGCGCCGGCGGCATCGGCTCGCCGGTCGTCTTCTATCTCGCGGCCGCCGGGATCGGCACGATCGGCATCGCCGACGACGACACGGTGTCGCTGTCGAACCTGCAGCGTCAGGTGCTGCATCGGACCGCCGATGTCGGCCGGTCGAAGCTCGACAGCGCAGTCGACGCGGTCGCGGCGCTCAACCCGCATGTCACGGTCGTGGCTCATCCCTTGCGCCTCGACGCCGAGAACGGTCGCGACATCGTCGCCGACTACGATCTCGTCATAGACGGCTCGGACAATTTCGCCACGCGCTACGCCATGGCGGATTTGTGCGAGGCCGCGCACCGGCCGTTGGTCACCGCCGCGGTCAACCGCTTTTCCGGCTCGCTGACCGTGCTGAAGCCCTACGAGGCCAACACGGACGGACGGCCGAATCCAGGCTATCGCGACCTCTTCCCCGAAGCGCCGCCGGCCGGGCTGGTGCCGTCCTGCGCCGAGGCCGGTATCCTCGGTGTTACAACCGGCGTCCTCGGCACGCTGGCCGCCACAGAAACGGTCAAGCTCCTATGCGGTATCGGCGAGCCGCTGGTCGGCCGCTTTTTGATGATCGACCTTCTGACCATGCGGATCGAGGAGATCCGCTATCGGGGGCGGCGCCCGACCATCTCATCCTGACGGCACCCGCTCCGGGTCCCCCCGCGTGCGCCAGAGGGAATAGGCGACGCCCGCCGTCAGAATCGCGAAAGTCACCGCCAGCGACCATTCAGCCGGGAACTTCGCCCATCCCATCATATCGGCGAGGAAGATCTTCGAGCCGATGAAGACGAGCAGGATCGCCAGCGCCTGTTTCAGATAGGCGAAACGGTGCAGCACCGCGGCCAGCGCGAAATACAGGGCTCTGAGGCCGAGAATGGCAAAGATGTTGGACGTATAGACGATGTAGGGGTCGGTGGTGATCGCGAAGATCGCCGGAATCGAATCCACCGCGAACACGACGTCGGCCATCTCGATCAGAATCAGCGCCAGGAACAGCGGCGTCGTGTAGGTGACGCACCGCCCGGTTTTCGGATCGGACAACCGGACGATGAAGCGTTCGCCATGCAACTCGTCCGTGACCCGCAGCCGGCGTCGGGCGAATTGGAGCAGCGGATTTCGCGACAGATCCGGGTTTTCCTCGACGCCCGTCCACAGCATCTTCACACCGGTGACGATCAGGAAGGCGGCGAAGAGGTAGAGAATCCAGGCGTATTGCGCGACCAGCGTGGCGCCGAAGCCGATCATGATCGCGCGCAGAACGATGACGCCGAGGATGCCCCAGAACAGCACGCGATGCTGATACGCGCGCGGAATCGCGAAATAGGAAAAGATCATGGCGATGACGAAGACGTTGTCGATCGCCAGGCTCTTTTCGACGATGAAGCCGGTGAGATATTCGATGCCGGCCTGACGGCCGAGTTCGGCCCAGACGAGGCCGCCGAAAGCGAGGCCGAGAGCGATGTAGAAGCCCGACAGGCCCAGGCTTTCGCGGATTCCGATCGCGCGACTTCCCCGATGCAGAACGCCGAGGTCGAAGGCGAGAAGAAGAACGACGATGCCCAGAAAGCCGAGCCACATCCACAGCGGCTGACCCAGGAAGATAATGCTGAAGACCGAATCCATCTGTTCCCTCGTTTGTCGAGGGCGGCTGGAGACCGTTCGGCTCAGAAAACGTCCAGACCCGGCATCGAGCACACCCGATGCGGTCCGACATCACGATGCGACGGCATCGCCAGAGGGGCCCGGCCCGCGCGAAAGACATGGTGACAGGCTTTTACGCGCGCAAGGGCGATGCTTGCGACGATCGCCCTCACGGCGCGGTTCGGGCCTCACTTACCTCCGCGGCCGAACGCCGCGGAGGTAAGTGAGGCTTCAACGCAGGTGGTGAACCTCCTGCAGCCCGTAGACGGGCGTCTCGAGTCCCTCCATCCGGGCTTTCAGCTGCAGCGACAGATAGAGCGAATAGTGCCGCGACTGGTGCAGATTGCCGCCGTGGAACCAGAGATTGTCCTGCTGCGTCGGCTTCCAGATATTGCGCTGCTCGCCTTCCCAGGGTCCCGGGTCCTTCGGCGTGTCGGAACCAAGGCCCCAGACCTTGCCGACCTTATCCGCCACTTCCTGGCTGATCAGATCGGCGGCCCAGCCGTTCATCGAGCCGTAACCGGTGGCATAGACGATCAGATCGGCCGGCAATTCCGTCCCGTCCTTGAACGCCACACCGGTTTCGGTGATCTCCTCGATCTCGGCGCCGCTCTTCAGCTTGATCTTGCCGTCGATGATCAGCTGGCTTGCGCCGACATCGATGTAATAGCCCGAGCCGCGGCGCAGATACTTCATGAACAGGCCGGAATCGTCGGCTCCATAGTCGAGCATGAAGCCCGCCTTCTCCAGGTCGCGATAGAAATCGGCGTCGACCTCGCGGATCTTGTCGTAGACCGGAATCTGGAACTCGTGGAGAATCCGGTAGGGCAGCGACGCGAAGATCATGTCGGCCTTGTTGGTGGTGACGCCGCTCTCCACCGCCCGCTCGGAATACAGATCGCCGAGACCATACTCCATCAGCGAGTCCGACCGCACGATGTGGGTCGTCGAGCGCTGCACCATGGTGACGTCGGCGCCGGCCTCGTAGAGCGCGGCGCAAATGTCGTGGGCGGAGTTGTTCGAGCCGATGACGACGGCCTTCTTGCCCTTGTAGGCGTCGGGACCGGGATGCTTCGAGGAATGATGCTGCTCGCCCTTGAAGCGGTCCATGCCCTTGAAGTCCGGGACGTTGGCCTTGCCCGACATGCCGGTCGCCAGCACCAGCTGCTTCGGATGAAGCGTCACCTCTTCGCCATCGCGATCAACGACGACGGTCCACTCGTCCGTCGCCTCGTCATAGGAAGCGCTCTTGCAGGTCGTCTTCGACCAGTAATTGAGCTCCATGATCTTGGTGTACATTTCCAGCCAGTCGCCGATCTTGTCCTTCGGCGCGAAGACCGGCCAGTTCTTCGGAAATTCCAGATAGGGCAAATGGTCGTACCAGACCGGGTCGTGCAGACAGAGCGACTTGTAGCGCTTGCGCCAGGAATCGCCCGGCCGCTCGTTCCGCTCGACGATGATCGTCGGTACGCCGAGCTGGCGCAGCCGCGCGCCCAGCGCGATGCCGCCCTGGCCACCGCCGACGATCACCACATAGGGCTGGGTCTTGTAGCCGAGATCGGCCGCTTCCTGCTCCTGCTTCTCGAGCCAGGACTTCCTGTTCATCGACGAGCCGTGCTCGGCGCCCATCGGCCGGCGATGGTGCATCGGCTCCTCGAAGCCCTTCAGCTCGGTCATCGCGGTCAGCAGGGTCCAAGCCTTGCCGTCCTTCAGCCGCAGCAGGCCATTGCCGCGCGCGACACCGGTCTCGAAGGTGATCCAGGCCGTGGTCACGCCGCCATCCTCGGTCGGCTCCTCGGCGATCCGAAAGTTCTTCGGCTTCACCGCGCCGAGCTGCGACGACAGCATGTCGCGCACGCCGTCAGGCCCCTCGACGGTCTTGATGTTCCAGGTGAAGGTCACGAGATCGCGCCAGAAGCTCGTCGCCGCGAACAAATCCGCCGCCGCATCGACATCGCCCGCCGACAAGGCGCCTTCGAACGCGCTCAGCCATCCCTCGACGGATTTTCGGGCTTCGCTCTTTCCGGCCTCCGGCCGTTCCAACGTCTCGCTCATGGCTCCGCTCCCTGTTCCCACCCGTGCCCTCTTCAAGAGTTCACTGCCGGGAGCGCCCTGTCCATCCGTTTCTGAAAAACGCGGCCGGACAGGCTTGTGGGAGCGGGACGCGAAAGGTCGGCGGATCACTTCTCGCAGAGCTTGCGGCGGCCGCGATAGGGCTGGAACGTGCAATCGGAAGCCCGGAAGGACCGATAGGACCGCGAGCAGGCGCGGACATTGCATTGCGGGGCCTGGGCTTCGGCGCTCTCGCCAGCGATCATGTCGGCGATGCTGGTCGGACGCGAGGGCGTTTCCTCGGCCGGTGCCGTCGAGGCAGAATCGGCGGATGCGGTCGGTGCCGCGGCGGCCGGCTGCGTCGCTCCGCCGGCCCGCTCCATGAAACTCTTCCAGATCGTCGCCGGCAATTGTCCGCCGGTCACGCCGTCCATCGGCTCGCCGTCGTCATTGCCGACCCAGATGCCGACGGTCAGCGCCTCGTTGAAGCCGACAAACCAGGCGTCGCGCGATTCCTGGCTGGTGCCGGTCTTGCCGGCGGCGAAGCCGTCGAGCGCAGCCCCCTTGCCGGTTCCCTTGTCGACGACGAGTTTGAGCAGGCCGACAAGCGGATCCTGCAAGGTCCCCAGCTCACGCTCCGGGCGCCTCGATGGGCCGATGCGAAAACTCTGGCCGGCGCCATCGACCGCGAAGGAGGCGATCCCCCACGGTTCGATCGGCGTGATCCCGGCGCGCACCGAGGCATAGGCCCCGGTGAGATCGAGAAGCGTCACCTCCGACGCGCCGAGGGCAAGGCTCGGCGTTTCGGTCAGGTCCGCGTCGATGCCGAGATCGCGGGCCGCGGCCACGACCTGGTCGATGCCGACATCCATCGCAAGGCGCACCGTCGCCGCGTTCAGGGAACGGGCGAACGCCTCGGCCAGCGTGACCCGGCCGCGATATTTGCCGCTGTAGTTCTCCGGCTTCCAGCCGTCGATCTCGATCGGCGCATCCTCGATGCGATCGTTCGGCGACAGGCCGGCGCGCAGCGCCGCGTAATAGACGAACAGCTTGAAGGTCGAGCCCGGCTGACGCTTGGCGGCGACCGCGCGGTTGAACTTCGAGGCGGTATAATCACCACCGCCGACCATGGCGACCACCGCTCCGTCGGGCCGCAGCGCGACGAGCGCTGCCTGGCCGACGCCCTTTTCGGCGCCCTGCGCGGCGAGGGCCTCGGACACGACCTGTTCCGCCGCGGCCTGAAGTTCCGGGACGAGCGTGGTCTTGACCTCGATGCTGCCGCGAAACGGGCCGGCGATCTCGCGGGCATCGGAGATCACCCAGTCGGCGAACCAGGAGCCGCCGCCCATGTCCGGTCGGCTGGGGCTGAGCTGTGTCGAACCAAGCTTGGCCGCGGCGATCTCCGACGGTTCGAGATATCCGGCATCGCCCATCGCATTCAACACGATGCCGGCGCGTTCCTTGGCCCCCTCGAGATTTTCCAACGGGTTGAGCTGCGACGGCGCCTTGATCAGGCCCGCCAGCATGGCGCTTTCGGCCAGTGTCAGTTCGCCGACCGACTTGTCGAAATAAACCCGCGCCGCAGCCGGCATCCCGGTTGCGCCGGCGCCCAGATAGACGTTGTTGAGATAGCGCGCGAGGATCTCGTCCTTGGACAGACGCGTCTCGATCCAGAATGCCAGGAAGGCTTCCTGGATCTTGCGCTTCAGCGTGCGATCCCGCTCCAGATAGCTGATCTTGAGAAATTGCTGGGTGATCGTGCTGCCGCCCTGCACCACCTCGCCGGCGAAGAGATTGCGGGTCAAAGCCCGCGCGACACCGCGAAAATCAAGCCCCCAATGCTGGTAGAAGCGGCGATCCTCGATGCTGAGGACGGCCTCGACCAGATGATCGGAAAATTCGTCCAGCGGGGCGTAGCTCCCCTGATAGGGCCCCTGCTGCACCAGGGCCTGACCATCGGCCGCCTGTAATACCACCACCGGCTCGCCGGTTCCCTCGGCAATCTCGGCGAAAGGCACGTCGTAGAGCGCCCAGGCGGCGACTCCCGACAAGAGCAGGAAGCCGGCGACGAAGACGACGCCCAGAATGGATGCGACACGGCCGGCGCTCCAGGTTCGTCGGACGGGCCGATTGCGCCAGTGCGCGCGAAACGTCTTCGCCCGCGCGCCGGTCGCGGCGGCCAGTCCGCGCCAGTCCGTGTCACGGAGCGATTGCGAGGTCCTGGCGCTGAACCTGGTCAAGCCTCGGCCCGTCTGACGTCCCAGAACGGCGGCCTTGGCGGCGAGCCACCGTCCGAGCCGCGCAAGGTCGGCCATCAGCGCCTTGCGAAAGACGGCAAAGGCCTCGCCCGTCTGGCCGACCGGAACCGGCGCATTGTGATCGCTATCGGTCGAACCGCTCTCCCCAGGGGCCGGCGAGGGGCCATGATCATCGTTGGCTTCCGGCATCAAATCTCACTCGTTGCAGCCACGGCCGCATATGGCGTCCTTCGCCGCCCGGCATAGCGACGGTTACGGGCACAAACCAGAGAATTTTACCGAGGCCACGTGGCCCCCGCACCTATCCGCGCCCGGCAGCTCAAAAATCGCCGGGCAGGATGCGGTCGGGTGGGCGGTGGCCGTCCATCAGCGTGTGGATGTTGATGATGACCTTCTCGCCCATCTCGATCCGGCCCTCGATCGTCGCCGAGCCCATATGCGGCAAGAGGACGACGCGGTTCTCCTCGGCGAGGCGCAGCAGCTTGCGGTCGACCGCCGGCTCCTCCTCGAACACGTCGAGGCCTGCCCCGGCGATGCGGTCTTCCTGTAGCAGTTTCACCAGAGCCCGTTCGTCGATGATCTCGCCGCGGGCGGTGTTGACGATGAAGGCATGCGGCTGGATCAGCGCCAGGCGCCGCGCCGACAACAGATGGTATGTCGCCGGCGTATAGGGGCAGTTGACCGAGAGGATATCCATACGGGCGAGCATCTGGTCGAGGCTTTCCCAATAGGTCGCACCGAGTTCGGCCTCGGTCTTGGGGTTCACCCGCCGGCGGTTGTGATAATGGATTTCGAGGCCGAATGCCTTGGCGCGGCGCGCCACGGCGGTGCCGATGCGGCCCATTCCCAAAATGCCGAGCTTCTTGCCCCAGATCCGTCGCCCGAGCATCCAGGTCGGCGACCAGCCGGGCCAACGCTCGCTGCCGAGCAGGCGCGTGCCGCCCTCGACCAGCCGGCGCGGCACGGCGAGAATCAGCGCCATCGTCATGTCCGCGGTGTCCTCGCTGAGGACGTTCGGCGTGTTGGTGACGAAAAGATTTCGCGCCAGCGCCGCCTCGATGTCGATGTTGTCGACGCCGTTGCCGTAGTTGGCGATCAGCTTGAGGCGCGGACCGGCCTGTTCGATCACCGCGCGGTCGATTCGGTCGGTGACGGTCGGAACCAGCACGTCGGCCTCGCGGACGGCCGCGACCAAAGCATGCTGCTCCATCGGCCGATCGGTGTCGTTCAGCCGCGCGTCGAAGAGTTCGCGCATGCGCGCCTCGATCGGCGCCGGCAGCTTGCGCGTGATGATCACCAGCGGCTTCTCGCGCTTCGTCATCGGCCGCAATCCTTTGCACTCAAGACGTTGTTAACCGAAACGGGCGATCATTCGATCCGAGAGCCGAGGCCTCTCTCCTAGCAAGGCGGGGATGCGAAAACAAAGGGTTTCCCTCCGCAAGCAGAACAGCCCCGGCATCAGTTCGCGCATCGGCCGTCGGCCGTGCGAGCATCGCATCGTATCGTCCGGAGTTTCTCAATGCCGCTCGCCGCACCCATTCGTCGCTCGCTCCTATCACTTATCGGCGCCGCCATCCTGGTGGCCGGCGCGATCCCGTTTCCGGCCGCGCAGGCACTCGAGACCGGGCCCGTCTCGAAGCTGCCGCTGCCGCGCTACGTCAGTCTGAAGGCGAGCCGGGTGAATCTTCGAATCGGACCCGGCCGCGATTATCCGGTGAGCTGGCTCTATCTCAAGGTCGGCCTGCCGGTCGAAGTCATCCAGGAATACGATCGTTGGCGGCGGATTCGCGACTCGGAGGGCACCGAGGGCTGGGTCTACTACTCGCTGCTGTCCGGCCAGCGCACGTCCATCGCCGCGCCTTGGCTGAAGGGCAAGGCGACGCTGATCGACATCCACAGGAGCCCGGCGACCGACGCGCCGCTGGTGGCGCGAATCGAACCGGGCGTGGTCTCGTCCGTGTCGGAGTGCACGGCCGGCTGGTGCTCGGTCGAGGTCGCCGAGCGCAACGGCTACGTGCGCCAGCAGGAAATCTGGGGGGTCTATCCGGACGAAACGTTCGAGTAGGCGAGCAAGCGACACCAGTGAGCGCGGCGCTGAAATCTTGGTGTCGTATCGACGGAGTAGATTACCGGCCGATGTTGATAGCGCGCCTGACACTTCTCACGATCGACACTCTTATGACGGCCGCGATCGCAGGATTCTTTTACGCCTATTCCTCCTCGGTGATGATCGGCTTCGACGCGGCGTCGCCCCACGCCGCGATCGAGGCGATGCAGGCAATCAACGCGACGATTCGTAATCCCATCTTCGCGCCGGCTTTCTTCGGCCCGGCCATTGTCGGCTTCGGGCTTGCCCTTGCTTATGGCGTAGCGCGGTGCCCTCCGGCCTGGTTCGCGCGCGGAGCCTTTCTAACCTACCTGATCGGCGGCTTCTTACTGACACTGTCGGTCAATTTACCGATGAACGATGGCTTGGCATCATCCACTATTCCCACCAACCCCGAAGCCGCGCGTCTGGTATGGATCACCTATAGCGAGCCATGGACATGGTGGAATACCGTACGAACAATCGCTTCATTTGTGTCCCTGGCGCTATTGCTTGCCGCCTTCGCGGCCGAGATGCGTGGGACCGGCGGGCCAGCTCAATCAGCCTTATCCGACCGCGACCGATGACAGACCAGTGTGATCGGCGCTCCCACACAGGGGCGCTACTCCGCGGCGACGGCGGCGGGCCGTTTGCGGCGCAACCGGACGACCACATCGACATTGACGATTTCCATACCTTCGGGCGCCTCGGGCAACTGCTCGAGCCGCAGGCCGCCATCGGGAATGTCGATCATCACGTTCTCGTCCTCGACGAAGAAGTGATGGTGGTCGGAGGTGTTGGTATCGAAATAGGTGCGCTGGCCTTCGGCCGAGAGCGGCCGCACCAGACCGGCGTCGGTGAACTGGTGAAGCGTGTTGTAGACGGTTGCGAGCGAAACCGGTTCGCCTGCGCGATGCGCCTCTTCATGCAGCTCTTCGGCGGACAGATGCCGGTCACCGGAGCCGAACATCAGATTGCACAGGGCGACGCGTTGGCGGGTCGGACGCAGCCCGACCGAGCGCAGACGCTCGAACACACAGAAGCTTTGGGTGCGCGGCCGGTTTTCCATCGCTGAATGCCACCAATTTTGTATCTTGTTCACGCTTGGGAACGCAGCCTCGGCCACGCTCTTTCGGCCTATATACGTGATGTCGGGCGCCGCGACAAATGCCGGTCGGCATCTGATCCTGGTCAGTCGGGGCGACATGTGCCGAGAAAAATGATCTCAGTTTCGGGTCGGCCTCTCGCCGCAGATCCGCTGCAGGGCCTCCAGCGCCTTGCCGGACCCGGTGAGCGGAATGGTGTAGCGGCCGGCCGGTCCGGAGATTTCCGCGCTGCGCCCCTTGCGCAACGCCGCGATCAATTCGGCGAGACCCGCGAGCGAGCCGCGACTGACCAGGATGGACGCTCCTTCCGCCTCGTCGTCGCGGGCCGTCGCCTCGTACAAAAAAGCCAATCCGTCGACGCTCACCCCGACCGTATAGCCGCCGCCGTCCTGCAACCCGCCGGGAAATCCGGAAAAGATCATCGCGATCTCACCATCGGGACCGCAGCGGAAAGACAGACCGGTATAGCCGCCCGCATCGGCGAAGCCCGCCGTCTCGTCCGACCAGGTCCAGCTCTGCGCCTTGGCCGGCAAGACCGCGCCCGCGGCGGCCACGATGACGGCACAGACCGAAAGGGCGAGCCCCGCCGTTTGGTATCCTGTCACGGGCTTGTCTCCTCGATTGTGGCGTCAAATGCGAATTCCGCATTCGCCGGCTCTCTCGAAGTTTGCTTGAGCGAGCATACATAGCGGCGACAATGGAGCGCGACCGCGCCTGTCACATGCCGGTCTTGGATACGGGCGGTTTCCAGCCGCGCGACATGCGTGCTAAGGGCGCATCCGAAACGGACGTCAAACAGCCGGGAACTTGAGGGCGGATACGAACTGACCATGGCAACAGCAAAGACCTCCTTCGACTACGACGATATCATCGCCTGCGCCAACGGCCAGTTGTTCGGCGAAGGCAACGCGCAATTGCCGCTGCCGCCGATGTTGATGGTCCACCGGATCACGGACGTTTCGGAAACCGGCGGCGAGCACGGCAAGGGCTATATCCGCGCGGAGTTCGATATCACCCCCGATCTGTGGTTCTTTCCCTGCCATTTCGTGGGTAATCCGGTCATGCCCGGCTGCCTCGGCCTCGACGGGATGTGGCAATTGACGGGCTTCTATTTGGGGTGGCTGGGCGAAAAGGGCCGCGGCATGGCCCTGTCGACAGGCGAGGTGAAATTCAAAGGCATGGTCACGCCTGAGACGAAACTCCTCGAATACGGCATCGATTTCAAGCGGGTGATGCGCGGACGCTTGGTCCTCGGCATCGCGGATGGCTGGCTCAAGGCCGATGGCGAGACCATCTACCGCGCGAGCGATCTGCGGGTCGGCCTGGCACGGGACAAGGCAGACTGACATAGGGACGGCAGTGATGGCCATCCACCGCACTGTGGCAGGCGGTGTGCTGGCGCAAGCGGGACAAGCCGCCATCTCCCCCCATTCGAGAGGGCAAAAGACATGAGACGCGTCGTTGTAACAGGCATGGGGATCGTGTCCTCCATCGGGAACGATGCCGGCGAGGTTCTGACCTCGTTGCGGGAGGGGCGCTCGGGCATCAGCCTCGCGCCGGAATACAAGGAGCTCGGCTTTCGCTCCCACGTCCACGGCAAGCCGACGCTCGATCCGACGACGCTGCTCGATCGGCGGGCGATGCGGTTCCACGGTGGCGGCACCGCCTGGAACCACGTCGCCATGGACCAGGCGATCAAGGATGCCGGACTCGAGGAGAGCGATATCTCCAACGAGCGCACCGGCATCATCATGGGGTCGGGCGGCTCGTCGACCCAATCGATCGTCCAGGCGGCGGACATCACCCGTGAGAAGGGGCCGAAGCGCATCGGCCCGACAGTGGTGCCGAAGGCGATGTCGTCGACCGCCTCGGCGACGCTGGCCACCTGGTTCAAGATCAAGGGCGTCAACTACTCGATCTCCTCGGCCTGCTCGACCTCGAGCCATTGCATCGGAAACGCCTGCGAGACGATCCAGATGGGCAAGCAGGACGTCATGTTCGCCGGCGGCTGCGAGGATCTCCACTGGACACTGTCGGTGCTGTTCGACGCGATGGGCGCCCTGTCCTCCGACTACAACGACCGCCCCGAAACAGCGTCGCGCGCCTACGACAAGGCGCGTGACGGGTTCGTCATCGCCGGCGGGGCCGGCGTCCTCGTGCTGGAGGAGTACGAACGGGCCAAAGCGCGCGGAGCGAACATCATCGCCGAAATCGTCGGCTACGGCGCCACCTCCGACGGGGCCGATATGGTCGCGCCCTCAGGCGAGGGCGCCGTGCGCTGCATGCGTCAGGCGATCGCCCATCTCGACGGCCCGATCGACTACATCAACCCGCACGCGACCTCCACGCCGGTTGGAGACCGCATGGAGATTCAGGCGATCCGCGAGGTCTTCGGCGATGCCATTCCGCCGATCTCGGCGACCAAGTCGCTGACCGGCCATTCCCAGGGCGCGACGGGCGTCCACGAGGCGATCTATTCGCTGTTGATGATGAAACACGGCTTCATCGCCAAGAGCGCGCATATCGATGAGATCGACCCGGAATTCGCCGATATACCGATCGCGCGCAAACGCATGGACGGGGTGACACTCGATCGTGTCCTGTCGAATTCCTTCGGCTTCGGGGGCACCAATGCATGCCTCGCCTTCCAACGCGTGACGGACTGAGGAATTGAAGAGCACTATGGGCGACCTCATGGCAGGAAAGCGCGGGCTCATCATGGGCGTCGCGAATCGCAACTCCATCGCCTGGGGAGCCGCGAAGGCGCTGTCGGCGCAAGGGGCGGAGATCGCCCTCACCTATCAGGGCGAGGCCTTCGGTCGGCGGGTGAAGCCGCTGGCCGAAGAGATCGGCTGCAAGCTGGTCATTCCTTGCGACGTCGAAGATACGGCATCCCTCGACGCGGTCTTCGACACGCTGACGTCGGAATGGGGCTCGATCGACTTCGTCCTCCATGCCATCGCGTTTTCCGACAAGAGCGAACTCAAGGGCCTTTACGCCGATACCACGCGGGAGAATTTCACCCGAACCATGGTGATCTCCTGTTTCTCGTTCACGGAAGTCGCCAAGCGCGCTGCGGCGATCATGCACAATGGCGGCGCGATGGTGACGATGACCTATAGCGGCGCCGAGCGGGTCATGCCGAACTACAACGTCATGGGCGTCGCCAAGGCAGCGCTCGAAGCCTCGGTGCGCTATCTCGCGGCCGATTTCGGACCCCGCAACATCCGCATCAACGCGGTTTCGGCGGGGCCGGTCCGCACATTGGCTGGCGCCGGCGTCTCCGACGCCCGCCTGATGTTCAACTTCCAGCGACGCAACGCGCCGATGCGGCGCAACACGTCGATCGAAGAGGTCGGCGGGTCGATCCTCTATCTGATGTCGGAACTGTCCAACGGCGTCACCGGCGAAATCCACTATGTGGATTCGGGCTACAACGTCATGTCGATGCCCTCGCTCGAGGAACTCAAGGAACAGGAACATCGCAAGGCCGTCATCGAGGGCGAGGGCGAGGACGACAGCGCCTAAGGCGGGTTCCCTCAGGCCCTGCTCGACCGCCGGAACCGGCGGCGGCGCATCCTCACCGCGCCATGGGCGCTGGCCCCGAAGGCCCAGCCGAGGCCGAATCCCGCCGCCGTCAGGACGATACCGTCGCTCGCGACGGGCAGGGCCGGGCGATAATCCTCGCCGGTCCGGGCCGCAGTCGTCCAATCCGGGTCGCCGAGCGCGACGAAGGGCCGAAACAGCGGCGCCGCGTCGACGAGATCACGGTAACGCCGCGCCAGCTCCTCGTAGCGCACGATCGTCGTGGCGGCGTCCTCGCCCTGCCGGGCCGCCAGGGGATCGGAATTCCCGCGCAGGCGCTTCAGCGCCGCATCCCGTGAGACGCCCGCTCGTGCGGCCCCGGTATCGAATCGCTCGACGACCGTTTCGAGCTCGTCCACCGCGCCACCGAGCCGCTGCAGATATTGCTGGGTGAACTCCACCGACTGGCTGAACACCGTGCCGGTCAGCAGCGCGGCGAAGACGCGGATCAGCAAGGGCACCATCGGCGAATCTTCCTTAAGGGCCGTCGAGTCTCGCCTCGCCGACCGTGCGCGGACGAAGAGCCGGCACCGATTGCTGTTGCCCCATGACCAAGACACAAAAAAGGCGCGCCCCGCGGGACGCGCCTTTCAAAAGGTCGGAAAGAAGGCCGTCGATCAGGCGGCGTCTTCCTTCATCTCCTCGCCGCTGGTCTGGTCGACCACCTTCATGGAGAGACGGACCTTGCCGCGCTCGTCGAAGCCCATCAACTTGACCCAGACCTTGTCGCCTTCCTTGACGACGTCGGTGGTCTTGCCGACCCGGTCGGCGGCCAGCTGCGAGATATGGACGAGGCCGTCCTTGGAGCCGAAGAAGTTGACGAAGGCGCCGAACTCGACGGTCTTGACCACCGTGCCCTCGTAGATTTCACCGACCTCGGGCTCGGCGACGATCGAGTGAATCCACTTCCTGGCAGCCTCGATCTCCTTGGCCGAGGAGGAGGCGATCTTCACCGTGCCGTCGTCCTCGATGTTGATCTTGGCGCCGGTCTTTTCGACGATCTCGCGGATGATCTTGCCGCCGGCCCCGATGACATCGCGGATCTTGTCGGTCGGCACCTGCATGACCTCGATGCGCGGCGCGAACTCGCCGAGCTCGGCACGGCTTTCCGACAGCGCCTTGGCCATCTCCTCGAGGATATGCAGACGACCGCCCTTGGCCTGATCGAGGGCGACCTGCATGATCTCCTCGGTGATGCCCTGGATCTTGATGTCCATTTGCAGCGAGGTGATGCCCTCGCCCGTGCCGGCGACCTTGAAGTCCATGTCGCCGAGATGATCCTCGTCGCCGAGGATGTCGGAGAGAACCGCGAAGCGCTCGTCCTCCTTGATCAGTCCCATGGCGATGCCGGCGACCGAAGCCTTCAGCGGAACGCCGGCGTCCATCAGGGCAAGCGAGGTGCCGCAAACCGTCGCCATCGAGGACGAGCCGTTCGACTCGGTGACCTCGGAGACCGCGCGGATCGTGTAGGGGAACTGCTCGGGCGCCGGCAGGATCGGACGCATCGCCCGCCAGGCCAGCTTGCCGTGGCCGATTTCGCGACGGCCAGGCGAACCCATGCGTCCGGTCTCGCCGACCGAGTATGGCGGGAAGTTGTAATGGAGCAGGAAGCGCTCCTTGTAGGTCCCGGTCAGGGCGTCGACGAACTGCTCGTCCTCGCCGGTGCCGAGCGTGGCGACGACCAGCGCCTGGGTCTCGCCGCGGGTAAACAGCGCCGAGCCGTGGGTGCGCGGCAGGATACCGGCCTCGGCGACGATGGTGCGGACCGTCTTCAGGTCACGCCCGTCGATGCGGCTACCCGTGTCGAGGATGTTCCAGCGGACGATCTTGGCCTGCAGCGACTTGAAGACCGCGCCGACCTCTTCCTTGGAATATTTGGTCTCTTCCGCACCCTCGGGGAGGAAATGCGCGGTGACCTTCGCCTTGACGGCGTCGACGGCGACGTAGCGCGCCTGCTTGTCGGTGATCTTGTAGGCGTCGCGCAGTTCGTTCTCGGCGAGCTGCAGCATTTCGCCCTCGAGCGCGGAGTGATCCGCTGCGATGTGCTCGCGCGGCTCCTTGGCGGCGTGCTCGGCCAGCTTGATGATGGCGTCGATCACCGGCTGCATGCCGCGATGACCGAACATGACCGCGCCCAGCATGACGTCCTCGGACAGCTCATGGGCTTCCGATTCCACCATCAGTACGGCGGAGTCGGTGCCGGCGACGAGGAGATCGAGCTTGGACTCGATCATCTCGTCGACATGCGGGTTCAGCTTGTATTCCCCGTCGATATAGCCGACGCGGGCGCCGCCGATCGGCCCCATGAAGGGCACGCCGGAGAGCGTCAGCGCCGCCGAGGCCGCGACCATCGCGACGACGTCGGGATCGTTCTCCAGATCATGCTGAAGGACGGTGAGGACGACCTGGGTCTCGTTCTTGTAACCGGCGGCGAAGAGCGGCCGGATCGGACGGTCGATCAGACGGGAAACCAGCGTCTCCTTTTCCGAGGGCCGGCCCTCGCGCTTGAAGAAGCCGCCGGGAATCTTGCCGGCCGCGAAGGTCTTTTCCTGGTAGTTGACCGTCAGCGGAAAGAAATCCAGGCCGGGCTTGGGCTGCTTGGCCGAGACGACCGTCGCCAGCACGGTGGTTTCACCGTAGGTGGCGAGCACCGCGCCGTCGGCCTGACGGGCGATCTTGCCGGTTTCCAGGGTAAGCGGACGGCCCGCCCAGTCGATTTCCACCTTGTGGGTGTTGAACATGTTGTTGCCTTTTCATCCTGCGCTCCGTGAGCACCCTCAAAGGTGCTGGAGGCGGAGCGCGTTTCGTGACCGAAACGCGTCATGGGCAAGACGACGAGAGGCTTCGAGGCGGCAGCGCCCGGCCGAGGAGCCAGGACGTTGTCTGGCGGCGGCCGTTCCGGAAGCATCCGGTAATCCTGCCCCATGACCGCTCGGGTGGTCGGGCTCTTGCGAACTGGTCGCGGAGCCCGGGGCTGGTGTGGCCCGCCGGTTCGCGGGGGCCGAAATGCGACCGGCGGGCCGAAGGGGTCGCCCCTCTCCGGTCCGCCGGGTATCTGTCTTAGCGGCGCAGTCCGAGACGGCCGATCAGAGTCTGATAGCGCTGCTCTTCCTTCGACTTCACATAGTCGAGGAGGCGGCGGCGCTGGGAGACCATCTTCAGAAGGCCACGACGCGAGTGGTTGTCCTTCTTGTGGCCCTTGAAATGCTCGGTGAGGTTCACGATCCGCTCGGTCAGGATCGCGACCTGAACTTCCGGCGAACCGGTGTCGCCTTCCTTGATCGCGTATTCCTTCATGAGCTCGGCCTTGCGCTCAAGCGTAATCGACATCGAAATCCCTTTCTTGGAAAATCTTGAGGGTTGGGTCGCCCATGGCCGGGATGTCGTCCAGCGAGGGCCGTTACATAGCGCGGACGGGACAAGCCGGTCGGCGCTGCGGCTGCCTATAGGCCAAATCCGCGAAGAATACTAGCCTTGCGGCGCGGCGCGGTGGCGGCCGTGGCTCAAAGCCAGCGGCGGCGGCGGAAATAAACCAGCAGACCAGCCGCGATCACGGCCATCACGCCGAGTGCGATCGGGTAACCGTAAGGCGACTGGGTCAGCGGCATGTTCCACCGGGATATCTCGGGATTGAAGTTCATCCCCCAAACTCCGGCGAGAAACCCGAGCGGAATGAAAATCGTCGAGATGATCGTCAACAGGTTGATGACCTCGTTGGTCTTGGCCGCCGACAGCGTCATATGCAGGTCGATCAGTCCGGACGCGGTGTCGCGATAGGTATCGTTGGTGTCGATCAGCTGATCGACATGATCCTGGACATCCCCGAAATAGGCCTTGGTCTCGGCATGCAGCCAGGGCCGGTCGAGACGCAGGAGCGCGCCGAGCGCATCGCGCGTCGGCCTCAGCCAACGCTTCAGGCCCAGCATTTCCCGCCTGACCGCATGGAGTTCGGGCACCTGATCCTCGTCCACGGTGGCGAGGATGTCGTCCTCGAGACCCTCGATCCGCCCGACCTGCGATTCCACCACCGGGAAATAGGCGTCGACCACCGCGTCGATGAGCGCATAGGCGAGGTAGTCGGCCCGCCCCGCGTGCAGACGCGGCGCGCCCTTGGCGATGCGCTCGCGAACCGGCGCGAAACTGTCGCCCGGACGTTCCTGGAAGGTGAGAACGAAGCCATCGCCGAAGAACACCGACAATTGCTCGCCATCGCCGGTGCGATCCAGCATGCGCATGACAAAAAAGGCGTGGTCCGCCTGGATCTCGCATTTCGGCCGCTGGTCGGTAGTGACGACGTCTTCCAAGGCCAGCGGGTGAAGGTTGAACTCCCTGCCGATACGCCGGACCGCCTCGATGTCAGCGAGGCCCGAGCAATCCAGCCAGAACAGGGGCCACGCGCCACGCCGCGCCAGCGCATCGTCGAGGGAGAGGCCCTGATGACGTTCGCTGCGGCCGCCGCCGACGCCGATGACGCTGAACACCGAGGCCGCCGCTTGTGGGTCGGCGACGAGAACGCCGGGAGCAGCGCCGATCGCGGCGGTGCGCCTGGCGGCCTTCTTTTCGCGCGTATTTCGCCGGCGACTGGGAATTTTCACCATAACCGCATGCTTTCCGTCCCATCCCAGTTCGCCGGAACGACGATCCTGCTCAGCAGGACGACATAAGGCGCCGGCGGCCGTTCGGAAACGTCACGAGGGTGAACTTGGAGCGGCGGCGGGGCGCCTGCGTCACGATTACATCGGATCTATTCGATCCGATGTCATGATCATGATCGGTCCCAGCCCATCAGCGCGGAAGACGGGCGGAATACCGGTTTCCCCTTTTCCTCATTCCGCGCTATGCGGCCCGCCGAGCCCGCCCAGGGAGCGACTGCTCGGCCAGTTTGAACCGTGACAGGAGGTCGTTGAGCGACGACGCCTCGGTCGCCAGCCCATGACTTGCGGCCGTCGACTGTTCGGCCACGGCGGCGTTCTGCTGCGTTCCCTGATCGATCGAATGCAGCGCCGTGTTGATCTCCTGCAGCCCGACAGCCTGCTCACGCGCGGTCGTGACGATGGACGCGACGTGATCGTCGATCTCGCGGACCTCCGCCACGATCGCCTCGAGCGCTTCGCCGGTCTCGCCGACCAGCGCGACGCCATTGCCGACCTCGCCTTGCGAGGTTGCAATCAGTTCCTTGATCTGCTGGGCGGCTTTGGTCGAACGCTGGGCCAGTTGGCGCACTTCCTGGGCCACGACGGCAAAGCCCCTGCCGGCCTCGCCGACACGGGCCGCCTCGACGCCTGCGTTGAGTGCCAGAAGGTTGGTCTGGAAGGCGATCTCATCGATGACGCCAATGATATTGCCGATCTCCCGCGACGATGTCTCGATACGCCCCATGGCGGTGACGGCCTTGCGCACCACTTCGCCGGACTGTTCGGCCTGACCCTTGGTCCGCGAGGTCAGATCTCCGGCGTTTTTCGCTCGGGTCGACAGATCCTTGATCGCCTCGTTGATTTCCTGGAAGGCGGCAGTGGTTTCTTCCACCGAAGCCGCCTGCTGCTCGGTGCGGCTGGCCATATTGTCGGCTGCACCGCGAATTTCCTCGGCTCCGACATGAACCGCCCTGGCACTGTTCTCCACAGCCTTCAGCGTCGATTCAAGCTGCGCGACGGCCTCGTTGAAATCCGTGCGCAATTGCTCGAATTCGCCGGCGAAGGCGGTGTCTATCCGGTGACACAGATTGCCGGACGCCAGTTGCCGCAGGCCGGAACCGAGTTCCTCGACGACGACAGCGAGCCTCTCGCTTTCGGCGGTCGCCCGTTTGGCTTCGCTCGCTTGGCGTGCGCTATCGCTTGCATGGCGGCCGGCTTCGCGTTCGGCGTCCTGCGCGCTTTTTTCCCGCAGGGCTTCACGAAGGGCGACCACCGAGCCCGCCATGGCGCCGACCTCGTTGCGCTGGCCGGCAAACGGCACCTCGATATCAAATTCGCCATCGGCCATCCGGCGCAGCAGGACGGACAGGCCCGAGATCGGCCGAACGATGCTGCGGACGACGAGGGCGACCGACAGTGCGATCGCCGCGAACAGCCCAAGCGCGATGGCGGCAACGACCGTCAGCTGTGTTTGTGCCGCGTTGCTCGCCGCCGCCGCGTCGGCAATGACCCGGTCGGAGACCGTCGATCCCATCGCGCCGAGGGTTCCCAGCCAGTCGGTCATCGCCGCGAACCATGTCCCCGCGTTCAGCGATGACAGTTTTCCGTAGTTTCCTCCGTCCAGGATCACCAGCCGCATCGCTTCCACTTCGGCGCCGGCCCCATCGCCGTACAAGGCCCGGCTTGCCGCCGAAACATCATCCGAAGCGAGGTCGAAAAAACGCGATATCAGCGCCTCCTGTGCCCCCTTCTTGGCGGCAAAGGCCTCGAACGCCGGGAGGGTGAACGTGCCGGCTGCGATGCCGCCCGCGCCCATGCCGCGCTCCACACCGGCCAATTCCTTCGCGCCCATGATATTGACGTAGGCGGCAAGGTTCATCGCAGTGTCACGGCTTTCGGTCGCCTTGACGATGCCGCCGCCGATGCGGCTCAAATCGGCGATCGCGGCGGTGTAGTAACCGAGCGCCTCACCGGTCGAGATTGCGAAGGTGTCGATCGTGCCGCGAACGGCTTCAAGCTGCCGCAAGGCTTCGCCGGCATTCGCCAAGGACTGTGTGATCTCGGCATTGCCGACCGGATGCAGGGCCTCGCTGACAGATTGCAGGTCGGCGATACGCTGATCCGTGGCACCGCGCGCCTTGGCCAGGGAATCCCCCATCTGGGCGCCCTTGGAGCCGATGAAACCGGCCGAATTGCCGCGCTCAACCTGCAGGACATGGACGAGATCGTAGATGGTTCGCATCTCGCGGGCGAATATCTCGGTCTGCTGGGCCGCCTTGGATTCGCGCCAGAGCGTGTTGACCTGAAGCGCCTCGTAGACCGACAGGGCCAGCAGCGGCAGAAACACCGCGGCAATGATTCGGGTCGAGAATCTGATGTTCTTGAGCGACATGACGTCCCTTCCGCCGATCCAAATCCGCAGCAGTGTCAGTCGGAGCGGCGAATGCCAAGTATCCACTGATACGGATTTTCCCGGAATTAGAGACCCCGTGTGAATATTTCGTTGCGTTACGGTAGAGGAGAGCCGCCATGACGATTTTCTATAAGATTGCGTCGATCAGCCGCAGAATTTACGCATTTATTTCGCGCCATGCTTTTTTACTCTATGAGGCACCCAAGCGGCACGACGGCGGTGGGAACATTTCAACGCTCAGCCTTTGCCGCCGAAGACCCGCTTTGGCTTGAATGCCCCCTCCTCGATCGCGCCGAGCGCGACGAGCCGGCCATGGCCGGTCGCATAGGCCTCGTCGCAGAAGGCCGGCGCGTCACGGCCGCGCAACAGGACGGCATTGCCGGACAGAACGCGGCCCGCCTGTTCGTCGCTCAGCGCCACTTCGTAAAGGTCGGCAAGCGCCACTTCCGGCGCCAGGAGATACTCGTCCAGCGGCTCGAAATCGACAACCCGCGCCTTGGCGCCGGCCTCGATTGCCTCGGCATCCAGCTCCTCGCGTCCCTCTTCAGCAGCAGCCTCCAACTCGTCCAGCGGCACCAGATCGTCCTCGCCGAAGGCACCGACGGAGACGCGGCGCAGCTCGATCACATGGCCGTAGCAACCAAGGTCGCGGCCGAGATCACGGGCGATCGCGCGCACATAGGTGCCCTTGCCGCATTCGGCCTCGAAGACGGTCGTATCGGCATCGGGGCAGTCGATGATTTCCAGCCGATGCACGATGACGGTCCGCGCCGCGATCTCCACCGTCTCACCCTCACGCGCCAGGTCATAGGCCCGCTCGCCGGCGATCTTGACGGCCGAGAAGCTCGGCGGGACCTGTTCGATTTCGCCGGTGTAGTCGGCCAGACGCGCCTCGATCTCGGCCTCAGACGGACGCGTCTCGGAGGAGTGGACCACCGGACCCTCGGTATCGTCGGTCGTCGTCTCGGCGCCCCAGCGCACGGTAAAGCGATAGACCTTGCGGCCGTCCATGACGAAAGGCACGGTCTTGGTCGCGTCGCCGAACGCGATCGGCAACATGCCGGAGGCAAGCGGATCGAGCGTGCCGGCATGGCCCGCCTTCTGCGCGAAATACAGCCATTTCAGCTTCGACACCGCTTCGGTCGAGCCCATGCCCTTCGGCTTGTCGAAAATGATCCAGCCGTTGATCGGCCGGCCCTTCGGCTTCTTGCCCCGGCGCGCCATCAGCCAAGATCCTCGTCGTCGTCACCGTCGAGATCGCGGACGACCTCGGGCGATTTCAGCAGTGCGTCGATGCGCGCGAAATTGTCAAAGGAGGTGTCGGCGCGAAACCGCACTTCCGGCATGTATTTCATCTGCTTGAGCGCCGGCGTCAGGCGGCCGCGAATGAACCGGACATGCTGATTGAGCGCCGCGACATAGGGCTCCGTGTCGGTCTGGCCGAGCACGGTCACATAGGCCGTCGCCAGCTTGAGGTCTGACGCCATGCGGACTTCCGAGACGGATATGACGGCATTTTCGAGGAGCGGATCGCGGATCTCGCCGCGCTGCAATACCTCGGTCAGAGCGTGCCGAACCTTCTCGCCGACGGACAGCGAGCGCTGGGAGGGTCCGGATTTGGATGATCTGGCCATGAATAACGCTCACGTTCAATGGAAGCCCGGCGTCGCCGCCGGGCCCTTCGTCATTGCAAGGAAGGTCTGTCGGAGCAGCCTCGGCCGCCCGGCGCAACGCTAGCGCGGAACGAGGGAACCCGGGAATCGGTTGTCCGCTCGCTTTCCGCGCCAACTGACTGCAATCGACCACGTTTATGACATCGGACCGAAGCGATCCGATGTTATCGTGATCTAGAGTGAACGCGCGACGTGCTCGACGCGGAAACACTCGATGACGTCGCCCTGGCGGATGTCCTCGTAGTTCTGGAAGGCCATGCCGCACTCCTGGCCGCCCGCGACCTCCGCAACTTCGTCCTTGAAGCGCTTGAGCGTCTTGAGGGTGCCCTCGTGAATGACGACGTCGTCGCGGATGAGCCGGACGCCGGCGCCCCGCTCAACCTTGCCCTCGGTGACGCGACAACCCGCGACCTTGCCGACCTTGGTGATGTTGAACACCTCCAGGATCTCGGCATTGCCGAGGAAGGTCTCACGCCGCTCCGGCGAGAGCAGGCCCGACATCGCCTGTTTCACATCATCCACGAGATCGTAGATGATGTTGTAGTAGCGGATCTCGGTGCCGTCGCGTTCGGAGGCTTCGCGCGCCTGCTTGTTGGCGCGGACGTTGAAGCCGATAATCGCGGCGTTCGAGGCGGTCGCAAGCGACACGTCCGACTCGGTGATCGCGCCGGCGCCGGAATGGATGATCCGCGCCTGCACCTCCTCGGTTCCCAGCTTGTCGAGGGCGCCGATAATCGCCTCGACCGAGCCCTGGACGTCGCCCTTGATGAGCAGCGGGAACTCCTTGAGGCCGGTATCCTGCAGCTGCGACATCATCTGCTCGAGCGAGCCGCGCTGGCCGGCGTTCTTGGCCACCTGCTTCTCGCGCGAAACGCGCTGGCGATATTCGGCGATCTCGCGCGCCTTGCTCTCGCTCTCGACGGCCGCGAAACGCTCGCCCGCCAACGGCGTGCCCTGCATGCCGAGCACTTCGACGGGCATGGAGGGTGGCGCTTCTTTCAGCTGTTCGCCCTTGTCGTTGAGCAGCGCGCGCACCCGGCCCCATTCGTCGCCGGCGACGACGATGTCACCGATTTTCAACGTGCCGGTCTCGACGAGAACCGTCGCGACGGGGCCACGGCCCTTGTCGAGCTGCGCCTCGATGACCGTTCCCTCGGCGGTGCGGCTCGGATCGGCCTTCAGTTCGAGAATTTCGGACTGGAGCAGGATCGCGTCGAGCAGCTTGTCGAGATTGGTGCCTTTCAGCGCCGAGACCTCGACATCGAGCACCTCGCCGCCCATGGATTCGACGAACACATCATGCTGGAGAAGCGCGCTGCGCACCTTGCTGGCGTCGGCGCCTGGCTTGTCGATCTTGTTGATCGCCACGATGATCGGGACGTTCGCCGCCTTGGCGTGATTGATCGATTCGATCGTCTGCGGCATCACGCTGTCGTCGGCCGCCACGACGAGGATGGCGATGTCGGTCGCCGCCGCGCCGCGGGCCCGCATCGCCGTAAAGGCGGCGTGGCCGGGCGTATCGATGAACGATATCTTCTGGCCGTTCTGCTCGACCTGGTAGGCGCCGATATGCTGAGTGATGCCGCCCGCTTCGCCCGAAACGACGCTGGTCTTGCGGATGGCGTCGAGCAGCGAGGTCTTGCCGTGATCGACATGGCCCATGATGGTGACGACCGGCGGCCGCTGCACCATCTTCTCAGGATCGTCCTCGACCCCGAAGATGCCTTCCTCGACGTCGGATTCGGCGACGCGGCGGACCGTGTGCCCGAACTCGGACGCGATCAGCTCGGCCACATCCGGCTCGATGATGTCGCCCGGCTTCATCATCTGTCCCTGCTGCATGAGGAACTTGATGACGTCGACGGATCGCTCCGACATGCGGTTGGCGAGTTCCTGGATACTGATGGTCTCGGGAATAATCACTTCGCGGGCGATCTTCTCTCGGGGCTGGCTCTGCTGCGAGCGTTTGAACTTTTCCTGCCGCCGACGGATCGAGGACAGCGAGCGGCCACGGGCGCCGTCCTCCGCCGTCAATGCCTTGTCGAGGGTCAGCTTGCCGCGACGCCGCCCGGCATCGCGTTCCGGCCGCGCCGGCTTTGGCGCTTCGGCGCCCACCGCACCCTTGACCGAGCGACGCGCGCCCGGACGGGCGCCCTTGGCGTCGTCGTCGCCGCCCGGACGGCGGCGGAGTTCGGCCCGTCCGCTGCGGGCAGCCGCGGCTTCGGCGGCCTCCGCGTCGGCCGGAGTCGGAGCCGGACCTGCCGGCTGGTTCGGCTGACCGCCACCCCTGCGCTCGGCGCTGGCTTCCGCCTTGCGGCGGGCTTCGGCCTCGGCTTCAAGGCGGGCCGTCTCCTCGGCCTGACGGCGCTCGGATTCGTCACGCTCGCGCTGACGCCGCTCGTCGTCGGCGATCCGCCGCGCTTCCTCTTCCTGGAACACGCGCCGGTCCTCGGCCTCGCGTTGCTTGGCGAGTTCGAGCGCCCGGCGACGGGCATCCATTTCACGCGACGACAGATCGCTGAGGACGGCGCCGCGGGGCTGACGGGCGCCGGGCGCC
Organism: uncultured Aurantimonas sp.; assembly: GCA_947488615.1. Lineage (GTDB taxonomy): Bacteria > Pseudomonadota > Alphaproteobacteria > Rhizobiales > Rhizobiaceae > Aurantimonas. The sequence goes on from CANKZU010000005.1 coordinate 174,663, forward strand.
GGCTGGCGACCGTCGCGACGTTCGTCGCGGCCGGCCGGACGGCCAACACCTTGACGCGCGGGCGCGGCTGGCCCTGCGGGACGCGACGCGCCAGCGGGAGTGGCGGCTCGCGGCGCGGCCGAAGCCGGCTTCGACGCGGCGGGCGCGGATGGAGTGGCGGCCGGCGTCGCCTTTGGCGAAGCTTCCACAGTCGCCTTAGCCGTCGGCACCTTGGCCTCGGGCGCGGCGACCGGAGCTTCGGCCTTGGCTTCCACCGGCGCGGTCGCCTCGGGGGCAGCCGGTTCGGACTCTTCGGGAGCCTTTGCGACGGGTGCCTCGCCGGGCTTCGGTCCAAGCTGGATTTGCGGTGGCTTGCCGCCCGTCTGCGGCGGCAGCGGAGCGGCGCTCACCGGGGCAGGACTGGCCGGGCTCGCGGAGGTTGCAGGTGCGGCCGGCTGCGGTGCCTGCGGCTTCGGCGCGGCGGTCGGCGTCGCAGCCGCCTCGCGCTCGTCCGGCTTGGTTATCCGCCGCTTCTTGGTCTCGACAACGACCTGGTTCGTGCGCCCATGCGAAAAGCTCTGCCGAACCGTCGACTGCTCGACGCCGCGCTTCAAGGTCAGGGTCTTCTTCGTGCTCACGCTCAGCGTCTTATCGTCGCCGGACTTGGTATCGCTCATTTACGCTTCCGCTTCCTGCGCCGGATCGATCCCGCGCCCTTCAACTTGCCTGGAGCGTCGCTCTGTAGGCGCTCCGATCTCGTTCCCAGTCTCAGTCGCGGTTCCCTCACACCCACTTCGGGCGTCGCCAGGAACCGAGCCGGGGGCTTCGCCCCGATAAATCGCCAGCGCTTGCATGCGCTTCGCCGCAGCCGAGCCCGCCTCCCCGGCAAGGATGGCTGCATGTATCACATTCCCCCCACCCAACGCCAAACCCAATTCGTCCGCGCCCAGAAGGCGCAAAGCAGGTATTACCGTTCCGTGGCCGGATGCCACCGCGACGTGCCGCGCGGCATCCATCTTACGAATTCCATCCGGCGCCGCCTCGCGCGCCTGTACCAGTAGCAGCGCCTGGCCAGAGCGGATCGCCGCATCGACCTTCGCCGCGCCAGTCACAAGCTGACCGGCCTTTCGTGCCATGCCCAACGCGCCCAACGCCGACTTCGCCAGAAGCTGGTCGACGAGAGCGCCAAGATCGGCGGGCCCCGTCACCTCGGCCCGAAGCGCCCGGGCGAACAGTTTACGGCGCATCGCCTGGTCGACCGCCGCGCGACTGATCGCGACATGAGCGCCGCGGCCCGGAAGCCGCCTGCGCAAATCCGGGACCACCGCCCCGTCCGGCCCGCGGACGAAGCGGATGACGTCTTCCGGCGCCATCGTCTTGCGCGAAACGATGCACATGCGCTCGTTCAACCCGACCTCCGGCTCGTCTCCATCCTCTTCGTCCGAAATGGAGGCCATGGCAACCTGCCTTCGACGATTCAGGCTGCCGTGCCTTCGTCAGCCGTCTCGGCCTCGGCATCCTCCTCGGCCTCGGTCTCCGGCACCGCCAGATCCGCCTCGGTGATCCAACCAGCCTTCAACCGCGCCTGGATGACCATCCGGTCGGCATCGACACGCGAAATGTCGAAGGCCGACAGGGCTCCCGGATACTTCGTGGTCTCGCCGTCCTTGCGTTCGGTCCAGCCGATCAGGTCGTCGGCCGCGCAGCCGGCGAAGTCCTCCATCGTCTTGATACTCTCCTCGCCGAGGGCGACCAGCATCGGCGTCGTCAGGCCGTCGATCTCCTTCAGCTCGTCGGAGACGCCCAATTCGGTCCGCCTGGAATCGAATTCGGCCTCGCGGCGCTCCAGATATTCGCGGGCCCGCGCCTGAATCTCTGAGGCGGTCTCCTGATCGAAGCCCTCGATCGCCGCCACTTCATCCTCGTCGACATAGGCGACCTCCTCGACGGTCGCAAAGCCTTCCGAAGCCAGAACCTGGCCGACCATCTCGTCGACGTTGAGCGCGTTCATGAAGGTCTCGGAGCGTTCGACGAATTCCTTCTGACGGCGCTCCGATTCCTCCTGCTCGGTCAGGATGTCAATATCCCAGCCGGTCAATTGCGAGGCGAGGCGCACGTTCTGTCCGCGCCGTCCAATCGCCAGTGACAATTGGTCATCGGGGACGACGACTTCAATGCGCTCGGCGTCCTCGTCCAGCACCACCTTGGCGACTTCCGCCGGCTGCAGCGCGTTGACCAGGAACGAGGCCGCGTCCGGGGACCAGGGGATGATGTCGATCTTTTCGCCCTGCAACTCGCCGACCACCGCCTGGACGCGGCTGCCGCGCATGCCGACGCAGGCGCCGACCGGATCGACCGAGGAATCGCTCGATATCACCGCGATCTTCGCCCGCGAGCCCGGATCGCGCGCCACCGCCTTGATGGTGATGATGCCGTCGTAGATCTCCGGCACTTCCATGGTGAAGAGCTTGGCCATGAACTGCGGATGAGTGCGCGAGAGGAAGATCTGCGGACCCCGCTGCTCGCGGCGGACGTCATAGACGAAGGCGCGTACCCGGTCGCCATAGCGGAACAGCTCGCGCGGGATCTGCTCGTCGCGGCGGATGATGCCCTCGCCGCGGCCGAGATCGACGATCACATTGCCATATTCGACGCGCTTGACGGTGCCGTTGACGATCTCGCCGACGCGGTCCTTGTATTCCTCGAACTGGCGGTCGCGCTCGGCATCGCGCACTTTCTGCACGATCACCTGCTTGGCCGACTGGGCCGCGATGCGACCGAAATCCATCGGCGGAAGCTGTTCGGCGATGAAGTCGCCCGGTTCGGCGTCGGGGTTCTTGTCGCGGGCCAGGTCGAGATAGATCTGCGTGTTCGGATCCTCGACCTCGTCGACCACTTCCAGGAGCCGCTGCAACTTCATCTCGCCGGTCTTGGTGTTGATATCGACGCGGATGTTGGTTTCCTGCCCGTAGCGGCTGCGCGCCGCCTTCTGAATGGCGTCGGCCATCGCCCCGATGACGATCTCGCGGTCGATCGACTTTTCGCGCGCGACGGCATCCGCGATCTGCAGAAGCTCCAGCCTGTTCGCACTGACTGCCATACTCTTTCTCCTGACCTTCGGTCGCTCGCCGCATCCACCGCGCGCCCGACCTCATCAAATCCCTGGCGGATCGCCGCCGCCGTCCAATCCTTCGCCTCGGCGGAGTGATCCCGCCGAGCGTCGAGGCCTCAGTGGCCGCTGTCGGCCGCGCCACCCTCGTCGTCGTCCGCGTTATCCCCGCCCGCCTTGCGCGCGGCCTTGTCGGCCTTCAGCGACGCTTCGACCAAATCGTCGGTCAAGATCAGCCGAGCCTCGCCAATGGCATCGAAGGGGATGTCCACCGCGCTCGCCTCGCCCTCGGCCGGCTTGTCGCGCTCGATAGTGATCGCCTCGTCGCTCACCTTGATGATCTGACCGCGATAACGCTTGCGCTCGTTGATCAGCCGGTTCGTCTCGAGCTTCATGAGAAAACCGGCCCAGGTCTCGAAATCGCTCTTGCGCACGAGCGGTCGATCGATGCCCGGCGAGGACACTTCCAGATGATAGGCCTTGTCGACCGGATCGTCGACGTCGAGCACCGGCGAAATCGCCCGCGAGACAGCCTCGCAGCCCTCGACCGTCATCGTGCCGTCCGGGCGCTCCGCCATGATCTGGACGGTCATCCCGTTCAGGCCGGAGATCCGGACACGGACCAGACGATAGCCGATCTGCTCGATCGCCGGCTCGATAATAGCGGCGATGCGGGCTTCCAATCCCTGCTCTTTCACGAGGCGGTCAGCTGCGGTCGTCACGGTGCTCCGGTAAGGCTGCGGGGCGTTTCGATCCTGCCGGATCATGCCCAGTTGCGTGTGTCTCCCCCGATCCGCGCCGCGTTCCCGAAGCTCGTCCGATCGTGAAACCGGACCCCCGGTAACAAAAAAGAGCGGGACCGGCAGGACCCACTCTCACGATCGCATCGCAGAGAATTTGTCCGCTCTATACGCTCTTCGGGCTTGCGCATCAAGCGTTTCTCGCGGCGATGACCGGAAAGTCCGCGGCGCGCAACCGCCGTGGCGTCACCGCCGCTGGAAGGTCAGGTAGGCGGGGCGGCGGCCTTCGCGGATTGCCTTGGCTTCGTAACGTGTTCCCGGCCAGGCTTCGAAGGGGGTATGCCAGTCCGCCGCGCGGCGCGCCGTCCAGGCGAATTCCGGATGGTCGCGGCAGTGATGGAGCGTCCAGTCGACATAGGTGTCGATGTCGGAGGCAAAACGGAACAGCGCTCCCGGCTTCAGGACGCGCGCCATACGATCGAGGTTGCGGACGCTGACGAATCGGCGCTTGAAGTGCTTCTTTTTTGGCCAGGGATCCGGATAAAAAAGATCGATCCCGGCAAGACTTGCCTCAGGCAGCCAGTCGAGCAACCGCGTGGCGTCGTCGTCATACAGGCGCAGATTCGGGCGGGGCGCCTCCGGGAGCCGGCCGAGCAACTTGGCCATGCCGTTGACGAAAGGCTCGACACCGATGAAGCCCGTGTGGGGGAAGCGGCCGCTTTCCTGATGAAGATGCTCGCCGCCTCCAAAGCCGATCTCGAGGCGGACTGCCTCGACCGGCGCGGCGAACAGCTGGTTCAGATCGGTCGGGGCCGGCTCGGCAAGGTCCAGCCGCAGACGCGGCAGGACGCTCTCGACGAGTTCGGCTTGTCGCGGCCGCAGCCTCGGCCCTTTCAAGCGACCGAAAAACGCTTCGCGTGATCGCTGCGGATGGTCCGGTGCCGACATCGTCTCTTAGCTGGCGAGTGCCGCCTTCAGCTTCGGCACGAGGTCGGTCTTCTCCCAGGAAAACGATCCGTCGCGGCCCGGCTTGCGCCCGAAATGGCCATAGGCCGAGGTCTTGGCATAAATCGGCTTGTTAAGGTCGAGATGACGGCGAATTCCGGTCGGGGAAAGGTCCATGACCTCCCGGATCGCCGCTTCGATCTGCTCCTCGGTCACCTTGTTGCCGGTGTCATGCAGATTGACGTAAATCGAGAGCGGTTGGGCGATACCGATCGCATAAGCGATCTGGATCGTGCAGCGATCGGCGAGTTTGGCGGCGACCACGTTCTTGGCGAGATAGCGCGCCGCATAGGCAGCGGAACGATCCACCTTGGTCGTGTCCTTGCCGGAGAAGGCACCGCCGCCGTGCGGCGCCGCGCCGCCGTAGGTATCGACGATGATCTTGCGGCCGGTGAGGCCGGCGTCGCCGTCAGGCCCGCCGATGACGAATTTCCCCGTCGGATTGATGTACCAGACGCAGTGATCCGCGATCGGAAAATCGCCGAAAGCCTCGCGGATATAGGGCTCGACCACGGCGCGAACCTTGGCCGAGTCCCAGCTTTCGTCGACATGCTGCGTGGACAGCACGATCGAGGTGACCTCGGTCGGATCGCCGTCGACATAGCGGACGGTGACCTGGCTCTTGGCGTCGGGTCCCAGCAGCCCGGCGTCACCCTCGCCCATTCTACGCGCGGCCGCCAGAAGTTCGAGGATCTTGTGGGCATAGTAGATCGGCGCGGGCATCAGTTCCGGCGTCTCGCGGCAGGCATAGCCGAACATGATGCCCTGATCGCCGGCGCCCTCGTTCTGGGCGTTCGCCCCATCGATATGCTTTACGTCCGAGGCCTTGTCGACGCCCTGCGCAATGTCGGCCGACTGGGAATGGAGCAGGACGTCGATCTTCGCGGTCTTCCAGTGAAAGCCGTCCTGGGCATAGCCGATGTCGCGGATGGCCCGGCGAGCGGCGGACTTGAAGCGGGACGGATTGATGACGTTCTGGCCGTGCTTGTCGGTCTTCATCAGACTTGGCGGCAGCCGCACTTCACCGGCGATCACGACGCGATTGGTCGTGGCGAGCGTCTCGCAGGCGATACGGACCGACCAGGGATCGACCCCGGTCTTTTTGGCTTCGCGATAGACGAGATCGACGATCTCGTCGGAAATCCGGTCGCAAACCTTGTCGGGATGGCCTTCCGAGACGCTTTCACTGGTGAAGACAAATTCCGAACGCGCCATCTTTACCCCTCTTGGATTGCGGGAAACGCCCGTCTGAATCCCGCAGCCGGTCAATAGCGCGGTGGTTCGACGGGACGAAAAGCTGTGTGACGGGAGATTGGAATCCCGACGCAGATATTGCGCGGTGCGGTGTGGGGCAACGAGGGTGGAAGGTCAAGTGCGACGTGTCCCGCCGGCGCGATTTACTCGCTGCGCGGCTTGTCGTCCGGCTCGGAGGCGTCGGCCAGGGTTCGCACGAGTTCGATGATGCGCCGCCGGACCTTGGGGTCCCCAACCCTGACGAAGGCGCGGTTCAACTGGAGTCCTTCCGAGGAGGAGAGGAAGTCGACCACGTAGTCCGGCCCGGACGGTTCCTGCAGCCCATTCTTACCGGGCGAACTGCCTGGAACATCCTCAAAGAAGAACGCGACCGGAACGTTGAGGACCTCGGATATGCGCTGCAGCCGGCTTGCCCCGATTCGATTGGAGCCCTTCTCGTATTTCTGGATCTGCTGGAAGGTGATGCCGAGGCTCTCGCCCAGTTTCTCTTGGCTCATCCCGAGCATGGTGCGGCGCAAACGTACGCGCGAGCCGACATGCGTATCGACCGGATTCGGCTTTTTCTTATTCTCGATCATCAGATCGGCCTTTTCGTCTCTGCACATCTCCAGGCAATCATCCGTCCCGCCTGAACCCCCTCCCAGTCATTCCAGAAATTGATAATTTGGTTGACTAGGCATTTGTCACAATTCACGTCGTGCGCAGGGGGTAGGCGGTGCATGGCGGCGGAGTCAATCAATCCTCGCGCGCATCCTTAACCGGGATACCACTGCGGCCGCCCATGTTATTGTGAATCCAAGCCAAAACGGCAGGCTTGCGAAGCGCGCGAAAAGCGTCGCGGCGCCCGCGCTTGGCAATCCGACCTCGATCGTGCCGGTCGATCCGAGCGCCAATCCGCCGATCTGCCGGCCGTAGGAATCGTTGACGACGGAGATTCCGGTGTTGGCGCTGCGCACGAGCGGGAGGCCGACCGCGACCGAGGTAAGTTCGGCGAGACGCAGATGCTGGTAGGGTCCCGGCGTTGCCCCGTACCAGGCGTCGTTGGTATCGTTGACGAGGAAGCCAGGCCGCGTTTCGGCCGTCCCCACGTCGATCTCGCCCGGGAAAATGATCTCGTAGCAGATCAGCGGCAGGAATGACGGCGCGCCTTCGAGCGGCACCTTGACGCGCGCGGCTCCGGCGGAAAAACCGCCCGGCATCTCGGCCATTTGCGACAGGCCGAAGCCTTCCAGAAACTCCTGGAACGGGAGATATTCGCCGAAGGGGACCAGATGGGTCTTGTCGCGCGCGGCGACGATCTCGCCTTCGTCGTCGATGACATAGACCGAATTATAGACCCGCGACGTCGCAATGTCCGGCCCCTCGATGCGCGCGGCGCCGGCGATCAGGGTTTCGTTCGGTTGCAGCGTGTCGGCGATGCGGGCGATCGCATCGGGCCGCTCGGTCAAGAGAAAGGGAAACGAGGATTCCGGCCAGATGACCAAGGTCTGGGGCGGCGGCGCGCCGGTCTCCGGCGCCGTCGAATCGGGCGTCAACGCGCCCGGGATCGCGGTGGTATCACTCCGCGCCTCGGTCAAGCGGATATGCCGATCGAAGATCGATTCGGCCTGGTTTACTTCCCATTTCAGCGATTGTTCGATGTTCGGCTGAACGACTCGCAGCCGCACGTTCGCGACGAATTCGGTCGGATTCACCTGCATTCGCCAGAAGCCGAAACCCAGGTGAAAGATAAGAAGCGCGGTAGCGACCGCCAGCACGGGAGCGCGCCCGCGCCGATCGATCAGAACGGCCGGGCTGGAAAACACGATGACAGCGAGCAGCGTCAAACCGTGGACCCCGACCAGGCTCGACGTCTGCATCAGCAGCGGCATCGGCGCGGCCATCACGCCGATCTCGTTCCAGGGAAAGCCGGTGAAGAGAACCGCGCGCAGATATTCAAACAACGCGAAGGCGCCCGCCAGCGCGAAGATGCGCAGGGCGCTGTCGCTCCAGACAAGCCGGGCGAGCGCGACCGCTAGACCATAATAGATTGCCAGGATGGCGGGCAGTCCCAGAACCGCGAGCGGGATGAAAGCGGCGAATTCCGCGGCATCGACAAGCATGGCCGCCCCCAGCCACCACAAGCCGGCGACGAAGTATCCGAAGCCGAACAGCCAACCGGTGACAAAGGCCGGCGCCATGCGGCGGATCAACGAGCGGCCGGGGTCGACGACGACGCCGTCGAGAAGCCACACGAGCAACGGAAAGCCGACAAAGCCGACCGCCGGAAAGTTGTAGGGCGGAAGCGCGAATGTACAAAGTGCGCCGGCCGCGACGGTCAGGAGGACGCGGCGCCAGCCCTCCAGCAGCAGGACCCAACCGGCCAGCCGGTTGAGGAGGCCCCCTTCGCGCTCGCGTCGGTCACGTCGAGAGATGACGCTCACATTGCCCCCCAAATGCCGTGGTGCTCCTCAAGGCGCATCCGCCAGCCCTTCGACGATGCGCCGGCGCTTGTCCCCCTGCTGGAAGCGGACGATCCGCACCCGGCGCACGCGCCGCGGGTCGGCGTCGAGGACCTGGAACTCGAAGCCAGGAACCGCCTGGACGACTTCGCCTCTGGCCGGAATGCGTCCGAGTTCGGAGAACAGCAAGCCGCCGATCGTGTCGGCCTCGTCCTCATATTCGCTGATGTCGAAATCCTCGCCGACCAGCTTCTTCACCTCGTCGAGATCGGCCTTGGCGTCGGCATAATAGATGCCGTCGCCGCTCTCGGTGATCATCGCGGGTTCGTCGTCATGCTCGTCCTCGATATTGCCGACGACCATCTCGATGATGTCCTCCAGCGAGACAAGCCCGTCGGTGCCGCCATATTCGTCGATGACCAGCGCCATCTGCGTGCGCATCGCCTGCATCCGCGCCATCAGGTCCGAGGCGAGCATGGAGGGCGGAACGAACAGCACAGTGCGGATGATGCCGAGATCGGCCACCCGCCGGGCCAGGTTGATCTGCCGCAGATCCAGCCCTGCCCGGGGTTTTTTGGCCGGCTGGCCATCGCCGCCGTTGGGTTTGGCGGGACGGGCAACGCGTGTGATGTGGCCGACGACGTCGCGGATGTGGATCATCCCGCGCGGATCGTCGAGGCTCTCGCCATAGACCGGCATGCGCGAGTGGCCGCTTGCCTCGAACTGCTTCATCAATTCGCCGAGCGTGGTCGTGATCTCGACCGCCTGGATGTCGGCCCGCGGGACCATGACGTCCTCGACCCGGACCTCCCGCAGCCGCAGAATGTTGTTTAGCATGGCGCGTTCTTCGGGAGAGAAGGCGTCTTCGCCGTGCCCCGGCTCGAGCAGCGCCTGGGTCAGATCCTCACGCATCAGATTGGGCATGCGCGGTCGCAGCCGGTGGACAAGACCGCCGATGAACCCCCGCTCTTTTCTGGGTTTTTCGCCACGCCGACTTCGATCGTCGCCAGCGCCTCGCTCGCCGCCATCCTCGGCAGCGTCTACCGCGTCGTGGTCGTTCGGACCCGTCGCGTGCGTCTGAATGTTCATCGTCTCACTCATTGTTCAGTCGGTTACCATAACCGGCTTTGGGGGATTTTCGAGGCATTGGCGATAGGGGTCCGCAATGCCGAGGTCTGCCAGGATCGCGATCTCCAGAGTCTCCATCGCCTCGGCTTCCGCTTCGTCGATGTGGTCAAAGCCCATGAGATGCAGAAAGCCATGCACCAGAAGGTGGCGGGCATGATCGGCGAGGCTCTTGCCTTCGGCGCGGGCCTCCCGCTGCATAGTCTGAAAGGCCAGCAGAAGATCGCCGCACAGCAGCCCCGGACGATCGCCGGGCGCCAGATCGGCCATCGGAAACGACAGGATATTGGTCGCGCGGTCCTTGCCGCGCCATTCGGCATTGGCGGCGCGCACGGTCTCGTCGTCGGCCAGCGTCACCGCGATCTCGCTCTGCAGATCTTCCGGCAGGCCGATCCGCCCGGCCGCCGCGGCGAAAACGCCGTGCGCCATCGCCGAGACATCGCCAAGCCCCGCCGTCTCCCACTCCGTCGCCTCAATCGAAAGGGCGACTGTGAGCCCTTTATACGGGACGGATCCTGATTTTCCCGATCGCACTATCTGTCCAGCGGGCTAGCCGATACACGATGGCGCCCCGCATCCTCCTCGTAAGCCTCCACGATTGCCTGAACCAGCGGATGGCGCACCACGTCCTTCGCCTCGAAGCGCACCGTGACGGCGCTCGGCACCTTTTCCAGGACGCGGAGCGCCTCGATCAGGCCGGACTTCTGGCCAGGCGGCAAATCCACCTGGGAGGGGTCGCCCGTCACCACCATGCGAGCATTCTCGCCCAAGCGGGTCAGGAACATCTTCATCTGCATCGTGGTGGTATTCTGCGCCTCGTCGAGAATCACCGCGGCATGGGACAGCGTGCGGCCGCGCATGAAGGCTAGCGGGGCGATCTCGATCGCTCCCGCCGCCAGAGCGCGTTCCACCTTTTCGGCCGGAATCATGTCGTAAAGCGCATCGTAAAGCGGGCGCAGATACGGATCGACCTTCTCCTTCATGTCGCCCGGCAGGAAGCCGAGCCGCTCGCCGGCCTCGACGGCCGGCCGCGACAGGATGATCCGCTCGACCTGGCCCCGTTCGAGAAGCTGCGCGGCGTGGGCGACGGCGAGATAGGTCTTGCCGGTGCCGGCGGGGCCGACGCCGAAGACGAGCTCGGCCCGCTCCAGGGCACGCATATAGGCATCCTGGGTTGGCGTCCTGGCGTGGATCGTGCGGCGGCGCGTTGAAATCTGCGCGAGCGACATGCGCCCTTTCTTCTCGAGCGTCGGCAAATAGAGCTGGTCGTCCTGGGCGATCGCCATGCGAATCGCGCCCTCGACGTCGTTCTTGCCGATCTCGTGGCCGCCCTGAAGACGCTCATAGAGATAATCGAGCGAGCGGCGGGCCTGCTCGCTGGCGATCTGATCACCGCGAATTTCGATCTTGTTGCCGCGGGCCCGCGCGTCGATGCCGAGCTTTTGCTCGATCAGGGCCAGATTCTCGTCGAACTGGCCAAACAGCGAGCTCGCCAATCGGTTGTCCTCGTAGGTTAACACGATATGCGCCATATCCGATGCGCCGGAGACGGGCGCGGTTCCGCGTTCGGCCCTCACGCGACATTCCTCGCATCGCCTGCCCGAACGGCCCCGGAGCCCTCGGCAAGCAGGGAATTGGGCAGCGTTGCCGCAATGCGCACCGTCACCAGATCGCCGATCTCGCCGACATCGGCCGCGGCGACCACCGGTTGCAGGAAGGGCGAGCGCCCGACCCGCTGATGGCCATAGCGGCCCGGCTTTTCGACCAGAATTTCGACGTCGCGGCCGACGAGGCTTTCGGCGAAGGCCGTCTGCTGCTCGCGCAACAGCGCCTGCAGCCGTTGCAGCCGCTCCGATTTCACCGCCTCCTCGACGTGGTCGTCCATGTCGGCGCCGGGCGTGCCGGGACGCGGGGAATATTTGAACGAGAAGGCCGAGGCGTAGCCGACAGTTTCGACGAGGCGCATCGTCGCCTCGAAATCCGCGTCGCTCTCGCCGGGAAAACCGACGATGAAGTCGCAGGACAGGGCGATGTCCGGCCGGGCGGCGCGAATCCGATCGAGCAGCGTCAGGTAGTCCGCGGCCGTATGGCGGCGATTCATCGCCTTCAGGATGCGGTCCGAGCCCGACTGAACCGGCAAATGCAGATAGGGCATCAGCGTCGGCAGATCGCGATGGGCGGCGATGAGATCGTCGTCCATGTCGCGCGGATGCGACGTCGTGTAGCGAAGCCGCCCTATCCCGGGAATCTCGGCGAGCGCGCGCAACAGGCCGCCAAGAGCAAGCGGCCGGCCGGCGTCCTCGCCGGACCAGGCGTTGACGTTCTGGCCGAGCAGCGTGACCTCGCGCACACCGGCTTCGGCCAGCCGCCGCGCCTCGTCCATGATCTGGCCGAACGAGCGGGAGACCTCGGCGCCGCGCGTATAAGGCACCACGCAGAACGTGCAGAACTTGTCGCAACCTTCCTGCACGGTCAAAAAGGCCGTCACCCCGCGGGCGCGGATTTGCGGCGCCTCGGCGTGGGGCAGATGCGCGAACTTGTCCTCGACCGCGTAATCGGTGTCGACCACCTTGTCGCCCTTCGCCACGCGGGCGAGCGCCTCGGGCAGGCGGTGATAGGTCTGCGGACCGATGACCAGGTCGACGACCGGCGCCCGATCGATGATCTCGCGACCCTCGGCCTGCGCGACGCAACCGGTGACGCCGACGCGCAGCTCCTCGCCCCGCAAAGCCTTGTCCGCTTTCAAGAGACGAATGCGGCCCAGCTCGGAATAAATCTTCTCCGCCGCCTTTTCGCGAATGTGGCAGGTGTTCAGGAGGACGAGATCGGCGTCCTCCATCGTCTCCGTCGGCCGATAGCCGTCCTTCGCCAGCGCGTCGCCCATGCGCTGGGAATCGTAGACGTTCATCTGACAGCCATAGGTCTTGATGAAGACTTTGCGGGACTTGTCCCCGGCCGTTGCCGGCTCGCGTGCTTCGATCGTTTCAGTCATGCGCCCTTCTGGTCGGACCGAGCCTGCCAGCTTGGCGCCGACAGGGATGAATTAGACTCATATATCGACAGCATCATGACGCGGCGCAAGCGCCCGTTCATTTTCGCGCAGTCCGGAGCGGTCTTTTGCCTCCGCTCTGTGACCGCGAAGGCTCGCCGCGAGCATTTTTCGGACGCTGGCCTCGGCGGTGCGCGCCACCGCCTTGCGATCGGACGATTCACCGAAGGGGATCGGCGTGCCGAACGAAACCTCGACCCGGATCGCGCCCTCCTTGAGAAAGGTCAGAAGGTGCGACCCCAGTTCGACGGCGCCCGGCCAGGCGGCCAGCGGCCGAAAATAGCGGCCGAGCGGCACGCCGTTTGCATGGGTATAGGCGATCGCCACCGGCTGCACGGTCACCGCATGGGCCTTGTAGGAGTGGAGCGCTGCCTGCGCGGCGCCGAACAGCGCGGTCTTGAACGGCAGCACCTCGTTGCCGTCCGAGGTCGTGCCCTCGGCGAACAACACCATGACATCGCCCGCCGTCAGCCGCTCGGCGATGGCGTCGGCCTGCACCCCCGTGCGCCGGCGCGCGTCCCGCTCCACGAAGATGGTCCGCTGGAGCCGGGCGAGCAGGCCGAAGGCCGGCCAGTCCCGCACCTCCGCCTTGGCGATGAAGGACAGCGGCGTGATCTTGCCGAGCACCATGATGTCGGCCCAGGACTGGTGATTGGCCACGAAAAGCAGGGGATGGGCCTGGCTCGGCTGCCCGACGATCTCGACCTCGATGCCGGCGACAGTGCAGGCGATCCGATGCCAGATCACGGGAAGCCGACGTGCCAAGACCCAGCCGCGCGCAATCGCCAGGCTTTGGAGCGGCCACAACACGAGCGTGAGAGAGGTGAGGGTCACGGCCACGAAGCCGACGCGCAGCCACCCGATCATTGGTCACCGCTCGGCGGCGCGGTCATCATCCTGTACGCCATGGCGCCGCCGCCGCTATCTCAGCGTCCGCTTGAGCGTCAACGCGCTGGTCGTGCGGCCGTCCGGCTGACGGTAATACGCCGGCCGGCGGCCAACCTCTTCGAAGCGCAACCGGCGGTATAGCTTCAATGCCGGCGCGTTCTCCTCGTCGACCTCGAGGAACAGCGACGCCGCCCCCTCGGCGTAAAGCTGCTGCAGCAACTGGTCCATCAGGAGACGGCCGACGCCGTGGTTGCGTGCGCGCTTGGCGACGGCGATCGTCAGGATCTCCGCCTCACCGTCGATATTGCGGGCGAGAACGAAGCCCAAGGGCGGCTCCGACGGATGGCCGACATGCCGCGCGACGATGCCGATACCACCCTTCTGGCTGAGGAGGGAGGCGAGTTCGTCGCCGGACCAGGGATGATCGAAGGCCTCGCTGTGGAGGTCGGCCGCGGCGTCGATGTCGGAGTCCTCCAGCGGCGCCGCAGCGATCTCCTGACCGCTCAGCCAGCTGTCCAGAAACGAGACCGTCCAGGTCCAGGGCAAAAACCAGTACATCGGCCCGCTTTCCTCTCTGTCCGCTGTTTCCGCTCTGTCAGCGACCCCGATCCGCCGGATGAGACCGGCCGACCGCAAGCTTCACTCGACACAGCCTATCACAGCAAGAGTTGCGGAGTGCTTTCGCTCCCAAAGTCGACACCCGCCGTCGCGGAAGGAGGTTTGGCGTCGGCGCCGCGCAAATAGAACGGGCGCGGTGGCTCGCCTGCCTCGCGCTCTGCCGCAAGCCGGGCCAGCACGGCGATATCGACGCGTGCCTCATTCGTCAGGACCTCGCTGGCTCGCGGCTGGAGAACCGCCTCGGCGATCGCTGCGCCGGTTCCGACAAGTCCGATCGTCTGGTCTTGCGAAATACCGGCGACGAAGTCCTGGAGCGCCTGCGGCGGCAAGGCCCGAGGAGCTTCGAGCAGCGCCCCGTCGGCGCTAAAGAGCGCTGCATAGACCTCGCCGCGCTTGGCGTCGAGGACGGACAGGATCGGCTTGCCGCCGCCGACATGGGGCGCGGCCAGCGCTTCCAGCGTCGTCACGCCGATAGCTGGAACACCGAGCGCCAGCGCGAGACCGCGCGCCGCCGACACGCCGACCCTCAGCCCGGTGAAGGAGCCGGGACCGACCGTGACCGCGATCCTGGCAATGTCCTCGTAGCCAGCCGAGGCGCTTTCCAGAACCGCGTCGATGATCCCCATCAGCCGTTCCGCGTGCCCCTTGCCGATCTCCGGTTCGGCACGCCCGACGATCGCGCCGGAGCGAAGATCGAGGAGCCCCGCCGAACAACGCTCGAACGCGGTGTCGATGCCCAACAGCAGAAATGTCATCGGCGCGGGCGAGCGCTCTCGGCGCTGGAAATGGGCCGGCGAAGCAAGCGCGACTGTCGATCCCGCTGCATCAGGCGGCCTCGACCGCCTCCACCGCTTCGACCTCGGGCACGAAATGACGCAACAGGTTCTGGATGCCGTGCTTCAGCGTCGCCGTCGACGACGGGCAACCGGCGCAGGCGCCGCGCATGTTGAGATACACCGTGCCGTCGCGATAGCCGCGGAAGGTGATGTCGCCGCCGTCCTGGGCCACGGCCGGGCGAACGCGGGTTTCCAGCAGTTCCTTGATGGTCGCGACGGTGCTCGAATCGCTTTCCTCGAAGAATTCTTCCCCGTCCGGCATCGCTTCGCCGACGGCCATGTCCGCCATGACCGGCTCGTTCGACATGAAGTGCTCCATCAGCCCGGCGAGAATCGCCGGCTTCAGGTGCTGCCAGTCGGGTCCGTCCTTGGTGACGGTGACGAAATCATAGCCGAAGAAGACGCTGGTCACGCCGGGGATTACCATCAATCGGGTGGCCAGCGGCGAACGCTCGGCATCCTCGTTCGAGCGGAACTCGATGGTGCCGTTCTCGACGACGACGCGGCCCGGCAGGAATTTTAGCGTCGCGGGATTCGGTGTCACTTCGGTCTGGATGAACATGTCACGCCCCTTTTGCGGCATCGACGCCGCGGCAATCTTTGGAATTGTTCTAAACTTACAGCAGCGCTGCGCTCGCCGCAATAAGACCTGACCTAAGATAAGGCGGCGGATCGCTCCTCAACAGAGGCTGGCGATATCCTCGTCGGTCAAGGTCGCCGGAACGATCGTCACCGGGATCGGAAAAGCCGCGCCCTTGCCGGCCACCGAAGAGACCAGCGGCCCCGGCCCTTCGGACGCCTCGCCGGCCGCCAGGACGAGAATCGCGATCTCGCGATCAGCCTCGATCAAGGCGTGGATCTCGTCGATGATCGTGCCTTCCCGTACCACGGCCTCGGGCTCGATGCCGACCGTCTCGCGCAGTTCGTCGGCAACCTTGGCAACCCGCGTCTCGGCCTCCTCGGTCGCCTCGGCGCGCATAATCTTCTCGACGCCGAGCCAGTGCTGGAAGTCGCCCGGCTCGATGACATAGAGCAGCACCGCGCCGCCGCCGCTCGCCTTGGCGCGATACGCGGCATAAGCCGCCGCACGCCCGCATTCGGGCGTTTCGTCGATGATGGCGAGGAACTTGCGTTTGCCGCCGGCGTCCCGACCGATGCGTTTCGATACCATGGCGGCAAGATGGCAGCGCCGAGGCTGGACGGCAAGACGGTGGTGGTGGCCGGCGTGTTTAGGGTATTGGACGGACGCCGGATCACGGGCAGAAGATGTCAGTCCGCGTCCCATTTTGGCGGCCAGTCGCGGCTTTGATGGAGAACCCGCAGAACAGTCAGTGTCGTATCGGTCGCACGATAGACGATGAGATAGGGGGTTTTCAGAACCAGCTTCTGGGAAACGCACGACATTTTCGAGGGTCGGCCAATCGGATGCCGTGCCAGGAGGGCGACCGCACCGAGAACCCGCCGCTCGACACGCAGCGCCGCAGCCCGATCGCTAAGCGCGATATAAAATACCGCTGCTTCCAATTCCTTCGACGCATCCTCCTCCCAGAGGATTCGTCTCATTCGGCGGCGGCTTGGCCCGCGCGATTGATCGCGGCCCGAAGTCGGCGAACCACCTCTTCGTGCGGCACCAGATTGCCCTCGTCGGCGCTCTTCACCGCCGCTTTCAAGGCGCCGATTTCCGCCATCTCGCGTTCGAAGTAATCCTCGATCATCAACGCCGCGTAGACGGCCGGGCTATGCCCGGATTCCGCCGCGAGCGCGGCGAGTTTATCCGCTGCCTTGCCCTCGAGCGTCAAAGTCAGCTTTTCGTCGGCCATGACCCGCTCCCGCATTCCCGTTCCCTTCATCATAGCCTGGCGGGGTCGGGAGCGCGAGAGATCGTCGGCGCGCCGATCAATCGCGGAGGAAGCCGACGATGTCCTTGACGTCCTTCATCGTCGCGTCGGCGATGGCGCCGGCGCGCTCGCCGCCATCCTTCAAGACCGCGTCGATATGCGACGGATCGGCGAGATAGCGACGCATCTCACCGCTGATCGGCGCGAGGATGTCGACGGCGAGTTCCGCCAGCGCCGGCTTGAACTCGGAAAACTGCTGGCCGCCATATTCGGCCAGCACATCGGCCTTCGGCCGCTCGGCGAGCGCGGCAAAGATGCCAACCAGATTGTCGGCCTCGGGCCGCTCCCTCAGGCCGTCCAACTCGGAGGGCAGCGCGTCGGGATCGGTCTTGGCCTTGCGGATCTTCTTGGCGATGGCGTCGGCATCGTCGGTCAGATTGATGCGCGACAGGTCGGACGGGTCCGACTTCGACATCTTCTTGGCCCCGTCCTTGAGGCTCATGATCCGGGTCGCCGGCCCTTCGATCAGCGGCTCGGTGATCGGGAAATAACCCGCAGTGCGTTCCTCGCCCTCGGCGATCGGCACGGCCAGTCCGGCCGCTTCGATGCGTTCGGCAAAGTCGAAATTGAACTTCGCGGCGATGTCGCGGGTGAGTTCCAGATGCTGCTTCTGGTCGTCGCCGACCGGGACATGGGTCGCGCGATACAGCAGGATGTCGGCCGCCATCAGGCTGGGATAGGCCAGGAGGCCGAGCGAGGCGTTCTCGCGGTCCTTGCCGGCCTTTTCCTTGAACTGGGTCATCCGGTTCATCCAGCCGATGCGGGCGACGCAGTTGAAGATCCACGCGAGCTCCGCATGGCCGGAGACCCGGCTCTGGTTGAAGATGATGTGCTTCTTCGGATCGATGCCGGCCGCCAGGAAGGCCGCGGTGATCGAGCGAATCTGCCCCGGCAAATCATCCTGGACGAGTTGCGCGGTGATCGCGTGCAGGTCGACGACGCAATAGAGGCAGTCATGGCTCTCCTGCAGGGCGACAAACTTTTTGATCGCACCGAGATAATTGCCGAGATGCAGATTGCCGGTCGGCTGCACGCCGGAAAAGACGCGGGGGATGATGTCGCTCATGGTCGGCGGCTCCAAAGGATCGCGGCGGTGTCGGAAATCGGAGGCGTTATGGCTGAGCGACCGGCCGCGATCAAGCGCGGGCCGGTTCGGGCAACGCCGTCGGCGCCGCTCAGGTCTGCGGCTTCTTGCGCTTCAGCACCGCCAGAAACAGCTTGCGATCCGCAGCGCCGGTGGCCAGCGCCAGCGCGAAATAGATCGCCATGGCCGAGGACACAAGGATCAGAATCGCGAGGGCCTGCGTGGTGACGGGCGATTCTGGCCGCAACCAGTCGCCGAGTTCGATCATCTCCAGGACGAGCACGGCCCCCATCAATAGCGATGATAGAACCACCAGAGCCGAACGCTTCACCAGCTCGCGGTCGATCTCCCACAATCCCTTTCGATACAGCCCGGCGAACAGCAGACCGGCATTCAGCCAGCCGGCGATGGTGGTGGCGAGCGCAATGCCGCGTTCCGCAATCAGCCAGAACAGCACGAGTGACAGGACGATGTTGGCGCCGGCCGAGATCAGCGTCGCGATCATCGGCGTCCGCGTGTCCTCGCGGGCGAAATAGCCGGGCGTGAACACCTTGGCCATGACGAAGGCCGGCAGGCCGAGCGCATAAAGGCCCAACACCGCCGCCACGGCCGGGGTCGCGGTCGCGTCGAAGGCGCCTCGCTCGTAGAGGACGCGGATGATCGGCTCCGGGATGATGAACAGGGCGACCGCCGCCGGCAGGGTCAGGAACAGCGCGAATTCCAGGCTGCGGTTCTGGGTATGCTGGGCTTCCCGCAACCGGCCGCCCTTGAGCGCCCGCGCCAGCTCCGGCAGGAGGACGACGCCGATGGCGATGCCGACCATGCCGAGCGGCAGCTGATAGGGCCGGTCGGCATATTGCAGGGTCGAGACGGCGCCCGGCTTGAAGGAGGCGATCGCCTGGCCGACGAAGAGGTTGATCTGGGTGATGCCGCCGATCAACGCGGCCGGTCCGGCGAGGACCAGAAGCCGCTTCAGCCGCTTGGTCCAACGCGGCCAACGCAGCGCGACGCTGAAGCCGGCCATGCGCATGGCGACGACGACCATGGCGAGCTGGGCGAACCCGGCGATCAGGACCCCCCAGCTCATCAGGAAGCCGATCGTCGGCTTGTCGGCGCCATCCCAGAGCGCCCATCCGAGGACGCCGATCAGGATGAAGTTCAACAGCGTCGGCGCCACGGCCGCAGCGAAGAAGCGGCGAAAGGCGTTGAGAATGCCGGAAATCATCGCCATCAGCGACATGCAAGCGAGATAGGGGAACATGATGCGCGAAAAGGTGACGGTGATGTCGTAGCGCGCGGCACAGGAGATGACGTTACCGCCGGCCGCCGGATCGTCGACGCAGACCGCGAGGCCCGGCGCGATGATCGTCTTGACGAGAAACGGCATGAAGATCATCGCCAGCACGGTCACAGCCACGAGGATCGTAAACAGCGTCGAGAACACTTCGTTGGCGAAGCCCCGGGCGCCCTCCTCGCCCTCCTCTTCCAGCGACCGCGCGAATAGCGGGATAAAGGCGGCATTGAACGCCCCTTCGGCAAACAGCCTGCGAAACAGGTTCGGAAAGCGGAAGGCGAGGTTGAACGCATCCGCAACCGGGCCGACGCCGAGGGCGGAAGCCATCATCATCTCACGGCCAAAGCCGAAAATACGGGAGACGAGAGTCGCGCCGCCGACCGTTGCAAACTTGGAAAGCAGGCTCATCGATTGGGTATGCCGAAAGCGCGAGGGGATGACATGACGACGGATGAGGACACTTCGCCCTCGGAGCTTTCCAAAACGCGCGTCAAGCGCGCTTCGATGCGCTCGATCCGCGTCTCGCTGGTGATCTTGGTGCCGATCAGATCGGTGACGTAGAAGACGTCGACGACCTTTTCGCCATAGGTCGAGATATGGGCCGAGCGAATGTCCAGATTAAGGTCGGAAATCGCGCCGGTGACGTCAGACAGAAGGCCCGGACGGTCCAGCCCCTCGACCTCGATCACGCTGAACTGGTTCGACAAATCGTTGTCGACGCCGACCCGCGGCTTGACCGGGAACAGCGTCGTCTTCCGCAGGGGCTTGCGATGGGCGATGAGGTTCGCCGGCATCTCGCTTCCCTGCAACAGCTTGGCGATGTTGTCGCAAATTCGCTGGGCGCGGCGGATCTCGTCATCGTCGGACACGAATTCCCGGTTGAGCACCATGACATCCAGCGCGCGGCCGTCGGACATGGTAAAGATCTGCGCGTCGGCGATGTTGGCCCCGGCTCCCGCACAGGCGCCCGCCAGCAGCGACAACAGCCGCGGATGATCCGGTGCGAGCACCATGATCTCGGTCACCTCGTGGAACTTGTCGGTCCGCACGCTGGTGGCAAGGGGCTGGTCGGCCTTGGCGGTTCGAATGAACTCGGCGTGGCGGACCTGGTCCTCGAGCGGGGCGGTCAGGAAATAATTGGGATAGTGCAGATCGAGATAGACCTGTCGCTCAAGAGCAGGCCAGGCCGCCAGCCGCTCGGCCAGAACGGCGCGAGCGAGCGCGATCCGCTCGCCCCGCGACGACTGGGTGAAGCCGCCGGTCAGCGTCGGTTCGGTCTCCATGTAGAGCGTCCGCAGGAGCTGGCCTTTCCAGCCGTTCCAGACGCCGGGACCGACCGCCCGGATGTCGCAGACCGTCAGCACGGTCAACAGCTTCAACCGGTCGAGCGTGCGCACCCGTTCGGCGAAATCGAGGATCGTCTTGCGGTCGTTGAGATCGCGCTGCTGCGCCGTCATCGACATCACCAGATGGTCCTCGATCAGCCAGGCGACGAGATCCGTCTCGCGCTCGTCGAGGCCGAGGCGCGGGCATAATTCGCGGGCGATCCTGGCGCCGGCGACCGAATGATCTTCCGGCCGTCCCTTGGCGACATCGTGGAGAAGCAACGCGACGTAGAGCGGCATGCGGTCTTTCGGCGTGCGCATGAACCCCGTGGACATCGGCACTTCATCGGCCAGCTCGCCACGCTCCATCCGCGACAGCATGGCGATCGAGCGCAGGAGATGCTCGTCCACCGTGTAGTGGTGGTACATATTGAACTGCATCATCGCCACGATCCTGCCGAAGTCGGGGATGAACCGACCGAGCACGCCGGCCTCGTTCATCCGGCGCAGATGCAGCTCCGGATCGACCGGATCGGTCAGGACGTCGAGGAACAGGCTGTTGGCGTCCCGATCGTTCCTCAGATCGGCGTTGATGAGCCGGATCGACCGGCGGATCAGCTTCAGCGCGTCAGGGTGGTACTCCAATTTGTGCAGCGCCGCGAGACGGAAGATCCGGATCAGGTTCACCGGATCGTCGCGGAACACGTTCGGGCCGGTGACGTTGATGCGGTTGTTGTCGATATGGAAGGCGAGCGTTCCGGGGATTTTCCTGGCCCGGTTGCGCAAGGTGCGCACGAAGCCCCGCAGGCCCGGCGCCGTCTTGGCGTGCTGCTCTTCCAGCGCCGCGCAGAAGATGCGCGTCAGATCGCCGACGTCCTTGGCGATCAGGAAGTAGTGCTTCATGAAGCGCTCGACATCCTTCAACCCCGGATGGGAATTGTAGCCGAGGCGCGCGGCGATCTCCGGCTGCAGGTCGAAGGAGAGCCGCTCTTCGGCCTTGCCGGTGACGAAATGCATGTGGCAGCGCACCGCCCAGAGAAAATCCTCGGCCTTATGGAACAGCCGCCCCTCGCGCCGCGAGAACACCCCGGCCTCGACGAGCGCCTCGGTGGAGTTCACCCGGTAGTGATATTTGGCGATCCAGAACAAGGTGTTGAGATCGCGCAGGCCGCCCTTGCCTTCCTTGACGTTCGGCTCGACCAGATAGCGCGTGTTGCCGGTCTTGGCGTGACGCACCGAGCGCTCGGCAAGCTTGGCGGCGATGAACTCCTCGCTGGTCCCCTCGACGACTTCGGCCTCAAAGCGCCGGCCGAGTTCCATCAGCAATTCCTCGGCGCCGGCGATCAGCCAGCGTTCCAGGATCGAGGTCCGGATGGTGAAATCGGAGCGGGCCAGCCGGATGCATTCATCGACCGTGCGGGTGGCGTGCCCGACCTTGAAGCCGAGATCCCACAGCAGATAAAGCAGATATTCGGCTACCTGCTCGCCGAGCGCGGTCTGCTTGTAGGGCAGGAGAAACAACAGATCGATGTCGGATCCGGGTGCGAGCGTGCCGCGACCATAGCCGCCGACCGCCAGAATCGCCATGCGCTCGCCGGAGGACAGGTTCGCCGAGGGAAAGACGTGGCGCAGGGCGAAATCATGGATTTCCCGGATCACCGCGTCCTGGAGCGAGGCGAGCCGCCGGGCGCACAGGAGGCCGCCGCCATCCTCGAACAGCATCTCCTCGATCATCGTCCGACCGTTGCGTATCGTGTCCTTGAGCAGCGCCAGAACCTCCGCCCGCGCAGCCGTCGAAGCGCCACCGGAAGAGTCCTTTTCGGCGATCGACGCGAGCCCCGATCGCAGCATCTCGATGTCGAGGATGCCGTCGAGTTGGACCTGTTCGCCGGTCTCGACGAACGGCAGGGCGCTCGGCTGGGCGGGGCTGGCCTCGAGCATGGTCATATGCGGTCCTGCTGCTTATTCGCTTTGGCGGCGAAGGCTATAACCCATTCGCAGACCCCTTGCGAGAAAACTCGCCACGGCTTCCGCGCCACCAAGGCATCGCCCTCGAACGAAGAAAGGGCCACCCGCGGAAGCGGATGACCCTTTGTCCGGACGCTGCACAAGAGTGCAGCAATCGCATTTGCCGGATTAGCGGCGAACCTGCCGGCGCTCGAACTCATCCGCCTGACGACGCTCGAAGTCCGAACCCGGTACGGTGACCGAACGCGCGTCCACGGACGTCGCAGGACGCTCGAATGCGTAGCCGAAGGCGCGCGCGTCGCCAGACGCCGACGGCGCCAGGGAGACGGAGCCGTCGGCGACCGACTGACGCTGCTCTTCCTGCTGCCGCAGGATGTAGAAGTCGGAGCCTGGCACGAGCGACTGGGCCGCGGCGGGCAGAACACCGGCCAGAGCGGCAGCAACGGCGGAAATAGCGAGAATGTTCTTCATATTATAATTCCATTTATTTCGCTTTGAGGCGAGACGACCAAAATGTATTGAATATTCCAGTTCATCGTCGCCGGTGAACGCCAGCTAATGATGATCTATCTTCATAAAAGGCATTTTTGCTGAACAGTCTGTCTGAAACGACACTTTCAAAACGAAGTGATCGCTCCGTGAGGCGCGCATATGTGAACAATCGACATTCCCTTACCGACTCGCGATTCGGAATTTCTCGTCGGGCCGCGATCGATGGTTCGAGCGGCGCCCAACTCGGCCATAAAAAAGGGCCGCCCACGGGGGCGACCCTTTCGACTGGGCCTCCCCGCGATGGGCGGGAAGGTAGCTAGTCTTTCTGACTTACTTCACGGCGTCGGTGGAAGCCTCGTCCTGCAACACGTCGGACGTCGCGGTCGTGCCGGCCTCAGCGTTCGACTCGCTCATCGTGGCGCCGGAACCGGGGACGAGGATCGTGCCGTCGGCGGCTGCCTCCCCGGTGGTCTCACCCGTGGTGCCAGCCGCAACCGTGTCGCGCTCGGTAGCTTCGTTCAGCTGGATCTGCGCCTCGCTGCCCGGGACCAGTGTCTCCGTGGTTGCGTCCGCCTCGGTCGCGCCCGTCGCCGCATCCGGGTTATCGGCAACCGCGTCGCGCGTCGCCGCCTCGTTCTCCTCGATGATCGTCTCCGACCCTGGAATTTTCGGCGCGGCGTCCTGCGCGTATGCAGAAACGGTCAAGATCGATGCGCCGATGACAGCAGCGGAAAAAATAGATGCGTTCTTCATAATGTAAAACCTTTCATACTTGCGCCGGCAAAATCTTACGTCTTTGCCGCCGCATTTTTAGAGATCGTTAACCTCGTGCAGTGCCAAACGGTCGTCAGCTTGGTCTGTTCCCTGTTCCATAGCCGGCCACGCATTCAACAAAACTTGAAGGGGCGCCCGTTGCGGCGCGATATGCCGAGGGAACAGCGCGGATCGCCTCCGCTCGCAGACGCATTGTTGCCCGCCGAACGGAAGCGTTCCGGCGCGTCTCAGCATGAAGGGCGGGCGAGCGCCGTCAGCCGGTAAAGCGCTTCGAGCGCCTCGCGCGGCGACAGACTGTCCGGATCGAGCCCCGCGAGCGCGTCGCGAAGCGCGTGGTCTGGCTCAGGCTCGCGAGGATGCGGTTCGGCGCGCTGTGCGATTGCCGAGAATAGCGGCAGGTCGTCGACGAAGGCGGTCCGCTTCTCGCCCTGCTCGCCGCGTTCGAGTTCGGCCAGCACCTGCCGGGCGCGCTCCACCGCCTTGGGAGGCAGGCCAGCCAGCTTGGCGACCTGAATGCCGTAGGACCGGTCGGCCACGCCGGCCGTGACCTCATGCAGGAAGATCACTTCGCCTTCCCACTCCTTCACCCGCATGGTCGCGTTGCGCATGCGGGAAAGCCGGGCGGCGAGCGCCGTCATCTCGTGGAAGTGGGTGGCGAACAGAGCCCGACAACGGTTGACCTCATGCAGGTGCTCGACCGCGGCAAAGGCGATCGACAGGCCATCATAGGTCGCCGTACCCCGGCCGATCTCGTCGAGGATGACGAGCGCCCGTTCGCCGGCCTGGTTGAGGATCGCGGCGGTTTCGACCATCTCGACCATGAAGGTCGAGCGGCCCTCGGCGAGGTCGTCCGACGCGCCGACCCGGCTGAAGAGCCGGTCGACGACGCCCACATGCGCCCGCGCGGCCGGCACATAGGACCCCATCTGCGCCAGAACAGCGATCAAGGCGTTCTGGCGCAAAAAGGTGGATTTGCCACCCATGTTCGGGCCGGTGAGCAGCCAGATCGATCCTGCCCCTTCCTGCCCGGTTCCCGGCGGCGACAGGTCGCAGTCATTGGCGACGAACGGATCGCCCGACCCGGCCTTCAGCGCCGCTTCGACCACCGGGTGGCGGCCGCCCTCCACGATGAAGGCAAGACTGTCGTCGACATGCGGCGGCGTCCATTCCTCGGCGACGGCGAGTTCGGCGAGAGCGGTCGAGACATCGAGAACCGCCAGTGCCTCGGCACCACGCCGCAGCGCTTCCGTCGCCTCGCCGACAGCTGTGACCAGGCGCTCGAACGCCTCCAGCTCGATCTTGAGCGCTTCGGCCGCGGCACCGGCGATCCGGGTTTCCAGCTCGCCGAGTTCGGTGGTGGCAAACCGCATCGCCGACGCCATGGTCTGGCGATGGATGAAGCGCGTCTCGCCGTCCTCGCCGGCAAGCGCCTTGGCCTGCGCCTCGCCGACCTCGACGAAATAGCCAAGCACGTTGTTGTGCTTGATGCGCAGATTGCGCACCCCGGTCTCGGCAGCGTAGCGGCCCTGCAACTCGGCGATCACGCGCCGCGAATTCTCGCGCAGCGCCCGCGCCTCGTCGAGCGCCGGTATCGCGCCGTCGCGGACGAAGCCACCGTCGCGCTTGATGAGCGGCACCTGGTCGGCGAGCGTATCCGACAACGCCGCGTACAAGGCGTGGGGCAGTGCGGCGAGCGCAGCGAACGCCTGGCGCAGCTCATCCGGCATCTCGGCATCGGCGGCCGCGGCGATGGCGAAGCCGGCCTCCAACCCGTCGCGGATCGCCGCAAGGTCGCGCGGACCGCCACGGCCGAGCGTCAGCCGCGACAGCGCCCGCTCGGCGTCCGGCAGGCCGGTGAGCGCCGCGCGCAAGCGCTTGCGGTTCGGCAGATCCTCAACGAAAGTGCCGACCGACGCCTGCCGGGCCCGGATCGCCGCCGGATCGGTCAGCGGGGCGGCGAGCCGGCCGGCCAGAAGCCGGGCGCCCGCGCCGGTCACGGTTCGATCGATGCTGGACAGCAGGCTGCCCTGCCGCTTGCCCGACATTGTCCGGGTCAATTCCAGCGAGGCGCGGGTCGCCGGATCGATCTGCATGAGCGAGCCGGCAACCACCCGCTCGGGCCGCTGCAGGGCCGGACGCGCCGCCATCTGGGTCTTGCCGAGATAGGCGATCAGCGCGGCGGCGGCGGCAAGTTCGACCCGCGAGAAGCCGCCGAAACCGGACAGCGTCGCTACACCGAAGAAACGGCAGACTCGCTCCTCGGCCGTCGCACCGTCGAACAATGCCTGCGGCTCGGGCCGCGCCACGCGGCCATACCGGCGCAGCAATGGCTGCAGCGCTTGGTCATGGAACACCGGTTCGGCGACGACGATCTCGCTCGGTTCGACCGCCGCGATGTCGGTGGCCAGACGGTCCAGGTCGGATTCGGCGAGGCGGAACGTGCCGGTCGACAGATCGGTCCAGGCCAGCGCGAAGGCCGCATTGCGGCCGGAGCCTCCCAACCGCGCGAGCACCATCAGATAATTTGGACGCCCCGGCTCCAGCAGCGCCTCCTCGGTGATCGTCCCCGGCGTCACCAGGCGAACCACATCGCGCTTCACCACCGATTTCGTGCCGCGCTTGCGCGCTTCGGCGGGGTCCTCGACCTGCTCGCAGACCGCGACCCGATGGCCGAAGGCGATCAGCTTTTGCAGATAGTCGTCGGCCGAGACCACCGGCACGCCGGCCATCGGAATGTCCTCGCCGAGATGCTTGCCCCGCTTGGTCAAGGCGATGCCGAGCGTCCGCGAGGCCTCGGCCGCGTCATCGAAGAACAGCTCGTAGAAATCGCCCATGCGATAGAACAGCAGGCAGTCCGGATTGGCCGCCTTGATCTCGATATATTGCGCCATCATCGGCGTCGGGGCGGCGTCCTTGTCGGCCGTCATTGCGCGGATCGGTCTCTTTCGTTCAAACTGGGGCCGCCCGGTCGTGCGGAACGCCGCCGAACGCGGCCAACGATACAAGCTCCCCCCGCTTAGCTGCGTGGCTATCGCGATGGAAGGGGAGGTCAAGACAATAACAGGGGGAAGCATGGATCAGCGCACAACAGGTCACAGCAGGCCGTCCGTCTCGGACGCCGAGGCTCTGGATTTTCATTCCTCCGGACGGCCGGGCAAGCTGGAGGTCAACGCCACCAAGCCGATGGCGACCCAGCGCGACCTGTCGCTCGCCTATTCGCCCGGCGTCGCGGTCCCCGTCCGCGCCATAGCGGAGAACCCGGACAAGGCGTTCGACTACACCGCGCGCGGCAATATGGTCGCCGTCATCTCGAACGGCACGGCAATCCTCGGCCTCGGCAATCTCGGCGCGCTGGCCTCCAAGCCGGTGATGGAGGGCAAGGCCGTGCTGTTCAAGCGCTTCGCCGATGTCGATTCCATCGACCTGGAGATCGACACCGAGAATGTCGATGAATTCGTGAATTGCGTGCGCCTGCTCGGCCCGTCCTTCGGCGGCATCAATCTGGAGGACATCAAGGCGCCCGACTGTTTCATCATCGAGGAGCGGCTGCGCGCGGCGATGGACATTCCGGTGTTCCACGACGACCAGCACGGCACGGCGATCATCGCCATCGCGGGCTTGATCAACGCGCTGCACCTCACCGGCCGCGACCTCGCCTCAACGAAGTTGGTCGTCAACGGTGCCGGCGCCGCCTCGATCGCCTGTATCGACCTCATGAAGGCGATGGGTTTTTCGCCGGACAACATTATCGTCTGCGACACACGCGGCGTCATCTATCGCGGGCGCGAGGCCGGCATGAACCAGTGGAAGTCCGCCCATGCGGTCGACACCGACCGGCGGACCCTGGCGGACGCCATAAACGGCGCCGATGTCGTTTTCGGTCTCTCGGCCAAGGGCGCGTTCACCCCCGACATGATCGCCTCGATGGCGAAGAACCCGATCATCTTCGCGATGGCCAACCCCGATCCGGAGATCACGCCGGAGGAAGTCGCGGACATCCGCACCGACGCGATCATGGCGACCGGGCGCTCGGATTATCCGAACCAGGTCAACAACGTCCTCGGCTTTCCCTATATCTTCCGCGGCGCGCTAGACGTGCGTGCGACGACGATCAACGAGGCGATGAAGGTCGCCGCCGCCGAGGCGCTCGCCGCTCTCGCCCGCGAGGACGTGCCTGACGACGTGGTCGCGGCCTATCGCGGCCAGCGGCCGCAATTCGGCCCGAACTACATCATCCCGGTCCCGTTCGATCCCCGCCTGATCTCGGCGATCCCGCGGGCGGTGGCCAAGGCGGCGATGGACACCGGCGTCGCGCGACGGGCGATCACCGATTTCGACGCCTATGACAGGGAGCTGCGGTCCCGGCGCGACCCGATCGCCTCGACATTGCAGGGCATCTACGACGGCGTGCGTCGCGATCCCAAGCGCGTGGTCTTCGCCGAGGGGGAGGAGCCGCAGGTGATGCGGGCGGCCGTCGCCTATGTGAACCAGAATCTGGGCACCGCCATCCTGCTCGGGCGCGACGCGGAGATGCGGGAAACAGCGCGCGAGGCCGGCATCGATCTCGACCGTCCCGGCCTTGAGATTGTCAATGCGCGGCTGTCCAACCGGGTCGACGACTATACCGAGTTGCTCTACGCCCGCCTCCAGCGAAAGGGTTATCTCCATCGCGACTGCGTCCGGATGATGCGCAACGACCGCAATCTCTTCGCCAGCGCCATGGTCGCCATGGGCGACGCCGACGCCATGGTCTCCGGCGTGACACGCAACTACCAGACCGTTCTCCAGGAAGTCGGCCGGGTGCTCGACGTCAAGCCGGGCCACACCATGATCGGCATTTCGGTCGTGCTGTGTCGGGGCCGGACCGTTCTGGTCGCCGACACCGCGGTGCATGACATGCCGAACGCGCAGGAACTCGCCGACATCGCGATCGAGGCGGCGGCGATGGCCCGCAAGCTCGGCTACGAGCCGCGCGTCGCCATGCTCGCTTACTCCACCTTCGGCAATCCGCCGGGCGACCGGGCGCAGAAGGTGCAGGAGGCGGTCCGCATCCTCGACGGGATGAATGTCGATTTCGAGTATGATGGCGAAATGAATGCCGACGTGGCGCTCAACGCCGAGATCATGGAGCAGTACCCGTTCTGCCGGCTTTCCGGCCCCGCCAACGTCCTGGTGATGCCGGCCTTCCATTCCGCCTCGATCGCCACCAAGATGCTTCAGGAACTGGGCGGCTCGACCGTCGTCGGCCCGCTGCTCGTGGGTCTGGAAAAGCCGGTACAGATCGTCGCGCTGGGAGCCAAGGATTCCGAGCTCGTCAACATGGCGGCCATCGCCGCCTATGAGGCCATCGATTGAAGCGTGAGCAGACGCAATCGCGATCGCGATCGCGACATTGTCGTCGCGACCGCGAAGAACCAAGTCAGAACCGTCAGCTTCTGTTCATCGGTGCTGTGTCAATATCGACAAGCTGCCGCCTTCGGTCGCGGCGGATGATCGCCCGAGAAAGTGCCCAATGCTGAGAACCGCCCTTATCGTCGCCCTATCGACACTCGCGCTGACCAGCCTGGCGGCCGGCCAAGGCGCCGACGAGAATGTCATCGTCCTGCAATACGCCGCCGAACATCCGACCGACAACGCACAATTGCCGACGGCGCCGCAACTCGGCGATTCGGTGCCGGACACGGTCGCGCTGCAACAGGTCGACGGCAATTCCAGGCTCGCCTATTTCTACTACAATGGCGAACCGGTGCTGGTCGATTTGAAGACCCGCAGCATCGTGCGGGTCGGGCAGTAGGCGCCACTCGTCCCGTCAGGCGGCGAAGCGGCTGGCGTCGGCGCCGTAATGGCCGATATAGCGCGGATTGATGTTGGCCCGCGGCAGCACCACGAGAACGTCGGTCGTGCCGAACTGATGGTCGACGACCGCACCCTCTCCGATATAACCACCCAGCCGCAGATAGCCCTTCAGTAGCGGTGGCAGCGCCGCTAGCGCCCGGCGCGGGTCGACCGCGTCAGAGGGCTCCGGTGGAAAGATTCCGACCTCGGCCCGCGCCCGCACCCGCCATTCCGCCGGCGCCGGCGCATTCTGTCTCAAAAAGGCCAGCGGCACGGCCAGCGCCTCGGGATCTGTGCCCGCCAGCGAGGCACAGCCGAACAACACGTCGATGTCGTGGCCGAGCACGTAGCTCCAGATCCCCTGCCAGAGCAGTTCGACGGTGCGCTTGCCGCGATATTCCTTAAGGACGCAGGAGCGCCCGAGTTCGAGGAACCGGGTGCCTTCATGCCTGGCGAGCATAGGCGCGATGTCGAATTCCTGGGCGGTGTAGAAGCCACCGGTCAGCGCGGCCATCTCGCCGCGCAACAGCCGGTAGGTCCCGACGATGCGGTTCGGGATCGCGCCGCCGCGGCTGTGATCGAGCACCAGGAGATGGTCGCAATAGCGGTCGTAGCCGTCTCGATCCCGGCGGGTCATCTTCTGCAGCTTTGAGGGCTGGGCGCTCATTTCCTCGTAAAAGACGTGATAGCGCAGCTTCTGGGACGCCCTGACCTCAGCCGGGCGGCGCGCCAGACGAACCTCGAGCTGCCCTATACGCCCCAGCACAGGCGACATCGGGTCGAACCGCCGGGTCAGGTGGCGCAGCCGCGCGGGAACCCTTGCCAGACCGGCGGCGCCATGATCCGGCGCCGTCGCCCCCGCGCCGATCAGTGGCGCCTGCCTCATGCTCTGTCCGATCATCGCATCCTCCGTCCGGCCAACTCCGCGCCGCCGTGCCATAGCGATCTACAGCGAAGAATTTGTGACCGTACCGCCGCCACTATCACTCAAGTGGCGGCGACGAACAACGTCCCGGACGCGGGTTGGTTCACGTCATGTCGACGACCACGCGACCACGGATCTTGCCCTCGACGATGTCCCTGGCGGCGTCGAGGATGCCGTCGAAGGTAATTTCCGTCGCGATCGACCGCAGCTTCTCCGGTTCGAGATCCTGCGACAACCGCCGCCACGCCTCCAGCCGCCGCGGTTTCGGCGCCATCACTGAATCGACGCCGAGCAGCGAAATGCCGCGCAGAATGAACGGGGCGACCGAGGCCGGAAGGTCCATGCCCTGGGCGAGCCCGCAACATGCGACGGCGCCGCCATAGGAGGTTCCCGCCAGGACGTTCGCCAGCGTGTGGCTGCCAACGGCGTCGATGCCCGCAGCCCAGCGCTCCTTGGCCAGCGGCTTGCCGGGCTCGGAGAGTTCGGCGCGATCGATGATTTCGGCGGCGCCGAGATCGGTCAGCCAGCCGGCTTCGTCCGGCCGGCCGGTCGAGGCGATGACATGCCAGCCGAGCTTCGACAGGATCGCTGTCGCGACCGAGCCGACCCCGCCGGAAGCGCCGGTAACGACCACCGGCCCACGATCCGGCCCCATTCCAGCCTTTTCCAGCGCCAGCACACACAACATCGCCGTATAGCCGGCAGTGCCGATCGCCATGGCGTCCTTCGGCGAAAAGCGCTCGGGCAGCGGTACCAGCCAGTCGCCGTTCAGCCGGGCGCGACCGGCATAGGCGCCGTAATGGGTCTCGCCGACGCCCCAGCCATTGAGCACGACCTTGTCGCCCTCCTTCCAGTCAGCGTGGGTCGAGCGGATCACGGTTCCCGCCAGATCGATACCCGGGATCAACGGCCAACGGCGCACAACCGGTGCCTTGCCGGTGATGGCCAGACCGTCCTTGTAATTGACCGTCGTCGCCTCGACGGCGACATCGACGTCGCCGTCCATCAGATCGTCCGGCGCCATCTCCACGACATTCACCGACTGCTTCTTTTGCTCGTCCCGCGATACCAGGATCGCCCGAAACGTCTCGCTCATTGCATCACTCCCCTTCTACTATTCGACTGAGGGCGGGAACCGGCGATGTCAATCCCGGGGTTCGCCGACCTTGGCGACCGTCTCGCGCCGGGGCGCCAGGATGAACTCCTCGATGAGGATCACGACCGCGCCCACGGTGATGAAGGCATCGGCCAGGTTGAAAACGGCGAAATCCCAGACCGGCGTGTGGAAGTAGATGTAATCGACAACATAGCCGAGCCGGACCCGATCGATGAGATTGCCGATCGCGCCACCGACGATGATCGCCAGCCCGAGATGCAGAAGCCGCCGATCGGCCGGCGTCTTCACCCACAGGTAAAGCACGACCGCCAGAACGAGCCCGGACAGAAGCGACAGCCCGACATCGCCGAACCCCGCAAACATCGAAAAGGCGATGCCGGTGTTGCGGGCGTGGTAGAGCGCGAGGAAGGGCAGAACCTCGATCGCTTCGCCCAGTGCCATGGTGGCGACGACGAGCGCCTTGATCGCCTGGTCGGCGATGACCGCAAAGGCGACCAGAAGGACGTTGAAACCGGTGAACGCGCGCATCACAGGCTGAGCGCTCCCCGGCGCGCTTCGAACAGCATCACGCCGGTGGCAACGGCGAGATTCAAACTGTCGGCGCGCCCCGCCTGCGGAATCCGCACCAGGACGTCGCACGCGTCGGTGAGCCGGCCGGTCAGTCCGGCCTGCTCGTTGCCCATCAACAGCACCGTCGCCCCGGCGCCGTAATCGGGTTTGCGGTAGTCGACCGCCCCCTCCATGTGCGTTCCCGCGACCAGGCCCTTGAAGCGCTTGCGCCATTCGAGGAATTCCACCTCGCTCGCACGCGCCAGGGGAACCGAGAAGATCGAGCCCATCGTCGCGCGGACGGTTTCCAGCGAAAACGGGTCGACGGTCTCGCCGATCAACACGACGCCGGAGGCGCCGGCCGCGTCCGCGGTGCGCAGCACGGTGCCGAGATTGCCCGGATCGCGGACCCGGTCCAGCGCCACCACGACGTTGTTACCGGTCAGGTCGAGCTTGGCGAGCGGCGTCAGCCGGCGGCGGAAGACGCCGACGGCGTTCTGGGGATTGTCGCGGCGGGTGATGGCTTCCAGCACCTTGGCGCTCGCCTCGACCAGGTCGGCGCCGAGCGACACGGTCCGCGCCGCCGTTTTCGCCAGTAATTCCTGACCGATCTCGGCCTTGGCGACGATCAGGGTCTGAATTTCCCAGCCGGCGTCGAGCGCGTCGATCACCAGCTTCAGCCCTTCGGCGAGGAACAGACCGGTCTCGTCGCGATGCCGCTTCTGCGCGAGCGCACGAATATCCTTGATGATCGGGTTGGAGATGCTCGACACCTCCTTGACCCGGCCGGGGGCGCGCGTCGGCGCGAACCCAGCCCGACGGTCGGCGCCCGAGGCCGGTGGTGAACGATCAGACATGGTCGGCGCTCCAGCGCGAGAAGAGGGACGTCGACAGAAGCCGCGGCTCGTCGCCGGCCTCGCGGATGACGAGTTCGCCCGATTGCAAGGTCCCGCCGAGCCCGCGAAAGCTCTCGCCCATGAGCGCCGACAGGGCGTAGAACGAAGCGCGGATCGAATAGGCGGTGAGGATCACGAACAGCGGACGATCCGACAGGAGTTCACGGACGAGACCCAACAGATAGGGTAGATCGTCGAAGAGCTGCCAGACTTCGCCTTTCGGACCCCGGCCGAATTTCGGCGGATCGAGCAGGATCGCGTCATAGCGGCTGCCGCGTTTGACCTCACGCTCCACATAGCGGATCGCATCCTCGCAGATCCAGCGGATCGGACTCGCGCCCAGCCCCGCCATCTCCTGGTTCTCCCGCGCCCAGCCAACCGCCTTCTTGGAGGCGTCGACATGGGTGACTTCGGCCCCGGCGCGGGCGGCGATGAGCGAGGCGATGCCGGTGTAGCCGAAAAGATTGAGCACGCGCACCGAACCTGTTCGCCGGTCGAGGGCGGCGCGGATCGCAGCCTCGGCATAGGACCAGTGCGCCGCCTGCTCGGGAAACACGCCGACATGGCGGAAAGAAGTGAACCGGCCCTGATAGGACAGCCCATCGTGAACAAGCGGCCAGGTCTCGCCGAGCGGCGCATGGGGAAAGCGCCAGCGGCCGGTGCCTTCCTCGTCGATGTCGCCGGTAAAGACCGCGTCGGCCCGCTGCCAATCGGCCGGTGTCATCCGTGGCTGCCAGATCGCCTGGTTTTCGGGCCGACGAACCAGCAGCGGGCCATAGCGTTCCAGCTTCTCGCCGCCGCCCGAATCGATCAGTGCGTAATCTTCCGTCGGCTCCACGGTGAGGATCAGCGGGCCTTCCTCGCTCGGACGCGCGCCGACGCGCTCCGGTAGCGTCAGCCGCGTCGACACCTCGGCCGGTCGGCCGGCCCCGCGCTGTTCGCCGCCGCCCGGACGCGCGCGCTCCGGCCGGGCCGCCTCATGCTTGCGGGACACCGTCCGAGCCGGATTCGTGGCCGTCTTGTGGTTCGGCCGCCGCGTTCGCGCCAAGGCGAAACTCCCTGCTGCTGTGGTTCAGAGCGCTCCTTACCGGTTCCGTGGCAGCTTGGCAAAGCGGCCAAAAACGTGCAGCAAGTCGCGGGCAACATATTGCAGGCGCCAGAACTCGCGCCCGCCAAACAGGGAGGATCAGCATGGATCTGAAAGGCGAATATCGATTGCCGGCGCCACGTGAAAAGGTCTGGGCCGCGCTCAACGACCCGGACGTCCTTCGCGCCTGCATCCCCGGCTGCCAGAGCCTGGAGATGACAGACGAGAACGAGATGGCGGCGACGGTCGTCACCAAGGTGGGCCCGGTCAAGGCGAAGTTTTCGGGCGAGGTCCGTCTTGAGAACATCAACGCGCCGGAGAGCTATTCGATCGTCGGCGAGGGCAAGGGCGGTATCGCCGGCTTCGCCAAGGGTGGCGCCGACGTGCACTTGGCCGAGGACGGCACCGACACCATCCTCACCTATGACGTCAAGGCCCAGGTCGGCGGCAAGATCGCCCAGTTGGGCGGGCGGCTGATCGATTCGACCGCCAAGAAGCTCGCCGGACAGTTCTTCGACTGTTTTGCCGAGAAGGTCTCGGGCGGCACGGCGACGGCCGAAGACACGACCGAATCCGTCTGAGGCGCGGCAAGCCGGTTGCTGACGGATTGCGCACTATCTGGAACGAAAAGGCCCGCTGCATGGCGGGCCTTTTAGCGACAGTGGGATATGGAACCGGCGCTCTCCAATAACGCAGGTTTGCTCTTACGCCGCTCGCGAGGTCGCCAACGCCGTCGAGTTGGAGGCGGCCTGCCCGTAGGAGGCGCGGTCCCGTTCTTCCTGGAGCTGGCGAAGCTTCGTCTTGTTCTCCTCGGTTTCACGCCGCAGCCTCTCGACCTCGTATTTGCGCTTCCAGGACTTGCGCCGGTAATGCGACTGGGTGAGCCAGGTGCCGATTCCGCCGAGCACGACACCGATGATCACCGACCCCATCAAAAGAATGAACAGCGGCGCCTCAAAGGCGAGCTGCGGCATCGACCCGATCGGATCGAGCGAAACCGGGATCGACTCGCGGTTGGCCACGCTGAAGACGACCAGCACGATGGCCAGGGGAACCAGAATGAGCAATGAGAGAATTTTCGATATCATGCGCCTACGCCTCGGACCTCTGTCAGCTGCGGCGCCCCTGCACCGGCACCCGCAGGCCTTGTCATCGTTTGAAAATGGGCACGGAACCGGATGCGTCAATCATTCGGGCTGGCATCGCGGTCCAAGCCTGCCTCACTTGTCGTTCAGGCGCTCACGCAGTTCCTTGCCGGCCTTGAAGAAGGGTACCCATTTCTCGTCCACCTCGACCGCTTCGCCGGTGCGCGGATTGCGGCCCGAACGGGGCGGGCGATTCTTCACCGAAAACGCCCCGAAACCGCGCAATTCGACCCGGTTTGAGTCGCACAGCGCTTCGGTGATCTCGTCGAAGATCGCCTTGACGATCGTCTCGACGTCGCGCTGATAGAGATGCGGGTTGCGGCTGGCGATCGCCTGCACGAGTTCCGACTTGATCAAGCGAATTTCCCCTCTTGGTGTACGGCCCGCCCGCTTCCGCCCGCCGAACTCTCACCGCCGCCTGTTTGGCAATGAGAAACGTCAGACATTTCCGCGACTTCACCGTAGCGGCGCGCGTCCATCCAAAGGCTGCCAGAGCGACACCATGCCGTCAAGGTGGCCGACCTTGCGCAAAAGTGCGGTTTGGAGCGAACCGGCGCGAGAATCGAGGCCGAATGCACCGAAGATCATTGCCCTGGCGACGGCGAAAAGCGATGCGTAGCCTTCGTCCTCGGGTTCCCGGTCGATGATGTCGAGACCCTTCGTCACACCACGATCATCCTCCAGCCAGCGCCGAACCTCGGCTTCGCCACCCAGCGCATCGACCAGCTCGCGCTCGAGCCCCTGGCTGCCGGTGAAGATCGAGCCGTCGGCGAGTGCGCGCGCCTCGGCCACACTCATGTCGCGCCGTTCGGCGACCAGCGCGACGAACCATTCGTAGGTGTCCATGATCAGGCGGCGGATCATGGCTTTCGCCTCCTCCGGCGCGGGCGCGAAGGGCGAGGGCTCGGCCTTGAGCGGAGAGGATTTGATCGCGTTGACGTCGACGCCGACGGTGTCGAGCAGGTCGGACGCATCGACATATTGGAAGATCACCCCGATGGAGCCGACGATGGAGGTTCGCCGGGCGACGATGTGATCGGCACCGGAGGCGATCATGTAGCCGGCGGAGGCGGCGAGCGTTCCGACCTCGGCCGCCACCGGCTTGACGGCGGCGATGGCGCGCACCGCTTCGTAGAGCGCCTCACCGCCCACGGTCGTTCCGCCCGGCGAGTCGATCCGCAGCACGACGGCCTTGACCGCGTCGTCGTCCTTGACCTTTTCGAGGAGGTCGAGAAGATCCTGGTCTTCCGTGATCAGGCCTTCGATGGCGACCCGGGCGATCTGATCGCGCGACGAGAACGTGGCGACGCCGCCGAAACCTGAGATAAGGGCGGCGCCGAGGGCGGCGAGCGCCACGACGACGACCGCCGCCACCCGCCAGAAGCTCAGCTTGCGGCGCAGCCGACGGCGATCGATCAGGTCCTCGACGGTTCCGGACATGGACGGCTCCCAAGTGTTGCGGGGTTCCCCGGAGCGTTAGCCGGAACCGGGCGTCCTGTGAAGCCACACGAAACGTTCATTCCCTGAGGTTAAGAATTTGAGGCAAGTTTTTGGCTTCGACGCAAAAAGCCCGTATTGCTGTCGGATCGCCGTAAGTCTGGGAAAGGCGCATCGCGGGCGTCGATGGACCGAGCCAGGACGGAGAGGACCCGATTGACCGTGGAGACGAACGCAACCGGAAGGCGCACAGCCAGGCCGACGGCCTCGCCGACGAGGCCGACCGGGCACGGAGCGGGCACGCGTATCGAGCGGGAATTCGCACGGGCAAGACGGCACTCGCGCCTTGTGCGGGTGCTAAAGATCGGCCTGCCGGCGGTCGCGGCGCTGATCGTCGCCTTCGGGGTTGCCGTGACTTGGCTGGCACGCGGCCTGCCGGACAACGTTTCCGTCGCCGACACCTCGATCTCCGACGGCCGGGTGGTGATGCAGGCCCCGCGAATGTCGGGGCTCGACAGCAGCAATCGGCCCTACGATCTGGTCGCCGAGCGCGCCATCCAGTCACTGAACGGCGGCGGTGTCGATCTGGAAAGGGTGAAGGCCAAAATCTCCGTCGATGACGATACGACCGCCGACATCACGGCGGAATCGGGCAACTACGATCAAATCAACCAGAGATTGCGGCTGCGCGACGGGATTACCGTCGAGACGACGAGCGGCATCTCGATCAATCTCGCGGCGGCGGACATCGATCTTGCCGAAGGAACCCTGGACGGCGAGGGACCCGTCGCGATCGACACCCCGGCCCAGACCATTCGCTCCGAAACACTCACCGTATCTGAGGGAGGCAAGGTCCTTTCCTTCGGCGGGCGCGTCAAAATGGTTCTCAACCCGGACCCATCCTCCGCCATTCAAGAACAAGCCTCGAGAAACGAGTAAGATATGCGATCGTCAAAATTCGGCCGCGCGGTTCCGCTGTATGCCGCCCTGTTCGCGAGCTTCATTCTCGCCGCGCCCGCGCCGGCACAGCAGCAGGGGCTCGGCGAGAGCTTCACTGGCCTCCAGATCAACGGCGACCAGCCGATCTCGATCGAGTCGAACCAGCTCGACGTCGACGACAACCAGGCGGTCGCCACCTTCACCGGCAATGTCCAGGTATCGCAGGGCCAGACCGAACTGAGGACCGGCAAGCTTGTGGTTTCCTATCGCAAGGCGCAGGAGGGAGCGTCGGGCGGCAAGTCGGGCACCAGCGCGCTTCCGGGCGGCTCCAGCCAGATCGAGCGACTGGAGGCGAGCGAGAAGGTCTACGTGAAATCCGCCGATCAGGTCGCGACCGCCGAGAAGGCGTCCTTCGATATGAAAAGCGAGGTGGTCGTGATGACCGGAAACGTCGTCCTCTCGCAGGGCCAGAACGTCGCCGAGGGCTGCCGGCTGACGATCCAGATGCAGACGGGCCTGGCCCGCCTCGAAAGCACGAATTGCGACAATGGCGACAGCGGCGGCCGGGTCCGTATGATGCTGACGCCGGACCAGTAGTGCAGCGATTGGAAGAGCCATTGAGGTCGAACGCGTGAAGTTTCAGACGATCGCAGAATCCGGGACATCGGCACAGATTCGACGCCGCTCATCCGCCGAGGGCGACGCCGTGTCCGGTCCGGAGGACGGTGGTCAGGATCATCCCGACGGCGCTGTCGGGACGCTCTATGCCACCGGGCTGACCAAGACCTACCGCGGCCGGCGCGTCGTCGACGATGTGCAACTCGGGGTGCGCCGCGGCGAAGCCGTCGGCCTGCTCGGCCCGAACGGCGCCGGCAAGACGACCTGCTTCTACATGATCACCGGGCTCGTTCCCGTCGATGCCGGCCGCATCGTACTCGACGGCCACGACATCACCGGTGTCCCGATGTATCGCCGCTCGCGGCTGGGGATCGGCTATCTTCCGCAAGAGGCCTCGATCTTCCGCGGCCTGTCGGTCGAGGACAATATTCGCGCTGTTCTGGAGGTGGTAGAGCCCGATCGCGCGGTCCGCGAGCGTGAGCTCACCGCGCTGCTCGAGGAATTCAACATCGATCATTTGCGCAAGCAGGCCTCGACCTCGCTCTCCGGCGGCGAGCGCCGGCGCTGCGAGATCGCGCGCTCGCTTGCCTCCAAGCCGACCTTCATGCTGCTCGACGAGCCCTTCGCCGGTGTCGACCCCATCGCCGTCTCGGACATCCAGGGGTTGGTTCGGCACCTGACCAAGCGCGGTATCGGCGTATTGATCACCGATCACAACGTCCGTGAGACGCTGGGGTTGATCGACCGCGCCTATATCATGCACGCCGGCGCCGTCCTCACCCACGGCCGTCCCCAGGAGATCGTCGACAACGCCGATGTGCGTCGGTTCTATCTCGGCGACGAATTCAGCTTTTGAACCGCGATAACGCCGCCGCGCGACGATTGACAAAGAACACGACGACCCGCTTTGATGAGGCGGCAAGGGTTGCCGCCCGTCCAGCTTTCGCGGGCAAGCGCCGCGCGGCGTGTGCGCGGTGCCGGGACATCTCGCGACGGCGGCAGCCCAGACCTAGGTGAGTGTATCGGCGTCTCATGGCTCTTTCCGCCAAACTGCACATGCGGCAGACGCAATCGCTGGTGATGACGCCCCAGCTGCTGCAATCGATTCGCCTGCTCCAATACAGCCATCTCGAACTGAAAGCCTTCATCGAGACCGAGATGGAGCGCAATCCGTTGATCGCGGAAGCCGATGCAGACGCGTCCGACGCGACCGCGCCCGAGAATCTGGACGGCCTTGCGGGCGGTGCGGAAAAGCCGCCGGGCGAGGATACGGAGCATGGCGGCTTGACCGGCGCGGCGAGCGATGGCGCGGCTTTCGAGAGCGGCTTTTCAGGTCGCGATGACGCCGGTGACGACAGGCCGGCCCAATCCGGCCCGAGCCTGCGCGGCGAGACCCGACTGAGCGGCGCCGGGTCCGATTTCAGTATCGACGACCTGGCCGACGGCCGACCGTCCCTTCATGCCCACGCGCGCGGTGAAGTCGCCGACGCGCTTGCGCCCGGCCTGGAGCGCAAGATCGGTGAGGCGATGGTCGAGCTTCTCGACGAATGCGGCTATTTGCGGATCGCCACGGAGAGTTTCGCCGCCGATCTCGGCGTTGCGACGACCGACGTCGAAGCGGCGCTCGCGATCCTACAGCGCGAAGCGACGCCGCCGGGGCTGTTCGCCCGCGATCTCGCCGAATGCCTGGCGCTGCAGCTGCAACGCCAGGGCCGGTTCGACCCGGTCATGCGAACCGTGCTCGCTCATCTCGACCTGCTTGCCCGGCGCGACTTCGCCGCGCTCCGACGTCTCACCGGCGAGGACGAGGCCGGTCTGATGGATATCCTCGCCGAGATCCGCGGCCTCGACCCCAAGCCCGGACACGCCTTCGATCACGAGGGTTTCGAGACGCTCATCCCCGACGTCATCGTCACCGAAGCGCCGGATGGCGGCTGGCGAGTCGAACTCAACCCGGACGCGTTGCCGCGTGTGCTCGTCGACAACGCCTATCTGCGCACCGTGCGCGGCGGCTGCCTGTCTGACGACGATCGTGCCTTCATCGGCGAATGCCAGCAATCGGCCAATTGGCTGGTGCGCTCGCTCGACCAAAGGGCCAAGACGATCGTCAAGGTCGCGAGCGAGATCGTGCGCCGCCAGGACGGGTTTTTGACCCATGGAATCAAAGGGCTGAAGCCGATGACGCTGATGGCGGTTGCCGAAGCGATCGGAATGCATGAATCGACCGTCAGCCGGGTGACCGCGTCGAAATTCGTCGCGACGCCGCGCGGCACTTTCGAAATGCGCTTCTTCTTCACCGTGGCACTCGCCTCGGCGCATGGTGGCGATGCCCATTCGGCCGAGACGGTCAAGTACCGAATCAAGGCGCTGATCGACGCCGAAAGCCAGGGCAAGGTCATGTCCGACGACGACATCGCCGCGGTTCTGAACAAGGAAGGAGTCGATCTGGCAAGGCGGACTGTCGCGAAATATCGCGAGGCGCTCGGCATTGCGTCGTCGATCCAGCGCCGGCGCGAGATGAACGCGCGGCGGCTGGCCTCTTGACGAAGGACCGCGGGGTGGCGCAGACCAGAGCGACGCTCGGGCTTTTCGGAAAGGGGGATGGGCCATGATCCCCGCGTTGACAGTCTTGGCGTTCATCCCTAGAAGGCGCCACTTCGTGAATTCGGCCGGGTCCGCCCGATCCCGCACCGCCGCCCGTGAAACTTGCGGACCAAACGGCATCCAACGCCCGCCCGGCGCGTTTCACTCGACCGGCACCAGAGGCCGCAACGGTCATCTCACAGGAGCTTTCAAGCATGAGCCTTCGTGTATCGGGAAAGCACATGGACGTCGGCGAGACGTTCCGGACGCGGATCGAGGAACGGCTGAGCGAAGCCGTCGACAAATATTTCGATGGTAATTTCTCCGGGACCGTCGTGATTTCGAAAAACGCCGCCCGCTATTCGTCCGATTGCACCTTACACCTCGACACCGGCGTGGTTTTCCAGGCCGCCGGTGAGGCACACGACCCCGAGGCCAGCTTCGCCGAGGCCGCCGAACGTATCGAGAAGCGTCTCAGGCGCTACAAGCGCCGGCTCAAGGATCACCGCCCACACGTCAACGGCCGCGATATGGCCTATTCCGTCATGGCCGCGATTCCGGAGGAAGAGGAAGAGATTGCCGAGGACTTCTCGCCGGCGATCATCGCCGAAACCACGCTGAAGGTCGGAACGCATTCGGTCGCCGGCGCGGTGATGGAACTCGACCGGCAGGATGGCCCGGTCGTGGTCTTCCGCAATGCCAAATCCGGGGACCTCAACATCGTCTTCCGGCGGCCCGACGGCAATTACGGCTGGGTGGATCCATCGGCCTACGCTGGCGACGCTTGAGCGCCGCACAAGGTTCAGGGCTCAGGTTGACGCGCTCCCCAGCAAGAGGCACCTCAGCGATGGATTTCGAGACGCTCATCGAACCAGCGGCGATTCTGCCCGCCTTGCGGGCCACTTCGAAGAAACAGGTGCTTCAGGAACTCGCCGAGAAAGCCGCGACGCTGACCGGGCTGCCCGAGCGCGAGGTGTTCGAGACAATCCTGCAGCGCGAAAAGCTCGGATCGACGGGCGTCGGTAATGGTATCGCCATCCCGCACGGCAAGCTTCAGGCGCTCGATCACATTGTCGGTGTTTTCGCGCGGCTGACGCGCCCGGTCGATTTCGACGCGCTCGACGACCAGCCGGTCGACCTCGTCTTCCTGCTGCTCGCGCCAGAGGGGTCGGGTGCCGATCACCTCAAGGCGCTGTCCAAGGTCGCGCGGCTGTTGCGCAACCGGGATACCGTCGCCAACATCCGCGACGCGCGCGATGCAGGTTCCCTCTACGCGCTGATGACCAGCGCCTCGGCCCAGAACGCCGCCTGATTTTCTCCACCCCGCACGAAAAAGGCGACCACGCCGGTCCGGCATGGTCGCCCTGATTTGTCGTCGTGGTGGGTCGCCGTCAGTGGAGGCTGACCGTCTCCAACTCGTTTTCGTTGGCGCTCGCCAGGATGCTGCCGCGGTCGTCGGACACCGCCAGCGGCGTTCCGTCGGCCGAGAACAGGGCCCAGAGATTGAGCCCGGGGCGGATCGATTGGGCGGCGGGAAACCGCGCACGCATCTCGTCCGAGGTCATCTGGCGCAGATACGCGACATGGCCCTCGCCGATGGCGGCAAGATCGGTCTCGCTGACAGTCGAAATCTGGTGTTCGGTCATGGCACCGTCTCCTTTAAAGGCTGCGCGATACTCGGTCAGTCGGCGACCGCGATCTCGATCTTCTTAACGATCCGCTCAGGCTCCGGCTTTGCCAGATCAATAAACAAAAGCCCGTTCTTCAACCGCGCCCCGATGATCCGCATACCGTCCGCGAGCAGGAAGCCCTTCTGGAACTGCCGCGCGGCGATGCCACGATGCAGATATTCGCGCTCGGTCTCGTCGCTCTGGCGACCGCGGATCAGAAGCTGGTTCTCTTCCGTCGTGACCTCCAACTCCTCCGGCCTGAAACCGGCCACCGCAAGGGTAATGCGGATCAGGTCGTCGCATACCGCCCCGTCCTTGCCAGGCCGGACACGTTCGATATTATAGGGCGGGTAGCCGTCGCCAGCCTTAACAATCCGCTCAAGGGTCTTTTCGACACTGTCGAAGCCAAGCAGAAGCGGGCTGGAAAACGGCGTCATACGGCTCATTGGTCTGCCAAGTCCTTCAAGAAGCGACTTTCTGGGAGATGGCCCTCTAGCGGCACCGTCTCCGACGTTCACTTCTCCATATGGCGTCGCCGGTCCGGCCATTCAATCCATCGCGCTGGTGCCGTGGATGTCACGATACTGGCACCGTTTCCTTGCCAAACGGAAAACGGCGACCCGATCCAGGCCGCCGTTGGCTTGTCCAGTCGAACCTGCGCCGGGTCACGAGGCCGTGGTCGCGCCCTCCTTGAAGGCCAGCGCCACGCCGTTCAGGCAGTGCCGCTTGCCGGTCGGCGCGGGACCATCGTCGAAGATATGGCCGAAATGCCCGCCGCAGGTAGCGCAGTGGACTTCGGTTCGCGGATAGATCAGCGCGTAGTCCGTCCTGGTGCCGATCGCCACCGCCGATAGCGGCGCCCAAAAGCTCGGCCAACCGGTTCCGGAGTCGTATTTCGCCGCAGACGAATAAGCCGGCGTATCGCAGCCGGCGCAGGCATAGAGGCCCGCCTGCTTGTTGTCGTTGAGCGGGCTGGTGAAGGGGCGCTCGGTCGATTCCTCACGCAGCACGGCAAACTGTTCCGCCGTCAGCTTGGCGCGCCACTCGTCCGGGGTCAGCGACACCGGAAACTCCGCTTCGCGGCTTTTCGCGCGCGAGCCGAAAAACAAACCGCCGCCGATCGCCGTCGCGGCCATCGCCGCGGTGCTCAACAGAAAATTGCGTCTCATCATGGTGATCTCCCTGGTTCGACGAGGCGGCATTCACCGTCGCCTCCCGGCCGCACGGGTAGTTAGCCATGGCGCGGCGCGGCAGCCGATCGTCGCAACAATAGTGGCACTGAAGCCCCCGCGCCACTCACGAAGGGCGCGGGGGCGATCACATCGGCAGGAGCGACATCAGCCCGCCGTGGTCAGGACCAAGCCTTATTTGGGCATCAGCACGCTATCGATGACATGCACGACGCCGTTCGCCTGCATGACGTCGGCCTGGATGACCGTCGCGCCGTTGCCGGACTCATCGATGACGACCAGCTTGTCGCCATCCATCTGCAGCGTCAGCGTGCCGCCCGAGACGGTGGTGACGTTGTGCTTGCCGCCATCGTCCTTGATCATCTGCATGGCTGCTTCGGACGTCGCGGCGGCAGGGACCACATGATAGGTCAGGATCTTGGTGAGCTGATCCTTGTTTTCCGGCTTCAGCAGCGTCTCGACGGTGCCGTCGGGAAGCTTTTCAAACGCTTCGTTGGTCGGCGCGAAGACCGTAAACGGTCCCTCACCGGCGAGCGTCTCGACCAGGCCGGCGGCCTTCACCGCCGCGACCAGCGTGGTCAGATTGTCGGCGGCCGATGCATTCTCCGGAATGGTCTTGGCCGGGTCCATCGGCGCGCCGCCGACCATCGGCATGTCCTGGGCGAAGCTCGCCGAGGTGACGCCGACGGTGCCGGCGGCGATGAGCGAGGCGATGGCGGTGGTGCGGATCAGAGTCTTGATCATGGTGAAGTCTCCCTGTTTCGTTAATGAAACGTTCCGTCCCGACTTGGGAGGATGCGGGAGATACGAAGCCGGACGCGCCCGGCTTCATTTTGGGCGATCACGTAATCGTCAGGACTGAGGGGTGAGCCAGGCATTCGGCAAGGAGCCACGCGTGGCGAAGCTCGCCGGACACGACCACGCACCCCGGCGACAGAGCAGCCGATCTCCTATCGGGCTTTTTCCTGGCCCAATCCTATTCGGGGACAGCCTCACCCGTACCACCCAGTTCGGCTGGGAAGTCCTTC
This sequence comes from uncultured Aurantimonas sp., assembly GCA_947488615.1. Classification (GTDB taxonomy): domain Bacteria; phylum Pseudomonadota; class Alphaproteobacteria; order Rhizobiales; family Rhizobiaceae; genus Aurantimonas. Next base: position 219,561 of record CANKZU010000005.1, read on the forward strand.
AACTTGGGCAAGCCGTCCTTCATTGGCAGAACTGTCTCGGAATAGTTCACGTGGACGCCGGGGACGAAAGCGACGCTCGGGATCGTCGCGGCATAGACATCGGTCAAGCCAAAGGTCGGATGGTCGGTCATGATATGGCCGCCGCATTTCGTGCAGAATTGACGGTCGCTTTTCTCCGTCTTCTGAAACCGGCCGATAAACTCCCCACCCCTCGCGACGCTCACATTTTCCGGCTTCCACAAGGTGAATGCGTTTACCGGTCCAGCGGACCATGACCGGCAGGAACTGCAATGGCAGTAACCCATGGCCTCCGGCTCGCCTTTCACCTCTATTTCCACGGCGCCGCAGAAACATGTCCCTTTGTGTCGTTCGGGCATATCGATTCCCTTGTTGGTGTGGGCGCCGCGAGTGTTCCAGAAGTTCGGCAGCTACGCCTTTCCCACAACCTGAAAAGACGGCGGACGTTTGCCCGCGCCCTACCATTCAACCGGATGATCGGCCTCCCTCTCAATCATCCACGCTCCCGCGCATCCGCTTGGTCTGGGAACGGCCCTTCTTGGCTTTCAGCCGGCGCTCGACCGAGCCTTTGGTCGGCCTGGTCTTGCGGCGTGGCGGCGGCGGCGGCTTCAGCGCCTCGCGGATGAGCTCGGCCAGCCGCTCCCTGGCGTCCTCGCGGTTGCGTTCCTGGCTGCGAAAGCGTGAGGCCTCGATGAGGACGTCGCCACCCTTGGTCGCGCGCTGCCCGGCCAGCCGCAACAGCCGGCGATGCGCCTCAGGATGCAGCACAGTGGACTGGCCTCCGAGGAACCGAAGCTGCACCGCCGTCGAGACCTTGTTGACGTTCTGGCCGCCGGGACCGCCGGCGCGGATGAACTGCTCCTCGAGATCGGCGTCGGGGATCGTCACCCGGTCGGTAATCCTCAGATCGTTCTGCCCCGCCATCCGTCGCGCCCTTCGCTTGCCGCCCAGCATCCCTTGCGATCCCGGCTGGACCTGATCGCACTATAGAGGGTCTTCGGGGATCGCAACGCGCCGGCCTCGGTCCGCGCCGCTCGGCAAACGAAAAGGCCCGCGGCCGGGGCCGCGAGCCTTCACTCGAACGAACAGTCGTTGTGCGTCGGGACTATTCCGCCGCCATCGCCTGGGCCGGCGCCGCCTCAAGCACGTCGGAATCGACGTGGCTCTCGAACTTGGCAAAGTTGCTGCGGAACATTTCGACCAGCTTTCTCGCCTGGGCGTCGTAGGCCGCCGTATCGGCCCAGGTCGAGCGCGGGTCGAGAATGGCGCTGTCGACACCCTCCACCGCAACCGGCACCTGGAAGCCGAAATTAGGATCGGTGCGGAACTCGGCGTCCTTCAGCGAGCCGTCGAGCGCGGCGGCGAGAAGCTTGCGGGTCGCCTTGATCGGCATGCGATGGCCAGTGCCGTAGGCGCCACCGGTCCAGCCGGTGTTGACCAGCCAGCAATCGACGTCGTGGCGCCCGATCAGATCGCGCAGCAGATTGCCGTATTCCGACGGGTGGCGCGGCATGAAGGGGGCGCCGAAGCAGGTCGAGAAGGTCGCCTCAGGCTCGTTCACGCCCTTCTCGGTGCCCGCCACCTTCGCGGTGTAGCCGGACAGGAAGTGGTACATGGCCTCGGCCGGGGTCAGCCGGGCGATCGGCGGCATCACGCCGAACGCGTCAGCGGTCAGCATGATGATGTTCTTCGGATGCCCGTCGCGGCCGGTCTCGCTGGCATTCGGGATGAAGTGCAGCGGGTAGGCGGCGCGGGCGTTCTCGGTGAGCGAACCGTCGTCGAAGTCCGGCACCCGGTCGGCATCGAGAACGACGTTTTCCAGCACCGTGCCGAAGCGGCGGGTGGTGGCGAAGATCTCGGGTTCGGCCTCGGCCGACAGGCGGATCGTCTTGGCGTAGCAGCCGCCCTCGAAATTGAAGATGCCGTCCTCGCCCCAGCCGTGCTCGTCGTCGCCGAGGAGGGTGCGGTGCGGGTCGGCCGAAAGCGTCGTCTTGCCGGTGCCGGACAGGCCGAAGAAGACCGCCGCGTCACCGTCCGGGCCGACATTCGCCGAACAATGCATCGGCATGACGCCGCGCTCCGGCAGGAGAAAGTTGAGCGTCGAGAATACCGACTTCTTCATCTCACCGGCATAGGAACTGCCGCCGACCAGGACGATCTTGCGCGTCATGTCGACGGCGATCACCGTCTCGGAACGGCAGCCGTGGCGCTCCGGATCGGCCTTGAACGACGGCAGGTCGATGATCGTCATCTCCGGCACGAAATCCTTCAGTTGATCCGCGGTCGGACGGATCAACAGCGTGCGGATGAACAAGGAGTGCCAGGCGTATTCGGTGACGACGCGCACGCGGATCGCATTGGCCGGGTCGGCGCCGCCGATCAGATCCTGCACGAACAGATCACGGCCTTTCGCCGCGGCCTTGAAGTCGTCGTAGAGCCGCTCGAAAATCTCGGGCTCCATCGCCGCGTTGTTGTCCCACCAGACCACCGGCCCGGTGGTGTCGTCGCGGACGAGGAATTTGTCCTTCGGCGATCGCCCCGTGTGCTTGCCGGTGACGGCCGCAAAGGCGCCGTGAGCCGTCAACTGGCCCTCGCCTCGCCTGACGGCGGTCTCCACCAGTTCCGCTTCCTTGAGGTTCCAGCGCAGCGAGGACAGATCCGACAATCCCGTCGTCTCGATCCCGCTATTGGCGTTGCGCGTGCCGATCTCGTCCACCCGTCATCTCCCATGCCGTGCGGCCGCTCCTCAGCAAGCGGTCTCGCAATAGACCTGCTTGATACTGCCCGAGGGCCTGACGATCAACCCGATTCGTCCGGGAATGCTTAATCGAAACAGGATGTTAATCGATTTAGACTGGCTATGGACCATTCTAATCGGTTCGATCCACGCTACAAATCGTTTGATATGTCGGCGATTTTTTTGCGCGGTACCCGGCAACATGGGGCGTGGCCTTTCGTCTTTAGCGCCCGCGGCTTTGTAATTTTGTCATTCCGCCACATTTACCGCAGATGGGCGATACCATCGCGCCATCAGTGAGGAGGTCCGGACAAGCCGGTCTTCCCCCAGAAGGGACAGCCCTGCCGCCGGACACAAGACCGTCGGCAACCGGCGAGACAGCCGGGCCCTTCAAACGACAGCGATGTCGTGTGGAGGGTGAAAATGGAGAGTACCGCAATGCCTACGATCGCCCTGGTCGACGACGACAGGAATATTCTCACGTCGGTTTCCATCGCGCTTGAGAACGAAGGCTACCGGGTCGAGACCTATACCGACGGGGCGTCCGCCCTCGAAGGTCTGCAGTCGCGCCCGCCCAATCTGGCGATCTTCGATATCAAGATGCCGCGCATGGACGGGATGGAACTGCTCAGGCGCCTGCGGCAGAAGTCCGATCTGCCGGTGATCTTCCTGACCTCGAAGGACGAGGAGATCGATGAGCTCTTCGGCCTGAAGATGGGCGCCGACGACTACATCCGCAAACCGTTTTCGCAGCGACTTCTGGTCGAGCGGGTGCGGGCGCTGCTGCGGCGTGGAGCGGCGCGTGAGGGCGTCGCCAAGACCGGCGTGCCGACGCCCGAATCCTCGCTCGAGCGCGGCCAGTTGGTCATGGACCAGGAGCGGCACACCTGCACCTGGATGGGCCAGCCGGTCACGCTGACGGTGACCGAGTTCCTGATCCTCCACTCGCTCGCCCAGCGGCCGGGCGTGGTGAAGAGCCGCGATGCCCTGATGGACGCGGCCTATGACGAACAGGTCTATGTCGACGATCGCACGATCGACAGTCACATCAAGCGGCTTCGCAAGAAGTTCAAGGTGATCGACGACGATTTCGACATGATCGAGACCCTCTACGGCGTCGGCTATCGTTTCCGCGAAGCTTGAGGCGCGCATGGTCGCGATAACCGAGCCCAACGAGGACGAAGAGGACGGCGGCGGTGTCGGGCCGAAGGGGGGGCGCCGCGAGGCGGTCCTGCGCAAACGGCTGCGAAGGCTGCCGCTGATCCGGCGCGTCCTCTACCAGGCGCGGCGTCTGCTCGGCCATACGATCTTTTCCTCGCTGACGCGACGCATCGTCTTCCTCAACCTCGTGGCGCTGATCGTCCTCGTCTCGGGCATCCTCTATCTCAACCAGTTTCGGGCCGGCCTCATCGACGCGCGCGTCGAAAGCCTTTTGACCCAAGGCGAAATCATCGCCAGCGCCATCGCATCCTCGGCGACGGTCGAGACCAATTCGATTACCCTCGATCCGGAGCGCCTCCTGGAACTGCAGGCCGGTGACACGCTGGCCCCCAGCTCCGATATCACCGACAGCCTGGAGTTTCCGATCAATCCGGAGCGCGTTGCGCCTTTGCTGCGCCGGCTGATCTCGCCGACTCGCACGCGGGCGCGACTCTACGATCGCGACGCCAATCTGATCCTCGATTCCCGGCATCTTTATTCGCGCGGCCAGATCCTGCGCTACAATCTGCCACCCGTGGCCGAGGAGGAGCCAGCCTTCGCCGCCGCGGCGGTCAACTGGTTCCGGCATCTGTTCCAACGCAGCGACCTGCCGATCTATCGCGAGACGCCGGGCGGATCGGGCGCCGCCTATCCCGAGGTGATGAACGCTTTGACCGGCGGCCCCGCCACGGTCGTACGGGCCACCGAGAGCGCCGAACTCATCGTCTCGGTGGCGGTCCCGATCCAGCGCTTCCGCGCCGTGCTCGGCGTGCTGCTTTTGTCGACCCAAGGCGGCGACATCGACAAGATCGTCCAGGCGGAGCGCATGGCGATCGTCCGGGTCTTCGCCGTCGCCGCGATCGTGACCATCGTCCTGTCCATCCTGCTCGCCTCGACCATCGCGACGCCGCTGCGGCGCCTGTCGGCGGCGGCGATCCGCGTTCGCCGCGGTGTCGACGAGCGGGCGGCGATCCCCGATTTCGGCGATCGCGCTGACGAGATCGGCAATCTCGCGAGCGCCCTTCGCGACATGACCAACGCCCTCTATGCGCGCATGGATGCGATCGAATCCTTCGCCGCCGACGTATCCCACGAACTGAAAAATCCACTAACCTCGCTACGCAGCGCCGTGGAGACGCTGCCGCTGGCCCGTAACGAAACCTCCCGCGAGCGCCTGCTCGAGATCATTCAGCACGACGTCCGACGGCTCGACCGGCTGATCACCGACATCGCCGACGCCTCGCGCCTCGACGCCGAACTGGCCCGGCAGATCGCCCAGAAGGTCGATCTGGCCGCGCTTCTACGTTCGGTGGTCGATGGCGCACGCGGCAATTCGCGGTCGCGCCGCGCGGTGACGATCACCTTCGAAAAGCAAAGGCTGCCCTCCTCGATGAAAGACGGCTATGTCGTCACCGGGCATGATCTGCGGCTCGGCCAGGTGTTCACCAACCTGATCGAGAATGCCCGATCCTTTGTGCCGGAGAGCAACGGCCGGATCGATGTCCTCTTGCGCCGGCGCGGCCAGCGCGTCGTCGTCACGATCGAGGACAACGGGCCGGGCATCCAGGCCGAAATCATCGACCGCATCTTCGAGCGCTTCTACACCGACCGTCCGGCCGAAGAAGACTTCGGTCAGAACTCTGGCCTCGGCTTGTCGATCAGCCGGCAGATCGTCGAAGCCCATGGCGGCACGCTGCGGGCGGAAAACATCGAGGACGAGGATGAGGGCGCCCCGAACGGTGTCGCCGGCGCCCGCTTCACAGTCTCGTTGCCGGCCGAATGAGCCAGTCCGCCAATCTTCACGGCTGCGCGATCGCGATCGGCGATCTGGGTATCCTGATTCGCGGCCCCGCGCGCAGCGGAAAGTCGGCTCTTTGCCTGTCCGCCTTGCGGCGCGGCGCCTCGCTCGGCCTTCACGCCCGCCTCGTGGCCGACGACCGGGTCGTCGTTGCGCGTAGCGACGCCGGCATCGTCCTGAGCGCTCCGGCCAATCTGCGCGGGCTGATGGAAGTCTCGGGTATCGGCATTTTGCGCGAGGAGACAGTGGCGTCCGCCGTACTGGGCCTGGTGGTCGATCTGTGCGATCCAATGGCGATCGAGCGCCTGCCGGAGAACGGCACGACCGCGATTTTCGACGTGAACGTGCGCCATGCCCGCCTGCCCGCGCGCGATGCCGCCTTCGGCGCCGACATCCTCGTCTCTCTCGTCATGGCGCCCATGGTCGACGATCGGTGACGTTCATCGATCGATTCCTGCGGGTATGCGTGATCATTTGACTTGCGCATCGGCGGCAGGATGCCAAGATGCGCCCGCTTATGACCGGAGGCCGATGCGCCTGCCGTCGCCAGGTCATGGCGACCGGTGAGACCGATCGTCGATTTTAGGGAGTTTATCAGATGTCGCGCCAGGCAATCCAAGCGTTGTGCGCATGATCGGGTTGGTGCTCGTGACTCACGGCCGGCTCGCCGACGAATTTCGGCACGCGGTGGAGCATGTGGTCGGTCCGCAGGACGCATTCGAGACGATCTCGATCGGCCCCGAGGACGACATGGAGCAGCGCCGCGTCGACATCGTCGAGGCCGTCGCCCGTGCCGAACGGGGTGACGGGGTGATCATCCTCACCGACATGTTCGGCGGAACGCCTTCCAATCTCGCCATTTCGGTGATGGATGGGACGCATGTCGACGTGCTCGCGGGGGTGAATCTGCCGATGCTGATCAAGCTGGCCAGCGTGCGGGAGGAAAAGCCGCTCGCCGAGGCGCTCGTCGCCGCACAGGAAGCCGGCCGCAAATACATCAATGTCGCAAGCCGCGTGCTCAGCGGAAAATGATGACGCGACGCCTCAACGAGTCCGACCCGCGCGAGATGCCAAACGCGGTGACCGGCGCGGAAGCCCCACCTGTCGAGGTCGCCCCATCCCAGGGCAAGGGCGGCGACGGGCCGCCGCCGCCGCGCATCTTGACAATCGTCAACCGGCGCGGCCTGCACGCCCGCGCTTCCGCCCGCTTCGTCCAGACCGCCGAGGCCTTCGACGCCGAGTTGACGATCTCGCGCGACGGCCTGACCGTGGGCGGCCAGTCGATCATGGGCCTGATGATGCTGGCGGCCAGCCAGGGAACGGTAATCGAGGTAGCGGCGCGGGGAGCGGACGCCGAAGCCGCGCTCGATGCGATCGAAGCGCTCGTCGCCGATCGCTTTGGCGAGTCCGCCTGAGCGGCGGGCCACATCGCTCAATCGGCCGGAGCGGGAGGCTCCGCGGTCCCGGCGCCGTCGTCCGTGTCGGGCGTTGCCTCAGCCGTTCCATCCGCAGAATCGGAGGGCAACCCCGGCGACGCGGCGTCCGCCGCCTTCCCTGCGGGCTGCTCCGCGTCGGCATCGGGGGCGCCATCGGCCGACGGTTCGGAGACGATCAACCCCCACAGATCGTCGGTCGCCTTCCGTGCCCGCTCCATCGGCAATACGATACGGCCTTCGCTCACCGCCGCCGTCAGATTGTCGCGCAGGCCGGCGGCGATCCGGTCCCCTCCAGCGGCGGCGATCGACGCCCAGCCATAGGCACGCATCAGGTTACGCGGCATCGTCGCGCCTTCGTAATAGGCAAAGGCCAGGCGACGGATCGTCGGCCAATCATGCGCCTCGAACGCACCGACCTCGATCTGGCGCTGCGATTCGCCGATCCTGGTCCGCCGCCAGCGCTGCAAGGCCTCGTCCTCGGCCACCGCCAGTTCGTCCGGGCTTAGCCGGCGGCGCAGCGCGTCGAGGCTGGCGTTCTGGACAGACAACCGGTCCGCCTTGGCCAGGAGCACCGCGACGTAAGCGCCACGTAATTGCTCCTGGGCGATCGCGACGCCGGGATCGAGCGCCAGGGCACGGGCGAGAAGGCCGATCGCGGCCCGGTTGTCTGAACTGGCCGCGGGCAGGAGCAGCGTCACGCCACGGGCGATATCCTGCGGAACGCCCCGACCTTCGATCAGCGCCTCGGCCGCCGGCAGGACCGCTTCGATCGGTCCGTCGGGCGTGAGCGTGATCGTCGTCGGATCAACGAGCGCGATGAGCTGCGACGTTCCTGCCACAACCGTCGGGTTGAGCGCCAGAATATCCTCCGCCCCCACGGCCCCTTGCGTCAGGCGGGCGAGGTCGAGGGGCGAGGCGGGATCGAGCGACACCTCGAGCCGATCCGGCTGAGTCAAAAACGACTGGATCGTCGCCGACCAGCCGCGCGCCATCTCCTGAAGACGCGGGCTCTGCCCCCCGGGCAGGTCGGAAAATAGCGCCGTCACACCAATTCCGGCCATCATCGAGGCCGTGCCGCGGGCCTGCTCGGCGGTCATGCCCTGCTGCCCGCCGAAGACCTCGTACAGCACCGAAGCGAGACCCGCGTCGGCGAAGACGATCTGGGCCGAGCGCAGCCGGCCCGCGAGTTTCGGGGTTCCATCCGCCTCGGCGTCGTCGAAACCCTCGATCGGCGCGAGAATGTGGAAGCCTTCGAGGTCGGCGGTCAGCTCCAACGTGCCGGCGCCGTCGATTCGCAGCGACGCGCTCAGATCGTAATCCGCCGCCGCCGCATCCATCCGGCCGGTCAACGCGACATCCCCCGTCACGATCTCCCGATCCAGCTTGCGCAAGACGGCGCGTGTCGTGGGGTCGAGCGGCAGAGCCCGCGTGTCGACGGCAACGTTCTCATACACCGCCTCGTCGCTGGACACGCGGAGTTGGCCGATGCTCGCCTCGAGGGCGTCGCGGCGAATTTCAAGGTCAGTCACGACCAGCGACCGCGTCACCGGATCGTAGCGGCGTGTTCCATAGGTGATCTCGGCGACACTGCGGCCCGCATAGACGACGAGGTCGAACAGATAGGGGGAGTAGGGAAGCGCGAAGGCCATGAACCCGTCGGGCCATTTGGTGTCGGCCATTGCCGCCGGTCGCTGCACCGGAACGATCTGGGCAGCGACGGTCTGGGCTGCGGCGGTCTGGACGCTCGTCACACCCGTAGCAGCGATGGCCGCAGCCAGCACCGCAATCTTCACGCCCATGCGGCCGTCCTCCCCGACGATATCCCAGCGGGCCAAGCTACCGCGAAACGCAGCACCGTCAAAACGCCGCACCCCATCAAGACATAAGCAAATGTTTATATCCCCTTGCCGCAGCCGTCCCCACCTGCTATGGCGTCGCCGAGAACGCTGGGAGCCCGCTTCCGGCATGATATCCTTTTCCAGCACGAATGGACGCCACATGGCCGACGCCAATGACTACGTCGTCAAGGATCTCTCGCTCGCGGACTGGGGCCGCAAAGAGATCGACATCGCCGAAACCGAAATGCCGGGTCTGATGGCCTGCCGCGAGGAATTCGGCGCCGACAAGCCGCTCAAAGGCGCGCGGATTACCGGATCGCTGCACATGACGATCCAGACGGCGGTGCTCATCGAAACGCTTCAAGCGCTGGGTGCCGAAGTGCGCTGGGCGTCCTGCAACATCTTCTCGACCCAGGACCAGGCTGCGGCGGCGATCGCCGCCACCGGCACGCCGGTCTATGCGGTGAAAGGCGAAAGCCTCGAGGATTACTGGACCTATACCGACAAGATCTTCCAGTGGCCGGACGGCCAGCCCACCAACATGATCCTCGACGATGGCGGCGATGCCACGATGTACATCCTGACCGGCGCGCGCGCCGAGGCCGGCGAGGACGTCCTGTCCAATCCCGGCAACGAGGAAGAGGAGATTCTCTTCGCGCAGATCAAGAAGCGCATGGCCGAGACGCCCGGCTTCTTCGCCCGCCAGCGCGATGCCATCAAGGGCGTCACCGAGGAGACCACCACCGGCGTCAACCGGCTCTACCAGTTGCAGAAGAAGGGTCTGCTGCCGTTCCCGGCGATCAACGTCAACGACAGCGTCACCAAGTCGAAATTCGACAACAAATACGGCTGCAAGGAATCGCTGGTCGACGGCATCCGCCGCGCGACCGACGTGATGATGGCCGGCAAGGTCGCGCTGGTCTGCGGTTATGGCGACGTCGGCAAGGGCTCGGCCGCCTCGCTCGTCGGCGCCGGCGCCCGGGTCAAGGTGACCGAGGTCGATCCGATCTGCGCCCTGCAGGCCGCGATGGACGGCTTCGAGGTCGTGACGCTCGAGGATGCGGCGCCGACCGCCGACATCATCATCACCACGACCGGCAACAAGGATGTCGTGCGCATCGACGACATGCGCGCCATGAAGGACATGGTGATCGTCGGCAATATCGGCCATTTCGACAACGAGATTCAGATCGACGCGCTGCGCAATCTGAAATGGACGAACATCAAGCCGCAGGTCGACATGATTACCTTTCCGGACGGCAAGCGGATGCTGCTTCTGTCCGAGGGGCGGCTGCTCAATCTCGGCAATGCCACCGGCCATCCGAGCTTCGTCATGTCGGCGTCCTTCACCAATCAGACACTGGCGCAGATCGAACTCTTTACCAAGGGCGAACAGTACAAGAACGAAGTCTATGTTCTGCCGAAGCATTTGGACGAAAAAGTTGCACGGCTGCATCTCGACAAGCTCGGCGCAAGGTTGAGCATCCTCTCCGAGGAACAGGCCGCCTATATCGGCGTGACGCCTCAGGGACCCTACAAACCGGAGCATTACCGTTACTGACACCATCGCGTCGTCAGCCCATTCGGAAGAGCCGCCGGGATGCAAGCCATCCCGGCGGCTTTTTTCTTTTTGCCGACCCGCTTTCTTCTGGATTGCGTAAGATTCTACACGAGCTACGATGACCGAATCGCGGCGGTCTGGGGCGGTTTGGCCGGTGCGATCGCGTTTCCTTGCGTCATGTCTCGAAAAGCGGCGGCAACATACGGGGGCAGACAAGATGATCGAGGGTTTCGGATCCGGGCGCAACGGCGCTTTCCGGACAAGAATGGATTCCGATCCCAGCGGACTAACAGCGACGAACAGGCGCCTTCGAGGAGTCGCCGCGGCGACGTCGATACTTGGCCTGATGCTGATGCCCGAGGCCGCCCGCGCCCAACTGCACACGATTGCCGGCGGCGTCGATGCCATGCTGAGCCCGGTCGACGTCCTGTATCTCGCGCTTCTCGCCATGTTGCTGGGTGCCGCCATGCTGAGCGCGGTCTTCCTGATCCGCCAGCGCGCGACGATTGCCGCCGAGAACGACAGCTTGCGCGCGAGCCTGGCCGACAGCCGCGCCGAGGCTGACGCGCGAGCAGCGCTTCTGGCGGCTGGCGCGGAACGGCTTGTCGTCTACGCCGGAGCGGGCGAACCGGATGTCTTCGGCATCCTGCCAGAAGCTTGGGGAGCGCCGGCGGAGGAAAAACGCTTTCTCGCCTTCGCCGACTGGATGCCGCAGCAGAACGCCGAGGCCCTCGCCGAAGCGATCGGCCGGCTGCGTAGCGATGCCGAAACGTTCCGGATCGAGATCGACCTGCAGCGCGGCCGCATGATCGAGGCGACGGGCAGCACCTTGGGAGGCCTCGCGGTGGTGCGGTTCGTCCTTCTGGAAGGCGTGCGCGAACGCCTTCATGAGCTCGATGTCGCCCACCGCCGCTCGCTCGCGACGATCGAAACGATGCAGAACCTCTTCGACGCCGCGCCGCTGCCGATCTGGCTGCGCAATCGGGCCAGTCGTCTGACCTGGATCAACGAGGCCTATGCGCGTGCCGTCGATGCGACCACGGTCGCCGACGGCCTCGACCGGCAGATTGAGTTTCTCAGCGAGCAGGATCGCCGGGCGATCGCCGCCCGTCTCGGCGAAGATCGGATCTTCTCCGGCAAACTGTCGACGGTGGTCGAGGCCGACCGCCGGAACTTTGCCGTCGTCGAGGCGTCGGGTCCGCTCGGCTCGGCCGGGATCGCGATCGACGTGTCGGAAACCGAACAGGTCCGCATGGAGCTGCGCCAGACCATCGACAGCCAGTCCGAGACGCTGGATCAATTGACGACCGCGGTCGCGCGGTTCGACGAGAAAACCCGGCTGACCTACTACAATGCGGCGCTGCAACGGCTGTTCGACCTCACCAACGCCTATCTGGAGTCCGAGCCCGACCATCTTTCGCTGCTCGACAATCTCAGGACACGTGGCATTCTGCCGACGGAAAAGCTGTTCCGCAGCGAAATCCAGGATCAGGATCTCGCCGCCTATCGGGCGACCGAGCCTACGGAGACCCTCTGGCATCTGGCGGATGGCCGCACGCTCAGGGTCATCGCGACGCCGCAACCGCGCGGCGGAGCCACCTGGGTGTTCGAAGACATCACCGAGAAGCTGGAACTGGAAAGCCAGGTCAAGTCGACCGTCCAGCTGCAGCGCGAGACCATCGACTATTTGAGCGAGGCGGTCGTCGTGTTTGGCAGCGACGGGCGGCTGCGGCTGTCGAATCCGGCCTTCGCCGAGATGTTCGGCTTCGATCCGGACTATCTCCTGTCGCGTCCCCGCATCCACACCTTGCCAGATCTTGCGACCGTGACGATCCCGGCGGACGCCGCCAGCGCGCAAGGCGCGGGGTGGCCGTTGTTCAGCCAGGCGGTTACCGCCTTCGACGAGGCGGGCCGCGAGACGGAAACCGGCGAGCTGACGCTCTCGTCGGGCCGCACCATCACCTACGGCATCGTGCCGCTGCCGAACGGCCAGACCATGCTGACCTTCTCCGACATTTCCGACGCCCGCGAAGCCGAGCGGATGCTGCGCGAGAAGAACGAGGCGCTGGAACAGGCCAACCAGATCAAGAACGATTTCGTCCAGCATGTGAACTACGAACTGCGCTCGCCGCTCACCAATATCATCGGCTTCTCGGCGCTGCTGCGCTCGCGCGACACCGGTCCGCTCAACGAACGCCAGAGCGAATATCTCGGCTACATCTCGACCTCGACCTCTTCGCTCCTGACGATCGTCAACGACATTCTGGACCTGGCCACGGTCGACGCCGGCATCATGGAGCTCGAATTGTCCGAGGTCGACATCGCCGCCACGGTGGAACATGCGGTGGACGGTGTACGCGAGCGCCTCGCGGACGCCGAGGTCACGCTTGACGTCGATCTCAGCCAGGCCGGCGGGACATTTTTCGCCGACGGCCATCGCCTGACCCAGATCCTGTTCAACCTTTTGTCCAACGCGGCGAATTTCGCGCCGTCGGGCTCGGCGGTCGCCCTCACGGCGCGGCGCGAGGCCGGCACGATCTCCTTCCGCGTAACCGACCACGGCCCCGGCATCGCCCCGGACCGGATCGACCGGATGTTCGAGCGTTTCGAGGCCAGCCCGGTGGGTGGGCGGCAGTCAGGTGCCGGCCTCGGGCTGTCGATCGTCAAGAGCTTCGTCGAGCTGCACCACGGCACGACGCAGATCGACTCAGGTCCCGATCGCGGCACCACTGTCACCTGTATCTTCCCGCTCGATCCGATGTCGCCCGGCGCGATCACCGTCGACCAACGGCCGTTCGAGGACGCGGCCGAATGACCGCCCTAAATGCCCCACGGATGATCGACGACACGCTTCCCGCTCCGCCACTCGTGGCGATCGCCCGCCTGACGCTTCCCGACGACGCGGCGACGCGGCGGCTCGGCACCGATCTGGCGCTGGCGCTCAAACCCGGCGACGTCGTCGCCCTCTGTGGCGATCTGGGCGCTGGCAAGTCCACCCTGGCGCGAGCGGCAATCCGCACGCTGGCCGACGATCCTGGCCTCGACGTGCCCTCGCCGACCTATACGCTGGTGCAGGCCTACGCGACGACGCCGCCGGTCGCCCATTTCGATCTTTACCGCCTTGCTGGCGACAGTGAGCTCGACGAACTCGGCTTCGAGGACAGCGCCCGCGACGGCATCGCCCTCGTCGAATGGCCGCAAAACGCCCCGAGCGCCTTTGCGGCCGCCACCATCGTCGTCGAACTCGCCATGGCGCAGGGCGGCGGGCGCATCGCCGCCATCGCCGCCAGCGAAGCCGCCGCCGCCCGCATCCGCCGTAGCCTGACAGTCCGCGACTTCCTCACCGCCGTGGGCCTTGCCGACGCGCCCCGCCGCCGCTTCACCGGCGATGCCTCGACGCGCCGCTACGAGACCGTCGCGGCCCATGGCGAAATACTGGTCCTGATGGACGCGCCCCGAGAGCCGGACGGGCCGCCGGTCCAGAACGGCCTCTCCTACAGCCGCATCGCCCATCTGGCCGAGGATGTCGCCCCGTTCGTCGCCGTCGCAAAAAGCCTGTCGGCAGCCGGTTTCGCCGCGCCGGCGATCCGCAAGGCCGATCTGGACAACGGCTTCTTACTGATCGACCATCTCGGCGCCAACACGCTGCTCGACCCGGCCGGACGGCCGGTGCCCGAGCGCTACGAGGCGGCCATCGCCTGCCTCGCCGAGCTGCACGCCACGCCCTGGCCGGGCGCGATGCCGGTCGCGGATGGGGTCGTCCACCACGTGCCCGCCTATGATCGCGGCGCCCTCGAGATCGAGGTCGAGCTGATCGTCGACTGGTATCTGCCCCGCGCCAAGGGCCGTCCCGCCACGGACGACGAGCGGGCGGCCTTCGCCGATATCTGGAACGGTCTGTTCGACGCCCTCGCCACCGCCGAGACCAGCCTGACCTTGCGCGACTTCCACTCGCCCAACATCATCTGGCGGCCCGAGCAGTCCGGTCGCCGGCGCATCGGGCTGATCGATTTCCAGGACGCCGTCATCGGCCCCTCGGCCTACGACGTCGCCTCCCTCGCCCAGGACGCGCGCGTCGACATTCCGGCGGAACTCGAAGCCCGGCTGGTCGCCCACTACGTCGCGCTGCGCCGGGCGCGGGGCGGCTTCGACGCGGACAGCTTTCAGCGCGCCTACGCCATCATGGCGGCGCAGCGAGCCTCGAAAATCCTCGGCATCTTCGTCCGCCTGCTGGAACGGGACGCCAAACCGCAATATCTGCGTCACATACCGCGGATAAAGGCCTATCTGCGGCGCACGCTCAGCCATCCCGCACTGGCCGCGCTCCGCGCCCTTTACCAGGACTGGGGCGTCCTAGACGACGACGCGCCCCGGCCCATCAGACCCTCGGATGACACCGCATGATCGAAAAACCCGCCGCCGCCTTCAAGCCGACCACAGCGATGGTGCTGGCCGCCGGCCTCGGCAAACGGATGCGCCCGATCACCTCGACCATCCCGAAGCCGCTGGTGGAAATTCGCGGCAAGGCGCTGATCGACTACGGCCTCGACGCGCTGGCCCGCAACGGCGTCAAGAAGGTCGTCGTCAACGTCCATTACCTGCCCGACCTGATGCGCGCGCACTTACGCAAGCGCAAGGACATGGAGATCGTCATCTCCGACGAGCGCGAGCAACTGCTCGATTCGGGCGGCGGCATCGTCAAGGCGCTGCCCGAGCTCGGCACCGAGCCGTTCTACGTGATCAATTCCGACACCTTCTGGATCGACGGCTACCGCGACAATCTCGATTTGCTGGCGAGCCTTTGGGACCCCGCCCGCATGGACGTCTCGCTGCTGATCGCCGACATGCGCCAGGCGACCGGCTATGACGGGCCGGGCGATTTCGTCATGGACGCCGAGGGGCGGCTTACCCGCGTCGAGGAGCGCGACATGTCGCCCTTCATCTATGCGGGCGCCGCGATCCTCAAGCCGGAGGTCTTCGCCGGCATGCGGGAAGAGAAATTCTCGCTCAACCGCATCTTCGACAATGCCGTCGACGCCGATCGCCTGTTCGGCGTCAGGCTCGGCGGCCTGTGGATCACCGTCGGCACCCCGGCGGCGATCCCACTCGCCGAAGCCGCCTTCGTCGCGAGTGCGGCGGCATAGGGAGGCGCGTGGCGCCATGCGGACGCAGCCAACTTAAGGTCGCACTGGCTTTTTCTTGTATAATTCATATTCTAGGCGGTATTTATTTTTGTAAAACTTAATATTATCTCCTTTCGCATGCGCTTGGAAAGCGCTCCACTTTTTGGTGTTGGTAGATAGCGGTGTTGCGGCGGTAAATCTCTTTCCACTTTCTCTGTGATCGTGAGCCCGGCCTTTTGCGCCGCAATGGCAAGGGCCTCCGAATTTCGTATGAATATGCCACGCAGGCATGAATCTCCCATGACGAAAGTCGCCAAGCCGGCAGGCTTTAAGACACGATTCACCTCTTCGGCCATTTTGTAGAGGTCGCTCACATACCGATCGATCATCCCATGGAACCGAGATGGCAGCGCGCCCGTATCCCCCATCGCCATTTTCACGTCCGAAAAGAAATTCTGGTCGATCGGATGATCCGGTCTGCGTTCGCTACCAATACTGGTCGACCGCGCGGCGCTCAAATCCGACAAACGATGCCCAAGCCAAATCAGCGACATCCGGTGGCCACGCAGATAATCGATAGCGTTGAGGTAAGGTGGTGAAGTCAGCACGATATCGATGCTCCCGTCGGCGATGGTCTGCATCGAGCGCGCGTCTCCGCGTGAGATCATGGCGACGCCATGGTTCAGAGGAGCTAACCTCCGACGTAGAACCTCCACGGACTTTTCGAAGCCTCCAAATACATTGTATGCGGACGACTCACTAACCTTGTGTGGTCGGCTGTGAGAAGTGTCCTGAGCCAGCGAAGCGGACTGGTGCTTCGTTACGATGATCCGGCTCAAAGCGACTCGCAGAATATTTGCGACATTCGAGGATAGGTCGACCGAATCAGGGTTGCTAAGCAAAAAGGCCAGTCTTCTAAGGTCACGGCGTTGAGGCTCTCCAAACCAAAACTCGACGAAGGTCTCGCCCTGATTGTCGCCGTCGAGCCATGGGAGGCGAATCTCGTCAGGGTCTAGGTCACGCGCTGCAGCGGTAAGTCGGACGGCCGCTTCCGCGATTTCCTGGTCATCCACTGCAGTTGTGGAAACCTTACTAACTAGGACTGCCAGCGGATCTAGATCGAAGCCAAGAGCCTTGTGCCCAAGGCCGACGGCCTGACGCACGACCGTGCCCGACCCCACCATGGGATCCAGGACCACCGAATTTGGGCAAAGATTTTCGAGCTTCGAAAGCGCGAGCTCAGGGGCCATGCGTGCCGGGAAAGGATGAATGCTTATCATACTTCGATTGCCTCCGCGCTGAAGGCATCCTCGATTACTGCCGAGACGCCTCTCGGCTTCAGCGCAGGGATACGACCTGAACTCCCGAAAACACGATACATCGTACGCCGGTCCCGATCGACCCGGATGAAGCGCGTAACGTCCTTCTTAGTCGAAGTTATCAACCAAAATTCTTGCCTAGAAAGCACTACAATACCGTCTGTCCCGCAAATTAGGGCGAGCCATAAAGACGGCGCTACGGACTCCAGCCGGTCCATCTCGCCCAGATTATCGAGGCTAAATGTGAATTGCCACGGAGGCATTCTTTTTGAAGAGTGCTTGATATGAATAGCTGTCCGGCCATTGAGACAGAAACTATTTACCCGGCCTATGTCGTCTCTCTTCTCAATATTAATAGACGCCGGCGCTTTCACGATCAATTCACGCAAGACTATGCCATGATAACGTTCGTAATCGGAAATCATCTTAGGTTTTTCATGAACTGGATAGATCCATCGAATTTATAGTAGAGTCGCCCTTTGCCATCGTCATTTGTGAATATTTTTAGGTAATGCTCTTCAACACCGGACCTTTTCGTCTGACTGCTTCCCATCAAGCCGCGTCTCCGAGTGATCGTCGCCTTCTCCTCCGCCGTCATGTTGGGTTGTACGGAAGCCGTCTTCTGAAAAGATACCCCAGTTTCGACGCTAGCACAGGTCCTGACTATGAACCGACGGAGGTACTCGGGAAATGCGTCATCGCCGAGCAGTTCCCCAAGAGCATCTAACTTGCCGCTGTTTGAAAGTTGGCCGTCGATCACATCGCTAATCGCGGAATTGTAATCAAAAAGTGCGAACGCCATCTCACCTCGGTCTATGTCAACGGTTGATTTATCTATACTCGAAGAGGCTACAGCGGCGATCCGAGAGTCGCTAAGCCAGACCGGTGATCCCTTGCCCGCATTGATCGACGCAAGCGATAGGCGATGGAAAACGAAGCAGCGGTGCCAGTCACCATACAGTGACTCAGGAATCGTAAGCTCGAAGAACCTCAGGTATGTGCCCCTGGATCCAAACATGCGTGCGCGCTGAATGTAGGTGTCCTGCTGGATCTTGTGCTTCACGTCCCTCGTGAAAAACATGGACAGAAGGTTGTCGAACGTCACACCTCGTGAAACAATATTCCCGCCAATCACTATCGTGAACAAGGAAGATGGGTTCGTTGCTGACGCGCCATTTGCCCGAAAATCAGAGTCACTATTAAGAAGTATTACCGAATTACGGCTGATGTTATCAACTATATACTTTGTTATTTCATCTGGACTCACGTCAGAGTACCGATCGCAAGCAACATCCCAGATTTCTTTGACATATGCGGGGAATTTGCTTGACGATCTGTCGACAAGCGTCGCGAGGGCCTCCTGCATTGTGGCCCAATCGGTCTTATGATCGACCTTCTTGCCACTTGTGTGGATAAGCATTGAGTAGTTTTTTTCAGACTTGTTATTGTAATTATTGAGATACGCAACGTTGACAAGAAATCGAAACAACGCCTCTCGAGCAAATTTTGGGTCATCAACCTTATCCGCAAGAAGTCTGAGCTCAAATTTTTTCGTATTATTTTCAGAATTTATGCTATCGAAAGGAAAAAACGTATCCTGACCGGTGTAATGCTCATGCACTGGAAAATTTACCCACATTTTGCTATCATTTGAGAATGTGTTATTCATATCGAGCCTAGCAGGCGTTGCCGTTACCCCAATATAGTTTCCATTAGACCCCAAAATCGCATCTATCAGTAAATTTATTTTTGTCTTTTCGTTTTTATTCACCTTTGCATTTGGCGATGCGAAATCCGCCTCGTCATCTATTACAACAATATTTTTAATTTCGCCTATTTTATTATACAATTTCTTTAGATCATTTCCGTTTTTCTTGCAAAATACGACATGTCTGCCTTTGGCGATGCTGATTGCCGGATCCAGTATCTCCGAGAAATTCTGTGCCGACGGCGCCAGACCAGACGCCTTGAACCTGCCGAGGTTTTGGGTGAGCAGGTCGACGCTGTCATTGAGCAGATGTAAAATGAATGGCCGACCCTCGTCCAACAGTCGCGCGGTCAGACATATCATCATTTCAGTCTTGCCGCTCTGGGGCTCGCCGTAGATTACGAAAGATGCCCCTCCGGGGCCAGAGAGGCTCCGGAGAGCGTCACGAACCGCCTGTTCGATGCACTCAACGCCTTTCCCTGAATCAACGAGGCGATTGAGTTGCCGATGATATTGGTTTGTTGAGTTGCCTATGCCCTTAAATTTGGCCAAGTCAAACGTCTTGCTCATGGGAAATCCCGCCATCGCGCTACAATGTGAGCGACGGTAGCTAAAGCATAAGCGCGGCGCAACGGCCCAGATAGGCCGAAATGTGATGTTCCGGCTCCCGTTGACGCGAAGTTTTTACTTTGTTTAAGGCCCCCCTCACAAATCGCCGCCATCCCCGCTAGTCTGCCGGGATGAACGCGCGCATCCTTTCGATCCCGCCGGGCCGGCCGTTTCTGACCACGGTGGCCGAGGCGCTGCTTGACGACCGGCTGGTGCCGTCGTTTCGCTATGACGGCGCGCCGCTGGCGCTGGCCGACGTGACCATCTACGTCCCCACCCGCCGCGCGGCGCGGGCGCTTGCGTCCGCATTCGCGGCGGCGATCGGGACACGGTCGTCATGAGACGACGGGGCGTAGGGGCAGCGCAGCCGTCGCCCCCTCACCGAAAGGTGCTCTGAAGCGGTGCATCATTTTCGGCTCGTGACAAATGACGTTGAGACAGAAAAACATATCGTCTGAAGATTTCCGCGAAAAAACAGCGTAGGCTTCCGCTAAGGAAATAGCGGGAGGTCGGGATGTTCAAGTTGCTGATGCACCAGGTCACGATCGCCGCCATGCTCGTGGTCGCGCCGGTGGCCACCGCCGATGTCGATCCGCTCGCGACCAATAACGGGCTCTTCCCGACGGCGGCAGAATGGAGCGGCAGCTTCCGTGAGGCGAATTTGGACTATCCCCAGCAGCCTGTCGGCTCGAGCTGGGCGTCCGGCGCCGATGGACGCGCCATTTCCGTCGGGACGGCGCCGGCCTACATGGCGCGGCTGAAAAGCTACCTCGCCCCGACGCTGCGCGGATTGATCGAGACGCCCCACGACTGGCGCCCGGCCGCGCATGGCTGGTACGACATGGTGTGGCAGGGAGACGGATCATCGGGACCCGACGGCGTCACCGACCCGACATCGGGGCGTGAGGCGCTGCTCAACAGCTACACCGGACAGATCGTTCCGGCCTCGAGCTGGAGCCGGGCGCACCAGCCGAGCGTGATGTGGGTCCAGAACCACGCGGTGATCTATTACAACGACGTCGCGGCGGCGATGCTCGGTCGGCTGTGGAAGGATCTCTACGGTCCCGACATCAGCCAGGTCACGTTCCCCGAGGGATCGGTGGTGATCAAGGTGGAAGCTGTGACCCCGACACCGGCGGAGTGGGACCTGGTGAAGGACGCTGCCGTCTGGAATGTCTACCGGCCCGCGCCGCCCACGGACCCGAACCCCAACAAGTCGCCGGGGGCCGCGGAAAGCGGGGCCGACGCGATGAATTTCGACCCGATCGCGGCGGAGGCTTCGATCGCCGCGTCCAAGGCGGCCGGTCCGAAGGTGCTGGAGGTCCGCGCATTCCAGATGAGCGTCGCCATCAAGGACACCGTCGCCTCGCCCCAGACGGGCTGGGTTTACGGGGCGTTTGTCTACGACGCCGAAGCGGCCGATCAGGGAGATGGCCCCTGGGATCGCTTCGTGGCACTCGGCGCGATGTGGGGCAACGACCCCGAGCTGACCGACGACCCGCGCGGCCTGCCCCGCGGCGAGCAGCTGGCCGAGACCTGGATCAACCCGGCCTCGCCCCGCTTCACGCGCGATACGCTCGGCTGGGGCGGTCGGCTTGCGGGGCCGATGGATGTGGCGACGCGCCACGAGGTCATCACCACCGACGGCAAACGCTACAGCGGGGCCGAGCATCTGCGCGCCTCCTCCTGCCTCAGCTGTCATGGATCGGCGGAGTTCCCGTTCACGACCAACCTCTACCCGTCGCCGAACAAGAAGTTCCCGAAGGACGGGGCGGCGACCGACCCGTTCCTGCTCTATACCCCCGGCTCGCAAGAGTGGGCGCGCTGGTTCCAGAACCGATCGGGCAGCGCCGGCAACACGGGCGCGGGCGATGCCCGTATCCCCGGCCTCGACTACGACATGGTCATCATGTTCGCGCTGAGTTCCTTCAACCGCGCGATGGGTAATGACGGCTTCGTTTTCCGGGAGTTTCACGGACATTGACCCGTCCTGAAGAGGTTGAGCCAAACCCCACACGAGAGGGCGAAGAACGCTGGGAATGGCGCTCGCTCTGCGTGCTCTTCTGCGACCTCGTCGGTTCCACCGAGTTGCTCGTGCGGCTCGATGAGGAAGCGTACAGCGCGCTGCTGCGGCGATTTTACGAGATCTGCACCACGGCTGTGCGCATACGCGGTGGCACAGTGGCCCAGTATCAGGGAGATGCCGTGGTCTGTCAGTTCGGCTGGCCGCGCGCGGCGGAAGACGATGCCGCCCGTAGCGTGCGCGCCGCACTCTCGATCCTGACGGACGTGGGTGACGTCGATCTGCCGGGCGGTGGCTGTCTGGCCGCGCGGGCTGGCATAGCGAGCGGACGGGTGAAAATTCGCGCGGGTGGCGGAGATTTCGGCGCGGGCACCGTCGGTCCCGCGCTCAACCGTGCCGCGCGGCTGCAGACGCTGGCGCCTCTCGGCGGCGCTGTGGTGTGCCCCGCCACCCGAAAGCTTGCCGGGGAGCTGTTCGAATATCGCGAACTCGCCGCACGGCAATTGAAGGGCTTCGAGTCCGAGGAGACGATGCACCATGTGCTGCGCGAGCAGGCACGGCCGACGAGTCGATTCGACGCTTTGCACGGACGACGGACCGGTCCGCTGATCGGCCGCGACGCGGAGTTGAGCCGGCTGCTCGAGCGGTTGGTCCAAGCCCGCCGCGGCAGCGGCAGCAGTGTCGCGATCACCTCACCGGCCGGCTACGGCAAGTCGCGGTTGGTGAGCGCCCTTGGGGAAGCAGGAACGGGTGAGCGTACCCGTATCATCATGCTCCAGTGCGCGCCGGAGGCGAGCGGCACAGCGCTCCAGCCGCTCCGCGAGGTGGTGGCTTGGTTCGCGGGAGCGCTGCGCCGGCATGACCCGGCGGAGCGGCACGCGCGACTCGTGCGGTTGTTCGAGACGGTTTGGGGGCTTCGAGACGAGGCATTGCGTGACGTGCTCGACCTCATATCGCCGCTGGGCTCGGGCGCGGCTCCGGACGAGGAGCAGACGTTTGTGCAGCGCCGACGGCGGGCCTTCCAGGCCTTGCGCCAGGTCCTATTCCGAAGTGCCGAGGAAGCCGGCTCCCTTGTCTTCATCATCGAGGACCTTCACTGGGCCGATCCCAGCACGCTCGACTTCGTGGCCGAACTTTCCAAGGAGGTGCTGGAGCGACCAGTGCTTGTCGTCATCACCACGCGACCGGAGGCAGCGGATTTGCCCGTGACCGAGCGCCTGGAGTTGGAACCGCTCCCGCCTGAGCAGTGCGCAGCGCTGGCGCGGAACACGGCGCAATCTCACGACCTGCCGCCCGAGGTGCTGGAGGCGGTGTTAGTTCGTGCCGAGGGCGTGCCGCTCTACGTGGAGGAGTTCGTCGAGATGATGGCCGGCGCGGTCGAACGGGCGAGCCCGGGCGCGCCGGTCCGCGTGCCCCTGAGCCTTGACGCCATTGTGCGCAGCCGCCTCGATGCGCTGGCGGCGGACACACAACTGCTCGCTCTCGCCGGCGCCGCGCATGGCCGCCAGTTCGCCACCGCGGAAGCGAGCATGGTCGCGGGTCTCACGCCCGACGACGCAGCGACGGCGACCGCGGAACTTCTGGCCTCGCGGCTGGTCGAGGTCGTGGGACAGGAGGAGCACGAGTCCGTCCGCTTCAGTCACGGGTTGATCCGCGACGCAATCTACGCCTCGATGGACGAGGCGCGCCGGCGCCGCGTGCATGGGAGGATCGCCGGGGTGATGATCGCCGCAGACGAAGAGCATCACGTCGGCGACGAGATTCTTGGCGAGCACCTGCTCCGCGCGGATCGCGCGGTGGAGGCGATCGAGCGGTTCCTGGCGGCCGCGATGGCAGCGACGCGGACCGGCGCGGCAGCCGAGGCGCTCGTCCATCTGGAACGTGCGCTCGTCGCGCTCGACATGGTCCCCGACGACGCGCCGCGCGATGCCCTGGAGTTGCGCATCCGCGCCATACAGGGCCCGACCTTGATGGTGATGCGGGGGCCTGGCGCACCGGCCTTTGGCGAGGTGCAGCGACGAGCGGGAGCGCTGTTCCGTCGACTCGATCTGCGTGTCGAGGCGGTGCCGGTGATCTACAACACAGCGCTCCACGCCTGGGCACGAGGAGATCTGGCAGAGGCCGACCGCCTTGCCGACGAACTCGATGGAATCGAACGGACCGATCCAAGCGACGGCGGTCACATGTCAGCCAATACCATGCATGGCCTGGTCGCCTGGCACGACGGACGCAATCGCGACGCAGCGCGGCACCTGCGGCGAGTGATCAAGCGCTATGACGCGGCCCGCCATCGTGACCTCTACATGGTCTTCCTGAAGGAGTTCGGCGTCTTCGCCCAGTTCTATCTCGGGCTGGCGGAGACGGTGCTCGGCAATGCTGACGCGGGACGGCAGGCGGCCGAACGCGCCTTCCAGCTAGGTCAGGACGTGCGTCGACCCCACGCCGCCGGCTTCGGAATGCTGGCGCGCTTCAACACCGCGATGCTGCGGGGAGATGTCACCATGGCGAGCGAGGCCGCCGCCGGGGCGCTGGATTTCTCCCGACGGCAGGGCTTTCCGGAATTCTCTGCGATGGCGCACTTCTGTCTCGGCTGGGTTGCTTGCCGAGAAGGCCGTCAGACGGAGGGTCTGGGAATGATGCGCGAGGGTGCCGCGGCTTGGGATGCGACTGGCTTCGCCAGCTGGCAGCCGCTGTTTGCGGCGCTGACCGCGCGTGAGGCCGTCGCGGCGGGCCGGCTCGACATTGCGGCGATACTGCTCGATCGGTTCTCGGATACGCCCGAGGCTCAGGCGGCGGCGCCGCTGGCGCTCGCAGGGGCACTGATGGCGGATGCGCAGGGTCGTGGCGCCGAGGCGGCAAGGCTGGCCCGCCTCGCCTGCGTTACCGCTTCTGCGCAGGATGCCGGCCTTTGGATCCGGGTCGTGGAGGACACTTTTCCCGGTGCCTGCGCGACGCTCGTCGCCTCGGAAGGGCAGAACGGATGAGTGAGGGCGACGGAGACATCGAGCTCGGCAAGTTGACGGCGACATCGATGGCCTTTGCGGCATCGGTCGCCAAAGGGCGCGATCGATTAAGCCAGCGCGACGCTTTCGTCGCCGCGATGACGTCGTTTGATCGGCAGGCTAGACTCCAGATCGAGTCCGACGTGTCGGTGATAAGCGAGGCTGTCTATCTCAGTCATCTGCGCTGTCAGGTCATGCCGTGGAGCGCGGTGGAAATCGCTGTCCTACGAACTGTCATCCAGACGATCCACGACAAGCTCGAGGCGGCGGGACTGAAGCCGCGCCTACCCGAGCGGGTCTGGTTCGTGAAGACAAGCGGGCGCGAGGAGGGCGACGCCGCCTACACCCGCAACACCGACACAGTGGTTCTGCCGGCGGCAAAACTGGAGAAACTGTCTGGCGGTGACGCGCTGCACCCCACCGATCCGGCTGGCGCCGTCGAGGCAGTCACGACGCACGAACTCTATCACGTGCAAAGCAAGACCGACCCCGCGCGGCGGTCGCGGCTCTATCCGATCGTCGGCTACCGATTGCTCGATCAGCCGGTGGAACTGCCAAACACGCCCGCACCGCAGGGCGGCAGTTGGCCGGAGTGGAAGATCACCAATCCCGACGCGCCGCGGCTCGACGTGGCAATTGAACTTCGCCGTGACACCGAACCGGACAGTCCCGGGCGTTGGATGACGCCGGTGCTTCTCGCGCGGAGGCCCTATTGTGGTGGGCAATTCTTCGATTATCTCGAATGGGTATTCATGGTGCTCGATCCAGGTGTTGATGGCCTACTTTCCGCACTTGGGCCCGATGGCGGGCCGATATTGGTCGAGAGCGGTGAGGTGATGGCGGACTATCAAAGGGCCGTCGGGCGGAATTTCGACCAGGAGATATTCCATCCCGACGAGATCCTCGCCCAGAACTTCGTCCTGGCGGTGAACGAGCCGAATCTGGAACTGCTCAACCGGCTCCGTACTGAGATGTCATGATACCGATCGATCCCAAGCGGGTGTG
Organism: uncultured Aurantimonas sp.; assembly: GCA_947488615.1. Lineage (GTDB taxonomy): Bacteria > Pseudomonadota > Alphaproteobacteria > Rhizobiales > Rhizobiaceae > Aurantimonas. Next base: position 244,938 of record CANKZU010000005.1, read on the forward strand.
AGGATCATGCTGGGGCACGAGCCCGTCCGCAGTGACCTGTAGATTGGCTAGGTCGGTGAATCCGACGCCACTGACGGAACTTTTCATTGGCCGGCAAACGGAGATTAAAGGAACATCCTATTCGGGCAGCCGTTGCGGTTGTCTTGATATGGAGACGCCAGGATGACCACCGAAACCGCTCGGTCGCTTTACATTACCGCTCTGCGCAATACTCACGGCCTTGAAGAGCAATCCCTTCAGGCTATGGAGCGTCAAGTCGAGCGCCTTGAGCACTACCCGGAACTGGAACGCGCCCTGCGCCGGCATATTGCGGAAACCAAGCAGCAGCGAGAGAGGATCGACGCCGCATTGGCCAGCATGGATGAAAGTGCCTCGGCAGTGAAAGAGGCAGTAATGGGATTCGTGGGCAATCTCGCAGCCGCCGCCCACATGCCGGCCCAAGACGAGATACTCAAGAACATCTTCGTCAACCAAGGGTTGGAAAATTATGAGATCGCGGCCTACAAGTCGCTCCTCGTATTCGCTGAAGCGGCCGGCGATACGAAATCGCTCGCTTCGTTCAAGCAATCGTTGAACGAGGAAGAAGCGATGGCGAGCGAAATCAACGCTATGATTGATCCGATCACGCGCCGTTACCTCTCCCTGACGCTCAGAGTCCGTCCGGAAAGTCATGATGCCCGTGCAAGACGTCGAACGAGGATCATGACGGATGCGGCGTAAAGGAAGGC
>CANKZU010000006.1 GCA_947488615.1 uncultured Aurantimonas sp.
GCTCTTCCGTGAACCGCTTTCTCTTCATCTGTCCGTCCTTCAATCAAGGGCCGGACTCTAATCTCAGATGGAGGAAAAACTCAGTGGCAGGTCACCATAACTGGCGCCGGTCGCAACGCCGACCTCCAGTTCCATCAGCCGTTCGGCGGCAAAGCCGATCATCTCGCGAAGAATGTCGGCGTCAGCACTCTTCTCGACCAACTCGCGCAGGTCCATCATGGGTTTGGTCATCGGGGGCATCCATCGGTTCGGTTGTGGTCAGCAACTCGACCCTACCGCGGAACCCTCGATGACCGCTCAGCTACACCACCTCGTGGGACACGACCAATCGATCGAGGTATCCTTGCTTGCGCCCGCCTCTGACGTCAAACGTCCATCAGAATTTGAAACTCCGAGGCCTCCAGCGAGGCGGGCAGACCATCCATTCACTTCATTTTCTTCTTGAATGACTTCTATTCTCCTCTCAAGTGCCTTTCCCGTTTGAAGCCATTGATCGTAGGGGGCAACTCCGCCGGCCAGGTAAAGGTCGAACTGGATCGCAAAGAGCCTAATCTGGAACTCTGCACCCAGTAACGTTACTGTGGGGGTGCCAAGAGCAGCGCTTGCCTGCAGATGCACGCCGTCGTCATTAGACTGGCTAACGCGCCACTGCGCCGAAACCAATTCATCCAGGTCCAACCTCATCCTCACACCCCTTCCACAAACCCTTCCAACACGCGTTTCTGGCCGGCCTTGTCGAAATCGACGGTAAGCTTGTTGCCCTCGACCGAGGCGACGGTGCCGTTGCCGAACTTCTGGTGGAAGACCCGGTCGCCGCTGGCAAAGCGGCTGTCCTCGGCGATGACGGATTTGGCCACCAGTTCGCCCTCGATCTCGCGCGGGCCGCCCTTTTTGGCCGAGGCGTAGAGGCCGAACCCCTGTTTCGGCGGCTGGTTGTGGCCCCTGCCCGCACGGGCGCCGCGCCCGCCCGGCCCGGCGCCCCGGTCGTCATAGCTGATGGAGCGGCTGCGCCCACCGGACCAGCCGTCGCCGCCGGAACTGCCTTTGCCCCCGGCAAAGCCGGCATTCGCCGCCTGGGCCCGGCGCCAGCCCGGCGTCTGGTAGGCGTTTTCCTGAAAGGCGGCGGCGCCGTCCCAGCGCGAGGCGCCATAGCCGCCGTATTGGCTGGTGTTGGCTTCCATCACCTCGACATGCGCCTCGGGCAGCTCGTCGAGAAAGCGTGAGGGGATGGTCGACTGCCACAGGCCATGAATGCGACGGTTGGAGACGAACCAGATCTTGGCCCGGCGCTTGGCGCGGGTGATGCCGACATAGGCGAGCCGGCGCTCTTCCTCCAGGCCCGAGCGGCCGCCCTCGTCGAGGGCGCGCTGATGGGGAAACAACCCCTCCTCCCAGCCGGGCAGGAAGACGGTCTCGAACTCCAGCCCCTTGGCCGCGTGCAGCGTCATGATCGAGACGGCGTCGAGATCGGCGTTCTGCTCGGTGTCCATGACCAGCGCGACATGTTCGAGGAAGGAGGCGAGCGATTCATACTCCTCCATGGAGCGGATCAGCTCCTTCAGGTTTTCCAGCCGGCCCGGCGCCTCGGCCGAGCGGTCGGCCTGCCACATCGCCGTGTAGCCGGATTCCTCCAGGATCTGCTCGGCGAGCTCGGTGTGCTTGGTGGAATCCAGCAAGCCGGCCCAGCGGACGAGGTCGGTGACGACGCGGCGTAGCGCGTTGCGCGGCTTGGGCTTCAGCTCTTCCGTTTCCACGATTTCGCCGGCGGCCGCGATCAGCGGGATTTCGCGGGAGCGGGCGTAGTCGTGAAGCAAGCGGATGGTGGCGTCGCCGAGGCCGCGCTTCGGCGTGTTGACGATGCGCTCGAAGGCCAGGTCGTCGGCGGGCTGGACGACGCAGCGGAAATAGGCGAGCGCATCGCGCACCTCCATGCGCTCGTAAAAGCGCGGGCCGCCGATGACCCGGTAGTTGAGGCCCATGGTGACGAAGCGGTCCTCGAAGGTGCGCATCTGGAAGGAGGCGCGCACCAGGATCGCCATGTCGTTGAGGTCGTGATGGTCGCGGCGCTGGAGATCCTCGATCGCCTCGCCGATGGCGCGGGCCTCCTCCTCGGAATCCCAGCCGGCATTGACCTCGACCTTCTGGTGCTCGGGGTCGGAAAAGTCGGTGAACAGCGTCTTGCCGAGCCGGTCCTCATTGTGGGCGATGAGGTGGGAGGCGGCGCCGAGAATGTGGGCGGTGGAACGGTAGTTGCGCTCCAGCCGGATGACGGTGGCGCCGGGAAAGTCCTTGTCGAAGCGCAAGATGTTGTCGACCTCGGCGCCGCGCCAGCCATAGATCGACTGGTCGTCGTCGCCCACACAGCAGATGTTGATCTGCTGCTTCTGGTCTTCGCTCACGGCCGAGCGCTCGCTGGCCTGCGCGGGCGCGGCCTCACCGGCCGACGGGCGGTCGCCCTTGCGGCCTGCGGCCGGGGCGCGTGTCGCTTCGATCGCGGTTGAGTCCCGCCGCGTCGGCCTTTGCGCCAGGAGCCGCAGCCAGAGATATTGCGCGACATTGGTGTCCTGATACTCGTCGACCAGGATATAGCGGAAGCGCTTGTGATATTCGGCGAGGACATCCGGGTGGGCGCGGAAGATCGCGATCGGATGCAGGAGGAGATCGCCGAAATCACAGGCGTTCAGCGATTTCAGCCGCGCCTGATAGGCGGCGTAGAGCTCCCTGCCCTTGCCATGGGCGAAGGCGCGCGCGTCGCCCTCGGGAATGTCCTTCGGGGTCAGGCCCTTGTTCTTCCAGGAATCGAGCATTTGGGCGAAGCCGCGCGCCGGCCAGCGCTTGTCGTCGAGGTTCTCCGCCTGGATCAGCTGCTTGATCAGCCGGATCTGGTCGTCGGTGTCGAGGATGGTGAAGTTGGATTTCAGCCCGACCAGCTCGGCGTGGCGGCGCAGGATCTTGACGCCGATCGAGTGGAAGGTGCCGAGCCAGGGCATTCCCTCGACCTGTTCGCCGACGAGAAGGCCGACGCGGTTCTTCATCTCGCGCGCCGCCTTGTTGGTGAAAGTCACCGCGAGGATCTGCGACGGCCAGGCGCAGCCGGTGGCCAGGATATGGGCGATGCGCGTCGTCAGCACCCGTGTCTTGCCGGTGCCGGCGCCAGCGAGCACAAGAACGGGCCCCTCGGTGGTCTCGACGGCGGCGCGCTGCTCGGCGTTGAGGCCGGCGAGATAGTCGGGCGCGCGGGAGCCCCGGGCGGCCATGGCGCGGGCCGCGATGGAGCCGGCCCGGGGAGCGGCGGGGCCGGAAGGATCATGGGAATCGGTCATCGCGCGCAATGTAATGGTTCGGGCGCGGAACACTAGGGGAACGCGGTCGCCTTGCGGGCAGAGGCTCCCGCGTTAGTATTCCCAATGATGGAGCATGGGAGCAAGCGCAATGACAGACGAGACACCACGGACCCCGAAAATCACCCAGGCGATGATCCACGCCTATGACGAATACACGCATCTGACGCTCGACCGGCGCGGCTTCATGGCCAAGCTGACGGCGCTCGCGGGCTCGGCCACGGCCGCCGCCGCGATCGCCCCGCTGATCGGCGCGTCCAAGGCGAGCGCCCAGATCGTCGACCCGCAGGACGAGCGGCTGACGACGGTGTGGGCGAACTTCCCGGCCGCCGGCGCCGAGATGAAGGCCTATGTCGCCAAGCCGGCCGACGCCGAGGGGTCGCTCCCCGGCGTCCTCGTCATCCACGAGAACCGCGGCCTCAACGCCCATATCCAGGACGTCGCGCGGCGGCTGGCGCTGGAAGGCTTCGTCGCGGTCGCGCCGGACTTCCTGTCGGCCGATGGCGGCACGCCGCCGGACGAGGACAAGGCGCGCGAAATGATCGGCGCGCTCGATGCGGAGAAGACCGTCGAACGGGCCGTCGCGGCGCGTGAGTGGATGGTCGGCTACGAGGGCGTGAACGGTCAGGCGGGCGCGATCGGCTTTTGCTGGGGCGGCGGGCTGGTCAACAGCCTGGCGGTCGCCGATCCCGAACTCGGAGCCGGCGTCGCCTATTACGGTCGCCAGCCGGACGCGACGGATGTCGCAAAGATCAAAACGCCGATGCTCCTGCACTATGCCGGGCTGGACGAGCGCATCAATGCCGGCATCGACGCCTACAAGGCGGCGCTGGATGAAGCGGGCGTGGAGCATGAGATCGTCGTTTATGAGGGCGTCAACCACGCCTTCAACAACGACACCTCGGCGGCGCGCTACGACAAGACGGCGGCCGACCGCGCCTGGGAGAAGACGGTGGCGTTCTTGAAGGCGCAACTCGGCGCTGCGTGATCCCGCCGCGTCCCGGCGACCGCGCGACCGCTGGGACAGGACCGCCACGCGCCATCCAACGGCGCGGCTGCGCGGAAGAGCGCCATATGGCGCTCTTCCGGGCGAAGTTTCGTGGCGTCGTTGACCGAATTTTAACCCTCGTCCGCCGCCAGATTATTAATTCAACTGCCGTCTAGTCACCGGATCGAACCCGTCGCTCGGCCGAACCCTGCCGCGACGCGTGGAGGGGAACGGCGATGAAGACCCAGGACTATCACGAAGGCGGCCCGCTCGAGGTCGTCGCCTTCCGTGTCAACGACCAGGAATTCTGTGTCCGGACGATTACGGTCCGCGAGATCCGGGGATGGTCGCAATCGACGCCCTTGCCGAATTCCTCGCCCGACATCCTGGGCATGATCAATTTGCGCGGGACGGTCATTCCCGTGGTCAGCATGGCCCAGAAGCTCGGCATGGCGGCCGCGCCACCGAATCCGCGCAGCGCCATCGTGGTCGTCGAGGTCCACGGCACGGTTCTGGGCCTGCTCGTGGACGGACTCTCCGACCTTCTGACTTTCGACGGCTCCACTATCCAGCCGGTTCCGGAAATGACCGGCGGTTACGACAAGAGCTATACCGAAGGTATCATCGCGCATGCCGAGGGCATGATCTGCTTCCTCAATCTGGAGCGGATGTTCCCCGACGTCGCCAAATTGGCTGCGGCGGCGTAACGCCGCAATCGCCGCTCAGACGTTGGCCGTCTGGAACAAAGCATCCAGGATCGGGCAGTCTGGTACATTGCCGCCCTCGCATTCCGCCGAGACCGCGACGAGCGTGCGTTCCAGACGCTCAAGGTCGGCGATCTTGGCGCGAATACCGTCGATGTGGCGGCGGGTCAGCCCCAGAACCTCGCCGCACGTCGCGTCGCGCGCATCGGCGAGACCCAACAGGCCCCGTAGTTCCTCGATCGAGAAACCGAGTTCGCGTCCACGCAGGATGAAGCCAAGCCGCGCCCGGTCGTCCGGCGTATAGAGCCGGTGGCCGCCCTCGGAGCGGTCGGGCGCGCCGAGCAGGCCGATCTTTTCGTAGTAGCGGATCGTCTCGATGTTGCAGCCAACGCACCGCGCCAGCTCGCCGCGCTTCATGACCGCTCGCGGAGCCGTGATCGCCATAGTGGAAAAAACCTCTTGAACCTGTAGTTGCTACAGATCGTAGATGTTGGTCAACGCGAAAGCGAGGGCCAATCGACATGAGCGACACAGCAGCCGAGATCGGACGAATAGACGCGACGCCCGCAGAGCCGGAGCGGCGCCAACGCTGGTTCGCGGGCGGCGGTGTCCTCGGCGCGGTGCTCGCCTCGTCCTGCTGCATTGCGCCGCTGGTTCTGGTCACGTTGGGGATCAGCGGGGCGTGGATCGGCAATCTGACGGCTTTGACACCCTACAAACCCTACTTCGTCGCCCTGACGCTGGTGTTTCTCGGGCTCGGCTTCCGGCAGGTCTATTTCCGGCCGAAGGCGGCCTGCGCGGTTGGCACCGCCTGTGCCCGGCCAATTTCCTCGGTGATCACCCAAAGCGCACTTTGGATCGCCACTGTTCTCGTCGCGCTGGCGATGACCATCGCCTGGTGGGCGCCGCTGTTTTATTAGGAGACGACGCATGACACGCATTTCGACGATGTTACTGGTCGCGGCGACGCTGAGCGCCGCCGGACTGGGCACGGCCCTCCTCACCCCGGCCGCGATCGCGCAAACCCAAACCGAAGCCGCTCCGGCGCTTCAGACCCGTACCTTCACGATCGCAAACATGACCTGCGCGGCTTGTCCGATCACCGTCAAAATGGCGATGAGCGGGCTCGACGGTGTGAATTCGGTCGCGGTCGATTTCGACGCCAAGACCGCGACGGTGGTGTTCGATCCAGCCCTCGTCTCGGCCAGCCAGGTTGCCGAAGCCTCGGCCAATGCCGGCTACCCGGCGAAAATCACCGGAAGCTGATCGGCCATGAAGGACCGAACGCTTCTGAAAACCGGCATCGCCGGCTCGGTGATCGCGGCGATCTGCTGCTTCACCCCGGCGCTGGTCATTCTCTTCGCCTTCGCCGGGGTCTCCGCCTGGCTGGCCTTCGCCGACTATGTGCTGCTGCCGCTGCTGTTCCTGTTTCTCGGCATCACCGCCTACGCCCTCCTGCTGCGCCACCGCCACAAGAAAGTCAGCCCCTGATGGAACTTCGCTCGACCCTCACCTGCCCGCAATGCGGACACCAGGAAACCGAAACCATGCCGACCGACGCCTGTCAGTTCTTCTATGACTGCAAGGGCTGCGGCGCGCTGCTGAGGCCGAATGCCGGGGACTGCTGCGTCTATTGCTCCTTCGGCAGCCTGCCCTGCCCGCCGATCCAGGAAGCACGGGCCAGCGGCGAGACCGCGGCTTGCTGCACAAACTAGAACGAGCCTCATGACCCAGAATTTCGACCTCATCGTGCTCGGCGTCGGCATGGCCGCCGTCAGCGCGGCCAACAAATGCGCCGCCGCCGGCTGGTCGGTCGCCGTCGTCGACGAACTACCCTATGGCGGCACCTGCGCACTGCGCGGCTGCGACCCGAAGAAGATGCTGCGCCGGGGCGCCGAGATCATCGACGCGGCGCGGCTGATGCGCGGCAAGGGCGTCGAAGCCGGCGACCTTAAGATCGACTGGGCCGATCTGATGGCGTTCAAGCGCAGCTTCACCGACAAGATGCCGGACAAGATCGAGGGCGGTCTCGACAAGAACGGCGTCAGCACCTTTCACGGCCCGGCGCGGTTCGTGAACGAGAACACGATAGAGATCGGCGGCGAGACCCGGTTGCAGGGCCGCCACGTGCTGATCGCCACCGGCGCCGAGCCCCGGCCGCTGGAATTTCCGGGCGCCGAACACGTCATCGACAGCACGGCGTTTCTGGAGCTGGAAGCGCTGCCCCGCCGCATCCTGTTCGTCGGCGGCGGCTACATCTCCTTCGAGTTCGCCCATATCGCGGCACGGGCCGGCAGCGCGGTCCAGATCGTCCAGCGGGGCAAGCGGCCGCTGAAGGGCTTCGACCCCGACCTCGTCGACAAATTGGTCGCGCGCGGCCGTGCGGCGGGCGTCGCCGTCACCACCCGGACGGATCTCACATCGGTGGAACGAAGCGGCGACGGCTACACGGTCCATGTCGAGACCGACGGCAAGCCCGCGACATTCGCCGCCGATCTCGTCGTCCACGGCGCCGGCCGCGTGGCCGCCATCGACCGGCTCGACCTTGCGGCGGCAGGGGTCGAGGCCGGCAGGGGCGGCATCCGCGTCGACCGGCACCTCAAAAGCGTCTCCAACCCGGCGGTGTTTGCGGCGGGCGACGCCGCCGACACGGACGGGCCGCCGCTGACGCCGGTGGCCGTTGCCGAGGGCAAGGTCGCCGCCTCGAACATGCTGAAGGGCGATCACGCCACCGTCGACTATCGCGGCGTGCCGAGCGTCGTCTTCACGATTCCCGAGCTTGCCCGGGTCGGCATGACGGAAGCCGAGGCGCGGGAGCAAGGCCGCAACTTTCGGGTGGCGTATAACGACACCAGCGGCTGGTACTCCAATCTCAGGGTCGGCGAGACCCATGCCGCCACCAAGATCCTGATCGACGCCGACAGCGACGAGATCCTCGGCGCGCATCTGCTCGGACCGGAATATGCCGAGATCGTCAATTTCTGCGGCCTCGCCATGCGGCTGGGGCTGAAGACCCGCGACCTGAAATCGATGATCGCAGCCTACCCGTCCGTCGGCTCGGACCTCGGCTCGATGCTGTAGCCCGCCTCTTGGCGCATGCCTATCCGCGCGGGGCGAAATAGCGGGTGGCGCCGTCCTCGCCGGTGCCGGTGCGGGCAAGGCCGAGTTCGGCGAGATTGCGCAGCACCTCCTCGACATTCGCCAGCTTCTTTTTCGTTGCCTTGCCGGCGAAGGCGGCGGCGAGCTGGTTGGGCAGGACCGGCTCGGGGGCGCGCGCCAGCGCGTCGCGCACGAGGCGGATCTGCTCGAAGGCGTCCGCCGGCAGCGCCGGCGGTTTGGCGCCGGCCGCCACCACCGCGATCTCGGCCTCGATCTGCGTCGCGCCGGCGGGCTCGGCGACCTTGTGACCCAGTTTGGGGATCTGGTAGTCCGGCCGCAGCCAGCGGACATAGCCGCGCTTTTCCTCGGCCTGGCGCTCCAGATTGAGCGCGACGAGACGGCTCAAAAGCTCCTCCTCGGCGGCCTCCTGATCCTCGCTCTTGAATGGCGAGGGCATGGTGGCGCCGGGCCGACCGACGAGGCGATCGCCAAGATCCTCCCAGCCATAGGCGGCGAAGACGGCGCGGTCGATGTCGTCGTGAATTTCCTTCAGGACGGCGATCAGCCCGGCATCGTAGATGGCGCGCTCCGCCTCGCTCAGCGACGGGACGGCGGCGGGCGCGGCGGTTGCGCCCGGTTCTTCTCCCCGGCGGGGAGAAGGTGGCGCCGCAGGCGCCGGATGAGGGGTCGTGCCACCAGCGCCTTGTCCCTCACCCGGTTCGCTTCGCGAACCACCCTCTCCCCCGAGGGGAGAGGAATGGGCGCCCTGCCCGGCACGCCCGGCCCATTCCAGCGCGCGGACGCGCTCCAGCACGTTGTAGAGCCCGGTCATGGTCAGGAAATCGTGCTCGGCGAGGCGCTGCTTGCGGAAGGCATCGAGCCGCTCGCCCAGCTCGGCGTCTCACTCCTCGTCATCGCCAGCCTCGCCATCCTTGACGCCCATCATCTCTAGAAGCCCCCCGGTGGCGCTGACCGTCCCGGGTGCCTTGCGCTCCTCAGGCTTCGGCGTGGGCAGTTCGGCGGCCGTGAAGCAGGGACCGGCAACGACCTTGTCGAGGGCCTTTTCCAGTTCGGGCTCCATCGCCAAGGTTGCTTCAAGAACCCACACGAGCTCCAGAAGATCGTCGCTCATTCGCGCCGTCCAGCCTTCCGGGCGGATTTCGTCCAGTGGCGAGGATTTCTTGCCAGCTCGCTTCTTCATCCGGTAGCCAAGCCAGGATTGCACGACCTTCAGGCCCGACACCTCGAACTCCCACACCTCGGGCGCCACGGGGCCGAGCCGGCCATCCCCCACGGCGATTTCGCGCGTGACTGGGTTGTAGCCAAACTCGGCGGGATAGTGCGCCGGGTCGGAGGAGACGCCCTTGATCGTCGTCGCGTTACCCATTGGAACCTCGTCACCCCGATCCTCGCCCCGAAAGCGCTCGGCATACGTATGCAGCCAGATCAGCCTTCGGCCCAGCTTCGCGACCTCAGTAAAGATCGCGTCATCTTTCGTCAGGGGAATGCGGGGACCGGGGGTTTCGAGTTCGTTCCAGAAGCGGCGGGTATAGGACTGGCCACCGAGGACGGCATAGACGTAGGCGGCGAGGTCCTCTGCCGTGGGCGTGGCGCTGTAGCCTATTCCGAGCGCGTCCAGCAAGCCGCCGGTCACATTCGGTTCGGTTCCGGCAGCGTCCCGGTAAAGGGGAATCACGTCCTTTCCGCCGAAAGAGCCGCGGAAGTAATGCTGATCCGGGATATGAGGAGTAACTGTACAAATCGCGCCGTGACCGCAAACGAGTGAGTCAGGGCAAACGAGGAAAGTCTGTTGTTCGCTAGAAATTCGAGCTAGGGTCGGACGAATGAAGTCACCGAGCCGGAAGTCATATAGGGCATTGTGACGATCGAAAGAACGATAACCAAATCGAATAGCTTTCGGCTCATCGCTTGTATTTTCCAATGCGGAAATGGGAGGCTCGCCGTATCCCGCAAGGTCTCGTTGCCCTACGGTATAATGAACCGTTCTGTCCCTGGAGGTCTTAAATAGTTTGGGGCGATCTGGCGCCTTGGAACCGCTCAGTTTTTTCCATCTGGCACTTAATACTGCTTCAGTTTCTCCGATTGGCCAGCTGCGATAGAAAACGGCCCCCGCGGTATGATATGGGAAAAGATCAACGACCTTGGGCCAATCAAAATAAGCCCCCTTTCCGATTGGCATAAATGGGGCCTGCCACTCGGTAGCGCACTCACGCCAGTCAAATTCTTGAATGCTCGATATGGCTTCGAGCTTGGTCAGCTTTTCTTCCCGGGTTCCGCCTTCAATTTTTGCATATCGCACGTTTGCGGGTTTGTCCGGTTCCTGCTTGGGTCCACGAATGCCTAAAGCAATAGCAACGGGAATCTGAATTGCGAATACATTTGGCGTTTTTCGGGCGCCAAGATTGTCGCCGCCGAGGTCAATAATCCAAAGCTCATCGAAACTCCGGCGCATCACTTCCCGGACGCCAACGAAGCCGGGGCCAACGAGGTAGCTAGAAGCCGTGATGAACGTGATGATACCTCCGCAATTCTGTCGCTCTAACATCCGCCAAAGCGCCCAGCGCCAAAAATATACGTAGTCATTGAAGATGACTTGCAGGTTCAGACCCTTCCCTGCGTCGCGAGCAGGCTTCAGAAAGTCCTCAAAGATCGGGCGTTCGCCCTGCTGCTCTTGTTTGGCCCCTCCGGCAATTTGATCGCCAAACCGAACCCAGCCACCTTTATTGGGCTTTGTGCCGTCTTCTGCTCGGCGTTCTCGATCATAAGGCGGGTTGCCGAGGCACACGAGAATGTCGCCGCCTTGCTTCACCTTCCGCGCCGCCTCGTGCTCGTTCGTCAGAGCCTTGTGGGTCAGGTCGAACCCACCTGGCGGGGCATGATTCGGGCTTTCCAGTGTATCCGCCAAATAGATGTTCAGCCGCTTGCCCAGCTTCTCCTCCGGCTCGCCCGCCGCAGCATTGGCGTCGTTCATCGCGCCTTCGAGCGCCTGTGTCAGCCGGAGGTGCGCGACGGCATAGGGGCCAACCAACACCTCGAACCCGTGCATATTCTCGGCCATCTGGCGTGCGCGGGCAGGCACCGCGCCGGGGCCGGACCGCGCGCGCACCTTCTCCAGCCCGTGTTTGATCGCCGCGACGGGATAGGTGCCGGTGCCCACGGCGGGGTCGAGGAACACCACGCCATCGTCGGCAAATCCGAGTTTTTTGCCAAACCGCTTTTCCAGAAGCTCGCTCGCGAGCCGCACCTGCAATTCCACGACTTCGCGCGGAGTATAGTAGACGCCATAATCCTTGCGCAGCTTGGGGTCATAGGCAGCAAGGAAATCCTCATAGAAGTAAAGCCAGAGGTCGGGCTTCGATTTCAGGAAGTCGTGGGGATTCAGGGCTTCGAGCGAGCGCTGCAACATCTCGAAGCCGACCGACAGTTCCTCGCGTGCGTCCCTTTGCCCAAGAAGCTCCAACGTTCGAGCAAGCAGGCCGTTGTTCTTGTCGAGCGTCTTGGCTGCCTCGGTCGGGTCGAGCTTGGCCGCGCCGGACAGGCGGGCCAGCAGCATCGCATAGGTCACGGTCTGGGCGTAGGCATCCGCGAATTTGGCATCGTCGGAATCGGGAAAGAAGAACTGCCGCCACTCGACCGCGAGAAGCCCGACGGCGGAGCCCGTCTGGCCGAGGGCGTTTTCGACCTCAGACCGCAGGAAGCGGCTTAGTGGCGCGAGGTATCTGGCGAGGCCGGGCGGGTTGTGCGGGACGCTCGGCTGCCAGCTAAGAAAATCGCGGAACAGGCGTTCCAGCCCCTCGGCGTCGTCCTTGGTCGTGGCTGCCTTGCCCTTGTCGGTCGGGTCGTCGTGCAATCGGACAATGGGCTGGTCGTCCGGACGTTCGCCGGTACGGTAAAGTGCCCAGTCCCGCCCATCCGTATAGATCAGGTTCGGCAGGCCCGTGAGCTTTTCCCACTGCTTCTTGTTGTGCTCGCCTTTAAGTTTCGGCGCATCGGCCCCGAGGCCGGGGGCCTTCAATTCGATATAACCGCAGATCAGCCCGCCGACGTAAATTGCAATATCCGGTCGGACCTTATGCTCCGACAGATGTGTTTCGGTGCGAGTGTTCACGACCAGCCCATAGGCCGCCCCGGCGGATTTCAGGAGATCGGCTATGGCCGGCTTCAACTGATCTTCGGGCGAAGCGGAGCCGGGAAGTGCAAACTTCGCCTTCAGAGATTCCGCGTAATCATAGAGCTTTAATAAATCCATGCATCTTGGTCCTCAAAAAGATAAAATAGCTTGAATTTCGCGGGTGATCTTGGTCGATCCACTCGCCGGATCGTGGGTATGGACTCGAGCCCTCCGGCGCGCATCGCCTTGTTCCAGGCGGCGGCGCGGCGCGCCTCGGTGGAGGATTGCTTGGCCTCGAGGATGAAGCTGTCGCGCCTGTAGCAGTCGATGCGGTGGGCGGTGGTCAGGCCGCGAATGCGATGGTCGACGCGCTTTTCAAAGACGTAGTCGTTCAATGCCTCGTTCGGGCGGGCGCCGTCCGGGCGCGGCACGCCAAGAAGATCGCACAGCTCGTTGATGAAGCTCTGGGCGTTGGCCATTTCGGCCCCGCCGGTCTCCGCCCATCTGGCGATGAAGCGGTCGATCTCGGCCGTCTCGGTGTCACGCGCGCGCTCGTCCATGGAATCGGCTTCCCCCGTCACTGCGGGAGGTAAGCAAAGCTGGGCGTATCCGGCAAGCGGCCAGCGCCCCTCTCCTCCGTGGCCGCCATCACGGCGCGAAGGAAAGGTCTCACTCGCCGGGGGCCGTCTGCTCGGCTGGCGGCTTCGCCTTGGCTCCGCCTCTGTTGTGACGCGCAGCCTTGCGCCGCCGCAGCGCCCGCCGAACTGCCCGGCCACGGGTTTTCACCCAAACGCCGAAATCCTCCACCTGCTCGACCCGGTCGCCGTAAAGTTCGGCCAAGGCGTGCCGGAATTCGGCATAGCCGAAGCGCGCCTCGCCCTCGAGCTGGCGCATGACCACCATCCAGGCCGGCGACACCAGCAGCGAGACCGCCGTCACCGCCAGCGCCAGGCGATAGACGTCGCCGCCGATCGCGCCCGAGGCGAAGGCGACCGCCGCCAGCACGAAGGAGAATTCGCCGATCTGCGCCATCGACAGGCCGGCCTCGACCGCCGTCTTGTGCGGCAGGCCGGCCATCCGGATCAGCATCACGTTGACGACGCTCTTGGCGATGATGACGAACACCGAGGCGATCAGCACCAGGGTCCAGTTCTCGATGATGTAGTCGAGATCGATCAAGAGCCCGATCGACAGGAAGAACACCACGAGCAGGATCGCCTGGATCGGCTCGACCACATGAATGACCGGCGAGCGCAGGGTCGAGGAGCCGACGACGAGCCCGGCGATGAACGCGCCATAGGCGGGCGACAGGCCGAGGAGACCCGACAGCGACGCTGCGGCGAAACAGAAGGCGAGCGAGCCGAGCGCCAGAATCTCGACATTGTTTTCCACCGCCGACGCGAAGGACGGCTTCAGCTTCGGGCCGCGCCCGAGAAACCAGAGCAGGGCCGCGAGCACCGCCACCGCGATGGTGATCTTGACCACCAGCACGCCCCAGCCAACCGCCTCCTCACCGCCGAGCGAGGAGGCGATGATCAGCATCGGCACCACGGCGATATCCTGGGCGATCAGGACGGCGACCGCGATGCGGCCCGGCTCGGCGCGCAGTTCGCCGAGATCCTCCAGCACCTTCATGGCGACCACGGTCGACGACAGCGCGATGATGAAACCGAGGATGATCGCCTCGGCGAGCGTCGCCTTGGAGATCAGCATCAGCCCGAAGGAAATCGCCATCGCGGCCAGAAGCTGGCCGCCGGCGATCTGCACCGCCGGTTTCAGCGACGCGACGAAGGCCTTCAGCGACAGTTCCATGCCGATGAAGAACAACAGCATCAACACGCCCATCTCGGCGAGCATGGTGACGTTTTCGTTCGAGGTGGAGATGATTTCGAGGCCCGACGGCCCGAGCAGCACGCCGGCGAGAATGAAGCCGACCAGCGGCGGCTGCTTCAGCCGCATCAACCCGAGGCCGACGGTGACCGCAACCACGATGACGAAGGCGATTTCGGTCAATCCCGTGCCATGGGCATCGACGACGGCTTCTTCCACGCGTGTCTCCTCGTATTCCCGGCGAATCGCTTAGCCGCCCAAATGATAGAGCAACCTTGGCGCAGGTGTGTCGCGGGGCAGCAAAATCCTTGATCGGGCCCGCGGCTTTGCGGATCGGGCCGACGCAGCGGCGCGGCCCGGTCGACGCGGCCAATACCGTTTCCATCGCGAGCCGGACCTGGCCGTCACAGAGATCGCCTTGCGCCATCTGTTCAAGCAGCGGCCTCGGCACCATATCCCTCGCCTACAAGGCCGCGCAGGCCGACATCACCGAGGACCCATCCATGCCGACAGCCGACCCGACGCATCTCGCCGACCACCGGCGCCGCTTGAAGAGGGTCGCCCGCGTCGCGCGGCTGATGGACACGGCGATCCGCATTCCCGGCACCGGCATCCGCTTCGGCGGCGATTCGATCATGGGGCTGATCCCCGGCGTCGGCGACGCCGCCGGTGGTCTGATCGGGGTCTACATCATCAACGAGGCGCGACGGCTCGGCCTGCCGACGCACAAGCTCATCAAGATGGCCGGCAATCTGGGGATCGACTTCGCCGTCGGGTCGGTGCCGCTGGTCGGCGACGTCTTCGACGTCGTGTTCAAGGCGCACCGGCGCAACCTCGACATGATCCTCGACCATTTCGGCGAGGGCGATCTGTCGGCAGAGGGCGACATCGACCCGGAGGCGATGAAGGATATTACGCCGAAACGAAACTGAGCCTCACCAGCGGCGGGCGCGGCGGAAATAAGCCTCCGCCTCGGCGCCGAAGGTTTGCCGGAGCCCCGCCTCCTCGCCCTTGATGAAGCGGCGAGTGATCACGAACGGGAAGACCGCCGCGACGATCAACGCCGACAGCGCCCCGAACCAGAGCGCCGCGCCGAAGACGGCCAGCGTCATGCCGGTGTAGATCGGGTTGCGATTGAGCCGGTACGGACCCTCGACGATCAGCGCTTTCGGCACATTGCGCGGCTCGATCGGCGTCTTCTTGCGCCGGAACCACAGCGCCGACCAGAGAATGATCGCGACGCCGCCGACGAAAAGCGCGATGCCGATCGCCGTCGTCACCGGCGCGGCGAAGCGCCAGAGCGGCAGCCACCAGGCGGCGAGCCATTCGGCCAGGATCGCCCCCAGCGCCCAGACCGGCGGCAGATCGAGTTTGCTGACGCGCATCGCCATGACGAGTTTCCCTGAGAATGGACCTTCGGCCAACATAGGTTGCACGAAGAGCATCGCGCCACCCCGCCCCGGCCGCCGCTAACTTGCCGGGCTGCCAGGCCGGTGTATCATGCCTGTCCGAAGGCAAGATATGGAGGGACCGCCATGCAACGCGCGATCGGCCTGAGAGTCCCGCTTTGCCTGTTCATCGTGGCGCTGGCGGGCAGCGCCCCGGCTTACGCGGACGACCCGCTGCTGGACGACGCGGTCAGCTTCACCGGCCAGATCTTCCACCTCGATACCGCCGTGCCGGGGCTCGTCATCGCGGCGGTTCGCGGCGGCGAAAGCGCCGTGTTCGGCTTCGGGGAGACCGCCAAGGGCTCGGGCCGACAGCCCGACGGCGACACGCGCATCGGCGTCGGGTCGATCACCAAGACCTTCACCGGACTGACGCTCGCCCATCTCGCCGCGGGCGGCACGGTGAATCTGACGGACGCGGCCGGGCCGTATGTGGACCGCGTCGACACATTGCCGGAGCGTGAGCACCCGATCCGCCTCGTCGACCTCGCCACCCATTCGAGCGGTCTCGGCCGGGAGCTCCAGCCGGTGGACGGCGCGGAGAAATACGGCGACGCCTCCTTCGCCGGGAACCTCGAAGGCGATCCCCTGCTTTTCACACCCGGAACCGGCATCCTTTATTCCAACATCGGCTTCGACGTTCTGGCGATGGCGCTGTCCGGCGCCGCGGACCGGCCCTACCGCGAGCTTTTGCGGGAAACCGTCCTCGATCCGCTCGGGCTGGATACGACGGGCTACGCGCGGCCGGACGGCGACGACGTCATGACCGGCTACGACTGGAACGGCGCGGAAATGGACCCGGGCGAGCCGATCCCCAACCGGTTCGGCGCGTCCGGCCTCCACACCACGGCGAACGACATGATCCGGTATCTCGAATGGAATCTCGACCGCTTCGGCGAGGGCATGGAGGCCCGGACGCTGAGCCACGCCGCCTATCTCGTCCGCGACGGCCTCGATCCGGTCTACGGCATGGACGAGTCGGGCCATATGGACGCGATGGGGCTCGGCTGGGTCGTGATGATGCCGGAGGACGACCGCCCGCTGATCCTCCAGAAGGCGGGCGGGACCAACGGCGTGTTCAGCTACATCGCCTTCGCGCCGACGAGAGGCGTTGGCGTCTTCATGTCGATCAACCAGTTCAACTTCTCCGCCTCGATCGCGATGGCGACTGTCGCGAACGAACTCATCGCCACCCTCGCGCCACGCTGACGGCGGGGTGGGGCGGGCGAAGGGTGCGGGGTAGCGTGGCGGCGGGCTGAAGGCTCGGGCGGTGGCGCTGCCTGCCTCGTCATCCGCGGCTGCCTCGCTGCGCTCGCCCCCTCATCCGGCGCTTCGCGGCTCCAGGGCGAGCCGCGTGTCTCGCCCGTCATTCGGACCCTTCTCCCCGTCTGGGAGAAGAACGGTGCCCATTTCGGTTGCGGTGGCGAAGCTCGGCTCCTATCCGCTGACCGTCCGGGCGAATGGCGAAGTCTACGACGTCCCCGAAGCGCAGGACCTGATCGACAATCTCGACAGTCTCGTCATGCCGGACACCCAGACCCTGGTGGCCGAACAGGAGATCGGGGATCTGATGGTCAACAGCGACGGCGTCATGGTTGGCGCCGGAGAGGTGTGGCTGTCCGCGGTCTGCGCCGACAATGCCTGCAACAGCGTCCGCTGGCGGATCATCGCGATCAATAATTGAGGGGCGGCTGGCGGAGGGACGGCTCGTGGGTCGTCGCCACCAACCGCCCGGGTCCGATTTTCCCGACAGGCCTCCCCTCAATCCGCCATCGTCTCAAGGCTGGCATAGCCCTCGGCCGCGGCGCCGGCGTCGAAGGGCGTCGTCACTTCGACGAAGCTGTCGGGGTAAAAGCCGTTGAAGCGGGTTCGCAGCGACAGCGAATAGGCGCCGATATGGCCGATCTCGATCCAGTCGCCGGTGTCGACCGTCTCCGGCAGCCAAAACGGCCGCGACAGGATGTCGACGCTGTCGCAGGTCGCGCCGCAGACCTTGAAGGCCTGGATGTTCTTCGGATCGCCATTGCGGCGCGTCCTCGCCGGATCGGGGATGAAGCGCGCCGGCAACGTGATCTTGCCGGTCCATGAATCCGACAGTGACGCCCAGATGCCGTCATTGATGTAGAGCCGCTTGCCCTTGCGCAAAAGCACCCGGACGATCAGCGAAAAGGCTCTCGCGACGATCACCCGCCCCGGCTCGGCCACCAGCGGCATCGTGTCGAAACCCCATTCGGCCAGATCGGCGCGCAGCCGCGCCATGATCTCGTCCTGCCCCGGCATCTGACGCTTCTTGCGGCGCGGGTCGTGGCCGTATTCGGCCGGAAAGCCGCCGCCGACGTCGAGGCCGGCGAGCGGTACGTCCGCACGGTTGCGCACCCAGTCGGCCGAGGCCAGCGCCCGCTCGTAGGTCTCCGGGTCCTCGATCTGCGAGCCGACATGGAAGCAGAGCCCGACCTTGAAGCCGATCTTGTGGCAGCGCTGCAAGAGCTCGACGGCGTGGCCGGGCGCGGCGCCGAACTTCTTCGACAATTCGTAGGCCGCGCTGCCCTTGGTCTGCAGCCGCACGAACAGGGTGATGCTGGCAGGGTCGAGATCGAGGGCGCGGACGATGCGCAGGATCTTGGCGACCTCGTCCTCATGGTCGAGCGACATGACGCGGATGTTGTAGGTCTCCAGCGCCAGGCGAATGTCCGACTGCGCCTTGACCGGGTGCATGTAGAGCATTTCGGCATCGGGCTGGGCGGCGGCGACGGCGGCGAACTCACCCGGCGAGGCGACGTCGAAGATTTTGATCCCCGCCTTGCTGAGGGTTTCGAGCACCATCGGCTCGCCATTGGTCTTGACCGCATAGGCGGTGTCGCCCGGAAACGCCGCCATGAAGCGCTGCGCGTCGGCGGTCAGAACGTCGGGGCGGAAGCAATAGACCGGCACGTCGGGGCGCAGCGTGAGGGCGGCGTCCTTCGCCGTGGGAAAACTCTGCAAGGCGTCTCTCCGCTGGGCTGGCGGCCGGATGACCGGCCGGCTCGTCCGCAACTAGAGCACCGGACGCGAATGGGCAGCTTAGCCGATTCGGCGCGCCTTCGGGTGACAGGCGCTTGCGGGCACGCCCGCGCGGCCTCTAAACAGGCGGGCACCGCAACAGGATGCCCGCCCATGTCCCTTCCCTCGCCCGTCCCCATGAAGCTGGCGCCGCTGAGCCTCACCCGCATCGCCGCCGACATCGAGGCCGGACGCACCACGCCGGAGGCCGTGATCGGGGACGCGAACGCGCGTATCGACAGCCTGGACGGCGTGATCGGCGCCTTCGTCCGCCGGGCGTCGGCGGACAGCATTGCCGAGGCGAGCGCCGCCACCGGGCCGCTTCGCGGCGTGCCCTTCGGCGTCAAGGACATCTTCGATACCTTCGACATGGCGACCGAGCACGGCTCGCCGATCTATCAGGGCCACCAGCCGCTGGCCGACGCGCCGCTGGTCGCCGCCGGCCGGCTGCGGGGCGCGGCGATACTCGGCAAGACGGCGACCACGGAATTCGCCTCGATGGACCCGGCGCCGACGCGCAACCCGCATGATTTGGCCCACACGCCCGGCGGCTCGTCGTCGGGCTCGGCGGCCGGCATCGCGGCGGGAATGCTGGCGGCGGCCTGCGGCTCGCAGACCGGCGGCTCGGTGATCCGGCCCGCCTCGTTCTGCGGCATCGCCGGCTACAAGCCGAGCTTCCGGCTCTTGCCGACGGTCGGCATGAAGGTGTTTTCCTGGACGCTCGACACCGCGGGCCTGTTCGCGGCCGGCGTCGCCGACGTCGCGCTGCTGGCGGAATGCCTCAGCGGGCGGGAGTTGACGGCGCAGCCGCTCGCCGACGGATCGGGGCTGACGATCGGGCTGTATCGCACGGCGCTGGATGAACAGCTCGACCCGGTGATGGCGGCGGCATGGGAGACGGCGGCCAAGGCGCTCGAGGCGGCCGGCGCCAAGCTCGTCGATCTCCCCGAGCCGGCAGCGCTGGAAGCGGCTCGCGCGGCGCATGGCGACGTTCAGAATTTCGAGGCGGCGCAGGCGCTCCTACACGAGCGGACGATGCATCGGAGCCGGATGGGACCGAACGTGCTGGCGCAACTCGATGAAGGCGCGGCGGTCACGCCCGAGGCATACGACGCGGGACGACGCACCGCGCGGATCGGGCGGAAGGCGGCGGCGGCCCTGTTCGACACCTGCGACGCGCTGCTGGCGCCCTCCGCCTTCGGGCCGGCCCCGAAGGGACTCGCCACCACCGGCGACCCGGCGCTCAACAAGCTGTGGACGCTGACCGGCAATCCTTGCGTCAACGTGCCGGGGCTGGCGACGCCGGAGGGCCTGCCGCTCGGGCTGACGATCGTCACCCGCTTCGGCCGCGACCGGACGACGCTGTCTATCGCCAGGCTGCTCGAAGACCGCCTGCAAGCGCGATGAGGCGGCGCCGGCCAATGCGGCGCGAATGCGGCGGGGTGATCGTGAACGCACCTCGGTGCCCCCGAACGCCGCCGTTTCGCGGTTCCAACCAGCACGCAAGTGGAGATCACCAGACATTTCAAGGCGTAACGCCAAGCAGGCCCGGCGGCGCGCTTAGCCTTACCCAACAGCGGTTTCGGCTGGCTTTCGATCACGAAAGTCAGCGCGTGAAAAAAATATCGGACGCTCTTCGCGCCCGCATCCTTCGTCTTTGCAGCGGTTTACGGCAGTTGGCCCAGAACGGCAGTGCGGTGCAGCGACGAATTGGGGTTTACGCTGGATTCAGGTTCGTTACCTTCCGGGCACATCTCGTCAACGAGGAGGCGATGCAATGGAACTGACGCGTTCGCTGAATTTGGTAATGATCCTGGCCGCATTCGTTTTTGTCGGCGCCATGGTCGTGGGTGTCGTGCCCTGATATCGGATGAGATCCGACGCCGCGTTGCAAGCGGCCCCAATTCGAAAAAGCCGGGTCACCCCGGCTTTTTTGCGTCTTGATCAGATAGCCGCGCCGCCAGCAGTTCAGGCGGCGGCGGCTTCGCTGGCGGAGCCCGCCGGCGCCGACGCCTCGTCGGCGCGAAGCCCGAGGATGTGGCAGATCGAATAGACCAGATCGGCCCGATTCATGGTGTAGAAGTGGAAGTCGGAGATGCCGCGCTTCTGTAGATCCAGCACCTGATCGGCGCAGACCGCCGCGGCGACGTGGCTGCGCGTCTGCTCGTCATCCTCCAACCCCTCAAAGCGCGCCGCGAGCCAGGCAGGGATAGTGGCGCCGGTTGCCTCAGAGAAGCGCGCGACTTTGGTGAAGTCGTGGATCGGCACGATGCCGGGCACGATCGGAATGTAGATGCCGGCGCGACGGACCCGCTCGACGTAACGTTCGAAGGTATCGTTGTCGAAGAAGAACTGGGTGATGGCGCGGGTGGCGCCGTTGTCGACCTTGCGCTTCAACAGGTCGATGTCGGTAGCGAAATCCGGGCTTTCGGGATGCTTCTCGGGATAGGCGGCGACCGAAATCTCGAAATCGGCAAAGGCTTTCAGGCCCGCGACCAGTTCGACCGCGTTGCGATAGCCGTCCTTGTGGGCGATATATTCGCCGCCGACGCCGGCTTGGCTGTCGCCGCGCAGCGCGACGAAATGACGAACGCCGGTCTCCCAATATTGACGGACGACAGCGTCGACCTCTTCCTTGGTGGCGTCGACGCAGGTCAGATGCGCCGCCGGCGTCAACTGCGTCTCCTTCAGGATGCGCTCGATCGTCTGATGGGTACGCTCGCGGGTCGAACCGCCGGCGCCGTAGGTCACCGAGACGAAGCTGGGGCCGAGCGGCGCCAACCGCTCGATCGCGCGCCAGAGATTCTCCTCCATCTTCTCGGTCTTCGGCGGAAAGAACTCGAAGGAGACATCGATGCCGGACGTAGAAAGGGGATTGGGGCGACTCATGACGGCTTTCTCTTCTCAGCTAACGAGGGTTTGACGGGCGGAGGCAGTTGCCGCGACCAGGAGGCGCGGGTCCTTCGCAATGCAGATGGTCACGGTGAGTTCCCCGGTCTCGCCGCCGCTGGAAACGAGATGCTCGATGCTGACCTGCTCGAGACCCGCGTCTTCCAGATAGCCAAGCAGCATGGCGTCGGAAAAACCGAGGCGCAGATGAGCGTGCTCGGCGCGCAGGAATTCCAGTTCATGGGGTGCAAAATCGATGATAGCCAAACGGCCGCCCGGTGCGACGGCCCGCGCCGCCTCCGCAATCGCGGCTTGCGGATCATCGAGATAGTGTAGCACCTGATGGAGGGTCACGAGATCGAAGGCCTGACGCTCAACCGGCAGATGATAGGCATCGCCCTGGCGCACCTGGGCGTTGACGATCTGTGCCGCGTCGAGCTTGGCGCGGGCGATCGCCAGCATCTCGCGCGAGGCGTCAATGCCGACCGCCCGCTCGCAGCGCGGAGCCAGGAGTTCGAGAATTCGGCCCGTACCCGTGCCGATGTCGAGCAGGGTTCCGATCCGCTTGCTCCCCAAGGCGGCAACAAGCGCCCGCTCGACCTCGGCGTCGGCGGCATGCAGCGCGCGGATGCGATCCCAATGGCCGGCGTTGCGGGCGAAATAGTCGGCGGCGCGACGCGCTCGCTCGGCTCGCACCGCTTCCAGTCGTTCGCCGTCACGTTCGACCGTCGGGTCAGCCTCGTCCGCCCAGGACAAAAGCGAGCGCACCAGCCCCACCACCGACGCGTCGTCGCTGACACGAAAATAGGCCCAAGCCCCCTCCTGGTATCGTGCCAGCACGCCCGACTCCACCAGCAGCTTCAAATGCCGCGAAATGCGCGGCTGGGATTGTCCGAGAATCGTCGTAAGCTCGCTGACCGTCAGATCGCTCCGGGCGAGCAGCAGAACGAGGCGCAGTCGCGTCGGCTCGGCGACCGCCTTGAGGGCGTCGACGAGAGGATCGAAGGAAAGTTTTTGGATGTCCAGCATGCCGGGTCTCAATTACGATATAAAGATATCTTTATGTGAAGAGCCTGCTCGATGCAAGCGGTTTTCGATGAGCGCGGCGCTTTCACCAAACCCGTTGGAGGACAGGCGCTGCCGACGATCGGAGAAACGGCGATGACCGCGTCCGGCCAATGCGCGCCGGCCGTTCGTCCTGGCGAGGTTCGCTTCGAGGGGCCGAAGCCAAACTATGACGACGCGGGGCTGGCCTTTATCGGTCATATCCGCTCGCCCTGGGCGAGCCGGGACGATTGTCCGAAAAACCTGTCCGACGCACGCGAGCGCGGGCAGCCCGCCCAAGTCGAGATCGACGCGCACTGGCGGGGCGCGCTGACCGGACTCGGCGCGGATCGTTGGGTATTCCTGCTGACGTGGCTCGACGGCGCCGAGCGGGATCTCGCCCTACAGGCGCCGCGCCATGCCGATGGCCCACGCGGCACCTTCACGCTGCGCTCGCCGGTACGGCCGAACCCGATCGGGTTACACCTCGTTCGGCTGCTCCATGTCGATCTTGCTGCCGGCAGCCTGACCATCGACGCGATCGACGTGCGCGACGGCACGCCGCTCATCGACATCAAGCCGTATCTTGCGTCGATCGATGCGCCGCCGGAGTAAAGGATGCCGACCGACCGGCAAAAGCGCGTTGCCCGCGCGCTAACTGCGGCGATCCCGCGCGCGCCTTTCCTCGACGCCGAGGCGATCCGCGCAGCGGCGCGCGCGCGCCACATGCGGGCGCTATCGCCCGATAACGCAGTCTGGCTGGCGACCGTGGCCCATATCCGGCATGTCCATACCGATTACGACGTTTTGTTGGACGAGGGCTACGACCGGGACGCCGCTCGCTTCTTCGTGCTCGACGCCATCAACGCCGTGCTCGACCGCTGGGGCGCGACGCGGCGGCTGGATGCGGAGGCTGACAGTGACGCCCCGTTTGCGGAGGATGGCATGCTCGACCGCGCGGAGGGTAAGGACGCAGGCCGCTCCTGAACCGTAAAAGGGGGGGTCATCCTGAATGCCCGCCTCCCCGCGGCTCTATTCGTAGATCCACTGCTCCGGGATGCGGGCCTCGAAGGCTTCTCCGATCACGATGCGCCCCGGCTTTTCCACCCAGGCGACAAGGCCACGCCGGTACTTTGCCGCCGAGACGAAGCCGAGTTCGATGTCGCCGCGTCCCTCATATCGAGCGGCGATGGCACGGCCCGACAGCCGGCACGGGCCATTGTCGCCGTCGATCCGCAAGGTGGCGCCGCCGGCGAACATGAGGATCGTGCGGGGCGGCAGCCATGACAGGTCGGCAATGCCCTCGACGAGCACATTGCCGCCGATCCATTCCGGCCGGATTTCGGGAATGTCGAGGCGCGCGGCGGCATCGGCGAGTTCGTCGGCGGCCAGCAGCGAAAGCTGGCGCTCGTTGCGGATCTCCGTGCCGCGCGGATACCAAGGCTCGCGTCCGCCCGACCGGCGTGTGGTTCCACCATGACGATCGCCGGCGATGCCGTCGAAGCCGAGATCGAGCGACGGGACCGGTGCCGTTTCGAAGCCACCGTCGCCGGTGCGAAACAGCCCCGCAACCGTGCCGGCCTGATTTTTCGCGCGCGTTCGTTTCATGGATACCCTGCCCTCTTAACGCCCGCCGTCGATAATAGGATAGTCGACCCTGGATCACGATGACTCGGGTCCATTCCCGTCGATTCGCGGGGAATGCGGACGGAAAACCGAGCTCCACTCTTCCTCCCGCATTCCGCCTCCGGCCTACCCCTCCGCTTCCGACGGCTCGCTTGCGTCCGGCTCGTCCTTCGCCTCGAATGTCACGACACGGTAGATGTAAATGATCACGATCAGACCCAATACGACGTTGGACACGGGCCCCACATAGGCCTCGACCGCCTCGTAGTTTTTCCCCAGCAGATAGCCCGCGCCGGCCAGCAGGCTGGTCCAGACGAGGCTGCCGATCGCCGACAGCAGAAGGAAGATCGGCAGTGACATCTTCGCGATCCCGGCAGGCACCGATATCACCGTACGGATGGTGGGGATCAGGCGGCCGAACAGGACGGCCGAAAAGCCGTGGCGACGAAACCAGCCATCGGCGGAGTCGACGTCGTCGGGCGACAATGTCAGCCAGCGACCGTGACGCGCCGCGAGATGTTTCAGGCGGCGTTTGCCGATCAGTTTGCCAGCGTAGTACCAAGGGATGATGCCGAGGAGCGATCCGATCGTCCCGGCGAGGATGACGGTGACCATCGACATCTGGCCGATCGCGGCCTGATAGCCGGCCAACGGCATGATCAGCTCGGATGGGATCGGCGGGAAGATGTTCTCCAGGAACATCAACAGGGCGATGCCGAAGGCACCGAGGCTGTCCATCAGGGTCTTGACGAAAACGTCCATGCGAAAATCCGTGGCTTTCGGGACTGCCTCCGGTTTGCCGGCAGTCGGGATCAGTTCCCCGCCGATCAACGAATACTGACGCGCAACGATCCGGCGCGAGAGGAAATAATCCCGATGCGAACGGCACTGGTCCGCGCGGCCCGAAGCTTCTGCTTATGGTCGGCGCCGAACGGCGTGAAGCCACCCGCAAGGCCAAGCCGAGTGCACGTCTTGCCAGTATCGGGATGAACGAGCGGCAATTGGTGATGTTCCTGACCAGGACAAGCGACGATCAGGGCGACCATCTGGCCGTTACCCCAGCGCCGAGCCAATCGACGTTTCGATCTGCTGCTCGGTATAGGGCTTCTGCAGGACCGGGCAGGCCTGCCATTCCTCTTCTATGCCGGAGCGGCCATAGCCCGTGGCAAAAACGATTGGCACCCCGGCGCTGCGAAAGCGCTCCGCCACGGGATAGACTTTCTCGCCGCAGACATTGACGTCCAGGATCGCGACATCGACCTCCACTCCGGAGTCGATCATCTCATGGGCGCCGTTGAGGCGCATGGCCAGCCCCACAACCTCGCATCCAAGATCGAACAGCATGTCCTCCAGCTGCATGGCGACAAGGCTTTCGTCCTCGACGACGAAGATCTTCAGGCCCTTCATGTCACGAGATCCATTACGCGGCTGAGCTTTCAAAATCATCCACCTCGGACAGGGCCACATCGAACCTGCAAATGAGTCCGGTCTCGTCGAGGTCAAGGGATAGGGTCCCGGCAAGTTCGCCTTCGATAATCCGCCGCAGCATGCGGATACCGAAACCAGGGGTCAGCCCGCGATCGGCAAGTCCGCCCATGCTCTCATGCCAGGTCACCTCGAGGTGCTGACCGTCACGATGCTCCGACGTATTCCATTCAACGGCGAGCGTTCCGGCGGGAGATGCCATCGCCCCGTAGCGGTCCGCATTCCTGGCGAGCTCATGAAAAACCATAGCCAGCGCGATCGCCGACTTCGACGTCAGATGCACTTCCGGACCGGCGACGCGAATGCGCGCGGGATCGAAACCCGCGAGTTCCTGGTGCAGCAGCACCGAAAGGCCCGCAGCCTCCCAACGACGCGCCGAGAGGACGTCGTGCGCCTGACTCAGCGCCATGATTCGCGCTTCGAAGGCATAGCGCGCCTCCTCCGAATCGCGCAGATTGCGGAAGCTCTGCCGCGCCATCGCCTGAACCGTCGACAGCGTGTTCTTCACCCGATGGTTCAGTTCATCGACCAACACCCGCTGATGCTGGGCCGCTCGGATTACGTCCGTCCGATCAAACCCCTGGATGAAAACGCCGGATATCTCGCCGTTCTCCTTGCGGATCGGATTGAAGGAAAAATCCACGAACGCCTCGGCCGGCTTCGCATGGGCACCCGGCTTGATCATGACGCGAACGGCTTCCCCGGCGAAGCTGCGACCCTCGGCGTAGACCTCGTCCAGCATCTCGATGAAACCCTGCCCCTCAATCTCGGGGGTGGCGGCGCGGAGTGCGCGGCCGATGGTGTCACGCCCTCCGATGAATCGGGTAAAGCTGTCGTTCACAAAGGTGAACAGATGGTCCGGCCCCTGCACGACCGCGATCATGCCCGGCGCCTGCCGAAACAAGTGGCGGAATTCCTCGGCTTGAGAGACCGACGTCTGGTAGGCTTCCTCGACGTCCTGTGCATGCTTTAGCAGGGCCAACTCGCTGGGAATTGTCCGGAACGGCAACGAACCGGCCTCCTTGAGACGCACGATTTCGGTCACGTCCACGGTATTCTGAATGATGAATTCGACGTCGTCCTCTGAGTTCGTCACAGGCGTATGCGTCGCCGTCCAATAGCGTTGCTCGAATCCGCCCCCGGCTGCCGCCGGGCGGGGAATCTCATAGGGAATGAAAGCGATCGTATCCGGAGAACCGCTCCTGAGGACCTCGTCCAGGGAGGCTTTCACCCGGCGGCCGCCTTCCCCCTCATTGGGAAACATGTCGAACAGCTTCCGGCCGACGAGATCCGCGCGCGACCGCATGACGGCGTCCTCGTATGCACGGTTGACGGCCACGTACCGCAACTCCGAATCCAGCACCATATAGGGACTGGGGAGGGCCTCAAAGAGGCGTTCAAATTCGAGAGATTTCATTCAACGATATACTCTGTCGCCCAAGGGGCTTGCGTTACTTCCGCCCTTTCATCGGCAGACCCATACCGCCGCACCATCGTTCGCGCTTGCTCACGGAAATCTGTTTTACCCGACTTCATCCCGGCAAGCCGTGATCGGGAGCTTCATTCTGCGCAGAAGCCCCTCCGATGGCGGAAAAAGCACCGCCCCCCGGAAGGTCTCCACTTGCGCTAACGCGCGAGCCGGCATTCGGTTTCAATAATAATATAGCCGGCTACGGTCCGGTCATTTGCCCTCGATACCGAACGGTGGACTTCACGCTCTTTCGGGTCCGCCTGTCGCCGCTCCGTCACGGGCCGAGTGCGCCCATTCGCTCGCTCATCCAATGCCGGAAACTCTCCGTCTCGGCGGCGGACAGCTTGAGGCCATGCTTGGTGCGACGCGTCAGGATGTCATCCGCCGTCGCCGCCCATTCCTCCGCGATCAGATAGTCGGCTTCGGCCTGATAAAACAGACCGCCAAAATGCCGGCCGAGGTCGGCGAGACTTTCCGACGATCCGACAACCCGTTCCGCCCGCGTTCCATAGAGACGGGCGTAGTGATGGCGCAGATCAGCCGGCATCCACGGCCAGCGGCGTTCGAGGCTCGCTTCGAAGGCGCCGAAATCGGCGTCGGGCATATCGCCGCCCGGTAGCGGCACCTTGCCGGTCCAAGGCCCGGTCATCTGGCGGTAGTACGGTTTCAACCGGTCGAGGCAGCGCTCGGCAAGCTCGCGGTAAGTGGTGATCTTGCCGCCGAAGATATGAAGGATCGGCGCCTTGCCGTTCACGGCGTCGAGGTCGAAGACGTAGTCGCGGGTGACCGCCGACGGGTTCTCGGCGTCGTCTTCCAATAGCGGGCGGACGCCCGCGAAGGAATGAACCACATCGCCCCGCGTTAGCTGTTTGCGGGTGTAGCGGTTGACGGCTGCCAGCAGGTAATCGATCTCGCCATCCTCGACGGTGACGTCGCCAGGATCGCCCTCATAGGCGATGTCCGTGGTGCCGATCAGGCTCAGTTCGTCTTCGTAGGGATTGACGAAAACCACCCGCTTGTCGGTGTTCTGGAAGAGGTACGCCTGTTCGCCCTCCCAGAACTTCTTCACCACGATGTGGCTGCCCTTGACCAGGCGGACGCGGCGCGAGGAGTTCTGGCGGGCGACATTGCGGACGATGTTTTCCACCCAGGGACCGGCCGCGTTGACGACTCCCCGCGCCCGGAGCCGGACTTCGCCGCCGCCGTCGTGGCCTTGCAGAACCGCGGCCCATTCGTCGCCATCGCGAACGAGCGACGTCGCGGCGGTGCGGGTCAAAACCGTGGCGCCCCGCTCCCGCGCGTCGACGGCGTTCAAAACGACGAGACGAGCGTCATCCACCCAGCAATCGGAATACTCGAACGCCTTGGTGAATCCGTCCTTGATCGGCTTACCTTCCGGCGCGGTTCGCAGATCGAGGCTGCGGGTTCCCGGCAGCTTCT
The DNA here is from genome assembly GCA_947488615.1 of uncultured Aurantimonas sp. Taxonomy (GTDB): domain Bacteria; phylum Pseudomonadota; class Alphaproteobacteria; order Rhizobiales; family Rhizobiaceae; genus Aurantimonas. The sequence continues at coordinate 28,537 of CANKZU010000006.1, forward strand.
TGCGGCCGCCCAGATGATCGTAGAGAAACAGGCCGAGCCGGATCAGCCAGGCCGGCCGCTGTTCCGGCGAATGCGGCAGCACGAAGCGCATCGGCCAGATGATGTGCGGCGCGGCGTCGAGCAGCACCTCGCGCTCGGTCAGCGCTTCGCGGACCAGCCGGAATTCGTAATATTCCAGATAGCGCAGGCCGCCATGCACCAGCTTGCCGGAACGCGACGATGTGCCTTCGGCCAGATCGTCCTTCTCGCACAGGACGACGCTGAGGCCCCGCCCCGCCGCGTCGCGAGCGATCCCAACGCCGTTGATGCCGCCACCGACGACGAGAAGATCGACCGTGCCGAGATCGCTCATCCTGCTCTTCCTTCCCTCGCCGTCGTCCATGCCTCGACTTCAGTCTCTCTCTTGCCACGGTGAGGTTGCCGCGCGGCCTTTCAGCACGGATTGAGCGGCGGCTCGCCGGCCAGATATCGCCGCACTTCCTCGGCCGCCTGCGAGGCGGCGATCGTCACGGTCTTCACCGACGCGCCGGCGATATGCGGCGTCAGCGTCACGTTCGGCAGCTTGAGCAGCGGCAGATCCGGCGATGCCGGCTCGACCGCGAAAGTCTCCAGCATCGCCCCCTTCAGGTGGCCGCTCGCCAGCGCGTCGTAGAGCGCGTCGTAATCGACCATCGGCCCGCGCGCCGTGTTGACGAAGATCGCCCCCGGCTTCATCGCCGCGAAGGCCGCCGCATCGATGAAGCCCGTCGTCTCCTCGGTGACGCGGGCGTGCAGCGTGACGACGTCGGACTCCGCGAGCAGTTGATCGAAGCCGACATGTTCGACGCCGGCCTGGCGGTCCTCGGTGGTGATCTGCACATAGGGGTCGGCGACCAGTATCCGGCAACCGAAGGCGCGCAACAGCCGCACGACCCTTGTGCCGATCGCGCCATAGCCGATGACGCCGACGGTCATTTCGCTGAGTTCCCGCCCGGTGACGTCGGCCCGGTAGAGATCGCCGCGCCAGTCGCCGCCGCGCAACGCGTCGTGGCCGCGGGTGATGTTGCGGGTCTCGGCGAGGATCGCGCCAAGGGTGAATTCGGCGACCGCGCCGGCATTGCGCCCCGGTGTGTTGACGACGCGAACGCCGCGTTCGCGGGCGGCATCCATATCGATATTGACAGGGCCGCCGCGCGAGACGGCGACGAATTTCAGCCGCGGCAGCGCCTCCAGCATCGTACGGGACAGCGGCGCGAGATGGGTGACGAGAAGCTCCGCCTCGCCGATCATGGCAAGTGTTGCTTCGGCCGAACCCTGATATTCCTTCAGCCCGTCCATGCCGGCCGCCGCATAGCCATGCTCCATCGGCTCATCCGGCCAGGGCAGCGTATGAAGAGCGATCGGCGGCAGGTTCTCGCAGGCGGTCTCGATCGCCTCCCGGAACATCTCCGGCAGCATGAAATTGTCGCCGATGATCGAAATCGTGCGGTCCATCAGGCGGTGTCTCCGGTCTTGATCGCGGCGAGCCTCGCCCAGACCGGGCCGAGCATCGCGCGAATGTCGCGATAGAGAGAAAAGGCCGTGTCGTATGGGGCGACGACGCTCGGGTCGGGATCGGTCGCGGCCGAAAGGCGGGGCGTGGTCCAGACCTCGGCGGCCGCCTCGATGTCGGGATGCAGCCCCTGCTGGACGGCGGCGATCATCGCCGCTCCGGCCGCGCCGGCCTCGGCCTGTCCAACGGTGCGGACCGGGCGATCGATCACGCTCGCCAAAATCCGGCGCATCGCCGCCGAGCGCGCGGCTCCGCCGCTCAACCGGACCTCGCGCGGGATCGCGCCGGTCGCCGAGTAGCAATCACGCGCCGCGAAGGCGAGACCTTCGAAAACCGCCCGCATCATGTCGTAAAATCCCGCCTGCGAATGGAGACCGGTGAACTGCGCCCGGGCCAGCGGATCCATGAACGGCCCCCTCTCTCCGGCCTCGGAAATATACGGGTGATAGATCGCCGACAGCGGCTCGGCCTCCAAGACGTGCCGGTCGAGCGCCTTCACGAAATCGTCGCGGCCGCGCTCGACGCCTTCGTGGCGCAGGATTCCCCCGGCAACATCCAGCATCCAGTCGATGTTCAGCGTCGCCGCCATGTTCGACTGGATCTGCGCGACCGCCCGGCCGGCGGGCAAGAGCATGACGTAGCCGCTGCGGTCGGGATTGAGCACCACGGCGTCGGGCTCGGACACGAAGCGCATATGCATGCCGGTGGAGCCGAGAATGGAGCAGCCCGCATCCCCCTCGGGGCTGAGCAACCCGCCGCCGATGCCGGTGCAAACGACGTCGACATAGCCGAGAACGACAGGCGTTCCGGACAAAAGGCCCGTTGCCGACGCGGCCGCCTCCGTCAGGTGCCGACTCTCGCCCACACCATCGAGAACCGGCGGCAGAAGATGCCGTTCGGCGGCAAGCCCCAACGCCTCGATCACCTCGTCGCTGTAGGTCCGGGTGCGGAAATCGCCGAAGGTGAAGGTGGCTTCCGAGGGGTCGGACGCCCGCTCCCCGGTCAGGCGAAAGAACAGCCAGTCCTTGCAGTGCATCGCCGTCGCCGCACGGGCCAGCACCTCGGGCATGTGCCGCTTCATGTGCAGAAGATGCAGGCTCTGCTGGCAGGAATTGATGCCGGTGCCGGTCGTCTCGTAGTGGGCGGGATAGAAGTCCCGATCAATCAGATCGGACGCAAGCGGGCCGGTCCGCGCATCGAGCCACAGCCAGGCCGGCGCGACCGGGTCGCCGGCGGCATCGACCAGCCAGGTGCCGTCGCCCTGCCCAGTCACCGCCACCGCCAGGACGCTGGAGGCTCCACCCGGAAGCTTCTCCACCAGTTCGCGCAACGTTGCCGCCGTGTCCGCCCAGGTCTCGCCCATGTCCTGCTCGACGCCGCCGTCATCCGTGCGCCAATAGCGGTTCGGGCGTGCGGCGGCGGCGATCTGTTCGCCGTCGAGCGTGAAGGCGACGGACTTGACCACCGAGGTGCCCGCGTCGATCCCGATGATCACCGGTTCTCGGGGGCCTCGCGGTTCGGCGCCGCCGGCGGATTCAGGGGCTGTCATGTCGGCGCCGCCATCACGCGAGGACGGGTCCGTGGGCGATGGCGTCGCCGTCACCGCCGAACAGATGCAGCTTGTCCGCCGGCACGTCGATCGTCACCGCATCACCGGTGCGGCCGGGATGGCGCTCGTCGAGCGTCGATACGATAACGCCGCCGGCGAACTCCGCCTCCAGATGGGTCTGGTCACCGATCCACTGGTTCGAGACGATGCTGGCCGGGGTTTCGCCGCCGCCGACATGGACGTCATGGGGACGGATGCCGATGACGATCTCCGACAGCGGCTCGATCGCCGCGCGCACCGGGGCGGTGATCGCATCGGCCGGGTAGCCGAGCACTTCGCCGCCCTCCCCGCCGTCGCCGGTCTTGCGGAAGGAAACGCGGCCCTCGGCGAAGACGGGCCGCACACGGTAGACGTTCATCGGCGGCTCGCCGATAAACGTGCCGACATAAAGGTTGGCGGGCCTCTCCTTGAGCTCCTTCGGTGAGGCGAATTGCTGCAGCTCGCCGCCTTCCATCACGGCGATCCGGTCGGCCAGCGCGTTCGCCTCGGTCTGGTCGTGGGTGACGAGGACGGCGGTCATGTCGTGTTCGCGCAGATACCGCTTCAGCCGCCCGCGCAGGACGGTGCGCAGCTGCGGCTCGAGCTGGCCCATCGGCTCGTCGAGGAGATAGACGTCGGCTTTGCGCACCAGCGCGCGGCCGAGGCTCGCCCGCTGCTGCTGCCCCGCCGATACGGTCGAGGGATAGCGGTCGAGATGCACCCCGAGTTCGAGCATCCGGGCGATATCATCGACCCGGCGCTTGCTTTCCGCCGCGTCCAGCCGCTCCGATTTCAGCGCGAAGGCGATGTTCTCGCGCAGGGTCAGCGGCGGGTAGAGCGAATAGCCCTCGAAGGCCATGGCGACATTGCGCTCGGCGGGCCGCAATTTGTGGATCGGCCTGCCGTCGATCAGGATTTCGCCCTGCGTCACCTCCTCGAAACCGGCGATCATGCGCAATGTCGAGGTCTTGCCGCAACCGGACGAGCCAAGCAGCGCGACGATCTCGCCGGGCTTGATCTCGATGTCGAAGTCGCGGACGGCGTAGATCGGGTTCTTGGCCTTCGCGGCATAGATCTTGTTGACGCCGCGCAGCGATACCGAAGCGCTCATGCCGCCTCCCTTTGAGCCTGAGGCGCGATGCGCCGGCCGCTTTCCCGGTCGAAAAGAACGATCGCCGACGACGCGATCCGGACCGGGACGCGGGCGCCCTCCGTCGCGGCAATCTCGCCGGCATCCTGCGAGGCGTAGAGTTCCTGCCCGTCATCGGTGACGAGAAGACGCACCAGACGGTCGTTGAGCGGCAGCAGCGCCGCCACCCGCGTCGCGATCCCGCTAGTGCCCCCGGTGCTTACGAAATCGACGTTCTCCGGCCGCACGCCGAGCATGACGTCGCTTCCCACCACCGACTGGTATTCGCGGCCGATCGGCAGACGGTTCGCGCCGAACACGGCCACCGGCCCGGAGGCACCGGCCTCGACCCGGCATTCGAAGAGGTTGATGCCCGGATCGCCGAACAGCCTTGCGACCTCGACGGTCGCCGGCCGGTCGTAGATGTCCTCCGGCGTTCCGACCTGGATGAACTTGCCGCCGATGAGGACGGCGATCCGGTCCCCGAGCGCCATCGCCTCGCGATAATCCTGGGTGACATAGAGCGTGGTCGAGCCGAACTTTTCCAGAAGACGCGGCAGTTCGAGCCGCATCTCGAAGCGCAGCTTGGCGTCGACATTGCGCAACGGGTCGTCGAGGAGCAGCAGCTTTGGCGCTGCAACCAGCGCGCGGGCTAGCGCCGTGCGCTGCTTCTGTCCGTTCGAGAGCGCGCGTGGCGCATGGTCGAGGACGTGGTCGATCTTGAGAAGCCGGGCGATGCGTCCCACGCCTTCGGCAACAGCCTCCCTGGTCGAGCGGCGCGCCCGCAGCGGGCTGGCGATGTTCTCGAAGGCCGACATGTGCGGGAACAGCGCGAAGTTCTGGAAGGCCATGCCGACGGACCGCTCCTCGGGCGACACGTCGACCATGTCCTCGCCGTTGATGAGCAGGTTGCCCTCCTCCGGCTCGGTCATGCCGGCGATCAACCGCAGCAAAACCGTCTTGCCGGCACCGGAGGGGCCGAAGATCGCCACCGTCTCGCCGTCCGACACGTCCAGCGAGACGTCGTCGAGGACGGTCTCCTTGCCGTAGCGCTTGGTGATGTGGTCGAGGGTCAAAGTCGCCATCGGATCAACCTTTCACCGCGCCGAGCGACAGGCCCTCGACGAGATAGCGCTGGGCGAACAGGGCAAGAGCGAGAGTCGGCGTGATCGACAGGACGATCGCCGCCGCGATCTGGCCGTACTGGATGCCGGACGCGGTGACGAAGGCGAGCGCACCGACGGTCACCGGCTGCTTGTCGGCCGAGGCCAGCACCAGCGCGAAGACGAAGTTGTTCCAGGCGAAGATGAAGGACAGGAGCCCCGCCGCGGCGATCCCCGGCCCGGCCAGCGGGATCGAGATCTTGAAGAAGGTCTTCGCCCAGGAATGGCCGGCGATGCGGTAGGCGTGCTCGATATCCGGGCTGATGTCCTCGAAATAGCCGCGCACGATCCACAGGATCAGCGGCAACGTGATCAACTGGTAGACCCAGATCAGGCCGATATAGGTGTTGGCGAGGCCGATCGCCTGGAAATACAGGGTCAGCGGCAGCAGGACCAGCAGCGGCGGGGCGAATTTGAAGGACAGAAGCGTGAAGGCGATGTCCTCTGAAAAGCGGAACTTGTAGCGAGCGAAGGCATAGGCCGCGGGAACGCCAAGCACCAGCGACAGCGCGACTGAGGACACCGACAGGATGACCGAGTTCCACAAATTGCTCATGAAGGCGATGTCGAGCGAACCGGCCGCAGTCCGCAGCTTGCCGGTGATCAGCGCCGTGTAGTTGACCAGCGTCGGCTCGAAGAACGGGCTCGGCGGAATGCGCAGCACCTGTTCGTTGGTCTGGAACGACATCAGGACGATCCAGACGATCGGGAACATGAAGAAGATCAGGACAAGGCTGATCAGGACGATCCTGACCGTGCGCTCGAGGGGGCTGACATGATCCATCGCGGGTAACCTCAGACGTTGCCGTGCGCGCGTTCGCGCAGACGGAGCCAGTTCTTCACGAAGACGTTCGACAGGGCGAAGGTGATGGCCCAGAGCACCATGAGGAGCGCCGCCGAACGGCCGACATTCGTGAACTGGAAGAACTGCAGATAGGATTCGACCTGGAAGACGGTCAGCGTGTTGCCGGGGCCGCCCTGGGTCATCGCATAGATGATGTCGAACTGCTGGATCGACTCCAGCATGCGGAACAGCGACGCGGTCAGAATGTAGGGCATCAGCATCGGCAGGGTGATGCGGAAGAAGACGAAGCTCTTCGGCACACCATCGAGCGCGGCCGCCTCGAAGGGCTGCTTGGGCAGCGAGCGAAGCCCGGCCAAAAGCAGCACCATGATGAAGGGCGTGTAGACCCAGACATCGACCAGGACGACCGTGAACAGCGCCGAGGACGGGCTCGACGCCCAGCGGAAATCGGTGAAGCCGACAAGCCCGACGAGATAGTTCAGGACCCCGAAATTCGGGTTGGTCATCAGCTTCCACATCAACGCGGCCAGCGCCGGTGCCACCATCAGCGGCAACAGAAGCAGCATCGACACGAGGTTGTTGAAGCGGGTCGAGCGCTGCAGCAAAAGCGCGATCCCGAGGCCGAGTAGCAGTTCGACCACGACGGTCAGCACGGTGTAGAGCAGCGAAACCTGGACGGTGCCCCAGAAGCGGCTGTCGGTGAGGAACTGGAGATAATTGTCGAACCAGATGAAGCCCTGCAGCTGTGGCAGGCTGAGCCGGTAGCGCAGCATCGAGTAATAGACCGCAGTGACGAAGGGGATCAGAATCCACACCGTCACCAGCAGCGCCGGAAGGCTCAGAAGATAGGGCAACCAGTTGATACGCCGCCTGCGTCTGGCGGCGACGCCCGCGCGTTCAGCTGCTGTGGGCTCTGCTGCCGACATACCACGCCTCCCCGTCGGCCGGCGGAAGTCCACCGGACATATCTCAGTTCGCCTTGGAAGAAGTGGCCGCGCCGCCGTCAGGAACGGCGCGGCCTACGATGCCTATTGCAGGCCGGCCTGCTGGAGCTGCTCGTCGATGCTGGCGGCGAGCTGGTCCAGCCCTTCGTCGACCGGCACTTCATTGGCGACCATGCGTTGCAGCATCGCCGCCCAGGCCGTGGTCACGTCGAAGAACAGCGGCTGCGGGGTGAAGTAGATCTTGGCGCCGGGCGACGACACCTCGAACTGCTCGACATAGCCGGGATATTTCGACTCGATGCGCTCGAGGAACTCCTGGTCCTTCCAGACGCTGGCGCGGACCGGGTTGACGAAGTCCATCTTGCGGGCGCCGAACAGGTCATGCTCCTTCGAGGAGGCCCACTGCATGAAGTACCAGGTGGCGTCCTTGTTGTTGGAGAAGTTGGACATGGCCAGCGACCAGATCCACACATTCGGCGTCGGCGCGTCGGCCGACGGGTTAGGCGCGATCGCGGCATAGGCGATGTTGCCCGCTTCCTTGTTGTCGCCGCCATTCATGAAATAGCCGAGAATGTCGGCGTCGTAGATCATCGCCGAAGCGCCGGCGCCAAGATCGGTGCCAACCTGGTACCAGGTGTAGGTCGACCAGTTCTTCGGGCCGTAATCCTGGATCATCTTGACCCAGTCGCGATGATAGGCCTTGGCGCCGTCGGTGTTCATGGCGGCTTTCAGCACGCCATCGTTGTTCATCAGGTCCTTCTCGCCGAAATTGCTGTAGCCGGAGAGGAAGCCGGGATGGATCGTGGCCCAGGAACGCGAGCCGCGCACCCCGATCGGATAGATGTTGGAATCGACGCTCTTGAGCTTTTCGCAGGCGGCGAGCAGCGCCGGCATGTCCTTCGGCGGCTCGACACCGGCCTTTTCGAACATCGTCTTGTTGTAGGAGATATTGTTCTGCTCGAAGCCCCAGGGGATGCACCACTGCTTGGCGTCGCCCGTGCCGAGTTCGGAGCCCGGCGTGCCGTCCCAAGCGGTCGATGCCCGAAGGCCCGGAAGGAAATCCTCCCAATCCCACGACGCCGCAGTCTTTGCCGGGTCGTTGATATATTCGTTGAGATCGGTGATCCAGCCGGCCGGACCATAGGTCCAGGTCATGTAGGCGCCGGTCATCAGCGCATCGTATTCGGACGAACCCGACGAGAGGGCCGCGGTGACCTTGTCGAAATAGACGTCCTCGGGGAAGACGTCATAGGTCACTTCCATGCCGGTGAGCTCTTTGAATGCCTCGATATCGGCAATCATCGCATCGGCATAGGGATGCTTGTTGAGAAGAAGCTTCAGGGCTGTTCCCTTGTGCTTCATCCAGTCGAAGTCGGAATCCTGCGCGAAGGCTCGCGTCGCGCCCATTCCCATCAGGCTCGAAGCCGTGGCGGCACCGACGCCGAGATAGCCCATCCGCTTCAGGAACTCGCGGCGACCCATCCGACCACGGACGAACGAGTCGACCAGGTCCTTTTCTTTGTCATACATGGCTGCTTCTCCTCCTCTTCAGGCCGTGTCGGTCATCGCATGCCGGCCTCGTCATGCTGATCAGGTCTTCGCGTTCGCCTCCACGATCGCGCGGGCCGTCAACTCGTCCAGAACGAGGCCGTCGAGGACCCCGCTGCGAAGCAAGGCGAGGATCGGACGGACCTTCTCCGCGCCGCCGGCGAGCGCGACCACGGTCGAGGCTCGCAAATGGTCGAGATCGGGCGACAGCGCCCTGGCGCTGAAATCCTCGGCGGTCACCTTGCCGTTTTCATCGAAATAATGGCCGAGCAGCTCGCCGACGGCGCCGGCCGCGCGCAGCTGCTCCATCTCGTCGACGCCGACCATCTTGTTGGCGACGAGGAACGCCTCGTCCGAGACGTCACCAATGCCGGCAAACACCAGCGGCGCCGAACAGGCCAGATCGAAGACCTCGCCGACGCCGGGCTGCGACAACAGAACCACCTTGTCCTCGACCGTGTTCGCGAAGGTCGGCAGCGGGATCTGAAATGCTTCCGCGCCAGACCGTTCGGCGAGGCGATGAATGACGTCGTAGGGATTGGCGGCGAAGCGGCGGGTGAAACCGCCCAGTACCGACACGAAGCGCGTACCGCCGGCGGCGACGGTCGGCATGGCGTTGACGGCGGCGGCCAGCGTGCGGCCGTGGCCGATCCCGATCAGCGCGTGCTCTCCCCGCTCGATCTCGTTCTTCAGGAAGGTAGCCCCGGCGATGCCGAGCGCCTTGAGCGGCAGATCGGCTTCCTCCTCCAGATCCGGCGCCACATGGCAGAAATCGAGGCCGAAGGCCTGGCTGATCACGTCCTCCAGTTCCAGGCACTCGGCGATTTCGGCATCGACGAAGATGCGGATCAGGCCGTCGCGGCTGGCGCGGGCGATCAGCCGATGCGCCTTGATGTTGGGGATTCCGAGCCGCTTGGCGATCTTGCCCTGGGTCATGCCGCCGGAGAAATACAGCCACGCGGCACGGGCGGCGAGGTTGGCCTCCTCGCTGTCGTCGCGTCGTCGCGGTGCCTCGGTCAGCATGCTCACCTCTGCGCTTCTCCCGCCCGCCCTTTGTCAGGCGGATATTTTTATCGTTGCCGTAAAATTTTTCACTTTCCGCCGGGTGAGTCAAGAGCGTACGCGACGAGACGCGGCGCCCGACGGCCGTCGGCCATGCGGACGAGCGAAAGCCTCCGGGGCCGCGCGGCCGCTCGAATGGGACGGATCAGGGGTGGCTGCGGGGATGGTGCGGGCGGCCGATGCGGACGGGCACAGGCGGGGCGGCCTCAGAAGACGGACCGCCGTTTGTCCTGGCGGCGGCCCATCAGGCCAATTGAACGGAAGACAAGATGCCGTAACTCGGGCGAGGTCCGGCGCGGCGCGCGCTTAGCCGGCGTGATATTTGCCGTCGAGGGCGTCGATCGCCGCGACATTCGGAGCCGACGAGCTTTGCGGGTCGAACTCCGACGCCAGGAACTTGTCGACGATCGCCTTGGCGAGTTCCGGCCCGATCACCCGCGCGCCCATGGTGATGATTTGGGCGTTGTTGCTCTTGGCCGCGCGCTCGGCCGAATAAGTGTCGTGGGTGAGCGCCGCGCGAATGCCCGGTACCTTGTTGGCCGAGATGCAGACGCCGATGCCGGTGCCGCAGCACAGGATGCCACGATCGTAGCGCCCCTCGGCGATGGCGCTCGCTATCCGGTCGGACGTCGTCGCGTAACGCTCGTCCTGATTCTGCGGCGAAGGGCTGGCGTCATCGAAGCTGATGTCGGCGCGGGCCTTCAAATGCTCGGCGATCGCCTTGACCAGCGGTTGGCCGGCGCTGTCTCCCCCGATGATGATCCGCATGCGTCTCTCCTTTGGCTTTCTGCCCTGCCCAGGCCGATGTTATCGTGGTGCTGGGCCACTTCCCCGGTAGTACAGACGTTTTGCAGCGCGCATATGTTCACGCGCCGAACTTTAGCGCAAGATGGTCGCAGTTCGGGATGTTACCGCCCCTCGCCCATCGCTTCATCCAGGGCCAGGACGGCGTGGGCGTTGGCCAGCGATGTCGCCACGACATTGACGACGCCGGTGCGCAGCGCCGCAAGCAGCGCGATCGCCTTGGAGGACTCGGCGGCGATGGCGATCGCGGCGGGAATGGCACGAAGATCGGAAAGCCTCAGCCCGATCACCCGCCGCCCCAGAATGTCGTTGCGCTCCCGCCCCTTGATGTCGAAAAAGTCGTAGCCCATCAGGTCGCCGACGACGCCCGCCTCGCGGGCCCTCATGATCTCCTCGCGCTTGAACCAGCCCATGCGCACCATGTGGCTGTCCTCGCCGAGATCGCCGACCCCGATCAGGGCGAAATGGGCGGCGCGGGCGAGATCAAGCGTGTGCTTGACGGTCTGGTTGACCATCAGCGCGTCGCGCAGTGTGCGATCGGGCACATAGGCCGGCGCGTAGAGGGTCTCCGGCGAACCGCCGAAGCGGGCGGCGAGCTTGCGGCAGATATGGTCGGCGTTCCACGGCTCGCCGGCGCGCAAGGCCCCACCGGTGGCGCAGACGAAGGTGCCGAGCCGCAGCACCGTGGGACCTTGCGTGTCGGCGACCGCGGCGACGTTACGTCCCATGCCGACGGCGATTCCGGCGCCGTCAAAAAGGTTGCGCTCCAGATAGGAGGCGACCAGTGCGGCGACCGCCGCGCGCTGGTCCTCCGGGGCCGAATGGTCGGCGGCGATCAGCGCCGTGTCAATGCCGAAACGGGCCTGCATCCGGCGCTCCAGATCCTCGGTCACCGAGGTGTGGACATGAATGCGGACCTCGACCACGCCCTCCTCGCGGGCCTGGCGCAAGAGCCGTCCGACCTTCATGCGCGACAGCTTGAATTCGGCCGCGATCTCGGCCTGCGTCGCGTCGCCCTCGTAATAGCGGCGGGCGATGGCGGTGAGGAAATCGCGGGAAGCGGCGCTGTTGTTGTCCATCAAACGCTCCGTTGCGCCATCGCGCGGTCGTCGACACCGAATTTCGCGGTCCGTCGGCCCCAATGTCGTGATCATAAGATATTTTAGTGTTCACATGATCAATTTTTACCTCGCACGCAATTGAAAAACCGAGGCGGGCCGTGCATTAGGTCTTCTGCGCCCTGGTGGCGGAGGCAGGCTGGCGCCGACCGGTCGACAGCCCACCCCTCACCCGCCGGCGCGCTAAAGATGCAGCAGGGCCGCGGCGGGCATGGGAAGCGCCCCCGGCCCGACGTAGAGAGCCGCGAAGCCGCTTTGGCGGATTCCACAAGGAGAGACCTATGCAGGATTCAGCCGAGATGGCCGCGGCCATGGACGCCACCACCCTCCGCCACATGGCGAACGGGATCCGCTTCCTGTCGATGGACGCGGTGGAGGCGGCCAAATCCGGCCATCCCGGCATGCCGATGGGCATGGCGGACGTCGCCACCGTGCTGTTCAGCCGTTTCATGAAATTCGATCCCACCCGCCCCGACTGGCCGGATCGCGATCGCTTCGTGCTTTCCGCCGGCCACGGCTCGATGCTGCTCTATTCGGTGCTGCATCTGACCGGCTACGCGGACTTTCCCATCGAGGAATTGAAGCGCTTCCGTCAGATCGGCTCGAAGACCGCCGGCCATCCCGAATTCGGCCACGGCGCCGGTATCGAGACGACCACCGGGCCGCTCGGCCAGGGGCTGGCCACCGCCGTCGGCATGGCGCTCGGCGAGCGCATCCTAAACGCCCGCTTCGGCTCGGATCTCTGCGAGCACTATACCTACACGATCGCCGGCGACGGCTGCCTGATGGAAGGCGTCAGCCAGGAGGCGATCTCGCTCGCCGGTCATATGAAGCTGAACAAGCTGATCGTCTTGTGGGACGACAACCACATCACCATCGACGGATCCACCGACCTGTCGACGTCGGAAGACATGCAGAAACGTTTCGAGGCCGCCGGCTGGAACACGCTGGCCGCCGACGGCCAGGATCCGGACGCCGTCGCGGACGCCATCGAGAACGCGCGGAAATCCGACAGCCCGACGCTGATCGCCTGCCGCACGACGATCGGCTACGGCGCCGGCAAGAAGGCCGGCACCGCCGGCATCCACGGCTCGCCGGTCGGCGCCGAGGGTATCGCTCATGCCCGTAACACCCTGTCCTGGGACCACGAGCCGTTCGTCCTGCCCGACGACGTCACCGATTTCTGGAAAGCGGTCGGTGGGCGCGGCGCGGCGGAGGCCGACGCCTGGGCCGATCGTCTGGCCAAGGCGGATTCGCAAAAGGCCGCCGACTGGAAGCGCATGATGACGGCCGGGTTCGACGGCGACGCCGCCGCGATCCTCGCCGAGGTCAAGGTCCAGCTTGCCGGGGAAAAGAGCGTTGCCACCCGCAAGGCCAGCCAGACGGTGATCGACGCGCTGACCGCGCAATCGATGAAGCTGATCGGCGGCTCGGCGGATCTGTCCGGCTCCAACCTGACCAAGGCCGGTGCTGCCAAGCCGATCTCGGCCGAGGATTTCACCGGCAACTACATCTATTACGGCGTGCGCGAGCACGGCATGGCCGCGCTGATGAACGGGCTGTGCCTGCATGGCGGCTTTGTGCCCTTCGGCGGCACGTTCCTCTGCTTCACCGACTACGCCCGCCCGGCGATGCGCCTGTCGGCGCTGATGGGGCTGCCGGTGATCTACGTCATGACCCATGATTCCATCGGCCAGGGCGAGGACGGCCCGACGCACCAGCCGATCGAGCATCTGGCTTCGCTCCGGGCGATGCCGAATATGAATGTCTTCCGCCCGGCCGACGGGGTCGAGACAGCGGAGTGCTGGGAACTGGCGCTGACCGCGACGGCAATGCCCTCGACCCTGGTGCTGACGCGACAGGGCGTGCCGACGCTGCGGACGGACGGGGCCAAGGAGAACCGCTCGGCCAAGGGCGCCTATGTCATCGCCGCGGCTGACGGCAAACGCGACGTGACGATTCTGGCCACCGGTTCGGAAGTCGGGCTTGCGGTGGAAGCGAAGGCGCTTCTCGCCGACAGCGGCATCTCCGCCGCCGTCGTCTCGATGCCCTCCTGGGAGTTGTTCCAGGCACAACCCAAAGCCTATCGCGACGAGGTGCTCGGTTCGGCACCCCGCGTCGCCGCCGAAGCCGCCAGCCCGTTCGGCTGGGCGCGTTATGTCGACAGCGAGGACGATTTCGTCGGCATGACGAGTTTCGGCGCCTCGGCGCCGGGCCCCGACGTCTACGAACACTTCAACATCACGGCGGCCGCCGTCGCCGAGAAGGCCCGCGCCAAGCTCGGACGCTGATTCCGAAGGGCCCGGGCAAGGGCCCTTCCCTCGCCAGACCCGCCTACGGCTTCGAGGTCGTCGACATGCCCTTCACCCTGTCCATCAGCACCAATCCTCTGGTCAACCGCTACGCCGATCCGCAGGAGCTGATCGACGTCGTCGCGCGGGAGATCGGCATCGGCCACATTCAGCTGACGCACGAGTTCCTGAACCCGTCCTGGCCGGCCGCGACGCTGGCGCCGCTGGTGTCGCGGATGGCCGCGGCTACATCGGCCGCCGGCGTCAAGGTGACCTCGCTGATGACCGGCCCCTATGGCCGGCTGAACCATTTCGGCCATCCGGATGCCGGTGTCAGGGCCTATTACGTCCAATGGTTCAAGACGCTCGCCGACATCGCCGCCGATCTCGGCTGCCCGGCGATCGGCACACAGTTCGCGATCCTGACCTACAAGGACCAGGACGACCCGGCGCGGCGCGAGGCGATCATGAACATCGCCCTCGACTGCTGGCGCGAGGTCGGCGAGCACGCCGCCCGGCGCGGCCTCATCTGGATGTTCTGGGAGCCGATGTCGGTCGGCCGCGAACTCGGCCATACGCTGAAGGACTGCGCGGCGCTGCAGGACTGGATCGACGCCGGCGACCTGCCGATCCCGCTGAAGCCGATGGTCGACATCGATCATGGCGACGTCTCCTCGCCCGACCCGGCCGACACCGACCCTTATGCCTGGGCAAAGACCTTCGCGACGCGCTCGCCGATCATCCACATCAAGCAGAGTTCGATGAACAAGGGCGGCCACTGGCCCTTCACCGCCGCCTATAACGCCGACGGCCGCATCCTGCCGGACAAGCTGCTCGCGGCCATCCGCGACGGCGGCGGAACCGACAACGAACTGTGCCTGGAACTCGCCTTCCGCGAGCGCGAACCGGCCGACCGGCAGGTCGTCGCCGCGATGGCGGAATCGGTCGCGTTCTGGTCGTCCCATACCGATACCGGATTGTCGCGAGCGGCCTGACCCCGACCACGGCGCCACCGGCGGCCGGCCCATCTTCCTTCACCGCACGAGGCCCCGACATGGCGAAACGCCCGATCATCGGCACCAGCTGGAAGATGAACAAGACCCGCGCCGAGGCCGACGCCTTTTGCGACACGCTACGCGGCTCCGACTGGGCGCGGAGCGAGGCGGCGCAGCTCTTCGTGATCCCGCCCTTCACCGTGCTGACACGCGTCGCCGAGGCGCTGGCGGGAACCCGCGTCACGGTCGGCGCCCAGAACGCCCATTGGGAGGATTCAGGCGCCTGGACCGGGGAGATCTCGCCGTTGCAGGTCAAGGATGCCGGCGGCCGGCTGGTCGAGATCGGCCACAGCGAGCGGCGCACCTTCTTCAACGAGACCGACGAAACCGTCGCGCTGAAGACCGCTGCGGCCGTCCGCCACGGCCTCGTCGCGCTGGTCTGCATCGGCGACACGCGGGAGGAATACGAAGCCGGACGGACCGCCGACGTGTTGAAGCGCCAGACCGAGGCCGCTCTCTCCAAGGTCGAATGGCGCGACAGCGCCGAGGTCATTCTCGCCTACGAACCGGTCTGGTCGATCGGCGAAGGCGGCACGCCCGCCGATCCGGTCTTTGCCGACGAACAGCAGGGCCGGGTGAAGGACGTCGTCACCGCGCTGATCGGCCGCCCCCTGCCCGTTCTTTACGGCGGCAGCGTCAATCCGGGAAACTGCGTCGACCTGGCCGGCCGCGACAACATCGATGGCCTGTTCATCGGCCGATCCGCCTGGCAGGCCGAGGGCTATCTCGGCATCGTGTCGGACGTCGTCGCCGCGCTCGCCTGAGCCGTTCCCTGACGGTCTACGCCACCTCGAACCAGGTCTTCATGCCGGCGACCTGATGTTCGAGCATGTGACAGTGCAAAAGCCACTTACCCGGATTGGACGCCTCAAGCGCGATCTCGATGGTTTCCATCGGCGCGTTGAGCACGGTATCGCGCCAGTCGCCGTTCGGGTCCGCCTTGCCGTCGCGGGTCAGCACCTTGAAGTGGTGCCCGTGCAGGTGCATCGCGTGGGGCCAGCGGGTGTCGTTGAAGATCGTCAGCTTGACCGTCTGTCCGGCCGATGCTCGGAACAGCGGTTCGTCCATGTCGCCGGCGACGCCGTTGAAGGCCCAGATCCGCCGCAGCTTCACCAACTCGTCGAAACCGCGCTCGCGGCCATCGACCATCGCGCGCTCCATCGATCCCATGGCGCCACCCGACATGTCGAGCCGGACATCGAGGGCTTTGTCCATGTCCAGCGCGTGGCGCATGGTCTCCGCGAGCGGCTGGATGTCGCCTGGTTTCGCGGGCAGCGCCGCCTGATCGCCATAGACGAGATCGGCGGCATCGATCCAGGCCCGATCGGCATAGACCTTGATGGGAACGCGCGCGCCGGGTTCGGCCTGACAATCGATGACCACGTCGGCGCGCTGGGCCGGGGCGAGGACGACCACGTCGTCCTTGAGCCCGCGCGGCGCGACCGGATGGCCGTCGACGGCGATCAGGCGGGGGCCAAGCCCTTCGAGCGAGACCCCCAGGATGCGGGCATTGGCGCCGTTGATCAAGCGCAGGCGGATGCGTTCGCCGGCCCTGACCGGAAGTTCGGGTCCAACGGTGCCGTTCACCGTCACGACATTGCCGATGCGCCCGCCATGCCCCCAATCCATCAGGCTGCCGAGGCTGGCCTCGTCGATCATGCCATCGCCGGTGAGTCGCCAGTCGTCGATGAACAGTGTCATCTCACGATCAGCGCCGCGCCATTGTTCCGGCTCCTCGACGATCAGCGGGCCGCTCAGTCCGCGCGCCATCTGCTCCCAAGAACGGTCGTGGCTGTGATACCAGAAGGTGCCCGCATCGGGCGCCACGAAATCATAGTCGAAGCGGGCACCCGCCGGGACCGCATCCTGGGTCAGCCCGGCGGCGCCGTCCATGGCGTTGTCGATCCGGATGCCATGCCAGTGCACCGCCGTCGATTGCGGCAGGTCGTTGACGAGGGCGCGCCGTACCCGCTCGCCGGCCTTGACGCGGATCGGCTCGCCGGGCGTCGTGCCATTATAGGCCCAGACTTTGGTCGGACCGAAGGAGTCGGCGGGCAGGAGTTGCGCCACGCCAGGAGCCGCGCGCAGTTCCGGCAAGGGTTCGGCCGCGGACGCTGAACGGATCGCGGCCGGCGTGAGTGCCGATCCGGCGAGAGCAGCCGTACCCAAAATGAAGCGGCGTCGGGAAATCATGGGTATCCTCGAGAATTCAGGCTGTTGCAGCATATGAAATCCGCCGGAGCGTCGCGGCGCGGCGCGGCGCCAGGAGAGCGGCACGGAATATAACATGGACGGCGGGCACCCCAATCAGGGATGCCCGCTGTCGATCATTTACTTTTTCTCCGCGCGGCGTTCAACGAGTCGTGCCGCGTGCGGATTTCTTCGGGCCAGGTCGACTTGATGTAGGAAAGCACGGCGACGATCTCCTCGTCGCTCAGCATGTCCTCATAGGCAGGCATCGCCGATTCATAGTCACCACCGACGACCGCAGCCGGCCCCAACTTGGTCAGCCGGAACAGGGTTTCATCGTCATGGTGCCAGGTATGACCGCTCTCGTCGTGCGGCGGCGCCGGCATCAGCCCGTCGGGACCGGGAGAGCGCCAGTCAGGCTGCCCGTTGAGACCCTCACCATGGCAGGCGGCGCAGTTCGCCGCGTAGAGCGACTGCCCTTGCGCCACGACGGCAGCGTCGGCGGGGCGCAACAGCCCCGCCTCCCCGCCGCCAGAAAGCACCAGGACAGTCCAAAGGCCGACTCCCGCAGAAATGACCACGGCGAGAATGAGCCCCCACCGCATCATCGACGCAACCGCCAGTGATGCCAGCCGGCCGCCACAGCGCTATGCCAGGGGAGCATGTGCGCCATCACACCAGCCCTTCCGGTTCCTTCGCCGCGCGCACCAGCACCGTCGTGCCCTCGGGGACGCGGTCGTAGAGATCGATGATCTCGTGGTTCAGCAGCCGGACGCAGCCCGACGAGACGGCGCGTCCGATCGAGCGGGCCTCCGGCGAACCGTGGATGCGGTACAGCGTGTCCCTGCCGTCCTGGAAGAGATAGAGCGCCCGCGCGCCGAGCGGATTGTCCAGCCCGGGTTGTTGGCCGCCATTCGCGGCGGAGTATTTCTCCAGTTCCGGCTGGCGCTCGATCATTTCCGCCGGCGGCGTCCAGGTCGGCCAGTGGCGTTTGTACTGAATCGTCGCCTTGCCCGACCAGGCAAAGCCGGCACGCCCGATGCCAACGCCGTAGCGCAAAGCCTTCCCGCCCTCTTGAACGAGGTAGAGGAAGCGCTCTCCGGGATCGACGACGAGAGTTCCGGGAACCTCTCCTGTGGGGTCATCCACGAGCTGACGCCAATATTTCGGCGCGACCACACCCGGCGGAACGGCCGGAATCGGATAGGGCTCGGTGGTGATCGGCCCGTAAGAAAGCGGATAGGCCGGAACCGGATCCGGTTTGGGAGCCGGGATGGACGGCGGCGAGGTGACACAGCCGCTGACAGCCAAAGCCGTCGCGGACAGGCCAGCGCCGAGGATAGCGCGTCGTGTAAGCATGATGATAATCCTGATCCAATTGAATTTGCGGCCGAAAACGATCGACCGGAGACAGCTGGGATCAGGCTTGAGGCGGCTTTGTCAGCGGACGCGACGCCAACGATCGCCAATCGACGTCGTCGACTTGGTTCTCCGATGCCCGGTTCGCGGGGGCGCCCGCCAAGGCAGATGCAAGAATTGCGATCAGATCGACCACGCAGCGGACAGACTGTTGGCTCTTCGCGGCCATGCCGCAGCGCTTGCCCGCATTGCTCCACGCGCGCGCCGTCGTGGCGCTCGCCTCCGGGATCGACAGATCGATCGCCGGCCCCGACGCCATGCCATGGGCGGGCGCCAACAGCATCGGGACGATCAACAAGAGGGTCAACAGTATCCGCATCATGTCCGGTGCTTAGTTCATCATCCCGTCGAATTGAAGGCGCGGACATACAATGCTGCGTGATTGTCCGGTGACCACTGCGGGCCAGCGATCCTTCCGAACCGCAGGCCCGCGGAAAAATCCATCGGGCCTGCGGGACGTCTTGCATGGTGGCCGGCGTCGGCCGGCCTGGGCCGCACCACGCCGCACCCGGCGCGAACTTACTTCGCGGCGACGATCAACGGGCCGTGCATGCCCATTTCGTAATGCCCCGGAATCAGGCAAGCGAACTCGAACTCGCCGGTCTTGGTGAAGATCCAGACGATATCGCCGTCCTCGCCCTCGTCCAACCGGATGGCGTTGGGGTCGGCATGTTTCATATCCGCGGACATCGCCATCTCGCCCTTGTGCTTCTGGTTTGCCTTGGGCGTGCCGATGACGAACTCATGCTCGAGCACGCCGTCGTTCTCGATCGCGAAGCGGATGGTTTCGCCCTTCGCCACCTCGATCCTGGACGGCTCGAAGATCATGTCGCCATCCTCGGTCTCCAGCATAGTGACTTCGATGGTTCGGTCGACGGCGTCGGTTTTGCCGGGCTTGCCGACGGCCATTTCCTTATTGTCGCCACCGGCGTGCGTTCCGGCAGCAAACGCCGGAGCGGCAATGACCGTGGATGCGAAAGCGGCGGCGATGATCAGTTTGTTCAACATAGGTGGTTCCTCGTTACTCACTTGGAATGTGCCCTTCCGATCTACGGCCCTCATCGGCCGAAGCGTTCCCCGCCACGCGGCGTAGGCACCGCGCGGATCTGGAAGGAGTGCTGCCAGTCAAAGGTCCAGTGATGCCGACCGGATTTCCGTGTCGGCCCGCGCTGAGGAAGATCGGCTTTGAAGCCGAGAGCCATCGAAAGCGATCGGATGCGACAGGGACCGCCGGACGCGGCACCGAGATGTCAGGCGCGCGGCGGCCCGACTCCCGTCGCGACCGGTCGCCCGATCAGCTCCGCAACGTGAGAGGGAATACGCGCTTTCGGGGAATCGGAGGTCAGCGCGCCGACCGCGGCAACGACGTATTTGACCGGACAATCGCTACTGCATGAACTGTCCGTAGCGCCATGCTCGCCAGCGAGGGACACCACCGCATTGGGCACACCATGGCCGTGATCGCCGGCAATGGAAAGCGCGGCGTTCCAGGAAGCGGCATGACGATAGGTCGGAGCCGCCCCCGCAGGTGCGAATTGCGACAACAAAACCGTCAGCGTCAGCAGCACTGCGGTCAGCAGTGTGATGGTCGCTTGCGGCGGCTTCGTCGATCGCGTCATGCCGACTCCAGTAATGATTCCAAGGGAATCTGTCGATCCTGAAATCTTGAATAGATATCGACTGAAATGGCCATGTTGCATTGCAAACACCTGGTCACGACATCCGCTCCAAGGACCGATCAGAGTGCTCAAATTTCATTGGAAAGTGGCTATTGTCTGACGAATGTCCCTGCCGGGGTCCATGGCGTCGCGCAGTCACGGCGGACCACCCGCGACGCAGCCGGCCTCAACGATCGTCGGATTTGTCGTAACCGGCCGCTGTGAGAGCGACGTGTTCGGCCGGGCGCAGCTGCGGGCCGGCCTGCATCATGGCGAGAACCTCCTCGCCGGGGCTGAACTCGGTGACGGTCGCCTTCAGGAGACGCAAGGCTCCCGCGACGTCATTGGTGTCGATCAGACGCCTCATCTCGTCGAAGATACGCACGATGACACCGCGCTCGATCGCACGCGGGAACGCCACGAGGATTCCCTCCATATCCGTCGGCCCCAAGGTCTCGCGGGAATCGAACAGCTCCTCGTAGAGCTTCTCGCCCGGCCGCAACCCCGTATAAACGATGTTAACGTCGATATCAGGCCGCAGGCCGGAGAGGCGAATGACGTTGCGCGCGAGATCGGCGATCTTCACCGGAGCGCCCATGTCGACCACGAAAATCCGCCCCCGTTCCTCGGGGGCCTCCAGGCTATGGGCGGCCGATTGCAGCACCAAAAGGCACGCTTCCGGAATCGTCATGAAGTAACGTTCGATCTCCGGATGGGTGACCGTCAGCGGCCCGCCGGCCTTCAATTGCTTTTCGAAAAGCGGAACGACCGAACCGGCCGAGCCGAGGACGTTGCCGAAACGCACGGTGACGAAACGCGTTCCGGTCTTGCCGGAACTGAGATCCATCGCCTGACAGAACATCTCCGCCATGCGCTTGCTGGCGCCCATGACATTCGCCGGATTGACGGCCTTGTCGGTGGAGACCATGACCATGGCGCCCACCTCGGCGCGCACCGCGGCCTCCGCCACGTTCCGGGTTCCGATAGCATTGGTGAACAGCCCTTCCAGCGGCTGTGCCTCGACGATCGGCACATGCTTCAGTGCCGCAGCGTGAAAGATAACGTCCGGCCGGTGCGTATCGATAATGCGGGCGATCGCCTCCTTCTCGCGCACGTTGCACAACAGTGGATGCAGCGCGTATTGCGGGTTGTTCCGGCGCAGTTCGCCGTCGATCGCGTAAAGCAGGTACTCACTGGCATCCACAAGGATCAGGCTGGCCGGTTCCAGAGCGACGATCTGACGGACGAGCTCCGATCCGATCGAACCGCCCGCTCCGGTGATCAGGATCTTCTGCCCCTTGATCATCGTCGCCATTTTCGGGACGTCCAAGCGTAGCGGCTTGCGCTGCAACAAATCCTCCAGCTTGATCGGGCGGACTTCCACTTCCGCGCCGACTTCGCGAAGGTCGAGAACCTTGGGCAAGCGCAGCATCTCGAGACGATGCTCGCTGGCGATGTCGATCAAATCCTGAATCCGCGCGTGGCGCTCGTAGTCCTCGCGCGTGCGCGTCAGGATCAAGGCTTCGGGCCGGCGTCCCCGTCGATCGAACCGCCGGATGATCTGCGGCAGTTTCTCCATCCCCCCAAGCACCGGCACGCCGCGAATGAACCGGCCGGCGCGGCGTCCCCGTTCGTCGATGATCGCAAGAACATGGAAGGATTGTCCGCTTCGTTCCGCGATGGTCTTCAAGAATGTCTCGGTGTTATCGCCGGCGCCGATCAGCAAGACGCGTTTGGCCGCGCCGCCATCCTTTCGGATATCCCGGCGCGTATCGCGCCAATTGCGGTAGACCCGATAGACGGCTCGCGGCGTCGCCAGAAAGACGATCAAAAACGCCCACGCGATAATCATCGACGAGCGCGGAATTGCGTCAAGCCGCACCAGCAGGAAATGGGCGACGATGAAAATTGCAACCGCGATGGTGGCCGCCTTGATGATCGCCACGAGATCCGGGAGCGAGGCATAGCGCCAGACCCCCCGATTCATCCCCAGCACAAACCCGACAAGGCTGACGACTGCGCCAAAAATAATCGTCGCAAGGCCATAGTCCGGCAGGTTGGAAAGGACCCTGTCCAGATCCAATCTCAGGACCAGAGCCAAAAACAAGGCTGCGCCCCCCATGACGGTATCATGGACTAAGGCTATACCTCGAATGAAAAGCATCCGGGAGACGTGACTTGAACTTGCCATAACAACCATCCACCCGCAGTGGAAATCTGGAGGAATTAAGTGTTTCTTACCCAAAAAATTCGCCGGGGGATAGTCTGAGCCCCCAACCCCAGACTGGACCAGCATAGCCTGCTTCGTGGCTAGAGTCTGGCCCGTCGGCACGTCGCTCATATGACAGGCACCGGGCGGGCCGGCCGGCGGGTCGACGTGGTTCATTCGTCGATTATCGCCACCAGGGTCTGAAGCTTGAACTGAAGGTGCTCCTTCATCAAGCGGCCGAGCAGAGGAGCGTCCCGCCTCGCCAGCGTTGCATGGATGACCTCGTGCTCACGCGTCGCGGTGAGCCAGCGCTCGGGTGTCAGGTTGGCTTGATAGCGCGCCCGGTAGACCCGCCGCGCCACCATCGCGTGATGCTGGATGAGCGTGGGATTGCCGGCGGCCGTCAGTATGGCCGCGTGGATTGCCTGGTTGATCTGGAAATAGGTGGGGCGATCCTGCATCTCGTAGCTTTCTCGAAGACGCCGTGTCAGTTCGCCGATCGCCGCAATCTCCTGATCCGACGCTCGCTCGGCCGCCAGTTCGCCGGCCAAGCCCTCCAGCACCGCTATCAACGGGAACAGTTCCGCCAGTTCCGACAGGGTCTGCCGCGCCACGACGGCACCCCGGTTCGGGACGAGTTGCACGAACCCCTCGTGCGCCAAAACCTTCAAGGCCTCGCGAACGGGCGTGCGCGACACGCCAAAACGCTCGGTCAGCGCCTTTTCCGGCACCTTCTCGCCGCCCTTCAGCTCGCCTTCCATGATCATTCGCCGCATACGGTCGGTGAGTTCGACCGCCAGCGCGGGACGCGTCACGAAACCGTCGGGGGTGAGGTCGGCAAGGCTCATGTCTCATTGTCCTGCGTCAGTATGGCGATCCGCCAACAGGTCGTCGCGCTCGCCTTAAGCCCTGCTGGAGCCGAATGCGGTCCGAACGCTGCTACGCGGCTGTCGCCCGCCGGTCCAGCGCATTTGCTAATACTTCCGCGACGTGCACCGCCCGCCGCCCGGCGCCGTCCGCGATCTGATGACGACAGGAGGTTCCGTCCGCGACGATGATCGCATCCGACGACGCACTCCGGACTGCGGGAAGCAGGGACAGTTCGCCCATCGCCACAGAAACGTCGATCGTATCGGCATCATAACCGAAAGCGCCGGCCATGCCGCAACAGGACGATTCGATCACCTCGAGATCGAGATCCGGGATCAGATGCAACGCGGCTTCCACCGCCGACATCGTACCGAACGCCTTTTGATGGCAGTGGCCGTGCAGATAGGTCTTCCGGTCCAGCGGCCCTAGTGGCAAGGACAGGCGGCCCGCCCGACTTTCGCGGACGAGAAACTCTTCGAAGAGCATCGCCCCGGCGGCAACAGCTTCGGCGTCCCCGCCCGGCACCAGCGCCAGGAATTCGTCGCGCAGCGTCAGGATGCAGGACGGCTCGAGCCCTATGATGGTCCGCCCCGCCCGCACATGCGGCAGCAAGGCGGCGATGGTGCGCCGCGCCTCCTCCTTTGCTCGATCCGCCATGCCGGCAGCGAGATAGGTCCGGCCGCAGCACAGCGGCCGCTCGCCACTGCCGAGACTGGCGGTCGCAACGCCGTAGCCGCCCACCTCAAGCACTTGCACCGCAGCGCGCAGCGTCTCGGGGTCGAACCAGCGGCCGAAGGTGTCGGCGAACAGCACCACGCCGCGTTCGCCCGCCCGTGGCAGCGGCTCGCCCCGGTCCCCCTCCCCGTCGCGGAACCAATCGCGCCGAAAGGCCGGCAGCGTGCGGCGGCGGGAGAAACCGAAGAGGCGCTCCGACAACGCGGCAAGTCCGGGAATACGGTCGCGCAGCGCCAACATGCCCGTCAGCCGCGCCGCCACTGGCGCATAACGCGGCAGCTCGGCGATCAGCCGATCTTTCAGCGAGAAGCCCTTCGCCTTGCCCCGTTGATAAAGCACTTCCGCTTTCATCTTCGCCATGTCGACGCCGGTCGGGCATTCGCGGCGGCAGGCCTTGCAGGAAACACAGAGCTTGAGCGTCTCGGCCATCTCGTCAGAGGCCAGCGCGTCGGGGCCGAGCTGGCCGGAGAGCGCCAGGCGCAGCGTGTTGGCGCGCCCGCGCGTCACGTCGTTCTCGTTTCGAGTGACGCGGTAGCTCGGGCACATGACGGCCCCGGCCACCTTCCGGCAGGCGCCGTTGTTGTTGCACATCTCGACGGCACCCTGGAGCCCGCCGGCCGCTCCCGGCCAGGCCGACCAGTCGAAAGCCGTCGCGATGTCCTCCACTGCGTAGCCCGGCGGGTATCGCATCAGGCGGCGGTCATCCATCTTCGGCGGGTGGACGACCTTGCCCGGATTCAGCAGCCCGGACGGGTCGAAAGCGGCCTTCACCTCCTCGAAGGCCCGCACGATGCGCGAGCCGAACATCTGCTCATGAAACTCGGAGCGGACGATGCCGTCGCCGTGTTCGCCGGAATGCGAGCCCTTGTACTCGCGCACCATCGCGAAGGCCTCTTCGGCGATCGTCCGCATGGTGGCGACGTCCTTGTCCAGCTTGACGTTGAGCACCGGCCGCACATGCAGGCAGCCCTCGGAGGCGTGGGCGTACCAGGTGCCGCGCGTGCCATGGCGCTCAAAGATCGCCGTCAGCCGATCGGTATAATCGGCGAGATGTTCGAGCGGCACCGCGCAATCCTCGACGAAGGAGACCGGTTTGCCCGCCTCCTTCATCGACATCATGATGTTGAGGCCCGAGGCGCGCAGGTCGGCGATGGCGGCCTGCAACTTGGCGTCCTTGACCGCAACGACGCCGCCTTCTTGTTCGCCGCCCTGGCCGAAGCCGTAGCCGAGACCGCTCATGACGTCGCGCAGCGCTTCGATGCTGCGTACGTTCTCGTCCGCCTCGTCAGCGAATTCGACCAGCAGCAGCGCCGCCGGATCGCCTTCGACGAAGGCTTCAAGGGTCGGCACGAATATGTCGATCCGCCGAGCGAGCGCGATCATGGTCGAATCGACGAGTTCGACCGACGTGGGTTTCAGCGCGACGATGTGCTGCGCGGCCTCCATCGCAGCCCGGAAGGTCGGGAAATGACAGGCGCCGAGCAGCTTGGTGGTCTTCGGCAGCGGCGACAGCGCGATCTCGATGGCCATCGAAATTCCCAGCGTGCCTTCCGAGCCGACGAGAAGATGAGCGAGATTGATCGGCTCGGCCGCCGGCATCAGCGCGTCCAGATTGTAGCCGCCGACCCGCCGTTGCACCTTCGGGAACCGCGCATCGATCTCATCGGCCTCCCGCCGGCCGAGCGCCAGCATGGCCGCGACGAGATCGCGTGGCGGCTCGTCCAGGGCGTCCTGATCAAGGCGGGCAAAGCGGCCCCTGGTCCCGTCGGCGAGGATCGCGTCGATGGCGATGACATTGTCGCGCATCGTGCCGTAACGTAGCGAACGCGAGCCGCAGGAATTGTTGCCGGCCATGCCGCCGACCGTCGCCCGTGACGCGGTGGAAACGTCGACCGGAAACCACAGGCCATGCGGCTTCAGGAGCCGGTTGAGGTCGTCCAGCACGATGCCCGGCTCAACCACCGCACGACGGCCTCCGACATCCAGTTCCAGCAGACGGTTGAGGTATTTCGAGGTGTCGACGACGAGCCCGGAATTCACCGTCTGGCCGCATTGCGACGTGCCGCCGCCCCGCATCGTCAGAGGCAGCCCCTCCTCGCGGGCCGCGTCGAGCGCGGCGGCGACGTCGTGCGTCGTCCGCGCCACCACCACGCCGGCCGGCATGATCTGGTAGATTGAGGCGTCGGTCGCGTAGCGCCCGCGGGAAAAGCGATCGAACAGCACTTCCCCGGCGATTTCTTTCGACAGCCTGCGGGACAGGCCCGGCCGGATCATCTCACCCACGATTTCGGATCTCCGCTCCGGGAATGCGTCATTCGCCGCTTGACAGAAATAATGAATTCATAATTCAATATGGCCGGAATTCAGTTGCGTCGGCAAGAGCGCATCGCAGGAAAGGGATCGGATGCGGCAAGGCGTCACGATCCGAGGGGGGACTGATCGTGAGCTATCAACCGGGACGGCATTTCCTCCAGATCCCAGGCCCGACAAACGTTCCCGATCGTGTGCTGCGGGCGATGGACAGGCCGACGATCGATCATCGCGGCCCGGACTTCCAGGCCCTGGGCAAGCGCGTGTTGTCGGGCATCCGAACGATCTTCAAGACCAACAATCCCGTCGTCATTTACCCGGCTTCCGGAACCGGCGCCTGGGAAGCGGCGCTGGTCAACACGCTGTCTCCCGGTGATCGGGTGCTGATGTATGAAACCGGTCATTTCGCCAGTCTTTGGAAGAAACTGGCGGAACGCCTTGGGCTGAAAACAGAATTCATCGCTGGAGACTGGCGCCGCGGTGCCGACGCGGCGGCGATCGGCGAGCGTCTCGCGGCGGACGCGGGTCACGCGATCAAGGCAGTCTGCGTCGTCCATAACGAGACCTCGACCGGCTGCGTGTCGTCCATCGCCGATGTCCGCAAGGCCATCGATGCGGCGAACCATCCGGCCCTTCTCATGGTCGATACGATCTCGTCGCTCGGCTCGATCGACTACCGCCACGACGAATGGGGCGTCGACGTCACCGTCGGCGGATCGCAGAAGGGGCTGATGCTGCCGCCTGGCCTGTCATTCAACGCCCTGTCCGACAAGGCGATCGCAGCGTCGAAATCGTCGACGCTGCCGAAATCCTATTGGGCCTGGGACGAGATGCTGCCGGCCAACGCCAACGGGTTTTTTCCGTTCACGCCGGCGACCAATCTGCTCTACGGCCTCGATGGGGCGATCGCGATGCTGCACGAGGAAGGCCTCGACAACGTCTTCGCCCGTCACCAACGCCATGGCGCAGCGACGCGCGCGGCTGTCGCCGCCTGGGGGCTGGAGGTGCTCTGCGCCGAACCGGCCGAGCATTCGGGCGCTCTGACCGCCGTGCTGATGCCGGACGGGACCGGCGCCGACGCTTTGCGCAAGATCATCTTGGAGCGCTTCGACATGTCGCTCGGTGCGGGACTGTCGAAAGTGGCCGACAAGATTTTCCGCATCGGCCATCTCGGGGACTTCAACGATCTCATGCTTGTCGGTACGCTGGGAGGCGTCGAGATGGGCTTGCGGATAGCGGGCGTGCGGCACAAGGCAGGCGGCGTGGAGGCGGCGATGGAGGTCCTCGCCTCGGCGACGGAGGGGCAGGCACAACAAGCAGCAGAGTAAGAATCGGGTGGAGAAAACCGCCCGTCCGAATGCAACTGGGAGGAAAGACAATGAACATTCGTACATTGATGATGGGCGTCGCGGCCGCGGCGCTTTGGGGAACGACGGCGAACGCCCAGGAGGTCCTGAAACTGGGTCATGTCGGCGCGCCGGGATCGCTCTACGAATCGACCGGCAACAACTTCGCCGAATGCGTCAACGAAAGCGGCAAGGCGAGTGTCGAGGTCTATGGCTCGTCGCAGCTCGGCAATGACGAGGAGATGCTGCAGAAGCTCAAGCTCGGGCAGATCGCCTTCTCGATCCCCTCCTCGATCATGAGCTCCGTGTCGCCGACCTTCGGCATCTTCGAGATGCCCTATCTGATCAAGGACCGCGACCACATGCGCAAGGTCCGCGACGAAATGGGCAGCACCTTCGTCGACGCGGCCAGCGACAAGGGCTACCAGATCGTTGGCTTCTGGGAAAACGGCTTCCGCAACGTGACCAACAACGTCCGGCCGGTTACCGTGCCGGGCGATCTGGACGGCATCAAGCTGCGCACGCCGAAGGGCGAGTGGCGGGTGAAGATGTTCCAGAGCTACGGTGCCAACCCGACGCCGATGGCCTTCTCCGAAGTGTTCACGGCGCTGAAGACCGGCGTCATCGACGGCCAGGAGAACCCCCTCGCCCAGATCTATTCGGGTAAGTTCCAAGAGGTGCAGAAGTACCTCTCGATGACCGGTCACGTCTATTCGCCGGCCTACCTGGCGAGTTCCGCCAAGCAGTGGGAAGGCTGGGACGACGAGCTGAAGACGGCGATCCAGGACTGCGCGGTGAAGGCCAGCGACTTCGCCTATGACGAATCGGCCAAGCTCGACGGCGAACTGGTCGACAAGATCAAGGAAGCCGGCGTCGAAGTGAACGAGGCCGACAAGGATGCCTTCATCGAGGCCTCCAAGCCGATCTACGAGGAATTCGGCCAGCAGGTCGAGGGCGGCCAGAAGCTGATCGAGGACATCCAGGCGCTCGCCTCCAGCTCGTGAACCGAACGCCGGTGGCGCCCGCGCCACCGGCTTGCTTCATTGCGGTACGGCCCGTCCGGCGGACGCCCGTCCCCTATTACCGATCATCGACAAATGGAGCGCCCGAACGGGCGCGGGAGGCCGAATTGCGCCTGATGGCGAAGCTTCTGGGCGAGGTTCTGACCTGGGTGGTCATTACCCTCATGGTCGGCCTCACGACCGTGGTCGTGGTAGCGGTGATCTTCCGCAAGGCAGGGGCGTCGCTCTCCTGGTATGACGAGGTCGCCTCGGTGCTCCTGGCATGGACCACCTATTACGGCGCCGCTCTCGCCGCGCTCAGGCGCGGCCACATCGGTTTCGATGACGTGCTTCTTGCCCTGCCGCGGAAGGCACGCGCCGCGGCGGTGATCGTCGCCGAAATCCTGGTGATTTCGTTCTTCGCGCTGCTCGCCTGGGCGGGGCTAGAGGTCCTCAGCATCCTCGAAGGCGAGACGCTGGTCAGCCTGACTTGGGTGCCGGTGTCCCTCACCCAATCGATCATCCCGATCGGCGCCATCCTGTTCATCGTCGCCGAACTTCTCAGTCTGCCCGATTACTGGCGCGACGTGATGGCCGGACGCTCGGTCGAACACGCGATCATGGCGCATGGGGAAACGCCCGAGAAGGATCAGACCTGATGTTCATGTTCGCTATCTTCATCGCGCTCGTCGCGATGGTCTGCATCAACGTGCCGATCGCCATCGCGCTGGCGCTGGCGGCGGTCCTTGCCATCGGTCTGACCGACGGGGCCGGCGCCCTCGTCACCATCGCGCTCGATATGTATTCGGGCGCGAAATCCTTCTCGCTGATCGCCATTCCGATGTTCGTGCTGGCCGGCGCGATCATGAACGCCACCGGCATCACCCGGCGCCTCATCGCCTTCGTCTCGGCGATCATCGGCTTCGTGCGCGGCGGCCTGGCGATGGTCAATGTCGGCGTGTCGCTGTTCTTCGCCGAAATCTCGGGATCGGCGGTCGCGGACGTGGCGGCAATGGGCTCGATCATCATTCCGGAAATGAAACGGCGGGGCTATCCGGCCCCCTTCGCGGCGGCGATCACCTCGTCCTCGGCCTCGCTGGCGATCATCATCCCGCCATCGATCCCGATGATCCTCTATGGCGTATCCTCGGGGGCCAGCATCGAACAATTGTTCGTCGCCGGTGTCGTGCCGGGGCTGCTAGGCGCGGCCGGGCTGATGGGTGTGGCCTACTACTACGCGGTCAAATACGACTGGCCGACCGAGGATGCCTTCAATCTCCCCGCGCTGCGCGCCACTTTCGTCGACGCGCTGCCGACATTCTCCCTGCCGGTGATCATTCTCGGCGGCATCTTCGGCGGATTCATGACGGCGACGGAAGCGGCCGGCATCGCCGTCGTCGCGGCGATCCTGGTGGGTATGTGGTACCGGGAAGTCGACTGGCGCCAGCTCAAGGAGGCCATGCTGGAAGGCGGCATGCAGACGGCGGTCGTCATGCTGCTGGTCGCCACCTCCGTCCTGATGGGCTCGTTCCTGACCACCGCCCGCGTTCCCCAGGACATCGCGGCGGCGATTTTGGACCTCACCAGCAACCAGTACTTCATCCTTTTGATCCTCAACGTCTTCTTCCTGGTCATCGGCTTCTTCCTGCATTCGGCCGCGGCGATCATCCTGGTCGTCCCGATCATCACCCCGCTGATCCAGCAGGCCGGGATCGATCCGGTGCATTTCGGTCTGGTCGTCACGCTGAATCTGGCCATCGGCCAGCAGACGCCGCCGGTCGCTTCGGTGCTGATCACCGCCTGCTCGATCGCCAAGGCGAACATCTGGGAAGTGACGAAGTGGAACCTGCCGCTGATCGGGGTTCTCCTGTTCGTCCTTATCATCAGTACCTACGTGCCGGCCATCCCGATGTTCCTCGTCGAATACTTCTACAGGTGATTTCATGTCCGATAACGAACTGCTCTACGAGATCCGCGGGACCACCGGCTGGATCACGCTGAACCGCCCGCAAGCCCGCAACGCGCTAACCTTCGGCATGTATGACGGCCTTGCCGAGATCTGCCGGACGGTCCCCACCGACGGCTCGGTCAAATGCCTCGTCGTCACCGGCGCCGGCGAGAAGGCTTTCGCCGCCGGCACCGACATGACGCAGTTCCGCGGCTTCAAAACCGATCAGGACGCGCTCGACTACGAACACCGGATGGACGTCGTCCTCGGCGCGGTCGAGGCCTGTCCGGTCCCGACCATCGCGGCGATCTCGGGCGCCTGCACGGGCGGCGGCGCCGGGATCGCGACCGCCTGCGACATCCGCATTACCACCGCCGACCTGCGCTTTGGCTATCCGATCGCCCGGACCCTCGGAAACTGTCTGTCGATCGCCAACCTCTCGCGACTCTCAAGCCTGATGGGCGCCGGCCGAACCAAGGATGTCATCTTCACCGCCCGCCTCCTCGGCGCGGATGAAGCGAAGGCGATCGGCCTCGTCTCGGAGATTGTCGCCGATCACGCCGCGTTGATCGCCCGCGCCAAGGCGCTGGCCGAACAGCTGGCCGGTCATGCGCCGATCACCCTTGCCACCAGCAAGGAGGCGCTGCGGCGACTGCGCATCGAGGGCGCCGGCGCCGACGATCGCGACCTGATTGTGAAGGCGTATATGAGTGATGACTTCAAAGAGGGCATGGAGGCCTTTCTCGGCAAACGCAAACCCGAGTGGAAAGGCCGGTAATGACCGCTGCGACAGGCCCGCTGGAGGGCATGAAGGTCATCGAGCTCGCCCATATCATGGCGGGTCCCGTCTGCGGGATGATGCTGGCCGACATGGGCGCCGACGTGATCAAGGTCGAAAAGCCCGAGGGCGACGACAGCCGGCGCTTCCTGCCACCCGACATCGCGGGCGAATCCGCCGCCTACATGATGATGAACCGCAACAAGCGCGGCGTCGTGCTCGACCTCAAGAGCGACGACGGCAAGGCAGTGCTGCGGCGGATGCTGGAGACGGCCGACGTCGTCATCGAGAACTACCGCATGGGGACAATGGAGAAGCTCGGCCTCGGCTATGAGAATCTGCGCAAGGCCAATCCGGGTCTGATCTATTGCGAGATCTCCGGCTTCGGCCGCAGCGGTCCCTACGCATCGCGCGGCGGATTCGACCTGATCGCGCAAGGCATGAGCGGGCTGATGTCGATCACCGGCGAAGGACCGGGCCGGCCGCCGGTGAAATCCGGCGCGCCGGTCACCGACATCACCGCCGGCATCCTCGCGGCGCTCGGCTGCGCCAGCGCTTATGCGCGCAAACTTCAGACCGGCGAAGGCCAGAAGGTCGACACCTCGCTATTCGAGGCCGGCATCACCCACACCTACTGGCAGTCGGCAATCGCTTTCGCCACCGGCGTCGCGCCTGGCCCACTCGGCTCGGCACATCCGCTCAACGCGCCCTATCAGGCGTTCCAAACCGCCGATGGCTGGATCACCGTCGGAGCGGCCAACCAGAAGAACTGGGAGCGGATGCTGGCGGTCGTCGGCGCACAGGAACTGGCGAACGACCAACGCTTCTCGAACAACAGCGAGCGGATGCACAACCTCGCCGCGCTCGAAAACATCCTCAACGGCCATTTCTCGCGGCAGTCTTCGACGGAGTGGCTGGAGCGGCTGGAGACGGCAGGCGTTCCCGCCGGTCCCGTCCTCGATGTCGGCGAGATGCACCGCGACCCGCAGACGCTGTCCCGTGAGATGGTGGTCGAGACCGAGCATCCGAAGGCCGGCCCGGTGAAGGCGATCGGCCTGCCGATCAAGTTCTCAGAAACACCCGGCGGCGTCACGCGCCCCGCGCCGCTGCTCGGTCAGCATAGCCGCGAAGTGCTTTCGGAGGCTGGTTACGACGACAAGGCCATTGACGCCATGCTCGATTCCGGCGCCGTCCGCGGTCCGAAGGCGTTGCCGGAATGACCCATCTTGACCTCGCCGAGCGGCTGATCCTCGCCAGAAACGGCGGGCCCCAGGTGCCGCCAGCCGACGTGTCGGACAGCGTCGCGAGCGCGTCGGATGCCTATGCGATCCAGCGCCGGGTGGCGGAGGTCGTGGGCGCGGTCGGCGGCTTCAAGACCGGCCGCCGCGCCGGCCAGGATCAGATCATGGCGCCGATCTTTCAAAAGGACGTGCGGGCGAGCCCCGCTATCTTCACCCGCGCCGACATCGACCGCATCGGCATCGAGCTGGAAGTCGGCTTCATCGTGCACAGGCCCCTGCCCGATCCCGAGAGCGCGGATTTCGAGAGCCAAGCACGCGCCTGCGTGTCCGCCGTCGCGGCATTGGAGATCGTCGACACGCGGCTCACCGACATCGACTCGGCGGCGCCGCTGCTCAGGCTGGCGGACAACCAGCTCAACGGCGCCATGGTCGTCGGGGCGCCGCGCGCGGACTGGCAGGCTTTGGACCTTACGACGGTCAACGCCAGGCTGAACCTCGGCTCGCAGACCGTCCTCGACGGCAGCGCCGACGTGCCCGGCGGCGACGCCTTCGCGACGTTCTGCGCCCTCGCCCGGATGATCGGGTCGCATTGCGGCGGCCTGAAGCCCGGTCATGTTGTGATCACCGGCTCGTTGAACGGCATGCCTTTCATCGAAAGCGGCACGCCGGTGCGCGGCTGGATCGACGGGCTCGGCGACGTCGCGGCGGATTTTCCCACCTGACCAAACGAGCGCGGCCGGACATAAGGACTGCGTTACAGATGTTTCATCTCGTAGCGCCGAAGCAGGTCGACGATCTGATCCCGTGCCCGGATCTTGTGCTCCTGGGCCATCTGGCGCGCCTCGCCCGGCTCGCCGGCGCGGATCGCGTCCACGATACGTTGATGCTCCGCGAGCGAGCCCGTCGGTTTCGACCGCAGATGCAAGGTCAGCCGGCGCGCCCGAAACGACTGGTCGATGTTGACCGTCGCGATTCGCTCCAGTCGGCCGTTGCCGGCGCCGCGCACGAGGCAGGCATGGAACTGTGCATCCAGATCGGCCCAGCCGAGAAGATCATCCCTGGCGAGACTCTCAGCGAGCTCGCCGTTCAGCTGCTCCATGTCACGGCAAACAGGCTCGCGCGCCGCGCGCGGCTGTTCGGCCAGGAGCAGCGCCGCCATGCCCTCGACGGCGATGATGACGTCGTAGACCTCCTTCATGTCGTCAGGCGACAGCGCGCTGATGACGACGCCGCGTTTGGACCGCAGCTCGACCATCCCCTCGCTCTGCAAGCGGATGATCGCCTGATGCACCGGCGTCCGGCTCATCCCCAGCCGTTGCGCCATCTCCTGTTCGGACCCTTGAAAGCCCGGAGGGAAGACGCCGTCGCGAATCGCCTGCTTGACGGCGTCATAGGCCGCTTCGACCAGCGACGGCTTGCGCTCCGGTTTTTCAATGCCGAGGAGCGTCGGCGCGTTCGACATCGTGATGTTCCCTCTTGCCGCGAGAGCCTTCCCGGCACCCTACACGGCTCGACGGTCAAATCGAACGCTTTCTTGCATGCATCGTCGGACGCATGATTGACATTGCCGGGGTCGTGGTCACAGATTGGCAAAGATCGGTCGCCGCCGTTTCGCGCCTGGAGGGTGCGCGCGGTGCAAGTGCGTCGGTCGGGCGAATTTCACCGGGAGGAACAAAAATGAAGATCACGTCACTTATGGCAGGCGTCGTGCTGGCGGTCGGACTGACGGCCGGTTCCGCGGTCGCGCAGGACTATCCAACGAAGCCCGTCAACTACATCATTCCGTTCAATGCCGGCGGTGAATCCGACATCGCAGCCCGGCTGCAGCAGCCGGTCTTCGAGCGGCTCACCGGGCAGAGCATGGTTATCCAGTACATGGCCGGCGCCGGCGGCGCGCAGGCGTGGTCGCAGCTCAACGGCATGGACGGCGACGGTTACACCCTGATGGGCACCAACCTGCCCCATATCATCCTGCAGCCGATGGCGCAGGAAGTCGGCTACAAGACCGACGACATCGCCAATGTCTACTTCTTCCAATACACGCCAGACGCCATCGTCGTGCCGGCCGACAGCCAGTTCAAGACGCTGGAAGATTTGGTCAGCTACGCCAAGGAAAATCCCGGACTGGTGACGTTCTCGGGTTCGGGCACCAACTCCGCCAACCACGTCGCGCAGACGAAGTTCGACGGTCTTACCGGCGTCACCACGACCTATGTGCCGTTCTCGGGCACCAGCCCGTCGATCGCGGCCGTTCTCGGCAATCAGGTGCAGGCCGGCTTCAGCTACACCACAGCGGCAATCAATCAGGGCGACGCGATGCGGGTGCTGGCCGTCGCCTCGGAAGAGCGCGTGCCGAGCCTCCCCGACGTTCCGACCTTCAAGGAACTCGGCTATGACATGGTCGGCGGCGCTTTCCGCGGCGTCGGCGTCCCGAAATCGACGCCGGAAGACGTTCGCAAGCAGGTCTCCGACGCCCTCGACAAGGTCAATCAGGACCCGGAATTCATCAAGAAGATGGAAGATGGCGGCTTCGTCGTCATCAACGTTCCCTACGCCGAAGTCGAGGCGTTCATGAACGAGCGCCGCGAGCAGTATAAGGCGGTCGCCGAGCAGATGGGCATCGCCCAGAAATAGGCGCCAGCCCAGCCCAGGCGGGAGTGGTCGACACTCCCGCCTCCCCATTCCCGTGACATCGAAGCGATCGCCATGGACAAGCTGGTCTATCTTGCCGAGGCCTTGACGCCGTTCAACCTCGTTCTGGCCCTCGGCGGCGTGCTGGCCGGTATCGTCATCGGCGCGCTCCCCGGCCTGTCGGCGACGATGGCCGTGGCTGTGCTCGTGCCGTTCACCTTCACGATGGACCCGGCCTCCGGCCTCATCGTGCTCGGCGCCATCTATACCGGTGCGATCTATGGCGGCTCCTATTCCGCCATCCTGGTCAACACGCCGGGCACGCCCTCGGCCATCGCCACCACCTTCGACGGCTTTCCAATGGCCAAGCGCGGCGACGGCGCATTGGCGGTCACCATCGCCACCCTCGCCTCGGTGTCGGGCGGTATCGTCGGGGCGCTGATGCTGATGTTCCTGGCGCCGCCGCTGGCGCGGGTCGCGCTCGCCTTCGGCCCGCCCGAATATTTCTGGCTCGCGGTCTTCGGGCTGACGCTGATTTCCGCGCTGTCGGTCGACAATCTCATGAAAGGCATGATCGGTGCCTGCCTCGGCCTGCTCATGTCGATGATCGGTGTCGCGGTCATCGGCGCCGACGTGCGCTTCACCATGGGCAGTCATGCGCTACTCGGAGGTATCAACATCGTCTCCGGTCTGATCGGGCTCTATTGCATCCCTGTCCTGATCGACCTCGTCGCGACCAAGGACCCGCACCTCAAGGTCGAGAACGACACCAGCGGCTATCGGCTGAAGGAAGCCTTCGCCATCGTCATGCGGGAAAAATTCAACCTGATCCGCAGCTCGGTGATCGGCACGCTTGTCGGCATCCTGCCCGGCGCCGGCGGGTCGGTCGCCAGCCTGGTCTCCTATTCCGAGGCGCGCCGGTCCGCCAAGCATCCCGAGCGTTACGGCACGGGCGAGCCGGGCGGCATCATCGCCACCGAGGCGGCCAACAACGGCACCGTCGGCGGCGGCTTCATTCCGACGCTGGTGCTGGGAATTCCCGGAACGCCGCCGGATGCCGTCATCCTCGGCGCACTGCTCGTCCAGGGCATCCGCATCGGCCCGACGCTGTTCACCACGCAAGGGTCGATCGTCTACACCTTCATTTTCGGCCTGCTCATCGGCACGATCCTGATGCTGCCGGTTGGCCTGCTGGTCGGACGCTACGCCTACAAGGGCATCATCGCGATCCCGAAGGCCGCGCTGGTGCCGACCATTGCCTTCATGACGGTCATCGGCAGCTTCGCGATCCACAACAATCTCAACGACGTCGCCGTGATGCTCGGACTGGGCGTCATCGGCTGGATCCTCAACCGGGTCGGCTTCGCCCCCTCCCCGATCGTTCTCGGGCTGGTTCTGGGGCAGATCGCCGAGCAGGGTTTCGTGCAGAGCTATCTGATCGGCAACGCGCAGGGGAACGTCGCGGGCATGTTCTTCGCCCGCCCGATTTCACTCGCCATCGTCGCCTTCTCGGTGCTGACGCTGTTCTATCCCCT
Organism: uncultured Aurantimonas sp.; assembly: GCA_947488615.1. Lineage (GTDB taxonomy): Bacteria > Pseudomonadota > Alphaproteobacteria > Rhizobiales > Rhizobiaceae > Aurantimonas. Next base: position 65,446 of record CANKZU010000006.1, read on the forward strand.
GATCGTCGGAGCGATCGGGGCGCGGCGGGCCCGCAAGTCAGAGACCGACATCATCGTGGAGAGCCGAGATGGCCGCCCTTAGGAAGCCGCACGACCTGCCGGGAACCATAACCGCCGCCCTGTTCATCGGCCTCGGCGTGGTTCTCATCCTGCTGACCGGCAGGATGACGCCGATGGGCTCGGTGTTTCCGATCACCATCTCAGCCGCGATGATCGTGTTCTCGGCGATCCTGATCCTTCGCAATTTCGTCATTGCGGCTCGGCGCCCGTCCGTCGAGGCGGCCGACGAAACGGCGAGCGAGACGGAGCAGACACAAGGATCGATGCCGCGCCGCATCGGCTTTCTGATCGCCATGGCCGCGTGGATTGCGCTGATTCCGATCCTCGGATTCTTCGTCGCCAGCCTTATCGCCTTCTTCGCCATCATGGCCGTCGCCAGCCATGAGCGCATCACGCTGCGCGAAGGCGTCGCCCTCGGGGTGATCGGCGTCGCCATCTTGACCGCTTTCTACCTGATCATGGCCAACGTCCTGCTGATCCCGATGCCGCGCGGCCTGTTCTTCTAGGGTCGGGTCGTCCGCGATCGCGGCTGTCCCAGCCACGCCTCCCGCCGTCATTCCATTCTGAAAGCATCGTCATGCGCATCACCGAGATCCGGGAAAAGACCGTCTCGATCGCCAGCCCGATCGCCAACGCCTTCATCGACTTTTCCAAGATGACCTGTTCCGTCGTTGCGGTGGTCACCGACCAGGTCCGCGACGGCAAGCCGGTCGTCGGCTTCGGCTTCAATTCGAACGGACGTTACGGCCAGGGCGCGCTGATGCGCGAACGCTTCATCCCGCGGCTGACGGAAGCTGATCCGCAGACGTTGCTCGACCGCGAGAACGACAATCTCGATCCCTTCGCCATCTGGACGGCGATGATGACCAACGAGAAGCCGGGCGGTCACGGCGAACGTTCGGTGGCGGTCGGCACGATCGACATGGCAGTGTGGGACGCAGTCGCCAAGATCGCGGACAAGCCGCTCTACCGGCTTCTGGCGGACCGCTACCGGGGCGGCGAAGCCGACGACAGCGTCTGGGTCTACGCGGCCGGCGGCTATTACCATCCCGGCAAGGAGATCGAGGGTCTGAAGGACGAGATGCGGTCCTATCGCGACCGCGGCTACACGGTCTGCAAGATGAAGATCGGCCTCGCGCCGCTCGCCGAGGATCTGAAGCGCGTCGAGGCCGCGCTCGCCGTCGTCGGCGAGGGACAAAATCTCTGCGTCGACGCCAATGGCCGGTTCGACCTTCCAACGGCCATCGCCTACGCCAAGGCGCTCGAGCCCTACGATCTCTACTGGTACGAGGAAGCCGGCGACCCGCTCGATTATGCCCTACAGGCGGAGCTGGCCAATCATTACTCCGGCCGGATGGCCACCGGCGAGAACCTGTTTTCCATGCAGGACGCGCGCAATCTGATCCGCCATGGCGGCATGCGGCCCGACCGCGACGTCCTGCAGTTCGACTGCGCCCTCTCCTACGGGCTGGTCGAATATATGCGCACCCTCGACATGCTGAAGGAAAACGGCTGGTCGAGCCGCCGGGTGGTGCCGCATGGCGGCCATCAGATGTCGCTCAACATCGCCGCCGGCCTGCATCTCGGCGGCAATGAATCCTATCCGGACGTGTTCCAGCCCTTCGGCGGCTTCGCCGACGCGACCGAGGTGACCGACAGCCGCGTCGGCCTGCCAAACGTTCCGGGCGTCGGCTTCGAGGCGAAGGCGGCGCTCTACGCGTTGTTCAAGCGCGAGCTTCTGGACTGAGCACGACGGACCTGACGTCGGCCCTTCAGATCGCGCGGATCGCGGCCAGCAGATCATCGTCCACCGCGATGCCGGTTTCAAGCGCGTCGCGCCGTGCCGCGCGGCCCTTGCGGCCCGGAATCCGGGTTCCCGACTCGGCGCTGATTTCCCCGATCAGCGTGGCCAGCCGCTCGACGGCGCCATCCCCACCCATCGCCACCGGATCGATGACCAGGATCCACTGGCCCAGCCCGGGAGGCGGCCCCTTGTCGTCGAATAGCGAACTCGCCTCATAGGCGTAGTTCGCACCGGTCAGCCCGGCCGAGAGCATTTCCACGATCAGCGCGAGCGCTGCGCCCTTGGCATCGCCCATCGGCAGCATGGTCCCGGCGAGCGCCGCGTCGGGGTCGGTCGTCGGCTGCCCGGCGCGGTCCAGGGCCCAGCCCTCGGGAATGGACACGTCCTTTTGCTTGGCGGCCATGACCTTGCCGCGGGCGGTCTTCGAAAGCGAAAGATCGATGACGATCGGCTCCTGATCGCCCAAGGGAGCCGCAAAGGCGATCGGGTTGGTGCCGAACAGGGCGCGGGTACCGCCCCACGGCGCCATCGCGCCGGGCGAATTCGCCATCATCAGCGCTACGAGACCGGCTTCGGCGAAGCGCTCGACAGTCAGACCCAGAACGCCGGCGTGGTGCGAACGATATATGGCGGCGCTGGCGACGCCCGTTTCACGCACGATGGCGGGAAGTTCCTCGACGGCGAGATCGAGCGCCGGGAACGCGAAACCGTTGCCGGCGTCGATGCGCAGCAGCGCCGATCGGGTCCGCTCGGCTTCCGGCACGGCTTGGCCGGCAACTTTTCCGGCTCGCGCCTGCGCGCAATAGGCGACGAGGCGCCGAAGCCCGTGCCCGCCCTGCCCGGCGGCTTCAGCCGCAACGAGGCCACGCGCCACCGAGGCGGCTTGCGACGGACCGGTGGACGCGCGTTGCAGCGCCTCGGCCGCCAATGCTTCGGCTGCTGCGATCGACAGTGTCTCGCTCACGGATGCATCTCCAGATGGCGCAGGATGTTCTCGGCCGTCACACGGCTGACCCTGACGTTGGACTCCTCGGTGACACCGGCGATATGCGGCGTCAGGATGATGTTGGACAAGCCGGCAAACACGCGGCCCGCTTCGGCGGTCAACGGCTCGGTCTCGAATACATCGAGCGCGGCACCGCCGATCTTGCCGTTCCGCAAGGCGTCGGCCAGCGCCGTCTCGTCGACGACTCCGCCCCGCGCCGAGTTGATCAAAATGGCATCGGCCTTCATGCGCGACAGCGCGTCCGCGCCGATCATGTGGCGGGTCGTCTCCGTCAGCGGCACATGCAGGCTGACGACATCCGACGTGCTAAGCAGGTCGTCGAGATCGAGCCGTTCGGTGCCGACCCAGGCCGCGTCGGTCTCCGGCAAAAACGGGTCGAAGGCGGCGATCGAAAAGCCGAGGGCGCGCGCCCGCTCGCCTGCCTGACGGGCGATGGAGCCGTATCCAACGAGCCCGAGGCGCTTGCCCTGCCCTTCCCGGCCGATCAGTTGCTGGCGCGGCCAGCCGCCGGCGATCATCTGCTCGGTCGCCCCGAAGGCGCGCCGCAGCAGCGCCAGCGCCGTGGTCACGACATATTCGGCGACGGCGACGTCGTTGGCGCCCGAGGCCGGATAGACCGTCACGCCGCGCGCCTTGCAGGCATCGAGATCGATATTGTCGAGACCGACGCCAAGGCGCCCGACACAGCGAAGGTCGGGGGCGGCGGCCAGCAGCGCAGCGGTAACCCTGGTCCGGTTCCGCACGACGATGGCGCTGGCGCCGGCGACCGCGGCGATGAGCTCGTCCGGGCGATCGACGAGTTGCGGGTCGTAGAGGGTCTCATGCCGGGCCCGGATCTGATCGACGGCGGCCTCGTCCATGAACTCGGTAATGACGACCTCTGGCAATGGGCTCCCCTTCCACAAAAGCGGTGGCGGCCGTCTCTTTCAAGACGGCCGCCAAACAGGTACCACGCCGGACGCTCCGTGGAGGCACCCGGCGACGACAGCTCAGGCGCTGCGATAGAGCTTGGTCATGACGAATTCGCGATGCCCCAGCGCTTCGGCCGCCGTCACCCGGCCGTTCGCCGTGCGCATGATGCATTCGATCAGATCGTCACCGGCCTGATCGATGGTCTTGTCGCGGCGAAGGATTCCGCTCACGTCGACGTCGACATGTTCGGACATCGTGCGCACCGTGCGCGGATTGGCGGTGATCTTGATCACCGGGACGATCGGATTGCCGACGACGTTGCCCTGGCCGGTCGGGAAGGTGTGGATGACATATCCGGCCGCTCCCATCAGCGTCACGCATTCGGCCGCCGCCGACGAGGTATCCATGAAATAAAGGCCGTTGCCCTTTTGCGGCGCCTCGGCCGGTTCGAGAATGTCGATGAATTTGCACTCGCGTCCGATCTTCTCCAGATTGCCGAGCGCCTTTTCCTCGATCGTCGACAGGCCGCCCAGAATATTGCCTTTGGTCGGCTGGCTGTCCGACAGATCGTCCGTGGCGTGGGCGAAGATGACGTCGTCCTGATAGGCTTTCCACATCTTGTACCAGCGCTCACCGGTCTCGGCGTCGACCGCGCGCTCCTTGCAGATGTGCTCGGCGCCGGTGATTTCCGAGGTTTCGCCGAAGACGCCGTAGATGCCCTCGGGGATCAGCTTGTCGTACATGTTGCCGACCGTCGGGCAGGAGCCCAGACCCGTCGTCGTGTCGCTCTCGCCGCATTTGGTCGAAACCCAGAGCTCGGACACGTCGCATTCGACGCGCTGCTGCTCGGTCGCCCACTGGACGAATTCCTTGGCCTTGCGGGAGACATCCATGATCGTCTTCAGATCGCCGTTCTGCTCGATCGAGAAGGCGGCCACCGGCTTGCCGGTCGCGGCGATGCCGTCGGCGATCTTCTGGGTCCAGCCCGGCTCGATGCCGACCACGATGCAAGCGGCGACGTTCGGGTTCGCGCCGGTGCCGATCATGGTGCGGAAATGCAGGTCGAGATCTTCGCCGAACTGCAGCCGTCCATAGGCGTGCGGCAGGGCGAGCGTGCCCTTGATATTGTTGGCGACCGCCTCGCAGCAGGCGTTGGAAATGTCATCGACGGGCAGGATCACGATGTGGTTGCGAACGCCCACGCGGCCGTTCTCACGGCGATAGCCCATGAATTTGCGATTGGTGTTGATCGGCATGGATTGGGTCTCTTTCCTGAACTGACGGATGGGACGAAGGGAACGAAGCCAGGCGACACTACCGCCGCCGCTCGATCACCAGCGGTTGGTCTTCAGATTGTGGACATGGACGTGTCCGCCCTTCTTCGCGTCCGCCTTCATGCGGCCGATATCCTCGCCGTATTTGATCGCCGTATCGCCCGTCGACAGATCCTTCAGCGCGACCTTGTGGCCGATCGGCACGTCGTCGTTGCAGGTCAGCTTGAAGGACGAATTGTCCGCTGTGACGACACACAGCATCTCGGTGCCGGCCTTGAGGTCCTCCACGACGACGACACCGACATTGTCCTTGTGATCGTGGACGAGCAGTTGCGGGATGCTCATGAGTGATTCCTCCGAGGGTTACGGTTGATGAAGGCGTGAGAAGCAGCCGATCGAGCCGTATCCAAGCGGATCGGCCCATACGCGGCTTCGCCATGTCTTATATAAGACATAAAATACCTTTACATGCTCGTGTCAAGCGGTTTATCTGGCCTGGCGAAAAATTGGACGGTGACGAATGACCGACGCAGAGAAGGCCCCAGCGTTCAGACCGCTCTATCAGCAGGTGCGCGAGACCCTGGTCCGCCGGTTGATCGACGGCGTGTGGACGCCGGGCCTGATGCTGCCCAGCGAATTCCAGATCGCGGCCGATCTCGGCGTCAGTCAGGGGACGGTGCGCAAGGCCCTCGACGCGATGGCGACCGAACATCTCCTGGTCCGACGGCAAGGACGTGGGACCTTCGTCGCGCTGCCCGAAGAAGGCCGGATCCTGTTCCAGTTCTTCCGGCTGGCCGCCGACGACGGCACCCGCCTGTTTCCTGACAGCCAGGTGCTGACGCGGGTGCGCGGGCGTGCCGATGCCGCCGCCGCCAAGGCCTTGCAGATCGCGCGCAACGACGCCGTCTGGCGCATCGACCGCGTCCGGCATCTTGGCGGCCGGGCGGTCATCGCCGAGCAGATCACCCTCCCCGTCGCGAAATTTTCTTCGCTGGCCGACATCCGAGACCTGCCGAACAACGTCTACGCGCTCTATTCGGAGGTTTTCTCGATCACGATCGGGCGGGCTATGGAACAGCTCAAGGCGACCGGCGCCGACGCGACCACCGCCGCGCGGCTGAACTGCCAGCCCGGCCATCCGGTGCTGTCCATCGAGCGGGTCGCCTTCGCGCTCGATGGCTCGCCGGTCGAGTGGCGTCTGTCCCGATGCATGACCGATGGTTTTCATTACCAGTCCGATCTTCGTTGAGCGGTGACAACCGCCTGCGAGCGCTCACCGGCGCGGCGCGAATGCAATCCTTCGAACCAGGAGCCTGACACTCAGGGTTTGAGGATGATCTTAGGCGCGGCCGCCGCGCCGTTGCGGATATCGCGGAACGCGCCGAGGCCGTCCGAGAGCGAGCGGGTCTCGGTCCAGTCGAGCGCGCCCAGACGCCCGTCGAAGATCGCGGCGGCGGTCTCCCGGAAATCCGCCGGCGTATAGGTGTAGGTCCCGATGAAGGCGATTTCCTGCAAGGTCATCTTGCGGATATCGAGGCCGCCATTGGCGTCGCCGAGACCGATATGAACGATAACGCCGCCCGGACGCACCGCGCGGCACGCTGCTGCCCGGGTCGCCGCAAAGCCGACGGCGTCGATGACCAGATCGACGGTCCCGTCGGCGGGGCCGCCGGGCTGAGACGGATCGAGGACATGAAAGTCGCCGGCATGCGTCAGCGTCGGGTGCCGGGCCTTGTTGGTTTCGGAGATCGCGACCCTGGACGCGCCGGAGGCGGCAAGCACGAGCGTCGCGCCGAGGCCGATCGCGCCGCCGCCGATGACGAGGCATGTCGCCTCCTCCAGCGGTTTGGCGAGAGCGATCCTTGCCAGTCTCACGGCATGCCAGCCGCAGGCGATCGGCTCGGCGAGCGCCGCTTTTTCGAAACTGACGCCAGCGGGAATCGTGACGAGGTTTTCCTGCGGCATCGACAGAAGCTCGGCGAACGCGCCCTCGCGCGGCGGCATCGAGATAATTTGCCGCTGGGGGCACAAATTGTTGCGGCCGGCCTTGCAGGCCTCGCACTGGCCGCAGGTCACCAGCGGATTGACCGTCACCCGCCGTCCGGCCTCGGGACCGTCGACGATCGTGCCGGCCGCCTCGTGGCCGAGGATCAGGGGCGCCGGCCGTCGCTCGTCATGGCCGAGAAAGGCATGCATGTCGGACCCACAGATGCCGACTGAATCCACTCGCAGCAGCGCCTCGCCGTCTCGCGCGACGGCGTCCGGCACGGTGTCGTATCGCAGTTGCTCGGGACCGGTATAGACAAGCGCCTTCATTTGGCGGTGAACCCCCCATCGACGAACAGGATTTGGCCGGTGACATAGGCCGACGCATCCGAACACAGGAACAGCAGCGGCCCCGCGAGGTCGGCGAGTTCACCGTTGCGGCCGATGCAGGTCTGGCCCGCGTGGCGCTCCGCGAGGGCCTGATCAGCGAAGACCGGGCCGGTCAGCTCGGTCGGGAAAAAGCCCGGTGCGAGCGCGTTGGCCAGAATCCCGGAGCCGGACCAGGCTTCCGCCATCGCCCGCGTCAGTTGCTCCACGCCACCCTTCGAGGCGCCATAGGCGATGCCGCCCGGAAAGGCGCGACGCGATTGCAGCGAGGCGAAATTGACGATGCGGCCCCAGCCCTTGGTCTTCATGGCGGGCACTAGTGCCTGCGCCAGAAAAAACGGAACCGTCAGATTGAGCGCGAGCGTCGCCTCCCAGCCATCAGGGGTGACGTCGTCCGCCGGCTGGCGGGTGTTGAGGCCGGCCGCGTTGATCAAAATGTCGGGCGGACCGAACGGCCGCGATACCGCGTCGGCGACACCGCTCACCGCGCTCCGATCCGAGAGATCGGCGACGACCGTGTCGACCTTGCCGCCCGTCTCCGCTTTCCATTGGTCGAGAACGTCGCCGCGCCGCGCCACACCGACGACCGACGCGCCGGCATTGGCGAGCATGGTGGCCGCGGCCCGGCCAAGGCCGCTGCTCGCGCCGGTCACGCAGGCGACCCGCCCGCTCACGTCGAAAAGCGTCTGGCTTGCCACGGTCACGTGTTCTCCTTGCTTCCCCAACCCGTCACTGGACCATTTCGGTCGCTCGCCTCACTCGGCCGCGCTCAGATCGAAATTCTCGCCGGGAAAATATTTGGCGAGGCGGATGTCGGCGGTGCGGGCATGGCCCTCCATACCTTCGAGCCGCGATATGCGTGCGGTGGCCTCGGCAACCGGCCGCGCGCCGTCACGCGTGGCCCGCTGCCAGGTGACCATCTTCATGAATTTGTGGACCGAAAGGCCGCCCGTATACCGCGCGGCGCCGGAGGTCGGCAGCACATGGTTCGTGCCGGACGCCTTGTCGCCAAAGGCAACCGTCGTCTCCTCGCCGAGGAAGAGCGAGCCATAGCATTGCAGCCGATCGAGCCACCAATCCGGATCGGCGGCCTGCACCGACAGATGCTCGGGCGCGTATTCGTCGGCGACCTTGGCCATTTCCTCGCGGTCCTTGCAGACGATCACCTCGGCGTAGTCGCGCCACGCGGCGGCGGCGTTCTGGCCGTTCAGTTCGGGCAGCGCCGCGATCAAGGCAGGCACCCGCTCGAGCACGGCCTCGGCCAAGGGCCGATGCGAAGTGACGAGCCAGACCGGCGAGTTGTAACCATGCTCCGCCTGCCCGACGAGGTCGACGGCGGCGATCTCCGGATCGGCGGCTTCGTCGGCCAGGATCAGGCTGTCGGTCGGCCCCGCGAACATGTCGATGCCGACGCGGCCGAAGAGGATCCGCTTGGCTTCGGCGACGAACTGGTTTCCGGGCCCGACGAGAATATCCGACTTCGGCAGTCCGAACAGGCCGAACGCCATGGCCGCGATGCCCTGGACACCGCCCATCGCCAGGATCGAGTCGGCGCCGCACAGATCGGCGGTGTAGATGATCGCCGGGTTGACGCCGACGCCCGGCCTTGGCGGCGAACACGCCGTGATGTGGCTGCAACCGGCGACCTTCGCGGTGGTCACGGTCATCAAGGCCGAGGCGATATGGCTGTAGCGGCCGCCGGGGGCGTAGCAGCCCGCCGCTTGGCAGGGGATGGACTTCTGGCCGGCGATCAGGCCAGGAACGACCTCGATCTGGATATCGCGGATCGTCTCCTTCTGTGCTTCGGCGAAGCGACGCACATTGTCATAGGCGAAGCGGATGTCGTCCTTCAGCTTCTGCGAGACCTTTGACCCGGCTTCGGCGATCTCATCCTTGGTCAGAACGACATTGCCGTCATAGCGATCGAACTTCTCGGCATAGGCGCGCGCCGCGGCCTCGCCGCCCGCTTCGATCTCGTCGAGAATCGTCTGCACCGTGTCGCGCACGTCCCCGGCGTCCGAGGTCGATGTCTTGCTGGCTTTCTTGAGATACTCGGCCATGGAATTCTCCTAGCGATAGATGTCGGGGAGCATCGCGGTCGAGATCGCCGGCACGTAGGCGATCAAGAGAACGACGAGCAGCATGAAGAAGACGAAGGGCACCGCCCGCCGGGCGATCGGCAGAATGGACTCGCCGGTCAGTCCCGAGACGACGAAGAGGTTCAATCCCAGCGGCGGCGTGATGAAGCCGACCCCGAGCGAGGTGATCATCATGATGCAGAACTGAATCTCGTTCATGCCGATTTCGTCGGCGAGCGGCTTCAGGATCGGCGCCAGAATGACGATATTCGGCGTCGTCTCCATCACGCATCCGGCGGCAATCAGGATGCCGATCATCAACAGGATGAGCATGTTGGGATCGTCGGTCAGCGATGTCACCGCGAAGACGAAGCCTTGCGGCACGCCAAGCGCGGCCAGCGTCTGCGCTAGCGGTAACGACATCGCGATGATCGGCACAATGACGCCGTTCACCTTGGCGGAGGAAACCAGCATGGAGGGGAAGTCGGAGAGCTTCAGCGTCCCCAGGATAAACCCCATGATGATCGTCACGACGACCGCCGTCGCGCCGGCCTCGGTCGGCGTCAGGCGACCGGAGAAGATGCCGTAAAAGATGATGCCGGGGACCAAGAAGGCATACCAGCCGCTCTTCAGCGCCCGGCCGACATTACCCAGCCATTCGCGTCCGGAAATCGCGCCGCCCCCCTCATAGGCGTAGATCCGGTTGACGACGATATTGGTCACGAGGATCGAAACCAGGATGGCTATGCCCGGAATGATCGCCGCCTGAAACAGCGTCGAGGCGGAGATGCCGAGCACCAGCCCGATGATGATGTAGGCGATCGACGGCGGGATCAGGATGCCGGTACAGGCACCGGCCGCCACCAGGGCGCAGGCGTAAGGGCGCGGATAACCGGATTCCACCAGACGGTCGATGGTCATGCGCCCGACCGCCGCCGCGCCCGCCGCGTCCGAACCCGAGATTGCCGAGAACATGCCGCAGACCAGAACCGTGGCAGAGCCGAACCCGCCCTTGGCCCAGCAGGTCAGCGCCTCGGCGACGTCGAGGAATTTTCGACTGAGACCGGTGCGGACCAGCACGTCCCCCGTCAGGATGAACAGCGGGACCGCTGTCAGCGCGAAGGCATCGATTCCGTCGAACAGGGATTCGCCGAACAGAGAGAGCGGAAGCACCTGCGACAGGACCAGCATCGCGACAGCCGAAGAGCCGATCGCGGCCCAGACCGGAACGCCGAGAATGATGAGCCCGAGGAAGAGCAGGACCGGACCGTAAAAGTCCCATCCCAATTCCACGGTCTGCTGCTGAAGTTGTTGCCAAAGCATGGGAACCTCAATCGAACAGGCGCTCGCCCTCGTAGGGCGGGCGACCGCGCACGAGGTCGGCGGCGTCCCGGACAAGGGACTGGACGAGACGGATAACGACGAGCGTGAAACCGACGGGGACGGCCATCAGGAACCAGACCATCGAGATCCGCAGGCCGTGGCTGACCGAGCCGAATTTCCAGGAGACCCCGACGGTCTCGAAGGACCAGTAGAGAGCCAGGCAGGCGACCACCAACATGACCAAATCGCCCAGAATGTAGAGCAACGCCTTGGCCCGCTCGGGCACGTAAAGGAACAGCACGTCGATGCGGATGTGAGCGCGGTCCTTTACCGCCGCCGCGGCGCCAATCCAGGCAAGATAGATGAAGGAATAGCGCACGATCTCCTCGCCCCAGATCGACGAGTAGGCGAAGACCTCACGTCGGATCACCTCGATCGCCATCGTTGCGACGAGGACCGTGTAGAAGATAAGGAGCGCCCATCGCTCGGCGTTTCGGTCCAGCAGCTTCAGGATATGCACGCGCCTCATCCTTTCGCGGGGGCGCGATGCCGGCTGCCGTATGAACGGCGAGCCCGGCATACGCACCGAACCTCGTCAAAGGCGCTATCACTCGCGCCCGGTGATCACGAAACGGGAGCAAGCGGGCTCGATGCCCGCTGACTCGAAATACGCCTCAGGCGTCGTGGACGTAGTAGCGCCCCATGGTACCCGCGGCCTCCTCCAGCCGCTTGAATGTCTCCATGTCGCCGGCAAGCTCGGTCTTGTAGGAATCCCACTCCTCGCGCTGATAGCCGGCCGTATCCTTCCAGACCGCCAGCTGATCGTCGGTGAGGGTGTGGAACTCCACGCCCGACTTCGTCAGCTCGGCCATGGCGTAGGCGCGAGCGGCCGGGACCTTGGCGAGGTTCTGCTGGGAGGTGACCTCCGAGGCAAAGTCGATGCCGTCTTGAACGTCCTGGGGAAGCGAATTGTACCATTCCAGATTGCAGGAATAGACTTGGCTGTCCGGGACCGCTTGGGTGAAGGTGACGTGGCTCAGGATGTCCTTGAAGCCGAAGACGAAGAGGGCTCCGACCGACGGATCGAGCGCGTCGGCCACACCCTGCTTGATCGCGGAGGGCGTCTCGCCCCAAGCGACCGGCGTCGGATTGGCGCCGACCATGCGGTAGTATTGCTGCAGCATCTCCGAGCCCGGCACGCGGAACTTCACGCCGGAAAGATCCTCAGGCTTCATGACCGGGCCAGGGCCGTCCTTGCGGACCGCGACGACGCGCGGATCGATGACGACGTAGAAGAGCGGCTTGAAGCCTCGCGCCTCCACTTTCGGATGCACTTCCTTCTTCCAGGCATCGGACGAGACGAGGTTCGTGAACCGCTGGTTCGAGCCACAGAAATAGGGAAGGTTGATGAGGTCCACGACCGGCGCGAACGGCGCGAAATTCGACAGCGAGTGCTGCGCCGCCTGGATCGTCCCGCCTTGAACCTTCTGCACCAGCGCGCCGCCGGCGCCCAGTTGACCGCCCGGCGAGAGCTTTACGTAGACCTTGCCGTTGGTGGCGTTCTGAATGTTTTCCTTCAGATCGAGCTGCATGATCGGATAGCTGCGCGATGCGCCCAGGACATAGGCGGTCGCGATCGTCATGGTGTGCTCGGCGGCCTTCTGACGCTCGTTTTCTTCCTTGGCGGTCTGGGCGACGGCCTCCTCCGACCAGAGCGTTCCGGCGGCCCCAGCGACCATGGCGGCGGTGAATGCTCCCGCCCCCGTCAGGCGCAGAAAGTTTCGGCGACCAGCCGACTGCAATTCTTCGACGTCTCGGATTGTGGACATAAGAAGCCTCCTCCCGGCCATTGTTACGAATGTGTGCGTGGTTTTCCCGCGGCGCGCGCGTATTCGCGTAGCAAGACGGCAATGACGAAAAAAGCGGATGCCAGGAATAGGGTCAGCATCTCGCCGACATCGGAGAGGAACACGCTTCCTCCCGACGCGCCTATCACGATGTTGGTGACGAAGACCGCGAAGACAACCGCGGCCACTGCCAGCGCTATCGAACCTGCCTTACGCATCTTTTCCTCCCTGAACGGATGCGCCGATATGCACGTGTAAGCGCTTTCATCGATAAATGCAAGCGCTTGCATCTTGTGATTTCGAAAATTAACGCGATATTTCGGTATCGTCGGAGAGGAGTCCGGTATGAAGGAACGATCGGCCCCTACCCTGGCGGACGTCGCCCGATATGCGGGCGTCTCGACAGCGACCGTCTCGCGCTGCCTCAATGCGCCCGAGCGCGTCCTGCCCGAGACCCGCCGACGCATCATCGGCGCCGTCGACAAGCTTGGCTACACACCGAATTTCGGCGGCCAGGCGCTGGCTTCCAACCGCACCAACACCGTCGGCGCAGTCATTCCGACCATGGAGAACGCCATCTTCGCCCGCGGTCTGCAGGCGTTCCAGGAGGCTTTGGCCGCCGCGGGAGTTACGCTGCTCGTCGCGAGTTCCGGCTACGACCCCGAGCGGGAAGCCGAGCAGATCAGGGTGCTGGTCGGCCGCGGCGCGGACGGGCTGCTGTTGATCGGCACGGCGCGGCCGGAAACGACATACGCCTTCCTTCACCAGCGCAATGTGCCCTACGTCATCGCCTGGAACTATCGCCCGAGCGACGGCAATCTCTATGCCGGTTTCGACAACCGAAGCGCGGCGCGCGCGCTGGCCGAACGGGTTATCGACTACGGCCATCGGTCGATCGCCATGATCGCCGGTGTGACGCAGACGAATGACCGGGCGGCGGACCGGGTCGCCGGCGTGCGCGAGGCCCTGACCGCGGCCGGATTGGACGCCAAGGCGATGCCGGTCATCGAAGCGCCCTACTCCCTGGACGAAGGCGGTGGCGCCTTCGCGACCCTGATGCAACGGAACATCCCCCCGACCGCCGTAATCTGCGGCAATGACGTCCTGGCGGCCGGCGCGATGACCAGGGCCAGGGACCTCGGGGTTTCGATTCCGGACGACGTCTCGATCGTCGGATTCGACGACATCGACCTGGCGCTCGTGGTCCAGCCGCAACTGACCACCGTCCACGTCCCGCATCGGCGCATGGGCGAAGCGGCAGCCAAGCTATTGCTCCAGCTCAGAGATGGTCTTCAGAATATGGAAAGCGTCATCCTCGACACGCATGTCGTGGAGCGCGGTTCGCTCATCCGTCACGGTAGCGGGACGTCGCTCTTCCTGGCGCAAGGGAAAGCGGCTGTATGATGATCTTGATTCGAATCAAAGCGGTAGGGCCGGCAGCCAACATGTGGGATGAAGTTCTGATCTGACGGCGGGGAGGCCCGTCTGCCTGGGACGAACGATGACGGGAGGAAGACAATGGTCTCAGCGGCACGACCGATTCCGGCGGCACGACCAATCCGGCTCGGCATGGTGGGCGGAGGCCAAGGTGCCTTCATCGGCGCGGTCCATCGCATCGCCGCGCGTCTCGACGGCGAGTTCGCGCTGGTAGCCGGCGCCTTCTCCTCCGACGCCGAGCGCTCGGCGGCCTCCGGTGCCGAGATCGGCATCGATCCGACCCGCGCCTATAAGACGTTCCAGGCGATGGCCGAAGCCGAGGCCGAACGCGACGATGGTATCGAGGCGGTGGCGATCGTCACGCCCAACCATCTGCACTTTTCACCCGCCAAGACCTTTCTGGAAGCCGGTGTCCACGTTATCTGCGAAAAGCCCCTGACGGCGAAGCTCCAGGATGCAGTGGATCTGCAACGGATCGCTGCGGCCTCGGGGCGGGTCTTCGTCCTGACTCACAATTACACCGGCTATCCGATGATCCGTCAGGCGCGGGACATGATCGCCGCCGGGGACCTCGGACCGCTGCGCGTCGTGCAGGCCGAATATGCCCAGGATTGGCTGACGGAGGCAGCCGAGACGGCGGGCTCCAAACAGGCCGAGTGGCGCGTCGACCCCGACAAGGCCGGCGCCGGCGGCGCGTTGGGCGATATCGGCAGCCACGCCTTCAACCTCCTCACCTTCGTGACCGGCCTTGAGCTCGACAGCGTCGCGGCCGACCTTTGCGCTTTCGTTCCCGGCCGCAGGCTCGACGACAACGATCACTTGATGCTGCGCTTTGTGGGCGGGGCGAAGGGCATGCTGTGGGCGAGCCAGATCGCGCCCGGCCACGAAAACGGACTGCGCCTTCGCGTCTACGGCGAAAAAGGCGGGCTCGAATGGGCGCAGGAGAACCCGAACCAGCTCTGGTTCACTCCCTTCGGCGAGCCGAAACGGCTGATCACACGGGGCGGATCGAGCGCCGTTCCGTCCGCCCAGCGCGTCACCCGTGTTCCGGCCGGACATCCGGAAGGCTATCTGGAAGGCTTCGCCACGATCTACCGCGAAGCGGCGGCTGCCATCCGGGCCGCCGCTGACGGTCGCCCGATTCCGCCCGAGGTGATGTTTCCGACGGTCGAGGAGGGCGTCGATGCCATGCGCTTCATCGACGCCGCCGTGCGCTCATCGTCAGACGACGGGCGCTGGACGAAACTGCGGTAGGCCAACTACGCCCGCGATCAAAGCACGGTTTCATCGCCGTCAGCCTTACCGCCCTCCGGCAAATCCGTCATGGTTTTCAACAAGGTGTTGCGGGCCGCAAGAATATGCGCCCGCATGACGGACGCAGCCCATTCGGCGTCGCGCGAGGCGATGGCGCTGACGAGATCGCGGTGATCGGCAAAACTTCGTCCGAGGTCGCGCGGCTGGAATTTCGTGTAGCTGTGAATGAGAAAGCCGATATCCATCAGCCGGTCGGCGGTATCGTGCAGCGTCTGGTTGCCCGAGATGTCCAGAATCCGATGG
This sequence comes from uncultured Aurantimonas sp., assembly GCA_947488615.1. Lineage (GTDB taxonomy): Bacteria > Pseudomonadota > Alphaproteobacteria > Rhizobiales > Rhizobiaceae > Aurantimonas. Next base: position 81,117 of record CANKZU010000006.1, read on the forward strand.
TGCAGTCGCTTGTTGAGATCGGACAGAATCTCGACCGCGTTCTCCTCCCCTGCCCTGGCCTCCATTTCATCGCAAATTGCATCGAGCGCACCAATGTCCGCATCGCCGCGCAAAGTGGCGGCAAGACCGGCGCCGCTGCTTTCGAGTAGCGCGCGGACCGCGTAGACCTCGCTCACCTCGCGGATCGTCCGGCGCCGGATCACCGCCCCCGCATGCGGCACCATCTCGATAAAGCCGTCGCCGGCGAGTTTGCCCAACGCCGCTCGGATCGGTGTCCGGCTGACGCCAAAGCGCTCGGCGAGCACCTCTTCTGTCAGGCGCACGCCATTCTCGTAGTCCCCCCTCAAGATAGCCTCCCGCAGCGCCGCGTAGACACGGTCCGCACTGCGTTCGCTCGGCACACGTTTTTTAGACATTGTATTTGCGGTCCATCGCAAAGCCCCGTTTCATGGTCAGTATTGGATACAAAAATGCCTTTCGATCGCATTATCTTATCGCTAGATTGACATATTGGATACAATCCGTATTTTCAGTCAAGTTGAGCGCTGGGAGGCGCGGCGGAACGCAAACCCGAAACAGGCGAAAGCCTTCGGGTTTGCGTCCGCGGTGACAATTGTCCGGCATCGCAGGGTCCGGATCGCGAAGCCCGGTCGGGCGCGCAAGGGGGGTGATCAAATGGCGAATCCCGCATTGAAGGCTGCAATCGCCCGCAAGGACTTTGTTCTTGCGCCTGGCATCTACGATCTCATTTCGGCGCTCATTGCCGATCGCATGGGTTTTGCGGCGCTCTACGTCACCGGCTATGGCACAGTGGCCTCTTCGCTCGGGTTACCGGACGCCGGCATCGCGACCTATTCAGACATGATCGCACGGATCGCGCAAATGGCGCGGATGACCGAGACGCCGATCATCGCCGATGCCGACACCGGCTATGGCGGCCTCCTCAACGTGCGTCACACGGTGCGTGGATACGAGGCGGCGGGCGTCAGCGCGATCCAGCTCGAGGATCAGGTGTTTCCCAAGAAATGCGGCCACACGCCGACCCGCCAGGTCGTGCCGAGCGTGGAGATGGTCCGCAAGATCCAGGTTGCCGTCGACAGCCGCCAGAGCGAGGATTTCCTGGTTATCGCCCGCACGGATGCCCGCACCGCGCACGGCCTGGACGAGGCCATCCGCCGCGCTGTCGCCTATGGCGAAGCCGGGGCGGATTTGATCTTCGTCGAATCGCCGGAAAGCACCGAGGAGATGGCCCGGATCGGCCGTGAGATCGATCGCCCGTTGATCGCCAACATGGTCAATGGCGGCCGCACGCCGCTCCTGTCGGCGGATGAGCTTCAGGCGCTCGGCTTCGCTGTCGCGATCCATCCGGCGGCTGGGTTCCTGTCCGCAGCCGCGGCGCTCCAGACCGCCTATGCGGATCTCAAGGCGAACGGCATCAATACGGATCGCACCGAGCTCTACAGCTTCGCCGACTTCAATCAGTTGATCGGCTTCGAGGACGTCTGGGCGTTCGACCAGCGTTATGCGGTCTAGCGGCATGGCGAAGCGGTTCGAAAGAGGAACACCGAGCGCCATCGGGGTGGGACTGCGGGAGCGTGTCGTTTGATTAGTAGAGAGGAAACCGACCGCATGGGTCCGTTGGAAGGTATTCGCGTCCTGGAGATGGGTCAGCTGATCGCAGGCCCGTTCTGCGGACAATTGCTGGCCGATTTCGGCGCCGAGGTCGTCAAGATCGAGCCGCCGAAAACCGGCGACGCCATGCGGCAATGGGGGCGGACGGACGCCGACGGCCACACGCTTTGGTGGCCGGTAATCGCCCGCAACAAGAAATCCCTTACCCTGAACCTGCGCGACAGCCGCGCGCAGGACATCGTCAAGGCGCTGGTCGCCAAGACCGACATCCTGGTCGAGAATTTTCGCACCGGCCGCATGGAGGAATGGGGGCTGGGCTACGACGTCCTGTCGAAGATCAACCCCGGCCTGATCATGGTGCGCATCACCGGCTTCGGCCAGACCGGCCCGTATAGCGACCGCGCCGGCTTCGCCTCGGTCTGCGAGGCGATGGGCGGCTTGCGCGAGATCAGCGGCCATCCGGATCGACCGCCGGTGCGCATGGGGATTTCGCTCGGCGATACGCTGGCCGGCCAGAACGGTTTTCAGGGTGCTCTCCTGGCCTTGCAGCACCGCAACAGCACGGGCGACGGGCAGATGGTGGATGCGTCCATCTACGAATCGGTGCTCTCCGTGATGGAAAGCCTGGTCTCCGAATATGACGGCGGCGGTCATGTCCGCCAACGCTCAGGCAGCATCCTTCCGGGGATCGCACCGTCCAATGCCTACCCAACCAAGGATGGCGGCACGATCATCATCGGCGCCAACCAGGACAGTCTGTTCCGCCGCCTGACTGCGCTCATGGGGCAGCCGGAACTCGCCGACGACGAACGGTTTCGCGACCATCAGGCCCGTGGACGCAATCAGGCGGAAATCGACGCCATCATCGGTGAATGGACCCGAACCAAGCCGGCGAAGGAGCTGGTCGACGAGCTGGCGGGGGTCGCAGTCCCGGCCGGTCCGACCTACCGGGCGAAGGACATGCTGGAGGATCCGCATTTCCAGGCGCGCGAATCCGTGACCCGCGTGGACGACCCGACGCTCGGCCGCTCGATCGCCATGCAGAATGTGTTTCCGCGTCTGTCCGCATCGCCCGGAACGATCCGCCATACGGGCCCAGCCCTCGGCCAGCACACGACGCAAGTGCTGGCGGAATGGCTCGGCTACAGCGACAACGAAATTGCACGACTGGACGCCGACGGCGTCATTTGAATCATGAACACGAGCGCAGCGCCAGCGCGCCGCGCCATCCTGGGGAGGATGCAAGTGACAGGAACGACAGGCAGGCCCGGCTGTGCCGGGGCGAAGGCGATCGACACGACCGACTTGTGCCACGCGGCGCATGACAGGGGCGATCAGCGATGATCGAACCCATCATCGTCGTCGTCATTCTTCTCGGACTGATCGCGATCGGCGCGCCGATCTTCCTGGCGCTGGGGGCCGCCGGCCTGACCGGCCTCTACATGGCGCGGGGCTCGATGGCGTTCTTCTTCGGCCCGACATCGCTGTTTGGCCAGTTGAACAGCTTCGAGCTGCTGGCGTTGCCGCTGTTTGTTCTGATGGGCAATTTCCTGGCGGCGACGCCGGTCGGCAAGAACCTCTTCCACGCGGCGGTGGTGTGGCTGCAATGGCTGCGCGGCGGGCTCGCCATCGCGACCGTGGGCGCCTCGGCCGTGTTCGGCGCGGTCAGCGGCGTGTCCATCGCCGGTGTCGCCGCCGTTGGCTCGATCGCCATTCCGCAAATGCTGGAGCGCGGCTACAGCCGGTCGATCGCCGCCGGCAGCGTCGTCAGCTCCGGCGCCCTCGCCATGCTGATCCCACCAAGCGTGCCGCTGATCATCTACGGCGCGGTCTCGAGCGTTTCGGTCGCCGACCTGTTCATCGGCGGTATCGTGCCGGGCATCGCCCTCGCTTTGGCGCTTTCGGTCTATCTTTATATCCGGGTTCTGCTCAATCCGGCGGAAGCGCCGCAAGGCGAACATGTCCACTATAGCTGGGGCGACCGGCTCCGGGCACTGGGTGGGATCTGGCATGCTGTGCTGCTGATCGCCGTCGTCCTCGGCACGATCTATTCCGGCGTGGCCACACCGAGCGAGGCGGCCGCCTTTGGGGCCATCGGCGCCTTCGTCATCGCCGCCTTCATCTTCCGCTCCGTCGGCGTCAAGGGCACGATGCAGGTGCTTGGCTCCAGCGCGCGTATTTCTGGTGCCATTCTCCTGATCATGGGCTGTGCCCGGATCTTCGGCGACTACCTCAATCTCGTCCGTGTCCCTGACGCGATCACTGGCCTTCTGGTCGGAACCGAGCTGCCGCCGGAGGTCATTCTCATCCTGATCATGCTGGTGCTTGTCGGCCTCGGCATGCTGGTCGACGCGGTCTCGCTCATCGTCGTCACTACGCCGATCCTATTGCCGCTGATTCAGACGCTCGGCTACGACCCGCTGTGGTTCGGGATCATATTGGTGATGAATCTGGAGATCGCGGTGATCACGCCGCCGGTCGGTCTCAATCTCTACACGCTGAAGGCGGTCGCCCCGATGCTGCGCATCGAGGAGATCGTCCGCAGCGTCGTGCCATTCGTCGCGGTGCAGTTCGTGATGCTCGTCATCTTCGTGCTGTTCCCGGCGATCAGCCTCTGGCTGCCAAACCTGATGAAATAAACCCAAGGAGGAAAACAACATGACCATCAACAGACGCGGTTTCATGACGGCCACCGGAGCGCTGGCGCTCGGCTCGGCGCTCGGTCTTCATTCCAGCGCCGCTTACGCGGAAGCGCAAAAGCTCACCGGCGTCACCTACCTGCCGCCGTCCTATGCCGATCTGGCCTATGGCAGCCAGGGCTTCGTCGACTTCGTCAACGAAAAGCACGGCGACGTCGCCACGATCGAGTTCTACGATTCCGGCCGCCTGCTGTCGGCGGACGAACAGCTCCCGGCGCTGCGCGCGGGAACCATCGACTTCATGTTCCACACGACGTCCTACGTCACCCGGTCGCTGCCGATCCTCGGCATCACCGGTCTGCCGGGCGTTGTCGGGGAACTCTATGAGAATCCCGATCGCCTTAAGCGCGGCTCGCCGCTGTTCCAGCTCGTCGAGGACGAGTTGAAGAAGAACGGTCTGACGGTGCTGAGCCTCGGCGGTGGCATCATGGAGCCGGAATATATCTGGAGCACCAAGGAATCGCCAATCCGCAGCCTCACGGATATTGAGGGCAAGAAGCTGCGCGTCGTTTCCTTCGAGGCGACCAAGGCGATCGAGGACTTCGGCGGCGCGGCCGTGCGCATCCCGTCCTCAGAGCTCTATCTCGCGATGCAACGCGGCACCGTCGACGCGGCCGTCGCCAACATCTCGACAATCAACGGTCGCAAGATCCAGGAGCAGGCCTCCCAGGTCTACAAGCTGCCGGTCACCGCGTTCGGCATCGGCATCTTCGTCCAGACCGATCGCTGGGAGGCGCTGAGCGAGGAGGTCCGCAACGCGATGATGGCGGGCGTCGAATGGTTCGACGAGAACAGCGCGCGCGTCGCCAATCAGGACTATTTCGACGCCAAGTACTGGCCGGCGTTTCGTGAGGCGGGTCTGGAGATCATCGAGCCCACCGAGGTGGAGCTGGAGCGTTTCCGCGAGGTCAGCCAGAACGTTCGCGAGGCCTGGATCGGAGAAGTCGGCGAGGAGGTCGGCCAGAAGGCGATCGACCTCGCCATGGGCAAAGACGCTTAAAGGAGCGAAATCATGCTCGCCGTCCCGTTGAAACTGTTCGAGGCTTTTGCCCGGCTCCTTGAAATCGTCGGCCAGGGCGTCCTCGCCTTCATGGCCCTGACGATCACCTACGACGCCACGATGCGCTATCTGTTCGCGGCGCCGACCTCGTGGAGCCTGGAGATCAACTCGTTCCTCGTCGTCTACCTCGCGGTGATGACGGCGGCGGAGGTTCAGCGGCGCGGCGAGCATATCGGAATCACGCTTCTCGCCGACGGCCTGCGCCCCGGCGGGAGGTGGGCGGTGACCACCGTCGTCGGGGTGGTCGGCGCGGTGTTCTGCGCCATTATCACCTGGCGCGGCGGCCTGATGGCGTACGACGCATGGGCCTACGGAGAGCGCGTGTCGAGCGCCTTCGGCACCCCCATGTGGGTTGCCTATGCCATGTTGCCGCTCGGCTTTGGGACGCTCGGGCTGCAGTTCCTGATCAACATCGTACGCGGCCCGGTGGCTGCGCCTTCGGAGACGATGCCGCATGTCTGAGAACCTCGCGCGCAAGCTCATCGCCAGCCGTCTTGTATCCGGCGACATGACGCCAGGCGCCGAAATCGCCCTCAAGATGGACCAGGCATTGCTGCAGGACGTGCTCGGCACGCTGGTGATGCTCGAACTCGAGGCGATGGGCATCGAGCGGGTCGCGACGAGCCCGAGCGTTCAATATATCGACCACGGACTAGTACAATCAGACGAGGTGAACGCGGACGCGCATCTGTTCCTGAAGAGCGCCTGCGAGCGCTTCGGCATCGTCTATTCCGGCCCGGGCAACGGCATCAGCCACCCGGTGCATATGGAACACTTCGGCGTGCCGGGACAATCGATGGTCGGCAGCGACAGCCATACCCCGGCGGCGGGATCGCTCGGTATGCTGGCGATTGGTGCCGGCGGCATTGAGGTGGCGCTCGCCATGGCCGGCGAGCCGCTGTTCCTGCCGATGCCGCGCATCTGGGGCGTCGAACTGACCGGTGCGCTGCCCGACTGGGTTTCGGCCAAGGACGTCATTCTGGAAATGCTGCGCCGTCACGGTGTGTCCGGCGCGACCAACACCATCATCGAATATTACGGCCCTGGTCTTGCCTGCCTCTCCGCCATGGACCGGCATGTCATCGCCAATATGGGCTCGGAACTCGGCGCGACGTCGAGCGTGTTTCCCAGCGACGAGGCGACCCGGCTCTTCATGCAGGCGCGCGGACGCGATGCGGACTGGGTGTCGCTCGCCGCGGACGCGGGATGCGACTACGACCGTCACGAGACGATTGATTTGTCGACGCTGGAGCCGTTGATCGCGCGCCCGCAGAGCCCCGACAACGTCGTTCCCGTCACCGAAGCCGCGGGCGAGCCGATCTACCAGGCCTATATCGGCTCCTCGGCCAATCCCGGCTACCGCGACTTCGCCGTCGTCGCCGACATTCTCGACGGCGGGACCGCCGCCGAAGGCGTGTCGCTCGACATCAACCCCTCCTCCCGCCAGGTGCTCGACGCGCTGGTGCAGACCGGCAAGCTCGGCGCCTTCATCCGCTCGGGCGCGCGGCTGCATCAGGCCGGCTGCAATGGCTGCATCGGCATGGGCCAGGCGCCGGCCAGCGGACGTAACAGTCTGCGCACTGTGCCGCGCAATTTCCCCGGCCGCTCCGGCACGCGCGAGGATTCGGTGTTCCTGTCGAGCCCCGAAACGGCTGCGGCCTCGGCGCTCAGCGGCGTCATCACCGATCCGCGCACGCTGGAGATGGCCTATCCGAAGATCGTCGAGCCCGAGACGATGCGCGTCAACGACGCCGGCTTTATCTTTCCAAAACCAGGTGTGCGGCCGGCGCTCTATCAGACCAAGCACACGCCGACGCTGCCGGACTTCGACGCGTTTCCCGATGAATTCACGGTCCCGGTTCTCCTGCGCCTCGGCGGCAATATCTCGACCGACGACATCATCCCGGCCGGCAATGTCCTGCCGTTCTGGAGCGACGTCTTCGAGACCGCGAAATACGCCTTCGCGCAAATCGACGGGAACTATCCGGAGAGGGCCACGGAGGAGAGCCGGGGCCACGCCATCGTCGCTGCGAAGAATTATGGCCAAGGATCGAGCCGGGAAAACGCCGCGCTGGTTCCTAGACTTCTGGGATTGCGGCTGGTCATCGCCGAGAGCTTCGCGCGCATCCACTGGCAGAACCTTGCCAGCTTTGGCGTGCTGCCGCTGACCATGGATGCGACAGCCGGTATCGAAGCCGGCGACACCATCCAGATCGAAGCCGTGCGCGAGCAATTGGCGGCCGGCACGTCGATCGCGGCGACTGTCCGTTCCGCGTCGGGCGAGACGCGCGAGATGGCGTTCCAGCACTCCCTGAGTCCCCGGCAGATCGAGATCATGCTGCAGGGCGGCGTAATCAACTGGGTGAAAGCGCGATCCTTGGGAACAGGCGAGAGGAGATCGGCATGACGGGACATTTGGAATCGGTCGAGATCGTCGAGGTCGCCCCGCGCGACGGCTTCCAATCGATCGACAAGCCGCTGCCGACCGAAGAGAAGATCGCGATCATCGAGGGGTTACTGGCGGCCGGTGTTACGCGGATGGAACTAGGCTCCTTCGTCAGCCCGAAGGCGATTCCCCAGATGGCGGACATGGCCGACATCGCGGACCATTTTCGTGGCCGGGACGGCGTTCGCCTGTCGGTGCTGGTACCCAACGCTAAGGGCGCGGAACTGGCGCTGAAAAACCGCTACAGCGAGCTGGTCTTCGTGTTTTCGGTCTCCGAGGCGCACAACCAGAACAATGTCCGCCAAAGCGTCGAGCAATCGCTGACACAACTGCGCGCCGTGGTCGAGACGATGGCGGGCGACCCGAACTTTCGTCTGCGTGTCGATCTCGCGACATCGTTCGACTGCCCGTTCACGGGCACCGTGCCGGTCGACGACGTCCGTCGTGCCTTCGCCAAGGCGATCGAGATTGCGCCCGAGGCGGAATTCGCCCTGTGCGACACGACTGGCCGGGCCGATCCGCTAACGGTCAAGACGCGGTTCGAAGCGGTCATGGCCGATGCGCCGACAGCCACCGGCTGGGCGTTTCACGGCCATGACACCTTCGGCATGGGCGTCGCCAACGCGCTATTTGCCTATCAGGCCGGCGTGCGGGTGATGGAAGGCGCGGCGGCCGGCCTCGGCGGCTGTCCCTTCGCGCCGGGCGCCACTGGCAATACCGCCACGGAGGATCTGTATTTCGCCTTCCAGCAGGGCGGCATCGACACCGGCCTCGACCTGGAAAAACTGCTCGCCGCGGCCGACCGGATCGCCGCCTTGCCCGGCGGCAAGACCGGCGGACATTTGCGCATCGTGCCCCGGAAGCGGGCCTTCGCCTGACGCCAAGCCGGCTGCCCCGCATCTGTTGCGATTTCGGAGAGCGATGTCAGCCACGCTGACGGCCAGAGTATGATGCGCGGAATGCCGCCGCTCGACCGTCAGGCGCGATGATAGGGATGCCCGGCGAGGATCGTCGCCGCGCGATAGAGCTGTTCTGCGACCAGAATCCGCGCGATCTGGTGGGGAAAGGTCATCCGTCCCAGCGACAGGACAAGGTTCGCGCCGGATCGCAGGGCCTCGTCATGACCGTCCGGGCCGCCGATGAGCAAGGCAAGATCGCGGCGGCCGTCGTCGCGAAACGTCGCGATCGCGGCGGCGAATTCTTCCGACGAGAGCGTCTTTCCCCGCTCATCCAAAATGAGTCGGACCGAGCCGTCCGCCAGCGACGAGCGCAGCCGCTCGGCTTCCTCACGCTTGCGCTCGGGCGCCGTGCCTAGTCGCGATTCGGGATATTCGGATAGCCCCTGATAATCGAGCCCGAGCGGCGTGCCGGTCTTTTTCAAGCGGTCGAGATAGCGCTCCGCGAGAACCCGTTCCGGGCCGGATTTCATCCGCCCGATCGCCGCAATCGTCACCCGCATCGGCCGAGCTCCTTCCTCGGCCGAAGCCTCACTCCAGCAATGACGCGCCGATCAATGGATCGTCGCGTCTCCGGCATCTCCGACGGACCACATCTTCTCGATATTATAGAAGCTGCGGACTTCTGGGCGGAAGATATGGACGATGATGTCGCCCGTATCGACCAGCACCCAGTCGCCGTTCTGAAGGCCTTCCACCTTCGCCATCCCGAATCCATTGGATTTGAGATCGCGAAGCAGGTGGTCGGCGACCGCCGTCACATGGCGATGCGATCGTCCGGAGACGATCACCATATGATCGGCTAGCGCCGATTTGCCGTTCATGTCGATGGATACGATATTCTCGCCTTTCGAGTCTTCCAGGCTCGAAATCACGAGATCGATTGCAGTCCGGCCGACCGAAACATCGGTGGCGGGCGCGTCAGAAGGAGAGGTCAAGAAGACGTCCTTCGCTTCAGCCGCAGGTCTCAGTGTCGTTTTCCCTTTCCACGGGCAGACAATCAAGGTCGATATGGCCCTGATTTACCGAATGTAGGCAGTCTTTAGTGTCGGTTTCAAGACGCTGTCGCCCGAGCGGCGTGTAGCACCCATGGGTCAGCCGGAACAGTCGGTGCATTTAACGGTGCCGAAGCGGGGCGTGAGATAGGAGGTTCCGCCCATTTCGAAGGGCTTGAGCACCCCGTAGCCGCCGAGCGGCAGATAACCATACGTCGTCGAAGCCACCAATAGGGACTGACTGCGCAAATTCGAAAAATCCGCCGGCAGCTTGAAATCGGCGCCGTGCTCATTCGCGTTTCCGCCGCGGGATCGCGACCAATCCACCACGGCTTTGCCCACGCTGTCGACCCGGATCGCGGTCACGGTGATGTTGAGCTTCGCGCTGTCATAGGGCGTCAAGATCGCCGACGATATGGCAAAAACGGCGTCGAGCTCCGCCTTGCTAATATCCGAAACCTGCGTGACCAGATCGTTGACCGAATTGGCGGTGTGCTCGACTTTTCGCTTGATCGTATATGCCATGGCGATCTCGGTTCCCGCCATATACACCAACAACAAGATCGGGGCGATCAATGCAAACTCGACCGCGGCGATCGCTCTGCAGTCCCGAAAAAAACCAATATAGCCCATTCGATCGAGCTTGATGGCCGATCCATATTTGTGATCGGCGCCGCGCCCCCGGCTTTTATGCTCAAACGCCATCAAAACGCTTCCGTCCGAAACGCGGTCATGCTTGCCAGGAGATGCGACCCGTCGTCCATGTCGGAGAGATACTTGCGCATGAGATCGGTATAGATCGGCCATTTGTAATACACGCGCAGGGCGACGATCGAACTCCCCCCGCTGAGGGCGTAGCCGAAACCGCTGGCGTCAAGGTCGCCGTCTTTTATCGGCGCCGCGGCGGGGATTGCGCTAAACGCTGAATAGGAACTGAGATCAACCTTCAGCTTGTTGCAATCGAGCAGAAAACCCACTTCGCCACAGAGCCGGCTTCGGAACTGCGCCTCTGACAGATTCGCCGACTGGACTTCTCCGGTCCGTACCGTGCGACCGACACGCTGCACAGCGTTATCGAGGGTCAGTTCGCCGAGAAACACCAAGGAGGTTTCCAGGATCGCGAACACGACCAGCAGGAATGGCATCGCCAGCAGGCCAAATTCGACGACCGTCGCACCTGACCGGTCGTGCCGGAATCGCATGAGCTTGGAGAGGCGTGGCATGGCCTACTGCACCAACAAGGGATCGTAGTCTTTTCCGAGCCGGTCTTTCGGGAAGCCGGCCTTCTCAAAATCGGAGTTCAGCGCCATTTCGAGTACAGCGGTACTGTTGCCCGTGAAGGCGATCGTGTTGGCGACGAGCGCCATCTGGTCCGAACCCAGACCGACTTGTCCGCTGCCGGTGATTTTCAAGTCTTGCTTGGGCAGATACACCGTTCCGACGACGTTCACGGAGCCGCCGCCGGTGATCTTTGCCTCTTTCTTCGGAGCGATATCGCGCCGTCCGGCGATGGCCACTCCGGCATAGGTGCCGGTTTTCGGCGCCCCGAGGTTCAGGTTTGCCCCGCCGTTCATCTCCAAAGTGGCATGATCGTCGACGAAGAACAGCGTCACGCCGGTGCCGCTCAAGCTGGCCTTGGAGGAGAGATCCAGAGGGCCACCCGAGATGATGTACTCACCCGGCGCCAGCTTGATGTTCGCCGAGGAAGCCGCCTTGATGCCGCCGCAGTAGCGACCGGGCTGAAGCGTCAAATTCCCGTCTCCGAGTGTCCAATTCCCGGGCATGCAGGTGCCTGTCTTGGACGGTATCGGCAAATCCGCGTACGGATCGTCCACAGGCTCGCAGCCGGTGGTCACCTTGGGCGAGAATTTGCCCGACGCGCCTCCGACGACGCAAAAGTCCCTGGCGCGGACCTGGCCCGCGCCCGATTGGGAAAGGGCGCTGCTCGAGACGGAATTGGAATGGACCGAGCAATTGGGGCCCACAAAATCGGACGAGCCGCCAAAGGATATCGCCTGCGAGGCCGTCTTCGACAGTCCGAGCAGGCAGTAGCTCGACCGCGGCGGCCCGACGATCGCCTTTGCCAGAACGTCGACCTTAAAGCTGTCACCGAAGATCGGGAAGGCCAGCGGATAGTCATAGGTCCCCGTGACGGTGACGCTTCGCTCGGTTTTGTTGATAGTGAAGGCGACGTTTACAGCGCCGACCTGTCCGTTCGAGGCGAAGAATGACTTGCCGTGGGCGATCAGCGCACTTTCGTCTTTCTCGGTCAATTTGCTGAAATTCGCGCCCGCCGCCTTGACCGTGGCGAGCGCCGCGCTGTCGGCGGCGTCCTGCATCACGCTCCGGTTGCTCAGCGCTGCCGAATAATCGACGGCGAGCCCCATCGCTCCCACCAAGGGAATAGCCAGCAATGCCGCCATGATCGCGAAATTACCCGACTCGCTGGCTGCGAACTTCTTGATCATACGCATAACGCTCTCACCCGGAGATCTACACGGGCAAACTACAGCGGACGCATTAACGGGCTTTTAAAGAAACATGAATCATCCGACGTAGCGGCAGATTTTCGACCGATCCGCGATTGGCCGAAAGAGCGCAGCGCCGCCGGGCGGCGGTTTATTGTCGCGACAAGATGCACGGCAGGGTAAAGCCTTCGCGGCCTCGCAGGCGATGATGGTCGTCAGTCGACGCGACCAGCCAGGCAGCGCCGATAGGCGGCGGCTCCGTCGTCTCGCGCCTGCTGCCGATAAAGAAGATCCGCGCCGATACTGTCTTCGTCCCGATCGATCCGGTTCTCGTAACTGTTTCCCGCCGTCTGGCGCCCATATTGCTGGCAGAAAGCCTCCGTTCCCCTTGGATTGGGGTTCGCCGAGACCCGCGCGCCGGCAATCGGCGATAGATTGGGATAGGGCGTTCCGGCATTGCAGCCGGCAAGGCCGACGAGAATGCCCAGAAAAAAGATGGTGGCTCGCATAACTGACTCCCATAACATGACGATCCTCAACCCTATCTGGAACAGGGCGTTCCAGGCACCAAGGGTGATAAAGCAAGCGTGTCTGCCATCGTTGCGGCAATCGGCAGTTTTCCCGGCACGCGGATGCGGACACTCCCACCACATTCCGTAGGGAAAGTCTGAACGACATGTCGAGTCCGATGCGTGGTCCCATTCGGGTTGCGGTCAACCGCGATGGTTCGTGCGGCTGCGCCCCCGTTTGACGCGCGCGCGCGGTTCTGGGCAATTGCCGCCATGGTCTACGAAGAGATCAATCCCCTGGCGCCGGACGTGGCGGCGGCCCGCCTGAGGCCGCTGGGCGGCCTCGCCTTTCTCGACAGCGCCATGCGGCACGCGACGCTGGGCCGCTACGCCTATGTCGCCGCCTCGCCTTTCGCCCGCTTCACCGTCGATGCGGGCGGCGCGATGCTGGACGGACGCCGACTCGAAGGTGCCCCATTGGCCGCGCTGGACACGATCCTGCGGCGGTATCGCACCCAAACGATCGCCGGGCTGCCGCCGTTCCAGGGCGGCGCCATTGGCTATATCGGTTATGAGTTCGCCCATCATCTGGAGCGGCTCGCCATCACGGCGGATTTCGATCCGAATGTGCCGAGCGTCCGGTTCAATCTCTACGATACGGTGCTTGCCGTCGATCTCGTCGACGAGCGCGCCTTCATCATTGCATCGGGCCATCCCGCCGACGAGGCGAACCGCGAGCGGCACGCGCGTGCGCGGATCGTTGCGTACAAGGCGGCGCTCGCCACACCTGCCGCCCCGGCCTCCGTCTCGCCGACACCCGGGCTGGACTGGCACTCGAATTTCTTCGCGGCCGACTATCGTGCCGCAATCGAGCGGGTGCGCGACTACATCCTCGCCGGCGATATCTATCAGGCCAACATCGCCCAGACCTTCGAGGCAATCCTGCCGGACGGCTTCGATCCGTTTCAGCTCTATCTCAAGCTGCGGCACACCAATGCCGCCCCCTTCGGCGCCTTCCTCGACGATCCCGATATCGCCCTCGCCTCGTCGTCGCCGGAGCGCTTCCTGAGGCTGGATGGCCGCGCCGTGGAGACCCGCCCGATCAAGGGGACGGCGAAACGCGCGGCCGACCCGGCCGAGGACCAGGCGCTCGCGGCGGCACTGCTGGCATCCGAGAAAGACCGGGCCGAGAACGTGATGATCGTCGACCTTCTGCGCAACGACCTGTCGCGGGTTTGCGAAGCCGATTCGGTCGCGGTGCCTGTGCTCTGCGGCTTGGAAAGCTACGCATCGGTGCACCACCTCGTCTCGGTCGTCACCGGACGCCTGCGCGACGGCGTGACGGCGGGCGACCTCCTCGCCGCGACGTTTCCGGGCGGTTCGATCACCGGGGCACCGAAAATCCGGGCGATGGACATCATCACCGACATCGAAAAGACCGCGCGAGGCCCCTATTGCGGCGCCATCGGCTATCTCGGCTTCGACGGCACGATGGACCTCAACATCGCCATCCGCACCGTCAGCTTCGCCAATGGCAAGGCACGCCTCGCCGCCGGCGGCGGCATCACCGTCCTGTCCGACCCGGCCGCCGAATACGAGGAGACCTTCACCAAGGCGACCCGCGTCCTCGCGGCGTTCGAGGACGATGCCGGATGATCCTCGTCATCGACAATTACGACAGCTTCGTCTTCAACGTCGCCCGCTACCTCGATCGCCTTGGCGCCCACACGCAGGTCGTGCGCAACGACTCGCTGACATTGGCCGACATCGAGGCGTTGCAGCCGACGTCGATCATCGTTTCCCCCGGCCCCTGCACGCCGGCCGAGGCGGGAATCTCGCGCGATCTGGTTGGCGCATTTTCCGGGCGACTTCCCATCCTCGGCGTCTGTCTCGGTCATCAGGTGATCGGCGAGGTTTTCGGCGGCACCGTGATTCGCGCGTTGAAGCCGATGCATGGTCGGGCCTCGGAACTCCATCACGATGCGACCGGATTGTTCAAGGCAATGCCAAGCCCGACGACCGTGGGGCGCTATCATTCGCTGATCGTCGAGGAGACACCGGCGATGCTGGCGAACCTGTGTGTCGACGCGCGCTCGGCGGAAGGCGAGATCATGGCGCTCTCCCATCGCGCGGACCCGACCTATGGCATCCAGTTCCACCCTGAATCGGTGCTGAGCGAACGGGGCGCTCTGATATTCAAGAACTTCCTGAACCTCGCCGAGGCTTGGCATGACCGACATCTGGCTTAATGGCGCCTTCGCCCCGTGTGACGGCGCGATCGCCGCGAATGACCGCGGCCTGCTGCTCGCCGACGGCGTCTTCGATACGGCACTCGTGCTCGGCGGCCGGGTGTTCCGCATGGAGGAGCATCTGGAACGCCTCGATGCGGCGGCGCAGACCTTGCGAATTCCGGTCACTCGACGTGATCTGCAAGCCGCCATGTCCGCGCTGGCGGCTCGACAGCTCGACGGCTCGATCCGACTCACCCTCACGCGTGGGCCGGGACCGCGCGGCATCGCCCTCCCCCCGGACCCGCGTCCGACCATTCTCGGCGCGTCCGCGCCGCTGACGCCGAGCGCGATTTTCTCGGCGATCCGCCTGGATGTGTCCGCGATCCGGCGCAATGAAACCTCGCCCACAACCCGGGTGAAATCCCTGGCCTATCTCGATGCGGTCCTCGCCAATCACGCGGCCCGGCAGGCCGGCGCCGACGAGGCCCTGCTCCTCAACACCAAGGATCGCGTCGCCTGCTCGGCGCTCGCCAACGTCTTCGTGCTCAAGGACGGCGAACTGTCGACTCCGCCTCTCGCCGACGGCGTCCTCGACGGGATCACCCGCCGCTGGGTTCTCGCCCATGCCGGAGAATTTGGCCTTGCCGTCCGCGAACGCTCGCTCGGCCTTGCGGATTTCGCCGGGGCCAAGGTGTTCCTGACCAACAGCCTGCGGCTGATCTCGCCAGCGACGCTCGATCCGGCGACCATCGGGCAGCCGGACGGTCCCGTCACGACTTTGATGACCGGGCTATGCCAGGTGATCGCCGCCGAATGCGGCGTCGATCCGCGCGCGCTGGGCGCCGAGGTCGGGCCGCAATAACCGAGACGGCGTCCGCCTTGGCCGCTTGGCTCAGCCGCGCCGGCTGCCCCCCGCGACGAGCCAGGCCGGATTGAACCAGGTGTCGGCCTCGTCGTCATAGGGCAGCGTGTTGATGTCCCAGTGCCGGACATACGGCGCGTAGACATCCCAGACGGCCGGCCCTCCCCCCACATAAACGACACGGTTGGGGAAGCGGGAGAGCACTTCTTCCGGATCGTCCGACGAGCGGATCTCGACGATGACCCGATCGTTCCTGGCAAAGCTGGGAAAGGAAGCGACCGTCTTCGGTCCGGCAATCAGCACATGGCCGCGGGTGATCTCGAAGAAGCGCTCGACGTCCTCGGTGAAGACCCGCTCCGGCCGCCCCTCCCACGGCAACTGCCCGCCAAGACCGAGTTGTCCGCTCCGACCGATCGCGCAGATGACCCGCACATCCGCCATAAGTCCATTCCCTCCGTGTCCGCATTTCGGGCAAAGCCGCCGCCACGCCCGACTCGGCAAGCTTCGCGCGACGAGGATTAGACGTGAGGCACCGACAGGGAACCCTTACGATTCCAGTTTCGTTCATAAACTAGTTAAAAGATTGATGGCCGGCTATCGGTCAAAAAACCGGGATGGATACGAACATAACAGCTCCCCTTGATTCGGCAGCGAGGATGGATGCCGGCCAGTCATTGGCCATCCTCCCCTCGCTTCTTTCGATCGCGAAATCGACACGCGCCTTCCAGGCGCTACTGCTGGCCGAAATTGGTCTTCATCCTGGCCAGGATCAATTACTGAACAGCCTTGACCCGGCCAATCCCGCGAGCGTGTCGATGCTCGCCGACCGGTTGTCGGTCCGCCCTTCCACGGTCTCGAAGATGCTCGACAGGCTGATCGACAAAGGGCTGGTGGCGCGCACGTCCAATATCCGGGACGCCCGACAGACCATGGTCCAGTTGACGCCGACGGGCGAGGAGGCACAGGTCGCCATTCGCGATATCTGGCAGCGTCTGGAAGACGATCTGAGCAGTTCCATCCCGTCAGGAAACCTTGCCGCGCTCGACCGGTCTCTGACGCATTTCGGTGAAATTCTCGCCCAGAGATTGCGCCGTCTCCGCTGATTCACAGGCCGCAAGGCGCGATCTCCAGGCGCCGCGGAACCCGTTGACTTTGGCGCGCCTGCTTCTCATTGAGGCCGTCTCGGGAACAACATCGGGACGAGCGCGGAGAATTAGCCTTGCGGGAGAGCGTGCCTATCGACAGCGGCGCCCTGTCGGCTGAAATCGTTACGACCGGCGCCGCGATCCGCTCGGTTCATCTGCCGGGAATTTCGCATTCGCTGGTCCTCGGCGTTCGCGACCTTGGATATTATCACGCGGGGAATGACGACTATTTCGGCGCCACGATCGGCCGCTTCGCCAATCGGATCGGCGTGGGACATCTTGAGATCAATGGCGACGCCCATCGGCTCGTCTGCAACGATCCGCCCAATCATCTTCATGGTGGGCCGACCGGCTTTTCGGCGCGGGCGTGGGCGATCGAGGACCGGCAGGAGGACAGCGTCACGCTCGCCTATGTGTCCCAGGACAACGAGGAAGGCTATCCGGGACGCGTCATGGTCCGCGCGACCTTCGCCGTTTCAAAGGACGGCGAATTGTCGATCGCCTACGCGGCGACCACCGACCGCCCGACGGTCGTCAACCTGACATCGCATCTTTACTTCAATCTCGATGGCGGCGGCGACATCCGCGACCATCGGCTCGACGTCACGGCCGACCACTATCTGCCGATCGACGCCGGCGCCCTGCCGGACGGGCGGATCATGCCGGTGGCGGGAACGGCGTTCGATTTTCGCCAAGCCAAACCGCTTCACGACGCGCCCGACCCGCTCGATCACAATTTCTGTCTGGCGCGCGACACCGCGTCGGAGCCACGCCCGGCCGCGACGCTCGTCTCACCGCGCAGTGGCGTGCGGATGCGTCTCGCGACGACCGAGCCGGGCTTGCAGGTCTATGACGGGGCAAAGCTCGACGGCACCGTGCTCGACCTTTCCGGCCGCCCCATCTGTAGCCGGGCGGCAGTGGCGCTGGAGCCGCAAGGGTGGCCGGACTCGCCGAACCGGCCGGATTTTCCCCAGGCGATACTTCGTCCCGGCGAAACTTATCGCCACCGCAGCGTCTATCGCTTCGAAGTGGTCTGATCCGACCCCTCCCCCAGGCGGCGGCCATATCAACGCAAAACGGGCGCCCTTAAGCGCCCGTCCGCATGCGGCTTTGATATCGCGATCAGCCCATGGCCTTGAAGTTGAATTCGGCGCCGTCCTTGATGCCCGACGGCCAACGCTGGGTGACTGTCTTGGTCCGCGTATAGAAGCGGAAGGCGTCCGGGCCATGCTGGTTCAGGTCGCCGAATCCGGAGGCCTTCCAGCCGCCGAAGGTGTAATAGGCGAGCGGTACCGGGATCGGCACGTTGACGCCGACCATGCCGATATTGATGCGGCTGGCGAAGTCGCGTGCCGCGTCGCCGTCGCGGGTGTAGATGGCGACGCCGTTGCCGTATTCGTGCTCCATCGGCAGCGACAGGGCTTCCTCGTAGTTCTTGGCGCGCACCACCGACAGGACCGGGCCGAAGATCTCGGTCTTGTAGATGTCCATGTCGCGGGTCACGTCATCGAACAGGCAAGCGCCGACGAAGAAGCCGTCCTCATAGCCCTGCATCTTGAAGCCGCGACCATCAACGACGAGTTTCGCCCCCTCCTCGACGCCCCTGTCGATAAGACCCAAAACGCGCTTCTTCGCCTCGCCGGTGACCAGCGGTCCCATATCGACGTCGTCGCCAGCCGTATAGGGCGCGATCTTCAGCGCCTCGACCCTCGGGATCAGTTTTTCGATCAGGCGGTTCGCGGTCTCCTCGCCGACCGGCACCGCAACCGACACCGCCATGCAGCGCTCTCCAGCCGCCCCATAGCCGGCGCCGATCAACGCATCGGCCGCCTTGTCGATGTCGGCGTCCGGCATGATGATCATGTGGTTCTTGGCGCCGCCGAAGCACTGGACGCGCTTGCCGTTGGCGCAGCCGCGCGAATAGATGTACTGGGCGATCGGGGTCGAGCCGACGAAGCCGATGGCCTGAATGTCGGGGTCGTCGAGGATCGCGTCGACCGCGCTCTTGTCGCCGTTGACGACGTTGAGAATGCCCTCCGGCAGCCCCGCCTCGACCAGAAGTTCGGCGAGCATGATCGGCACCGACGGATCGCGTTCCGACGGCTTGAGGATGAAGGCGTTGCCGCAGGCGATCGCCGGCGCGAACTTCCACATCGGGATCATCGCCGGAAAGTTGAATGGGGTGATGCCGGCGACGACGCCGAGCGGCTGGCGGATCGAGTAGATGTCGATGCCGGGGCCGGCGCCTTCGGTGAACTCGCCCTTCAGAAGATGCGGCACGCCGATGCAGAACTCGACGACCTCGAGCCCGCGCTGCACATCGCCCTTGGCGTCGGGAATGGTCTTGCCGTGCTCGCGCGACAGCGCCTCGGCGAGCTTGTCCATGTCGCGGTTGAGCAGATCGACGAACTTCATCATCACGCGAGCGCGACGCTGCGGGTTGGTCGCCGCCCAGGCCGGCTGCGCTTCCCTCGCGTTTTCGACGGCGGCGCGAAGCTCTTCGGCGCTCGCCAGCGCGACCTGGGCCTGGACCTCGCCGGTGGCGGGATTGAACACGTCCGCGGTGCGCCCGCTGGTGCCGGCGACGCGCTTGCCGCCGATGTAGTGACCGATCTGTTCCATCTGGTTCCTCCTCAGGATTTTTGCCTTGTCGACTATCTCGCGCGGCGCGGCCGAAAAGCCAATCCTTCGCATCGCGCATCCGTTGTGCAAAAAGTAACGTCCATCAGGCCGGAGTAGATCGAATGGGCATGAATTGGGATGATGTCAGGCTGTTTCTGGCGGTGGCGCGAGCCGGGCAGATTCTCGCCGCCGCGCGGCGGTTGGAACTGAACCACGCCACCGTCGGGCGACGGCTGACGGCGTTGGAGACGGCCTTCGGCGCCCGGCTTCTGGTTCGCCGGCCGAACGGCTGCGAACTCACCGACACCGGCCGGGCGTTCCTCGAACAGGCCGAGCGGATGGAAGAAGCCATGCTGACCGCCCGCGCCGCGGTCGGCGGCGCCGACATCGCACTGTCCGGCACCGTGCGCGTCGGCGCGCCGGACGGCTTCGGCACCGTCTTCCTCGCCCCCCGCCTCTGGCGATTGACCCAGCGTCATCCGAACCTCACAGTACAACTGGTCCCCGTGCCGCGGGCTTTTTCGATGTCGCGCCGCGAAGCCGACATCGCCATCACCATCGAGCGGCCCGAGGCGGGGCGTCTGGTCGCCGCCAAGTTGACCGACTATGCGCTCGCTCTCTACGCCGCCCCCGCATATCTCGCTGAACAGGGAGAGCCGCGAACGCTCGCCGACCTCGCCGCTCACCGCCTTGTCGGCGCTGTCGAGGATCTCCTCTACAGTCCGAAACTGGCCTATTACGGCGACCTCACGTCCGAGTGGCCGTCGCGCTTCGAGGTGTCGAGCGCGCTGGGCCAGACCGAGGCGGTGGCCGCAGGCGCCGGCATCGGCATTCTGCACGGCTTCATGGCGGCAGGACGTACGGACCTCGCCCGCGTGCTCCCAGACCAGACGATCCAGCGGGCCTATTGGCTGGTTTATCATGAGAGCGTCCGCGACGTCCGCCGGATCGCCGCTGTCGCCGCGTTCATCCGCGAGATCGTGGTAGCCGAACGTGCCGGTTTTGCTTGATAGAGTCCATCCGCTTCACGGTTCCAGTCGGTCTTCGCATGCGGTTATTCCCTTCTTTCGAGGAGAATTGCACGACAGCTACGCCGCCCGACAGAAATTGCCGTCCCATCCAGCGACAGCGCGCACGGCCTTCGATGCCAGATTGGATCACATGCAACTATCTGAGAAATTGCGATTATTTGCCGCCGAGACCCGCATGTTTCAGCGCTCCTTAATACCTTGCAACAATACTTGAAAAATTATGGCTCTCCCAGAGAATGATGATCATGCGTTCACTTGAGGATTTCGCGCAAATCGCGTCAGATTGGTTCTGGGAGATGGATGAGAGCCTTCGGTTCTCTTATTTCTCCGGACGGTTCCAGCAGGTAACCGGCGCGCCGCCGACCGCGCTAATCGGCAGGACCCGGCGTGAGGTATCGGCCAATTCCGACAATCTCGACCAATGGCGGGACCATTTCGAGGACCTCGAGGCGCATCGTCCGTTTCGCGACTTTATCTATCCGTTCAAGCATGGCGACGGTGGCGCGCGTTGGTTCAAGATCAGCGGCCAGCCTCGCTTCGATCACGACGGCATCTTCGTCGGCTATCTGGGCGTCGGCACAGATGTGACCGCCGAGCGAGCGGCCCAGCAGGATCTTGCGCGAGCACTGGACGAACTGCGCGAAACGAACACCCAACTCGAACGCCAAAACCTCCATTTTGACGCCGCGCTCAACAATATGTCGCCCGGCCTCTGCATGTTCGATGGCGCTCAACGCCTGATAGTCTGCAACAAACCCTACGCGAAAATGTATGGCCTGACGCCGGAGTTGACAAAGCCTGGCACGACTCTTCGCACGATGCTGGAGCATCGAACAGCGGCGAACATCTATCCCGATATGGATCCGCAGGAGCATATCGAGCAACGCCTTGCTATGGCGAGAGTTCGAGAGCGCCGATACGATCTCCTGGAACTGCGGGACGGACGCGTCTTCTCCATCCTTGTGGAGCCGATGCCCGATAATGGTTGGCTTGCCACCCACGAGGACATCACGGAACGCAAAATAGCCGAGGCAAAAATCGCGCATATGGCGCGCCACGATTCCCTCACCGACCTGGCCAACCGAGGTCTCTTTCGCGAGCGACTGACCGACGCATTGGACGTCGCTAAGCGGGATGGCAGTGATATAGCCGTGCTCTGCCTCGATCTCGATCACTTCAAGGCAGTGAATGACACGCTCGGTCACCCCACGGGCGACGCCTTGCTGGCAAGGGTTGCGGAGCGGATTCGGTCAGCCGCGCATGAAAACGACACCGTCGCGCGCCTTGGTGGTGATGAGTTCGCCGTCTTGATGCCCGTGGCGACCCCCAAGCAGGCCAGCGCACTCGCGCGCCGCATCATAAGCCTCCTTGGTGAGCTCTACGACGTCGAGGGTCACCAGATCGATATCGGTGCCAGTGTCGGGATCGCCATGGGGCCGGCCGACGGCAATGCACCCGACCAGATATTGCGCAGTTCCGACATGGCACTTTACCGCGCGAAAGCGGAGGGACGCGGCACCTACCGTTTCTTCGAGCCGGACATGGACGCATCCATGCAAATACGCCGCCTCCTGGAAATCGACTTGCGACACGCCCTCAAGGTCGGTGAATTCGAGCTCCACTACCAGCCCTTCGTGACGACTGCGACCGGACAAATCAGCGGATTCGAAGCCCTATTGCGGTGGCGACACCCGACCCGCGGCATGATCGCGCCGATGGATTTTATTCCCTTGGCGGAGGAAACCGGCCTGATCCTCCCCTTGGGTGAATGGATCATGCGAAGAGCCTGCGCTGACGCCGCGAACTGGCCAAAGGACGTCCGCATAGCCGTCAATGTGTCGGCGGTCCAATTCAAGAGCAGCAATCTGGTCCCGATGATTGTTTCGGCGCTCGCCAGTTCCGGCATAGCCGCGCACCGACTGGAAATCGAGATCACCGAGAGCGTGCTTCTCCACGAGAACGAGGCAACGCTCGCCAAGCTACACCAGCTGCGGGGCCTTGGCGTGCGGATATCCATGGACGATTTCGGGACGGGCTACTCGTCCCTGAGTTATCTACGCAGCTTTCCCTTCGACAAAATCAAGATCGATCGCTCCTTTGTCGCCGATCTCGATAAAAAGGCCGACTGCGCGATCATCGTGCGCGCGGTAGCCTCGCTCGGTAGAAGCCTGGGAATGTCGACCACGGCTGAAGGCGTCGAAACGACCGAGGAATTTGAACATTTGCGAGCCGATGGCTGCACGGAAGTGCAAGGCTATCTCTTCAGCCGGCCGAAGCCGCTTGCCGAGACGCTTCGACTTCTCGCAGCCAACACTGAAGATCCGTCTCAAGCTTACGGACCGCCGAATGAACCGAATGACCAGGCCGAAGCTGTAAAGAACTCCAGCAGAACCGATCTCGATCGCGGAATCGTCGAAGGGCGCTCTGTCGTTGCCGAGGCGCGCTCGCTCGGTTCAGCATCGCCCGGCGATCGCGAAACGTGCCCGTCAAGACCCGAGGTCCTGATTTCACGTCCAACGCGTTCGCTTCGGCAATAACCTCTCGCACGGCACTTCAACCCATAGCGCAATGCGACCGAGGGCCTCCTTCGCGCGATCTTTCTGGCGACAACCAGGTGAGCGAGCTCGCGCGGAGCGGGTTTGAACGAGCGGGTCGAGTCGTTGAAAATTCGGGACAACGATAAGCAGGCGAAAGGGAATCCGCCAAAGCTCTGCCTCAAGACTGGACAAGGAGAGTGCTGGTCGGAGTGGCAGGATTCGAACCTGCGACCCCCTCGTCCCGAACGAGGTGCGCTACCAGGCTGCGCTACACTCCGTGACCTGCGGCGCGGTATATAACGGGGCGGACCCGGCGCCGCAAGCGATCATTGCGATTTCATCGGACCGATCGGCATTTGCGCTGGAGCGCTGCGGCAGCGTCCGGACGCAAGCAGCGCATCTTCGGCATCACAGCAGCGTCAGCAGCCCGACCGAAATCGCCGGCACGTAGCTGATCATCAGCAGGCAGGCGATGATGACGAATACAAAGGGCAAGAGCCGCGGGACGATCTGTTCGAACGGGATGCCGGCGACCTGGCAGGCGGCGAAGAGATTGACGCCGAAGGGCGGCGTGATCATGCCGAGCGCGAGGTTGACGACCATGATCAGGCCGAAATGCACCGGATCGATGCCGAAGGAGATCGCGACAGGCGCGAGGATCGGCGCCAGCACGATGATCGCCGCCGAGGTCTCGATGAACATGCCGGCTATGAACAGAAAGGCATTGACCGCGAGCAGGAAGTAGAGCGGGTCTTCCATCACGCTGCCCAGCCACTCGCCGATCGCGGCCGGCACGCCGGCTCTGGTGATCAGAAACGAGAACAGGCCAGCCGCGGCGATGACGAACAGGATGATCGTGGAGGAGATCACCGAACGGTGCAGCACCGGCAGAAGATCGCGCGGGCTGATCGTGCGGTAGACCGCCATGCCGATGAACAGCGCGTAGAACACCGCGATCACCGAGGCCTCGGTCGGCGTGAAGATGCCGTCATAGATGCCACCGATGATGACGATCGGCATCAACAGGGCAAGGAACGCCGCCTTCAGCGATCGCCAGAACGGCAGACGGCCTTCGTGGTCGCGCTCGCCCCAGTTGTTCTTGCGGCAATAGACATAGACGAAAAGGATCAGGGCCAGCCCGATGAGCAAGCCGGGGCCGAGGCCGGCGATGAACAGATCGCCGATCGAGACTTCGGCGCTGACGCCGTACAGAATCAGCGGGATCGACGGCGGGATGATGACGCCCAGTTCGGCCGACGTCGCCTGCAGCGCGGCAGCAAAGCCGGTCGGATAGCCGTGTTTGGTCATCGCAGGAATGACGATCGCGCCGATCGCGAAGGTCGTCGCGACGGAGGAGCCCGAGACCGCGGCGAAGATCATGCAGGTGAGGACGCAGGAGCAGGCCAAGCCGCCGCGGACCCCGCCGACCATGGTCTTGGCGAATTCGACGAGGCGGCCGGAAATGCCGGCTGCCTCCATCAGATTGCCGGCGAGGATGAAAAACGGCACCGCCATCAGCGGGAAGGAATCCAGCGTCGTCATCAGCTTCTGCGCGACAACGAGCAGCGGCAGGCTGGTGAAGAAGGCGATGCCGCCGATCGAGGCGGCCGCGATCGCGATCGCGATCGGCAGGCCGAGCGCGAAGAAGCCGACCATGGCGAGGAGCATGAAGCTGGACATCGTGCTCCTCAGACGTCGTGTGTGGCAGGACCCTGCCGGTGGACCAGAGTGCCGGAGAGTTCCTCGGCGAGGCGGGCGAGCGTCGCGATGATCGACAGCGCCGCCCCGACCGGTATCGCCGCGTAGATGAAGCCGATCGATATCTTCTGGCCGAAGAAGGGATCACTGACGCCGGCGATGGTCTGCCGGGCAGTTCGCTCGGTCATCGCCCAGCCATACCAGACCATGACCCCGAGAACGCCGAGCGTCAGGCCCGCGAGGAGAACGGCAAGAAACTTACGAGCCGACGGCGGCACGCGCGCGATCAGAAGATCCACCGAGATCAGGGAGCCGGCGCGCAGACAGGCCACCAGGCCGAGATAGACCATCCAGATCATCAGCGAGCGGGCCGTCACCTCGGACCAGGTCGACGGTCGCTCCAGCACGAAGCGGGTCAGAACCTGCCAGAAGGTGATCACCGACATGAGCGCGAGAAGCGCCATGGCTGTCCATAGGGACAGGCGCAAGACCCAACGATCGATGGCGCGCAGGACAGTCAGCATCGATGGCCCTTGTTGCTGGTGTCGAAGACGACAAGGGCCGGGACGTCGCCGCCCGGCCCTGTCGTCGTCCTACAAATGCGTCACTTGCCGGTGTCGCGGATGGCGTCGAGCTTCTCCTGACCGAACCGCTCGGCGTATTTGGCCATCAGCGGCTCCAGCGCTTTCTCGAAGGCGGCGCGATCGACGTCCTCGGTCACCTCCATGCCCGCCTCCTTCAGCGTGGCGACGCCCGAATCGGCGTCGGAGCGAACCTTCTCGCGCATCGCGGCGGCGCCCGCCTTGGCGGCTTCGCGGAAGGCCTCCTTCTCCTCGTCGCTCAAGCCGTCCCAGACCGTCGGCGACATCAGAATGAGGGCTGGCGAATAGACGTGGTTGGTCAGCGAGAGGTGCTTTTGAACCTCCGCGAACTTGGCCGAGAGAATCACTCCGATCGGATTTTCCTGGCCGTCGACGGTGCCCTGCTGGAGCGCGGTAAACAGCTCCGGAAAGGCCATCGGCGTCGGCAGCACGCCGAGTTCGGAGAAGGCCTCCATATGCACCTGGTTTTCCATGGTGCGGATCTTCAGGCCCTCGGCGTCCTCGGGCGTTGTCACCGCGCGCCTGGAATTGGTCAGGTTGCGGAAGCCGTTCTCGCCCCAGGCGAGAGCGATCAGGCCGTTGTCCGGGAACTTGTCCAGCAATTCCTGGCCGATCGGCCCATCGAGCACGGCATGGGCGTGATCGTAGTCGCGGAACAGGAACGGAATGTCGGTGATCAGTGTCTCCGGCACGAAATTGCCGACTGGACCGGTCGAGGTGATGACGAGATCGACCGTACCGAGCTGTGCACCCTCCACCATCTCGCGTTCGCCACCGAGGGCATTGGCCGGGAACTGCTTGATGGTGAATTTGCCGTCGGTGAGTTTTTCGAGCTCCTCGGCCATCGCCGTGGCACCGATGCCGTAATGCGAGGTTTCGGACAGCGAATAGCCGAGCTTCAACTCAACGGCATTGGCCGCTGAAACAGTCCACCCTGCAAATAGCGCGGCGAGGCCCGCGGCTGTTAGCGTTCTGATGGTCATGATTCCTCCCGTCATATGGCGGCAGCCGTCGAACTGGGCTCCTCCCTTGTCCGTAAGGCCGCATGATGAAGCGGATTTGCGGGAGAATGCCTGACCCTGTCAAGGCGATGCGCCGTGGCAGTGGCAGCGAAAGAGCAAAGCAGAAGGCAAGCGGCAACGAATAGCATATCACGCCGTGCCGGCGCGGGCGCAGTCGGCACACAGGCCGCTGATTTCGATCGCAGTGCGCTGCGGGCAAAACCCCTCGGCTTTGGCCCAGCCGCGCAGTCGCTCCTCGACCACTGCGTCCGAAAACTCCCAGACCCGCGCGCATCGTCCGCAGATGCCGAAGGCGATCGTCGCGCTCTCGTGATGATCGTGGGGATGGGCGCAGGGCACGAACGCCTTGAGGCTATCGAGCCGGTGGACCAGCCCGCGATCGAGCAGCGTATCGAGGGCGCGATAGACCTGCAGCGGCGCGCGAAATCCGTCGTCCCGGAGCCGGTCGAGAATCGTATAGGCGCTCAGCGGCTCGTCCGCCGCTTTCAGCGCGTCGAAGACGAGGCTCTGGTTCCGCGTCAGTTTATGCGCGGCGGTCATCGCGGAGCCTTTCCGTCAAGTTCGGCCCGCCGCCCGACAAACGCCGGCACCGGCAGCAGGCTGACAAGGAACAGCGCGAGCGCGGCGACGACGATCGACGGGCCGGACGGCGTGTCGAAATTCAGCGAGGCGAAGAGACCGCCGGTCGAGGCGGCGGCGCCGATGAACGCGGCAAGGAGCGCCATCATCTCCGGCGTCGAAGCGAAGCGTCGCGCGGTCGCCGCCGGGATGATCAACAGCGCGGTGATCAGGAGGATGCCGACGATCTTCATGGCGATGGCGATGACCACCGCCATCAACAGCATGAAAAGAAATCGCGCCCGTTCCGGCCGAAGCCCTTCGGCTTCCGCAAGTTCGGTGCTGACGGTGGCGGCGAGCAGCGGACGCCAAAGCACAGTCAGACCGGCGAGGACGAGGATGCCGCCGCCGAAGATCGCGACAAGGTCGAAGCGCGAGACCGCCAGGATGTCGCCAAACAGGAACCCCATCAGATCGATCCGCACCCAGGTCATGAAGGCGATGATGACCAGCCCCAGCGCCAGGGTCGAATGGGAGAGGATGCCGAGCAGCGCGTCGGTCGACAGCGCGCCGCGCCGCTCGAGCAGCACGAGGGCGACGGCGACCAGCGCGGCGACCGCGAAGACGCCGAGCATCAGATCGATCTCGAAGGCCGTCGACAGCGCCACGCCGAGCAGCGCCGAATGGGCCATGGTATCGCCGAAATAGGCCATGCGCCGCCAAACGACGAAGCAGCCGAGCGGGCCGGCGACCAGCGCGATGCCGATGCCGGCCACGACGGCACGGACGAAGAAATCATCAAACATCGGCTGGCTCCCGATCCTTCGGACGATCGGAAAGATGTTCGTCATGGTCATGCTCATGATCATGATCATGAGCATGACCGTGCCCGTCGCCGCCTTTCGGGGGGCTGCATTCGTCGCCGATCGTTCCGTCTGCGAAACGCACCCGCCCATCCGGCAGATGGGTGTGATCGTGATCGTGCGAATAGATCGCCAGGGTCTCCGCCGCGCGCGGGCCGAACATGCGCTGGTAGGCCGGCGAATTGGCAACCGATTGCGGCGTCCCCTCGCAGCAGACATGGCCATTGAGACAGATCACCGTATCGGTCTTGGCCATCACCACATGCAGATCGTGCGAGATCAGCAGCACCGCGCAGCCTTCGGCATCGCGGATATCGGAGATCAGGTCGTAGAGCGCGATCTCGCCGCTGAAATCGACGCCCTGGACCGGTTCGTCGAGGACAAGAAGATCCGGCTTGCGGATCATCGCGCGGGCGAGCAGCGCCCGCTGAAACTCGCCGCCGGACAGACGATGCACCTCGGCCTTGGCGAGATGGGCGATGCCGACGCGGTACAGCGCCTCGGCGACCGCCGCGCGCGAAGCCCGCACGGTCAGCGTCATCAGCCGCTCGACGCTGAGCGGCAGCGTCCAGTCGATGCTCAGCTGCTGCGGCACGTAGCCGACCGTCAGCCGATTCGCCCGGCGGACCGTGCCCTCGTCGGGCTTCAATATGCCGATCGCGGTCTTGGCGGTCGTGGATTTGCCGGAGCCATTGGGGCCGATCAACGTGACGATCTCGCCCCGCCGCAGCGTCAGATCGACACCGCGCACCATCCAGCGCCCGGAACGGCGCACGCCGACACCGCGCATTGCGACGAGGGTCGAGTCGTCAAAAGAGGAATGAGTCGTCATTCGATGCCTAAAAACGATGGCTTGCGGAGACTTATGCCAAACGTTATAGCATTACACAACCAGTACGTAATGACATAACATATCATCGCCGGCGCCCGAGCGCGCCAGAATGTGTATCGCCCAGAAAGACCCCGTCATGCCGATGCTCCGCCCGCTCTGCCTCGCCGCCGCCCTGTCGATCTTCGCGCCAGCCGCCCAGGCGGACGCTGCGGACGGCGCGCCCGCCGTCGTCGCCTCGATCAAACCGATCCATTCGCTGGTTGCCGGTGTCATGGACGGCGTCGGCCAACCGACGCTGGTCGTTCAGGGCGCCGGCTCGCCGCACACCTATCGGATGAAGCCGTCGGAGGCCGAGGCGCTCCAATCCGCCGATGTCGTCTTCTGGGCCGGCGCCTATCTGGAGGCGTTTCTGGTCAAGCCGCTCGCAACGCTCGGGGCGACAGCGAAAAGCGTCGAGCTGGTCGATGCGCCGGGCGTCGAGAGGCTGCCGTTGCGCGAGGGCGGGCCGTTCGAGGCCGACGCGCACGAGGATGAAACCGCCAACGCGGCCGCGCACGAAGACGATGGCGGCGCCTTCGACACGCATGTATGGCTCGACCCGGTCAATGCGAAGGCGATGGTCGGCGCGATCGAGACGGCGCTCACCGCCACCGACCCGGCCCATGCCGCGACCTACGCGGCCAACGCCGACAAGCTCGAGGCACGGCTGGACGGGCTGATCGCCAAGACCGAGGCCGACCTCGCCGGCGTGAAGGGCCGTCCCTTTATCGTCTTCCACGACGCCTATCAGTATTTCGAGCGCCGCTTCGCGATGCCGGCCGCCGGATCGATCACCGTCAGCCCGGAGACGCCCCCCGGCGCGCGGCGGATCGCCGAACTTCAGGCCAAGGTGAAGGCGGTCGGCGCGACCTGCGTCTTCGCCGAGCCGCAATTCGAGCCGGCGCTTGTCGATGTGGTCATCGAGAGAACCGAAGCGAAGGCGGGCGTGCTCGATCCGGAAGGCGCGGCGCTGACAGATGGGCCGGAGCTCTATTTCGAACTGATCGGCAACCTCGCGGCGTCGCTGAAAGACTGTCTTTCGCCGGAAAATTGAGAGCCGGACCGCGCTCCGTCTCCCCAATCGGTTCAGTCCTTGCCGACCGCGCCGGCAAAGGCCGCCAAGCGCTTGTCGAAAAAGGCGCCGACGCCCTCGCTGGCATCGGCCGTCTCCCAAATATCGGCAAGGCGCCGGGCGGTGTCGACGATGGTGGCCTCATTGATGACCGGGCCGAGCGAGCGGGCGAGCGCCTTTGCCGCCGCCACCGCCGTCGGCGAGCAAGCGAGATAGGGCGCAACCTCCATCTCGATGGCGGCGTCGAGGTCGTCCACGGCTACGGCCTTGGCGAGAAGCCCGAGAGTGACGGCTTCCCCGGCGCCGAACAGCCGCGCCGACATGAAGACGCGGCGGGCGCGTCCCTCCCCCATCCTGGCCAGCACATACGGTGAAATCGTCGCCGGAATCAGGCCGAGTTTTGTCTCCGTAAAGGCAAAGCGCGCCGCATCGCTCGCGATCGCGACGTCGCAGACCGCAATCAGCCCCACCCCGCCGCCGAACGCCTGGCCCTGGATGCGGCCGATCAGCGGCTTCGGCATCTCGTTGAGGGCTTTGAGCATCCGCGCCAGCGCCGTCGCCTCGGCGATCCGCTCCTCGCGGCTGGCGGCGAACTGCGCCCTCATCCAATTCAGGTCGGCTCCCGCGCAGAAGCTCCGGCCTTCACCGGTGAGGACCACGGCGCGGACCGTCTGGTCGGCACCAAGGTCCTCACCCGCGCAGGTCAGTTCGGCGATCATCTTTGCATTCATGGAGTTGTGCTTCTCCGGCCGTGCCAGCGCCAGCGTCGCCACCCCGCGCTTGTCGATTTCGATGCGGATCGTCTCCGTCAAGCGCCTGTCCCTCCCCTGTCGCTCACCCCTCCGGCTCCAGCACGAGCAGCAGCGCGCCCTCCTCGACCTGATCGCCGGGCGCGACCAGAAGTTCGGCGACAATGCCGTCGCGCGGGCTTTTCAGCGTGTGTTCCATCTTCATGGCTTCCAGCACGATCAGCGCCTCGCCCTTCTTCACAGCGCCGCCGGTCTCGGCTGAAACCAGCTTGACCAGGCCCGGCATCGGCGCGGCGATCTTGTCGCTGGCGATCCCCTCCTCGGCATGGGCGCTGGCGCTCCAGCGGGCGAAGCGATGCGCCGCGCCGCCCGCGAACACGGTAACAGCGTCGGCTTCCCTCCCGAGCGCCGCCCCGAAGATGTGGCCATCGATCGACACACGCACCTCCTCGGCCGCGGTCGCCACGACATCGAGGTTCAACGGCCTCTCCCCTGCGTCCACCGCGAAGCGCCCACCGCCGCGATCGACGACCGCCACGTCCCGCCGTCCATCGCCCTCCGTCTCGAAGCGTGCCGTCTGGCGCGCCGCTCCCCAGACGCGAAAGCCGCGCAGTCGGGTCCAGGGATCGTCGCCGGCCTCGGCGTCATCAGGCTCCGTAAGATGGCCAAGCTGTGCCAGCGCGGCGATCGCGACCAGCTCCGACGTCGGCCGAGCGGTTGCCGTCAGCGCCTCCTGGTCGCGGCCGATCAGGCCGGTATCGACGTCTCCGGCCGCGAACCCCGCATGCGCGGCGAGCCGGCCGAGAAACGCGACATTGGTGACCGAACCGATGATATGTGTGTCGGCCAGAGCTTGGCGCAACAACCCCAGCGCGCTCGCCCGGTCCGGGCCGTGAACGATCAGCTTGGCGATCATCGGGTCGTAATGCGGGGTGATCCGGTCGCCTTCCCGCACGCCGGTATCGATCCTGACGCCCTCGCCCGATGGAAACCGCAGATGCGTCAGCGTGCCCGTCGCCGGCAGGAAGCCGCGACCCGCGTCCTCGGCATAGATCCGCGCCTCGAAGGCATGGCCGCCGATCGTCAGATCGTCCTGGGTGAACGGCAACGCCTCGCCGGCCGCGACGCGCAATTGCAGCTCGACCAGATCGAGGCCGGTGATCGCTTCCGTCACCGGGTGCTCGACCTGCAGCCGCGTGTTCATCTCCATGAACCAGAAGCGGTCGGGCCGTAGCCCTTCCGATGCGTCGACGATGAACTCGATCGTTCCCGCGCCC
Organism: uncultured Aurantimonas sp.; assembly: GCA_947488615.1. GTDB lineage: Bacteria > Pseudomonadota > Alphaproteobacteria > Rhizobiales > Rhizobiaceae > Aurantimonas. The sequence continues at coordinate 113,022 of CANKZU010000006.1, forward strand.
GCATAGCCGATCGCCTTGGCGGCCCTGACCGCCGCCTCGCCCATCGCGGCGCGCATCTCGGCCGGCATTCCCGGCGCCGGCGCCTCCTCGATCACCTTCTGGTGGCGCCGCTGCAGGGAACAATCGCGCTCAAAGAGATGTACGGCATTGCCGTGCGCATCGCCGAAGACCTGGATTTCGATATGCCGGGGCTTTTCGACATATTTCTCGATCAGGCAATGCGGGTCGCCGAAAGACGCCTCCCCCTCGCGCCGGGCGCCGTCGAGGGCGGCGCGGAACTCGGCCGGATCGTCGACCCGGCGCATCCCCTTGCCGCCGCCGCCAGCCCGCGCCTTGATCAGCACCGGATAGCCGATTTGCTCGGCCTCACCGGCAAGGAATTCGGGATTCTGCTCCTCGCCATGATAGCCGGGAACGACCGGCACGCCTGCCTCGTGCATCAGTTTTTTGGCCGCGTCCTTGAGGCCCATGGCGCGGATCGCGGCGGCGGACGGGCCGACGAAGATCAATCCCGCCGCCTCGACCGCCGCGACGAAATCCGGATTTTCGGACAGGAAGCCGTAGCCGGGATGGATGGCCTCCGCGCCGGTCCGTTTGGCGGCCTCGAGGATGCGCTCGCCTCTGAGATAGCTCTCGCCGACCGGCGCCGGGCCGATATGCACGGCCTCGTCGGCCATTTCGACATGCAGCGCCTTGCGATCGGCGTCGGAGAACACGGCGACGGTGCGGATGCCGAGCCGTTTCGCGGTGCGGATGACTCGGCAGGCGATCTCGCCGCGATTGGCGATGAGGAGGGTGGTGAACATCATTGCTCCGTGAACCAGCCTACAACCAGTTCCGGCCAACTCTTCCCTTGTTGAATAAATTGAGCGCGAGAAAAAGATTTAATCTCGCTGCGATTAAAAATCTCCGTCCGTTGTCGCGCGTCATCATAAAATATTATGTATTCGCTCACCGGTAGAATTAAATTCCTTTTATTACATTCCTCCGCGCACACAATATAAGGTATAGCCGCGTCTGTCAATCTTCTATATGCCTCCGAATAACCGAGATATATAGTACTTAATGATGCCGAAACAAATACTAGAAAATAGAAATATGCCCGAGGCGCATAGCCGCGCCTAATCATAGTATTTTGTGTTAATCTATGGAATTGAACAACAAAAGCTGCCGAAAAGAGCCAAAAACCACTCGCCTGAAGCGCCTTATTTGCAAAAAAATTTAATATAATAAATGATAAAAGACATAATAAAACGATCACGTTCGCAACCCATATTCTCCAACTCCACTCAAGCTCCCCATCGAATATTTTATTTCCCATACTAGCTGATATAATATGAATAATTATCAATAAAATATACGGAAATGCATATAACGGAGCAAAAAGAATATCGCTGAATCTCAATATAGTTATAGTTCGAAAATCTATCGTTATAAAAAATCCGATAAAAAATAAGGCTCCTGTGTAAAATGCGGCAGGCACAAAAACTCTTGCAAAATCGGGAATATTGACTTCTATCGACTTTTTATATGTGCTCATACTTCTTCGTCGCGCAGTGCCCGAATATCCGCAACGATCTCGTCGACAGTTCGATTGCTCGGAGCCGAACCCGCGAGCGAAAGAAGCGAACGCCGTTCCTGGTTCGGCTCACGCGCGGATTTTTCGAGAAGTTCCCGAATCTCCGCCTCAGTCGAACGCTTGTTGGCCTTCGCGCGGGCCTTCGGGGTCTCAAGGACCTCATCGTCCAGCTTGCGCACCGTGATCTGCGCCATTGCGGCCTCCATGTGCCAGCATAATGATAGCACGGCTAAACCGGCGTTCAAATCGTCGCAGCGTCACATCCGGAACAGCCCGAACCGCGTGTCCGAGATCGGCGCATTCAGCGCCGCGGAGAGCGACAGCGCCAGGATATCGCGGGTCTTGGCCGGGTTGACGATGCCGTCGTCCCATAGCCTCGCCGAGGCGTAGAGCGGGTGGCTCTGGCGCTCGAACATGTCGATGGTCGGGCGCTTGAACGCCGTCTCCTCCTCCGCCGACCACGTCCCACCCTTGCGCTCGATGCCGTCGCGCCTGACGGTCGCCAGGACGCCCGCCGCCTGTTCGCCGCCCATCACCGCGATCCGGCTGTTCGGCCAGGTCCAGAGAAACCGCGGCGAATAGGCCCGCCCGCACATGCCGTAATTGCCGGCACCGTAGGAGCCGCCGATCAGCATGGTGATCTTTGGCACGGCGGTCGTCGCGACGGCGGTGACCAGCTTCGCTCCGTGCTTGGCGATGCCGCCCGCCTCATATTGCCGGCCGACCATGAAGCCGGTGATGTTCTGCAGGAACACCAGCGGGATCTTGCGTTGCGAGCAGAGCTCGACGAAATGCGCGCCCTTCACAGCGCTTTCGGAAAATAAGACGCCATTGTTGGCGAGGATTCCGACCGGCATGCCGCGGATATGGGCGAAGCCGCAGACCAGCGTCGGGCCGTAGCGGGCCTTGAACTCGTGGAAGCGCGAGCCGTCGACGATGCGGGCGATCACCTCGCGCACGTCGTAGGGCGTCCTGGCGTCGGCCGGCACGATGCCGAGGATCTCCTCCAGATCGTAGGCGGGCTCCTCCGGCGACTGAAACTCGACCGCCGGCCGCTTTGCGCTGTTGAGGTTGGCAACGGCGTGGCGGGCGAGCGCCAGCGCGTGCAGATCGTCCTTGGCCAGATGATCGGCGACGCCCGACAGCCGTGTATGGACGTCGCCGCCGCCCAGATCCTCCGCGCTCACCACCTCGCCGGTCGCGGCTTTGACCAAGGGCGGGCCGGCCAGGAAGATCGTGCCCTGTTCGCGCACGATGATGGTCTCGTCGCTCATCGCCGGAACATAGGCGCCGCCGGCGGTGCAGGAGCCCATGACGACGGCGATCTGGGCGATGCCCTTCGCCGACATCCGTGCCTGATTGTAGAAGATGCGGCCGAAATGGTCCCGGTCGGGAAACACCTCGTCCTGGTTCGGCAGATTGGCGCCGCCGGAATCCACCAGATAAACGCAGGGCAGATGGTTTTCCTCGGCGATCTCCTGCGCGCGAAGGTGCTTCTTCACGGTCAGCGGGAAATAGGTGCCGCCCTTCACCGTGGCGTCGTTGGCCAGCACCATCACCTCGCGGCCCGACACCCGGCCGACCCCGGCGATCATGCCCGCCGCCGGCACCGCGTCGTCATAAACGCCGTTTGCCGCGAACAGGCCGATTTCCAGGAACGGCGAACCGGGATCGAGAAGCCCCGCGACGCGATCGCGCGGCAACAGCTTGCCACGCGACAGGTGCCGTTCACTGGCCTTTTCGCCGCCGCCGGCCATCGCCGCTTCAGCGGCTCGCTCGGCGGTCTCCATCTGCCGGACCATCGCCGCGCGGTTTTCCGCAAAGCTCTCGGAGCGCGGCGAGACGGCGGAGATCAGGACGGACATCTAAGACTCATTGGCTACGGGCGACGCGATAATCCCGGACCATAGCCATAGAAGCCCTCACATCGCTACCTGTAGTCAGGGTTGGGATGATCGAAGCGGCAGCCAGCTTCCCAGGCGTCGCGATCGTTGCCATGCCGTGGCAGGCCGCCGGCATCCTTCAGCATCCGCGCCAGATGCATGAGGTTCCAGGTCATGATCGTGGCGTTGCGCTGGGTGAAGTCATTGTCGTAGCCAACCGGTTTTCCATCGACCTCGTCGCCGTAGCTCGGCCCCGGCCCGGCTTCGCCGATCCAGCCGCAATCGGCCTGCGGCGGAATGGTGTAGCCAAGGTGCTGGAGCGCATAGAGGCAGGTCATGGCGACATGCTTGATGCCGTCCTCGTTGCCGGTGACCACGCAGCCGGCGGTTCTGCCGTAGAAGAAGCTCTGGCCCTTGTCGTTCTTCAGCCCGCTCATGCCGTAAAGCCGCTCGATCACCAGCCGGCAGGCCGAGCTCTCCTCGCCGAGCCAGATGGGCGTGCCGAGAATGAGGATATCGGCCTCTCTCACCGTCTCCCATAACGCGGGCCAGGCATCCGTCGCGGCGCCATGCTCGGTCATGTCGGGCATGACGCCGTAAGCGACGGGATGATCGACCGGGCGGATCTGGGTGACCGCGATGCCGTTCCGCACCATGATCTCGCGCGGCACCGATAACAGATCATCCGTATGCGAACGTTCGGGGTTGGGCTTCAGCGTGCAATTGAAGATAACGGCCCGCAGATCGGTGAAATCGAAATCATGCCCCTTGCAGAGCGCTTCCTGACGGTCGTTGAGCGGCATGGGAGGTCCTTGGTTCGTGGATCCAGAAACGGCCGGCCCAGGATACCGAATATCGGCGCATGGAGTCGGTCGGCCACGCGATTGTCATCGTATGACCCTGACCTCTACGCCAAGGTCCACCTTTTGCCACGCCCGATCACCCGTCACCGCCGGCGCCCCATCCCGTTTGGCCAACGCCAGACAGGCGCGGTCGGCGAAGGAGAAATGCAAATCCCTGGTTGCAGGACGAAGGGCAGCCGCGGAAACCGCCAGATCGAGATCGAACGGTACGAGGATGATGGGAAGCTTTCCCAAAATGTAGCGCGCGTTTTCGATGCTGAAGCCGCGATCGCACATCTTGGACATTGCCTCCGATGCGTTGACCGTCGCCATCGAGGCGCTGTCCAAGGTCGCCTCCACGATGTCCGCCCCAGGCTCTCCCAGGATGAGCGCAAGAACTGCGGACGTGTCGAGAACAAGCTTCATGTCCCGTCGCCGTTCTCCCGACGGGCTTCCTCACGACGATCGGCGATCAATTCGTCGACGATGGATCCACGTCCCTTGTCGAGCTTCCGGGCCAAGGCCTGAACGTGGCGGACGGCGGCCTTGGCCGACAGCACGCGCAGTTCTCCGTCGACCACCTCCGCAGTGACAGCATCGTCGTCATCCAGCAGCATCGCTGTCCGCATGTCGGGGGGGATTGCCAAGCGACCGTCTCGCCCAACTGTTAGCCGCTTCGGCGAGACAGAGCGAAAGCGTTCCCGAGCCGGCGCTCGTCGCGCGTCAAATGCCTGTTTCCAGTAGAAATATTGCGTGGATGCGGTGTTCTGATTGCCGCCTTCGGCGACATAGGCATCGATAACCGCCTTCCGATCGACACGACGACCCAGCCTGGCGCTCAATTCGTCCGCGAGTTCCCAAACGCGTCCCGTTTTGGATTCACGGCTGGATGGCTCGGCAGGCCATACGCGTGCATGCGACCCCATATTCCACTCCGAGAATGCTTGGATAGCTATCTATACTTTTCTAGTATATACAATCAATCCGTCTCCCGGAACAGCTCGCGACCGATCAGCATGCGCCGGATTTCGCTGGTGCCGGCGCCGATCTCGTAGAGCTTGGCGTCGCGCAACAGCCGGCCGGTCGGATAGTCGTTGATATAGCCGTTGCCGCCGAGCGCCTGGATCGCCTCCAGCGCCATTTGCGTCGCCTTCTCGGCGGCGTAGAGGATGCAGCCGGCGGCATCCTTGCGGCTGGTCTCGCTGCGGTCGCAGGCCGCCGCCACCGCGTAGACATAGGCCCGGCAGGCGTTCATCGTCACATACATGTCGGCGAGCTTGCCCTGCATCAGCTGGAACTCGCCGATCGGCTGGCCGAACTGCTTGCGCTCGTGGACGTAAGGGACGACCACATCCATGCAGGCGGCCATGATGCCGAGCGGGCCGGCCGACAGCACCACCCGCTCGTAATCGAGGCCGCTCATCAGCACATTGGCGCCGCCGCCCTCTTCGCCGAGGATGTTCTCGTAGGGCACCTCGCAATCCTCAAAGACGAGCTCGCAGGTGTTGGAGCCGCGCATGCCGAGCTTGTCGAGCTTCTGCGCGGTGGAAAACCCCGCCATCTCCTTCTCGATCAGGAAGGCGGTGATGCCGCGCGGACCGGCATCCGGATCGGTCTTGGCATAAACGATCAGCGTCGAGGCGTCCGGCCCGTTGGTGATCCACATCTTGGTGCCGTTGAGAACGAAGCGGTCGTTGCGCTTGTCGGCCCTGAGCCGCATGCCGACGACGTCCGACCCCGCGCCGCTTTCCGACATCGCCAATGAGCCGACATGCTCGCCGGAGACGAGTTTCGGCAGGTATTTTTGCTTCTGCTCCTCGGTGCCGTTGCGGCGGATCTGGTTGACGCAGAGATTGGAATGAGCGCCGTAAGACAGACCAACCGAGGCCGAGGCGCGGGAAATCTCTTCGATCGCGACGCAATGCGCCAGATAGCCGAGCCCCGAACCGCCGTAGTCTTCCTCGACGGTGATGCCGAGCAGCCCAAGCGCGCCCAGCTCCTTCCAGAGCTCGTTGGGAAATTCGTTGGTGCGGTCGATCTCTGCGGCGCGCGGGGCGATCGTCTCCTGGGCGAAACGGTGCACCATATCGCGCAGCGCGTCGATGTCCTCGCCAAGCGCGAAATTCATTGCCTTGTCGAACATGTCCGCTCCTCCCAAGCCATGGTTCCACCAACGCCAACCTGGAAGCATCCGTGGCTCTCGGCAACATTATTTCCGGCCAAGGCTCCGCGAAGCGTCGCCGACGAACCGCGAAAGGGCTAATCTGACCATCGAGGAACGTTGAAGGACCGGAGGATCGCAATGAGCCAGGCAGCGGTGAGACCCCAGGACGCCGACGCAGTGGAGCGCCGGGCCTTGGTATTGGAGAGGAAAGGCGAATTGGCGCTGCGTGAGTTGCCGATCGAAGAGCCGCTCGGGCCCCGCGACGTCCGGGTCGCGATCCACACGGTCGGCATCTGCGGATCGGACGTCCACTACTACACCCACGGCGCCATCGGCCCGTTCGTCGTCAACGCCCCGATGATCCTCGGTCATGAAGCTTCCGGCATCGTCACGGAAATCGGCGGCGCGGTGACAACCCTTGCGGTAGGCGACCGCGTCTGCATGGAACCCGGCATCCCGGACCCGGACAGCCGCGCGACGCGCCTCGGGCTCTACAATCTCGATCCGGCCGTGCGCTTCTGGGCGACGCCACCGGTGCATGGCGTTCTGAGATCCAGCGTCGTTCATCCGGAGGCGTTCACCTTCAAGCTACCGGACGCCGTCTCCTTCGCCGCAGGCGCCATGGTCGAACCGCTGGCCGTCGGTGTCCACGCGGTGACCAAGGCGCGCGCGGCGCCCGGCAATGTGGCGATCGTCATTGGCGCCGGTCCGATCGGCCTGGTCACCGTGCTCGCGGCGCTCGCCGCCGGCTGCGCCCATGTGATCGTCAGCGATGTCGACGACACCAAGCTCGACCTCGCCCGCGCGCTCGGCCCGGTCTCCACCGTCAATGTGGGGCGGGACAACCTCGTCGAGGCGGTGATGGCCCGGACCGGCGGCTGGGGCGCCGACGTCATCTACGAGTGCTCCGGCGCGGAGCGGGCGATCGCCGGCATCTTCGAGCCGCTCTGTCCGGGCGGCACGGTGGTCTTCGTCGGCATTCCGTTGAAACCCGCCGCCTACGATGTCGCGGCGGCGATGCTGCGCGAGGCCCGGGTCGAGCATGTGTTCCGCTATGCCCATGTCTTTGATCGCTGCGTCGCGATGCTCGCTTCGGGAACGATTGACGTTGCGCCCTTGATCACTCGGACCTTTGTCTTCGCGCAAAGCGTCGAGGCCTTCGAACTGGCCGCGAGTGCACCGAAGGGGCAAGTGAAGATGCAGATCGAAATGGGACTTTGACGCCAGCGAGAAGCGCGTCTGGCGGAAAAGCGGCGGTAGCCGAGCCTGTTCTTTACCGGTCGTTGGGAATGGTCAGCAGGACCGACAACCCCTTCGTCCCCTCGACCTCAATGCTGCCGTTCAGTTTGCGGGCGCAGCCTTCCACGATCCGCCAGCCAAGCGACTTGGAATTTCGAAGAACCGTCTCCGGATTATTTAGCCCCGGTCCATCGTCGCAGACGCGAAGACAGAAATTGGACCCCTGCTGATACGCCGCGATGTCCACATGGCCATTCTCGCTGCCGTATTTCGCGGCATTGGTCACCAGTTCGTTGACCACTAGCGCGATCTCTGTCGCCGCCTCGAACCCGATTGAAATCGCTTCGGCATGGCAGACAATCGTCAAGCCGCCAGAGCCGAAGGCCGAGGCGAGCCTGTCGGTGAGGCTCTCCAAATGCTGCCGCAGATCGACCTGGGCCACGTCTTCAGCCTGATGCAGAAAATTATGGGCGTTGGCGAAGGCCTGGATGCGGTTCGTCAAAATTCCGAGCGCTTCCTGGGTCTCCTCCGATTTGGCCTGCCGCGCCTGCATCAGCGCCAGCGACTGGATGATCGCCAAATTGTTCTTGGTCCTGTGGTGGATTTCGCGCAGCAGGAATTGCTGTTCCGCCAGGGAATCGCGCAAAGCGCGATTCTGCTCGGCGAGCTCCTCGATCGGAGAGCCTTGCGCGGCGTTGATGAGGGCGCCGGCGGCCGCCTTAGCGAGTTCGTCGGCGCCGCGGGTGCCATTCAGGTGAAGGCCAAGCGTCACCAGCGTGCCGCCCGAGCCGGTCTTCAGATCGAAGTGATCGACCAACTTTTGCGATCCGCTCAGCCCGAGCCCCAAGCCCGTATGTGCCTGGTGCCGACCGCGAAGCATCGTCTCGACAGCAGCGATCCCGGCCCCCATGTCCTGCACCCGAGCCATCAAGCGGGTACGCTTTTCCAAGCGGTCGAAGGAGAACTCGGCAACCCCGCCGCCCGCGTATTGCAGGGCGTTTCGGGCAATTTCGGACACTGCCGTCGCAAACCGAATCTGATCACGTGTGGCGGCGCCCGCGACCTGGGCGGACAGGCGCGCGGTGCGACGCGTGTGGGTGACGTCCGCGTCCCGCTCGACACGTATCGACGTTACGACCGCCTTCACGGCCTTGCTCGCGCGACGACGACGCCGCAATCGTCGGTTCCCCGCCGCCTGCGCTTGTAGAGCGTCGCGGCGATGGTCACCGTCTCGCGAAAGAACAGCGACGACGGTTCCGGCACACGCTCGCTGCCCCGCAGACCATCGGTCGAAAGCACCAGCATCCCTTTCGCCGGCCAGTCGTGCTCCGTCACCCGAGGCTGTTTGGCGCTCGCGCCCACGATGCCAGGCGTCGACGGAATCCCGTGCCGGGCTCCGTCGGGGGACAATATCTCCCCCCGGACATTTCCGAGCGACATCGCCCGTAATCTGCCGGCGGTATGCGACAATTCGACGAGCAAAGCGGCGGCGCCGCGACCACCGCTCAAGGCCGCCGAGATTTCTGCCGCCGTCTCTTCCAGCGAGGCCCCCGTCGACCGCGCGAAGGCCCCGACACCTTTTTCGGCCTCGACTGCCGCTGCGGGCCCGTGACCCAGAACATCCATCAGCATGATCATCGTATGCGGCGCCTCCGGACGTAAACCGAAGGCGTCCCCGCCCTCAGAGAAATCCGGCTTCGGGACGATCAGGCCGGCGGCGTCCACGGCTCCTTCCAGTTCCTTGTTGAGTTTGCCGATGGTGATTGCGAGCGTCGTGCCCTTCGTATCGCTGTAAATGTCAAAGGCGTCCGCCATCCGCGCGATCGCGCCTAGGCCGCCCCCCAATCCACGTTCGCCCTCCTGAGCGGTCGTATAACCGTCGGTCATCGCGGTCTCGACATCCGAAAGGCCCGGTCCGTCGTCGAGAGCGATGACGTCGAATCGCGCCGCCTCGCCCTGCGCACGCGGGATCAGAATGATCTCGCCCCCCCGGGCGTGCCGAACTAAATTCGTGGCTGCTTCGGTAACGACCAATGCCAGCCGGTCGCGGTCATAGGCGGACAAACCGATCCTCTCGGATTCGTGGAGAGCTTTTCTGCGCGCCGCACCGACTTGACTGCTTTCCACAACTGGCAACGAGATCATCGGCAACTGCACTCCAATACGACAACGGTCCCGCCTTCGTGGGACGATTCGACCTCGAACCGATCGACAAGACGGCGCGCGCCGCTCAAACCGAGACCCAACCCGCTTCCGGTCGTAAAACCGTCCGTGAGAGCCTGCGCAATGTTGTCGATGCCGGGGCCTCGGTCCGAGCATGTAGCAACGACCGTGCTGAACGAGCCGTTCCCGATAGTCGCAAATGAAATCACGCCGCCGCCGCCGTAGACGATCGCGTTGCGGGCGATCTCCGAGACGGCGGTGACGAATTTGGTCCGTTTGATCGCGCTGGCACCGAGAGACGTCATGGCCTTCATCGCGGCCTGGCGCGCGAAAGCCACATCGGTGGCTCGGGCGAGCCTGACGGTCACAACTTCCTCGCTCACGGGTCGCTCAATGCTCTATTGGCGGAGGATCAGATTGATCGCCCTGTCCGCGTTCAGTGCCGTCTCGACGCCGTCCAGCGTCATGCCGAGTTCGACGAGAGTCATCGCCACGGCCGGGCGCATGCCGACGACGATCGTGCGCGCATTCATCATGCGGGCCATCTGGGCCATCGCCCCCAGCATCCGGCCGGCGAAGGTATCGACGATCTCAAGACTGGAGATGTCGATGACGACACCGCGGGCCTTGTGACGCGCCACTTCCTCGACGAGTTGGTCCTGGAGAGTCACGACCCCTTGGTCATCGAGATCGTCTCGGATCGCGACAACCACGCATCCGGTGATCGTGACGATGGGGGTGGTGCCAAACGAAGATTCCACCCCTTAACTCTCCTTCACGGAAACGCCGATGCGCTCGAAAGCATAGGCGAGGCCGCTCTCCAGATCGACGCGTGTAATGATGTTGGGCAGTTCCACGCCGAGATTGACGATCGTCTGGGCGATCTTCGGGCTGATACCGCAGATGACGCACTCAGCTCCCATCAATCGCACCGCTGCCGCCGTCTTCAAGAGGTGCTGGGCTACCAACGTATCCACTGTCGAAACGCCCGTGATGTCGATGATCGCGACTTCCGCTTCCCACTGCACGATCGAGTCGAGCAGATTCTCCATCACCGCCTGGGCACGGAACGAGTCGAGAGTCCCGATCAGTGGCACCGTGACGATGCGATCCCAGATCTTGACGACCGGCGCCGAAACCTCGGTCATTTCCGCCTGCTGGCGTTCGATCACCGCTTCGCGTTTTTGAACGAGATATTCGACGGCCTGAAGGACGATCTGGTCGATGACCCGCGTCGTATCCCAGATTTCAGCGGTAAAGGCTTCCGGGTCATGGGCAAGAATGGGTTGCAACAGGTCAAACAGCGGCTGTTTGAGCGAAGCAATGAACCAGCCCATCTCCTTCGGCGTGACGCCTCGCTGGGTCCGGCTTTCCGTCACCGCCTCCAACGTCTCTCGGAACTGATCCCAGACCGGCTTGCGGAAGTCGAAACCGTCATCGACGGCCGCATTCTCCATCGCACTGGCGAGAACGCCGAGCAGTTCCCGGCTCTGCTGTTCGGTTTCCTTGGCGGAAACAAGATCCGTGCGTTTGACGCCTTCCCTCGCCTGGGCTTTTAGCCAGCCGGTCAAGACCCTTTCGAAGTCTGTACGCAGCAGCGTAGCGGCGGGAGATGTTTCGTCTGCCATTTCATGCCCTTACTATCAGCGTCCCTGCGCGTCTATCGCGCGGTCCGGCCGTTGATGCAATCCAGTTTTTTTCGCTTTTGGCCAAATCGAAAGTTTTGGCGCCGGCGTGTCGCCCTTCCTCGCGGAAGGCTCCGCGCGCATGGTTTGCACAGCTGCCCCAGTGATATGCGGTTGCAACGCCATATCAGCTCGGAAACTCTCCCCTATGCATGTTGCAATGCAGTATATTCCCATTCTTCGACGGTCATCCGAAAGTACTATTGGCGAACGTCCACACTTCAGTGACGATGGCGGTCGTTCAAGCTGATTATCGGCGTTCAGCGGCCACTTGGTCGACACCCGGCGCTCGGCTTGAATTCAATAATTCGGGAGGTCACCAATGGCATTTTTCAAGGACGGATGGACCCGTCGACAGCTGCTCACGACGAGCGTCGGCGTTGGCGCCGGCCTCGCCATGCCGCACGTCTTCACACGTGGCGCCTGGGCGCAGGACAAGGCTTTTTGCAACAATCCGAACGGCGATACCGTCACCCTCGGCTTCAACGTCCCCCAGTCCGGCCCCTATGCCGACGAAGGCGCCGACGAGTTGCGGGCCTATGAGCTTGCCGTTAAGCACCTGAACGGCGAAGGCGATGGTGGCCTGATTCCGCTGTTCAAGCCGTCGAATCTCAAGGGAAATGGCATACTCGGCAAGAAGGTGGCCTTCGTCACCGGCGACACCCAGACCAAGTCTGACGCGGCACGGGCGTCGGCCAAGCGGATGATCGAGGCCGACGGCGCGATCATGATCACCGGCGGCTCGTCCTCGGGCGTCGCGATCGCGGTACAGTCGCTCTGCCAGGAGATGGGCGTCATCTTCATGGCGGGTCTGACCCACTCCAACGACACCACCGGCAAGGACAAACGGCGCTACGGCTTCCGGCATTTCTTCAACGCCTACATGTCGGGGCAGGCGCTCGGACCGGTGCTGGCCGAAGAATACGGCAAGGATCGCGTCGCCTACCACCTGACAGCCGACTACACTTGGGGCTGGACCCAGGAAGAATCGATCAAGAACGCCACCGAGGAGCTCGGCTGGAAAACGGCGGAGGCCGTTCGCACGCCGCTCGGCGCCGGCGATTTCTCGCAGTATCTGACGCCGGTGCTCAATTCGGGCGCCGATGTCCTGATCCTCAACCACTACGGCGGCGACATGGTCAATTCGCTGCGTCAGGCCGTCACCCAGTTCGACATGAAGAGCAAGCAGATCAACGGCAAACAGTTCGAGATCGTCGTACCGCTGTTCTCCGAGTTGATGGCGCAGGGCGCCGGTGAAGCCGTGAAGGGTATTCTCGGTACCGCCAACTGGGATTGGAAGCTCGAAAACGAGGCCTCCAAGGCCTTCTCCAAGTCGTTCGGCGAGGCCTATGGCCGGCCACCCTCACAGGCTGCCCAGACCTGCTACGCACAGACGTTGCTCTATGCCAACGCCGCCGAGACCGCCGGCACCTTCTACCCGCCGGAATTGATCAAGGCGCTCGAGGACTTCGAGTTCGACGGACTTGGCAATGGGCCGACGCTGTATCGCGGCGCCGATCACCAGTGCTTCAAGGACGTTCTGGTGGTGCGCGGCAAGCAGGAGCCGGCCAACCAGTTCGATCTGATGGAGATCGTCAAGGTGGTACCGCGCGACGAGGTCACCTACGATCCCGAGATCTTCGGCGGCGAGCTCGGCCCCTCGGAAGTCAAGGGTTGCGCGGCCTGATCCACGGCTGACATGATGAGGGCCGCCGACCGAATGGCCGGTGGCCCATCAAGCTTTCGCGAGGATCGATAGGATCGATCAGAGGGACCTATGGACGCCATTATTCTTCAGGTCTTGAACGGGCTCGACAAGGGCGGCGCCTACGCGCTCATCGCCCTCGGCCTGACATTGATCTTCGGCACTCTGGGTGTCGTCAATTTCGCCCATGGCGCGCTGTTCATGCTCGGCGCCTTCTGTGCCGTGGCCTTCACCAAATTGCTGACGATCTCCGAGCGTATCCGCGACGAGAGCGTCACCTTTTTCGAGGCCTACAAGGAAATCCCCTATCTGGAGATCTGGTGGGGAGACACCGGCCGCACGATCGTCGACTGGGCGGTCCCCCTGTCGATCTTCATGGCGATTCCGATCATGCTCTTGATCGGCCTCGCGATGGAACGCGGCCTCATCCGGTTCTTCTACAAGCGCAGCCACGCCGAGCAGATTCTGGTGACCTTCGGCCTCGCGATCGTGTTGCAGGAGATCATCAAGCACTACTTTGGCGCCAACCCGATCCCGCTGACCGCGCCCCCGGCGCTGGCCGGCAGCGCCGACATCGGCCAATGGTTCGGGGTCACCGGCATCAGCTATCCGATGTGGCGCATCGTCTATTTCCTGTTCTCGCTCACTGTTATCGCCGCTGTCTTCGCCTTCTTGCAACTGACCACCTTCGGCATGGTCGTCAGGGCCGGGATGGCGGATCGCGAGACCGTCGGTCTGCTCGGCATCAATATCGGCCGCAAGTTCTCGATCGTCTTCGGGCTGGCCGCGGTCGTGGCGGGCCTTGCCGGCGTCATGTACACGCCGATCCTCGCGCCGAACTACCATCTGGGGATGGATTTCCTGGTCTTGTCCTTCGTCGTCGTCGTCGTGGGCGGCATGGGGTCGCTGCCCGGCGCGGTGGTTGCGGGCTTCTTGCTGGGCATCCTCCAGTCCTTCGCCTCGATGACCGAGGTCAAGGACATCGTTCCGGGCATCGACCAGATCATCATTTATCTCGTCGCCGTCGTCGTCCTGCTCGTCCGTCCGCGCGGCTTGATGGGCCGCAAGGGCGTCATGGAGGCCTGATCCGATGAACAGCGCTGTTTCACCCTCCGCATCAACCGCCGAGACCGGTTCGCATCGTTCGGCCACGCCGGCAGCCAAGCGCCAGCGCGGCTTCTTCGAGGGTCCGATGGGGGATTATGTCTATGTCGCGCTTTTCGCGGCGGCGATCCTGACCATGCCGATCTGGCTGGCGCCGATCGGCGCCGGTTATCCCGACATTTTGCAGAAGTTCGCGATTTTCGGGATCTTCGCGCTCGGCTTCAACATCCTGTTCGGCTTCTCCGGCTATCTCTCCTTCGGCCATGCCGCCTTCCTCGGTGCCGGCTCCTATGCCGCGGTCTGGATGTTCAAGCTTCTGTCGATGAACGCCGTCTTCGGGCTGGTCTTCGCGATCCTCGTCGCGGGCGTGTTCGCGCTGGCCATCGGCTTCGTCAGCCTGCGCAGGTCGGGCATCTACTTCTCGATCCTGACGCTGGCCTTCGCGCAGATGTCCTACAACCTCGCCTATTCGGTGCTGACGCCGATCACCAATGGCGAGACCGGCCTGCAGATTTCCCGCAGCGATCCACGGATTATCGACCGCGCCTTCGGCACCGCCTCGGCGTCGCTGCCGTCGCCGAACTTCTTCGGAATCGAACTGCAGGGATGGGCCGGCTTCTATTTCTGCGCGGTCCTTTTGATCCTTGCCTTCTTCCTGGCGATGCGGATCAAGAATTCGACCTTCGGCATGATGCTGCTCGCCATCAAGTCGAACCAGAACCGGATGGCCTTCACCGGCTTCAACACCCGGCCCTATCTGCTGACCGCCTTCGTCATTTCAGGCATGTATGCCGGTCTTGCCGGCGGGCTGCTGGCCGTCACCGACCCGCTGGCGGGCGCCGACCGCATGCAGTGGACCGCGTCGGGCGAAGTCGTTCTGATGACCATCCTCGGCGGCGTCGGCACGCTGCTCGGGCCGGTTATCGGCGCGGCTGTGATGAAATATCTCGAGCAGATCTTCTCCTCGTTCAACGACAGCTTCCTCTATCGCACCTTCGACTTCCTGCCCAACTGGGCGCAGGAGACGATGGTCGCGATCACCAGCCCCTTTGTCGGCGAAGGCTGGCTGTTGACGCTGGGCCTTCTGTTCATGGTCCTGGTGATCCTGCTGCCGGGCGGCATCATGGAAGGTCTGCGGCGGATCGGCGGTATCATCCGCAAGCCGAAAACGGCGGGCGACAAGCAAATGCCCGACATGCCGCATTCGGCCCATTCGGCCGCGGAATAGAGGAACACGGCATGGATCTTCTTGCCATCAGCGGCGTCAACAAGCGCTTCGGCGGGCTCAAAGCTCTCGACAACGTCAATCTGAACGTCAAGGAAGGGACCATCCACGCCATCATCGGCCCCAACGGCGCCGGCAAATCGACGCTGCTCAATTGTCTGGTCGGGCGCATTATCCCGGACGAGGGATCGGTGGACTTCAACGGTCATCGACTGCTCGGCCGGCATCCCCACCAGATCAACCAGGCCGGTATCGCGCGGGTCTTTCAGACCCCGGAAGTCTTCGGCGAGATGACCGTCATGGAAAACGTCATGATCCCCGCCTTTGCATCGACGGACGGGGCGTTCCGCATCAATTTGTGGAAGCGGGCCGCGGATCGTCGGCAAGTCGAAGCCGAGGCCGAGGAAATCCTCGAGGATTTGAACCTCGCCGACCAGCGTGACCAGATCGTCAATTCGATGTCGCGCGGCGACAAACGGCGGCTGGAACTGGCCATGTGCCTGGTCCAGAAACCCAAGCTCCTGCTGCTCGACGAGCCGACTGCCGGGATGTCGCGCGCCGATACCAACAACACCGTCGAGCTGTTGAAGAAGATCGCCAAGCGCAAGATCACCAAGGTGATCATCGAGCACGACATGCATGTGGTCTTCTCGCTCGCCGACACGGTCAGCGTGATGGCGCAAGGGACCGTCATCGCCGAGGGCACGCCGCAAGACATCAAGACCGATCCGCGCGTGCAGGAAGCCTATCTCGGGGGAGCGCATCTATGAGCGAGACCATCGCCACGACGGAACGACCGGCGTCCCCTCGCCCTGTGGCCGGGACCGATGCGACGCCGTTCTTCGCCGCGCGGGACCTGCACGCCTATTACGGCGAAAGCTACATCGTCCAGGGCGTATCCTTCGAAGTGCGCGAGGGGGAGATCCTGGCGCTGCTTGGCCGCAACGGCGCCGGCAAGACCTCCACTTTGCGGACCATTGCCCGCGCCGGGCAACCCGAGCTCAAGCGCGGCGAGATCTGGCTGGAAGGCCAGCCACTGCACGAAATGCAGAGCTATCAGGCGGCCCAGGCCGGTATCCAGCTCGTTCCCGAGGATCGGCGGATCATCGCCGGCCTGACCGTTGAGGAAAACCTCAAGCTCGCCCAGATCGAAAAGCCCATCGGCTGGACACTGGAGCGCATCTACGATCACTTTCCGCGGCTGGCGGAGCGCCGCACCCAGGAAGGCACGACGATGTCGGGCGGCGAGCAGCAGATGCTCGCGGTGGCGCGGGCCCTTGCCCGCGAGGTGAAGCTGCTGCTGCTGGACGAGCCCTATGAGGGCCTGGCGCCGGTGATCGTGCAGGAGATCGAGCGGATTCTGGAAGAGATCAAACAGCTCGGCATCACCACGATCCTGGTCGAACAGAACGCCATCGCCGCGCTGCATCTGGCGGACCGGGCGATCATCCTGGAAATGGGCGAAGTGGTTTTCGATGGCACCGCCCAGGAGATCATCGACAACAAGGAATTGCGCCTCCAGTACCTGGCGATCTGAGGGCGCCTCAGCCCCCGGCGTCCGTCAGGGTTGCCGACGCGCTGATCCGCGACATCCCCAAAATCGACTGATGGATGATGGGCGGGTTTCACGCGCTTATCCTGCGACCATTTTCTTGCCAAGATCGCGATAAACCGACCGCCTCCGGAGGGAGAGCCATCGCCGTTCCCAAGAGGGATGGCGCCGGTTTTGCGACAGAACGATCGTCGCTTTTAACGTATACATTGCACGCTTCTCCGCGATATGGCATGAGGCCGAAGGCTTGGACCGGCGCAAGCCGCCATTGGGGGATTTCCATGAACCGCATCGATCTTCAGGGACGCACGGCGATCATCACCGGCGGCGCGCGCGGCATCGGTCTGGCCACCGCCGAGCGGGTTCTCGCCAGCGGAGGATCGGCCGTGCTGTGGGATGTCGATGGCGCGGCGATCGAGGAAGCGGTAGCGCAACTCGGCGAAAAGGCCAGCGGCCAGACGGTCGAACTGACCGACGCCGACGCGGTGGCGACCGCCGCGATGGACGCCTTCGCCAAGGCCGGAGCGATCGATATCCTGGTCAACAATGCCGGCATTACCGGCGGCAACGGCAAGACCTGGGAGCTTGCGCCCGACGTCTGGCGCAGAACCATCGAGGTCAATCTCGTCGCGCCCTTCCTGACCAGCCGGGCCGTCGTGCCGCTGATGCTGGAAAAGGGCTATGGCCGGATCGTCAACATCGCCTCGATCGCCGGCAAGGAAGGCAATCCCAACGCCTCGCATTATTCGGCCTCGAAGGCCGGCCTCATCGGCCTGACCAAATCGCTCGGCAAAGAGCTTGCCGGCACCGGCGTCCTGGTCAATTGCATCACCCCGGCCGCCGCGCGCACCGCGATTTTCGACCAGATGAGCCAGGAGCATATCGACTACATGCTGTCGAAGATTCCGCTCAATCGCTTCGTCGAGCCCGCCGAGGTCGCCGCGATGATCGCCTGGCTCGCCTCCGAGGACTGCTCGTTCTCGACTGGGGCGGTGTTCGACATTTCCGGCGGCCGCGCCGTCTACTGAGGCGTCGACGCTTTCCCTGCCCATCACGTTAGAAGGACGGACAACGCACCATGAAACTCGTTCGCTATGGCCCCTCGGGCGAAGAGAAGCCCGGCCTCGTCGACGCCAGCGGCACGCTGCGCGATCTGACCGCCCATGTCGGCGACATCGCCGGGGACGTTCTCTCCGACGCCGGGCTCGCCAAGCTGAAGGCTCTCGATCCTTCCAGCCTCCCCTCGGTCGACGGCACGCCGCGCATGGGCCCCTGCGTCGGGCAGATCCAGAAGATCGTCTGTATCGGGCTCAATTATTCCGATCACGCGGCCGAGACCGGCGCGGAGGTCCCCAGCGAGCCGATCATCTTCGCGAAGGCGCTCTCGGCGCTATGCGGGCCGAACGACGATGTCGAGATGCCGCGCGATTCGACAGCGCTCGACTGGGAGGTCGAGCTTGCGATCATCATCGGGACCAAGGCGAAATACGTCGAGGAAGCCGACGCGATGAACCACGTCGCCGGTTTCGCAATCATGAACGACGTGTCCGAGCGCGACTTCCAGACCAAGCGCATGGGCCAGTGGACCAAGGGCAAAAGCCACGACACGTTCGGTCCGCTCGGTCCCTGGCTGGTGACCCGCGACGAAATGGGCGACCCACACAATCTCGCCATGTGGCTCGACGTCAACGGCGAGCGCCGCCAGACCGGCAACACCAACACGCTGATCTTCAACGTGCCGCACGTCGTGTCCTACCTGTCGCGGTTTATGACACTGATGCCGGGAGATGTGATCTCGACCGGTACGCCACCAGGTGTCGGCATGGGCATGAAGCCGCCGAAGTACCTGAAGCTGGGGGACGTCATGACGCTGGGGATCGACGGGCTCGGCGAGCAGAAGCAAACCGTCGTTTCGGCCTGAGCCACGGCTTCCCGACGCGGTCGAAGCGCATTGCTTCATCTGACCGCGACGCTCTCCCCTCGAAGCTGACGGGCGCCCATTTCGCATGGACGCCCGTCGGTTTCTCCGCTTCCGGCTGTTACTCCGGGGTCTGCCCCTCGACGATGCCGCCCGATGGGGTCTGGCCGATGTCGCCGCTGTCGTTGCTGTCCGGGGTCTGGCAGCCTGCTGCGGCGAGGAGCGCGATCAACGCGGTGCTGGCAAGAAACTTTTTCATCATATTCCGTGTCCCTTCTAAGTGGTGTCCAATTCAACAGTTGTCCTAAGCGATGGTTGCAAGACAAAATGTCGCATCGAAACGCCTGACGAACTCGGTACGCGATCTCACCGCCGCGTTTGACCTGGGACCAATCCGCCGGACGGCGTCTGGTGGAGGCCGCCGCTGATCACCCGGTCGTGCCGGGCACCCGCCATGTTCTGACTGCAGCCCGCGATCGTGGACAAAGGGAACAGCGACACCATCACGGCGCTAAAAAGCATCGTTTTCATCAGAGTCGATCTTTTTGTTTAGCCCAGAAGCAAAACGTCCCGTGCGCTCCCGGGTTGCGCGGTTCCGAGTCACATCCCGGTGAAGCTCCGCGTTACCGCTAAGCCCGCCGCGCCAGCACCAGATGGCCTGGGGCCGGCTGCCCCTCCTGGAGGCGGACGACGATCGATCCGCATTCCAGGCAATCGAATCCGTGCGCCGTGAGCCGGCCCTGAAGATACGCCTCGCGGTGATGAAAGCGCTGGTGCGGACCGACCATGAAATCGCGTCCGGCGAATGTCGCCTCGGACAGCGTCTCGGTTGAAAATCCGAAGATTCCGCCGGGCGCCAACCGTGCGGCGACCCCTGAAAACAGCCCGTCGAGGCCGCCGAGATAAGGCAGCACGTCGGCGGCGACGATCAGGTCGAACGGCGCTTCCTCGTCGAAGTCGGCGAGGAAGCCGACCGCCTCGCCGATATAGAGATCGTCGTAGATGCCCTTGTCGAAACACGTCTCGATCATGCCTTCCGACAGATCGACGCCGATCAGTGTAGTCGCCCGGTCACGCAGCGCCTCGCCGGCAAGCCCGGTACCGCAACCGAGATCGAGCGCGCGCTGGTAAGGACCGGGTGCGATCACCGCGAGTCGTGCCGCCATCAGCGCCGGCACGCCATAGCCGAGCTGACGCACCAGAATGTCCTCGAACGCCTCGGCATGCTGGTCGAACAGTGTCGTCACATAGGCATCGCCCGCCGATTCCGGCGCCTCGCCCAGACCCATCGCCGCGATACGGACCGCCGCGCCTCCATGGTCCTGAGGATCAATCGCCAGACACTCGCGATAGGCTTCGGCAGCGGCGGCGTACGCGCCGGACTTTTCGAGCGACAGCGCTCTTTCATAGGCGTCCGTCAACGCCGCTTCGTCGAACCCGCTCATAGCTATGCTTCCTGGCTCGCGCCCGCGCCGGCATTGAGCGCCACCGCCAGCCCCCGCGCCGCTCGCTCGATGGCTGCCGCCGGCACGCTGCAGAACACGTCCGGCAGGGTTTCGCTTGCGACGGTCCCGGCCACGGCCTCGTCGCTCAAAGGGACATGGATGAAGCCAAAGCGCCGCACGCCGAGGGAGGTGGCATGATGGGCTAGGCGGTAGAAGGTATCATTGCAGAGATAGCCGCCGGCATTGGTCGACCACTCGAAGGAGGCGCCGGCACCGCGCAAGGCGGCGGCGACGTCTTTCCACGGCAAATTGGCGTCCAGCGACTGGGGACCATCGAGCACCGCCGGCCCCGACGGGAAGCCGCCGACCGCGTCGGCCCGGCCGAGCTCGCGACGATTGCGCGCGACCAGTTCGATGCGAATGCGTTCGGCGCGCTGGTGGAGGCCGAACAGCACGACGGTCGTCGGGCGCACGGCTTCGATCGCCGCCTTGAGCCGCGACCAGCTACCCTCCCATTCGACGGGCAGAATCTCAGCGTGGAGACCATCTTGGCAGCCTCGGTCGCGCTGCAACGCGCGCGCCAGATCCTCGGTCGGATTGCGCGGCGCGCTCGGAAAGGAAGAAAAGCCAGCGAAGAGTAACGACATGGAACGCATGAGCCTGAACGGGAATGGTGGGCTGTGCGGGAGGCTGGGCGAAACCGACTGTCCCGAAATGAAACGTGAAGCTTGCGAGAAAACTTTTACTTGCAACGCCCGGCGCGGAATAGCATTCAAGGGACGTTTGGGCAATTTCGCGAACAAAGGTAATGGACGAACTGCGTATCGGAGGCGCCTCCTCCGGGTGGTATACCGAAACCGGAAACCACGATGTATCGGTTCCCTTCCTCGTCAAGACTTGCCTGCCACCGCCACACGGCGACACGTAATGCCAGGATAAGGACTCCGATAATGGCACAAACCGGGACGGTCAAATTCTTCAACACCGAGAAGGGCTTCGGCTTCATCAAGCCGGACGACGGCGGCGCGGACATCTTCGTTCATATCTCGGCTGTGCAGGCATCCGGCCTGCTTGGCCTCGATGAGAACCAGAAGGTCTCCTACGAAACCGAACCCGACAAGCGCGGCAAGGGCCCCAAAGCGGTCAACCTCGAAGCGGCCGATTGACCGCCCACGAAAGCGCGGGTGAAACCGGCGCGAAAGTACCGTAGCGGCATAAAAAAGCTTGGGATAGCCCGCCGCGCATCGCACGGCGGGCTTTTTTGTCTCCCATCTCCGTGGTGGAGTATCGGAATGGAACAGAATCGTCTGGCACGCCGCGTGCAAGGGCTCTGCCGAACGCCTCGCAAGAGGCCTAAACGGGAGATCGTCATGCAACGCCGAAACCGCTTGGCAATTCGCACGACCGCAGCTGCGCTGTCCTTTCTAATGCTGGCCTCCGTGCCCGCCACGAGTGAACAGTCCATCGACAGCAGTGGCGGCGGCGTCAGAACCGCCCAGATTATCGACTTTTCCGCTCGGGGCGAGGAATTCCTTGAGGATGGCGGGGGCATCCAGACCGCGCCCGATATCTACGTCACCGACGAGCGGGAGGAGTTTCTCGAGGATGGCGGCGGCATCCGAACCGCTCCCGATATCTATTCCACCAATGAACGGGAGGAGTTTCTTGAGGACGGCGGATCGATCAAACGCCAGCCGAATTTCGACGTGCTTACCGTGCGTGGGCGAAATCGTGGTTGGCGCGCAATCGAGAAACAGGGTGTTTCGGCACGCTCTCAGGGTTCCTTCACGATGATGTCCACCGGTGCTTCCGGTCACCGCGCCGTGCCCTCCCGCGCGTCGGCATGGAAGCGGCATTCCGGCCTCGGCGCTGTGCCGAAAGGACCGCGTATCATCGACGTGGCGCGCGAACGACTGGATCGCCGTCCCATGCCGGCTTCCGGCATCGACATCATCGAGACCGGCGGCTCGAAAATCATTCGCATCGCTCCGAACTTTGACCGGTATGCCGCCGCAGAGTTGGATCGAAGCGCGCGTCCTGTACGCAAGGCGCGCGCCGGCGAGCCGTGGACGCGGGAATGGCTGAGCGCCTGCACCCGCGCGTATCCCAACTTCGATCCGAATTTCGGCACCTATATGGACGCGGCGGGCAATTCCCTGTTCTGCACCGGCGGTTGACCGCCAGTCCTGACGGGCGCGGCTATCAGGTCAGAAACGGGTTGGTGCGACGCTCGTCACCCAGGCGTCCGCCCGGCCCGTGACCGCAGATGAAGCCGACATTGTCGCCGAGCGGCAGGACCTTCTGCTTGATCGAGCGGATCAGCGCGGCATGGTCGCCGCCCGGCAGATCGGTGCGTCCGATCGAGCCGGCAAACAACACGTCGCCGACATGCAGGAACTTCGCCTGGCGATGGAAGAACACGACATGGCCGGGCGCGTGGCCCGGCGTGTGCAACACCTCGAAGACGTGCCCGGCGAAGCCGACCGTCTCGCCCTCCTCCAGCCAGCGGTCCGGCGTGCAATTGCGGACCGCGCCGCCGACGCCGAACATCTGCGCCTGGCCCTCGAGACCTGACAGCAAGAACGCGTCGTCCCGATGGGGTCCGACGATGTCGACGCCGAGCCGCTCCTTCAGCTCCATGGCACCGCCCGCGTGGTCGATATGGCCGTGGGTCAGCCAGATCGCCTCGATGTCGATGCCGGCGGCCTCGATCGCCGCGACGATTTGGTCGACGTCGCCGCCAGGGTCGACCACGACGCCGGTCTTGGCCTCGGTGTCATAGAGGATGCAGCAGTTTTGCTGGAACGGCGTGACCGGCACGATCTGAGCGCTGAGTTGCGTCAAAATGGGAGTCTCCTCAACCAGTTGGGCGTCGCGGTTAATCTTAGACTTGCGTCAAGATCGCGCGGCCGCCGTGTTGCGCAGGGGAATAACCGCCGCCGCCCGTTGGCGCAAATGCAAGCTGGATCGAGGCAAAATTCCGAGATCATCTGTCTTGTAAAGCATGGGATCACCTTTCAGCGACGCGCGGACCTATGTTGCGGCGATCCAGATGACGTGCCGGGCGCCACGGCCCTTGCGGCTGGCGCGCACCCGCTGCTCGTCGACATCGAAGCCGGCCCGGCGAAGACGCCCGGTAAAGCCGCTGTCGGGTCCCTGCGACCAGACCGCCAGCACCCCGCCGGGACGCAGCGCGTGTCGCGCCGCTTCCAATCCCCCAAGATCGTACAGGCCGTCATTGGCGCGGCTCGTCAGGCCCTCGGGGCCGTTGTCGACGTCAAGAAGGATCGCGTCATAGGCTGCCCGGGCGCCGCGAATGAGCTCAGCGACGTCCGTCACCGCGATGCTCACGCGAGGGTCGTCGAGGCTGCCGTCGAAGAGATGCGCCATCGGGCCCTTCGCCCAAGCGACCACCGCCGGCACAAGCTCGGCGACGGTCACGCCCGCGTCGCCGCCGAGATGGGACAGGACGGCGCGGAGCGTAAACCCCATGCCGAGCCCGCCGACGAGGACCTTCGGCTCCGCCCGATCGGCGATCCTTTCGCAGGACAGGCGCGCGAGCGCTTCTTCCGAGCCCGAGAGCCGGCTGTTCATCAGCTCATTGTCGCCGAGCATGATCGAGAACTCCGTGCCGCGCCGCATCAGCCGGAGCTCACCGACTGTCCCGGGAATCGCGGCGCTGCCCAGATGTTGCCAGGGGATCATCGCCGCATCGCCGTCCTACCGGCCCGCCGGGCGCCCTACTCCGCCGCCGCGCGCTTCGGCTGAACGACGGCGGTGTAATCCTCGACCAGCCGCCGGGTCGTCTCGCCGGGAGTGAACCGCCAATCGGCGATCTCGGAGACCGGCGTCACCTCGGCCGCCGTGCCACAGAGGAAGCATTCCTCGAAGCTCGCCAGTTCCTCCGGCATGATCACCCGCTCCTTCACCTCGATGCCGCGCCGGCGCGCCAGATCGATCACGGTCCGGCGGGTGATGCCATCGAGGAAGCAGTCGGGCGTCGGCGTGTGCAGGACGCCGTCCTTGACGAAGAAGACGTTGGCGCCGGTCGCCTCGGCCACCTGGCCGCGCCAGTCGAGCATCAACGCGTCGGCATAGCCCTTGGCCTCCGCCGCATGCTTGGAGATCGTGCAGATCATGTAGAGGCCGGTGGCCTTGGCCTTGGAGGGCGCGGTGCGTGGGTCCGGCCGGCGATACTCCGCCAGATCCAGCCGGATTCCCTTCATGCGCTGCTCGGGATCGAAATAGCTCGGCCACTGCCAGATGGCGATGGCCACGTTGATGCGGTTCTTCTGGGCCGAGACGCCCATCATCTCCGAGCCACGGAAGGCGATCGGCCGGACATAGGCGTCGGCGAAACCCTGCCGGTCGAGCAGTTCATTCGTCGCCGCGTCGATTTCGTCGGCGCCGTAGGGTAGCGCGAAGCCGAGCATGCGACCGGATTCGATCAAGCGCTCGGTGTGCTCGCGCAGCTTGAAGACCGTGCCGCCGTAGGCCCGCTCGCCCTCGAATACGGCGCTGGCATAATGCAGCCCGTGCGTCAGCACGTGGATCTTGGCGTCCTTCCAGGGCACGAACTGGCCGTTGAACCAGATTTCGCCGTCAAGCTGGTCGAATGGAACATTGCTCATGGTGCTCGCGACGCCTGTTCCGGCGTCCTCCCTATCATCGTCTGGCGGCGGTCGACTGTCGGCCGAGGGGTGGACCCGCGTCAATGACTCCGGACCCTGCATGGCGGAGCAGCGACGGTTTCCACTCTTCGCCGTCCGGTGTAACAATGGAAGGAAATTACGTCAATGGTGCTGACCTAAATTATGGATGCTGCCCTGACCTCCGATCCGCGCACGGACGATGCCGCCGAAGCCATTGTGCGGGAGCCCCTGCCGACCTTCGGGCATCCGGACTTCCGGATGATCGAATTGTTGTTCTTCGCCTATCGTGAATTTACCGCCGATGCTGATTCGATTTTGGCCCGCTACGGTTTCGGGCGCGCCCATCACCGCATCCTGCATTTCGTCAACCGCGCTCCCGGGATGACCATAACCGATCTCCTCGACCTCTTGCAGATCACCAAGCAATCGCTGTCGCGAGTGTTGCGTCAGCTCATTGACGACGGGTTCATCCGACAGATGCCGGGGCTGGAGGATCGCCGGCAGCGCTGCCTCTATCCGACCGTGAAGGGGCGCGAACTGACGCTGGAGCTGTCGCGGGAGCAGGCGCGCCGCATCGACGCAGCCTTGAGCGACGCGGCGCCCTCCGACGCCGCGCCTATCGGCGCCTTCCTTAGGCAGATGGCGGCGGACCGGCCGGCGACGCGGGAGTGGTTCAAGAAGCAAGGCATCAACTGGAAAGATCCGCTATGAACGAGTTCGCCGGAGAGACTTCGGGCGAGGTGACCTCGCTGGGCGACGATGCCCCCCACATTCTCGTCGTCGACGACGACCGTCGCATCCGCTCGCTGTTGTCCCGGTTCTTGTCGGAGCAGAATTTTCGCGTCTCGGTGGCCGCGGATGCCAGGGAGGCCCGGCGAATTCTCGACGGGCTCGACTTCGATCTCCTGATCGTCGATGTGATGATGCCCGGCGAGAACGGCATCGAACTGGTGCGCTCGTTCCGCGCCGACCGCCCATCGCCGGTGCTGATGCTGACGGCGCGTTCGGAGACCGAGCAGCGGATCGAAGGGCTGGAAGCCGGCGCCGACGATTATCTGCCGAAGCCATTCGATCCACGCGAATTGCTGCTGCGCATCAACAACATCCTGCGGCGCGGGAGCCAGGCGCCAATCCAAAAACTGGAACATGTGCGCTTCGGCCCGTTCACCTTCACTCTATCACGCCGCGAACTCAAACGCGGGCCGGAGATCATCCGCCTGACCGAACGCGAGCAGGAAATGATGTGCCAGTTCGCCGGCAATCCGGGCGAGACGATCCAACGTCAGGATCTCCTTGGCGACGAGACGGAGGTTGGAGAGCGCACCGTCGACGTTCAGATCAACCGCCTGCGCCGCAAGATCGAAAGCGACCCGGCGAATCCCTTGTGGCTACAGACGGTGCGCGGCATCGGCTATCGCCTGAACACCGATTGAGGCCGGAGCGGCCATGACCCTGATCGAACGCCTCATCCAAAAGCGGCCGCGGCGATTCGGAGCGTCGGTCGGGCACCGCACGTGGCTGCCGCGCTGGCGGTGGGCCAAGCTGCCGACGATCGACATCTGGCGCGGCCCCCTGCGGCACATTCCACGCATCATCCAGCGCTTCATGCCGAAGGGGCTCTATGCGCGCTCCCTGATCATCATCATCGCGCCGGTGGTCCTGCTGCAGGGAGTGGTGACGGTGGTGTTCATGGAGCGTCACTGGCAGCTCGTGACCCACCGGCTGTCGACCGCCGTGGTGCGCGACATCGCGGCGATTACCGACCTGGTCGAAGCGCAGCCGCCGGGCGGCGACTATGGGCAAGTCATTGCGATCGCCCGCAACCGGCTCGGCCTCAATGTCTCGGTGCTGCCGCCAGGCCCCCTGCCCGCCCTGGCTCCGAAGCCGTTCTTCAACATCCTCGACGGCATCCTCAGCGAGGAGATCACCGACCGGATCGGCCGGCCCTTCTGGATCGATACGGTCGGCCAATCCAAGATCGTCGAAGTCCGCATCCAGCTGGACGACAAAGTTTTGCGCGTGTTCGCGCCGCGCAACTCAGCCTATGCGTCGAACACCCATATTTTCCTGGTGTGGATGGTCGGCACCTCGCTGGTGCTGATGATCATCGCAGTCTTGTTTCTGCGCAACCAGATCCGTCCGATCCAGGCTCTGGCAGCGGCGGCCGAGGGGTTCGGGCGCGGCCAGCCGATGCCGCCGGACTTTCGCCCGCGCGGCGCCTCGGAGGTCCGGCGCGCTTCGCTCGCATTCATCCAGATGCGTGACCGCATCGAGCGACAGATGGAACAGCGCACGGCCATGCTGACTGGCGTCAGCCACGATCTGCGGACCATTCTGACGCGCTTCCGGCTGCAACTTGCCCTGCTCGGCGAAGGCGAAGACCAGGACGAGTTGAACGCCGACGTCGACGAAATGCAGCGTATGCTGGAGGGTTATCTGGCCTTTGCCAAGGACGAGGCCGCCGAGGAGGTCGGTGAACTCGACCTTGTCCCGGTGCTCGGCAAATTCAGGACCGAAGCCAAATTGAAGGGCAAGCAGATCGCCGTCGAAATCGCCGGCGACCCACGCCTCGCGGTGCGGCCGGATTCCTTCACCCGCATGGTGACCAACGTCGTCACTAACGCCTTGCGCCATGGCGACCACATCCGCGTCCGCGCCAGCCATGAGGGGCGATGGCTGACCATCACGGTCGAGGACAACGGAGCCGGGATCGCCGCCGAGCAGCGCGAGGAAGTCTTCAAGCCGTTCGTGCGGCTCGACACCGCCCGCAACATCGACAGCGGCGGCACCGGCCTCGGCCTCGCCATCGCCCGCGACATCGCCCGCAGCCACGGCGGCGACATCCTCCTGTCGGACAGTGATCTCGGCGGCTTGCGCGCGCTCATTCGCGTACCGGCTTAAGCCGGCTCAGAACATCCGGCCGCCGTCGGGCACCGTGTGGCCCGGCCCAAGCAGCACGACCTCGCCGGCCGCGTCCGGTACGCCGAGGGTCAGCACCTCCGACATCATTGGGCCGATCTGCCGCGGCGGGAAATTGACGACGGCGAGCACCTGCCGGCCGACCAGCGCCTCGGCGTCGTAATGCGCGGTGATCTGGGCAGAAGATTTCTTGCGGCCGATCGGCTCGCCAAAGTCGATGGTCAGACGAAACGCCGGCTTACGCGCTTCGGGAAACGGCGCCGCCTCGACGATGGTGCCGACGCGGATATCCACCTTCATGAAATCGTCGAAGCCGATTTTCGGCGCCGGACCGTTGCCTGCCGCCATTCGCCTACTCCTTCGACAATGCCTCGGCACGGTCGCGCGCGGCCCCAACGGCGCGCCGCATCAGCGGCGCCAAGCCGTCGTCCGCCATCAATACATCGAGCGCGGCCTGGGTGGTGCCGTTCGGCGAGGTGACGTTCCGGCGCAGCTTTTCCGGCGTATCCTCGGACCGGATCATCAACTCGCCCGCCCCGGCCACCGTGTGCCGGGCCAGCCGCAGCGCGAGATCGGCCGGCAGTCCAGCCGCTTCGCCGGCTCGCGCCAGACATTCAGCGAGATAGAACACATAGGCCGGGCCGCTGCCCGAGACGCCGGTGACGGCGTCGATCAGTGCCTCGCTCTCGACCCATTCAACCGGGCCGCTCGCCGACAGGAGACCGTCGGCGACAGCGCGCTTCGCGGTCTCGACCCGCGCATTGGCGTAGGCACCAGTGATGCCCCGACCGATCAGCGCTGGCGTATTCGGCATGGCGCGCACCACCGGCCTTTCGCCGAGTTGCGTTTCGATAGCCGCGACGCTCGTGCCGGCGGCGATCGACACGACGAGGCTTGCCGGCTCGAGCGCCGCACGCAATGCCGGAAGCGCCTCGCCCATCATCTGCGGCTTCACCGCCAGCAGCGCGACATCGAACGCCTCATCCGGGACGCTTGTCGCATGGCGCACGCCGTAGCGGTCGATCAGCGGGCGCAGGGCATCGCCGATCCTTGGATCGACGACGAGCACGCGCGACGGCTCCAGCCCACTTTTCAGCCAGCCCCCGAGCAGCGCCGCGCCCATGTTGCCGCCGCCCAAAAGCAGGATGCGCTGGTGCGCGCCGGCCATGCTCACGCTTCGCCTTCGGTCTCGAAAATCGCGCAAGCCAGCGCATCGTCGGCCATCTTGTCGGCCCACACGACGAACTGAAACGCCTGATAGAAGCGCTCGCAGCTTTCCAGCGCCGTCGCCAGCATCCGTTCGGCCTGCTGGCTGGTTGGCTCTGCGCCTCCGGACAGAAGCAGCGCGTGGCGGAACATCACCGCCCCTTCCTGCTGCCAAAGGTCGAAATGCCCGACGAGCAGCTTCTCATTGATCAGCGCCAGCAGCCGGAGCACTTCGGCGCGACGATGCGCAGGGATCTTGAGGTCGAAGGCACAACCCAAGTGCAGCGCCTCGATATTCTCCAGCCAGGAGAACGACACCGAGTAATCGGTCCAGACTCCGGCCACCGCCACCGCGATCTCGTCGTCGCCGGAGCGTTCGAACGCCCATTCTCGCGCCGCAGCGACCCATTCGATCATATCGACCGGATGAGATTGCCTCAAAGAGGCAAATTCAATCAGACTCATGTCAAGGTCCCCGTATCCATTTCTACGGGGATGCCGATTGCCGCCAAGCCGCCCCGCAGGAGTGACACCGCCACCGCACAGCGTCGAATCACCCTTATGAATCAGCATATAGACCGCGAGTCCTCACGCTAAGGGGCGTTAACCAAATATTCACCGTCAATCGATTTCGGCAGCCCGGAGAAGGGCCTCGCCGGGAGTCTTAAGCGACTCTCGGCAAAGGATAATCCGGCTCGGCCAAAGGCTGTTCGAAACCTGTTGATTGCCTGTGGAGAACCTGTCAGCTGGCCTTCGGCTTGGCACTTGGCGCGCGTGCCTCAAGGTCATCGAGCCGCTTCTTCAGGACTTCGTTCTCCATACGCGCCTTCGCGGCCATGTCGCGAACAGCCTCGAATTCCTCGCGCTGGACCAGGTCCATCTGATTGAGGAAGCGCTCGCCCTGTGCCCTGAACACCGTCTCCACCTCACGGCGGACCCCTTGGGCTGCACCGGCGGCGTCGGTCATCATCCGCGCGAACTCGTCGAGCATTCGGTTGGGGCCTTGCCGGCCGGGACCTGAAGTGGACATGGATCGTCTCCGCTGTGACTGGATGCGTGTTCGCTGCGTTGGGAGGTAGAGAGCTCCCGCCCGGAAGACAATGGCTAGAGCTGATGGAAGACGGCAAGCGGCATGTCCGGGAAAACCGGACGACGCTTTGATCTTATCCCCAACGCCACGTCGCGCCGAGTTTCTTCACGCCACCGCTCTTTGGTTCTCGAGCCACAACCCGATCCGGGCTATGATCGGTTCAGGCGGCTGATAGCCCGCGGTGACGAGAGCGTAATTACCGTCCGCCTGCGGCCCGGCGATCAGGGTCGGAAAGCCGGTGACGCCGGCGCGCTGGGACAGCGCGAAATCACCCAACGTTTCCTGCCTGGTTTCCTCGCGCGCGAACTCCGCCAGAAATGCCGTGCGATCGAAGCCCAATTCCGCCGCCAGATCGGCTAGTGTTTCGGAGTCGGTGACGTCGCGGTTCTCGGCGTAGAATGCCCGGGCGATCCTGTGCTTGAGCGCGATGGCCTTCTCCGGCCCGAGTTGACGGCTGGTCACGACCGCCCGCGCGGCGGGTTCGGTGTCGTAGACGAAGCCATCCTGCTCGAAGAATGAAAAGTCGAAGGGCTGCCCCGAAGCGTCGCGCACATGCTCCCAATGGCTGCGGATATCCGCCTTGGCGCTCGCGTCCATGGGTTTATCAGTGAACGGCCTGAGGCCGCCCAGCACAAGGCGGATCGCCAAGTCCGGATAACGCGCGGCGATTGCCTCCATGACGGGTGCGAAGCCCCAGCACCATGAGCACATGGGATCGGCGAAATAGATCAAATGGGGCGCTTGCGGAAATGAAGACGGGTTGTCGGACATGATGTCAGTCGGCCTTTCGATTCATGGGCGGCGATACAGCGCCGCGCCCTTCACCTGTCGCGCGGCAAGATACCGGCAAGGGGCCGTCTTGACGGCCATCACCGTCCCGGCGGTACGCGGCTCCCGACCACGCTTTCGTGAGTAACCAATTTGTTCAGGAGCCGTTCAGCTTCCCAATCGTTACCTAAGTGTTAAAGCATTGGTAATGCAGGAGGTCGACATGAAGTTCTTCAAATCGTTTGCAGTCAAATCCCTCGCGCTGGCGCTTGCGCTGTCGGTGGCCCCGGCCGCAGTGCCCGTCAACACGCCGCTGGTCGGGATATCGCAGGCCGAGGCCGGTCACTATGGCGGCGGGTCCTACGGCGGTGGCCGATATTATCGCGGAGGTCGTTATTACGGCGGCCATCGTGGCTTTCGCAGGCATCGCGGTTTCCGGCGCCATCGCGGCATCGGGTCCGGCGGCGCGGCGATCATCGGCGGTATCGTGGGTCTCGGCATCGGGGCGGCGATCGCCAGCCAGCCGCGCTACTATCGCCCGGCGCCACGATATTATCGCGCCGCCCCGCGCTATTACGGTGGCAGGCCGGCTGCATGGTCAGGCGAATGGTATCGCTATTGCGCGGCCAAGTATCGGTCGTTCGACCCGCGCTCGGGCACGTTCCAGCCCTATAACGGCCGGCGCCGCCTCTGCCGCTGACGTCATGGGCCTCAGACGGCCGGTCACGCACCAATCCGCATCGGGACCGGTTTGAACCGGCCTCGATGTGTTGAAACGTCGACCCGCGGAACGGGCGAACCGCTTAGCCTGTGATGATGGAGCGTGTTGCCGCCTCCAGCCAGCCCCGGTCCTCGGCCTGCATCAACGGGGCGAGTGTCCGTCGCACTTCGGCGTGGTAAGCGTCGAGCCAGTCGATTTCCTCTCCGTTCATCAGCGTCGGCTCGATGAGCCGGCGGTCGATCGGCGCGAGCGTGAGGGTCTCGAAGGAATGCATCGGAAGATCGCCTGCCGCGATCGGACTGGCCGGCTCGACCAGGATCAAATTCTCGATCCGGATGCCGTAGGCGCCCTCGCGATAGTAGCCCGGCTCGTTGGACAGGATCATGCCGGCTTCGAGCACCGCCATGCCGCGCTTGGAAATCGACTGCGGTCCTTCATGGACCGCAAGATAGGAACCGACGCCATGGCCCGTGCCGTGGGCGTAGTCGCATCCGGCCTTCCACAGCGCGATCCGGGCCAGGGGGTCGAGGTCGACGCCCCGCGTGCCCTTGGGAAATCGCGCCGTGGCGATGGCGATCATGCCCTTCAGCACCAGCGTGAACTTCGTCCGCATCTCCGCGCTCGGGTGGCCGATCGGGATCGTGCGGGTGATGTCGGTGGTGCCGTCCTCGTACTGGGCGCCAGAATCGAGCAGAAAGAGTTCACCCTCCCCGAGAAGCCGGTCGCTTCCCCGGTTGACGCGATAATGCACGATCGCGCCGTTGGGGCCGGAGCCGGCGATCGTATCGAAGGAAATGTCCTTCAAGGGGCTACCGTCCCGCTCGCCATAGTCGGCGCGCAACGCTTCCAGCCGCTCGGCGGCGGCGATCTCGGAGACGCTACCCGGCGGCTGACGATCGAGCCAGGCGAGAAAGCTCGAGACCGCCGCGCCGTCGCGGCGGTGAGCGGCCCGCGAACCGGCAATCTCGCCAGCATTCTTGATCGCACGCGGTAGCCGCGCCGGGTCCGGCATATCGACGAGCGTGCCGCCGGCCGCCTCGACGATGGTCGCGAACCGCGCGGCGGCCAATTGCGGATCGAGGCCGATCGCGCGGCCGGCCGCCTCCCGCTCCAACGCCGGTTCGAAATCGTCCGGCGCCTCCAGATCGCAGAGCGCCGCAAGATGGGCGCGGATCTCGGCGTCGAGCTTGTCCGGATCAACGAACAGGGTCGGACGGCGGTCGGCGCGCAGGATGGCAAAGGCCAGCATCAGCGGGGTGTGCGGCACGTCGGCGCCGCGAATGTTGAAGGTCCAGGCGATCGAGGCGGGGTCGGTGAGAAGCGCAGCGTCGGCCTTCGCTTCGCCGATCCGTCCGGCCAGATCGGCGAGCTTGTCCGCCGCCGGGCGTCCGGCGAAGCGCTCCGGATGGACGACCGCCCCCGCCTTTGGGGGCGCAGGACGATCGTTCCAGATCCGGTCGATCGGATTGGCTGGAAGCGCGACGAGCTGTCCGCCGGCCGCCTCGATCGCGTCGGTCAGCGTCCGTATCTCGGACACAGTATGCAACCACGGATCGTAACCGATCCGCTTGCCGGACGCGGCGGCCTTCAGACAATCGGATAGCGACGTCTCGACGGACGACAACGGCTCGAAGACCGCGGGATCGACCTCGGAACGGACCTGCAACGTATATCGCCCATCGACCAGAATCACGGCGCGATCGGCGAGTACGGCCGCGACCCCTGCCGAGCCGGAAAAGCCGGTCAGCCATTCGAGCCGCGCGGCCGAGGGGGGAATATACTCCCCCTGGTACTCGTCGGCGCGCGGAACGATGAAACCGTCGATGCCGGATTTCCCGAAACCGGCGCGGAGCTGACGGACCCGTTCGGCACTGCGCGAGAAATCGGCGGTCTGGTCGAAATTCTGAAACATCGGCAACTCTCGGAGCACAAGGACAGCGGCGCGGCGGTCAGCGCCACTCAACGCGAAGGCCCGGATCATAGGCGGATGCACGGTGTCGCGAAACCGCGACGAGGAATAAAGGCGCTGCCGTTGTGCAATGCAATAACGGGAGGCACCTATGCAGGAATGACTCTACCTGGATCGCGCCTCGGGTCGCATATTGGTCGCAAGGGAGGCCAGCGAACCGGATCAGGAGATATTCCGATGGCCACGACAACCTACACCGAACTGTCCCACCGCCGCACCGGCCGTTCCAAAGGCTTCATGCGCAGCATGCTGGACCGCATGATCGAGGCGCGCGAGCGTGAGGCCCGCCGCTACATCGAAGACCGCATGGCGTTTCTCGGACGCGATGGCTTCGAGCTGAGCGGCCGAGAGTCGCTCTTCGAGGGGCGGACGCCCGAGCGTCGCTGACACAGCGATCGCCTTGGCGCATCGAGACCGACGGCGCTTCACGCAGCATCGGCACCTCACGCAGCATCAAAACGCCGGCCGCGGGAAACTGCGCGCCGGCGTTTTCGCATCTTGACGCTGCTTGCGCCCCTCACCGGCCCAGATGCAGCGTCACCCAGTCGCCGATCACCCGCGTGCGCCGGTGGAAAAGCCCTTGCGCGCGAAAGGCCGCCAGAACCGCGTCCCGCTGGCTGACCAGAATGCCCGACAGAATGATGTCGCCGCGCCGCGCCAGATACCGCGCGAATTGCGGCGCCAGTCGCATCAGCGGTCCGGCGAGAATGTTCGCGACGATCAGATCGAACGGCGCGCGCGCGCGGATGTCCGGCGCGGCGAAGCCGACCGCGGTGACACTGGTGACGAAGGGGGCGACGCCATTGGCGACGACGTTGGCCTTGGCGACACGCACGGCCACGGGATCGATGTCGGTCGCGAGCACCGGGACGCGGGCGAGCTTGGCCAAGCCGATCGCCAGCACCGCGCTTCCTGTGCCGAGGTCGAGCGCGCTGCGCGGACGGCGCCGCGCGGCGATCTGCCCGAGCATCGTCAGACAGCCGGCTGTCGTGCCGTGATGGCCGGTGCCGAAGGCCTGCCCGGCCTCGATCTCGATGGACAGATCGTTGGCGGCGATTTTGTCGCGATCATGGGCCCCATGGACAAGGAAGCGGCCTGCACGCACCGGCTTCAATGCCTTGAGAACGTCGGCCATCCAATCCTTGTCGGGAAGCTCTTCGCGCTCGATTCGATCTGCCAGGGCCGGGCCGACCGCCTCGGCAAAGGCGCCTTCCAAGGTCTCCGCATCGGCGGTGTCGAAATAGGCGGAGACTTCGAACAGCCCCCTCGCCTCGTCGATTTCGCTGATCGCCACCGGCGAGCCATGCTCTTCGAAAGCCGTGTCCAGGGCTTCATAGACGGCCTCCGCCTCGGCCTTGCCAGCCCGGAGGAAGTAACGCGACTGGCTCATCAGGTGGCGGCCGCGACGTGGGCGGACGCCGCCTCGGTGGTCTTGCGAGCCTTTTCGGCGCGGGCATCGCGTTCGGTCGTCGTCGCCTTCACGATCTTATCCTGCTCGCGCTCCTGCCGGGGCGGGCCGAAGGAAATGATGGTGTCGCCTTCGTCGGGTTCGCCCGATCCTTCGGACGCGGCGAAGACAAGACTTTCCGATGGCTTGATCCACAACAGAACGTGGGTTTCCTCCGGCCGCGTCTCGACGAAGCGCTCGTAGCCGAATTCCTCGGTCAGCCGCGTCGCCTGGAAGGTCCAGCCGTCGACGATGAGATCACGCAACTGGGCATAGCTCTTGCCGGGCTTGAACAACGGCAAGCCACCGATGGTGAAGTTCATCGACTGACGGTCGGAGGCTCCGAGATCGCCGATCTGGAACACATCGGAACGACCGATCTCCGGCGCGAAATCCGTACAGATCAAGGCGTTGTAGGCGTCGTTGTCGGTCGCCGCCACCATGTGGTCGAAGCGCGAGAGATTGAGCGAATGGTGGGCCTGTTCCGACAGAATCTCGCCATACCAGACCTCGACTTCGGCCAGCCGTGCTTCGGACGCGCGCGACCAGTTGCCGTCGGCGATGAGAACCGGAACCTCCTGCGCCTTGAGGCGGCGGGCGAAGGCGATGGTGAAGCGGGACGCCCCGACGAAGAGGACGCCCGGCCTATCCGCCGAGCGCAGATCGAGAAGGCGTGCCAGCGGCCCGAGCGAAAAGCCGTGCAGGACGATAGTGGCGGCGACCAGGGCGAACGTATAGGCGATCATGCGGTCGCCATCGGTCACCCCGATGCGCGCCAGCGTCGCGCCGAACAGGCCGGCGACCGCGACCGCGACGATACCGCGCGGTGCGATCCAGCCGACAAGCAGCCGCTCCTTCCAGCTGAGGCCGGCACCGATCGTCGCCACGAAGACGGCCAAGGGCCGCACCAGAAACAGCACGACAGCCAGAAAGCCGACCACCCGCCATTCGAGGCTGCGGATCACGTCCATCTGCAGCGAGGCGGTCAGGACGATGAACAGGCCCGAGACGAGCAGCGTGGTGATCGTCTCCTTGAACCGTCGGAGTTCGGTGATGCTGGCGATCCGGGCATTGGCCATGGTGATGCCCATGACCGTCACGGTCAGCAACCCGGCCTCCTCGAGCACCAGATTGGTGATGGAATTCATCGCGACGACGGCCGCGAAGAGGATCGGCGCTTTCAGATATTCCGGTGCATGGCCGCGGGTGAACAGCCAACTGAGCCCGCGCCCCGCCGCGATACCGCCGGGAACCGCGATGACGATCGCCAGGATCACATTGAGGATCAGGTTTTCGGCCTCGTGCGCCCCTGTCAGCACGAGGAAGGTCTCGAAGGAGATGACCGCGAACAACGCACCGAGCGGGTCGTTGACGATCGCCTCCCATCTGAGGATCGACGCCGGCCGGGTCTTCAGCTTGGCGTGACGCAAAAGCGGCATGATCACCGTCGGCCCGGTGACCACCAGCACCGCGCCGAGGATGATCGCAGTCGGCCAGGACAAATTGCCGACATAATGGGCGGCGAGCGCCGTCATGATCCAGACCAGCGGCCCGGACACGATGACGATGCGCCGCACCGCCTTCGACGTCTCGCGGATCTCGCGAAAATTCAGCGTCAGCCCACCTTCGAACAGCACGATCGCGACGGCGGTCGACACCAGCGGCGTGTAAAGGTCGCCGAAATCCGCGCGCGGATTCATGAGGCCGGTGAACGGGCCGAAGAAGAGACCGACGGCAAGCAGGATCACGATCGCCGGGATCTGCAGGCGCCAGGCCAGCCACTGCGAGGCGATGCCCGCGGCGCCGATGAGGGCGATCTGGGCGGCGAGATCATCCATGTACGATTATCCTTGCGAAAGACGACGCCCAACTAGGCCGAAACGGCGCAAAGGAAATGGGCGCCGTGATCTCCCACGGCGCCGAAGCTCTTGCCATCATGTTTTCAGACGCCGCCAATCTGTCGTACTCAAAGCCCGACGAGCCGATCCAGCTTGGCGCGCGCTGTGTCCGGAGCTTCACCATAAGCAAGGGTGCCGGCCAGCGTGCCACCTGCGTCCAACAGAAATGTCGTCGCGGTATGGTCCATGGAATAGTCGGAGCCATCGCCCACCTTCGCCGCATAGACGCCCCAACCCTTCAGCATGGCGGCGATCTTGTCCGGCGCACCGGTGATCGCGGTGATGTCCGGACCGACGGCCGCAACGTAGTCTTTCAGGATCGCGGACGTGTCACGCTCGGGATCGACGGTGACAAAGACGACGCGCAGGGATTTTCCCTTATCCTTCAGCCGCTTCTGATGACCGGCAAGCTCGTACAGCGTCGTCGGGCAGACTTCAGGGCAGTGGGTGAAGCCGAAGAACACGGCCGAGGGCTGGCCGGTCAGAGCGGCTTCGGTGATCGGCGCGCCGGTCTGATCGACGAGCGCAAAGGGTGTTCCGTATGGCTCGCCGGCACCCGTGGGACTGCCCTGCCCGTAAAGGAAAACCAGCGCCACGACCGCGCCCGCTAACAGGGCCACGAGCGCCCATAGAGATGTGCGTAGGATCAAAACTGAGTTCATATCATTCTCGGTGCGGGCATCGCGAAGACCCCGCCTACCTCTCCGGCGCGTCAGATTTGATTTCCGGACGCAAATAGCACGCCCCGACCGCACGAGGCGAGAGTTTATGACTCTTGTTCCGGCGAGCCTGGCCCCCGGACTTGCGGGACGCTGAACGGATTGCGGTAAAGATCCGCATGACTCTCGACGCCGACCGCGATGACGCAATCGGAACGAGGCCGGGCGACACACAAGAGAATATAGCCGGCCGCGCTCTGCCGGCGGTTCAGCGCCGTCCCTTTCGGCTGGCGCACCTTGCCCGAGATCAGTCGCCCGGCGCAGGTGATGCAACCGCCGTAACGGCAGGCAACCGGCAGGACGAGCCCGGCCGCCTCGGCGGCGTCGAGGATCGGCTGGTCATCATCAACATCGAGGACGCGGCCGTTCCGATTCAAGAGAGTGACCCGGTGCGTTTTCAACGCCCACGCCGTCCGTCGAGGAACCGGTCACCGGCTCGGCTGCCCGCCCGCGTCACACCCAGATGTCGCTGGTCACGTCGCCGCCCGGATAGCGCATCTCGTGGCAGCGCGCCGGACCGTTCGGCTCCTTGCCGAAGTCGACCAGGAAGTCGGGATTGATCGACATGCCGCCGTTGGTGTCGCAGTCGATCATGAACATCTGCGCGCCCTTGTCCTTCATGCCCGGATAGAACTGGTTGTCCCAGGTCGAGAACAGCGACGTGGTGACGTAGAGCCGCTTGCCGTCCAGCGAGAGTTGGATCATCTGCGGCGCGCCCTGCACCGTGACGCCATTGACCTCCGCCGCCTTCCCGAGCATGCCGCCGAGCCAGACCTGGCCGGTCAGCTTCGGGTTCGAGCGGTCGGTGATATCGTATTGCCTGAGATCGCCATGCAGCCAGTTGGCGAAATAAATGTAGCGATCGTCCATCGAAATCAGGATGTCGGTAATCAGGCTCGGCATCGGTACAGGAAAACCCGCGACATCGATCGTGGGGATATCGATCACCTTCTCCAGCTGCGCTTCACCATTGTCATCCTTCCACCAATGGAAGACGTTCGAGGACAAGGTGGCGGCAAAATAGCCGTGATGCGATTCCGGATCGTGCAGCCCGCGAACCTCCAACGGAATCATGCCCTCGGCGCCGAGATCGACGGATTTGGCCACCTTCTTGCCCTTGAAGTCCCAAAAATGCACCGACTGCCCGTATTTTCCGGCAGCGACGTCGTCCAGGTCGAAGCCCGGCAGAAACGTATTCGGCGCGGCCCATTCAGAGCTCACCATCATGTTGTGACGCGGCTGGTACCAGAAGTCGTAATTGTACTTCATGCCGTTGAGCTCGTTCTCCCAGCGGCCGACGATGTCGAAATTCTCGTCGAGATGCAGGAAGCCGCCGGGCGCGTTGCCATCGGCGTCGCCCAGCATCGAGATGATGATGTCCGAGCCGAGGCAATGGACCGTGTGCGGCGCCGACAGATTGGTCTTCGCCTTGATCTCGTCGCCGGACACGACCGTGTGCAGCTTTGGATTCGTCGCATCGGCCGTGTCGATCACATTGATGTTCGAGGTCCGCACCCCCGGCATCAGCAGATAGCGGCGGGATTTCGAGGAATCGTCATGGCAGGATGAGCAGGCGTTCCAGCCCGAATGGTGCAGCTCGTCGCCGATCTGCGGCATTTCGGTCCGCGCAACGACGCTGGAATAGGTCGGGCTATCCGGGTCGACATCAACGGTTGCCAGATAATCCGGCTTTTCCACGCCCGTCCCGACATAGAGCGCCACCGTATAAAGCAGCTTCTCCCGCTCAGCCTGCATCGCCTCTGTGGGCGAGGCATAGCCCGGCCCGCAACAACCATTCTCCGCCATTGGATCCTCCCAAGATTATCGGCGCGGCAGTTGACCTTTCGTCACCGGGAGGCAGCATGACAGCCGACGCCGGCGTTGCAAATCAAAACATCGGTCGATTCTCTTACGTTCGCCTCGGCATGGCCTGTTTCCGTCGACCCTGTACCGGCGCCGCATCGCGGGTTATTGCCGCATCCGAACACGCGGGGGCGAAGAACGGAGGCCCTCGAAGGGATCCCATGCGATGAATGAAGGCGAAGGCAGAGCCGAAGACGATCCGCGCCTGCGATCGTCCGAGCCGCGCATCCACCCGACGGCTGAGCTCAAGGAAACGCGCCTCGGGCGCTTCGTCGAGATCGGCCAGCGCGTGCTGCTGCGCGACGTTACGGTCGGCGACTTTTCCTATTTTGAGCGCGGTGGCGAGGCGATTTACACCGACATCGGCAAGTTCTGCTCGATCGCGGCGAAGGTCAGGATCAACGCGCTCGACCATCCGATGGGGCGGCCGACGACCCACAAGCTCAGCTACCGGCCGAACGAGTATTTCCGCTTTCTGCCGATCGATTCCGGCTGGCGCGAACACCGCAGGGCTAAGCGCGTCGCGATCGGCCACGACGTGTGGATCGGTCACGGCGCTGTGGTGATGCCCGGCGTCCAAATCGGCGACGGTGCGGTGATCGGCGCCAATGCGGTGGTGACCAAGGACGTCGCGTCCTACGCCATCGTCGCCGGCGTGCCGGCACGGGTGCTGCGCGCGCGGTTTTCCGCCGAGATCGCCGAGCGGCTCAAGCGCCTTGCCTGGTGGGACTGGCCGCCGGAGGTGCTGTTTGCGGCGATCCCCGACATGCAGGCGCTGCCGATGGAAGCGTTTCTCGATAAATGGGAAGTGGCCGAAACCGCGCCTCAGCCGGACTCGTCGGCCAACAGGAAATAGGCCGCCGCCGCCGCCGGAA
Source organism: uncultured Aurantimonas sp. (assembly GCA_947488615.1). Classification (GTDB taxonomy): domain Bacteria; phylum Pseudomonadota; class Alphaproteobacteria; order Rhizobiales; family Rhizobiaceae; genus Aurantimonas. The sequence goes on from CANKZU010000006.1 coordinate 153,653, forward strand.
TGGAGATGCCAATGACACAGACACCCACCCAGCCGAAAGCTTGGAGCACTGGGCTCGACAGGGCCGATCCGATCGCCCCGCCGAGGAAGAACGTCGTCATGTAGACGGCATTGAGCCGGTTCCGGATGGTCGCGTCAAGCTGGTAGATTTCGCGCTGGCCGAAGACCATATTGGCCTGCACGCCGAGATCGATGAGAATGCCTGCGGCAACCAGCGCGGCGAGCGATACGCCGCCGAACAGCGCCGCGACGAAGGCGGCGATCACCGTCACCATCGCCGCGATCGTGCCGATCCGGGTGAAGCCGCGGTCGGCAAGACGACCTGCGATCGGGGCGGCGAAGACGCCGAGGACACCGGCCAGCGTGAACAGGGCAACGCCGGTCGGGGTGAAATTGTAGGGCGCGCGCAGAAGGATCACGGGCGCGGCGGTCCAGAACAGCGAAAACGCCCCGAACATCGCAGCGTGATAGAGCCCGCGCCGGCGCAGCACCGGCTGCCGGACGAACAACGTGCCGAGCGAGGCGAGCAGCGTGGCATAGCTCCGCTCGCCGTGGGGCTCGCGGCGCGGCAACAGGATCACACCAGCGAGGCCAAGCGCCGCGATGAGCCCCGCGGACAGACCAAACACCCCGCGCCAGCCGACATAGTCGGCGAGGAAGCTGGAGAGCGGGCGGGCGAGCAGTATGCCGCCAAGAAGCCCGCTCATGACATTGCCAACGACCTTGCCGCGCTCGGCGGAGGGGGCGAGATTGGCGGCGAGCGGCACGATCATCTGCGCCGCCGTCGAGGTGATGCCGACAACCAGCATCATGACGAACAGGGTCGTCAGGCCTGGTGCCAACGCGAGGCCGGCGAGGCTGACAACGTTCGCCGCCATCGTGACGAGGATCAGCTTGCGGTTCTCGACACGATCGCCGAGCGGCACCAGCAAGACGAGGCCGATCGCGTAGCCGATCTGCGCGGCGGTGACGATCATGCTCTCGGTCGAGGCCGACAGGCCGGTGTCGTCGCCGATCAGCGCGACCAGCGGCTGAGCGTAATAGAGATTGGCCGCGAGCGCTCCGCAGGCAAGCGCGAACAACACCGTCAGGACGGTGCCGAGAGCGCCCTCACCGGTGGCGCCCGATTGCGCGGCAAAGCTCGGTTGGGTCATGGACGACGAATTCTCCTGGAGCATCACGCGGGCCGGCGCTTCGCAGCCGCAACATAGCGCGGAGCGGCGGCTCGATAAGCCCGGCCGGCGGGGCGTACGACCAAAGCACCCTCCCCCCGCTTGCCACCGCCTCGCCGGACCTTATGGTTGCCGGCAACAGCAAAACAGGATGACACGCATGCGCTTTACCGGAACCGACGCCTATGTGGCGGGCAAGGATCTGATGGTCGCGGTCAACGCCGCGATCACCCTCGAACGTCCATTGCTGGTCAAGGGCGAGCCGGGCACCGGCAAGACCGAACTGGCCTTCCAGATCGCCGAGGCGCTGGGGCTCCGGCTGATCCAGTGGACGGTGAAGTCCACCACGCGCGCGGCGCAAGGGCTTTACGAATACGACGCCGTCTCGCGGCTGCGCGACAGCCAGCTCGGCGACGAGAAGGTCAACGATATCCGCAACTATATCCGCCGCGGCAAGCTATGGGAGGCCTTCGCCTCCGACGAGCGCGTCGTCCTGTTGATCGACGAGATCGACAAGGCCGACATCGAATTTCCCAACGATCTCCTGCAGGAGCTCGACAAGATGGAGTTCGACGTCTACGAGACCGACGAGACGGTCAGGGCCAGGCATCGGCCGATCGTCATCGTCACTTCGAACAACGAGAAGGAGCTGCCGGACGCGTTCCTGCGCCGTTGCTTCTTCCACTACATCCAGTTTCCCGATCCCGAAACGCTGGCGAAGATCGTCGAGGTGCATCACCCCGGCATCAAGAAGGAGCTGGTGCGCGCCGCGCTGACCCAGTTCTACGAGTTGCGCGAGCAGCCGGGCGTCAAGAAACGGCCGTCGACCTCGGAGGCGCTGGACTGGATTCGCCTGCTCGTCGCCGAGGACATCGAGCCCCAGGATCTGCGCGAGAGCCCGACCAGCGCCCTGCCGAAGCTCGCCGGCGCGCTGCTCAAGAACGAGCAGGACGTGCATCTGTTCGAGCGCCTGGCGTTTCTGGCGCGGCGGAAGGGGTAAGCTTGCTCTCATCACGGAGGGCGATGGCTGACATCACCCATTTGCGCTGGCGCGGGTTGCGCGCATGCGCTTGTTAGGGCCGATTTGTCTTGAACCGTCGCTGAGGAGAGCCTGATGCCCACCCTTCCCCTCTACCAGGTCGATGCCTTCACCGATCGCCTGTTTTCCGGCAATCCAGCCGCCGTCGTGCCGCTCGAATCCTGGCTGCCGGAGGCCACGATGCAGACGATCGCGGCCGAGAATAATCTCGCCGAAACCGCCTTCTTCGTGCCGGCCGGCGAGGCGCGCTGGAATCTGCGCTGGTTCACCCCGACAATCGAGGTGCCGCTGTGCGGCCATGCGACGCTGGCAAGCGCCTTTGTGCTAACCGAATGCCTCGGCGAGAAAGCGGCGATGCTGACCTTCGTCACACGGGAATCGGGCGAACTCACCGTGACGCGGGGCGAGGACGGCTGGTATGTGATGCGCTTCCCGCGTCGTCACGAGGTCGGCCCCGTCGAAGCGGCCGATATCGGCAGGCTGGCCGAGGCCCTCGGCGCCCGGCCGCAGGCGGTGCTCTCCTTCGCCGTGCCGAACGAGACGTCCTGGCTGGCCATTATGGAAAGCGCCGCCGAGGTCGAGGCGCTGGCGCCGGACCTAAGGGCGATCGGCGGACTGCCGCCGCGCAACGTCATCGCCACGGCAGAGGGCGCGCCGGGCTCCGGCATCGATTTCGTCTCGCGCATGTTCGCGCCGAAGGCCGGTATCGACGAGGATCCGGTGACCGGCTCGGCCCATTGCTCGCTGGTGCCCTATTGGGCCGAGCGGCTGGGCAAGACCGACTTCACGGCCCGGCAGGTGTCGAGCCGCGGCGGCGATCTGCGCTGCCGGCTGGACGGCGAGACCGTCGTCGTGGCCGGCCAGGGCGTGCTCTATCTCAAGGGCGAGATCACTCTGCCAAGCTGAACTGCGCCGGTCCGCCTAGCCGATCCGGACGGCGCCATTCTCCAGAAATTCGTAAGGCGGCACATCGAGGTTGCGCGGCGCCGGGATTGATGTGGATCAACGCTCGATCACTTCATCGGCGCTACAGCATCGTTGCGGCCATCGGTCTCGGCTTTCGGACCAGACCATGGTGTGTTCCCCTATGGGACGGCGTCCTTGGCAGATTCTGAAGGGCGCGGGGCGGTGCTGTTACGATGATCTGAAAGGAATATGACGATGTCCCATGTCACCCTTGCCGTGGCGACCGTGGCCGTATCCATGGCGCTCGCGCCGGCCGGCGCCATGGCCGCTCCCGGTCATTCCTCGGAGACGGAAAACGGCGATCACGGCGCGTCCGCTCCGCTCGAACAGATGCGCGAAATGCACCAGGGCCATGAGCATGGCCATGATTTCGAAGCGATCGAGGAGATGCCGCCCGAACAGCTCGACCGCATGATGGGCTTCATGCGCGACATCGGCATCGCTCTTCCCCCGCTCGACGCCGAACGGGGGCGTCAGTTGTTCGTCGACAAGGGTTGCGTCGTCTGCCATTCGGTCAACGGCGTCGGCGTGGAGGTTGGCCCCTCGCTCGATGCCGCCGAGATGCCGTCACCGATGAACGCGTTCGAATTCGCCGCCCGCATGTGGCGCGGCGCTCCCGCGATGGCGGCGATGCAGGAAGCGGAATTGGGTGCGGTCATCGATCTGAGCGGCCAGGACCTCGCCGATCTGGTCGCCTTCGCGCACGACGCCGAGGAGCAGAAGAAACTGACGCTCGATCAGGTGCCGGAGAAATTCCGCGCCAAGCTCGAACAATAGGACGCATGCTCGGCTTGCCTTTAATGGAGGTCGAACGAAGTGGGGCGGTTCGGTCTTGTGCCGGCCCTGCCGCTATTCCGCCGCTTCGACGGGCTGGGAGGCTTCGATCGCCTCCATCACCAGATCGGGCCGCCGCGCCAAAACGTTGAGCAGCACCCGCGCCGGGCCGGTCGGGTAGCGCCGGCCCTGCTCCCAATTGCGGAGCGTGGCTACCGGCACGCCGATCTTCAGCGCGAAATCGATCTGGGTCAGCTTCAGCTTGCGCCGCAGCTTGGCGACGTCCGGCACCTCGATCGTGAAGGTATGGACCGTGACATCGGAATCGTCGCCCTGAAACCATTTCAGCGCCTGTTCGAGGGATTCGACGAGGTGCGCGTCGGCCTCTTCCTGGGTTTCGACCCTCATCTTCTTTGACATAGCTTACAATCCAAACAGGCGTTTGATCTCGTTGATGGTTCGTATCAGCTTCATGATCTTTAGCATTCGGCTAGCCTTCGGCGCCTCTGCTGGGGTCAGTCGCAGCAGCACCAGCCGCGAGCAATCGTCTGACAACGCACAGGTAATCCGATTGCCGCCGAACTCCCAATCCCACAAGGAGAGCGACCCAGGTCGCTGACGACCGACAACCGGGTCTCCCTTTAAAAGGCGGAGCAGCCTCTCGTGCCTTTCCCCACTCACTCCGTACATCGCGCAGTCGAGGAGAAAGCGCCGCGTTTCGCCGACTTCGATATCCAGCGCCATCTTTGTCCCTTATATACGCCAATGGCGCAGCGACATCAATTGACCCAATCCTGGATTGCCGAGTTCGTCGAAACAACGCCGCCGGCTGACAAGCGCCGCTCCCTGCCCTACCCTTCCGGCCATGTTCCTGACCTTCTTCCTCAAGCTCAAGGCCGCCGGCGTGCCGGTCACGCTGCGCGAGCATCTTGCCTTTCTCGACGCGGTGACGGCCGATCTCGTCACCTATGACGTCGAAGGCTTCTACTATCTCGCCCGCGCCAGCCTGGTGAAGGACGAGCGCTTCATCGACCGGTTCGACCGGGTGTTTTCCGAGATCTTCAAGGGCGTCGAGGCGGTCTCCGCCGAGGCCGGCGGCGGCGACATGCGGGAACTGCCCGAGGAATGGCTGCGCCGGCTTGCCGAAAAACACCTCACCGACGAGGAGAAAAAACTCGTCGAAAGCCTCGGCGGCTTCGACAAGCTGATGGAGACGCTGAAGCAACGCCTGGAAGAGCAGCAGGGGCGCCATCAGGGCGGCTCGAAATGGATCGGCACCGGCGGCACCTCGCCGTTCGGCGCCTATGGCTACAACCCGGAAGGCATTCGTATCGGCCAGAAGGAAAGCCGCCACCGCAAGGCGGTCAAGGTCTGGGACCGGCGCGAGTTCCGCAATCTCGACGACAGCGTCGAACTCGGCACGCGCAACATCAAGCTCGCGCTGAAGCGGCTGCGCCGCTGGGTGCGCGACGGGGCCGAGGAGGAGTTCGACCTTCCCGCCACCATCCGCTCCACCGCCGAGCACGGCTATCTCGACGTCAAGACCCGGCCCGAACGACGCAACGCGGTCAAGGTGCTGCTGTTTCTCGATATCGGCGGCTCGATGGACGACCATGTCCGGGCGGTCGAGGAGCTGTTTTCAGCCGCCCGCTCGGAGCTGAAGCACCTCGAATTCTTCTACTTCCACAACTGCCCCTATGAGCGGCTGTGGAAGGACAATCGTCGCCGTCATGCCGAGACGATTTCCACCATGGACGTCATCCACACCTTCGGGCCGGACTACAAGGCGGTGTTCGTCGGCGACGCCTCGATGAGCCCCTACGAGATCGCCATGCCGGGCGGCTCGGTCGAGCACTGGAATGCCGAGCCGGGCTTCGTCTGGCTGGAACGCTTTACCGCCAAATGGCCGAAGACCGTCTGGCTGAACCCGGTGAAGCGCGAACACTGGGACTGGACGCAATCGATCCAGATGATCCGCGAGGCGACCGGCGACCGGATGTTCGAGATGACGCTGAAGGGCATCGAGGATGCAACGCGCGAACTCGCGCGCTGAAGCGCAAGAATTCGGCGCGGACCGCTGGCGGTCGGGGCTTCGGCCTCCCATATCTCGCCGAACGCCAATTTGACGGGACATCACATGGTCAACCGCCTTCGCCTCGGTGCAGTGTTCGCAAGCCTTCTTCTCGCTTTCTCCTTCGTCGCGGTCGACTACGCCGACGCGCGTCGTGGCGGCAGCTTCGGCAGCCGGGGCTTCCGCACATTCCAGTCGGCGCCGACCACGAATACCGCTCCGAAATCCTTCGCGCCGGTGCAGCGCTCGATGACCCCGGGCCAGGCTGCCCAACCGGGCGCCGGCGTTGCTCAGAACGGGATGGCGGCACGCCGTCCCGGCCTGTTCGGCGGACTGGGCGGCGGTCTTCTCGGCGGGCTGATGCTCGGCGGCCTGTTCGGCATGCTCATGGGAACCGGGTTTGGCGGCATGGGCGGGGTCCTGGCGCTGCTCGTCCAGGTGCTTTTGATCGCTCTCGGCGCGGCGCTGCTGATGCGGCTGTTTCGCAACCGAACCGGCGGCGCCTATGCCGGCAATTCCGGCGGAGCGGAGCGGAGCGCCTACGAGGAGACGCCGCGTCCGGCGGGACCGGGAAGCTTCCGCATCCCGTCGATCGGTTCGGCAGCCGGGCTCGGCGCCGGCGCTGCCGGTGCAGCGGGGGCCGCGGAAGCTTCGTCTGGCCCGGCCGACGAGATCGGCATCACCGATCAGGATCTCGATGCCTTCGAGCAGAAACTCCAGGAGGTCCAGGCGGCGTTTTCGCGCGAGGACTACGCCGCGCTGCGCCAGATCACCACGCCGGAAGTGATGTCCTATCTCGCCGAAGAGCTCTCCGAGAATGCGACGTCCGGGCGCAAGAACGACGTGACGTCGGTCACATTGCTGCAGGGCGATCTGGCCGAAGCCTGGCGCGAGGACGCATGCGACTACGCCTCGGTCGCCATGCGCTTTGAATCGATCGACGTCATGCGTGATCGCCAGACCGGAGCCGTCGTCGAAGGCGATCCGGAGCATCCGAGCGAGACCACGGAATTGTGGACCTTCGTGCGCGAAAATGGCGGCGCGTGGAAACTGTCGGCGATCCAGGCCGACTGATCGACGAGCGGCCCGCTTCAGAAGCCGGCCGCCCGCGCCGCCGCCACCATCCCTGTGCCGATGGCGACCACCGCGATCAGCGGCAGGCGCAAAGACAGGATCAGACAGACCAGGATCGCGATCCGCTCGGGCCAGCCGCCGGAAACCAGCACGGGTGTGACGATCGTCGTCAGCACCGCCGCCGGCACGGCGTTCAGCGCCGCCTCCAGCCGGGGCGGTATGCGGCCGATCCGGGCCAAAACGAGATGCCCGCCGACCCGCGTCAGATAGGTGAGCGCTCCGGCGAGCAGGATGATCAGCCAGATGTCAGCCATCGGCGCCCTCGCCTGCCAGGCGCGCCGCCGGCTTGACGATGGCGGCGCATAGTATGCCGGCGAAGCCGCCGATGGTAACGTGCCAGGGCGGGCCGATGGTCAGATAGACGAGGATCGAGACCACGGCGCTCGCCAACGCCACCGGATAGAACAGGCTGCGGAAGCGAAACGTCATCAACAGCGTCAGGAAATACACCGGCAGGATGAAATCGAACCCCAAGGCCCTCGGGTCGTCGATCAGCGCGCCGAACACGGCGCCGACCAAGGTCGCGGCGATCCAGCCGAAATAAAGCACCAGCCCATAGGCGAAATAGAACGTCTTGGTCAGTTTCTGGCCGCTTGCCCGGGCCTCGGCGGCGCCGAACATCGGGTCGACCAAAAGGAAGAACGCAGCGGCTTTCTGGGTCGCGGAAAAGCGGGTCAGGTGACGGCCGATCGAGGCCGAGTAGAGGACATGGCGGAAGTTCAGCGCGAAAACGGTCAGCAACACCGACCAGACCGGCGCACCAAGGCCGATGAGTTGCAGGGCGGCGAGTTGCGAAGCGCCGGCATAGACGGTCGCCGAAAAGCCAAGCGTCTGCCATAGCGTCAGCCCGGCGCCGACGGCTATCGCCCCGTACAACATGCCGAAGGGCACGGCGGCGAAAAGAATGGGCAGGAGCTGGCGCAGCGCGGCGCGAATCTCCGATCGGGCGGATTCTGTCACGGGTTCGCTCGGATTGATTCGTGGAAACACGGCCGCCGGACGACCGTCTAATCAGGCTTGCTTATGCTTTGTCACATCAAAACGCGCAAGCGCGGCGGAGGTGGACGGCGCGTTCGCTACCGACCCTCGCCCAGCACCGCTCTGGGAAACTCCGCCAGCGCGATGGTCCAGCGCTCGAAGGCGTCATCGAGTTGGCCGCGCGTCATGCCGCCGACCGTTGACAGGTTCAATTCAACCACCGGCAGATTGTCCGGCGTCAGATAGGCCTTGTTGAACGGCTGGGTGCGGTTGAATTCGTTGATGGCATCGATGGCGACATCCTGGACATCCCAGATCGCATAAAAGTTCACCACACCGCAGCCGGTGTGGTCGTCCGCGCAGTTCAGAAAAAACAACTGATAGGCGACGCCGTTGATCTCGCCGACGATCACCGGGTCGCCATCCGCGATGGTCGAAAGCTCAGCCTCGCCATAGCCCAGCGCGATTCCGACAATGGCCGACAGATCGTCGGCCTGGACGATCTCTGATGCCTCGCCAGCGAGAGCGGCCCCCGGTTTGACCGGAGATTCAGGCACGGCCGCGTGGTCTTCGGTTGCCGCGTCGGCCGCAACGGCCATCGCCTGCGGCGAACCGGAGGCAAGCAGAAGGAACGCGGCGGCAAGGCCGGTGCGTAGGCAGCGCGGCAGGCTAAAGGGCATGAAACATCCTTGTCTGGAACGCGCCCAATTTCGGCGCTTGCGGGGCGCTCCGCAAGGTGGGGCGATGCATTGCCCCAGATTTCTCCGCCCGGCCATGGCAACGGTGCATTTCGGCAACGTCGCGCCGAGGCCCGATCAGCCGGATTTGCTGCCCTCGCCGCTCTCCGCCTGACGGCTGCGCCCGATCCGTTCAAACCAGGCGTCCTCGTCGATCACCTCGACGCCGAGTTCGGCGGCCTTCTTCAACTTCGAGCCGGCGCCCGGACCGGCGACGACGAGGTCGGTCTTTTTCGATACCGAGCCGGCGACCTTGGCGCCCAGTGCCTCGGCCATCGCCTTCGCCTCGTCGCGGGTCATCTGTTCCAGCGAACCGGTGAAGACGATGGTCTGGCCGGAGACGGGCGAGGACGCGGCCGGCTGTTCGGCCGGTTCGATCGTCAGCTGTGTCACCAGATCCTCGACGAGTCGCAGATTGTGCTCTTCGCAGAAGAACCGCGCGATAGCAGTCAGCACGGCCCCGCCGATGTCCTCGAGCGCGTCCATCTCGCCGCCCGCTTCCGCGTCGCCCGCCGCCACCTTGAGCGCAGCGTCGTGGAACGCCTCGAAGGTGCCGTAGGCGCGGGCCAGCGTCTTCGCCGTCGCCTCGCCGACATGGCGGATGCCGAGCGAGAAGATCAGCCGGTCGAGCGGGATCGTCCGGCGCGCCTCGATCACGGCGAACAAATTATTCGCCGAGACCTCGCCGAATCCTTCCTTGTCCTTCAGCTTCTTCAGGCCGGTCGCGTTGGTGCCGCTCATCTTGAAGATGTCGGCCGGCGTGCGGATCGAAAAATCCGGATCGTCGTAGAAGAAATCGATCTGCTTGTCGCCGAGCCCGTCGATGTCGAAAGCTTTGCGCGACACGAACAGCTTCAGATGCTCGCGCCGCTGAAACGGACAGGCGAATTCGCCGGTGCAACGCCGCACGACGCTCTGCGCGCCCGAGGCGGTCTCCTCACGCACCACGGGGGTCTTCAGTTCGCAGGGGCAGACGGACGGAAATTCGAACGGCTCGGTGCCTGCGGGGCGCTTGTCGGCGACGATTCCCAGCACTTGCGGGATCACGTCGCCGGCCCGCTGAATCATCACCGTGTCGCTGACGCGCACATCCAGCCGTTCGATCTCCTCGGCGTTGTGCAGCGTGGCGTTGGAGACGACGACGCCGCCAACGGTGACCGGGTCGAGCTTGGCCACCGGGGTCAGCGCGCCGGTGCGCCCAACCTGGATCTCGATCGCCCTCAACACCGTCGTCGCCTGCTCGGCCGGAAACTTGTGGGCGATCGCCCAGCGCGGCGAGCGCGAGACGAAGCCGAGCCGCTTCTGCAGGTCGAGATCGTCGACCTTGTAGACCACCCCGTCGATATCGTAGCCGAGGCTGGCGCGCTTCTCCTCGATCTCGTGGTAGTGCTCGATCAGCCCCTCGATCGTATCGAAGCGCCGCATCAGATCGGTGGTGGGAAAGCCGAAACCGCCGATCGCGGCGACGACCTCCATCTGCGTCTTTCCGGGCACCTCGCTCGCATCACCCCAGGCATAGGCGAAGAACTTCAGTGCCCGGGAACGCGTGATCCCGGCGTCGAGCTGGCGCAGCGAGCCGGCGGCGGCGTTGCGCGGATTGGCATAGACCGGCTTGCCCTCCTCGGCCTGACGGGCGTTGAGGGCGGCAAAGGCCGCGTGACTCATATAGACCTCGCCGCGCACCTCGAAGACGTCCGGCGCATCGCCCTTCAGCCGGTTTGGAATGTCGTCGATGGTCCGGGCGTTGCGGGTGACGTCCTCGCCGGTGGTGCCGTCACCCCGCGTCGCAGCCGAAACCAGTTCGCCCTTCTCGTAGCGCAGCGACAGCGACAGGCCGTCGATCTTGGGCTCGGCGGTGATCGCCAGCGGCGCATCCTCGGCGAGCTTCAGGAAGCGGCGGACGCGCTTGGCGAAATCAGCAACGTCCTCGTCCGAAAAGGCGTTGTCGAGCGACAGCATCGGTAACGCATGGCGGATCTTCTCGAACTTCTCCGACACCTCCGACCCGACCCGCCGCGATGGGGAGTCCGATCGGATCAGTTCGGGAAACCGGGCCTCGATCGCGTCGTTACGGCGGCGCAGCGCGTCGTACGCGGCGTCGGAGATGGCCGGCGCGTCCTCACGGTGATAGCGGCGATCATGTTCGACGATTTCGCGGGCCAGACGTTCGAGCTCGGCTGCCGCCCCCTGTTCATCGAGATCGTCGACCGGCTTGTCGTTCATGGCGTTCGCGATTCCCTGTCCGTTCCATACGCGCCTCTCAGCCATTCGGGCTGCGGAAGGTCGAGCGCCAAGAGCCGTTCGGCGATCGTTCGTCGCACCCACGGCAGTTGCGTCGCCAGCGGCATCGCATAGCGCAGCAGATTGAGAATATTGGCCGACGGCGCGGCGATGACATCGGTCATTTGCCGCGTATCCTTCAGCACCTGCCGCACGGAGGGCAACCGGCGCATCTCGTATTCGCTCTGGCGGCCCTCGCTGGCGAGGAAGGCGAGCCAAGCCGCATCCCAGATGCCAAGATTCATGCCACGGCCGCCGACGGGCGAATGGACATGGGCAGCGTCGCCGGCGAGGAACACCCGCCCCTTGGCCATGCGCTCGGCATGCCGGAAGCTGACCGAAAAGCGTGATTCCCAAGTGACGGCCGCAATACCCTCGATTCCGGCCAGCAGCGCATCGGTCGACGGCGCGATGCCGACATAGCGGCCCGTGGTCTCGCTGAGAGGCAACAGCGCGACCGCTCCTCCGGTGCCGCCCTTCGCCGTCCTGAGATTGGCCCTGGCCGTCGACGCCTCGACCGGTCGCTCGAAGATGACGTCGGCCAGCGCGAATTCGGCCGGATAGCCCTCGCCGCTCCAGGGAATCCCGACGTCCTCGCGCACCGCCGAATGGACACCGTCGACGCCGAGCACCAGATCGGCCGCCACGGTCTCGCCATTCGACAGGCTGACCCGCGGCGCATGGGTATCGGCGAGCGAAACAAAGGCAGTGTTCCATTCGACCGTGACATCATGGGCCGCAAGCCACTCGATCATCAGCCGCTCGGTGCGCCCCTGCGGCAGCGTCAGGATGAAGTTGTGGCGCGTGCGCGCCGGCTTGGTCGAAATCGCGAACAGGCGCTTTCCATCGAGGGAAATCTCGGCATTCTCGATGTGGCCGCCCTCGGCGAGCAGCCGGTCGGTAATGCCGGAGGCGGTGAGGATGTCGAGCGTCGTCGGCAGGATGCCGAGCGCCCGCGACTGGGCCTCGTCCGTCGGCCCCTCCCCGGCGTCGATGATGCGGGGATGAAAACCGCGCCGACGGAATTCGACGGCCGCCGCCAGCCCGACCGGGCCCGCGCCGACGATGAGAACGCGTTCAGGCCTCGTCATCTTCAAGCTCCCGCGCCAATCAGCCGCTCGGCCGCAGCGCGGGCCTCGTCGGTCACGGTTTCGCCGGCAAGCATGCGGGCGATCTCCTCGCGCCTTCCCGTCTCGCCGATCGGCGCGACGCGCGTTGCGACCCGATCCTCGCCGGCATCGGCGGCGGCCTTGGAAATCAGAAGATGCGTCGCGGCGCGGGCCGCGACCTGCGGCGCATGGGTGACGGCGAGTACCTGGACGGTGCCCGCGAGCCGCGCCAGGCGTCGGCCGATAGCGTCGGCGACGGCGCCGCCAACGCCGGTGTCGATCTCGTCGAAGACCAGAGTCGGCGCCGATCCCCGATCGGCGAGCGCGACTTTCAGCGCCAAGAGAAAACGCGACAGCTCGCCGCCGGACGCGACCTTCATCATCGCGCCTGCGCGGGTACCGGGATTGGTGCGAACATAGAACTCCACAATGTCGATACCCGCGGCCGAGGGCCGGTCCGGATCGCTCGCCATCTCGACCAGAAACGCCGCGCGGTCGAGCTTGAGATCGGGAAGCTCGGCCATCACGGCGGCTTCGAGCAGCCGCGCGACCGTCTGGCGCTGTTCGGACAGCGCGGCGGCGGCGCGATCGAACAGCGTCCGCTTCTCGGTCAGCTCGGCCTCGAGCCGGGCCAGGCGCTCCTCGCCAGCGTCGAGATCGGCCAGGTCGCCGATCATTTTCGCCGTGAGTTCGGGCAACGCGTCAACGGGGGCGGAGAATTTTCGGCCCGCCGCCCGCAGCGCGAACAGCCGCTCCTCGGTTTCTTCCAGCGCGCGCGGATCGAATTCCAGCGAGCGCAACGCCTCCTGCAGCGCCATCTGGGCGTCCGACAGCGCATCTAGGGCAACATCAAGTCGTTCAATGGTGGGATCGAGCAGACCCGGCAGTTGATCGCGCTTGCGGTCGAGACGCTTCAGGAGGCCTGCCAGCGGCGGGATCGGCGACGCCAACCCGGACAGTTCCTCATGGGCGTCGTTGACGTCCGTGACGATCTTTTCGGAGCGCATCATGATCTGGCGGCGCTCGGCGAGTTCGTCCTCCTCGCCGGCGATCGGGGCGAGATGGGACAGTTCCTCGACGGCCGCGCGGATATAGTCCGCTTCCCGCGCTGCTGCCTCTACCCTCGCGCGGTGCGCGCGCAACTCCTGCTCGGTACTCCGCCAGGCCGCGTGCGCGCCGGCCACCGCCGCAGCCTCGCGTTCGAGGCCGCCATATTGATCGAGCAGCGTACGATGCGCTTCCGGGTCGACCAGTGCCCGGTCGTCGTGCTGGCCATGGATTTCAACGAGGGCCTGCCCGACCTGCCGCATCAGCGCAACGCTGGCGGGACGATCGTTGATGAAGCCACGGGTACGGCCATCGGCGCTCTGGACGCGGCGCAGGATCACATCGCCGTCGTCGTCGAAGCCGTTCTCGTTGAGCAGCGTGCGGACGCCGAACCCGGCCGGCAGATCGAAGACGGCGGTCACCTCGCCCTGCTTGGCGCCGTGACGCACCAGACCGCCATCGCCCCGCCCCCCAAGGGCGAGCGAGAGCGCGTCGAGAAGGATCGACTTGCCGGCGCCGGTCTCACCCGTGAGCACGGAGAGGCCTTCGCCGAGGGCGAGGTCGAGCCGTTCGATGAGAACGATGTCGCGGATCGAAAGGTGAACCAGCATGACCGGATCGTCGGTAATGAAGCGGCGCCCCAATGGCAACCGCGTTACCGAGATAGCGCATTCCGCGAGCGAGAGGATGGCGGCGCAAACGAAAAGGGCGACCGGTCGTTCAACCGGCCGCCCGATAAGCTTGAAGCGGTCGTCCTGCGGAACGTCCGGACGCCGAGGTCAGCCGCCGGCGATCTTCCGGCCGATCGTGCCGAACCAGGAGGTCGCTCCGCCTTCGCGCGGCGCAAGGCCCTTGCTCTGCAATAGCTGGTAGGAGTCGCGATACCAGGGCGAGTCCGGGTAGTTCTGACCGAGTACCGAGGCCGCGGCCTGCGCCTCGCCGGTCAAGCCCATGGCGTAATAGGCTTCGGTCAGACGCGCGAGCGCCTCCTCGACCTGCCGCGATTCGGGATAGACATCGACGACATTCTTGAAGCGGTTGATCGCGGCGACGTATTCGCGACGTTCCAAGTAATAGCGCCCGACCTGCATTTCCTTACCGGCCAGCTGATCGCGGGCGATTCGGACCTTGTTGCGCGCATCTTCGGCATATTCGGAGTCGGGATATTTCTCCATCACCTCGCGCATCGCCGCGGCCGCGCGGGCGGCTTCCTTCTGGTCGCGAGTGACGTCGGGGATCTGCTTATAATAGGCAAGGCCGATGATATATTGCGCGTAGGCCGCTTCCTCGCTGCCAGGATAGAGCGACAGATAGCGCTTGGCCGAATTGACCGCCCCGTCATAGTCGCCGCTGCGGTAACTGGCGAATGCGTTCATGACCAACGCCTTGCGGGCCCATTCCGAATAGGGATGCTGACGATCGATGGCCTCGAATTTCTTCGCCGCCTCGCCCAGGCGACCGCCCTCGAGATTAGCCAGGCCCTGATTGTAGAGAACGTCCGGTGGCTCCGTCTGCGCAGCAAGCGCCAAAGCCTCGACATCGCTGTTGCCAGACGACGCGCAACCGCCGAGGCCGAGAGCGGCGATTCCGACCGCAAGACAGGGGCCCAGCCGTCCCGTCCGCCAGCGGCGCGTGATCTCAATGCTGTGCGGATTGCTCATTCGTGCCGATCCCCTGCCGTTCGAAGGCCTGTCTACGCCGTGCCCTCGACGCCAGCAACGTTGAAAGCCGAACCAACCCGCCTTTTTTATGACGCGGGCGCCCGGATGAACCGTCCCCTGACGTTGTCTTAGAGGGTCTGCGGACCGTAGGCAGGCGCGGCCACCGCGACGAGCGGCGCATGGCGAACCGGGTCGACGAGGCGTGACGGCATCTCGACGATCTCATAAGCGCGATGGTCGGCAAGCAGGGCCTGCAGCGCCAGGGCGTTGAGCTTGTGACCACCGCGATAGGAGCGGTAGCAGCCGAGCACGCGCGCGCCGGCGAGCGCCTGGTCACCGACAGCGTCCAGCGCCTTATGGCGGACGAACTCGTCCGTGTAGCGGAGGCCGTCGGGATTGATGATCCGCCCGTCGTCGCCGATGACGACGGAATTATCGAGCGAGGAGCCGAGAGCATAGCCGGCGGCCCAGAGACGCTCGACGTCCTTCATGAACCCGAAGGTACGTGCGCGCGACAGATCTGCGGCGAAGCGATCGGCCGTGAGATCGGCGCAATAAGTCTGGCGTCCGATGACGGGGCTATCGAAATCGATCTCGATCTCGAATCGCGTGCCGTTATGCGGACGGTATTCGGCGCGGGCGCCGTTCATCTCTACGGTCACGGGCTTCAAAACACGCAGGAATCGCCGCCTGGCGGCCTGGCTGATGATACCCGATTCGCGAATCGCGGCGATGAAGGCGGCGGCGCATCCGTCCATGATTGGCGTCTCATGCGCATCGATCTGCACAACGACATTGTCGATGCCCATGGCATAGAGCGCCGCCATTAAATGCTCGATCGTCGCGACATGAGCGCCACGCGGATCGCCGACGACAGTGGACAGATCCATCAGTGCTGCGTTCGCCGAGATCGCCTTGATCTCGTGCAGAAGGTCACATTTGTCGAACAGATGGAAGACGATGCCGGTGTGGGCTTCGGCCGGGAGCAGGCTAAGCTGGACAGGAAGACCGCTGTGGACGCCTACGCCATCAAAATCGACCCGCGAACCAAGCGTCTGCTGAAACATCAACACAATTGGCAACCTTTCCCGCCAACCATCAAACGAATATCCATTCGCTCTTCTCGGAGATTGGCACCCTCACCGGGAGACATCCCATCGACGCCCATCGACCCCACTCCCCAGGAGAATCACGACGCGAGATGTCCAAAACACGCTGCAACACCTAGAACGGAGCCGCTCACCAGCCAAATCACGGATTCTTACCCGTTGTTACCGTCGGCATGGTTAACAACCATTTAAAAGCTATATTTTTCAGTAGGTTGAAAGCAGAAAGGCCCGCCGGTTTGGCGGCGGGCCTTGTGTCAAACTGGTAACAGTGAGGGGTCAGTTGGCTTGCCGGCGCAAAAACGCAGGAATCTCAAGCTGATCGTCATCACCAATCGGACGTGGCTGGGACGCTGGTCGGGCTGCTGATTCGGCAGCCACACGCCTGGGCGCATAGGGATTTGGCTCGACAACCGCGCGACGCGGGCTCTCGACCGAGTTCTGGCGCATGTCCGCCGGCTGGGCGTCCTCTTCGTCGCGGCGCGACAAGCCCGTCGTCAGCCGGCGCAGCAGCCCCATCGGGCCGCGGTCCTCACCATGGTGCTCGGCGGCGCGGCTTTCGATCTCGGCGCGAACCACCGGCGGAAAGTCCTCCACCTGAGGCATGCGCGGCGCCGATTGGGCGGCCGGAGCCAAGGAGCTGACTTGGGCGATCTCGGCTTCGAGCGCGTCTGTGAAATCGTCCTCGATCTCTTCGTCGAACTCATCCGCCGCGACTGGGGCCACGAGAGCGGGCGCCGGCTCCGCGACCGCGGAAGCGGGCGTTGCCGATTGAGCCAGCGGCACGGCACGTGGCGCAGCGGCTGGTACAGCGGACACGGCCTGGCGGTCGGGGACGCGCCCGGCGAGAACCGTCTCGACCTTGTCGATACCAGTGGCGACCACCGAGACCCGGATGATCCCTTCCAGCGCCTCGTCGAAAGTGGCTCCAAGAATGATATTGGCGTCCTGGTCGACCTCTTCGCGGATGCGGGTCGCCGCCTCGTCCACCTCGAAGAGGGTGAGATCGCGGCCGCCGGTGATCGAGATCAACAGCCCCCGCGCGCCCTTCATCGACGTCTCGTCGAGCAGCGGGTTGGCGATCGCGGCTTCGGCGGCGGCCATCGCGCGGCCTTCGCCGGAGGCCTCGCCGGTGCCCATCATCGCCTTGCCCATCTCGCGCATCACGGAACGCACGTCGGCGAAGTCGAGATTGATCAGCCCTTCCTTGACCATCAGGTCGGTGATGCAGGCGACGCCCGAATACAGTACCTGATCAGCCATACCGAAGGCGTCGGCGAAGGTGGTCTTGTCGTTGGCTATCCGGAACAGGTTCTGGTTCGGAATGACGATCAGCGTATCGACGTTCTTCTGCAGTTCCTCAATGCCCTCGTCGGCGATCCGCAGCCGGCGCTGGCCTTCGAAATGGAACGGCTTGGTCACGACGCCAACCGTGAGGATGCCCTTTTCCCGCGCGGCGCGGGCGACCACCGGCGCGGCGCCGGTGCCGGTGCCGCCGCCCATACCGGCGGTGACGAAGCACATATGCGAGCCGAGGAGATGGTCGCAGACCTCGTCGATCGATTCCTCGGCGGCGGCACGGCCGACTTCCGGCTGCGAGCCGGCGCCGAGACCCTCGGTCACGGCGACGCCCATCTGGATGATACGCTCGGCCTTGGACGAGCGCAGCGCCTGGGCGTCGGTGTTGGCGATCACGAACTCGACCCCTTCAAGGCCGGCATTGATCATGTTGTTGACCGCGTTGCAGCCGCCGCCGCCGACGCCGAACACGGTGATGCGGGGCTTCAACTCGGTGATGTCGGTCTTGTTCGGGTTGGTGCTCATATCCTGTTCCTCTATCGCAGTTTCGGGCCGTTTCGCCGCGCGGCCGTTCGCTTTGTCATTTGCTGCGGCGCGCGGCGCGCACCGTATGTTTTCGCGGCTGGACGGAAGTCCGGCCACGCTGTGTCAAAGGCTCCGCCGGAGCCAGGATCCGAAACGTCCCGTCCTGGTGTTCTGGTCGAGCGCGAAGGCCGCGATCGATGATTGGCCGGTGTTCTCGCGATGGGCGACCTGCGGGTAGATCAGCAGGCCGACCGAGGTCGCGAAGGCTGGCCCTTTGTTGGATGGATTGAGCCCGGCAACCCCGACCGGTCGCCCGAGCCGAACATTGCGCTGAAGGATGCTGCGCGCCGTGTCACTCATGCCGGCAAGCTGGCTGGCCCCGCCGGTCAAGACGACGCGCTTGCCGATGACGTGGCCGAGCCCTGAGGCGGCCAGACGATCGCGGACGAGCTCCAAGGTTTCCTCGACGCGTGGCCGGATGATCCTGGCGATCAGCGAACGCGCGACGGTGGTCTTGGAGTCGTGCCCGCCCTCTTCCCCGAGCGGCACGACAGGCACCCTGTCGTCGTCCTGCATCAACTCGCTCAGCGTGCAGCCGTGCATGACCTTGAGCCGCTCCGCGTCGGCCGGACGGATCGACAGGCCGCGGGCGAGATCCATGGTGATGTGGTTGCCGCCGAGCGCGACCTGATCGGCATAGACGAAGCGACCGTTCTGGAAGATCGCGATGGTCGTCGCGCCGCCCCCCATGTCGATGCAGGCCGACCCCATCGCCGCCTCATCTTCGACCAATGTCGACAGCGCGCTGGCATAGGGCGTCGCCACAAAGGCCTCGACCATCAGCCGGGCGCGATTGACGACCGCCTCGAGATTGCGCAACGGTGTTTCCTCGGCGGTCAGCACATGCATGTCCGCGCCCAGCCGATTGCCGCTCATGCCGACGACCTTGTCGAGCCCACTCTCGCTGTCGATCGACAAATCGAAGGCGAGCGAATGCAGCGCCACCCGACGCTCATCGAGCGGCACCTTCGCGGCGAGACCGAGGACCTGTGAAACGTCAGTCTGGGAAACCTCCCCGACGATGTCGATCTCGGCAGCCCCGCGCAGGCTCTTGAGCCGGCCAGCCGTGACCGAGACGATGAGCGACTCGATGGTCAGTCCAGCCATCCGCTCGGCCGTGTCTACCGCGTGCCGGACCGACTGCTCCGCTGCGTCGAGATCGACGACCACGCCCGACTTGATGCCATGCGAGCGCTGGTGACCAACGCCGATCACCTCGATCGTATGGGTACGGCCAGGTAACATCTCGCTGGCGACACGCGGCGTCAGCCGAGCGATCAGGCAAGAGACCTTTTCCGAGCCGACATCCAGAACGGAGATGACGCGGGAGCGGCGCTTCGGCAGCGCCTTGATGCGCGGAAGTTCGTCCCGGCCACGTTGAAACAGACTCATACCGGGTCATCCTTCCGGCTACGCTTGAAAATCTTCTCACGCTCTTTCAGAGCGGCATTGCGCCGAACCAGCGCGTCGGGCGTGAGCTTGATCACGATTCGATCGGCAAGCCGCATGTCGACTGCGGCGATGTCACGCGACAAAAGCCCATTCTCCCGGTCCATCCGCGCCACCTCGGCCAATGCCTCGACTGGATCATCCTCGGGAAGCTCGATCGCGATGCTGTTTTCGAGCCGCAAGTCCCAGCGACGATTCCCGACCCGGATATACGCCTTCACCCTTGCGCGAAGCTCGGGCAGCACCTCCAGCTCGTCGAGGAGAGCGGCGGCGTGGGTCGCCGCGCCGGTCCCGACGACAACCGGCAGAGCGCCGAAACGGCCGGGTTCAAACGGCACGATCTCCTTGCCCTCGCGGTTGACCACCACGAACTCGCGCCCCTTTTGCCATACGGCGTAAGGGCGATGTTCGGACAGGGTGATCCTGACCCGGTCGGGCAAGATCTTGGCCACCGACGCGCGGTCGACCCAGGGCATTGCTTCCAGGGTCTGGCGGGCGGCGGCCGGGTCCAGCGAGAACAGGCTCTGAGAGCCGGTTTGCCAAAGCGCCTGCAAGACGTCGATCTCGGAGGTTTCCGAATTGCCCGTCACGTCGATCGCTTCGATCGGAAAGCCGAGCGGTTGAGCAATACCGTCGATGACCGCCACCGTATGGCCGCCCACCGACATACCGTAGACGAGGGTCGAGCCGATCACCACGGCGGCGAGCGCCCCGAACCGCGGTATCGGCAGTCTCGCGACGCTGGCGGCGAGGCTGGAAGCCCGGCGCCCGGCGCGCAGCAAACGCAAAGTGAGCTGTCTCGGCGTACCGGCTCGTACGTCGTTCTGGCGGCGGTCGGCTGTCAGCGATTGCATGAGGCATCCTCCACCATCCAGGTCAGAAGCTCGGGGAAGGAATGGCCCGAGGCCGCGGCGATATCGGGGACCAGCGAGGTCTCGGTCATGCCGGGCTGGGTGTTCACCTCCAGCCAAATCACCTCACCACCCTCGCCAAACCGGTCGTCGTAGCGAAAATCAGACCGCGAGACGCCGCGGCAACCGATCGCCTTGTGGGCGGCGAGAGACCATTCCTGAATGCGCCGCGCGACCTTGGCCGGTATCTTGGCCGGCACGACGTGGCTGGAGCCGCCGGGAACATACTTGGAATCGTAATCGTAGAAGACGTGCCCCTCGGTGAGGATCTCGCAGACTTCGAGCGCCACGTCGCCCATCACCGCGCAGGTCAGTTCCCGACCGGCGACGAAGCGTTCGACCATGACGATGTCGCCATAAGGCCATTCGTCGCTGGTGAGCTCCTGCGGCGGACGAACCTGGTCCTCGCGCACGATGAGCACGCCGAAGCTGGAGCCCTCGGCCACCGGCTTGACCACATAGGGCGGCGACAGAACGTGTTTACTGGCGGCGTCGAGGCGATGGCGCACCTTGGCTTCCGCCACCGGCACACCGGCCGCCTTGGCGACGGTTTTCGCTAGTTCCTTGTGCATGGCGAGCGCCGAGGCGAGCACGCCGGAATGGGTATAGGGGATCGCCAGATATTCGAGGATGCCTTGGATCGTGCCGTCCTCGCCATAGGGGCCGTGCAGGGCGTTGAAGGCGACATCGGGCTTCAGCTTGACCAGCGCCTCGGCGACATCGCGGTCCACATCGACACGCGTCACCGCGTATCCGGCAGCCTGAAGCGCGTCGGCGCAGGCGTTGCCGGAAGCCAGGCTAACCGGCCGCTCCGACGAAAATCCACCCATCAATACCGCCACATGCTTGGCCATGAACCGCCCAATCCATTCCTCAAACGAGGCTAGAGGCCATTCATCGCAGGCGGATGGTTAAGCACCGGTTAACCGACTGTGGCGAAAGCAAGATTTTCGTAAGAAGATCGTCCCTCGCGGGGAGGAAAAGGCTCTAGCGTGGCGCGATGAACTGCCTTAATTTTCCAGATTTCGCGCCGCCTCGATTGCCGTTTGCGCCTCCTCACGATCACCCTTCTCGACCGCCGGAGCCACCTGCCGTTCGGCGATCTCGGGCGCGTGACAGAGTTCGGCCAGGATCGGATAATGATCTGAACCGAATGCGGGCAGCTTTTCATAACGGAGCAGTCCGAAATCAGCTTGGTACAACACCTGGTCCAGCGGCCAGGCCATGATCCAGCTTTGCGCGTCGTAGGTCGGGTAGACTCCGCGACCGACGCGCGGGTCCAACAGCGAGCCCAGGCGCATCGCACGTCTGGTGATGCGCTCCCACGGAACGGCATTGAAATCGCCGGCGAGTATGGTGGGCCGGTCGGACGAGGCCGCCGCCAGGGCCGCCGCGGCGAGGTGGCCGTCGCGCATCGTGGTCGGTCGCGCCCAACTCTGCGGCGGTCGTGGATGCAGGCCGATGAACTGGACCTCGCCCTGCGTTGGAAGTGTGACGCCAGAAACAATGGTCGGCGTGTCGGCGCCGAAATAGAACTCCACCTGGGGGGCAATCAAAGGATATCGCGACAGGACGTGCATCCCATAATACGCGGCTTCGACCGGGATATGCTGAATACTGAAGGGGTACTCCTCGTGCAGCGTCGCGAGTTGCTCGTCCCACCACTGATTGGTTTCCATGACCAGGAGAATGTCAGGCCGAGCTTCCTTTACCACCCGCAGAAACTCCTCCGCCCGCCGATTCGACTTCTGGACGTTCGCGCTCATCACCCGGACACGGGCATTTTCGCTACAGGCCTCTATTTCGGCTGCCATCGGCTCCACGAGGGGCGTGTATGGGTAGAGGCGGTAACCCTGATAGATCAGAGCGGTCGTGGCGAGGATGATCGCAGTCATCAAGGTCGTGCCACTTCCACCGCCGAGGAATGCGTAGAGCACCAGGACTATGGTAAGACTGATCGTCAACTGGAGGCGCGGAAAATCGAGAAACCGTATCCACCAGCGGTTGGATTCCATGATCGGCAGAAGCGAGCCAACAGCCAATGCGACGAGGAGTAGCAGAAGTAAAAAACGTATCGCTTTCAATGGCAGCGACGTCGCGTTTCGTTCGTTCATGTCATCCCGCCGGTTGCCGCGACTGCGCGCCCCGTTGCTCCGCCCCTAGCAATCCACCGTAAGCCGAGAGGTTCCCGAGAGAAGCGCGGCGTTCGACCGAGCGGACTTACGCAACGCTCACGGGTTCGCCACGACGGGTGCCGGCGACCGGCCGGAGCGCGCGCGAACGCATGTGCGGTCGAGCGTAGAGGCTGCGATCGCACGGAACTCGCCCATCATCAATCGAGACGTTCAGAGTCATTTCCCCTCGCCGCGGAAACCATGGAATCATGCGTCGAGGCTAGACCCGTCCGAGGAACGGTTCCACGACACGCCCATCGGCAAAGCGGCCGAGCCGCTTGATCTCCCAGTCGAGCCGGATGCCGGAGGTCTCGAGCACCCGCGCACGCACGGTCTCGCCGAGGCATTCCAGATCGTAACCCGTGGCTGTGCCGGTATTGATCATGAAGTTGCAGTGCATTTCTGACATCTGCGCCCCGCCGACGATGAGACCGCGGCAACCGGCCTTGTCGACTTCCTTCCAGGCAGAGGTTCCCGGGGGGTTCTTGAAGGTCGAGCCGCCGGTTTTCTCGCGAATCGGCTGGACCGTTTCGCGGTGCTCCTGGACCGCGTCCATCTTCGTGCGGATGTCGTCCTTGTCCGCTGCGTAACCGTCAAGGATCGCCGAGGTGAAGATCAGCTCGGGCGCCGCGTCGGAATGCCGATAGGCATAGCCCATCTCCGCATTGGACAGAATGTGGACATTGCCCTTGCGGTCGAGCGCGCGAACCTCGCGGACCCGCTCACAGGTCTCGACGCCATTGGCCCCGGCGTTCATGCGAAGCGCCCCGCCGACCGCGCCGGGAATGCCGTGATAGAAATGAAAACCGCCGATGCCGGCTTCCAGCGCCGTCGCCGCCAGCCGCTTGTCGGGCGTCGCGGCGCCAGCGCGGATCGCCGTCTCGCCGATCGCCTCGGCGGTGCCGAAGCCCTTGGCGGACAAGCGGATGACCACGCCGGGCACGCCGCCGTCGCGCACCAACAGGTTGGAGCCGATACCGACGACGAGGACGGGCACCTCGTCGGGCAACGCCGCCAGAAACCCGGCGAGATCCGCCTCGTCGGCTGGCTGAAACAACAGCTCCGCCGGGCCGCCCGCCCGAAACCAGGTTATCTTGTCCATGCCCGCGCCGGGCGTCAGCCTGCCGCGAACGCCGCTGAGCCGATCGCCGAGACCTGTCAGCATTGCCTCGCCATCCATCAGCTGCCGCCTCCGTTGAGTGCGGCCAGCTCCTTCGGCAGCGCATAGGCCCACTGGGTGATCGAGCCGGCGCCGAGGCAGACGACCATGTCGTCCGACTTGGCGATCCCGTGGATCAACGGCGCGAGGTCCTCTGGCCCGCCGATCAGGCGGGCGTCGCGGTGTCCGCCAAGCTTGAGACGCTCGACCAGGATTTCCGAGCTGACAAAACCGATCGGCTCTTCGCCGGCGGCGTAGACCGGCGCGATGATCACGGTGTCGGCGTCGTTGAAGCAGGCCGCGAAATCAGGGAACAGCGCCTGCAGCCGGGAATAACGATGCGGCTGCACGACCGCGATGACCCGCCCCTTGGCCGAGGCTCGCGCCGCCGCCAGAACAGCACGAATCTCGACCGGATGGTGGCCGTAGTCGTCGTAGATGTCGACGCCGCCGACATTGCCGGTATGGGTGAAGCGGCGCTTGACACCGCTGAAGCCATCAAGCCCCTTGCGGATCGCCTCCGCCGGGATGTTCAACCGATGTGCCACAGCAATCGCGGCGGTCGCGTTGGACACGTTATGGCGGCCCGGCATCGGCAGGACGAGGTTCTCGATCTGCTCGGTGGCTCCGGTCACCCGATCGCGAATGGTGATGTCGAAGCGGGATTTCGGGCCTTCGGTTTGAAGGTTTTCGAAGCGCACGTCGGCCTGTGGACTCTCGCCATAGGTGATGACCCGGCGATCCTCGATCTCGGAGATGAGCGTCTGCACTACGGGGTGGTCGATGCACATCACCGCGAAACCGTAGAACGGAACATTCTCGACGAATGTTCGAAACGCCGCACGGACGGCGTCGAAGGTGCCATAATGGTCGAGATGCTCGGGATCGATGTTGGTGACGACGGCGACATCGGCCGGCAGCTTCAGGAAGGTGCCGTCGGATTCGTCCGCCTCGACGACCATCCAGTCGCCCTCGCCCATTCGCGCATTGGTGCCGTAGGCATTGATGATGCCGCCATTGACGACGGTCGGATCAAGGCCGCCGGCGTCGAGCAGCGTCGCCACCATCGAGGTGGTGGTGGTCTTGCCATGGGTGCCGCCAATGGCGATCGCTTGGCGAAAGCGCATCAGCTCGGCCAGCATCTCGGCGCGCCGCACGATCGGCAGCAGCCGTTCCCGGGCCGCTTCCAGCTCCGGATTCGAGCGCTTGATCGCGGTCGAGACAACCACCACCTCAGCGAGGCCCAGATTTTCGGCGGCGTGGCCGACGGCGACATGGACGCCCAACTCGCGCAGGCGCTGGACGTTGGCGTTTTCGCTCTGGTCGGAACCCTGGACGGTGTAGCCGAGATTGAGCAGCACCTCGGCGATGCCGCTCATCCCAATACCGCCAATCCCGATGAAGTGGACCGGTCCGATGTTCGGCGGCATTTTCATGGCCGCATCCCCCTGTATTATAAAGAATTTCGGTCTATTTGCCGGCCCGGGGCATAGCTGCAACGAGGTCGGCAAGCAACCGCGCCGCATCGGGAATACCGGTCGCCTTCGCCGCGGCCGCCATGGTCGCGGCCCTCTCAGGGTCGGCGGCGATCTCCGCGATCAGGCCGGCCAGCCGGTCGGCGGAAAGCTCCGCCTGCCGCACGACCAGCGCGCCGCCCTCGGCCTCGAGCTTGGCGGCATTCGCGGCCTGATCATGGTCGAGGGCATAGGGATAAGGCACCAGGATCGCCGGTCGCCCGATCACCGCCAATTCGGACACCGTGGAGGCACCCGAGCGGCTGATCACCAGATGCGCGGCCGCAAGTCGTTCGGACATGTCGGTGAAGAATGGGGCGACGGTCGCCGGAATGCCGCGCTCCTCATAGAATTTCCTGACGCCCACCTCGTCGTCGCTGCGCGCCTGCTGGGTGACGACGAGCCGCTTTCGCAGTTCCTCGGGCAGGCGTTCGATCGCCGCGGGAATGCGCTCGGAAAAGAACTGCGCGCCTTGGCTTCCTCCGAAGACCACCAGATTGAACCGCCCACCCGGCTCGGCCGGCCGGTATGGCGTCTTCGCGGCCTCCAGGATCGGCGGGCGGACCGGATTGCCGGTCACAGTGATCTTGGCCGCGATCTCCGGATCTGCCTGGTCCTGCGGGATGCCGGCGGCGATGCGATCGACGCGGGAGCCGAGGAACCGGTTCGCGCGCCCCATCACCGCGTTCTGCTCATGGATCAGCGTCGGCCGGCCGGCGCGGAGCGCCGCCATCAGCGGCGGCACCGTCGGATAACCGCCGAAACCGACGACGACCGCCGGTCGCAGACGACGCACCAGATCGCCGGCTTCGCGGAAGCCGCGCCATAGCGTCCACAGGGCGGATGCGATGTTGAGCGGGTTTTTCGAGGCGAAGGTCGCTGAGCGCACGCGATGCACCGCCTTGACCGGGAAGCGATCGGCGAAGCGGCCCGCCCGATCGTCGGTGACGAGATGAACCTCGAAGCCGCGCGCGACGAGCTCATGCGCGAGGGCTTCGGCCGGAAAGAGATGACCGCCGGTGCCGCCAGCGGAGAGAAGGATCGTTGTCATCGCGGAAAAAGGTGGCCTTTCGGATCTGATCTGCCGGCGCGTCCTTCCTACGGCCCGATAGGACCAGCGGACGCGTCGGCAATTCGCTGGCACAATGCGAGATCGCACCGCCCGTTCCAGACATGATGAAAGAAACCCGAATGCCTTCCTCTCAGCCTCGCTCCCGGTCTACTGCCGCCTCAGGCGGCGTGCAACTGGTAGGTCCGCTCCATCAGCCGGTCGGTATGCGAGCGGTTCTCCGGCCGACGCCGCGTCAGCGCAAGGATAAATCCCGCCGATATGGCGATCGCCAGCATCGACGATCCGCCATAGGAGATGAATGGCAGCGTCATGCCCTTGGCCGGCATCAATTGCAGATTCACCGCCATATTGATGATCGATTGCAGGCCAAAGAGCAGGACCAGGCCCGAAATCGCCAGCCTATCGAAGATGTCGCGCTGGGCGAGCGCCGCCGACAGGCCGCGAATCACGATGAAAGCGAAGATCGATGCCACCAGCATGCAGGCGATGATGCCGAATTCCTCGGCAAGAACCGCGAAGGCGAAATCCGTGTGGCTATCCGGGAGCATGCGTTTGACCGTGCCCTCACCCGGACCCTGGCCAAACCAGCCGCCCCGCATGATCGCCTCGCGCGCGGTGTCGGTCTGAAAGGTGTCACCCTCGCCGGTCAAAAACCGGTCGATGCGACTGGCGACATGGGGAAAGGCGACATAGGCAAGCAGCGAGCCACCGAGCGCGGCGCCTCCGAGCAGCGCGATCCACAACCACGGCATGCCGGCCATGAAGAACAAGCCGCCCCAGGCGGCCGTCGCGAGTATGGTCTGGCCGAGGTCGGGCTGCGCCACGAGCAGCGCGACGACCACGAGAAGCAGGATCAGCGCGAACAGGTTGCCGGGAATATCGGGGCGGCGTTGCTTTTCGGCGAACAGCCAGGCGCAGATCACCACGAAGGCCGGCTTCATGAATTCCGACGGCTGGATGTTGAGCGGACCGAAATCGATCCAGCGGCGCGAGCCCTTGATCTCCATGCCGACGAACAGCGCCAACACCATCAGCATGAGCGACGCCGCCAAAATCAGCAACGAGGCGCGGCGCACACCCCGCGAGCTCAGCAGCGAACAACCGAACATGACCAAAGCCGTTGGGATGAGGAAGGCGGCATGACGCTTGACGAAGTGGAAAGGTTCGACGCCGATGCGCTCGGCGACCGGAGGGCTGGCGGCGAAGGAAAACACCAGGCCGCCGACCAGAAGTATCAGGAAGGCCGCCAAGAACCAGCGATCGACGCCCCACCACCACTCGCTGATCACGCCTCGTTTGACCCGGCTCGTCATGATTCCCCCTTGTGCGCCATCTCGATGCCTGCGAGCGCGCCCACCGCCTCGCGGAACGCATCGCCCCGCACTTCGAAATTGCGAAACTGGTCGAAACTGGCGCAGGCCGGGGACAGGAGTATGACGCTCTCCTGCCCGGACCCACCTTCGCTCGCCTCGGCGTCGGCCGCCGCGTGTTCGACCGCAATGGCAAGCGTACCGGAGATTTCGTAAGGAATTCGTTTACCAAGAGTCGCGGCGAAGGCGGGCGCAGCCTCACCGATCAGATAGGCCTTGGCGATTCGAGGAAAATACGGCGCCAGCGTCGCGATACCGCCGTCCTTCGCCAGCCCGCCTGCGATCCAGTGGATACGCGGGAAAGCCGCGAGCGCCGGCGCGGCGGCCTCGGCATTGGTGGCCTTGGAATCATTGACGAAAAGAACCCGGCCGCGACGCCCGACCTCCTCCATCCGGTGCGCCAATCCCGGGAAACTTTCGAGACCCGCGCGAATTTCGGCATCCGACAGCCCGACCGCGGTCAGGGCGGCAACCGCCGCAGCGGCGTTCTGGGCATTGTGGCGACCGCGCAGGGAACCGATCGCGGTAAGGTCGAAGAATGCGTCGTCAGTTCCCGTCACTCGGCGCCGAAGCATCCGGCCATCGAAGTCGACGCCGGGGCCGTTAGCTTCCCCTTGCGAGATCCGCACCACGGTCCTGCCCTCGGATTCCAGCTCGTCGGCGATCTGCCGACACGGCGCGTCATCGACGCCGATGACGGCCAGACCAGAGCCGGCGACGAGGCGGGCCTTGATCGCGGCGTAATTGCCCATCGATCCATGCCGGTCGAGATGGTCCGGCGTCAGGTTGAGCAGGATGCCAACCGAGGGCTCCAGCGTCGGCGCCAGATCGATCTGATAGGACGAGCACTCGACGACGTAGTGGCGCTCGGGCGCCGGCGGATCGAGGGTCATGACGGCGACGCCGATATTGCCACCGAACTGCGTGTCCCGCCCGTTCCAGCGCAGGCAATGGGCGATCAGTGCGGTGGTCGTCGACTTGCCGTTGGTGCCGGTGATCGCGATGAAGGGCGATGACGGCGCGTCGGCGCGGCGCTCGCGACTGAACAGCTCGATGTCGCCGATCACCTCGACACCGGCGACGCGGGCAAGCTCTACCGTCCAGTGGGGCTTGGGATGGGTGAGCGGCACACCAGGCGACAGAACGAAGGCGGCAAAGCGCGACCAGTCGGCGTCGCGCAGATCTCCCGTCGGGATCGCCTCGGCGCGCGCAGCTTCGACACTCGCCGGATTGTCGTCGAAGGCAACCACGTTTGCGCCACCCTCGACCAGCGCTCGCGCCGTCGCGCGGCCGGAGCCGCCGAGCCCGAAGAGGGCGACCGATTGTCCGGAAAAGGAACGCGCCGGGATCATCGCCTCACCGCAGTTTCAGGGTCGACAGGCCGACGAAGGCCAACATGAAGGCGATGATCCAGAAGCGCACGACGACCTGGCTTTCGGTCCAGCCGAGCTTTTCGAAATGATGGTGGATCGGCGCCATCAGGAAGACCCGCTTGCCGGTCAGCTTGAACGAGGCGACCTGGATGATCACCGACAGCGCCTCGATGACGAACAGGCCGCCGATGATCGCCAGCACCAGTTCATGCTTGGTCGCGACGGCGATCGTGCCGGTCATCCCGCCGAGGGCGAGCGAGCCGGTGTCGCCCATGAAGATCGCCGCCGGCGGCGCGTTGAACCACAGGAAGCCCAGTCCGGCGCCGATGACCGCGCCGCAGAGCGGGGCCAGTTCGCCGGTGCCGACGACATAGTGGATCTGAAGATAATTGGAGAAGTTCACATTGCCGGCGATATAGGCGATCAGCCCGAAGGCGGCGGCCGCGATCATGATCGGCACGATCGCCAGCCCGTCGAGCCCGTCGGTCAGGTTCACCGCGTTGGCGGATCCGACCACGACGAAGGCCGCGAAGCCGACATAGAACCAGCCGAGATCCAGGAGCAAGGATTTCACGAAGGGGAAGGCCAGCGACGTGGCGAAACTGCCGGTTCCAGCATAGACGATCAGGACCGAAGCCGCGATCGCGATCAGGAACTCCAGGGCCAGGCGGGACTTGCCGGAAAAACCCTTGTCGTTCTGCTTCGTCACTTTCAGAAAATCGTCGTAAAACCCGATCGCCCCGAAGCCGACCGTGACCAGCAGCACCGTCCAGACGTAGAGGTTGCTCAGATCCGCCCACAGCATCGCCGAGACGAGAAAACCCGAGAGAATCATCAGTCCGCCCATGGTGGGCGTGCCGGCCTTCTTGAAATGGGTCTGCGGCCCGTCGGCGCGGATCGGCTGGCCCTTGCCCTGGCGAATGCGCAGATTGGCGATGATCGCCGGGCCGAACAGAAACACGACGATGAAGCCGGTGATCATCGACGCACCGGTTCGGAACGTGATGTAGCGAAAGACATTGAAGAGTGGGAAGTCGGCGCCGAACTGGCCGAGATAAGCGATCATCGGGCAGCTCCAGCCGGGTCGATCTTGTCGGGGACCGGCGCCGCGCCGGTGGATGTCTGCGGCGGATAGGTCGTCAGCATCGTTTCCACCAAGGCGGTGAAGCCGATGCTTTTCGAGGCCTTTACCATAACGACGTCGCCAGCGCGGATCATCGTCAACAGGCTCGCCAGGAGTTCATCGACACTGTCATGCCATTCGCGGTCGACCTGGCCTTCCAGCACGTCATCGAGCGCCTTCATCTCGTCACCGGCGAGAAAGACCCGATCAACGCCCGCCTCGGCGATCGGCCCGGCGAGATCGGCGTGCTGCGCCGGCGCGTGATCGCCCAGTTCCAGCATGTCGCCGAGGACGGCGATGCGGCGGCCACCCTCCCCGACCGTCGCGACCTTCAAGACATCGAGTGCGGCACGCATCGAGGCCGGGTTGGCGTTGTAGCTGTCGTCGATGAGCTCGATCGAGCCGCCGCCCGGCATCGGCAGACGCGAGCGCGCGCCGCGCCCCTTGACCACGCGCCAGCTCGACAGCGCCGCCGCCACCGTCTGGACATCCGCGCCGGCAAGCTTCGCCGCGCCGAGCACGGCGAGGACATTCTGTGCCATGTGCCGGCCGCTGGAAGTCAGATGCAACCGGACCGGCTCGCCACCGACGACCGCCTCGATCGCTGCGCCCTCGGCCGTCGGCTCGAAGCGAGCCAATGCGAAATCGGCGCCGTTCGCTTCGCCGAAGGTCGCGATCGCGGTGACGCCCGCCTTGCGGGCCATGGTGGCCAGCGGTCCGCAATGGGGATCATCGGCATTGAGGATCGCGGTGCCGCCCGTGACGAGCCCCTCGAAGATCTCGGCCTTCGCCTCGGCGATCTCCTCGAGGTCGCGGAAGTGGCCGAGATGAGCCGGGGCGATCAGCGTGATGATCGCCAGATGCGGCCGCACCAGCTTGACCAGCGGACGGATTTCGCCCGCATGGTTCATGCCGATCTCGAAGATCGCGAAGCCAGTGTCGGCCGGCATCCGGGCCAGGCTCAGCGGCACGCCCCAATGATTGTTGAACGACGCCGCGCTCGCATGGACGCGGCCGACCGCCGAAAGGCCGTGGCGCAGCGCATCCTTGCTGGTCGTCTTGCCGACGCTGCCGGTCACCGCGATGATCTTCGCGCTCGAACGGGCGCGGGCGGCCGCGCCCAGACGGGACAGGGCATGCAACACGTCATCGACGACTAGCAGCGGTGATTGAACGCTGCCGAGTGCCGGCAGCTTGTGCTCCGCCACGACATGCAGAGCCGCACCGGCTTTCGTCGCCGCCGTCAGAAAGTCGTGGCCGTCGAACCGCTCGCCCTGGATGGCGAAGAAGGCCTCGCGCTCCCCGAGCGTTCGGGTATCGATGGAAATGCCGGAGATCGACGCCGGCAGATCGCCGACCGGCCGCGCGTTCATCGCCTGGATCAGGGCGGATGTCTCCCAAAGCGCTTCGCTCATCGGCCCGCCTCCGAGATCGCCGCGCGAACCTCTTCATGATCGCTGAAATGGTGGGTGACGTCGCCGACCGTCTGGCCGATCTCGTGCCCCTTGCCGGCGACCACGACGGTATCGCCGGCTTGCGCCTGCCTTACGGCCTCGCGGATGGCCGCGCGGCGATCGGCGATTTCGGTTGCGCCGGGGGCCGCCTCCATGATCGCGGCGCGGATCGCCGCGGCGTCTTCCGAGCGCGGATTGTCGTCGGTGACGATGACCACATCGGCCAGTCGAGCGGCGATTTCGCCCATCATCGGGCGCTTGGCTCGATCGCGGTCGCCGCCGCAGCCGATGATGGCGACGACGCGGCCGGTGGTGAAAGGACGCACCGACGCCAGCACGTTTTCCAGCGCGTCCGGCTTGTGCGCGTAATCGACGAAAACAGGAGTTCCCTCAGCCGTCGTGCCGGCCAGATCCAGCCGGCCGGACGCGCCTTTCAGGAGCTCCAGCGCGGCCAGCGCGGCGTCGGTCGCAACGCCGGTGGTGATCGCGAGCCCGGCGGCCACCAGGGCATTGGACATCTGAAACTCGCCCGCCAGCGGCAGGACGATGCGATGGATCCGTCCTTCGGCCGCGATTTCCGCGACCTGGCAATGCCGTTGGTGCTCGAGCCGCTTCAAGGTGAGAAAGCCGCCATTTCGCCCGACGGTCAGCACCTTCGCGCCGACACCCGTGGCGACCTCGATCGCCCGGCCCGACCAGCGGTCGTCGGCGAAGATCACCGCCGGCGCGCCCTTCGGAAGAAGGGTCGTGAACAGCCGCATCTTGGCGCCGAAATAGGACTCGGCGTCGGGGTGATAGTCCAGATGGTCGTGGCCGAGATTGCTGAACCCCGCCGCCGCAAGCCGGACGCCGTCGAGCCGCCGCTGATCGAGACCGTGGCTCGATGCTTCCATCGCCGCGTGAGTGACGCCTTCGGCCGCGAGGTCGGCCATCAGCTTCGCAAGCGCGACCGGATCGGGCGTCGTCAGCGTGCCGTATTCGTCCCGGCTCGGCGAAACGACGCCGGTCGTGCCGATCGAAGCGGCGGCGACCCCCTGGCTGGCCCAGATCTGGCGGACAAAGGTGGTGATCGAGGTCTTGCCGGCCGTGCCGGTGACGGCCACGACCTGCTCTGGCTGGGCATCATAGAACCTGGCGGCCATGAGGGCGATGGCGTGACGCGGATCGCCAGCACGCAGGATCGGCAGGTGTGATTCGATCGCGGCGTCGTCCGCCGCGAGAATGGCGACCGCGCCGCTCGCCTCGGCCGCGGCGACGTATCGCGCCCCGTCGGCCCGCGTCCCCGACAATGCCGCGAACAGAAATCCGTCGCCAACGCTGCGGGAATCAGCCGACAGTCCAGCGATCTCCGGATCGTCTTCATCGCCGGTCTTGGCCAGGCCGTCTGCGAGTTGGGATAGCTTCATTCACCAATATCCGCGCTGTACCGAATAGCCGGCGCATCCCTCGCCGACTCGTCGGACTTCTATAACTTGCGGGCCGCTTGGTGAAGGTCGGTTCGGACGTTCACAGTTGCTAATAGGAGACGAGCAGCGACTTTCCGTCCTCGCCGAAATCCGGACGGACCTTCAACAGCGTCGCGGACCGGCGGATGATGTTGGCGACCGTCGGCGCCGCGTTCATACCGGCGGTGGCGTAAACCTGACCCTCCTCGGCTTTCGGTTCGTCGACGACGACGAGAACGACGTAGCGCGGCTTGTCGATCGGAAAGGCCGACAGGAAGGCGTTGAATTTCTTGGTGTCGGAGTAGCGGCCATTGACCACCTTGTTGGCGGTGCCGGTCTTGCCACCGACCTTGTAGCCAGGCACGTCGGCCCGATTGCCTGAGCCGCGCTGGTCGGCGACATTGAGGCGGAAGAGCGAGCGCATCTGGTCGCTGGTTTTTTCGGACACCACCCGTGTTGCAACGGCCTCCGCCTCTTCGCGGGTGCGCGGCAGGAAGGTCGGAGGAATCAGCTTGCCGCCGTTCATCAGCGCGGCCGCGGCCACCGCCGTCTGCAGCGGCGTCGTCGACACGCCGTGACCGAAGGAAATCGTGACCGAGTTGATCTGCTTCCATTCCTTGGGCTGGGTCGGAGACGCCACTTCCGGGAGTTCGGTCTGCATTTTGCTGAGCAGCCCCATTCGGGTCAGGAACTCCTTGTGCCCCGCGATGCCGACCGCCTCTGCTTCCTTGGCGGTGCCGATATTCGACGAGTAGATAAAGATTTCCGGGACGCTGAGCACCCTGCGCTTGCCGTGGAAATCGCTGATGGTGAAGCCGCCGATCCGGATCGGCCGGGTCGCGTCGAAGGAATCGGTGATCTTCACCTTGCCGGAGTCGAGCGCCATCGCGGTGGTAAAGGTCTTGAAGGTCGACCCCATTTCGTAAAGACCCGCCGACATGCGGTTCATGCGATCCTTTTCGAGGGCCTGCTTCGGTTCGTTCGGATCGTAGTCGGGCAGCGAGGTCATGGCGACGACTTCGCCGGTCTGAACGTCGAGCACGACGCCGCCGGCCGCGATCGCGCGGTAGCGCTTCATGGCTGCCGCGATCTCGTCGCGAACGATATGCTGGACGCGCAGATCGATCGACAGCCGCATCGGCTCCAGATCGGTGTCGACGGCCAGACCCGTGTTCTGCAACGCACGATAGCCCTCGTCGTCGACGTATTTCTCCATGCCCGCGATGCCCTGATTGTCGACATTGACGGTACCGACGATGAAGCCCGCCGAACTGCCGCCGGGATAGAAGCGGCGTTTCTCGGTGCGAAATCCGATACCGGGAATGCCGAGATCGAGGATCGCCTGCTGCTGGCCCGGCGTCAGCTCGCGCCGCAACCAGATGAAACCGGCTTCGCTGGCCAACCGGCGATAAAGCCATTTGGGATCGAGATCGGGCAGGACCGAGAGCAACAGTTCGCTCGCCTCATCCGGATCGATGATACGCCGGGGCTCGGCGAAGAGCGATGCGGTCTTGATGTCGGTGGCGAGCACTTCGCCGTTGCGGTCGACGAGATCCGGCCGGGCAGCCATGATCAGGTCGCTAGCGCCTCTGGACGACGCCGTTTCGGCCGGCGCGACGCCCCACATGACGAGACGGCCGCCGATGACGCCATAGACGGCCACGAAAAGGCCGACGGCGATGGTGAAGCGGCCGCGATTCTTAGGCGCGACGTGGCGGCGGCCCTGTCGAGCGAAGACGTCTAGTTTGGAAGCCGCCGGTACAGGTGCCGTTGCCCTGGCGCGTTTGAAAGGATTTGCGATGCGCATCACCGGACCACCGTTTCCGAGTTGTCGGCATAGCCGCCGAGCGTGTTGGTCTGATCGGGAAGGAAGTTCACCGGCCGTGCGGGCAATTGATCAGGCTCGACGATCTGATCGGGTCGCATCGGCTGGAGCTTGAGGTCCGACGCGAAGGCGTCGACCAGGCGCTGCAGCCGTCCTGGCTGATCGAGCAGACTCCAGTCGGCCTCGAGCAGGGCGACGGTCTCGCGCTCCATCGCGATCCGGCGCTCGACCTTGGCGACTTCCGCCTCGAGCAGTTCGGCCTCGTGCTTGATCTTGTAGGTCCAGGCCGCGGCGGAAATCATGACCGCGATGAGAACGATGTCGAGGGTCTTCAACATGGCTGTCAGTCTCCGGTCTGAGGAAGGTCGGCGAGCGATGGCAGGGCCGCGAAAGCGAGCGCGTTGGCTTCGCCGCGTGGCGCCTCGCCGGTTCGCACGCCCGAGCGCAGTTTGGCCGAGCGGGCGCGCGGGTTGCGTGCCGCTTCCGAGTCGGAGGCGGCGAACGCCTTGTTGCGGGCCTCGAAGGTCTGCGTCGCGGGAGCGATGTCCGGCAGGTGCCGCGATCCCGACGGCGGCGACGAGCGATCACGCAGGAAGCGCTTTACGATGCGATCCTCGAGCGAATGGAAGGTGACTACGACAAGGCGGCCGCCGGGCTTCAACACCCGCTCGGCCGCGATCAATGCGCGGGCAAGCTCGCCCAGTTCGTCATTGACGAAGATGCGCAGTCCCTGAAAACTGCGGGTCGCGGGATCGATCCGATCCTTGGGCGAGCGCCCCACCACCCGGCCGATGACGGCGGCGAGATCAAGGGTTCGGGTGAACGGCTTTTCCGCACGGCGGGCCTCGATCGCCCGCGCGACGCGCCCGGCCTGCTTCTCCTCGCCCAGGAAACCGAGGACGCGCGCCAGGTCGCCCAGCTTCAGCCGGTTGACGACATCGGCGGCGGTCGGGCCGGATGCGCCCATGCGCATATCGAGAGGCCCGTCCTTCTGGAAGGAAAAGCCGCGCTCGGCCGCGTCTATCTGCATCGACGAAACGCCGATGTCGAGCACGATGCCGTCGACCACGCCGCCATGATTTTCAACGATCGCCTCGAGGTCGCCGAAGCGGCCCTCGACCATCGTCATCCGGCCGTCGTAACTTTCGGCCAGCCTGCGCCCGACTGCCACCGCCGAGGGGTCGCGATCGATGGCCACGACACTGGCACCGCGATCCAGAATGGCACGCGTATAGCCGCCCGCGCCGAAGGTGCCGTCGACAATTATTTCGCCCGGCTGCGGGGCAAGCGCCCCCAGAACCTCCTCGAGAAGCACCGGAACGTGACGAGCCGGTCCGCCAACGACGGGATCCTCGGTCCCGCCGTGACCCGCCATCATTCCGGTGATCCCGCTGACGTGCCGACCAAACCACGCGCTGCCAAAAGGCGCGCCCTCGCTTCGGCCCGGTACGCCTCGAACCGCGACGGCTCCCAGAGCTGGAAGAAATCGCGGGCACCCACGAAGGCCACCTGATCGGTGATCCCCGTATGCGAGCGAACGAAGTCGGTCATGGTGATCCGTCCCTCGCTGTCGAATTTCAGATACATCCCGTCGCCGAAAGCGAAGACCGACAAATCCTGGAACGTTTCGCTGAACGGGCTGGTCGCATCCATCTGCCGTTCGAAACGCTCCAGGAGATCGGGACCGCCGACATCCATCACCGGCTGGCCGAGACTGCGCATGGCAAACAACTCGCGAATGCCGCGCGTCGCGATCACCTGCCGAAACGCGGCCGGAACCGATACGCGACCCTTGGCGTCGACATTGTTCACCCAGTTGGAGAGAAACCGGTCCATCAGTTCGCGAAGGCTTTGAAGCGACCGGTTTGCATTCCATCAAAACCCCCGCTCGTCTGCCGCCCCACCGACACAGTTCCGCAACGGCGAAGCGTGCCATACGGCACTCTTCGCCGGCCTCGGATCGCCCGAAGCCCGGCCTGCGATGTTCGAAATGGGGCACTGACCGAGCCCCGAATGATGAATTACCGGATAGCATGGGCACTCTTGGGCGTCAATGGGATAGACCGACACAACGCCTCTCGAAAGACATGCCAAATTTTTAGACAGACAGTCTTAACACCCTATTAATATTGATATTTTTGGAATTACTGACGTCCTCCCCTAAAATGACGTGCCGGTAAATCAACCGGCCTTCGGCGTGGGGTGAGAGCATCCTGTTGGCAGCAAAAACAAAGGATTGCGGACGAATTCACGCGCGGTGTGGGCGCGACCCAAAACACGACCGGAATAGTCCGGTCGCGGCTGAGGGATGCGGCTCTAAATTTCACCGAGGAGGCGCAAGGGAAAGAGCCAGTCGGCCTGTAAGCCGGGTTCTGTAAGCGGCAAAACCGCCTGGCGACCATTCCTCTGGGACGGTCCTTGCGAACCGCCTCGAGCAACCCACCCGGACGACCGGCCCGGAGAAGGGCTGGCGATGTCACCCGAAGGCGAACCGCCGCGTCGTCCCTATTCGGTCTTGCTCCCGGTGGGGTTTACCGTGCCGCTGCCGTTGCCGGAAGCGCGGTGGGCTCTTACCCCACCGTTTCACCCTTACCCCGCCAATACTGCGGCTCCGCTGCCGAGGCTCTTGCGCCGGTCGAGCCGCACTATAGGCGGGGCGGTCTGTTTTCTGTGGCACTTTCCCTGGGGTCGCCCCCGCCGGACGTTATCCGGCACCGTTTCTCCGTGGAGCCCGGACTTTCCTCCCCCGCCGTCTTTCGACGTATGACGGGAGCGGTCGCCCAGCCGACTGGTATCCCGTAGGTGTCCGCGCGAAGAACGGAAGTCAATGGCAATCTCGACCAGGACCCCAAGCGGGCGCGACCTACGGCGTCGATCGTCCCGCCGGGGTCGCGCGCATTCGCGCGATGAACTCGCGCAGCAGCGGTGTCCGTCGTGGTCGGAAGCTCTCATTCGTCGAACGAAGGTCCAAAATGCGCGTCAAGACGAATTTTCGGAAATCCTGACGCAGGCAACACCATGCCAGGAGCATCATGGTTGTGTCGAGATAGACGATGGACAGCGGATAGACGCGCCGCTCGGTCGCCTTGTCCGCCGCGTCGACATAGGCGATCTCGATGGCCTCCTCC
Source organism: uncultured Aurantimonas sp. (assembly GCA_947488615.1). Lineage (GTDB taxonomy): Bacteria > Pseudomonadota > Alphaproteobacteria > Rhizobiales > Rhizobiaceae > Aurantimonas. The sequence continues at coordinate 191,607 of CANKZU010000006.1, forward strand.
CGCCAACAAGCCTCGCGCAGCATCCCCATATCAATGCGCGGAATTGGACGGCGTTCATAGCGGTAGACCTTCAACACCGCATGCATGGCCTGCTGCTGGAGTCGCTCGGGCAAGGTGGCGATGGTCTTGGCAAGAACCGCATCCGCGGCTTTGGCGAGTTCCGGATCACCCACGTGCCGGACCTCGGCCAATCCCAGCACCAGCGCCTCAATTTCCAACCGGGAGAAGGTTTGCGGCGGCAACGCCGGATCCTCGACCATCCGGTAACCGTAACCGGCAGCGCCGTCGATCACCGCGCCGGCCGCCCGCAAGCTGTCGATATCGCGATAGAGCGTGCGCTGTGACACGCCGGTCTCGTCCGCCAGCCGCGTGGCGGTGATGGGACCCGGCAGGGTTCGCAGACATTGCAGAAGATTGAGAAGACGGTCGCTGCGGCTCATCATCCTACTGACGGAAAATGACAGGAGGAGGCGAGCATAATGGCCTTCTTCACAAACGCAAAAACAAGGATGACCCCATGCTGACCCTCTACCACGCCCCGCGTTCGCGTTCGTCCCGCATCATTCGTCTGATCGACGAGTTGGGAATCATGGACAAGATCGACATAAATATCGTGACCATCCCGCGTCAGGATGGGTCGGGCGGCCGCGATCCGAAAAATCCGCACCCGGAGGGCAAGGTTCCGCTCCTCGTCCACGATGGCGTGGACATCTGGGAAACACCGGCCATCATTCTTTATCTGACCGACCTGTTCCCCAACGCCGGTTTCGCCCCGTCCGTCGGCGACCCGAAGCGCGGCGCTTACCTGAGCTGGCTTGCCTATTACGGCGACGTCGTCGAGCCGGTCTTGATCTGCCAAGCGGCGGAACTGGAGCATCCTTACCTCTCGGCGACGTTCCGGAACATGTCGGCGGTCGCGAATCGATTGTCGCGCGCCCTGTCCCAGAGCCCGTTCTTGCTGAGCGAAGCGTTCACTGCGGCCGACCTTCTGCTCAGTTCGCCGTTCACCTGGTTTCCCGAGGCGACTCCGGACGTGCCGGCCATTCGCGATTGGGTTAACCGGTGCGAAGCGCAGCCATCCGCCGAACGCCTGATCGCGTTCGAGTCCAAAGCTCTGGCCGGATGATGAGGCCGAGAATGTTTCCGCCGGGTCCCTGAGCATCGGCACGAACAGCGACTCTGCCTCCCAAACGCAAAACACCCGGCGCCCTCACGCCGGGTGTTTTCCATTTCGAAGCGATGGCGGCGTGCCGTCTTACGCCCGCGCGAGCTCGACCTTCACCTTCGAACAATAGCGCTTGGACACCGGGTTCATCCGCTTGGCGTAATGGCCGGCATTGTATTTGAGGATCGTGCCGCAGGTGGTGCCGCCGCCGCGCTTCACCGCCCCGGCCAGGTAGCGCATGCCCCATTTGATGTTGGTGTCGGGATTGTAGAGCGCCTTGGTGCTGCCCTTGTAGCCCATGCCGCGCGCCGTCGCCGGCTTGATCTGCATCAGTCCCACCTCGCCGGCGGCGCCGGTCACCTTGGCGCGGTAACGGCTTTCGATGGTGACGACGGCGTGGGCCAGCGCGACCGGCACGCCGTTGGCCTTGGCATGCTTGGCGATAATGCCGGCATAGGGCCGATCGGAAAAGCGCTCCAGCGAGGCAACCTGGACCTCCGCAGTCTCATCGTGTTCGGAATTGGTCTGATGAGCGAAGACGGCTGTGGTCTGGCCGAGGAAAATCGTCGCGGCGAGCGCCGCGGCAGTCAGTCTGTGCATGAATACCCCAAATTGATCGAAGGCCGCCCAACCCCTTGTAAAGGCGACTTTTACCCCCTCGCCACGAATGCATCGCGGCTTCGGCGAGCCGTTGTGTGCAGTGCAAAATGACCAGGAATGTGGCGGGTTAATCACGCAATATTTCAAGTTGAAATATTACAGCTGAAATCAGCTGATGTTCGCCGGACTATCGTCGCGAGCGAAGGGCGAGCAGGGCAAAGCCGTCAGCAGCCGATGGAGGGTCTCGATCGTCGAGATGTCGGCGACGCCATCGACCCGCTCGGGACGAAAATGCCGCTGAAAGGCGATCGTCGCGAAATGCGTGGTTTCCTCGAACACGCCGTCGATCGGGACGTCGTAACCGTAGGCCGCCAGCAGCGATTGGTAGGCGGCCACCGGCTCCCCCTGATCGCCGCGCCCGAAGAATTGCCCGCCCCGTAGCGGCGCCGGCGGGACGAAGTGTCCGATGCCCGCAAGAAAAAGTTGATTCCAGGGGAACTTTTCGCCGGGATCGGATTTGCGCGCGGGCGCAATGTCGGAATGGGCGAGCACGAATTCAGGCACGATCGGCCAGCGGCCGACACATTCTTTGCACAATTCGACGACGGCTTCGATCTGCGCGGCGGGAAAATCCGGGTAGCCATTGCCGTGACCGAGATTGACAATCTCGATGCCGATCGATCGGGAATTGATGTCGTCGCGCCCGCGCCAGCTTCCCGCGCCGGCGTGCCAGGCGCGCCGCGCCTCGGGCACCATCTGCACGACGCAGCCGTCCTCATGAACGAGATAATGGCAGGACACCCCGCTTTGCGGATCGCACAGCCAGCGCACCGCCCCCTCGCCCGTGCCCATACCGGTATAGTGGAGGATCAGCATGTCCGGCCCGCCCGCCAGACGCCGCTCGGTGTGATTGGGCGACGGCCGGACCTCGTCGATTCGCGCCGCGTCGGGTTTCAAGCCGCGGTCTTTCCAGAGATGGAGTGATAGGCGGCGTTGATCGCCTTCATCCGCTCGGTGGCGATGAACATGAATTCGTCGGGCACGCCGCGAGCGGCCAGCCGGTCGGGGTGGTTTTCGCGCACCAGCGACAGATAGCGCGCTCTGGTCTCCGCCGGTGGAGCGTCGGGATCGAGGCCGAGCACCGCGTAGGGATTTTCCGCTCCGAGGACATGGCGGTTCTTGATGCGGGCGAATTCCGTGTCGCTCAGCCCGAAGATTCGGCCGATCTCGGCGAGGAACGCCAGTTCGCGCTCATGCACCAGGCCATCCGCCTTGGCGATGTGGAACAGACCATCCAGGACATCCGCCAGCAACTGGCAATCCCCATCCTCGTCCCGGCACAGGCCGCGCAACCGGGCGGCATAGATTTCGAACCCGGCGATGTCCTCCTTGGCGATGTCATAGAGACGAAAGACATTGCGCATTTCCTCGGGCGGAATCTCCAGAATCTGCCGGAACGCCGTGATTTCCTGCTGGGAGACGATGCCGTCGGCTTTCGCCATCTTGGCCGACAGCGCGATCACCGCGACGCCGAAAGCGACCCGGCGGCGGGTTTCCTGGTCGCCGCCAAACAACGCCCGGATGCTTTCCAGAACCGCCTCGAGGCTGGCTCGGCCACCGGTCGGGATCGCCTGTAGCAAGGTGTTGAGGTTGGATAATATCTGCATTGCGGAGGCTCGCCGCCCTTTGTCGATTCGCAATTATCGGCGATCGCTCCCGGCGAGGCAAATGCCACACCGCGCCGTGCCGCCATCAAGGCCGGGATCGCGCGTGACCCTGTAAATGATGCCGGCAAGCTTCGGTCAAGCTCACTTTGATCTGATCGACGCCAGATTACGCGAATTTCGTCCTGGTTTGCGTCGGAGCGGCCCACTCGCCCTGGCAGTTGTCCACGCCTGCTGGTCGAGGCTTGAAAGCCTGTGCCGGCACCACTTGCGATTTGTCTCAACCCGCCATCATGATGGCCCAATTCAAACCGAGCCGAGCCGACGATGAAGCGTTTCTTTCCGACCTACCCGGCCCCATCGACCAGAACGCGCCGCGGCCTGGGCAGGCGGGCGCTTGTCCTGGCCGGCATAGCGGCGGCGGCACTGCTGGTCGGCGGCTGCCGCTCCCCGACCCTCGACGTCAAGGAGCTCGGCCTCACGGGCATGGCCGCCGAATCGGCCCATCAATACCCGATCCACGGGATCGACATCTCGAAATACCAGGGCACGGTCGATTGGGACGCCGCCCGCAACGGTGGCGTCGCCTTCGCCTGGCTGAAAGCCACGGAGGGGGGCGACCGGGTCGACGAACGGTTCCAGGAGAACTGGGAGAAGACGAAGGCGGCGGGCATCCCGCGCGGGGCCTACCATTTCTGGTATCACTGCCGGCCGGGAATCGAGCAAGCCCAGGCCTTCATCAACGCCGTCCCCAAGGAGCGCCTGGCGCTGCCACCGGTGATCGATATCGAGTGGACGCCGTTTTCGCCGACCTGCACCAAGCGGCCGCCGCGCGAGGAACTGGTTCGCGAAGTGATGGCGATGTCGAACGCGCTCGAACGCCATTATGGCCAGCGGCCGCTTCTCTACATCCCGATCGACGTGCATCGCGACCGGCTGGTCGGTGCCTTCCCCCGCCACGAGGTCTGGCTGCGAGCGGTCGCGGATCATCCCGACAACGTTTACGAGAACCGCAAATTTCGATTCTGGCAGTATACCGGGACCGGCACCGTCCCGGGCGTGAAGGGCGAGGTCGACCGCAACGCCTTCGCCGGAACCCGCGAGGACTGGAAAAAGTGGCTGGAAGCAAATCTCGCGCGCTGACCTTCTTCAATCCGCCATCTTGAGCGGCTAGGCGCAAACCATTCCGCCAAACGCACAGATGAGGATCTCCGCGATGCTTCGAGCCGGCCGACTTGCCCTGACCCTGACCTTGCTCCTGTCGGGCACCAGCCTCGCGGCGGCCCAGCAGTGCGGCGGCGACTTTTCGCAGTTCCTCGACGGGGTCCGGGCCGAGGCCCTCGCCAAGGGCCTGTCGCCGGCCGCCGTCGATACGGCGCTCGCCAGCATGCGGCTCGATCCGAAGGTCCTCGCCGCCGACCGCGCACAAGGGGTGTTCGCCCAGGATTGGCAGCAATTCGCCACCCGCATGGTCAACAGCTACCGGCTGAGTCAAGGCAAGGCCAATCTTCAGAAATACGCCAGCGTCCTTGCCAAGGTGGAAGCCGAGACGGGTGTCCCCGGCCCGGTGATCGCCGCCTTCTGGGGCTTGGAGACCGATTACGGCGCGGTGCTCGGCAATTTCGACACGCTGGCGGCGCTGGCGACACTCGCCCATGACTGCCGCCGGCCGGAGCTGTTCCGCCCGCATCTCATCGGCGCGATCGAGATCGTCGATCGGGGCTACCTGACCCCGTCGGAGATGAAGGGCGCTTGGGCCGGCGAGATCGGCCAAACCCAGCTTCTGCCGGAGGAATACATCGCCTTCGGCACCGACGGCGACGGCAATGGCCGCGTCGATCTGCGCAAGGACGCCGCCGACGTCCTCGTCACCACTGGCAAATACATCCAGTCGCTCGGCTGGCGCGGCGGCGAGCCCTGGCTGGAAGCGGTACGAGTGCCAGCCGATTTCCCCTGGGATCGCGCCGCCCTCGTCAACAAGGAACCGCGCTCCAGCTTCGCCGCGCTCGGCGTTGCCAAGGCGGACGGTTCGCCGCTTCCCGCCGACGAACTGCCGGCGGCGCTGATCCTGCCGATGGGGCGCGGCGGCCCGGCCTTCCTCGCCTATCCGAACTTCGACATTTATCTGAAATGGAACAAGTCGCTAGTCTACTCCCTGACTGCGGCTTATTTCTCGACGCGCCTTGCCGGTGCCCCGCCCATCGACATGGGCAATCCGCAGCCTGGCCTCGACCTCGATCAGACCAAGCGCTTGCAGCAGCGGCTCGTCGAACTCGGCCACGATGTCGGCGGGGTCGACGGCATCCTCGGCGAGAATACCCGCTCGGCCGTGCGCCGCGAGCAGCAGCGGCTTGGCCTACCGGCTGACGGCTGGCCGACGCGGGCTCTGCTCTCGGCGCTCTGAGACCCGTCCGGGTCGCGGGTTTCTTATTCCCGGCGACCCGGATTGTTCTTTTTCGCCCGATGCTCTCGATAACCTTTTTGGACCTGCCCACTAGACGACCGGTCTAATCGCCCCAATATGTCGGCCATGACCGATACCCGTACGCATCTTCTGGCTGTTGGAAGAGGGCTCGCCGCCCAGCGCGGATTCACGGCTGTTGGACTTCAGGAACTTCTGAAGGCGGCCGAAGTGCCGAAGGGGTCCTTCTACCATTATTTCCCGTCCAAAGAGGCCTATGGCTGCGCGTTGCTCGAGAGCTTCGTGGAAGGTTACAAGGCGGATCTCACCCAGACACTCGACAACACCGCTCTGTCGGCGAAGGATCGCCTTCTGGCCTATTTCTCGGATTGGCGTCTGAAACAATGCAGCTCCCGGGCGGAGGATCGGTGCCTTGTGGTCAAACTCTCCGCCGAGGTCGCCGACCTGTCGCCCGGCATGAGCGCGGTCCTGCGGGACGGAATCGATGCCATCGTGGCCAAATTGGCCGCGGTTCTGCGCCAGGGCGCCGCCGAAGGATCGATCGGTGCGACCGACGATCCGGAAGCCCTCGCCACGACCTTCTACCAGATCTGGCTCGGCGCCAGTCTCATGGCCAGCCTGGCACGGGACGATGCTCCGTTCAGGGTCGCCATGGCGACCACCGAAAGGTTGATTCCTCCGTCCTGAGAATGTCGCGCGCCGGGCGCGCAACCGCTCCCCCTCCCTCACATCACAATCGAAAGCTGATCATGTCCCAGACCGACGACGCCAACCGCCGTATCGTTCTCGCCGACCGCCCGAAGGGCGAGCCGACCGACAGCACGCTCAAGCTCGAAACCATCGATGTTCCCACGCCAGCCGATGGCCAGATGCTGTTGCGCACGGAGTTCCTGTCGCTCGACCCCTATATGCGCGGCCGCATGAGCGACGCGCCGTCCTATGCCCCGCCGGTCGCAATCGGCGAGGTCATGGTCGGCGGCACGGTGTCAGAGGTCGTCGAATCGAAGCTGAAGGGTTTCGCCAAGGGCGACTGGGTGCTGAGCTTCAACGGCTGGCAGGACTACGCGCTGTCGGACGGCCAAGGCGTAACGGCGCTGGGCCGCAATCCGGAACACCCCTCCTGGGCGCTCGGCATCATGGGCATGCCCGGCTTCACCGCCTGGGCCGGACTGACCCAGATCGGCGCGCCGAAAGAAGGCGAGACCCTCGTCGTCGCCGCCGCGACTGGCCCCGTGGGCGCCACGGTCGGCCAGATCGGCAAGCTCATGGGCTGCCGCGTCGTCGGCGTTGCGGGCGGCTTGGACAAATGTGCCTACGCGGTCGACACGCTCGGCTTCGACGCCTGCATCGATCACAAATCCGATGATTTCGCCGAACAGCTGAAAGCCGCGACGCCTGACGGCATCGACATCGATTTCGAGAATGTCGGCGGCAAGGTCCTCGACGCTGTCGTGCCCCTGCTCAATATCGGCGCCCGCATTCCCGTCTGCGGCCTGGTCTCGCAGTATAACGCCACCAGCCTGCCCGACGGGCCGGATCGGATGAACTGGCTGATGGGCCAAATCCTACGCAAGCAGCTCACCGTGCGCGGCTTCATCATCTTCAACGACTTCGTCCATCTCTATCCCGAGTTCGCCAAAGCGATGAGCGCCTGGATCGAGGCGGGGAAGATTCACTACCGCGAAGAGATCATCGACGGTCTCGACAACGCCCCGCAGGCCCTCATCGGCCTGCTCAAGGGCGAGAATTTCGGCAAGCGGGTGATCCGCGTCGGCAACGCGAAATAATCAATCTCAAGGATAAACACATGAACATTCTGATGGTCCTCACATCCCACGACACCCTCGGCGACACCGGCGAAAAAACCGGCTTCTGGCTGGAGGAGTTCGCCGCGCCCTATTACGTGCTGCGCGACGCTGGCGCCCAGATCACACTTGCGTCGCCGAAGGGCGGCCAGCCGCCGCTCGACCCGAAGAGCGATGCCCCGGACGCCCAGACCGAAGCGACGGAACGCTTCAAGAAGGACGACGCGGCCCAACAGGCGCTGGCCACGACCGCCAAGCTCGCGGAAATCGACGCGGCGGAGTTCGACGCGGTCTTTTATCCGGGTGGCCACGGCCCGCTCTGGGATCTCGCCGAGAGCGCCGACAGCAAGCGCCTGATCGAGGCGTTTGCCGCCAGCGACCGCCCGATCGGCGCTGTCTGTCATGCCCCGGCGATCTTCCGCCACACAACCGGGATTGACGGCAAACCGCTGGTCTCCGGCCGCCGTGTCGCGGGCTTCACCAATACCGAGGAAGAGGCCGTCGGGCTCACGGACGTCGTGCCGTTCCTGGTCGAGGATATGCTCAAGGCGAATGGCGGCCTTTACGAAAAGGGCGCCGACTGGGGTTCCTACGTGGTCGTCGACGGCAAGCTGGTGACCGGCCAGAACCCGGCGTCGTCGGAAGAGGCCGCGAAAGAGCTGTTGAAGCTCCTGAAATAAATCGAACCGCTGCCCTCCAATGGCCCCTCCCAGCCGTTGGAGGGCGGCATCCGGCTGAAATGCCGTATTGGGTTTCGGTCGGGACGCTGAGGGGATCGGCGTTTATCGCCGTCATCGGGAACCAATGCTGCATCGCAGCATTCCTTCCCAGCATCTAGCGTGAGTTCGCGTTCTTCTCCCCAGCCGGGGGCGCCGGACTGCTGGCTCCTCCCACAGGATTTCAATCCATGAAACCACTTTCCAAGGCCACCATGATGGAGGCGACCCGTCTGACCCGGAACGGGCAACTCCAGGAAGCGATGGCCCTTCTGCAGGGGTTGAGTTCGGACGAGGCCTCGTCGGCCGCGGGTTTCGACGCACAGCACGACAATGATCGCCGGCCTGCGGGCGCCGCCGCTTCCGTCATCGACATCACCCCTACCGCCGCGACTTCAAAAACCCGGAGCGCATCACCTTCCCCAGAAAGAAACCCGCGGATCGAGCCGAAAAAATCCGCGATCCCGCAGGTGCTGCGCGGATTTCTCGACCGGATCGGGACGCAAGGGTTCGAGGGTCTTGGCAGTTCGCCGGTCGCTCCCGACACAGGCCCCTTGCCCGACGGCGCCCGATTTTCCGCCCGCACTTACGCCAACGCGGCGGGAAGCCGCGAGTACAAGATCTATGTTCCGAGCGGATATGATGGGCAGGCCGTGCCACTCGTGGTCATGCTGCACGGCTGCACCCAGTCGCCCGACGATTTTGCCGCCGGCACGCGGATGAACGAGTTGGCCGAGGAGCAGACCTTCCTGGTGGCCTATCCCGCCCAGTCCCGCTCCGCCAACACCTCCAAATGCTGGAACTGGTTCAATGCGGGCGATCAGGAGCGCGATCGCGGCGAGCCGTCGCTGATCGCCGGCATCACCCGACAGATCATCGACGAACTTTCCGTCGAGCCGGAATGCGTCTACGTCGCCGGCCTGTCCGCCGGTGGCGCCGCGGCGGCGATCATGGGGGCCACCTATCCCGAGCTGTTCACCGCCGTCGGCGTTCATTCGGGCCTCGCCCGCGGGGCAGCGCGCGACATGGGGTCCGCCTTCGCCGCGATGCGCAACGGCGCCGCCCCCAACTCCCAGACGTCGCCGTCCGGTGGTTTCGTCCCGACCATCGTCTTTCATGGCGACCGCGACACGACCGTCCATCCGGTCAATGGCGAGCATGTGATTGAACAGGCGAAGGCCGCCGCCGGCGTCCAGACCGAAATTCGCCAGGGCGAAGCCCCCGGCGGGATACGATATACCCAGACGGTCCACGCCGACGAACAACGAGGGACGACGCTGGAACATTGGGTCCTGCATGGCGCCGGCCACGCATGGTCCGGCGGCAGTCCCGCCGGAACCTATACGGAGCCGAAAGGACCGGACGCCAGCCGCGAAATGCTCCGGTTCTTCCGCGAGCAAGCCGGGGCAACGCGCGGCTGAACGCCACGACAGAGCGGAACGGCCGAAATCGCGAGGGAAGCCGGGCGCAACGAGTTGCGGCCGGCTTCCCCGTAACACCGAGAGCCTACTGGCGCGGCATCATTCTGCCGCCCCTCGGCGACATGAAGGCCTGCATTTCCTCGATCGTAACCTTGCCATTCGCGTCGGCGTCAACCGCCTTGAAGAACCGCGCATGCACGGCCTGGACCTCCTCGAGCGACAAAGCGCCATCGCCATCGGTATCGAGCAGGATCATCATCATCTGCATCATATGGGCGCCGCCCATGCGGGGACCCATAATACCGCCCCGCATGCCCCAGCGATTGTCATGATCGTCGTCATCGCGCTCTGAGCGTTGCCGACCCGGCCGCATCTTGCCGTCGTCCTCCTCGGCACGTTCCGACCGCCGCGCGGCCGGACGCATCATGTCGTCGTCCTGCTGCTGCATCATCTTGCCGGGGTGATCCTGCTGCCCGGCGGCTCCCTGATTCTGCTGACTGCTGGCGGTCGTGGCGCTGCCGGCCAGAATCAACGCGGATGTCGTCAACGCCAATAGCAACTTGAACATCGTGGGTCTCCTTTTGATTGTCGGGTCACCGCCCGGCATTGAGCCGTGTTGCCGTGCGCTGTCGCGCGCGAGACCGAGTCTGAGGTACATCCGAGACCGCGACCGGCGACATAGGCGATGGCAACGTTATCGGCCTTCAGGCCGGTCGCGGCATTGACGCAAATCAACGCTTCACGCGATGCTTCAATCATCCAGCGACGCCCTTGACCCTCCAGTGGGGACAAGGTCTATGTCGCGCCGCATTCAAAGCGGCGCCCGGCGTCGACAATCTCGCAACGGCGGTTCGATGCTCACCCTCCCCACCCTCGGCGTTCTGACCTATCCGCAGATCGACCCGGTCTTTCTCGATCTCGGGCCGGTCCAGCTGCGTTGGTACGGCCTGTCCTATGTCGCCGGCATTCTTTGCGGATGGCTTTACGGGCGCTATCTCGCCAGCAACGCCAGGCTCTGGCCGAACGGCGTCTCGCCGATCACCAAGCTCCAGATTGACGACATGATCCTGTATCTCACGCTCGGCATCGTCATCGGTGGGCGGCTGGGATCGGTGTTCTTCTACGATTTCGAGCGATATGCCGCCGAACCGCTGGCCATCTTCAAGGTCTGGGAGGGCGGCATGGCCTTCCACGGGGGGCTGCTCGGGGTGGTCGTCGCCCTTTTGATCTTCTGCCGTGTCCACAAGGTGCCGGTCTGGAGCCTGATCGACGTCGTCGCCGCGTCGGTCCCGTTCGGTTTGTTCTTCGGACGCATCGCCAACTTCATCAACGGCGAATTGTGGGGTGCGCCGACGAGCGTCTCCTGGGCGATGGTGTTTCCCGATGCGCCCGATGCGCTACCCCGGCACCCGAGCCAGCTCTACGAAGCGGCGCTCGAGGGCATCGTGCTGTGGCTGATCCTCAGGATCGCCACGCATCACTTCAAGATGCTCGGCCGCCCCCGCTTCGTCGGGGGACTCTTCCTATTCGGCTACGGCTGTGCCCGCATCTTCGTGGAGCTGTTCCGCATGCCCGACGTGCAGCTCGGTTATCTGTACGGCGGCTGGCTGACCATGGGCATGGTGCTGTCGATCCCGATGCTGCTCATCGGCATCTGGGGCATGGCAACCGCCAAGCCTCGCGCCTACGAGCCGCGCGAGGCCGAGGACGCGCAGACACTCGGCGGGAACGACGCAACCCGGCCATGACTCCCCTCGCCCGCAAGATCGCGGAGCAAATCCGCGCCGACGGGCCGATCGGCCTCGATCGCTACTGGAACGTGGCGTTGTTCGACCGGGAGCATGGCTACTATAGCGCGCGGGAACCCTTCGGCCGCAGTGGCGACTTCATCACCGCGCCGGACGTCAGCCAGATGTTCGGCGAGTTGATCGGAGCCTGGATCGCCGCGGCCTGGCGCGAACACGGCTCCCCCTCACCGTTCCTGCTGGCGGAGATTGGGCCGGGGCGCGGCACGCTGATGGCCGACATATTGCGGACCCTGCGATCCGTCGCGCCGGGCTGCCTCAAGGCCGCCAAGGTGCGGCTGGTGGAAACGAGCGATAGGCTCGCCGTCGAACAGATGGCGGCCCTCGACCGTTTCGATCTGCCGATCCGCCGCGTCAGACGGATCGGGGATCTGGAACGGGAACCACTGCTTCTCGTCGCCAACGAGCTCTTCGACGCCCTCGCCATCCGCCAGTTCGTCTTCGACGGCGAGACCTGGCGCGAGCGCCGCGTCTCCGTTGCCGATAGCGGACGTTTCGAGTTCGTGCTGTGCGAGGCACGGCCGGAATTGCCGGGCGAAATCGCCGCGACGTTGCCGCACCCGCCAATGGCCGGCGCGGTTCTCGAATTGTCACCGACGCGCGAAACCCTGGCGGCGACCATCGCCCAGCGGCTTGCCGAGGACGGCGGTGCCGGGCTCTTCATCGACTATGGCCATGCCGCGACCGGCTTCGGGGACACGCTGCAGGCGATCCACGGCCATGCCTTTGCGGACCCGCTCGACCGTCCGGGCGAAGCGGATCTCACCAGTCATGTCGATTTCGAGCGGGTCGCGGCGCCGTTTCGACACGCCGGGCTCGCCGTCTCCTCGACGGTTCCACAAGGGGATGTTCTGCTCGCCCTCGGGCTGCTGGAACGCGCCGGCACTCTCGGCAGTGGGCGGGACGAGGCCGGGCGGGAGGAAATCCGGGCTGCGGTGGCGCGGTTGGCGGGCAAAGACGAGAAAGATATGGGTATTCTTTTCAAGGTTTTGTCCGCATCTTCTCGACCATTGTCTTTACCACCTTTCGGGCCGGCCGGCGGCGATTGACGCCGCATTGACTTCGCCCGGACCCTCCACCACCATCCCGCGCCATGTCAGATACCCGAGCCAGTCCCGCCACGCCCCTCGCCGATTCGGCGCTCATCCGCTCGGACCGCCTGACCGGTGCCGGGTGTGTCAGCCATGCCTTCTTCACGCGCCTCGGCGGCGTGTCGGAAGGCATCTATGAGGGGTTGAACGTCGGCGCCGGATCGAACGACCGGCGCGAGGACGTTGAGGAGAACCGCGCCCGCGCCATGGCAACGCTTGGCCTGTCTCCGGGCAATCTCGCGACCCCGTGGCAAGTCCATTCCGGAGAAGCCGTCGTGGTCGATGGACCGTTCACTGGGGAACGTCCGCGCGTCGACGGCATCGTGACCAACCGGGCCGGACTTGCCATCGGCGTCGTGACCGCCGACTGCGGCCCGGTGCTCTTTGCCGACCCAAAGAATGGTGTGGTCGGTGCCGCCCATGCCGGCTGGCGCGGGGCGCTCGGCGGCGTTCTCGAAGCGACAATCGCAGCCATGGAGAGCGCCGGCGCGAACCGGGATTCGATCGCGGCTGTGCTGGGGCCGACGATCACGCAGGCCAACTACGAGGTCGGCGTCGGCATGATGGCCGAGTTCCTCAACGGCGACGCCACGCGCGAGCGCTTCTTCCTCGTTGGGGCAGCGCCCGACAAACGCCAGTTCGATCTTCCAGGCTTCATCCTGGCGCAATTGCGGGCGAGCGGCGTCGCCGCGAGTTTCGTCGGCACCTGCACCTACGGCGATCCCGACCGATTCTTCTCCTATCGGCGCACCACCCATCGCGGCGAGCCAGACTACGGCCGCCAGCTATCCGCCATCGCTCTGAGAGGCTGACCGATGCTGCATTTCGGACGGGACGAATTCGAGGCCCGGAGGGACCGGCTGATCCTCGAAATGGGTGAGCAAAAGCTGGACGCAATGCTGCTGTTCGCCCAGGATTCGATGTACTGGCTGACCGGCTACGATTCCTTTGGATTCTGCTTCTTCCAGTGCCTCGTGGTGAAGGCCGACGGCGAGATGCGCCTTTTGACCCGCTCGGCCGATCTTCGCCAGGCTCGCCATACGTCGATTCTCGAGGCGATCTCAGTCTGGCGGGACCGCGGCAATGCCGATCCCGTCATTGAGCTGCGCGACATGCTGGACGAGATGGGTTTGCTCGGGGCGCGCATCGGCGTCGAATGGGCCACCCACGGGCTTACCGCCGCCAACGGCCAGCAGGTCGAGGAACGGCTCGGCTCGTTCGCCTCCCTGAAGGACGCTTCGTCGCTCATCCCGCTGTTGCGGGCGGTCAAGAGCCCGGCCGAGATCGACATGGTCCGCGAAGCCGCGCGCCTCGCCGACGACGCCTTCGACGCGGCCCAGCCGCTGATCCGGGCGGGGGCCGACGAGGCCGAAATCCTCGCGGCAATGCAGGGCAATATCCTTCGACAGGGCGGCGACTATCCCGCCAACCCCTTCATCGTCGGGTCTGGCCGCGATGCCCTGCTCTGCCGCTACAAATCCGGCCGGCGCAGGCTCGACGAGAATGACCAGCTCACGCTCGAATGGGCCGGCGTCAAGGCCCAGTACCACGCGGCACTGATGCGGACCGTGATCGTCGGCCGGCCCTCCGACCGGCACCTCGAACTCCATGCCGCCGCGCGCGAGGCGCTGCAGGCGGTGGAGGCGACCATGCAGCCGGGCCAGACGTTCGGCGACGTCTTCGACGCCCATGCCGCCGTCATGGAGGCACACGAACTGGCCCGCCACCGGCTCAGCGCCTGCGGCTATTCGCTCGGCGCGCGCTACGCGCCATCCTGGATGGACACGCCGATGTTCCATTCCGGCAATCCGGCGGTCATCGAGCCGGGCATGACGCTGTTCGCCCACATGATCATCATGGATTCCGATAGCGAGACCGCGATGACGCTCGGGCGCACTTATCTGACGACGACGGCCGAGCCGGAGTCGCTGTCACGGCTGCCGCTCGATCTTATTGTTCTGTAAAGCACGACAATCGAATCGCGCGCATCGACCGGGTCAAGGCGCCTGTTTCGAGGGTTTTTTAAGATTTCCCTGCGAAAGATCGCCGACGCTCGCCTGGCTGAAACGACAGACCTGACAGTCGAAACGCCAGACCTGACAACGGCTAGGGAACAGCTCCCGTGAAACCCCGCAACGCCCATCGCGCGCCGGTCATTGCCGTCAGCCTCACCGCCGTCCTCACCGCCTGTACGGGCGTCGACGGCACCATCGGCATGGGACAGAATGGCCCGGTGCCGAGCATCGACATCGGCTCGACGAGCATGCTCGGAGCGCCGGTGGGCTCGATGTCCGCGGCAGCCGGCGATAGCATAGGGGCACCCCAGGCCCAGTATCCGGTGGCGGCCTACCCCGCCACCACTTCTCCTGCCGCAGCCTATCCGCCTCCGGCATCCGAGCCGCTCACGCCCCGGCGTGCCGCGATCGCATCCGCGCCGCTCGCTCCTCCTCCCGCACCGCTCGCATCCGAACCACTCGCCCCGCCGCCGACCCAAGCGGCCGCCACCCCACCGCCTGCCGCTATGCCCGCTTCCGCGACCGCGGCTGTCCGGACCGCCGGCGAAATCCAGTTCCTGCCTCTGGTCGGAGCGCCTCGGGACAAAGCCGAATTGCTCGCCCGCGCGCTCTCCGACACGGCGGCGGCGCAGGGCCTGCGGATCCGGCCCGCCTCCGAATCGGTCGCGGATGTCCGGCTCAAGGGTTATTTCTCGGCGTTCAACGACGGCTCCACGACGACGCTCGTCTATGTCTGGGACGTGCTCGACGCCAACGACCAGCGCATCAAGCGCATCCAGGGCCAGGAGGCCATTCCCGGCAAGACCGACGATCCGTGGGCGGCCGTCGATCTGACGACCTTCGAGGCCGTCGCCAAGCGGACCCTCAACGAGGCCACCGAATTGCCCCCCCGCGCCGGCTGACCGCCGTTCCGCCTTGCGTGCCAGTTCCGTGATTCTTACCGCACTGCGAAACCGCGCGGGTTGACGATTCGCGCGATGTTGTTATGAGCCCCTCCATCGATCGGCCTCGCCAAGGACACCGCCCAGAAACGGCATGCCATAGCGCTTGCCCATCGGTGGCCCGATTATCGGAAAGAACGCGATGAAACTGTTCAGCGGCAATTCCAATCGCGTTCTCGCAGAAGCCATCGGACGCTACCTGGAATTGCCTCTCGGCGACGCCATGGTCCGGCGGTTCGCCGATCAGGAAATCTTCGTCGAAATCCAGGAGAATGTGCGCGGCGAGGATGTGTTCATCGTCCAGTCGACGGCCTATCCGGCGAACGATCATCTCATGGAACTTCTGATCATGATCGATGCCCTGCGCCGGGCCTCGGCCCGCCGTATCACCGCCGTCGTCCCCTATTTCGGCTATGCCCGGCAGGACCGTAAAGCCGGCGGCCGCACGCCGATCTCCGCCAAGCTGGTCGCCAATCTGATCACGGAGGCGGGCGCCGACCGGGTCATGACCCTGGATCTTCATGCCGGCCAGATCCAGGGCTTCTTCGACATTCCCACCGACAATCTGTTCGCCGTGCCGTTGATCGCGCGCGACGTGAAGGCGCACCAGGATCTGTCGAACCTGATGGTCGTCTCGCCGGACGTCGGCGGCGTCGTGCGCGCGCGGGCTCTGGCCAAGCGCCTCGACGCGCCGCTGGCCATCGTCGACAAGCGCCGCGACCGGCCGGGCGATTCGGAGGTGATGAACATCATCGGCGACGTCACCGGCCGCAACTGCATCCTGATCGACGACATCATCGATTCCGGCGGCACCCTGTGCAACGCCGCCGATGCGCTGGTGAAGGCCGGCGCCAACAGCGCCTCGGCCTACATCACCCACGGCGTCCTGTCGGGCGGGGCCGCTGCCCGCATCACCGCATCGAGCCTCAAGGAATTGGTGATCACCGATTCGATCCAACCGACCAAGGCGATCCTCAGCGCCCCCAACATTCGGGTCGTGACCACCGCCAACCTTCTCGGCGAGGCGATCGCCCGCACCGCTTCCGAGGAATCGGTCTCCAGCCTGTTCGACTGACGGGCTGACAGCGCCGGCGCGATCGCTCGGCGCCCGGTCGCTTCTGGCCGCGCAGCGATTTCCGGCGTAACATCCATCGCCTGACCCCGAAAATCGGGAGCCTGGCCATGCTCAAACGCCTCGACCAGATCAGCGTCCGGCAGGTGCTCCTTACCAGCATCGGTCTTGTCGCGATCCTGCTCGCCGTCGGCCTGGCGACCCGCGAGAACGTCGCCGACAAGCCGTATCTGACCATCGCCGGCTCCGGCTTCATCTTCAATTACCGCGTCGCGGACGCCTATTACGGCTTCACCGCCATCGTCGAGAAGCCGGTGCGGAACTATTCGCGCATCGAAGCGTCGTTCGAAGACCCCGCCGGTGGACCGCCGTTTCTCGTCAGTGCCAAGCTGACGCCGCGCAGCAAGCGGTACGGCCTGCGCTCTCCGCCTCTGAGCGGCATCGAAAAGGACAAGCCCTACCGCGTGACGGTGCGCCTCGTTCAAAATGGCGATGGCGCGGTGCTGTTCGAGGACGCGTTCACCGTCGCCTCGCAAATGTCCGACGCCGTCATGCCGCCCGCCCCGCTGACCATCGGTCCCGGCTATACCCGCAACCCTGACTTGCCGGACGGCTGGAAGGCGCCGGCGGCAAGTCGCGACTAAACCACTGTCCCGAATCCGCGACAGCTTCAACATTGCCGAGACCGGACGATGTGTGTACATTCGTGCACATCGACGGAGACGGTCGTGCTGGAACGTATCGCTGGTTTCGACTGGGACGACGGCAACTGGCCGAAATGCGGCAAGCATGGCGTTTCGCGGGAAGAGATCGAAGCGGCGCTGACTGCTGGGCCGTTCATTTTCCCGGACCGGGGGCATGGAGCGATTGAAAATCGATACAACGCCGTCGGCAAGGCTGCGATGGGACGTTCGGTTTTCATCGTCTTCACGCTCCGTCGGCACTGGGACGGCATGAAAATCAGACCAATCAGCGCAAGATACATGCACCGGAAGGAGGTGCTTCGATATGAGCAGACCAGAGGGTAAGCCGCTCAAGCAATTTCCCGTTTTCAAGACGGACGAGGAAGCCGAGCATTTCGTCGATACCGCCGATCTCTCCGAGTACGACTTTTCCGGCTTCAAACGCATCCAATTCGAGTTCGAGAGCAAGACCGCGCGGGTGAACATGCGCCTGCCCGAATCCCAGCTCGCGCTGGTCAAGGCCGAGGCGAAGAAGCGCGGCCTGCCCTATCAGCGCTTCATCCGCGAGCTCATCGACCGCGGCCTGCATGATCTGAAGGTGCTCTGAGCGGAAGTGCGACGTGCGGACCGGCGAGCTCGCGCACCTTGCTCCTCCCCGCGCCTTGCGCTATAGGCACCCCGTCCGCGCAGACACCCTTGGAGGCAGCGCGGAGTTGAGCGGTCTGGTCGGCTTTTGCCGACGGGTCCGCTTTTCGTCGTTTCGGACAAGACGTCCGCGCGACCACCTCGCAAACAAAAGGATATAGCCATGAGCGAGACCTTCACGGTCAAAGCCGAGGCGCGCGACAAGGTCGGCAAGGGGGCCGCCAGACATCTTCGCCGCTCCGGAATGATTCCCGCCGTCATCTACGGCGACAAGCAAGATCCCCAGCCGATCGCCATCCCCTACAAGGAAACCTTTCTGGCGTTGCACGCCGGCGGCTTCATGACCCATGTCGCGACGATCGAGCTGAACGGCAAGAAGATCCAGGTGCTGCCGAAAGACTATCAGCTGGAGCCGGTCCGCGACTTTCTGATGCATGTCGACTTTCTGCGCGTTTCCGCAAAGACCCGCGTGACCGTCGAAATCCCGGTTCACTTCGAGAACGAGGACGATGCCCCGGGCCTGAAGCGCGGCGGTGTTCTCAATGTCGTGCGCTATACGGTCGAGGTCGTCGCGCCCGCAAGCGCCATTCCCGAGGCCTTCACCCTCGATCTCACTGGCCTCGACATCGGCGATTCCATCCATGCCTCGGCGCTGACGCTGCCGAAGGGCGTCGATCTGACGATCACCGACCGCGATTTCACCATCGCGACGATCGCGGCTCCGGCCGCGCTCAGGTCCGAGGAAGACGAGGCGGCGGAAGCCGAGGCGGCTGACGAAGTCGAGGCAACCGAGGTTGCTGAAGGCGACGCTGAGGCCGAGGCGGACGGAGCCGACGCGGACAAGTAAACCGTCGGCACCGCGGACCAACTTGCACGAGAAAAAGGAGCCGGGCGATGTTGCTGATCGCAGGATTGGGCAATCCCGGCTCCCGCTACGCCGGCAATCGCCACAATATCGGGTTCATGGCGCTCGACGAGATCGCCAGGGACCCGTCCTTCTCACCCTGGTCGAAGAAGTTTTCCGCCGAGATCGCCGAAGGCCAGATCGGGGCGGAGAAAGTGCTTCTCGTCAAACCCCAGACCTTCATGAACGAGTCCGGCCGCTCGGTTGGCGAGGCGGCGCGCTTCTTCAAGATCGAGCCCGCGAACATCGTCGTCATCCATGACGAACTCGATCTGGCACCGGGCAAGCTGCGGGTCAAGACCGGCGGCGGCAATGGCGGTCACAACGGGCTTCGATCGATCGACGCCCATCTCGGCACCAAGGATTATCGACGCGTGCGCCTCGGCATCGGCCATCCCGGCGCGAAAGAGGCCGTCACGCCACATGTCTTGGGCGATTTCGCCAAGGTGGACCGAGAATGGCTCGATCCCTTGCTGGACGCTGTCGCCCGACACGTCGACAGTTTGGTCGCCGGCGATGACGTCCTGTTCATGAACAAGGTGAGCGTTGCCACGGGATCGAGCGAGCCGGCGGGCGCCAAGGGCTCCGCGGCGGCGCAACCCACCAAGAGCAACGGCAAGGGCCGCAGCCATATCCGCCAGGCGCGCGGCAGCGGCCCGACGGTGAAGCTGCCGGACAGGGGCCCGATGGCCGAGATGCTGAAACGAATTTTCGGGTCGAAGGACTGAGCGGCGTCATGCCGGCCCCTCCTCCTTTACGAGCCGGATGCGGACAGGTGGAACCGGATTTCCGCTCGCATCCGCTTTCACCGGTGATCTAGAGACAAGGACCAGACCCCATGGGTTTCAGATGCGGTATCGTCGGCCTGCCGAATGTCGGCAAATCGACGTTGTTCAACGCCCTCACCAAGACGGCCGCCGCCCAGGCGGCGAACTACCCGTTCTGTACCATCGAGCCGAACACCGGCGACGTGCCGGTGCCGGACGCGCGGCTGAAGGCCATCGCCCGGATCGCCAAATCGGCGGCGATCATCGCCACGCGGATCACCTTCGTCGACATTGCCGGCCTGGTGCGCGGCGCCTCCAAGGGCGAAGGGCTCGGTAACCAGTTCCTCGCCAATATCCGCGAGGTCGACGCAATCGTCCACGTGCTGCGCTGCTTCGAGAATGACGACATCGTCCATGTCGAGGGCACGATCGACCCCGTGGCCGACGCCGAGACCGTCGAAACCGAGCTGATGCTCTCCGACCTCGAAAGCCTGGAGCGGCGGACCGTCGCCACACGCAAGAAAGCCGCCGGCAAGGACAAGGAGGCGCAGCAGGCGCTCCCGGTCATGGAGGCGGCGCTGGAGAAGCTGCAGGCCGGCGAGCCGGTGCGCGTGCTGCTTGCCGGGATGGACTCGGAGGAGCGGCGCGAATTGCGCAACCTCAACCTTTTGACCTCCAAGCCGGTCCTCTATGTCTGCAACGTCGCCGAGGATGACGCGGCCACTGGCAACGCGCATTCCGAAGCGGTGGCCGCGATGGCTGAGCGTCAAGGTGCCCGAACTGTGGTGATATCGGCGGAGATCGAGTCGGAGATCGCCCAGCTTCCGGCGGAGGAGGTCGGCGACTATCTGGAGGCGATGGGACTGAGCGAACCGGGTCTCGACCGCCTGATCCAGGCCGGCTACGAGCTTCTCGACCTGATCACCTACTTCACCGCCGGGCCGAAAGAGGCGCGCGCCTGGACGGTCAAGCGCGGGTCCAAGGCGCCGCAGGCGGCCGGCGTCATCCATACCGACTTCGAAAAAGGCTTTATCCGCGCCCAGACGATCGGCTTTTCCGACTTCGTCGCGCTCGGCGGCGAGACCGCGGCCAAGGAAGCCGGCAAGGCCCGCGACGAGGGCAAGGAATATGTCGTCCAGGACGGCGATGTGCTGATGTTCAAGTTCAACAATTGAACCCAACTGACTGGTTTTGATTCGCGATCACCTCCGTTGTGGCCACCAGAGGCTGAGGAAGGAAAGGACGACAGTGCGCGCATTCGAGGATTTCACCGAAGGGCTGGAGATTGCCCTCGGCCCCTATGAGGTCACGAAGCAGGAGGTGATCGAATTCGCGGGCGAGTTCGATCCGCAGCCGTTCCACCTGGACGAAGAGGCGGCGAAGGCGAGTATGCTCGGCGGTCTGTCGGCGTCAGGCTGGCACACCTGCGCGATGATGATGCGGATGATGGCCGACGCCTATGTGCTCGACTCTACGTCGCAGGGGGGCCCGGGCGTCGATTTCGTCAAGTGGAAGCGCCCAGTCCGGCCCGGCGACACTCTGTCCGGAACGGCGCGCGTTCTGTCCGCGCGCCTTTCGGCCAGACGTCCGACGATCGGCCTCGCCCGTATCTCCACCGTACTGCGCAATGGACGCGACGAAACCGTTCTGGAAAGCGAGCACACTTTGTTTCTCCTGACCCGCGAGGGCGCGGCGGCATGAGCTACTGGGAGACGATCACCGTCGGCGAAACGATCGACCTCGGCTCGCACAGCTTCGACGCGGACGCCATCAAGCAGTTCGCGGCAAAATACGACCCGCAAAGCTTTCATCTCGATGAGTCGGCCGCAAAGGCTTCGATGTTCGGCGGGCTCTGCGCCTCCGGCTGGCACACCGCCGCAGTGTGCATGCGGCTCAATGTCGATACCCGCGCCGCCCAAGCTCGCGAATGGATCGCCGCAGGCAACCCCGTCCCGAAAATGGGTCCCTCCCCCGGCGTCACGAACCTTCGCTGGCTGAAACCGGTCTATGCTGGCGATACGGTGACCTTCCGGCAAACTGTGACGGCGAAGCGGAAATCCGCCAGCCGCCCAGGCTGGGGCGTCGTGGAATTCACCACGCTGGGCGTCAACCAGAACGGTGAGCCGGTGTTTTCCTTCGATGGGGCGGCATTCAGCGGCACCGATTGATGCCCGCTATGTGAGAGGGCGCGACAATTCGCCCAAGTGTTGCCGATGCCTCTGATTCGCGCCGACGGCGACCGGTGGAGCTTGTTTTTCCGGCCCCAGCATCCCCGCTGCCACGTAACCGCTGCAGATCCGTCGCGGTAGTTGCATATTAAAACTAATCCAATTCACGACTTCTTAGTGCGTCATCGGATTTTATGCAACCAAGACACCTGAGGACCATGACGGTATTTCTCTATGCTTACGACTGCCACCGGACGGAATGGTTCGAAATCGACAGATTCAGATTCTGTCGTCCTGCGGCACTTTCGCGGCGTTCAAATCAACAATATTCTAAAATTCACACCGATCATGATGCTCGGCAACGTGGTCAGCGCGGGTATCACATTTCCCGTTGCGTATAATGCCGGTCTTGCGTCGGTATTTTTAGTTTGGAGCACGCCGCTTCTCTACTTTGTGGCAACGGCAATCCAGTCGTCAAATCGTATTCGGACGCTGGGAGCTCGGGAAACCGCGTCGCAGCGCGCATTGAATCGCGCCAGGGTGTCCGCGTTGCTCTTGGGGTCGTGGTGGTCGCTGACCACCATCGTCATCTATCCTGCTGCGAGCAGCGATGGGAAGGCGATCGTCGCCACGATCATGGTGGGCTTGATCTCCGGCGGCGCCTTCTCGCTGTGCGCGCTCCGGCCGGCGATGATGAACTACATGATTCCGATTATCGCGGGAGGGGCCTTCGCCCTGTTTCTTTCCGGAAGACCGCACGACTATCTGTTCGCGATCTTGCTCTGTGCGTTTTCGTTCATTGTCATTCAAAGCGGAATCGGTCGCGGGCGGTTGATCAAGGAGAATTTCGAGGATCAGCAACAACTCGCCGAGCAGTCGGCCATCATCGAATTGCTGCTGCGCGAGTTCGAGGAAGGGACCAGCGACTGGCTTTGGGAAACCGATGCACTCGGGACGCTTACGCGCGGCATCGACCGGTTTTCGCAATTCCGTTGTCAGGCCGCCAACGAAATGCGGTTCGACCGAGCCACGACGCTGCAATCCGTTCTTTCATGCCCAGGCGGAACGAGCGACGGTCTCGCCACGGTTTTAGGCTACGTGACGACCAGAACGCCGTTTCGCGATCAGGTTGCCGAAGTCGTCACTCAGCCTGTCTCACGATGGGTCTCCATTTCGGGCAAGCCGGTCTTCGACTGCGGCGGCGATTTTGTCGGGTTTCGCGGCGTCGCGTCGGACATCACGGTCGCTCGCGAAGCCGAAGCCAAGATCTTCTACCTGGCCCATCACGACAGCCTGACGGGACTGTGCAACCGGGCCCACTTCGCCAGCGAGGTCGCGGATATTTTTGGTGATGGCGTCTCCGCCGCTCCAGCATGCAGCATCCTCTATCTCGATCTCGACAACTTCAAATCCGTCAACGACACCCGCGGCCATACGATGGGCGACCGGCTGCTGAAGGAAGTCGGCGTCAGGCTGAAAGACATGGTCGGATCCGGTGACACGGTGTCGCGTATCGGCGGCGACGAATATGCCATCATAGCGCGGAGCGCTCCTGACAAGCCGACGGCCGCCTTGTTGGCAGGGGCAATCCTGGAAAGTTTTGCCAAGCCGTTCGACCTCGGATCCGAAACGGCAAGCGTGGGATCATCGGTCGGCATCGCCTTTCCCGGCCTAGACGGCACGAACCCGGAGCATCTCCTGAAATGCGCCGATCTGGCGCTCTATCATGCCAAGGCCGAAGGCAAGCGGACATTCCGGTTCTTCACGCCTGCCATGGCGCGTCAGCGCATCGAGCGCCACAGGCTGGAACAGGAGCTTCGCGATGCCGTCGGCAACGGGGAACTGCTCCTTCATTACCAGCCGATCATCGACAATATTACGCGAAGGACGATTGGTTTCGAGGCCCTTGCGCGATGGCAACATCCCGAACGCGGCCGGATCCCCCCCGACGAATTCATCCCCGTTGCGGAAGAAATCGGCGCGATCGTCGAGATCGGCGCCTGGGTCTTGCATCAAGCCTGCCGGACCGCGGCAACCTGGCCCGATGATCTGTCGGTCGCCGTCAATGTCTCGGCACACCAGTTCAAGGATGGCAGCCTCGTCGCCGTGGTGCGCGAAGCGCTCGCGCTAAACGGGCTCCGGCCGGATCGGATCGAGCTGGAGATCACCGAAAGCGTCTTGATCGACGACCCCCGGCAGGTGCTGGCGATTCTTCACGAACTCCGAAACATCGGAGTGAAAATCGCCCTCGACGATTTTGGGACCGGCTACTCCAGTCTGTCCTACCTTCGGAGTTTTCCATTCGACAAACTCAAAATCGATCGATCCTTCGTTAACGCCATCAAGGACGATGGCGTCGCCCACGGCATCCTCGAGACGTTCATGATTCTGGGCAAGGTCCTCGGTCTTTGCGTGACGGCGGAGGGTGTCGAAGACGTCGAGCAGCTCGAGATTCTCAGCCAGATGAACTGCCACCAATTGCAGGGCTATTATTTCAGCCGGCCGATGGAGGATTCGGACATCGGCGGATATCTCCTTAAAGAGTTCCGCCGTGCGGAAGTTGAAGTTAATGCGGCCGGATTCCAGCCCGCCGCCTACCGTTGAGTGGCATTCCGCGGCCCGACAAGTGTTCGGCCGACGCCGAATTACAGAGAACCCGATCAGTGGCCGGAAAATTCCACCAGGGTTCGAACGTCCACGCCCAGCGCCTCGAGCTTCCTGCGCCCGCCAAGATCGGGCAAATCGATGACGAAACACGCCGCGACGATCTCGGCGCCGAGCTCGCGCAAAAGTTTGACGGCGCCTTCGGCCGTGCCGCCGGTGGCGATCAGATCGTCGGTCAACAGTACGCGCTGGCCGGGGCTGACGGCATCGCGGTGCATCTCCATCTCGTCGACGCCGTATTCGAGGCTATAGGCGACCCGGATGGTTGTATGCGGCAGCTTGCCCTTCTTGCGGATCGGCACGAAGCCGGCCGAAAGCTGGTGAGCGAGCGCCCCACCGAGGATAAAGCCCCGTGCTTCGATCCCGGCGACATGGTCGACGCCCTCGTTCTTGTAAGGGTCGACCAGTGTGTCCACGGCGGCGCGAAATGTCGCCGGGTCTGCGAGCAGCGTGGTGATGTCGCGAAACTGGATGCCGGGTTTGGGATAGTCCGCGATGGTACGGATGGCGGCGGCGAAGTCGTTCATGCGGTGACGGGCCTTTCGGAAGGGGCGAAAATCAAGCGGCGCCGATCGTCTGGATAACCTCGAAGCCCTCGAATTCTGGATGTCCGACATAGAGTGGCCGGGTGCCGCCAGCGCTGCCATGGGCGGCGCGGAATGCCTCGGATCTGGTCCATGCCTCGAACGTTGCGAGGTTTCGCCATATCGTATGGGAGGAATAGAGCGTGTAGCCATCCCGCTCCGGCCCTCGCAGCATATGGAACTCGACGAAGCCGGGGACGTCCCGCAGTTTCGAATCACGGTTCAGCCAGAGTGTCTCGAACTCGGCTTCCGCGCCGGGCAGCACCTTGAAGCGATTCATGGCGATATACATCGTGGCTCACTCCCTTGGCCGTCGCTCATTCGGTGTTCGCCGGACATGGCGCGCCCCGGCCAAGAAAAAAGGGAGCCGGTGAGCCCCCCTCTTTCCGTCATGTGTCAGACATACCGACCTCAGTGCGGCGTGCCCGCCCAGACCCGCCGCTTGATCAGGAACATCAGCGCAGCGAACACGATGAGGAACAGCATCACCACGAGGCCAGTCGCCTTGCGCTCGGCCAGATGCGGCTCGGCCGCCCACATCAGGAACGCCGACACATCGCGGGCGTACTGATCCGTCGTCTCGGGCGCACCGTCGCCGTACTCCACGAAGCCGTCCGAGATCGGCTCTGCCATGGCCAGCGCCGGGCCGGCCAGATAATACGGGTTGTAATATGTTCCCGGCTGCAACTCGATCCCGGCGGGCGGCTCTTCCCCATAGCCGGTCAGCAGAGCGTGAATGTAGTCCGGCCCGGACTCGGCATATTGGGTGAAGATGTCGAAGACGAAGGTCGGGAAGCCGCGCTCGGCCGCCCGCGCCTTGGCGATCAGCGAGAAGTCCGGCGGCGGCGCGCCATTGTTCGCCGCGGCTGCCGCCTCGGGATTGGGGAACGGCGCCGGGAAGCGATCGGACGGAATACCCGGCCGCTCGAACATTTCGCCGTCGGCGTTCGGTCCGTCTGTGACCTGATACTCGGCGGCGAAGGCCTTCACCTGCTCCTCGTTGTAGCCGAGTGCCTCAAGGTTGCGCATCGAGACAAGGTTCATCGAATGGCAGGCCGCGCAGACCTCCTTGTAGACCTTCAGGCCGCGCTGCAACTGCCCCACGTCCCAACTCCCGAACGGGCCGGCGAAGCTCCAGGACAGCTCCTCGGGCTTCTTCAACGGGTAATGCGGTGTCTCGCCGTGCTCCTCCTCAGCCTCGGCGTGCTCCTCCCCGGCCGCTTGCTCGGAGGCGGCAGCCTCGGCCTCGGCCGGCTGTTCATCCTCGGCAACCGGGGCCGGCGCGGCCTCGGTGGCTTCCGCTGCGGGTTGCTCGCCCTCGACTCCAGCGGCCGGCGCGGCCTCGACATTCTCGGCGGGCGCTGCCGCGTCCTGCGCCATCGCAACCGACATCGGCGCGAAGACGACGCCAGCGGTGAGAAGGGCTGACAATAGTCTGGTCATTGGCATGTCTTTCTCCGAAGCCTCCGCTCAGCCTTTGGTTTTCGGCGCTGAGGCCGTCGGTGCGGGGGCAGCGCCGCCGCCGGTGCCCGTGCCGATTCCGCGATCGGGTCCCAGCACCGCCTCTGAAATCGAGTTGGGCAGCTTCTTGGGCGTCTCGATAAGGCCGAGGACCGGCAACACCACCAGGAAGTGACCGAAATAGTAGATCGTGCCGAACAGGGCGAGGATCGGGTAGATGCCTTCCGCCGGCTTGGCGCCGAGCCAGCCCAGGAAGATGCAGTCGGCGACGAGGATCCAGAAGAATATCTTGTAGAGCGGCCGGAATGCCGTCGACTTCACCCGCGAGGTGTCGAGCCAAGGTACGAAGAACAGCACCAGAATCGAGCCGAACATCACCAGGACGCCGCCGAGTTTGGAGTCGATCGGGCCGATGTTGAAGGTGATGGCACGCAGCATGGCGTAGAACGGCAGGAAGTACCATTCCGGCACGATGTGCGCCGGCGTCTTCAGCGGGTTCGCCTCGATGTAGTTGTCAGGATGGCCGAGGAAGTTCGGCAGGTAGAAGACGAAATAGGCGAAGATCGCAAGGAACACGATCATGGCAAAGCCGTCCTTGATCGTCGCGTGCGGCGTGAACGGCACGGTGTCCTTTGACGACTTGACTTCGACGCCCGTCGGGTTGGTCTGGCCGGTGACGTGCAGCGCCCAGACGTGCAGAATCACCACGCCGGCGATCATGAACGGCAAGAGGTAGTGCAGCGAGAAGAAGCGGTTCAAAGTGGCGTTATCGACCGCGAAACCGCCGAGCAAGAGCTGCTGGATCGGCTCGCCGATCAGCGGAAATGCGGTGAAGAAGCCGGTGATGACGGTGGCGCCCCAGAACGACATCTGACCCCAGGGCAGCACGTAGCCCATGAAGGCCGTCGCCATCATCAACAGGAAGATGATCACGCCGAGAATCCACAGGACCTCACGCGGCTGCTTGTAGGAGCCGTAATAGAGCCCCCGGAAGATGTGGATGTAGACGGCGATGAAGAAGAACGACGCGCCGGTCGCATGCATGTAGCGCAGCAGCCAGCCCCAGTTGACGTCGCGCATGATCTTCTCGACCGATTCGAAGGCGATCGCCGAAGACGCGGCGTAGTGCATGGCCAGCACGACGCCGGTCAGGATCTGCAACACCAGGAAGATCGAGAGGATGCCGCCGAAGGTGTAGGCGTAATTCAGGTTGCGCGGCACCGGATAGGCGACGAAGGAATCATACATGAGACGCGGCAGCGGCAGCCGCGCGTCCAGCCAGCGCATGAAGCCGCTCGTCGGCACATAGGAAGAATGACCACTCATAGTTCGAACTTTCTCCCTGTCAGCCGATGCGCACGGTCGTGTCGGACGTGAATTCGAAGGGCGGGATCGCCAGGTTTTCCGGCGCCGGCCCGGTCCGGATGCGCCCGGCGGTGTCATAATGCGAGCCGTGGCACGGGCAGAACCAGCCGTCATAGTCGCCGGCCTGGCCGATCGGGATGCAGCCGAGATGGGTGCAGACGCCGACCATCACGAGCCAGGCTTCCTTGCTTTCGGCGGCGCGGTTTTCGTCGGTCGCAGGAGCGTCGCCAGCAATGTTGGCGTTACGCGCCAGCGGGTCCTTCAGGTCGGACAGGTCGACAGCCTTGCCCTCCTCGATCTCGGCGGCAGTGCGCTGACGGATGAAGATCGGCTTGCCGCGCCATTTGGCGGTGATCGACTGGCCTTCGGCGACCTGGCTGACATCGACCTCGATCTCCGACAGCGCCAGCGTCGCGGCATCAGGGTTCATCTGGTCGATGAACGGCCACAGGAAGGCGGCGGTCCCGACCGCTGCCGCGGCGCCGGTGGCGATATAGAGAAAGTCCCGGCGGTTCGGGTCGGACTGTTCCCGGTTCGGGTCGGCGTGTTCGTTGACGCTCACGGCGGCTGCCACTCCTTGACTGGTCTCGCGCGGATCGCACCGCTTCTTGCGGATTTAACCCCGCGCGGCAAGGGGAGACGCGACGCATTTTCGCCGCACTCCCGAAAAGATCGCGATTTCGGGCGGGTTTTAGGCGGGAAGTCGAGCGATTGTCCAGACGAAAGGGGGCAGCGGGGCGCCGTGTCGCGGCTAACTGCCCCGCCGGTGATTGAAAGCGGGTGCACGCCGAGTCGATGGACCATTGTTTCCGGAGGGGTGGACTCCAGCGAGCATCCGCCCGACGCGCATGATGCACCCTCTTCGAATGGCGCAGGGACATTCACCTACGTCTCTCAGCGTCATTATCTGTTGTCGGCTACATATACCCTCTTTCACGATCGTTCGCTGCCGTTTGCGGTCGTTTCGATTGAAAATCGTGCAACTTCGAATTGAAAAATGCAGTATCGTAGCAAATTTACTACATACGAAAACGGTTATTTACCGTATTTTTTCCACGCTTGTTAACTGTGCTCCCGGAGAGAGAAATGAAAATAATTGTTGCCGGCGTTGTCGCGGCATTGCTGGTCCCAACCGGCGCATTTGCTGCCGACGCCGTGGTCTACGAAGAACCGGTCATCGCACCGATCGCTCCCGTCACTTATAATTGGACGGGTGTTTATGTCGGCCTGCATGCCGGATATGGCTTTGGGGATGTGGACGGCTCGCTGAGCGTTCCGACCGGAAGCACCATCAACGCTTTGGCGACAAGCCTTGCAACAACGACGGGCAACAGAAGTTTCGATACCGACGGTTTCGTGGGTGGCGTCCAGATCGGTGCGAACTACCAGATCAATCAGTTTGTTCTGGGCGCCGAGGCGGAGCTCTCCTTCGCCGATCTCGATGACACAGGGACCTCGGGCATCATCACGAACGGCCCCAATCGCGCGCGCACCATCGACACGCTCGACATGGACTATATGGGCGCTGTCCGCGCACGCGCAGGCGTGGCCATGGACCGGCTCCTTGTCTTCGGTACTGGCGGCCTAGCCTTCACAGACGCCGAGGTTACCCGGTATCTGGATTGGGATTTCGTGGACGGCTGCCCGCCCGTCGATTCCGGCCTCCAGCGCTGCCATGTCGGGAGTGCCGATTTCGATGTCGGCTACACTGTCGGAGCCGGTGTCGAATACGCCTTCGCCGACAATTTCTCGGCGAAGCTCGAGTATACCTATACGGATTTTGGCAACGCGGACTTTCGGACGGTCAATGCGACGATCCCGACGCAACCTCTCGATCATTCCTTCGATCTCGACATCCACACCGTCCGGGCCGGCATCAACTACAAATTCGGTGGCTAAGACATTAGCCGCATAGAACGATCCTAAGAGTCTTCTCTGATTGGGGTCGTTGTGGTCAACGTGCTCCTGCACTTTTTCTCGACCGTTCCGCGGGTCACTCGCTTCTCTTC
>CANKZU010000007.1 GCA_947488615.1 uncultured Aurantimonas sp.
TTTCTCTTCATCTGTCCGTCCTTCAATCAAGGGCCGGACTCTAATCTCAGATGGAGGAAAAACTCAGTGGCAGGTCAAAAACGCCCGTGATACGAGCGCATTTCATATTCGCATCTTTCCAAGACTTGAAGTTTTCAAATCTTAATCTCTCTAACATTTCTTTCCCCGCAGACTATCGAAGCGAGCGTCCAGCCGCATCGCATTGATAAGAGTCTAGACCACGACTGTAAACGCGAAGAGCTAAACGCGACTACGAATCCCTCCTGCGTCGCTCCTCACAAACTCGCGGCCGTGCGCGCCGCCTGGTCGTAATGCCCCGACAGCACCCGCATCAGCCGGGCGACGCTCGACATCGCCTCGGGCGAGATGCCCAGATCCTGGGCGCCGGCGACGAGAAGGCGTTCGCGCAGATCCTTGTAGCGGCGGCAGGCAGCTTCCCCCCGTGCCGTCACCGAGATCAGCCGTTCCTTGCCGGATTTTTCGCGCGAGACGAGGCCGCGGGCCTCGAGCTTCCTGATCGCGTAGGTGGCCAGATGCGTGTCCTCGATGCCGAGCACGAGGCAGATGTCGGCGAGGCGCTTGGCCCTGCCGCGATGGGTGACCGAGTGCAGGACATTGACCTCGGTTGCCGTCAGGCCCGGTTCGCCCGCCGCCGTCATGCAGCGGATCATCCAGCGATCGAAGGCGTGGCCGACGAGGTTCAGGCCGAACTCGACCTCCGACAGCGCCGGCAGCGCGCCATCGGCCAGATGCGCTGCCGAGACGATCGGACCGAGGCCGTCTGCGGCCGTCGCGGGTGCCTTCGGATCGTTCGTCGCCATCCTCAGCCTCCCGAAAACATCGTGCGCGGCAGAAACAGGGCGAGGTCGGGAAACAGCGCCAAAAGCACGACCATCAGCGCCAGCAGGCCGAAGAACGGCGCCGTCGCCGCCGCGATCTTGAAGATGTTTTGCCCCGTCAGGCCCTGGATGACGAAGAGGTTGAAGCCGACCGGCGGGGTGATCTGCGCCATTTCCACGACGATGACGAGATAGATGCCGAACCAGACGAGGTCGAAGCCGGCCTGGGTGACCAGCGGCATGATCACCGAGGTGGTCAGGACGACCATCGAAATGCCGTCGAGAAAGCAGCCGAGCACCATGAAGAACAGCGTCAGCGCGGCGAGAAGGGCAAAGGGCGACAGCTCCAGCGAGCCGATCCAGCTCGCCAGTTCGCGCGGCAGGCCGGTGAAGCCCATGGCCGTCGTCACCACCGCCGCGCCGGCGAGGATGAAGGCGATCATCGCCGAGACTCGCGTCGCCGCCATCAGCCCGTCGCGGAACGTCGGCCAGGTCAGCGCGCCTTGCGTGGCGGTGATGACCAGCGCCAGGACGACGCCGATGACGGCGGCCTCCGTCGGCGAGGCGATGCCGCCATAGATCGAGCCGATGACCCCGGCGATGAGCAGGATGGTCGGCAGGATGCGGCGGAACGAGCGAAAGGCGCTTTCGGTGACGATGACGTCGGCGTTTTGCGGCATCAGCGAGGGTTTCAGCGTCGCGGCCAGCGCCACATAGCCCATGAACATCAGCCCGAGCAGGACGCCCGGAACGATGCCGGCGATGAACAGCCGGGCGATCGATTCCTCCACCGCCGCGCCATAGACGATGAGGATGATCGACGGCGGGATCAACAGCCCCAGCGTACCGGCGCCGGCCAGCGAGCCGACGGCGATCGTCTCGTCATAGCCGCGCTCCTTCAGTTCGGGCAGCGAGATCTTGCCGATGGTCTGGGTAGTGGCGGCGGAGGAGCCGGAAACGGCGGCGAAGATCGCGCAGCCAACGACATTGACGTGGATCAGGCGGCCGGGCAGCCGGCGCATCAACGGCGCGAGCCCGGCAAACATGTCCTCCGACAGCTTGGAGCGGAACAGGATCTCGCCCATCCAGATGAACATCGGCAGGGCGGTCAGGTCCCAGGAGATCGAGGCCGACCAGATCGAGGTGGCGAGAATTTGCGCGTCGGGCAGCACCGGCCGCGTCATCAGCGCGGCCAGCGCCGTGAGAACCAGCGCCAGCGCGACCCAAAGGCCCGAGGCGAGGGCCCCGAACAGAACGACAAGTAAGAGGATGGAGACCTCAAAGAGACCCATCAGAGCCCGCCCCCGCTGCCGGCGATGCGGTCTTGCCCGGTAAAGGCGAGCGCCGCCTCGTCGATAAGCGCGATGGTGAAGACGGCAAGGCCGAGGGCGAGCACGGCCTGGGGCAGCGCTGTCGGAATTGCGATCATGCCGTAGGACAAGTCGTTGAACTCGAGGCTCTTCAGGGCGAGCGCGCCGGTCGCATAGGTGCCGAAGCCGGCGACGCCGGCGCCGAGAAGCGCGACCAGGCCGTCGACGATCTGGCGGACGCGATCCGGCAGCCGCGCGGTGACGAGGTCGACACGGATATGGACGTTCTTCGCCAGCGTGTCGGCCAAGGCGAGGAAGGTCGCGCCAGCCAGGAGGAATCCGGCGATCTCGGCGAGCGACGGCACGATGAAGCGGGTCGGGGTGAGGCCGGCGAAGACGAGCGCATAATCGAGAAGGCGGGCGCCGATCTGCAGCGCGACGAGGACCGCGATCGCGACGAGGCAGAGCGCGGCGAGGGCGCCGGCCAGGGTATAGAGCGTATCGAGGGTTCGGCGCATCGACGCTCCTCGGGAGGGCTTAGGGAGGATCGGGCGGCCGTCCGTCGCGGCAGCCGCCCGGCTTGGCGGCTTACTGCCCGTAGGCCTTCAGCAGCTCTTCGCCCTCGGCGCCGGCACTGGCTTTCCACGCCTCGGTCATCGTCTTGCCGATGTCCTTGAAGCCGCTGTTCAATTCCTCCGACGGCTCGGAGACGGTGATGCCGTTGTCCTTCAGCGTCTGGGTAGCGCTTTTGGTTTCTTCCTCGGACGCTTCCCAACCGCGCGTTTCGGCGGCGGCGGCGGCCTCGGTGATCGCGGTCTGCGCCTCGGCCGGAAGTGCGTCGAAGGCGGCCTGGTTGACGATCACCATATTACGCGGCAGCCAGGCGTTGAGGGTGTAATAGTTCGACAGGAAGTCCCAGGCCTTGGAATCGACGCCGGTCGACGGCGACGTCATCATCGCCTCGACCCGGCCGGTGGAAAACGCGGTGGGAATGTCCGAGACCTCGATCTGGGTCGGCACCATGCCGGCACCCTTGGCGATCTCCTCGGTCGACTTGTTGTAGGCGCGGAACGTCTTGCCGCTGAGGTCGGCAACGGAGTTCACGTCATCCTTGGTGTAGAGGCCCTGCGGCGGCCAGGGCACCGAGAACAACAGCTTCAGGCCTTCCTTGGCGAGCGCTTTCTCCATCATCGGCTTCTGCGCGTCGTAGAGCCGCTTGGCGTCCTCATAGCTCGTCGCCAGGAACGGTACGGCATCGGCGCCGTAGATCGGGTTTTCGTTTTCCAGCCGC
This sequence comes from uncultured Aurantimonas sp., assembly GCA_947488615.1. Taxonomy (GTDB): domain Bacteria; phylum Pseudomonadota; class Alphaproteobacteria; order Rhizobiales; family Rhizobiaceae; genus Aurantimonas. Next base: position 3,441 of record CANKZU010000007.1, read on the forward strand.
GAAACCAGAAGCTCGCCGATCGGCACGATGCCGTCGCGGACGGAGTTCTTGATGTCCGGATGCTTGATCAGCGACTGGTTCGGATGCAGCGTGATCGCCACTGCCTCGCCGGCCTTTTCGTTCACGTCGGCGACGAAGGTCGCGATGTTCTGCTCGTGGAAATTCCCCTCGGCATAGGGGGTCGGCATGTCCCAGGCCGTCTGGGCCAGGGCGGAAGCGGGCAGTGCCAGCGTGGCGGCGAAGAAAACGGCGTTCGGCAGGTGTTTCATCGGGGTCTCCTCATCCCAGTTGTCCGGTCGAAGAGTTCCACGAAAATTGCGTTGCGTCAAACACACTGATAATATGTCGATAAATTATCGATATAGATCAAATTTTGAGCGGAGTGCCGAAAATGCAGGCAGCACCAGACGGCAAGAACGGCAAATGGGACTTCTGGATTGATCGCGGCGGCACCTTCACTGACGTCATCGGCCGCGATCCGCAGGGCCGGTTGCACCCCAAGAAGCTCCTCTCCGACAATCCCGGCGTCTATGACGACGCCGCGCTGGAAGGCATCCGCGACCTCCTCGGCATCGAAACCGGCGCGGTAATTGCGTCGGACCGGGTCGGCACGGTGCGCATGGGCACGACCGTCGCGACCAACGCGCTGCTCGAACGCAAGGGCGACCGCACGCTGCTGTTGATCACCGAGGGCTTTCGCGACGCGCTCAGGATCGCCTATCAGGCGCGGCCGGACATCTTCGCCAAGGAGATCATCCTGCCCGAACAGATCTACGAGCGGGTCGCGGAAGCGCCGGAGCGGGTGCTCGCCGACGGCACGGTCGAGCGCGAGCTGGACGAGGCGGCGGTGCGCGCCGCGCTCGACAACGCGCGGGCCGACGGCATCGAGGCGGTCGCCATCGTCTTCATGCACTCCTGGCACTATCCGGACCATGAGCGGCGTGCCAAACAATTGGCCGAGGCGGCGGGCTTCACGCAGATTTCCGTCAGTCACGAGGTCTCGCCGCTGGTCAAGATCGTCGGGCGCGGCGACACCACGGTGGTCGACGCCTATCTGACGCCGATCCTGTCGCGCTACGTCTCCCGTGTCGCCAAGGCGCTTGGCGCCAATGCGGACGACGCGAGTGCGCCGTCGCTGCAATTCATGATGTCGTCAGGCGGGCTCACCGCCGCCGATCTCTTTCAGGGCAAGGACGCGATCCTTTCGGGTCCCGCCGGCGGCGTCGTCGGCATGGCCGAGACCGCAAAGCTCGCCGGCCACGAGGCGGTCATCGGCTTCGACATGGGTGGGACGTCGACCGACGTCACCCATTACGCCGGCGCCTACGAGAGGGCGCTCGATTCGGAGGTTGCGGGGGTGCGTATCCGCGCGCCGATGATGCGCATTCACACGGTGGCGGCGGGCGGCGGCTCGATCCTTCATCTCGACCAGGGTCGCTTCCAGGTCGGCCCGGATTCGGCCGGCGCCAATCCCGGCCCCACCGCCTATGGCAAGGGCGGGCCGCTCACCGTCACCGACGCCAACGTCATGGTCGGCAAGCTGAAGCCCGAATTGTTTCCGGCCGTGTTCGGCCCCGGCCAGGACCAGCCGCTCGATGCCGGCATTGTCGCGGAGAAGTTTGAAGCGCTTGCCGCCGGGATCGGCGACGGCCGCGACGCAAGGCAGGTGGCAGAAGGCTTCCTGACCATCGCCGTCGAGAACATGGCCAACGCCGTCAAGAAAATCTCGGTCCAGCGCGGCTACGATGTCTCGCGCTATCTCTTGAATTCCTTCGGCGGCGCCGGCGGCCAGCACGCCTGTCTCGTCGCCGACGCGCTGGCGATGGAAAAGGTGCTGATCCATCCGATGTCCGGCCTCCTGTCGGCCTATGGCATCGGCCTCTCGTCGCTATTCTCGTCCAGGAGCCGGGCGCTGGTCGCGCCGCTCGAAGTTGCCGCCAAAGCCGAGATCGACGGGCTCGCGGAGGATCTGTCGGCACAGGTCGCGGCGGAACTTGGCGCGCAGGGCGTCGCGCAAGACGCCATCGACCGCACGATCCTTCTCCAGCTGCGCTATGATGGCACCGACACGACGCTGCCCGTTCCCTATGACGGCGATCTCGCCGCCGCCAGGACCGGCTTCGAGGCGGCGCACAAGGCGCAGTTCGGCTTCGTCTATGAGGAGCGGCCGATCGTTGTCGAGAACGTCTCGGTCGAGGGCGCGGAACATCGCGACGACGACAACGGCAGAGATGTCGGCGCGGTCGAGCGCTATGACGCCGAGCCCGGCGAAACAGGCCGCTTCTTTACCGGCGGCACCGAGCGCGCGGCTGGTCTCTATCGCCGCGAGAATCTGAAGCCCGGCGCGCGGATCAAGGGGCCGGCGCTGATCGTCGAGCCGAACCAGACGATTGTCGTCGAACCCGGCTGGTCGGCGGAGATCACCGCGCGCGACGACGTGATGCTGACGCGGACCGAGAAGAAGCCGCGCCATGCGGCACTCGGAACCGCCCGGACCGGGGAAGGCGAAACCGGCGAGGGCGCTGATCCGGTGCTGCTCGAGGTGTTCAATAATCTCTTCATGTCGATCGCCGAGCAGATGGGCGTGACGCTGCAGAACACCGCCTCATCGGTCAACATCAAGGAGCGGCTCGACTTCTCCTGCGCGGTCTTCGATGCAGCCGGGGCGCTGGTCGCCAACGCGCCGCATATGCCGGTGCATCTCGGCTCCATGGACCGTTCGGTCGGCACGATCATCGCCCAGAACCAGGGCGCGATCCGCCCCGGCGACGTCTTCGCCCTCAACGCGCCCTACAATGGCGGCACGCATCTGCCGGACATCACCGTGGTCACGCCGGTGTTCGAGCAAGAGGCGTCGAGTGCCGAAGGCACGAGCGGGAACGAGAAGAACCAGGCGTCGAGTGCCGAAGGCACGAGGGGGAAGTCAGGAAAAATCCTGTTCTACGTCGCCTCGCGCGGCCACCACGCCGATGTCGGCGGTATCGCGCCGGGCTCGATGACGCCGCGGGCGACGAAGGTCGACGAGGAAGGTGTCCTCATCGACAATCTGAAGCTCGTCGACGGCGGGGCGTTCCAGGAGGATGAGCTGCGCCGGGTGCTGACCGACCATCCCTATCCGGCCCGCAACCCCGAGCAGAACATCGCCGATCTCAAGGCGCAGATCGCCGCCAACGAGAAGGGCGTCGCCGAACTCAGGAAAATGGTGGAGACCTTCGGCCTCGATACGGCGCGCGCCTATATGGGCTTCGTCCAGGACAACGCGGCGGAAGCCGTGCGCCAGATGATCGACGGGCTCGACAACTGTTCCTACGACTACCCGACGGATTCCGGCCAGGTGATCCAGGTGAGAATCAGCGTCGACAAGGCCGCGCGCGAGGCCACCGTCGACTTCACCGGTACGTCGGACATGATGGCCAACAATTTCAACGCGCCGGAGCCGGTGACCCGCGCAGCGGTGCTTTATGTCTTCCGGGTGATGGTCGAAAAGCCGATCCCGATGAACGCCGGCTGCCTCAGGCCGGTGAAGATCGTCGTGCCGGATGGCTCGATGCTCAAACCCCGCTATCCGGCCGCCGTGGTCGCCGGCAATGTCGAGACCTCGCAGCACGTCACCAACGCCCTGTTCGGCGCCTTCGGGGCGCTGTCGAACTCGGAAGGCACGATGAACAATCTGACCTTCGGCGACGACCGCTATCAGTATTACGAGACGATCTGCTCTGGCTCGCCGGCCGGCCGCATGAATGACGGGCGGAGTTTTGCCGGCACCGCCGGCGTCCATGTCCACATGACCAATTCCCGCCTGACCGACCCGGAAATTCTCGAGATGCGCTATCCGGTGGTGCTGGAGGATTTTCACATCCGCGCGGGCTCGGGCGGCGCCGGCGCGAAGCGCGGCGGCGATGGTACGCGGCGCACCATCCGTTTCCTTCAGACGATGGACTGCGCCATCCTCTCCTCGCACCGCACCCAGCCGCCGAAGGGCATTGCCGGAGGCGGCGACGGCGAGATGGGCCGCACCGAGGTGCGCCGCAACGACGGCCGTGTCGAGACGCTGCAAGGCTGCGACCAGACCGTGCTCGAAGCCGGCGAGGCGGTGATCGTCACCACCCCGACACCGGGCGGATACGGTGCTGCCTGACCGGCGCGCGTGCGGTGCGTCGACATCCGTTGCACGGCTTATCGAATGCAGATCACGTGGAAGTGAAGTTTTAAGTTTTGACGTTTTATGGTGCGGGTATCCACAAGGAATAACTGATTGATATCAACGGATTAGCGAATGATTCGCCGGGCGTTGAGAGCCGACTCCTGAATCGTCACCCTCCGCATACGTCAGAATGCGCCTGTCCCCAAGGATCGAGTTTATGCTCCGTAGGTTCTCTTTACCTGCCAAGGTTTCCATCATGGTCGTCGCCTGCCTGGCCGTGCTGACGGTTCTGTTTGGCGTCGCCAACGTGATTGTCCTGCGCGAAGACGGCGCGAGGCGAGCGGCGGAGCGCCAGGAAAGCAATATGCGGGTGGCATGGGAGGTTCTCGGCGCTTATGGCGATTCCTTCCGGCGGGATGGTGACAGCTTTTATGTCGGCCAACAGCAGCTGAACGATTTCTCCGAGTCGGTCGACAAGATCAAGTCGCTGGTCGGTGGCACGGCGACCGTGTTCATGGGCGACAAGCGGGTGACCACGAACGTCAAGAAGCCCGACGGCAGCCGGGCCGTAGGGACGGTGTTGGCGCGCGGTCCGGTCTATGACGCCCTCTTTGCGGATGGCCGGCCCTATCGTGGCAGGGCGGACATCCTCGGAACGCCGTTCTTCACGGCCTACGATCCGATCAAGGATGCCTCCGGCAAGACCATCGGTATTCTCTATGTCGGCATTCCCGAGGCGGAATTCTTCTCGTCCATCGATTCGCTGCAATACAAGCTGGCGGCGATTTCACTGGGCGCGGCGATCATCATCGGACTGTTCGTGCTTTGGATGTCGGGACGCTTGTTTGCGCCGTTGAAAGAACTGACCAGGACAATCGCCGCGGTTGCGGACGGCCGCACCGATCTGGTGGTTGTCGGGCTTGATCGCGAGGATGAGATCGGCCGGATGGCGACCTCGGTGGAACATCTGCGGCACGCCATGATCGAGCGCGAGCGTCTGGAGAGCGAGGCTGCGGCCTCGCGGATCGACCAGGAACAGGCGAAGCAGCGCCAGGCGGCGCTGGAAGAGGCCAAGGCCGAGGATCTGCGCGCCTTCGTCGGTGTGGTGGAGGTCGGCTTCGAGCGCTTGTCGGCGGGCGACCTGACGGTGCGCATGGCCGCGCCGGTGGCGGCGGAGTTCGAGCCGATCCGGGCGAAGTTCAACGCCAGCGTCGCCAGCCTGGAAGAGGCGATCGGCGGTGTCGTCATCTCGATCGCCTCGATCCGGTCGGGCTTGCAGGAGATCAACACGGCGTCGAACGATCTGGCGCAGCGCACCGAGCAGCAGGCGGCGAACCTGGAAGAGACGGTGGCGGCGCTCGGCGAGGTGACGACGGCGGTGAACGAAACCGCCCAGGGCGCCGGCAAGGCGCAAACGGCGGCCAGTGCCGCCTGCGGCAAGGCCGAAAAGGGCGGCGAGATCGTCGGCCAGGCGGTGGCGGCGATGAGCCAGATCGAGAAATCCTCCGAGCAGATCAACCAGATCATCGGGGTGATCGACGAGATCGCTTTCCAGACCAATCTGCTGGCCTTGAACGCGGGTGTCGAGGCGGCGCGGGCGGGCGAGGCCGGCAAGGGCTTTGCGGTGGTCGCGCAGGAAGTGCGGGGGCTGGCCCAGCGCTCGGCCGAGGCGGCCAAGGAGATCAAGACGCTGATCGCGACGTCGCGCAGCCAGGTGGAGAGCGGCGTCGAGCTGGTGACGGCCTCGGGCAAGTCGCTGGACGAGATCGTCGCGGAGGTGAGTGCGATGGCCGAGCTGATCGCGACGATCGCGGTGAGCGCCAAGGAGCAGGCGACGAGCTTGCGCGAGGTGTCGGGCGCGGCCGATCAAATGGACAAGGTGACGCAGCAGAACGCGGCGATGGTGGAAGAGGCGACGGCGGCGAGCCAGACACTGACCAACGAGACCGAGGAACTGGCGAGCGCGATGGCGCAGTTCAAGACCGCCAGTTCGATGGGTGCCGGGCGGAGCCAGGCTTCGCGGTCGGGTGGCAACGCCGCCCCTGCCGCCAACCGGGCAAGGCCGGCCGCGCCGGCGCGGGGCGTGCCGCAGATGAAGACCACCGGCAGCGGCGGCGCCGCCCGGGCCGAACAGACCAACACCGACAGCTGGGAAGAGTTCTGATCCCAGCCGGGACGACCCGGTCGGATCATCGATAAATTCGGTCGGTAGGGCCGGCGGGGACTTTAAACTCCTCGCCGGCCCTTCCATGTCCGCGGACGGACAACAAGGAGCGCGGTCATGCAATTGGAAGGCAATGTCGCCGTCATCACCGGCGCCGGCTCGGGCATCGGCAAGGAAATCGCCCTCGCCTTCGCGCGGGAAGGCTCCAGGGTCGCGGTTTGCGACATCGATGTGGATGGAGCCCGGGCGGTCGTGGACGACATCACAGCTCTGGGCGGCGAAGCGATGGCGGTGACGATGGACGTGACCGACGAGAGCGCGGTGAACGCCGGGGTCGACGACGTCGCGGCCCGATTCGGCCGCATCGACACGATGGTCTCCAACGCCGGCATCCAGATCGTCCACCCGATCGAGGACTTTCCCTATGCCGCGTTCCGCAAGCTGGTGGCGATCCATCTCGACGGGTCGTTCCTTTTGACCAAGGCTTGCGTGAAACACATGTATCCTCAGAAATCCGGCGCGCTGATCTACATGGGTTCGGTCCACAGCCACCAGGCCTCGGCGCTGAAGTCGGCCTATGTCGCGGCCAAGCATGGTGTTCTGGGGCTTTCCCGAGTGATGGCCAAGGAGGGCGCCAAGCACGGCGTGCGCGCCAACACGATCTGTCCCGGCTTTGTAAAGACGCCGCTTGTGGAAAAGCAGATCCCCGAACAGGCGCGCGATCTCGGCATTTCCGAACAGGAGGTCGTCGACCGGATCATGCTCGGCGAGACCGTCGATCAGGAATTCACGACCATGGCGGATGTCGCCGCCGTCGCCGTGTTCCTGGCCGGTTTCCCCTCGAACGCGCTGACCGGCCAGTCGATCGTACCGAGCCATGGCTGGCACATGGCCTGACGCGATGTGCGTCCTATCTCTCTCGCCGGAAAAAGGAGTCTTCCCATGGAAATCATCACCCTGCAGCCGATCGTCGCGCTGGTCGCCGGCATTCTGATCCTGATCATGCCGCGACTGCTCAGCTACATCGTCGCGTTCTATCTGATCTTCGTCGGATTGACCGCGATGTTCCCCGACCTCTTGACCCGCTTCGGCACGGCCGGCTGAGGTGGTGGAAGCGACGCGGATCGTCGTCCTCGGCGGCGGGGCCGGCGGGCTGGAACTCGTTGCCGCCCTGGCGGGTCGGGAGGACTGCCACGTCACGTTGGTCGATCAGGTGAGTACGCATTCGTGGAAGCCGCGGCTGCACGAATTCGCCGCCGGGACGGTCAATTCGACTCTGTCGGAAATGAGCTTCTACATGCTGGCCGGCATGCGCGGCTTTCACTTCGAGCAGGGCCGGGTTCAGACGATCGACCGTGTCTCCAAGACGGTGCGACTGGCCGAGTTACGCGGCCCCGAAGGCAGGATCGTGACCGGTGCGCGTTCGATCTCCTATGATATCTGCGTGATCGCGATCGGCGGCGTTACGCCCGATTTTGGGACAATGGGCGTCGCCGACAACGCCATCCGCCTCGATCAGAAGGCCGATGCCGACGAATTCCGCGACCTGTTCATTGCCACGATGATCCATGCCCGCGAAACCGGCGAAGCGGCGAATATCGTCATTGTCGGCTCCGGCGCCACGGGGACGGAGCTTGCCGCGCATCTGCGGCTTTCCGAGCAGGCATTTTTCGATCCGGACAAGGCGGCGTCCAGCCGCAAGCTGCTGAACTTGACGATCCTGGAAGCGGCGCCCGATTTCATGCCGGGCGCCGACGACGGGCTGCGCAAGGGCGTTCGGCGGCGCCTGGCGGCACTCGACGTCGATGTCGAGACGGGCGCGGAGATCGAGGCGGTGACCGACCATGACGTGCGCTCCGCCGACGGTAAGGCGTGGCCCGCCGATCTGACCGTCTGGGCCGCCGGCCTCGTCGGCCATCCCTGCCTGAAGGCTCTCGCTGACTTCGAGATAGACAAGAAGGGCCGGATCGTCGTCGACGATCGCCTGCGCTCGACGGTGGACGCAAACGTCTATGTTCTCGGCGATGCGGCGAGTTTCACGCCCGGCGGCGCCGACGCAGCGCTGCCGCCAACGGCGCAATGCGCCAGCCAGCAAGCCGATTATCTTGCCGTCGCGCTGCCGAAAATCATCGCTGGCGGCGCGCCCGACGCCTTCACGTTCAACGACAAGGGCCGGCTGATCTCGCTGGGACGCGCCGGCTCCGTAGGACTTGTCGGGTTTGCCCGCCGCAACGATTTTCTCGTCGACGGTCGCTTCGCGACCGCCGCCTACAAGGGGCTGCAACGGCAGCATCAATGGGCGGTGCTCGGCCCGTGGCGCGGATCGGTTGCGATCCTCGCCGACATGATGTCGCCGGCCAGGGGGCCGGCGTTGAAGCTGCACGGTTGAGTGGTTCGCACGCGCTCGAACAGCGGCCCGCCCTCGTCGACCCATCTCGCGAAAGGAGACTGTGATGACCCATCCCGTGATCGCCGAAGGCCGGGTCGCCGTCGTCACTGGCGGCGCCTCCGGCATCGGGCTGGCCGCCGCCAAGCGCTTTGCCGCGGCCGGTATGACCGTCTGCCTCGTCGACCGGGCAGCCGAGCGCCTGGCCGAAGCCAAGGAAGCGGTTGCGGCGCTGAGCCCGTCCGGCAGCGTGCTGACCTCGCACACCGACGTCGGCGACCGCGCGGCGGTCGAGACGATGGCGAAGAACCTGTTCGGGCGTTTCGGCACGATCCACCTGGTTTTCGACAATGCCGGGATTCAGCCCGGCAGCGAGATCTTCGGGCCGGTCGCCAATTGGGACGCAATTCTGCGCTCCAACCTGCACGGGATCATCCATGTCGCCCAAATCTTCGGCGAGCGGATGGTCGCGGAGGGCGAGCCGGGAGTGATCGTCGTCACCGGTTCCAAGCAGGGCATCACCGCGCCGCCGGGCGATCCCGCCTACAACGTCGCCAAGGCCGGAGTGAAGGCGTTTACCGAAGCGCTGCAGCATGATCTGCGCAACCGCGAGGGCTGCCGGATCGAGGCGCGCCTGCTGATCCCCGGCTTCGTCTTCACGCCCTTGACCCAAAAGGGTCGCACCGAGAAGCCGGAGGGGGCCTGGACCCCCGAGCAGACCGCCGATTTCATGCTGGAAAAGCTCGGCACCGAGGATTTCTACATTCTCTGCCCGGACGGCGAGGTGACGCGGGAGATGGACGCAAAGCGCATCGCCTGGGCGGCCGGTGACCTTGTCGAGAACCGCCCGCCGCTGTCGCGCTGGCACAAGGACTGGATGGAGACGTTCAAGGAATGGGCGGATCGGACGTAGCGGAAACGAAGGCAGTAGGTTTAGATGATAGTTGTGCAGAGCCACTATTTCACGGAATCTCATCTGTTAATTGACGGGGGCCGACAGCTGTGTAAGGAATACAGGGCGCGTGATTGGCGAGTTCCACGCGCCCCTATAGTCACCTGGAAGCGTCAATGGAAAGCTCGTCTAGGCTAGGAAATGGGAGCTTATCTGCGGCTTACCTGTTGCCGCTAGGGTTCGGAGTTATTCTTTTAATTGGACTTCCGCTTTTAAATTATGCGGAGTTTTTAGTAAAATTTCCGATAGTATAGAATGCAAGTGAGGAGATTAATGAAGGCCGTAAGGCGGCGGTGGATGCCGTTGATAAAATAGTATCGATGTTAATGACGATACTTATAGGTATGTTCATTATATTTGGATTTGTAATTAAGTTTTTTCTGGATAAGGGCAGGGGTGTGTCGTCGTTCGCGGCGACATTCTGTGTATTATTTATAATGGCTGAGGTTCTTGCGATAAACAACGGCTACTTCGCGCGGTCGGAGATGCTCGATATCGTGGTCGATGGCAGGAACTCCTTCGAACACGTGCAAAGCATGCTGGGTTGGCAGGCGTTGCTCACACATTTTGCGTTCGTCTGTGCCATCATCGCATCCGCGCACGTGCTGCTCGTTGAGGGTCCGCTTGAAAGCAGTCGCAGGCACGATGGCTCCAAACCATCCGGGGAAATATTGGCAGGAAAGACGCGTTGGAATCGTGGACATGATGAAGTATAAATAAATGCGGGAGGCGATTGATGGAGCAATTCAGTAATCGCATTAGCGTAATGGCCGCAGTGACTTTTGTGGCCACCGTTGTGTCTTCGACAACTTTTGCGCAGACGCGATGTACGGATAAATATCTCATCCAGAAGGACGCGAAATTACCTCCCGCAATCGTCCTGAATGCGGGCGAAAATATCCTTGAGGCGGTCGAGAAGAGCTATGATTGTATATTCAGCTGGGATGATCGGGACGGCATGGCCTCCGAAGTCATCACTCAAGGTGGCGGATCAATCGGCAAAATCGAAGGTTTCCTGAGTGGTCCGCCCGGAACCGGTTCCGACGTAGTTGTTTCAAGCGGAGGTTTCTTAGGAATAGGAGAAAAAATTGTCGCTGTCCCGGTGGATAAATTTGAATCCTGGTCACACGAGGGGCTTGTGGCGCAATTGTCTGAAGAAGAAGTCGATAGTCTACCAGAGGTGAGAGCGGGAAGCGAAGAGATAATATCTTTTATTAAGCCTTCTGCTGCAAAGGAATTCTGGGATCAGCTCACCAACGGCGATCTATTCTTGCCGCCGAAGCGCCGACATGTGATATTTTCATCCGAACCAGCTCCGGCCGATGTAGTGTTGGGGGATAATATGCTCGGTCAGACAGAGCTTCCTCTTTTTGTTCGTGAGGACAAGATGGAAGCGATCGGGATACGCAAGGATGGGTATGCTCCCTGTGCTTTTACCGACGGCACTTATAGTCCAGGCGCAGGGAACGAGCCAGGGCGCTTCAGTTGTGAGCTGGATCAGCAAAAATAGCGAAGGATGCTGAAATCCCCAAGGCTACCCGACGCTGACTAACCAATGGTCAGTGCGTCTGCTACATCCTCTGTCCGGACGGCGAGGTAACGCGGGAGATCGACGAAAAGCGTATCGCCTGGGCGGCCGGCGACCTCGTCGAGAACCGCCCGCCGCTGTCGCGCTGTCACAAGGACTGGATGGAGACGTTCAAGGAATGGGCGGAGCGAGGATGATACGTTCAGCTTGGCTTCGCGCCACGCTCAGCAGTTTTTCCACATCCACCACCCGTTCCAGCGCGTCGGCGATCTCGTCCAGCGCGGTCTCGACGCCGGCGCGGTAGCCGGGTCCGATGGCCTTCAGCCCGAAGCGCGACAGATAGCGACGGCGCCAGTCGTCGGCCCCGAACAACCCGTGCAGATAGGTGCCGAAGACGCGGCCGTCGGGCGAGGTTGCGCCGTCTGGCTGCCCGTCGATGAGGCACACCGGTCGGGCGCAGTCCGGCCCGGTGGTGCGGCCGAGATGGATCTCGTACCCCTCCAGTGGCTCGCCGTCGGGCGTCGTCGCGCGGGCCTCGCGCACGGTCTTTTCCGGCGCCATCACGGTTTCGACGTCGAGGAGACCGAGCCCTTGCGCCTCGCGCACCGGCCCCTCGATGCCGTCCGGGTCGCGGACGAGGCGCCCCAGCATCTGGTAGCCGCCGCACAGGCCGACGACATGGCCGCCACGCGCATGATGGGCGGCAAGGTCGCGGTCCCAGCCATTCGCCCGGAAGCCGGCAAGGTCGGCGATGGTCGATTTCGAGCCCGGAACGAGCACCAGCGCCGCGTCGTCTGGCAGGCTTTCGCCCGGTCGTATGAACGCGACCGCGATGCCCGGCTCGGCCTTCAGCGGATCGAGATCGTCGAAATTGGCGATCCGGTTAAGCAAGGGAACGGCGATCTTGAGTTTACCCGACTGGCCGCTATGCGACAGGCGTTCCAGCGCGACGGAATCCTCGGCCGGCAGTCTTGCCGCGGCGCTCAGATGCGGCACGACGCCGAAGGACGGCCAGCCGGTAAACCGGGTGATCGCGGCAAGCCCGTCGTCGAACAGCGAGACGTCGCCGCGAAACTTGTTGATCAAAAAGCCCGCTACCATCGCCCGGTCGTCTTCGGTCAGGATCGCATGGGTGCCGACGAGCGAGGCGATGACGCCGCCGCGATCGATGTCGCCGACGAGGATCACCGGCACCTTCGCCGCGTTGGCAAAACCCATATTGGCGATGTCGCCGGCCCTGAGATTGATCTCGGCCGGCGAACCGGCGCCCTCGACGACGACAAAATCGGCCTCGGCCGAAAGCGCCGCGAAGCTGTCGAGCACGCTCTGAAGGAGTGCGGGCTTCAGCCGCTGGTAGTCGCGGCCCTTGGCCTCGCCGGCGACGCGGCCGCGAACCACGATCTGGCTGCCGGTTTCCGATTGCGGCTTCAACAGCACCGGGTTCATGTCGACGGTCGGCGGCGTTGCGCAGGCCAGCGCCTGCAGCCATTGCGCCCGGCCGATCTCGCCGAAATCCGCCGTTCCGGGAATGGCGGCAACGGCCGCGTTGTTCGACATGTTCTGCGGCTTGAACGGGCGCACGGCGAGGCCGCGCTGGGCGAACAGCCGGCAGAGCCCGGCGACGAGCACCGTCTTGCCGACGTCGGAGCCGGTGCCCTGCAGCATGATGGCGGCGGTCTGGCGCATGTTCCCTCCTCGCGCGACGCGCGGCGCAAGTCCAGTACCCGGCCGAAGCTTGATCGTCCGGGATGCATGTATTACATTGAAGGAATATGTAATACAGATGGAGCAGCCATGGAGACCTTCGGCAGTCGCGCGTTCAATCAGCAACATGGCCGCGTCAAGGAAGCGGCGCGGAAGGCTCCCGTTCGCATCACCGAGCGCGGGGAGCCGGCCTTCGTCCTGATGTCCGAGGCGGAATATCGACGGTTGTCACGCCAGCGGCCGACGCTTCTCGATTTCCTGTCCGACCCGCGTCCCGAAGCCGATTTTGCGTTCTCCCCCGAACGCGTGGACATTGGGAGCCGGGACGTCGATCTAGACTGATGCGCTATCTGTTCGACACCAATGTTATTTCCGACAGCCGGCGGCCTGAGCGGACCAACGATCATTTCAGGGGCTTCATCGCGGCAATCGCGCCGGAGGATTTCGGCGTGTCGGTCGTGACGGTCCTCGAAATCGAATTCGGCATCCTGCGCCAGGAGAGGCGGGACGCGAACTTCGCGCGACTGCTGCGCGAATGGCTCGAAGCGCTGGTTCTGCCGCTGCTCGGTAACCGCGTCATCGACGTGACGCTGCCGATCGCGCGGCGCTGTGCGACACTTCCGACGCCGAACAGCGTGCCGACGAACGACGCGCTCATAGCGGCAACGGCGCTGGAGCTGAAACTCCCTGTCGTCACCCGCAATATTGGCGATTTCGAACGATTCGGCGTCGAGATCATCGATCCCTGGGACGCCCCACGACCTGGTCCGCTGCCGCGATAAGCGGTTAGCCAGGCGTGCCCGGTTCGATTTTACGGCGCCGGGCGACACCCGCATTCGCAGACTCCGTTTGACCATGTGGCTCTCCCGGTCTACCGGTTTTGACGAAACTGACGGTGCCCGGATACGGGCTGAAACACATTCCGGTGCGGCCGACCCAAGCAGGGGGCCAAGACGGAGCTGTCGGACCGAACCGCGCTCCGGATTCGCCGGGCACGGCTCCTCCGGCGTCGAAACGGGATGAACGGAGGCCGATCCATGAAGGCTCTGATGCTGTGCGGCCATGGCAGCCGCGACCAGGGCGCGATGACCGAGTTCGGCGGCCTGGCGGACAAGCTCCGCGCGCGCCTGCCCGGTTGGCGTGTCGAACACGGCTATCTGGAATTCGCCAGGCCGGTCATTCGCGACGGTCTCGACCGCCTGCGGGAAAGCGGTGCGGACACCGTCATGGCGCTGCCGGGGATGCTGTTCGCCGCCGGTCACGCCAAGAACGATATTCCCTCTGTTCTCAACACCTATGCGGCCGCCAACGGCCTTCAGATCGAATATGGCCGCGAGCTTGGCATCGATCCGAAGATGATCCGGGCCGCCGGCGATCGGATCAAGGAATGCCTCGTCGCCGACGGCTGGCGCGACGGCGAGCCGCTGCACGACACCATGCTGGTCGTCGTCGGGCGCGGCGCCTCGGACCCCGACGCCAACTCCAACGTGTCCAAGGTCATGCGGATGCTGTGGGAGGGCCTTGGCTTCGGCTGGGGCGAGACCGTTTATTCAGGGGTCACCTTCCCGCTGGTCGAACCCGGCCTCCACCACGCCAGCCGGCTCGGCTACCGGCGCATCGTCGTCTTCCCCTATTTCCTGTTCACCGGCGTCTTGGTGCGGCGGATCTACGACCAGACCGACAATGTCGCGGCGCGCCATCCCGATATCCGCTTCCTCAAGGCCGGCTATCTCGCCGCCCATGACCTGGTGGTGGAAACCTTCGTCGATCGCCTGAACGAGATCCTCGAAGGCACCAACAACATGAACTGCCAGATGTGCAAATATCGCGAGCAGGTGCTGGGATTCGAGGCGGAGGTCGGGCTCGCCCAGGAGAGCCATCACCATCACGTCGAAGGTGTCGGCTCCTCGGCCGACTGCGTGCTTTGCGACACCGTCTGCACCGGCGCCTGCCGCGCGGCGACGCAGGAGCCAGACCACGGTCATCAAATCGCCCACGGCACCGGGCATGTCCACCATGACCATACGCATGAAGGAGGGCAGGCCCATCACGATCATGACCACGGCCATTCGCATGGCGACGCCGGCCATCACCACCACCACCCCTATCCGCAGGCCGATCATCCGCTCGGTCCACGGTCTATGAAAGCCGGGGCGATGCCCAAGGCGGCGGTGGTGAGCAAGCCATGAAGCCGCTGTTCGACCGCTACGCGATTGTCGACTGGTCCGCGTCCAACACGCCGACCACCGGCAAGGATTCAATCTGGATCACCTTCGCCGAGCGCGACGGGGCCGAGACGCGGCTTCTCGATACGGTGAACCCGCCGACCCGCAGTGCCGCGATGGCGAAGCTGCGCCAGTTCTTCCGTGAGGCCTTGGCCGAGGAAAAGCGCGTCTTCGCCGGCTTCGACTTCCCCTTCGGCTATCCGGCCGGCACCACTGCCGCGATCGCTGGCGCGCCGGACTGGCAGGCGCTGTGGGGTTTTTTTGCCGACGCTCTCAAGGATCGCGACGACAATTTCTCCAACCGCTTCGAGGTCGCCGGCCGGCTGAATCGCGAGGCCTTGGCCACCGCGCCGATGTATTGGGGTCGACCGATGCATCAGGAGATTCCGGGCCTGCCGGTCGCCAAGCCCGAGCCCTATCCGACCGGGCTCGCCGAGCGGCGTCTCTCCGAACGCCGGGCGGTCAAGGCCCAGCCGGTCTGGAAGCTCGCCTTTGCCGGCAGCGTCGGCAGCCAGGTGATCACCGGCCTTGCCCGGCTCGAGCATCTTCGGCGCGATCCGGAATTCGCGGAGCATCTGGCCGTCTGGCCGTTCGAGACGCGCTTTGCCGACAATCTCGCCGCGCCGATCGTGCTGGCGGAGATCTATCCTGGGCTGGTGCCGGTCGAGCAGGGCGAGAAATCCTGCCTCGACGAGGCGCAGGTCGAAACGCTCGCCGACATCTTTGCCCGCTTCGACGCGGAAGGGCGCCTCGGCGAGCTTTTGTCGGCGCCGGCCGATCTCTCCGAGGCCGAAACGGCTGCCGTCTTGTCCGAGGAAGGCTGGATCGCGGGGCTCGGGCATCGGCTTGTTGAGACCGCCGCCGAAGAGTCCGACCCCTATCTCGCCCCCGGTGCGCGCCTCTCCTACATTCGCAACCCGGCGGCGATCTACGCCGAAAGCTTTCGGCTGATCCGCCAGGAAGCGGACTTGTCGCATGTGCCGGAGGCCGGTCATGATCTGGCGATCCGCCTGATTCACGCCTGCGGTATGCCGGACATTCTCTCCAATCTGGTCCTGTCCGAAGGCGCGATCGAGGCGGGACGCGCGGCGCTCGAAAGCGGGGCGCCGATCCTGTGCGATTCCGAAATGGTGTCGCACGGCATCATCTCCGCCAAGCTGCCGCGCCAGAACAAGATCGTCTGCCGGCTGGGCGATCCGCGCACACGGCGGATCGCCGAGCGCGAGGGCACCACCCGCTCCGCCGCGCAGGTCGATCTGTGGACCGATCTGTTGGAGGGGGCCGTGGTCGCGATCGGCAACGCGCCGACGGCGCTCTATCGCCTGCTGGAAAAGCTGGATGAAGGGGCTCCCAGACCGGCCCTGATCATCGGCCTGCCGGTCGGCTTCGTCGGTGCGGCTGAATCGAAGGCCGAGCTTGCGCGCGACGTCCACGGCGTGCCTTTCGTCACGCTGACGGGGCGACGCGGCGGCAGCGCCATGGCGGCGGCGGCGGTGAATGCGCTGGCAAGCGGTCTCGACTGACGATGGCGGAGACGGTCCGGCCGTGGCTGACGGTGATCGGCATCGGGGATGGCGGCCTGACGACGCTCCCCGACGAAGCGCGCGCAACGCTCGATGCCGCCGAAACCGTCTTCGGCGGCGAGCGGCATCTGGCGATGCTCGGGGATTCGCAGGCCCGGACAGTCGCCTGGGCCAAACCCTTCGCGGATTCGGTTGCGGCGCTCAAAGCCCGAGCCGGTACGCCGACCGTCGTGCTCGCCACCGGCGATCCGATGTGGTTCGGCGTCGGCGCGACCCTGACGCGGCATTTTTCGCCTGAGGACATGCGGGTCATCCCGGCGCCGTCGGCGTTTCAGCTCGCGGCGGCTCGCCTGGTCTGGCCGCTGGCCGACTGCCGCTGCCTGACGGTGCATGGCCGGCCGGTCGAGACCGTCAATCGCTATCTGGCGCCCTCGGTGCGGCTGCTGATCTATGCCGAGGATGCGTCGTCGCCGCAGGCCATCGCGCGGCTCCTGACCGGACGCGGCTTTGGGCCGAGCCGGATCGTCGTCCTGGAGCATCTCGGCGGCGACCGCGAACGCGTCCGTGAGACCACCGCCGCCGATTTCGATCTCGCCGACATCGCCGATTTGAACACCGTCGCGGTCGAATGCGTCGCCGGCCGGGCGGCGACGTCGCGATCCCTGATCGCGGGACTTTCGGACGACGCCTTCGTGCATGACGGCAAAATGACCAAGCGGGTGCTGCGGGCGCTCGCCATCGCCGCGCTCGAACCGCTGCCGGGCCAGCGCCTCTGGGATGTCGGGGCCGGGTCCGGCTCGATCTCGATCGAATGGCTGCGTTCAGGCGCCGGCATGGCCGCCCTCGCGATCGAGCCGGTGGCCGAACGCCGGGCGCTGATCGCCGAGAACGCCGCCACGCTCGGCGTGCCGGAGGTCGAGATCGTCGGCGGCGAGGCGCCGGCCGCCTTCGCGGGGCTGGCGCCGCCCGACGCGGTGTTCATCGGCGGCGGCCTCACCGACGGCGTGTTCGACGCCGCCTGGGAGGCGCTGAAGCCGGGCGGCCGGATGGTCGCCCATGCGGTGACGCTGGAATCGGAAGCGATCCTGATCGCGCTGCATGCCAGGCTGGGCGGGGAATTGATGCGGATCGGGGTCGAGCGGGCCGAAAAAGTCGGCCCCTATCGCGGCTTCAAGCCGGCCATGCCGGTCGTCCACTGGCACGTTACCAAGCGCGAGGCGGCATGACTGCCGCGCCGGGGACGCTCTACGGTCTCGGCGTCGGGCCGGGCGATCCCGAACTCCTGACGCTGAAGGCCTTGCGCCTGCTCAAGGCGGCGCCGGTCGTCGCCTATCCGGCGCCCGATCACGGCACGAGCTTCGCCCGCGCCATCGTCGCGGAATATCTCTCGGCCGAACAGGAAGAATTGCCGATCGTCGTGCCGATGCGCGTCGAGCGGTTTCCCGCCGCCGCGATCTACGACGAGGCGGCCGAGCGGATCGGCGCACGGCTTGCGGAGGGCCTCGACGTCGCCGTCTTGTGCGAGGGCGACCCGTTCTTCTATGGCTCTTTCTTGTATCTGTTCGAGCGCCTTGCCGGCCGTTTTCCCACCGAGGTCGTCCCCGGCGTGTCCTCGGTGATGGCCGCCTCGGCGGCGCTGAAACGGCCGCTCGCGGCCCGCAACGATGTCCTGACCGTGATACCCGGTCCGCTCGACGACGCGGCGCTTAGCGCCCGGATCGAAGCGGCGGAGGCCTTCGCGATCATGAAGCTCGGCCGGCATTTTTCCCGCGTGAAGGCGCTGATCGAGAGACTGGGGCTGCTCGACCGCTGCGCCTATGCCGAACGGGTGTCGCTGCCCGAGGAACGGTTGCTACCGCTCCGCGACGTCGCGGGCGACGCTCCCTATTTTTCGATGATCCTCGGTTATCGCGGCACGGAGCCAGCGATCCGGGGCGCGACCTTCGACCGGGAGCCGGCACGATGAGCGAACACACCGCCGCAATCGTCATTCTTTCCGAAGCGCCCCGCGCGTTGGCCGACCGCGTGGCGACCCTGATCGGCGGCGTCGTCCACGGCCCGGCCAAGCGCTGCCCGGACGCCGCGATCGTCTTCGACGAAGCAGGGCCGCATCTGCGCGCCTTGTTCCGTGAGGGCCGGCCGATCGTCGCGGTGATGGCGACGGGGGCGCTGATCCGCATCCTGGCGCCGCTCATCGCCGACAAGCGGGCGGAGCCGCCGATCGTCGCGCTCGCCGAGGACGGTTCGGTCGCCGTGCCGCTGCTCGGCGGTCATCACGGCGCCAACGACCTGGCCCGCAAGCTCGCCGACGATCTCGGCGGATTCGCCGCCGTCACGACCGCCGGCGATGTGCGCTTCGGCGTCGCGCTCGATGCGCCGCCGCCCGGCTGGCGGTTGGACAATCCCGAGGACGCCAAAAAGGCGATGGCCGATCTCGTCGCCGGCGCCACCGCCCGGCTCGACGGCGAGGCGGAGTGGCTGTCCGCCTCGCGCCTTCCGTTCGCGCCCGACGGCACCGTCCGCCTGACGGTCACGGAGGAAGCGCGCCCGCCCGCCGCCTCCGAACTGCTCTATCGGCCGCGGACCCACATCCTCGGCCTCGGCAGCGAGCGCGGCGCGCCGACCGAGGAAGCCATCGATCTGGCGGATCGCGTTCTCGCCGAGGCCGGCATCAGTCCGCTGACGCTGGCGGCCGTCGCCTCGATCGATCTCAAGGCCGACGAAAGGGCCATCCATGCCGTCGCCGAGCATTACGGCGTTCCCGCGCGCTTCTTCACCGCCGCCGAGCTGGAAGCCGAAGCACCGCGCCTGGAAAATCCGTCCGACATCGTCTTCGCCGAGACCGGCTGTCACGGCGTTGCCGAGGGCGCGGCGCTGGCCGCCACCGGTGTGGACGGCAGGCTCGCCGTTTCCAAGCGCAAGAGCCGGCGGGTGACGGCGGCGCTCGGCCGGGCGCCCCGGCCTGTCGAACCGGCGCGGATCGGCCGCGCGCGCGGCACGCTGTTCGTCGTCGGCATCGGCCCCGGCGGGGAAGAATGGCGCTCGCCGGAGGTGAGCCGCATGGTCGAGACGGCAAGCGATCTGGTCGGCTATTCGCTTTATCTCGACCTGCTCGGACCGCTGACGAATGGCAAGACGCGGCACGATTTCGACCTCGGCAAGGAAGAGGCGCGGGTGCGCCACGCGATGGAGCTGGCGGGCGAAGGCCGCACCGTTGCGCTTGTCTGCTCCGGCGACGCCGGCATCTATGCCATGGCGACGCTGGTTTTCGAACTCATCGACAAGGGCGGGGTTTCGGACGCCGCGCGGCGGATCGCCATTCAGTGCTCGCCCGGCATCTCCGCGCTGCAAGGGGCGGCCGCCCGCACCGGCGCGCCGCTCGGCCACGATTTCTGCACGATCTCGCTGTCGGACCTTTTGACGCCGTGGGACGACATCCAGCGGCGGGTGCGCGCGGCCGCCGAAGCCGATTTCGTCATCGCCTTCTACAATCCGGTGTCGAAAAAGCGCCGCACCCAGCTTGCCTTCGCCCGCGACGAACTGTTGAAGCATCGCCCCGCCGCAACGCCGGTGATCCTGGCGACCAATCTCGGGCGTGAGGGCGAGCATGTGCGCTTCGTGCCGCTCGCTGAGCTCGACATCGACGATGTCGACATGCTGACCGTGGTCATCGTCGGCTCGTCTGAGACGCGGGTCGTGACCACCGGCGACGGGCGCGAATGGACCTATACGCCGCGCGGCTATGCGGGAAAGGCGGGAACCGGGATGGCGAGCGATGCGGCTTGATGTGAATTCTAGCATATGTGATAAATAACATCATGAAGGCGCAGCTGCTCGACCGCCGAAAAGAGACCCTGCGGAACGGCGCCATTGTTGAAATCAGGATTTGGCGCCTGCCGTCACCCACGCCCGAGCGGCCGCATGCGCTGAAATATTCGCTCTTTTACGGACGGCCGGGCAAACGGATCATCGGCTACGACAATGAGAGTGGCAAGGGTGATCACCGACACTATCGCGGCCGTGAAGAACCTTATGTCTTCGTCGATATCGCCACGCTGCTCGCGGATTTCCAGCGGGACATCGAGAAGGAGCTGAAAGATGGATGAAGTCATCGTCAAGGTTTCGTCTCTCGATGAGTTCTTCGACGAGGCGAAGGTGGCCGCTCGCCGCATCGACGCTGGCGATTTCACCCCGTCGCCTGCCGCTCACCTCGGATTCGAGACCGCCGAGCTGTTGCTGAAGACCTTGACACCCAACCGTTGGACCCTGCTCCGTACCCTTCGAAAAGGCGGCCCCATGTCGATCCGGGCCTTGTCGCGTTCGCTCGGGCGCGACTATCGCGGGGTCCACTCGGACGTCTCGGCGCTTCTGGAGCTTGGCCTGATCTATCGGGACGAAAAGGGGCTGATCCGCGTCCCTTGGTCGAAAATCACCGCCGAACTGTCCATCGAAGAGGCCGCATGACCGTGCATTTCATCGGCGCCGGACCCGGCGCGCCGGACCTGATCACCGTTCGCGGCCTGCGGCTGATCGAGGCCTGTCCGGTCTGTCTCTATGCCGGCTCGCTGGTGCCGGCGGAAATCGTCAAGGCGGCACCCGAGGGGGCTCGGGTGCGCGATACCGCCCCGATGACGCTCGACGAGATCATCGCCGAGATGCGGGCGGCGCACGCCGTGGGTAAGGATGTCGCGCGGGTGCATTCCGGCGATCCGTCGCTCTATGGTGCGATCGCCGAGCAGATGCGCCGGCTGGATGCGCTGGCCATCCCCTATGACGTGACGCCGGGCGTGCCGGCCTTCGCCGCCGCCGCGGCCGCGCTGCAAAAGGAGCTGACGGTCCCGGAAATCTGCCAGACGGTGATCCTCACCCGCACTGCCATGAAATCGTCGAAGATGCCGGAGGGCGAGGAGTTGTCGACCCTCGGCCGGAGCGGCGCGACGCTGGCGATCCATCTGTCGGTGCGCAACATCCCGCACATCCAGCGCGAGCTCGTGCCGCTGCCCGCCTATGGCGAAGACTGCCCGGCGGTCATCGCCTATAGGGTCGGCTGGCCGGACGAGGCCTTTATCCACGGCACGCTCGGCGACATTCACAAAAAGGCGCGCGCGGCGAAGCTGACGCGCACAGCGCTGATCTTCGTCGGCCGGGCGCTGGGCGCCGAGGATTTCATCGATTCCAAGCTTTACGACGCCGGCCACGTCCATGTGCTGCGACCGAAGCGCAAGGCTGCAGCGTCCTAGACGGAAGGGTCCATGCCGAGCAGGGTCAGCACCTCGTCGATGGAACCGGCGACCGGCGGCGGAACGCTGGGCGGCCGTTCGATCATGATCACCGGCAGGCCGCGCCGTCGCGCGGCTTCGACCTTGGCGTATGAGGCCGCGCCGCCGGAATTGCGGCAGACCAGATGGCTGACACCGAGCCGCTGGAGCAATTCCGCCTCCTCGTCGGCATCCGGCGATGGCCGGCTCAGCACGATCTCGGCCGGAAACGGCAGCGGAGGGTCCGGCGGCTCGATCATCCGGACCACGACATCGAGATCGGACCGGCGCGCGAAGGGCGCCAGATGCTGCCGGCCCAGCGCCAGAAGCGGCCGCGCCTTTGCCGGCAGGGCATTGCAGGCATCGCCGAGGCAGGCGACACGAGTCCAGCGATCGCCGTCCCGTGGCTCCCAGGCGGGACGGACCAGCGCGACGCGCGGAACGTCGGCAACTTCGGCCGCCCGCGCCGCGTTGCGCGAGATACCGGCGGCGAAGGGATGCGCCGCGTCGACGAGATGGGTGACGCCTTCCTGGGCGAGAAATGCCGCGAGACCATCCGCGCCGCCAAAGCCTCCGACGCGGACCGCACATCCCTCGGGGAGCACCGGCGTCGCGGTTCGGCCGGCGAGCGACAAGACGATCCTTGCCTCCGGTCGCATGATGCGAATCCGGCTCACCAACTGGTTGGCCTCGGCGGTGCCGCCGAGGATGAGGATGGTCTCAGTCGGTGCGGGCAAGGACCGCGCCCTCCCGATCAACGACGACGATGTGCGGCGTTACCGGCGCGCTGCGCAGGATGCCGGCGGCGCTCTGCCGCGCCCGCTCGGCGATGGCGGCGGACAGATCGATCCCCTCGCCGGCGCAAAGCTCCAGCACCGCCTTGGCGGTGTTGGCGGCAAGGATCGTTGGACGCAACGCGTCGGCCTGATCCGGCGAAAGATCCCCCGCGAGGTCGGCGAGGAAGGTGAAATCCACCTGGCTGCGGCCGGAATGAAGGTCCATCGCGCCCTGCGCCAGCTTGGTCAGCTTGGCGAAGCCGCCGGCGATCGTCACCCGGTCAACCGGATGGGCGCGCAGATATTTCAGCAGGCCGCCGGCAAAGTCGCCCATGTCCAGCCAGGCGATCTCCGGCAATCCGGGATAGAGCGCCCGCGCGGCGTCCTCGCTGGCGGAACCGGTGGCGCCGACGACATGGGTGAGTCCGGCCGCGCGCGCGACATCGACACCGCGATGGATCGAATGGATCCAGGCCGAGCAGGAGAACGGGTGGACGATGCCGGTGGTGCCGAGGATCGACAGCCCGCCGAGGATGCCGAGGCGGGGATTCCAGGTCTGCCGCGCCAGCGCCGCGCCGTCGGTGACGGAAATTTCGATCGCGACATCGGCCGCGCGGCCGTGACGGGCGCAGAGGTCGTCGACCACGGCCTGGATCATCCGGCGCGGCACCGGGTTGATTGCCGGCTCGCCGGGCGGGATCGGCAGGCCGGCGCGTGTCACCGTGCCGACGCCGGGACCGGCCGAAAAGACGATGCCGGAGCCCGGCGCGCCGAAATGGACAGTCGCGACGATCTCGGCGAGATGCGTCACGTCCGGATCGTCGCCGGCGTCCTTGATGATTGCCGCCATCGCCCGGCCGGCTTCGAGCCCCGTCCGGTTGAGCGCGAAGGCGGGCGTTTCGCCCTTCGGCAGCACGATCTCCACCGGATCGGGAAAGTCCCCGGTCAAGAGTGCCGTCAGAGCCGCCTTGGTCGCGGCAGTGGCGCAGGCACCCGTCGTCCAGCCGCGGCGCAATTCGCCGGCCGGCTTGCCGTCGCTGCGTCCTTCCGCCGTGTCGTCGCCGAGATTGAAACTCATGTCCGGCTTATAGGCGTCGCCCGTCCTCACGGGAAGCCGGAGGCCCGCCGATGACGGGACTCTTGATCGCGGCGCCGCATTCGGGCGCCGGCAAGACGACGGTGACGCTCGGGCTCTTGCGCGCGCTGCGGCGCGCGGGCGGCGTCGTCCGTTCCGCCAAGGCCGGACCCGACTACATCGATCCGGCCTTTCACGCCGCGGCGAGCGGCAGCCCTTGCGTCAATCTCGATCCCTGGGCGATGCGCCCGGCATTGATCGCCAGCCTTGCCGGCGACGCATACCAGCAAGGCGAGGCCTTCCTCGTCGAGGCGATGATGGGGCTGTTCGACGGCGCCGCGGACGGCAGCGGCTCGGCCGCCGATCTGGCGGGGATGTTGGGCCTCAAGATCGTCCTCGTCGTCGACTGCGCCAAACAGTCCCATTCGGTCGCCGCGCTCGTCCGCGGTTTCGCCACCCATCGCGCCGATGTCGCGATCGTGGGGCTGATCCTCAACCGCGTCGGGTCCGACCGGCATGAGAGCCTTTTGCGCGAGGCGCTGGCGCCGCTGGCCATTCCGGTTCTCGGCGTGCTTCCACGCCAACCCGATCTCGCGCTGCCCGAGCGCCATCTCGGCCTCGTCCAGGCCGGCGAGCATGGCGACCTCGACGCTTTTATCGAGCGCGCGGCGGACTGGATCGCGCGAGGTTGCGACCTGTCCGCTCTGACGGCGCTCGCCGGCACGAGCCCGCAGGTGGCAGCCGCCGCCGGTTCCGCCACGCCGCTTGCTCCGCTCGGCCCGACGATCGCCGTGGCGCGGGACGAGGCCTTCGCCTTTGCCTATCCGCATCTGCTTGCCGGCTGGCGGAATGCCGGCGCCGCCCTGTCGTTCTTCTCGCCGCTGGCCGACGAGGCGCCGGACCCGGCGGCCGACGCGATCTATCTGCCGGGCGGCTATCCCGAGCTCCATGCCGGGCGTCTTGCGGCGGCGCCGCTTTTCCTGGCCGGGACGCGCGCAGCGGCGGAGCGCGGCGCGGCGATCTACGGCGAGTGCGGCGGCTATATGGTGCTCGGTGAGATGCTCACCGACGCCAGCGGCACGCCTCATCCCATGCTCGGCCTATTGCCGCTGGAAACCAGCTTCGCCCGGCGCAAGTTGCATCTCGGCTATCGTCGGCTCACCCCGGTCGGCGGCGGACCGTGGTCGGGTCCGTTGCGGGCGCACGAGTTTCACTATGCGTCGATCGTCGCCGAAGGGCCGGGCGAGGCGCTGTTCCGGGCGTCGGACGCGCGCGGCGCCGATCTCGGCCGTCACGGCCTGCGCCGGGGCAATGTCAGCGGCTCCTTTCTCCACGTCATCGACAGGGAATCCTGATGCAGCCGGACGCCACCGCTCTTCGCCATGGCGGCGCGCTCGACGCCGCGTTCGCCCGCCATGGCGGCCGCCGCGAGGACTGGCTGGATCTGTCCACCGGCATCAATCCGGTTCCGGCGGAATTGCCGGCCTTTCCGCCCGAAGCGTTCTCACGCCTGCCGGAATCCAGCCTGGAACGGGCGGCGCTCGACGCCGCGCGCCGGGCCTATGGCGCACCGGCCGACGCCGGAATCGTAACCGCGCCGGGCTCGCAAGCGCTGATCTCGCTGCTGCCGTTCCTCGTGCCGCCGACCGAGGTCGCGATCGTCGAGCCGACCTATGCCGAGCACCGGCGCGCTTTCGCTGCGGCGGGGCACGAGGTTGCGGGGATCGACCGGCTGGACGATATCGCCGACAGCGTGACGGTCGCCGTCGTCGTCAATCCGAACAACCCCGATGGTCGGGTTTTCTCGCGGGCCGAACTGTTCGAGCTTCATGAGCGAATGGCGGCGCGCGGCGGTCTCCTCGTCGTCGACGAAGCCTTCATGGACGTGAGACCCGACATGAGTCTCGCCTCGGAAGCCGGCCGGCCGGGACTTTTGATCCATCGCTCATTCGGCAAGTTCTTCGGCCTCGCCGGCCTTCGCCTCGGCTTCGCGCTGACCACGCCCGACCTCGCCGGGCGATTGTCCGAGCGGCTTGGGCCGTGGGCGGTGTCGGGGCCGGCGCTCGTTTGCGCCGAGGCGCTTCTCGGCAATGACGCAGCGATCCGCGAGACCCGCCAGCGCATCCGCCGTCAGGCCGAAATGCTTTTCGAGGCGGTGCTGGATCGTCGCACGCCGCTGGTCGGGCGCACCGCCCTGTTCGCGACGATCCGACACGAGCGGGCCGGCGCGCTGTTTACCGCGCTCTGCCATCGGCGCATCCTGACGCGGCCCTTCGCCGAGCGGCCGGACTGGCTGCGGATCGGCAATCCGGCCGGCCCCGACGAAGCCGCGCGGTTGCGGGCGGCTCTGGCGGAAGCGCTCGATGAGATCGGCGGCGAACGGTGATGTCGCGCCTTGCGATCCTGTTTCTCGGGACCGCCATTGACCGCCTTGTCGGCGACCCCGACTGGCTCTGGCGTAGGGTGCCGCATCCGGTCGTTCTTGTTGGCCGGGTGATCGACCGGCTCGACCGGATTCTCAACCGGCCAAGGCTCGGCGAATCGGCCCGGTGGCGCAACGGGATCATCGCCGCCGGCCTGCTTGTTGGCGGCGCTCTATTCGCGGGCCTTCTCTTGTCGACGATCTTCGCCAGCCTGGGTCTTTTGGGCGCGCTGCTCGAGGCACTCGTGCTCGCCGTGTTCCTGGCTCAAAAAAGCCTCATCGACCATGTTCGCGCGGTCGAACGCGCGCTCGGCGAGAAGGGGTTGGAAGCAGGGCGCCGGGCGGTCGCGATGATCGTCGGCCGCGATCCCGATGGGCTGGACAAGGCCGGCGTGTGCCGCGCGGCGATCGAGAGTCTGGCGGAAAACGCCTCCGACGGCGTCGTCGCGCCCTTTCTCTGGTATCTGGTTTTGGGCCTTCCGGGCCTGCTTGCCTACAAGGCCGTCAACACCGCTGATTCGATGATCGGCCATATGAACGATCGCTACCGGGCGTTCGGCTGGGCGTCGGCGAAGCTGGACGATTGGATGAACTGGCCGGCGGCGCGGCTGACAGCGCTGCTGATCGCGCTTTCGGCGGGGATGCGCGATCGAAAATTGGCGCAGTTCCGCGCCGCCCTGTCGGCCGCCCGGCGCGACGCGCCATTGCATCGCTCGCCCAATGCCGGTTGGCCGGAGGCGGCGATGGCCGCCGCCCTTGGCCTGTCGCTCGGCGGTCCACGCCGCTACGGCAATCTCGAAGTCGAGGCGCCGATGCTCAATCCGGCAGGTCGGCGCGGGGTGCGTCCGGCCGACATCGCCGCTGCGATCGGACTGTTCCGGACCGCCGCGAATCTGCTTCTGGCGTTCGCCGCGCTGCTGTTCCTCGCGGCGGCGCTGTAGACCGGCAGCGCTCAGCCGCTGCCCAGCGCTAGGCCGAGCAGCGCGGCGATTTCCACGAGCTGCTGCGCCGCGCCAAGGCAGTCGCCGGTCTGGCCGCCGAGCCGGCGTTCGATGAAGCCGCGAAACCATAACAGCACCAGCCCGCCGAGGAGGAAGCCGGCGAGCGTCGGTCCAAAGCCGACGGCGAGGATGCCGGCGACGAGAAAGAGGCCATCGCCGATCAAGAGGGCCGCACGGCCGTTTCTCCGGTCCGGCCGGCCCATCCGATCCGCGGTGCCGCCGACCGAGGCGGAGGGCAGCGACGCCCACAGCCAGGCTATCGCGCCTCGGCTTGCCGCGGCGACACCGAGCATGGCGAGCGCCGCGCCGGCCGGACTGGCTTCGACCATTTCGGCCAAAAGCCCGATCCGCAGTACGACCGAGAGCACGAGGGCAAGAGCGCCATAGCTGCCGACCCGGCTGTCCTTCATGATCGCCAGCGCGCGATCCCGCTCGTGGTGGCCGCCGAGCCCGTCGGCGACATCGCCGAGCCCGTCCTCGTGCAGGGCACCGGTGACGAAGACCATCGCCGCGACCGCCAGCGACGCGACGACGAACGCCGACAGGCCGAACGCCGGCCCGAGGAGAAGAATCAGCGCCGCCGGGAGCGCCGCGATCAGCCCCGCCAGCGGAAATGAATGGACGTCCTCGCCGAGGGGGTGCGTGCCGGTAAAGGCGCGGCGCGCCGGCGGAAGCCGAGTCAGAAAGGCCAGCGATCGCATCGTCGAAGCGGTGAATTCCCTCATTGCGGACTTGCTCCTTGCGCGTCGCTGCGCCATGCCCGCCGCAGCCAAATCGTAACGGCGCCGCCGACATTCCGTCGTCGTTCGCCGAAGCAAACCCCGAGGAGCGAGCGATGTCCACAACCGGGCTGCCTTTCGACGATATTCGTGATCTCGTCCGCCGGATGCCGGGCCTGGACGAGGCGGCGGTCCGCGCGAAGCGCGAGCGCGAAGGGCAATTGACCAAGCCGGCGGGCGCGCTCGGCAGGCTGGAGGATCTCTCGGAGTGGCTCGCCGCCTGGCAGGGCCGTCAGCCGGCCGTGCGCCGGCCGCTGGTCGCCGTCTTTGCCGGCAACCACGGCGTGACGAGGCAAGGGGTCTCGCCGTTTCCGGCCGAAGTGACAGCGCAGATGGTCGCGAACTTCGCCGCCGGCGGGGCGGCCATCAACCAGATCTGCGCCGCCTACGACCTCGGCCTCAAGGTCTTCGACCTCGCCCTCGAACTGCCGACCGAGGACATCACCGAAGCCGCGGCGATGGACGAGCGCACCTGCGCCGCCACCATGGCCTTCGGCATGGAGGTGCTGGCCGGCGAGCCCGATCTTCTGTGCATCGGTGAAATGGGCATCGGCAACACCACCATCGCCGCAGCGATCTTCGCGGCGCTGTTCGGCGGGGATCCGAGCGACTGGACCGGCCCCGGCGCCGGCCATGACGCGACCGGCGTCGATAAAAAGGCGCGGGTCGTCGCCGCGGCGCTGGAGCACCACAAGGGGCATCTCGCAGACCCGCTGGAGGTGTTGCGGCGTCTGGGCGGACGCGAGATCGCCGCGATGGCCGGCGCGATTCTGGCCGCGCGCATGCAGAAGGTGCCGGTCATTATCGACGGCTTCGTCTCGACCGCCGCCGCCGCGATCCTCCACGCCATGGACCCGAAGGCCCTCGACCATTGCCTGTTTGGCCATGTCTCGGCCGAGCCGGGCCATATCCGCGCGCTTGAGGCGATGGGCAAGGTGCCGCTCCTGGCCCTCGGCATGCGGCTCGGCGAAGGCACCGGCGCGGCGATTGCCGCCGGCATCGTCAAGGCGGCAGCGGAGTGTCATTCCGGCATGGCGACTTTCGGTGAGGCGGCCGTCTCGAACCGCGAGTGACGCTGGCGCGACCGTTTTTCAGCGAGGCAGAAACCAGAATCCAAAATCCCCCGGGTTCGGAGAAAAGCCATCCTCGCAGGCGAACGCCCACGCAATCCCCGTGGCCTGAATAGATCGCGATCACCGAATATATTCTCGGCACACGCAATTCGGGAAATACTGCGATGGACTTCGTCCCCCTGATCGATCTGATCGGCGAGAATCAGACCGCGCTGGCCGGCGGCGCCGTGATCGGCGCCCTGTTCGGCTTTTTCATGCAGCGCAGCGCGTTCTGCACGCGCTCTGCGGTTCTCGATCTCACCCGCAAACGCGATCTCGCCGCGCTGGCGACCTGGGCGGCCGGCTTCGCGGCGACGGTGCTCGGCGTCCAGATCCTTTTGACGTTGGATATTGTGAACGTCGTCGAAACCCGCTTCTTCGCCACCGCCCAAAGCCTGTCTGGCGCCATCATCGGTGGCGTCTTGTTCGGCATCGGCATGATTCTGGCGCGCGGCTGCGTGTCGCGATTGCTGGTCTTGTCGGCCACGGGCAATCTGCGGGCGCTCTATTCGTCGGTCGTCATCGCCATTGTGGGGCTCGCCACCTATAGCGGCGTTCTGGTGCCGCTGCGCGACGGCGCCGGCGGGCTCTGGAGCACGGCGGCGATCGGCGGCAACGATGTCCTTGCCCATCTCGGCCTCGGGCAGGAAGCCGGGGTGATCCTCGGCGTGATCCTGACGGCGGTCGCGCTCGGCCTCGCTCTGGCGTCGCGGGCGTCCATCTGGCGCCTGGCGGGCGGCGTTAGCGTCGGCGCGACCATCGTCGCCGGCTGGTACTTCACCTACACGCTCTCGCAGCAGGTGTTCGAGCCGATCCAGGCCGAAAGCCTCTCCTTCATTCGGCCGCTGGCCACCACGGCGTCACTCGCCACTGACGCGGATGCGTTCGCCGGGCTGGACCAAGGCGTTCTCGCCGGCGCGCTGTTCGGCGCCTTGATCGCATCGCTGCTGTTCCGGCAGTTTCGCATCCAGACGTTCTCCGAGTCGGGCACGCCCTCGATCTTGCGCTATACCGTCGGCGCCGTACTGATGGGTTTCGGCGGCATCCTGGCGGTCGGCTGCACGATTGGCGCGGGCTTTACCGGCGGCGCTGTCCTGGCGGTTTCGGCACTTCTGGCCCTGCTCTCGATGGTCGGCGGTGCGGCGCTCGCCGACCGCTTTGTCGACCGTCGGCGCGCGGCCCGCGATCTCGCCCCGGAAGCCGGTGCGGTTCCTGCGGAGTAGGAGGTCGCGGCCGTCAGGTGGAGATCAGCGCACGACCATAACCGACGTCTTGGCATGGGCGGCGATATAGCCGGCGTTGGATGCGAAGACGTGTTCGGGGAGCCCTGGCACATGCGAGGCGACGACCACCAGATCGGCGCCGCTCTCTTCCACGGCTCTCACCAGCGTTCGATCCAGATCGACCGTCGGGTCATGGCTGACATAGGTCGCCGTCGTCTCTTGCGGGAGGCTGTACTTCTCGGCTTGCGCTTTGCCGAAGGCTTCGAGCTTGTCGGTATATTCCTCGGGCGTATGCGCGACCGAGCCCGGCCCCGACGTCGTCACGCCCACATAGTGGACCGCGCTGCCATAAAGTTCCGCAAGATCGGCGGCGATCATCAACGCCTTTTCCAGGCGATCCGTATGACTCAAATCGACCGGGACCATGATTTTCTTGTACATGGCGACCTCCTTTTCATCGGCGATGTCTGTTCACTTCTATGTACCGGCTGGGCGGGCGGCTGTCTTGATGTCGATCAATGACGTTTCCGGCAAATGGTCGCATTCGTTGCGGTTTAATACTATCAAGAGCCGAACCGCCGGAGCCTCGCCTTGGAGGCGGGACCGCCGATCAGCAGGACGGAGAGCTCTTACTCCCATGAAGACACGCGACGACCTCATCCACCACCTCGCCGGACTCGGGATTGAGACAAAGACGGTCGAGCATCCGCCGCTGCATTCGGTGGAAGAGAGCCAGGCGCTGCGCGGCACGATTCCTGGCGGTCACACCAAGAACCTGTTTCTCAAGGACAAGAAGGGGCGGATATTCCTCGTCGTGGCGGAGGAGACCCGCGCCGTCGACCTGAAGGGGCTGCACAAGCGGATCGGCGCATCCGGGCGGCTGTCCTTCGCCAGCGGCGACCAGATGCGCGCGCTGCTGGGCGTCGAGCCGGGCTCGGTCACCGCCTTCGGCGTCATCAACGATACCGGGGGCCAGGTCCGTGTCGTGCTTGATGAAGGGCTCCTGGCGCACGATATGGTGAACTGCCATCCGATGACGAATTCGGCGACGACGACCATCGCCACATCGGCGCTGATGGCGTTTTTCCAATCCACCGGGCACGAGCCGCTCGTCATCGGCCTCGAAGCACCGGCAGACGACGACGGGCAGACGGCATGAGCGACAATCCCTACGGTAATTCCTTCAGCGGTTACGGCGCGCAGACGAGCGGGCCGGCGGGCCAGGCGGTGGGCAATGCCCAGCCGCAGGCGCAGGCGGCGCCGGCCTCGCCGGGTCTGGAAGGTTTTGCGGATTTGGGCGGTGGCGCCGCGCAAGCCGATCTGGTCAAGGACACGACGACGGCGAATTTCTCGGCCGACGTAATCCAGGAGTCGCGGCGCCAGCCCGTGATCGTCGATTTCTGGGCGCCCTGGTGCGGCCCCTGCAAGCAACTGACCCCGATCATAGAGCAGGCGGTGAAGGCGGCCGGCGGTAAGGTCAAGCTGGTCAAGATGAACATCGACGACCATCCCGCCATTGCCGGCCAGCTCGGCGTCCAGTCGATCCCGGCGGTGTTCGCCTTCGTCGACGGCCAGCCGGTCGACGGCTTCATGGGCGCGCTGCCGGAGAGCGAGGTCAAGGCCTTCATCGACCGCCTGCCGAAGGGCAAGGGCGGCGGCGCGGACGATCCGGTCGCCCAGGCGCTCGAACAGGCCAGGCAGTTGCTCGCCGACGGTGACCCCGGCGGCGCCGCGCAGCTCTTCGGCGCGGTTCTCCAACATGAGCCCAATCATGCCGCCGCGACCGCGGGGCTGGCCGAATGCTATCTGGCGGCCGGCGACACGGCGCGGGCAAAGGCCTTGGTCGATGGATATGCGGCCGAGGATGTTGGCAAGCCTGAGGATCCCGCGCTCGCGGCCATCCGCACCAAGCTGAAGCTCGCCGAGGAGATTTCGCAACTGGGCGATCCGGTGGCGCTGCAGGCCCGGATCGAGGGCGACGCGGACGATCACCAGGCCCGCTACGATCTGGCGCTGATTGCCCAGGCAAAGGGCGAGCGGGCGACGGCCGCCGGCCATCTTCTGGAGATCATCGGCCGCGATCGTACCTTTGAGGACGACGCTGCGCGTAAAAAGCTCCTCGAATTCTTCGAGGCCTGGGGGCCGACCGATCCGGCGACCAAGGAGGCCCGGCGCAAGCTGTCCTCTCTGCTCTTCACCTGATCGTCCAGGCCGGCGCGGCAGGGGCGATAGGCCCGCGCCGCCTTAGCCTTCGAGCCGGTTCGGCCGCTGCTTGTTGCCGCATCCCTTGAGATCGCGTGTGCGCGTTCCAAATTCGGTCCCGGCAACGGAGACATGGTTTGGTTCACGCCGGCAATTTCAACTATCGGAACGCATCGGACCTTCCGAGCGTCGTCCCGCTCTTTCCTCTGGCGGGCGCGTTGCTCCTGCCGGGTGGGCAACTGCCGCTCAACGTTTTCGAGCCGCGCTATTTGCAGATGGTGGACGACGCCATGGCCGGCACACGGATCATCGGCATGATCCAGCCGGCGCTCGACGGGGCGCGTCGAAGCGATGGCGAGCCGGAGCTTTGCAAGGTGGGCTGCCTCGGACGGATCACATCGCTCAGCGAGTCGGGCGACGGGCGCTACATCATCAGTCTGCACGGTGTCGTGCGATTCCGGGTGCTGGAGGAGTTATCCGACCGGGCGCCTTATCGCTCGTGCCGGGCGGCGGCCTTTCTCGGCGATCTCGATCTGGGGGAGGGAGCCGGCGAGGTCGATCGCGACTCGTTGCTGAGCACCTTCAAGCAATATCTGGAGGCCAACCAGCTCGAGGCGGATTGGGAAAGCGTGACCCGCGCCTCGAACGAGACCCTGGTCAACGCGCTCTGCATGATGTCGCCCTACGGCGCGGCTGAGAAACAGGCGCTGCTCGAGGCCCCGGACCTGAAGACGCGGGCTGAGACGCTGGTCGCTATCACCGAGATCGCCTTGGCGCGCGATGGCGACGACGACGGCTCCTCACACACGCTGCAATAGAACGGGACGGCCGCCGCGCGTTTGCCGGGGCTGACGACCGCGAAGCGAAAGACGGAACAGATGAACCAACGGCGCGAAATGGGGCGGCCCGATCCGAAGCTGCTCGAGCTTCTGGTCTGTCCCCTGACCAAGACGTCCCTGGTCTACGATCGCGAGAACAACGAACTCGTCTCGAAGGCGGCGAAGCTCGCCTATCCGGTTCGCGAAGGCATCCCGATCATGCTGCCGTCCGAGGCGAGAGAGCTCGACTGATACAACCTGCCGTGATCGTCCCGGTCGAATGGGTTCCTATCACCACAGGTTGTTATGAAATCGCCAGGCCGTTGCCAACGCAAGAAGGCCGGGCATCGCGCCCGGCCTTCCGATTGCATCGTGATCTATTGCGCCGCCGCGTCGGGCTCGGCGTCGGCTTTCGATAGAACCTCGCTCTGCGCGAGTTGGAGCGCGCGGATGCAGCCATCCTCGTCGTTCGCCCCTTGTGCATTCTCGGCGGCGGCGACGTACCCCTTCGCCGTTTCCGTATCGATCCCCGATTGTTCGGCCTGGTCGACCAACGCCTGGATCTGAGGCAGCGCCTCGGCACAGCTCGACACCATCGGCATCTCGCCCTCCGCGGGGGCTTCCGTCTGGGCCGCGGCGATATGAACGCCGAGCATCAGGGTCGCGGCTGTCAGCAGCAGTGTTTTCATCGGAACTCTCCATCTTTCCGAGGGTCGGCGGGACACCGTTTTTGGCGCTCCGTCGATGGAGAGAGGCTCTCGCCGCTTCGTGGTCGGTTCACGTTCGCGCGATGATCATTGGAAGGTGATTTCGGACGAGCCGGCCAAGCCATTGCCACGTAGTCCTGACGATTGCGGCCGGTCGCGGGCGGTCAACCCAAAATGCCGACCGTCAGGGTCAGGCACGCGATGAGGGATAACGCCAGGAGAACAAGCTCGGTCAGCGGCAACCGTCCGCGCAACGCTCCCCGGAGCCGTCGCGGCGGCGTCCACGGCTCCGGCTCCGGCTGCTTGTTGGTCAAATGCCTGCGCCGTCGCCCACCGTCGCGACGCCTTTCTCGGCAGCCGGGTGGCGTTGATGGGCGCCGAAGGCAACCCGAAGCAATGGCCGCAGGGCGAAGTCGAGCAGTGCGAGGACTGCCGCCAGTATTGGGCCAAGCCCGAACAAGAACCCAAGAAAGCCGACGAGGATCGCTGCCGCTGCGCGGAACCGCACTACCGACCAGTGTTGCGTGGACTCCCTCGTCTCGCCGAGCCAAAGCGCCTTGAGAGTGTCCAGCGTCGAGCCCGGCTTCGCCGAGGATTGCGACGGCTCATTGTCGTCGTTGACCGTCCGCACGACGCCGAGCGCCATCGTCTCGTTGGTCAGCGGATCGATCAGAATGAAGGAGCCAAGTTCGCGATTGGCCTCGTAGGGCGTCGCGACCATGGGCCGGTCGAAGGCGACCGTCACGCGGCCGATCTCGTTCATCAACAGGACGTTTGCGGGCTTCGGCTCGAAGGAATGGATGTCGATCGCGGCATCGAGGCCGCGCACGCTCGCCGGAGTCGAAGCGGTGCCGAGCTTGGCGACGAGGCGTCCGCCGGGTACCAGCGGCCGGTCGACCATCCAGAGAATCTCGGCGGCGACGGATTTCACCGCCGCCAGCGAATCGTCCGGCCTCGCCAGCACATCGCCGCGCGAGACGTCGACTTCGTCGGTGAGGGTCAACGTCACCGCCTCGCCGGCCGCGGCCGACAGCACCTCGCCGTCGGGATCCCAGACAGCCTTCACGCGGGTTTCGCGCCCGCCCGGCAGGACGACGACCGGGTCCCCGGCCGCAATGCTGCCGCTGGCGATGGTGCCGGCAAAGCCCCGGAAATCGAGATCGGGTCGATTGACCCATTGCACCGGCATCCGGAACGGCGCCGATCCGGCGTCGAAGGTCTGCGGGGTGACGGATTCCAGCCGCTCGAGCAGCGTCTCGCCCTGGTACCACGGCATGTTGGGAGAGCGGGCGGCGATGTTGTCGCCATTCTTCGCCGACACGGGAACGAAGGAAACGTCGGTGAAGCCGAGCGCCGGCAGGATCGCCTGATAGTCGCGCTTGATCGCCTCGTAACGATCCTCGGAGAAATCGACGAGATCCATCTTGTTGATGGCGACGACGACGCTCTTGATGCCGACCAGCGAGGTAATGAAGGAATGCCGCCGCGTCTGAGGCAGGATGCCCTTGCGCGCGTCGACGAGGATCACCGCGAGTTCGGCCTGACTGGCGCCGGTCGCCATGTTGCGGGTGTATTGCTCGTGGCCCGGCGTGTCCGCGATGATGAAGGCGCGGTGGCCGGTGGAGAAATAGCGGTAGGCGACATCGATGGTAATGCCCTGCTCGCGCTCGGCGGACAGCCCGTCGACGAGTAGCGCGAAATCGAGATCCTCGCCGGTCGTGCCGAATTTCTTCGAATCGCGCTTCAGCGCGTCCAGCTGGTCGTCGAAGACGGCATTGGTCTCGTAGAGCAGCCGGCCGATCAGCGTCGACTTGCCGTCGTCGACGGAGCCGCAGGTGATGAAGCGCAAGAGCGAGGCGGCGGGCCCCGCCAGCGGCTCCACGCCGGCCCGCGGATCGACGAGAGCAAGGGCCGCATGACGAGGGACCGGAGCGGCACCCTCGGCGGCGGGGCGTTGTTGCAGGACGCTGGTCATGTCAGAAATAGCCTTCCTGCTTCTTTTCTTCCATCGAGGCGCCGGAATCCTGGTCGATCACCCGGCCCTGGCGTTCGGAGCTGCGCGATCCACGCATTTCGGCGATGATGTCGGCCAGCGTCGCGGCCTCCGACTCCACCGCGCCGGTCAGCGGGTAGCAGCCGAGCGTGCGGAAGCGGACCATCATGGTCTCGATCGTCTCGCCCGATTTAAGCGCCATCCGCTCGTCGTCGCGCATGATCAGCGCCCCGTCCCGTCTCACGATGGGCCGGGGGGCGGCGAAATACAGCGGCACCACAGGGATGTTTTCTAGCGCGATGTAGTCCCACACATCCTGCTCGGTCCAATTCGACAGCGGAAAGACGCGGAAGCTCTCGCCCTTCTTCTTGCGGGTGTTGAACAGCCGCCAGGGTTCCGGCCGCTGGTTCTTGGCGTCCCAGCGATGCTCGGCCGAGCGCAGCGAGAAGATGCGCTCCTTGGCGCGCGACTTTTCCTCGTCGCGGCGGGCGCCGCCGAAGGCCGCGTCGAATTGGTATTTGTCGAGCGCCTGCTTCAGGCCTTCCGTCTTCATCACGTCGGTGTGGACGCGGCTGCCCGAATCGAACGGGTTGATGCCGGCGCGCACCCCCTCCTGGTTGATATGGACGATGAGGTCGAGACCGAGATCCTTGGCGCGGCGGTCGCGGAATTCGATCATCTCCCGGAACTTCCAGGTCGTGTCGACATGCAAGAGCGGGAAGGGCGGTTTGCCGGGCGCGAAGGCCTTGATGGCGAGATGCAGCATCACCGCCGAATCCTTGCCGACCGAATACAGCATCACCGGATTTTCGGCCGTCGCGGCGACTTCGCGCAGTATGAAGATCGACTCGGCTTCGAGCCGCTGCAGATGGGTCAGCTGTTTCATTGCGGCAGGCTTTCGAAGGCTGCGTCCGCTCTAGCGGGACGATGGGTGACGTCGCGGACGGGCCGGCCCGCGTCGTCGACATGCAGGCCACATTCGCGCTTGGTCTCTTCCTCCCACCACCAGCGACCGGCGCGTTCCGGCTCGCCCGGCCGGATGGCGCGGGTACAAGGGGCGCAGCCGATCGACAGGAAATTCTGCGCGTGCAACGCGTTGATCGGGACGCCCTGTTCGGCCGTGAACGCCACGATCGCGTCGCGGCTCCAGTCGAAGATCGGGTTGGCTTTGATCAGATCGCGGGCGCCGTCGAAGGAGACGAAATCCATGTCCGAGCGGTTGGCCGACTGGTCGCGGCGAAGGCCGGTGACCCAGCCCGCGGCGCCGGCGAGCGCGCGCGCCAGCGGCTCGACCTTGCGCACGCCGCAGCAGTTCTTGCGAAACTCCGGCGCGTAGTAGAAGCCGTCGATGCCCTGGTCGTTCACCAGCGCCTCGAGCGCTTCGGCCTGGGGGTACATCGCCTTGATGCGGCGGCCGTATTTTTCTTCGGTCTCGCGCCACAGCGTGTAGGTCTCGGGAAACAGCCGGCCGGTATCGAGCGTCTTCACCTGGATCGGAAGGTCGTTCGAAAAGATCAGATGGGTGATCATCTGGTCCTCGATGCCGAGGCTGGTGGTGAACACCACTGGTCCGCCCGCGCGCTCCAGCAGTCTCTGTAGACGTTCGAGCGGCGTCAGCGCCGCGAAGCCGGCATTCAGTTCCGCCGCGAGATGTCTGCGCTCTTCGCTCATGGCGTCAGGCCCTCCGGGCGGCGAGCCGCTTCTGGAGGATGCTGTGCTCCTCGCCATAGCCGGTCTGGTAGTGCCGGGTGACGCTGTCCTTGGCCGCCATCCACTGCTGGACCGGCTGCCGGTTGGCCATCGTCTCGGGTACTTCCACCTCGTCGAAGCCGCAGGCCAGCGCTTCGGCGAACTGGTCGGCGATCAGCGGCCCGGACGCGCGCAACGTGCCGTCGAACCCCGCCCGGCGCAGCCGCTTGGCCAGCGACAGGCCGCGCCCGTCCGAAAACGCCGGAAACTCCACGGCGATGAGGTCCGCCGCGTCGAAATGTGGGGCGATCTCTTCGACGCTTGCGCTGTTTGGCACCGACAGTCCGAAGTGAAGCTCCGGCATCCGGGCGCGCACGGCGTCGGCCAGCGCCAACGGCACGATCACGGCACCTTCGGCCGTCGTCGCGGCCTCGGCGAAATCAACGCGGGTATAGGCGTCCGGCTTCGCGCCGGTCACGGCGATCAGCGTCATGCCGCGTCCTTTCGAAGGTTTTCCCGCTCTGCGACATAGGCGGTAAAGCCCGCCTTGAACGGCTCGATACCCGCGCGGCGCACGGTTTCGATGAATTCCTCGCCGTCTTGCCGCTCGCCGAGATAGGTTGCGACGATCGATTCGATTGCGCCCGGCACGTCCTCGGCGTCGATGCCGGGGCCAAGCCGTTCGCCGAGGGCGGCGTTTTCGGTGGCGTCGCCGCCGACGGTGATCTGGTAATTCTCCTTGCCGGCCTTTTCGAGCCCGAGAATGCCGATTGCGCCGACATGGTGGTGGCCGCAGGCGTTGATGCAGCCGGAGATCTTGATCGGCAGGGGACCGATGTCGCGCTGGCGCGCCTCGTCCGCGAAGGTTTTGGCGATGTCCTGCGCGATCGGGATCGATTTCGCCGTGGCAAGCGCGCAATAGTCGAGGCCGGGGCAGGCGATGATGTCGGTGACGAGCCCGGCATTGGCCGTATGCAGTCTTTCGGCCTTCAGCGCGGCGTAGACCGCCGGCAAATCGTCCTGTTTCACATGCGGCAGCACCAAATTCTGGCCATGGGTCACGCGCAACTCGCCGAAGGAATAGCGCTCGGCGATATCGGCGAAGGCGCGCATCTGGTCGGCGCTTATGTCGCCGGGCACTTCGCCGATGGCCTTGAGCGATACCGTCAGGGCGATATAGCCGGGCTGGCGATGGGCAAAGCCGTTCTGCTCGACGAAGCGGTCGAGGCCGGGGTCGCTTGCCCGCGCCGCCGCGAGGGCCGTGGATTCCTGGGGCAAATCCTCATAGGCGGGGGCTGCGAAATAAGCCGCGATCCGTGCGACCTCTTCGTCCGGCGCGTTGACCGTCGGCCCGTCGAGCTTGGCGTATTCCGCCTCGACGCGGCGGCGGAATTCCTCCTCGCCGGTCTCGTGGACGAGAATCTTCACCCGCGCCTTGAACTTGTTGTCGCGGCGGCCTTCTGCGTTGTAGACGCGCATGACCGCTTCCAGATAGGCGAGCAGCTCGTCCTTCGGCAGGAACTCCCGGATCAGCTTGCCGATCATCGGCGTGCGGCCGAGCCCGCCGCCGACGACGACCTCGTAGCCGATCTCGCCGGTGTCCGAGTGCCGCTTGATCTTCAGGCCGATGTCATGGGCCTTGATCGCCGCGCGATCGTGCTCGGCGCCGGTGACGGCGATTTTGAACTTGCGCGGCAGCCAGCCGAACTCCGGATGCAGGCTCGACCACTGGCGAATGAGTTCACCGGTTGGCCGTGGATCCTCGACCTCGTCGGCGGCGACGCCGGCGAACTGATCGGCGGTGACGTTGCGGATGCAATTGCCGGAGGTCTGGATGCAGTGCATCTCGACGTCGGCGAGCAGATCCAGGATGTCCGGAACGTCCTTCAGCTTCGGCCAATGGAATTGCAGGTTCTGACGCGTGGTGAAGTGGCCGTAGCCCTTGTCGTAGGTGTCGGCGATGTGTGCCAGTTGGCGCAACTGACGCGCATTCAGCGTGCCGTAGGGCACCGCGATGCGTAGCATGTAGGCGTGAAGCTGAAGATAGAGCCCGTTCTTGAGCCGCAGCGGCTTGAATTCATCTTCTGACAGCGAGCCGTTGAGACGCCGCTCGACCTGGCTGCGGAACTGGGCGACCCGCTCGCGCACGAAACGCTCGTCGAATTCGTCGTAGCGATACATGATCGTATCCTTTGATGGTGCTGTTGACGGCGCCGGGCGCTTTGGCCTGTCGCCTCTCGTAAAGCGTTCAGGAGGTGGGCGTTGGGTATTCGGCCTGCTTGCCCATGTCCGGGTGAATGGAGGGACCCTTCTGGCGCATCGCGTCGCGAAAATGCCGGGCGACCGGAAGTCCGGTCCCTTGCAGGTCCACCGGCACGAGATAGGGATCGACCACGACGTTTGCCGCGAAGGCCGCCTTGCCTTCGGCGTCCATCGCGTCGGCGGTTTCGGCGTCGAAGGCGATGCGGGCCTCGGACGGGTCGAGCGTCCAGCCCGTCTCGGCCAGGAACACCACGTCGCCGTCGAGGAGGTGGTTCGCCATCAGGATCGCCGGGAGCTTGTCGCCCCGGACCTTCGATCCGGCGCGGTGGTCCTTCGCCATTGTCATCTCCGTTGTCGCTGGTCCATGCGGGCCAATGAGGCCGGGCCAGTGTTCGGTCGATGATAGATAAGCCGAATCGCGCCGGTCAGCGGCGGCGTCGATTGCCTTGTCGCGGTGCGAGGAGAAAGAATTTCCTGCCCCGGACGGACTTGACGACAGGATCGTTCCAGATTGGTCTGGGATGCGCGGCCGGGCGGCTTCAGATCGGCTCGCCCTTGAGAAGCCGCGGCGATGGTCCGCGCGACAGGCCGGCGGCCTGGCCGATGAAGAAGTCCTTCAAGGGCGGTGCCCGGTCGACCAGCGACAGCCCGAAGCTGCGGGCCGCCCGCAGCAGCGGGTTGTCATTGGAAAACAGCCGGTTCAGGACATCGGTGGTGATGCCCATCTGAACCGTGTCGAAACGCCGCCAGCGCTGATAGGTCTCCAGCACGTCGAGCGCGCCGATATCGAGGCCGAGGCGGTCTGCCTCGACGATCGTCTCGGCCAGCGCCGCGGCGTCCTTGAAGCCGAGATTGAGGCCCTGGCCGGCAATCGGGTGAATGCCGTGGGCGGCGTCGCCCGCCAGCGCAATCCGCGGCTTGACGAAATCGCGCGCCAGCGTGAGTCCCAACGGAAACGCGCGGCGGCCGCCCTCGACGGTCAGCGCGCCGAGCTTGTGGCCGAAGCGCTGTTCGAGTTCGTGATCGAACAGCATCTCGTCGGCATTGACCAGACGCTCGGCCTCGCGGGTCGGCTCGGTCCAGACCAGCGATGAGCGGTTGCCCTTGAGCGGCAGGATGGCGAACGGCCCGGAGGGCAGGAAATGCTCCTCCGCGCGTCCCTCGTGCGGGCGCTCATGGGCGACGGTCGCGACGATGCCGGACTGGCCGTAATCCCAGTGGACGGTGTGGATGCCTGCCATGTCGCGGATTGTCGAGCGGACGCCGTCGCAGGCGATCAGCAGCCGCGCGTCGACGACCCCACCGCCGGAGAGGGCGACGCGGATCGCCGCCATCTGCCGGTCGATGCCGGACACGGCCGTCGCCTGCCGGATATCGACCCCCAGAGCTTTCGCGCGCTCGCGCAGGGCGCCGTTGAGGGTGGTGTTCGGCAGCATGTGCGCGAACGGCTCGCCGGACTTGGCCTCGCCGCCGAAGGTGAGAAACACCGGGCGCACGGGGTCGGAGGTGCGCGAGTCGGTGACGATCATCTCGGTGATCGGCTGCGCTTCGTCCTTGACCTTTTGCCAGATGCCGAGCCGCTCCAGCATCCGCACGGCGGCGGCGGCCACGGCGGAGGCGCGGCCGTCCTTCTTCCAGACGCCCTCGGGCGCGGCGTCGACCAGGACGATCATGAGATGCGGTGCGGCGTCGGCGATCGCCACCGCTGTCGTCAGGCCGACATAGCCGGCTCCGGCGATGACGATGTCGGCCTGCTCGGCGGCTGTCGTCGCGGCTCTGGTGTCGGACATCGAAGTCTCCTTGCTCGCGCCCCTCGTACGGCGCGGTCGGTGCGGATCGCGAAAACCGGTTGACCACGCCCGCTATATTGGTGCAACGCCGCGAAAGGCGAAGGGGTGCGTGGCTCCCCGCGACTGGGGAGTAGACTAGGATGACCGAGGCCGTTGAAAAGCTCCTCCACATCCTCGATCTCGAACGCATCGAGGAAAATCTGTTTCGTGGCATCAGCCCGGATCAGAGTTGGCAGCGGGTTTTCGGCGGCCAGGTAATCGCCCAGGCGCTGGTCGCCACCCAGCGCACGGTGCCCGCCGACCGCCATTGCCATTCGCTGCATTCCTATTTCATGCGTCCGGGCGACCCCGCCGCGCCGATTATCTACGACGTCGACCGGATTCGCGATGGCGGCTCCTTCACCACCCGGCGCGTCGTCGCGATCCAGCATGGCCACGCGATCTTCTCGCTCTCGGCCTCGTTCCAGAAGGACGAGGAGGGGCATGATCACCAGGTGACGATGCCGGACGTTCCCGGTCCCGACGATCTGCCGCATGGCGACGACCTCAAGGAGACGATCCTGAAGCGGGCGCCAGAGGCGGTGCGCCGCTATTGGCTGCGGCCCCGGCCGATCGAGTTCCGGCCGGTCTCCTTCGATCACTATCTGACCCGCGACAAGCTGGAGCCGGTGCAAGAGGTCTGGGTGCGCTGCGCGAGCCCGATCGGCGACGATCGCGACCTGAACACGGCGGTCCTCGCCTATCTCTCCGACATGACGCTGCTCGACACTTCGCTGTTCGCGCATGGGCTGTCGGTGTTCGACGAGCGCATCCAGGCCGCCAGCCTCGACCATGCCATGTGGTTTCACCGGCCGGTGAAGGTCTCCGACTGGATGCTCTATTCCCAGGACAGCCCCTCCTCGTCGGGGGCGCGGGGTCTCACCCGCGGCTCGCTGTTCGCGCGCGACGGCACGCTGGTCGCATCGGTTGCACAGGAAGGTCTGATCCGCCCCCGGCGCGCCCCGTCTGCCTAATTTCCAGTCAGATTCCCTGTTTTTGCCGCATCTTTGAGCGGCGATGAACCCGCTCAACAGGCAGTCCCTGTCGCGGACGCTGCGGTTTCGCACCGCAAAATATGACCGAACGGTGGCGCGTCCTCCATTTGGCACGATCCTTGATTCCTGAAGGTCAGTCATCGTCGCGGGCATGGAGCTCCGGCGAGTGGTGACTCAACACGGCGGCGCTCCCAAGGCTGCCCAAGGTTCGAGGTGAACATGAAAATCGTGATGGCGATCATCAAGCCATTCAAGCTGGACGAAGTGCGCGAGGCGTTGACCGGCATTGGCATCCAGGGCCTCACCGTCACCGAGGTGAAGGGATATGGCCGTCAGAAAGGCCATACCGAAATCTATCGCGGCACCGAATACGCGGTGAGCTTCCTGCCCAAGCTGAAGATCGAGATCGCCGTTGCGCTCGACATGGTCGAGCCGGCGGTCGAGGCGATCCAGGCCGCCGCCAAGACCGGCCAGATCGGCGACGGCAAAATCTTCGTCTTCGGCATCGACCAGGCCGTCCGCATCCGGACTGGCGAAGTCGACGCGAACGCACTCTAAAGGGACCGACCACCCATGAATATCAAGAAACTCCTATTCGCCGGCTCGCTGATGGTCGGGCTCGCCGCCACGGCGGCCTTCGCCCAGGATGCCGCCGCACCAGCCGCCGAGGCGGCGGCTCCCACGGTCGACAAGGGTGACGTCGCCTGGATGATGACCGCGACGCTGCTCGTCCTGTTCATGACCATGCCGGGTCTCGCCCTGTTCTACGGCGGCCTGGTGCGGGCCAAGAACATGCTGTCGGTGCTGATGCAGTGCACTGTCATCACCGGCGTCGCCATCATCGTCTGGGTGGTCTGGGGCTATTCCTTCGCTTTCGGCGGCGGCACCAGCCCATATTGGGGCGGCCTCGGCAAGCTGTTTCTCGCGGGCGTCACCGTCGATTCGACGGCGGCGACCTTCACCGACGGCGTGGCATTGCCCGAATATCTGTTCATCGCCTTCCAGATGACCTTCGCGGTGATCACGCCGGCGCTGATCGTCGGCGCCTTCGCCGAGCGCATCAAGTTCTCGGCGGTCGTGCTGTTCACGGTGCTGTGGCTGACCTTCGCCTACTTCCCGATCGCGCACATGGTCTGGGACGGCGCCGGCCTGATCTTCAACGGCACCCTCTCGGGTGGCGTCGGCGCGCTCGACTTCGCCGGCGGCACCGTCGTGCACATCAACGCTGGTATCGCCGCGCTGGTCGGTTGCTACTTCGTCGGCAAGCGCACCGGTCTCGGCAAGGACATGATGGCTCCGCATTCGATGACGCTGACCATGGTCGGCGCCGCGATCCTGTGGGTCGGCTGGTTCGGCTTCAACGCCGGCTCCAATCTGGAGTCGACCGCGGGCGCGGTGCTGGCCATGATCAACACCTTCACCGCGACAGCAGGCGCGCTGGTCACCTGGTGCATCATCGAAACCATGATGCGCGGTAAGGCCT
Organism: uncultured Aurantimonas sp.; assembly: GCA_947488615.1. Classification (GTDB taxonomy): domain Bacteria; phylum Pseudomonadota; class Alphaproteobacteria; order Rhizobiales; family Rhizobiaceae; genus Aurantimonas. The sequence continues at coordinate 47,691 of CANKZU010000007.1, forward strand.
CGATGCTCGGCGGCGCCTCCGGCATCGTCGCCGGTCTCGTCGCCGTCACGCCGGCCTGTGGCACGATCGGGCCGGTCGGCGCGATCGTCCTCGGCGGGCTTGCCAGCGCCGGCTGCTATTTCTTCGTCTCCGTGGTGAAGAATAAGTTCCAGTACGACGACAGCCTCGACGTGTTCGGCATCCACGGCATCGGCGGCATCATCGGCGCGGTCGGCACGGGCATCTTCACCGCCTCGTCGCTGGGCGGCGTCGGCCTCGCCGACGGCGTGTCGATGGGTGCTCAGGTCTGGGCCCAGATCGTCGGCGTGCTGGTCACGCTGGTCTGGGGTGGCGTCGTCTCGGCGATCCTCTTCAAGATCGTCGATCTCGTCGTCGGCCTGCGCCCGACGCTGGAGCAGGAGCGCGAAGGCCTCGATCTCGTCTATCATGGCGAGGCGGCCTACCACTCCTGATCGGCGATCTCGTCCCAACTAAGCAAGAAAAAGAGGCAGGCGCTCAGCGCCTGCCTCTTTCGTTTTCAAGAGAAACAGTTCGATCGCCGGGCTTGCGACAGGCGGCCGCGGCGGTTCAGGCCTGCAGAACGTCGCGATATTCCGGCTTGCGATCGAACTCGGCGCGGGCAAAGGGGCATTGCGGAATCACCTTCAAATTTTCCGCGCGGGCCCAATCAACCCCGGCGGCGATCAGTTTCCCCGCCAGACCTTGGCCGCGATATTGGTCTGGAACGAAAGTGTGATCGAAGATGACCAGAGTCTCGCCGACCCTGACATAGGTCATTTCGCTGTCGCCTTCGCCGGTCGTAAATCGACCCTTGGTGCCGTCTGCCTCGTGCCGGATGTCCATCGTCCTGCCTCCTTATTCGATTGTTGATAAGAGTGGCGTACGATTTTCGCTGTGGCAAGATCGGGCGGCGCTTCGGCCACCGGATCCGTGTGCTGATCGTAAGCTGGGCTTAAGCTTAAACGGCTCTTAACCTCGGCTCCCTAATCTGGCCGCAAGCAGCGGGCCGGCTCGAAGGCACGATCCGCGTTGGACGAGACAGGCAGGGTCAGATGACAACCACGGCGTCAGGCGGCAGCGAAACGACATTCCTTCGGCGGCAGGGCGAAATCGGCGCCGGCGCCGCGCTGATCGCGCTGGCGGGCTATCTCGGCGTTGCTTTCGCAACCTGGAATGTAAGCGACCCCTCGCTCAGCCAGTCCAATCAGAACATGGTGGAGAACTGGGCAGGCCCCTCCGGCGCCATCGTCGCCGACCTCGCCATGCAGGTTTTCGGCCTCGCCGCCGCGCTTCTCGTGGTTCTCCCAGCGCTCTGGGGACTGATTTTGATGTCCGGCCATGCGATCGACCATATCTGGCGCCGCGCCTGGTACGCCGTTGCCGGTACCGTATTGGCCGCGGCCGCTCTCGGCTGCCTGCCGGCGCCGGCGGGCTGGCCGCTGCCGATCGGCCTCGGCGGCGTCGCCGGCGACCTGGTGTTGAAATTTCCGGCCCTGGCCACCGGCGCCTATCCGCAAGGGTTCCTCGCGATCGTGCTTGCGGTGATGATCGCCGCGCCGGCGACCTGGCTGTTCCTCAACGGCGCCGGGTTGATCGATCGGCACCGCCCGGCACCGGCCGCGAACCGCCGTCGCAAGGCCCCCGTGGTCGAAACGGACGACGCTGACGAGGACGAAGGCGAGGGCCGCATGGCGTTGTTCTTCGGAGCATTGGCCCACACCGCCTATTCGGCGAAATCCGCTATCGGCCGGCGTCTCGCCGCCCGCCGCGAGGCTCGGGCGTCGAAGGAATTCGGCGACGGTTTCGCCGACTGGCGGGCCGATGACGAGGATTTCTCTTCCCACCCGGCGCAAGGCCAGGGCCACCGCCGCTCGATCCGCGTGTCCGAATCCGAATACAACGACGATTACTACGAAGCGGCTGCCGATTTTGACGACGGCCACGAGGGCGGCGATGCGGGCCACATGCCTCCATGGGATGAAGCCGAGGAGTGCAATTTCGCGGGTGGCGACTTTTGCGATGACGACGCCCTGATCGTCAGCCCCGGCGACCGGGTGTCGCCCAATGCCGCGCCAATCCCTGAAGAGGGCGGCGGCTGGCGTGGGCTCCTGTCCGGCAACATCGTCGCCTTTCCCGGCCGCAAGACCACCAAGGATGAGCGTCCCGACGGCGCGAATGGCGCAACCGCCCGCCCGGTGCCGGGACGCCAAGCACAGTCCAGCCAAGGGGCGTCGCACCAGCCAGTCGATCCGGGCGTGCGCGTCGTGCCGCAGGCAACCGTCACCGCCGAGCAGCAACGGCTGCGCGGCGGCTCGGGCCGGGCAGTCGCCCTGAAGCCGGCGACGACGGTCGCCGATCCGGTCCGCTTCGAATTGCCCTCCATCGATTTCCTGACGCCGCCGAAGCCGCGCAGCCGCGATTCCACCCTGTCGCCGGAAGCGCTGCAGGAAAACGCCCGCCTCCTCGAAGGCGTGCTGGAGGATTTCGGCGTCAAGGGCGAGATCATCGAGGTGCGCCCCGGCCCGGTGGTGACGCTTTACGAACTCGAACCCGCGCCGGGCATCAAGTCGTCCCGCGTCATCGGTCTGGCCGACGACATTGCCCGCTCGATGAGCGCCATCGCCGCGCGCGTCGCCGTCATTCCCGGCAAGAACGCCATCGGCATCGAACTGCCGAACCAGCGCCGCGAAACCGTCTATTTCCGCGAGATGATCGGCTCCGAGACCTTCACCCAGAACAAGAGCAAGCTGGCACTCGCCCTCGGCAAGACCATCGGCGGGGAGCCGGTGATCGCCGATCTCGCCAAGATGCCGCATCTTCTCGTCGCCGGTACCACCGGTTCGGGCAAGTCGGTGTCGATCAACACGATGATCCTGTCGCTGCTCTACCGGCTGACGCCGCAGGAATGCCGGATGATCATGATCGATCCGAAGATGCTGGAGCTGTCGGTCTATGACGGCATTCCGCATCTCCTCGCGCCGGTCGTCACCGACCCGAAGAAGGCGGTCGTCGCGCTGAAATGGACGGTCCGCGAGATGGAGGACCGCTACCGCAAGATGTCGAAGGTGGGCGTCAGGAACATCGACGGCTTCAACGCACGCGTGAAAAGCGCGCTGGAGAAGAACGAGACGATCTCGCGCACGGTCCAGACCGGCTTCGACCGCGAGACCGGCGAGCCGATCTTCGAGACCGAGGAATTCGATCTCGAGCCGCTGCCCTACATCGTCGTCATCATCGACGAGATGGCCGACCTGATGATGGTCGCCGGCAAGGACATCGAAGGCACCGTCCAGCGCCTGGCGCAGATGGCCCGTGCCGCCGGCATCCATGTGGTGATGGCGACGCAGCGGCCCTCGGTCGACGTCATCACCGGCACGATCAAGGCGAACTTCCCGACCCGCATTTCCTTCCAGGTGACCTCGAAGATCGACAGCCGCACCATCCTGCAGGAGCAGGGCGCCGAGCAGCTGCTCGGCATGGGCGACATGCTGTTCATGGCCGGTGGCGGCCGCATCAAGCGCGTCCACGGCCCGTTCGTCGACGACAGCGAGGTCGAGCAGATCGTCGCGCATTTGAAGAGCCAGGGCGTGCCCGACTATCTCGACTCGATCCTGGAGGACGAGGATGAGGACGGCGACTCCGGCTCGTCCGGCGGCGGTGGCGGGGAGGTCGACGAGGGCGCCGACCTTTATGATCAAGCGGTGGCGATCGTCCTGCGCGACGGCAAGGCCTCGACCTCCTATGTTCAGCGCCGCCTGTCGATCGGCTACAATCGTGCCGCCTCGATCATCGAGCGGATGGAGCGGGAAGGGATCGTCGGCGCGGCGAACCACGCCGGCAAGCGCGAGATCCTGGTGCCGACCGAGGACGACCGCATGTGATCGATGACGAAATGGTTAGGTTTTCGCCATTGGCGCGCCCCATTGCGGGTCGAATGATGCAACCCGACATGAAGGGGCGAGACGAAATCCGCGTCGCGCCCTATCTGGGTCGGCGACACGAAGGGCAGACTTCGCAATAAGGAAAGCCTCCACGACCATGGCGAACAACGATACACTCTACCGATCCTTCCGCGCGGCGCTCGTTCGCGGCGTGGCGTCGGCGTTCATCGCGGCAGCGGCCCTCGCGCCGCTCTCGGCTGGCCCGGCGGCGGCGCAGACGAGCGCCGCGGCGCAGAAGATCGCCGACCATTTCTCAGGCGTTCCGTCGATGCACGGCACCTTCATGCAGTTCGATCCGAACGGTCGGCAGACCGAGGGCAAGTTCTACATCGAGCGACCCGGCAAGGTCCGCTTCGATTATTCGGGAACGCCGCTTCGGGTGATCTCCGACGGCTCCAACGTCGCGGTCAACAACAAGAAGCTGAACACCTGGGATGTCTATCCGCTGTCGAAGACGCCGCTGAAGCTGTTGCTCAACCGGCGGATCGACCTGTCGGCGGCGAATATCCAGAGCGTCAGGGAAGAACCCGATCTCACGACCATCGTCATGGGCGACAAATCGGTGTTCGGCAATTCCCGCATCACCATGATGTTCGACCCGAAATCCTACGAGCTCAAGCAGTGGACGATCCGCGACCAGCAGGGCAAGGACACCACCGTCATGATCTACAACGTCAAGAAGGGCGGCGACATCAAGGATTCCGCCTTCAAGATCCCCTATACGGCGATCGCCCAGGGCCAGACCGGCAACTGATCTGAGCTACGGTATTCGTTCTGGCAGGCCGCCCCTTGGGGCGGTCTGCTTCATTCTGGTCGCGCCTCGCGTTGAACGGATCGTCGTGAGGCGCAAGTCGAGCCACTGGACGTCGGCATTCATCCCTCGAAGAAGGTAAGGAGTGCCCGCAGCGATTCCTCCGGCGCCTCTTCGACGATGAAGTGTCCCGCATCGATCGCTTCGCCGTCCACGCGTTCGCACCAATCGCGCCATATCGTCAGAGGATTCTCGCCCTTGCCGGGAATGCCCGCCGCGCCCCACAGCGCCAATGTCGGGGCTGCGATTCTGCGGCCGGCCGCACGATCTTCGCGGTCGAGCTGCCAATCGATGGTTGCGCCGGCCCTGTAGTCGTCGCAGGAGGCGCGAACATATTCTGGGCGCGCGAAGGAGCGGCGGTATTCGTCGAGCGCCGCCCCGTCGAAGGCGGTAAGCGACTTTGCCTTGGTCCAGCTCGCCAGCGTGTGGTCGAGAAACATCACCGGATCGGCGCCGATCAGCGTTTCGGGAATCGGCGAGGGTTGAGCGAAGAACGGCCAGTGATAGGTCGTCAGCGCCGAAGCCGCGGTCATCCTCTCCCAGACTTCGGCGGTCGGCACGATATCGAGCACGGCGAGCTGGTCCACCCGGTCCGGCATGTCGAGCGCCATTCGATAGGCGACCCGGCCGCCCCGGTCGTGACCGGCGACCTGGAAGCGCGCATGGCCGAGCGCGGTCATGACGGCGGCCATGTCACGCCCCATGGTCCGCTTCGAATAGGCGAGATTGTCCGGGTCGTTGGTGGGGGCGGAGGAGTGGCCATAGCCGCGCATATCCGGCACCACTACAGTGAAGCGTTCGGCAAGTCGCGGCGCAATCCCCGCCCACATCGCGCCGGTTTCCGGATAGCCGTGCAGAAGCAGAAGCGGCGGCCCGGAGCCCGCAATCCGGCAGAAGATATCGGCGCCGTCGCCCGCGATAGTCCGTGTTTGCAATCCTTCGGCCATGCCTGTCCTCCCTATGTTGCCGGTCAGGCAAATCGTGAAAATCGGGCGTGGCCAAGCCCCGTCGAGGGTTGCGGCTTTTGTTCCGGCCTCATAAGCGGGACGCGCCCCTTCAAGCCGGAACCCAGCGCCCATGTCCTTCAAGATCGCCACCTGGAACATCAACTCCGTGCGGCTGCGTATGCCGCTCATCGAGCGGTTCTTGAAGGAGACCGCGCCGGACGTCTTGTGCCTGCAGGAAACCAAGTGCCCGAACGACCAGTTTCCCGAAAAGGCGTTCCGGGCGCTCGGCTACGAGCATATCGCGATCCACGGACAGAAAGGCTATCACGGCGTCGCGACCGTCTCGAGACAGCCTTTCGACGACATCGTCCGGCAGGATTTCTGCGCGATCGGCGACGCCAGGCACCTGTCGACGCGGCTCACGGTCGGCGAACGCCGCGTGCGGGTGCATAATTTCTACGTCCCCGCCGGCGGCGACGAGCCGGATCCGGCGATCAATCCGAAATTCCGTCACAAGCTCGATTTCATCGAGGAGATGCGGCTGATCGGCGCCGAGGCGGAGCCGGGCGTCTCGTCATTGCTTGTCGGCGATCTCAACATCGCGCCGTTCGAGACCGACGTGTGGTCGCACAAGCAGCTGTTGAAGGTGGTGTCGCACACGCCGATCGAATGCGAGGGGCTGCTCAGAGCGCGGGACGACGGCAAATGGGTCGACCTCATGCGCCATCACATCCCGATGGAGGAGACCGTGTTCACCTGGTGGAGCTACCGCGCCAAGGACTGGGCGGCGTCGAACCGCGGCCGGCGGCTCGACCATGTCTGGGGATCGGCCGATCTCGCGCCAGCGTTGACAGCCATCGATGTGCTCAGCGAGGCGAGAGGCTGGGAGCGCCCGTCGGACCATGTCCCGGTGACCGCGACCTTCACGCTGTGACAATCGCTCCGCCATGCGGCGGCGGGCGATCGTCTCGCTGGATCAGCCACATTTATCCGGAGAAGCGGTCCTCCAGCGCGAGGATCTGCCAGGTCATGTCGGCGAACTGAACCTTCAGCCGTTCATGCAGGCCGGCGGCGTATTCGGGATATTCCTCCAGCATGCGGCGAAATAGCGACCGGGTTATCCTGAGCAGTTCGCAATCGGTCTCCGCCTTGGCGCTGGCGGGCCGTGTGGTCTCGGTGATCAATGCGAGTTCGCCGAGCAGCGTCCCCGATCCATACATCCCGACGATCTTTTGCTGGCTTCCTCCTTGCCGAGCGAGAGCGACGGTACCGGAGGCGATGACGAACCCGGCATCCGCCTGCGCATCCTGGCGAAAGACGATTTCCCCGGCTGCCAGGCGCCGGCGTTCGGCGCCGAAGGCGAGGAGACGCAATTGGTCGCTTGCCAGGCCTTCGAACAGCGGCACGTTTCTAAGGATCGCGATGTCGCTTTCAAGGCTCATCTCGTCGGAGTACCGTTTCCCTAAGCTTCGTCGCGGTCGCGATGGCCTTGATCCAGCGTCCGATGCGCGGTGTTTTCCGGCGGTCGGGTTGGCCGTGATCGCTCGGCTGTTCCTGCGCCACCGTTAACGGAGCCTTTCAATGAAGGGTAGAGAGAAAGCGAAACGAAACCGCAAGTCTATAGCGCGAGGCAATGCCCTGGACCCGGCACAAGATGGGTCGAGGGTATTGCGAGATCGCTGAAGCAGCTCAGGGGACGAGCTTGTAGCCGCCGGACTCCGTGACCAGTATCCGCGCGTTCGACGGATCGGGCTCGATCTTCTGGCGCAGGCGATAGACATGGGTTTCGAGCGTATGGGTAGTGACGCCTGAATTGTAGCCCCAGACCTCCTCCAGGAGGACGTCCCGCGTGATCACCCGGCGGTCGGCGCGATAGAGATAGCGGATGATCGCCGTCTCCTTCTCGGTCAGGCGAATCTTGCCGCCCTTCTCGTCGAGCAGCAGTTTCTGGCTCGGCTTGAAGACGTAAGGACCGACCTGGAAGGTGGCATCCTCGCTCTGTTCGTGCTGGCGCAATTGCGCCCGGATACGAGCGAGCAGAACCGCGAAACGGAAGGGCTTGATGACATAATCGTTGGCGCCGGCCTCAAGCCCGAGAATCGTGTCGGAATCGGTGTCCTGGCCGGTCAGGATGATGATCGGTGCCTTGAAGCCGCCTTTGCGCAGAACCTTGACGGCTTCGCGTCCGTCCATGTCGGGCAGCCCGACATCCATGACCACGAGATCGATCAGTCCGGCTCTGGCCGTATTGATGCCCTTCGTCGCCGTCGGTTCTTGCAGGACGGCAAACTCCTCGTGCAGCGAAAGCTGCTCGGCGAGAGTCTGCCGGAGGTCGTCGTCGTCGTCGACGATGAGGATGCTGCGTGCGGTCATGCGATTCAGCCGTTCGGTTCTTGCCTAAAGGATGGCCGTAAGACAGGGCGGCGCACATTCGAGCTTGTAACAATTCGTGACGACAAATGGGCCGATTGCAAGGAAAGTCAGGAAAAAAAGGCAAATGATGGGAAAAAATAGCGTGATCATGGTGCGCCGAGCCCCCGGATCGGGAACGCGCGGCATTCTCGCGGCCGGCTCCCTGTGCATTCCCTGCGCGCTCGGCCGCACCGGCACAACGATCTTCAAGCGCGAGGGCGACGGCGCAACGCCCGTGGCCTCGATGCGTCTCCTGTCGGCTTGGCATCGGCAAGGCCGGATGGCGCGGCCACCGGCGCGATTGCCGATTCGCGGTGTACGGCCGGGGGTCGATCTGTGGTGCGACGCGCCGACGCACCCCGCCTACAACCGCCATGTTCGCTCGCCGTTTACCGCAAGCGCCGAAAGTCTCGCCCGGGCCGATCGGCTCTACGATTTCGCCGTGGTGCTCGACTGGAATATCAGCGCTCGCGCTCGCCATCGCGGCAGCGCGATCTTTCTCCACATCGCCAGGGAAGGCTTTCCGCCGACCGAAGGCTGCGTCGCGGTGGCGCCGAGGGACATGCTGCGGCTCGCGCCGTTTCTCGCTCGCGCGACCCGGCTGGTCGTCGCGCGGTGAGTCTTGCAGCCAGCGTGGCTTGGCCGAGCGGCTGCGGTGAGCGGTCTGACGGCGCCGGTGCGTTTACCGGAACGCTCCGAGCACGGCCCCTTGGACAAGCAGGACGAGCAGCCAGTGACCGCCGTCGATCAGTGGCAGGTCCCAGCCGAAGCCCTGGTAGCGCGTGTTGACCACCAGTGTAGTTGCGATGAAGCCGAGCCAGAGGAAAAACGCGGCAGCCAGCACGTCGGTAAAGGTCGCCGCCTCGAAATGGCCGAGCAAAAGCGCGAAGATCAGCGCCATCACCAGTTCGCAGACAAACGAGATGACGAAGAGCGAGGGCGTCGGCTTGGTCATGTCGGGCGTCAGGCGCGCGGCGCGCATCCAGGGCTTGCCGAGAATGCCGTACCACAGGGCGCCGACCGCGAAGGATGCGATGGCGGCGAGGAGCACGCCGAGATAGTTGACTGCTGTGAGGGACATTCTGCCACCCTTTCGGCGCCAGCGTTTGCCGTTGCCGATCTTGCGGTAGCGATCGGCGTCGGTCAACGGCCTCTCCCTCGCCCATCGCGGCTCGCTTCGCTCGCACCTCTGGACGAGGGAAAAGGGCGCGGCGTCGGCGGACGGCGCCTTTTCCGTCAGTCGCCGCGCCACCGCCAGACCGTGGTGCGCTTGACCTCGGCGTCTTCCAACGCGCGCGTCACCGGCACCGCGTAACGCGCGAGGTGTTCGACGCGATCGGCCGGCAGATAGGCGCGGCCCGGATCGCCGACGAGGACGGTCGGGCCGTCGCGAGCGAGACGGTCGAACCAGGGCGTGATGGCGGTCGCCATGGCAGCGTCGTAGAAGACGTCTCCGGCCAGCAGGACATCCGCGTCGAGCGGCTCGCTGACGGGGTCGCCATCGTCGAATGGAAGGTCGACGCCGTTGAGCGCGGCGTTGAGCCGGACGGCAATCCGGCAGAAGGGGTCGATGTCGATCGCCTTAATGCTTGCCGCGCCGGCCTTGGCGGCGGCGATGGCGACGAGGCCCGAGCCGGTGGCGAAGTCGATAACGCGGCGCCCGGCGACCCACTCCGGTTGGTCGAGGAGGAAGCGGGCGAGCGCCTGCCCGCCGGCCCAGGCAAACGCCCAGAAGGGCGGCGGCAGGCCGATCGCCTCAAGCTCTTCCTCGGTCCTCAGCCAGAGATCATGGGCCTCGTCGGCCAGCCGCAGCCGGATTTCCGGCACATGCGGCGGGCAAAGCACCGCCGTGTTGGCGACGACGAAAGCCTCGAAATCGCGATCGTCGGTCTTCAGCATGATGGAGCCCCCGCTTGCGGCTCAGCCCGTCATCGCGGTGTCGGGATCGAGCCCACCCATTTCGCAGATCAGCCGGAACTCCGATGGCGCGACCGGCTGGACGGAGAGCCGCGAATTGTTGACCAGCACCATGTCTTTCAGCTTCGGCTCCGCCTTGACGGCATCGAGGGAGACGGGCTCCGGCATGTCCATCAGCGCCTTGATGTCGACGCACTCCCATTTGCCATCCTTGGCGGTGGAGTCCGGATGGGCCTCGGCGATGATCTCGACGATGCCGACGACCGCCTTCCCCTCGTTGGAATGGTAGAAGAATCCGCGGTCACCGATCTTCATGTCGCGCATGAAGTTGCGGGCCTGGTAGTTGCGCACGCCGTCCCATTCCTGGCCCTTGGCGTCGGCCTTTTTCTGGTGGTCGAACGACCATTTGAACGGCTCGGATTTGAACAGCCAATAACGCATATCCGCCTCGCCTAAGCCGCCGCGTCCGGGTTCTTGATCGCCCAGTTCCAGGGGCGAACCGCGACATTTTCAAACAGCCCGGTCTTGGCATAGGGGTCTTCGGCGGCGATCGATTGGGCCGCGCCAAGGCTGTCGGCCTCGATGACGACGAGGCTGCCGCAGGGCTTCTCATTCCCGTCGAGGAAAGGGCCGGCGAATTTCAGCGCGGCGCCGAGGCCGTTCAAAAATTCGAGATGCGCCGGGCGGTTGTCGAGGCGCAGCTGCAGCGAATCCGGCTTGTCGTCGCAAAGAAGGGCGTAGAGCATGGAAAATCCTGTGATCGGCGGTGGTTGAGTTGGTCCGAGATGGCAAATGCGGCGAAAGGTAAGGGTCTCGGCGTCGGTTTCAATCGAATTCGCGCTTCAAGGGCCGCGCGAGCAGCGACTGCACGGCGGTGTCGACATCGAGGTCGCCCGACAGGATCGCCGCGACGGTCGCGATGATCGGCGCGTCGATGCCTAGGTCGCGGGCCAGGCGAGCGGCGATTTCGGCGGTGAAGACGCCTTCGGCGAGCCTCAGCCCGGAGCGGTCGTCGCCCCGGCCAAGCGCCAATCCATAGGCGAAATTGCGCGATTGCGGGCTGGAGCAGGTCAGAACGAGATCGCCGAGACCGGACAGGCCCATCAGCGTCTCCCGCTGGCCGCCGAGCGCGGCGCCGAGGCGCTGCAGTTCGACGAAGCCGCGGGTGATGATCGCGGCCTGGGCCGACGCGCCGAGGCCCCGGCCGACCACCGCGCCGGCGGCGAGCGCCAAGACGTTCTTCAGGGCGCCACCGGCCTCGACGCCGACGACGTCGCTGGCGGCATAGCACCGGAAGGTTTCGGTCGACAAAAGCCGCGCGGCGCGGTCGGCGAGAGCAGGCTCGCCGGCGGCGATCGTGACGGCCGTCGGCAGGCCGCGCGCGACGTCGGCGGCGAAGCTCGGGCCGGACAGCACCGCGAGCTTTTGGGCGGGCAGGGCTTGCGAAAAGATTTGTGAGGCGAAGCGGCCGGTGCCCCGCTCGATCCCCTTGGCGCAGAGCACGGCCAGCGCACCGGGCGGAACCAGGCCGCCCAGCTCGGCCGTCGCGGCGCTCAGCGATTGGGCCGGGACGACGACAAGCACGATGTCGGCGCCGGCCAATGCCTCGGCCGGATCGCTGGTCGCCGCCAGGCTCTCGGGGAGGCCGATTTCCGGCAGATAACGCGAGTTCAGGCGATCGCGGTTGATACCAGCCACGGTCTCCGCGTCGCGAGCGTAGAGCATTGTGCGATGCCCGGCGCGAGCGTAGAGACAGCCGAGTGCTGTGCCCCAGGCGCCGCCACCGATGATCGCGAACCGCGTCATGCCTTGGCTCCGCGTCGGCCGAAGCCGACCATCGGCTGCGACTTTTCATCGAGCGGCCAGCGCGAGCGCACCGGGGCGTCCAGCCCGTCGAGGAGCCCGGCCTCGAAGCGCTCAAGCCCGGCATAGGCGATCATCGCGGCGTTGTCGGTGCACAGCGCCGGCGGCGGCGCGACGAGGCGGACGCCTGCCTTGGCGGTTTCTGCCTCCAGCGCGGCGCGGATCGTGCGATTGGCCGCGACGCCGCCGGCCACCGCGAGGACGGGATCGGCAAGCTCTGGAAAGCTTTCGCGAAACCGCGTCAGCGCCCGGCCGATGCGATCGCCGAGACTGTCGGCGGCGGCCGCCTGGAAGCTGGCGCAGAGATCGGCGACGTCCTGATACGATAGGGGCGAGGCGGCCTCGGCGGCGAGCCGGACCGCCGTCTTGAGGCCGGAGAAGGAAAAGTCGAGCCGGGCTTCGCCCTTCAGCGGTCGGGGTAAGGCGAAGCGCTTCGCGTCGCCGCCTTCGGCCGTCCGCTCGACATTCGGGCCGCCGGGATGGGGAAGCCTCAACAGCTTCGCCGTCTTGTCGAAGGCCTCGCCCAGCGCGTCGTCGATCGTCGTTCCCCACCGCTCGTAATCGCCCAAGGCCCGGACCAGGACGATCTGGCTGTGACCGCCCGAGACCAACAGCAGGAGATAGGGATAGGCGATGCGGTCGGTCAGACGCGGGGTGAGGGCGTGACCTTCGAGGTGATTCACCGCAATGAAGGGCAGGCCTCTGGCCGCGGCGATCGCCTTGCCGGTCATCGAGCCGACGATCAGGCCGCCGACGAGGCCGGGGCCGGCGGTGGCCGCGATTGCGGACAGATCGCCGAAATCGAGGCCGGTATCCACCATCGCCGCCCGGACAATGCCGTCGAGCGCCTCGACATGGGCGCGCGCGGCGATCTCGGGCACGACGCCGCCGAACGCGGCGTGTTCCTCGACTTGGCTGAGGACGACGTTCGACAGGATCACCGGTGCGCCCGACGCGTCGCGGCCGACGACGGACGCGGCGGTCTCGTCGCAGCTCGTCTCGATGCCGAGGATCAGCGTGCCGTTCATGGGGCTTCCTTTCGAGCGGTTCTTCTACCGCCTTCGCCGCGAGATGGAAGAGCGCCGCCGCCGGCTCGCCGCCGCCATTGATTTTGGCGGGACCGATCCCCTATGCAAGGGCACGATCATGCCGGCCGACGCCGGGGCGATGCAACGACAGGGGCATCTATGGGGACGAACGCCATCATCCGCATCGGGACGCGGGGCAGTCAGCTGGCGCTGGCCCAGGCCAGCGAGGTGCGGGCGCGGCTGATGGCCACCCATGATTTGCCCGAGGACGCCTTCGCGATCGCAGTGATTTCCACCTCTGGCGATCGCATTCTCGACCGGCCGCTGTCGGAGGTCGGCGGCAAGGGCCTGTTCACCAAGGAGATCGAGGCCGCGCTGCTGGAGGATCGGATCGATCTCGCCGTGCATTCGTCCAAGGACATGGCGACGGCGATACCCGATGGCTTGACGATCTCGGCCTTCTTGCCGCGCGAGGATGTGCGCGACGCCTTCATCGGGCGAAGCGGCCGCACCATCGCCGATTTGCCGGAAGGCGCGACGGTCGGCTCCGCCTCGCTGCGGCGCCAGGCGCTGTTGAAGCGGCTGCGGCCGGACCTCAAGGTCATCAATTTTCGCGGCAACGTCCAAAGCCGGTTGCGCAAGCTGGAGGAAGGCCAGGTCGACGCGACGCTGCTGGCGCTCGCCGGGCTCAATCGCATGGACATGAGCGAGGTCGCCACCGACATTCTCGACGTCGAGGCGTTTCCACCGGCGCCGGGCCAGGGGGCGATCTGCATCGAAAGCCGGATCGGCGATGCCCGGAGCGACACGCTGGTGGCGGCGATCGCGCACGCCGAGACGACCGACGCGCTGACCGCCGAGCGCGCCTTCCTCGCCGAACTCGACGGTTCCTGCCGGACACCGATCGCCGCCCATGCGACCCGACATGACGACGGCACGCTGACCCTGCACGGCATGATCCTGACGCCGGACGGCGTCGGGATGCACGAAACCCGGCGCAGCGGCGTCGTTGCGGACGCCGAGGCGATCGGGCGGCTGGCCGGGCGCGACGTCCTCGATGCGGCCGGACCCGGCTTCTTCGACGGCTGGGCGACGTGAACGGCCGCGAGCGAACGCAAGGTCCGCGATGGCGCGTGTTCTGATCCTGCGCGCGCGCGACGAAGCGAGGCGCACCGCCGAAGCGCTCGAAGCGCGCGGCCACCAGCCACTGATCCTGCCGTTGGAGGAGGCGCGACCGCTTGATCAGGGGCCGCCGCGGGGGACGTTTGCCGGTTTCGCCATGACCAGCGCCCGTGCCGTGCCGGCCCTCGCCCGACATTTTCCCGCCGATCCGCGGCCGGTCTTCGCGGTCGGTGAACGAACCGGCGAAGCGGCGCGCGTGGCGGGTTTTCCCGATGTGCGGGTTGCCGGGGGGACAGCGCCCGACATCGCCCGCCTCGCCGATGCCGCCGGTCTTTCCGTCGAGACCGCGCTGCTTTACGCGGCGGGCAGGACGCGGACCGGCACGCTGGAGGAGGCATTCGACGTGGCGGCGATCCCCCATGTCGTCTGGGAGGTCTACGAGATGATCCGTCTCGCGCCGGACGAAGCGGCGGTCGCTTCCGTGCTCGCCGGCGCGGCGCCGGACGCCGTATTCGTGCTTTCGGCAGGGCAGGCGGAGGCATTTTGCGGGCTCGCCGCGCGGCTGCCGAAGCTGTTCCAGCCGATGCCCGCCATTCTCGCTTTGTCGCGGCGAATCGCCGAGGCGCTGTCGCCGGCGCTTCGCCGCGATGCGATAATTTCTTCCGACGCCCGGCTTGCGTCGCTTTTCGAATGCGTCGACTAACCTAGTTTGATCGTTTGAACGAGACGATGCTTGCGCGGCCCGCACGAATGAAGGACCAATATGCCTCGATTGAGTGCGGCGCGCGGAACGGGCGATTCCACGCGCCGGAGCCAGCAGGAATGGAGCAAACGCGATGACCAACCGTCCCCGGCGGTCGAAGCCGAAGCAGACGCGTGGGCAGACGATCGATCTCAAAGCGGAAAAGAACACTGTGACTGACGGCGACAAGAAAACGAATACCGAGGCACAGACCGCGGCGAAATCGGGGGGCGGCACTGCCGCGCCTGCGACGACGACGGCGCAGCCGACCGTTCCGGCATCCGCGGAGCGCGCTGGCGCGACGTCGCCCGCCGCGTCGAGCGCGGCGGCCTCTGCGCCTTCCAAGCCAGGCGACGCGAAGCCGGCGCCTGCCTCGTCGGCTGCGGCCACGCCGTCCGGGAAAGAGGACGCCAAGGCCGCGACTGCGACGGGCGGAGCGCTTGCATCGTCATCCGCCAAGCCGGCCGCAGCCAGCGGCACACCGGGATCGGTGCCCGCCACGCCAGCGGGGACACCACCCGTCGTCGGCGGCGCTAAGCCTGCCGCCGCCTCGCCCAGCGCGGCGACCAGGCCGGGCACGGCCACTGCGAGCACCAGCGCTTCGACCGCCAAGCCTGGCGACGCCAAGGCGACGCCCTCGTCCCCGGCGGCGCCCTCGTCTGCCATCAAGCCCGGGCCTGCGGCCGCGAGCCGGCCTTCGTCGGCTCCTGCAAGCACGTCCGCCACGACGGGCGCGACCGCTCGGCCAACGGCGTCGCCCGCGACGGGCACCGGCTCTTCCAGAAGTGCCGCGCCAGCCCCTTCTTCCGGGACCGGCTTCGGCGGTGCCCTGGCGGCCGGCATCATTGGCGCGATCCTGGCCTTGGGTGGCGCGGCGGCGTTGCAGGCGGGCGGCTATCTGCCCGCGCTCGGCGGCGTGGAGGAGACCGGCGAGGTTGCGGCAAGCGCCGAACAGCTCGATGCGTTGAGCGGCGAGGTCGCGGCCTTGCGCGACCAGGTGCAAAGCGCGCCCGCCGCACCCGACGCACCTGCTGAAAATGGCGCGGCGGCGGAACAATTGGCGGCGTTCGGTCAGCGGATCGAGACGCTCGAAACCTCCGCGTCGACCGCGGGAGCGGAGGCGGCCGCGAGACTGCAGCAGGTCGCCGAGACTGCGGCGGCGGCACAAGAGACTGCCACGGCCGCGCAAGAGACCGCCAACGCGGCGCAACAGGCCGCAACCGCCGCGCAGCAGTCGGCGACGCAGGCCAATGAGGCCGCAACGGCGACGCAACAGGCTGCGGAGCAAGCGAGCGCGAAGGTCGATGAGGCCGTCGCCCAGTTCGAGAGCCGCATCGCCGGAATGGAAGCGAACAACCGCAGGGCGGACGTTGCGCTCGCGGCAGCGAATTTGAAATCCGCCATCGACCAGGGCGGGCCGTTCATGAGCCAGCTCGAGACCTATGCCGAGGCCACGGGCGCGGGCGCTGCTACGGACGATTTGCGGGCGTTCGCGGCCGACGGTGTGCCGTCGAAGCAGGCATTGGCGGCCGAGTGGCCGGCGGTCGAGGACGCAATCGCCGAAAGCCTGCGGCCAGCGCAGCCCGACGCGCCGGTGCAGGAGCAACTGCTTTCGGGGCTTCGCTCGCTTGTCCAGGTGCGACCCGACGGCCCCGCCCCGGCGGAAGCCAAGGGGCCAGACGCCGTGCTCTCGCGGCTTGACGCTGCCATCGAGAGCGGCGACCTCGCCGGATGGCAATCCGAATGGCAAACGCTTCCCCAGGCTGGACAGGACGCCAGCCAAGACTTCGCAAGCCGCGTCGCGGCGCGACTGACGGCGGACCGCGTCGTCGCCGAGGCGCTGTCTTCGGCGCTTGCCCCGGCGCCGGCAGGCGGAGCCGATAGCGCGCCTGCGGCTGACCAGCCAACCGGCCAAGCCAATCAGGGCTAAGGAATTAACATGCTGCGAATCCTCGCCTTCTTTCTCATCGTCCTGGCCGCAGGCATCGGTTTTTCCTGGCTGGCGGACAATCCCGGCCAGGTGACCTTCGTCTGGCAGGGGCAGAATGTCGAAACCAGCCTGATGATGTTCCTGATCGCGCTCGGTGCGCTGATCGCCGCGGTTCTCCTCGTCGTCTGGCTGGTCGGGGCCTTCTTCAAGACGCCGGGCGCAATCGGCAGCTGGTGGAGCACTCGCAAGCGCGATCGCGGCTACCATGCGCTGTCGGCCGGCATCCTGGCCGCCGGTGCTGGCGACGCGATCGAGGCGCGACGGATGACCAAGCGCAGCGAAAAGCTGCTGGACACACGCAAGGAGCCGCTGATTCGCTTCCTCGACGCCCAGACGGCGATGATCGAGGGTGATCATGCGCGGGCGCGTGGCGCCTTCGAGCAGATGGAGCGCGATCCCGAGACGCGCTTGCTCGCGCTGCGCGGCCTGTTCCTGGAAGCCGAACGTGTTGGCGACGAGGGCGCGGCTCGCCATTATGCCGAACGGGCAGTGCGGATCGCGCCGCATGTGCCCTGGGCCGGTGGCGCCGTTCTGGAAGCCAAGTCGCTTGCCGGCGAATGGGACGGGGCGCTTGATATTCTCGAGGCGCAGAAGAATACCCGCCTGATCGACCGGGACGAATCCAAGCGGCTGCGCGCGGTGCTTCTGACCGCCAAGGCGATGACGGTCGCCGAGAGCGATCCGTCGGCGGCTAAGGTCGCCGGTATCGAGGCGCAGAAGCTCGCGCCGGAGCTGACCCCGGCTGCTCTGGTGGCGGCGGAAGCGCTGTTCCGGCTAGGCGACCTTCGACGCGGCGCGAAGATCCTCGAATCCAGCTGGACGCACGCCCCCCATCCGGACATCGCCGAGACCTATGTGCGCGCACGCCCCGGCGATTCCGCCGAGGACCGGCTGAAGCGGGCGCGCAAGCTGCACGGTCTGCGTCCCGGCAATTTCGAGGCGGAGATGTGTCTCGCCCGCGCAGCGCGCGACGCCGGCGACTTCGCGCTGGCGCGCAAGTCGGCGCTCGCGGCGGTCGAGGCGGAACCACGCGAAAGCGGTTACCTGCTGCTCGCCGACATCGAGGAAGAAGACACCGGCGAGGTGGGCCGGGTGCGCGAATGGCTGGCCAAGGCGATCCGCGCGGAGCGCGACCCGGCCTGGACCGCCGACGGCTACGTGTCGAAGGTCTGGGCGCCGACATCGCCGGTGACCGGGCGGCTCGACGCCTTTCGCTGGAAGGTGCCGGTGGAGCACATGGGGGGCGAAGGCCGGCTCATCGAAGCCGATGCGGGCCGCGATGCCCAGACGATCGAAGTGACCGAAATTCCTGCGGCCGAGCCGAAGCGCACCGACAAGGCGGTGGACGCACTGGCCACGTCGATCGAGGCCGGGAATGGCGGTGACGGCGCAGCGTCCCCGCCCAAACAAACGAGCGCTCCCGCGACGCAGGGCGGTCCGCAGAAGACTGAAACATCATCTCAGAACGGTGCGCCGGACCAATCCAAGCCGGAGCCAGCGAAGGCCGCGGATGCCTCCGGCGGCGGCAAGAACAAGCCGGATGGCGACAAGCCTGCGGAACGCGACGCGGCGCCAACCAGCGAGGACCGCAAGGAGGCTCGCTTCGCTTGACCGGAGCCGTCGGTCGGTCCAATCAACCGAGCAGAGCGTGAGATGATGTTCGAGGCGTTTCGGGAATTCCTGCAGACGATCGGCAAGGACGTGGCGGCAACCGATGCGTCGGGCGCCGACGATCTACGGGTGGCGACCGCGGCGCTTTTGTTCCACGTCATCGGCGCCGACGGCATCGTCACGGACGAAGAGCGGACAAAAATGCGGGCGGTGTTGGCGAAGGAGTTCCAGCTCGACCCGGCCGAGGCCGCCAAGATTGCCGAAGCCGGCCGCGAGGCGGATGCCGGGGCCGTCGATCTCTATCAGTTCACCTCGGTCCTCAAGGCGCGGATGGAGGCGGAGCACAGGGTCCGTTTCGTCGAGATGCTTTGGGAGGTGACTTACGCCGACGGCGAGGTCCATGAACTCGAGGACAATCTCATCTGGCGCATTTCCGATCTTCTCGGGGTTTCGACGCGCGACCGGATGCTGATGAAGCGGGAGGCGGCAATCAGGAGCGGGCTTTCCGACTGATGGCTTATTACGACAAGCGCGAACAGGACGCCGCCGAAACGGTCCGTCATGCGGCGGCGGAACACCGCTACAGCCTCGATGGCGCGGACCGGCGGCCGATACTGGTCGTCCTCCATCAGGAAACCTCGACTCCCGGCCGCGTCGGGCAGATGCTTGAGGCGCACGGCGTCACGCTCGATATTCGCCGGCCGGTGATGGGCGATCCGCTGCCCGACACGCTCAACGAGCACGGCGGCGCCATCGTCTTCGGCGGACCGCCCAGCGCCAACGACACCGACGCGCATCTCGTCCGCGAAATCGACTGGCTCAAGGTGCCATTGGCCGAGGAGCGGCCGTTTCTCGGTATTTGCCTCGGCGCGCAGATGCTCGCCAAGCATCTCGGCGCACCGATCGCCAGCCATCCGCAGGGTTTTGCCGAGGTCGGCTTTTACCCGATCCAGGCGACCACCGAGGGGCGAATGCTGATGCAGCACTGGCCCAACATGGTCTATCAATGGCACCGCGAGGGCTTCGACCTGCCGCATGGCGCGAAACGCCTGGCCAAGGGCGACTGGTACCCGAACCAGGCGTTCAGCTATGGCAAGGCCGCCTATGGCGTGCAGTTCCATGCCGAACTGACGCTCGCCATGATGCACCGCTGGACGACGCGCGGGCATGAACGGCTGAAGCTGCCGGGCGCGCAGGCGCGGCGCCAGCACTTCGACGGGCGGGCGATCTACGACGCGCCGATCCGACGTTGGCTGGAAGAATTCCTCGCCCGCATTTTTGGCGCGCGGGTGGAGAAGTGAGACCGGATCATGCCATCCAGCCCGACGCTTACCACCATCGGCTTCGATGCCGACGACACGCTCTGGCACAATGAACGGTTCTTCCAACTGACCGAGGCGCGGTTTCGCGAGATGCTCGCGGACCACGCGGAAGGCGCGGTCGTGTCGAGCCGGCTGCTCGAGGCCGAGCGCCGCAACCTCGCCCATTACGGCTTCGGCATCAAAGGCTTCGTCTTGTCGATGATCGAGACCGCGCTCGATGTCACCGGCGACGCCGCCTCGCCGGCGATAGTGCGCCAGATCCTCGATGCCGGCCGCGAGATGCTGGAGCATCCGGTCGAGACGCTGCCGGAGGCGGAGGAGACGCTGGAGGCGCTCGCCGGACGCTACCGGCTGGTGCTGATCACCAAGGGCGATCTGTTCGACCAGGAAAGGAAGCTCGCCGCCTCCGGGCTCGGCGATTTCTTCGACGCGGTCGAGATCGTCAGCGACAAGTCGGCGACGACCTACGAACGGATTTTCGCGCGCCACGGCGATGGGCCTGCGCGGGCGATGATGGTCGGCAATTCGCTGAAATCGGACGTCCTGCCGGCGCTCGCCGCAGGCTCTTACGGCGTGCATGTGCCGCATGATCTGACCTGGGCGCTGGAACACGCCGAGGCGCCGGCGGGCGAACCGCGCTTTCGCCGGATCGAGCGGCTCGGCGAGGTGCCGGGGCTGATCGGAGCACTCTGCTGAGACTCTCCGTTCGGGCCGAGGCGTCAGTCCCGGCCGGCGAGATGGCGGACCTGGCGCAGGTCCGGGAACATCCAGGCCCACAGGCCGGTGACGCCCACGGTCGCGGCACCGCCCAAGACAACGGCCGGCACCGCACCGATCCAGAACGCCATGACCCCGGCGCGGAATTCGCCGAGTTCGTTGGAGGCGCCGAGGAACACCATGTTGACGGCGTTGACCCGGCCGCGCACCGCGTCCGGGGTCCACAGTTGCAGCAAGGTCTCGCGGACATAGACGCTGATCATGTCGGAGGCGCCCATCAGCACGAGCGCGACGATCGCCAGCCACGGGACCGTGGCGAGGCCGAACACCACCGTGAAGGCGCCGAACAGGCCGACGAAGGCGAACATGATCGCGCCGGCATTGTCCTTGACCGGATGGGCGGCGAGCCAGACCGCCATGGCAACGGCGCCGATTCCCGGCGCGGCGCGCAACAAGCCGAGGCCCCAGGGGCCGACCTCCAGCACATCGCGGGCATAGACCGGCATCAGCGCCACCGCGCCGCCCAAAAGCACCGCGAAGAGGTCGAGCGAGATCGCACCGAGCACCACCTTTTCCGACCAGATGTAGCGGAAGCCGGCGACGACCGTCTCAAAGCTCGCCGGTTCGGAAACGCGCTTGTGGGCGGGCGTACGGATCGACATCACCAGCGTCGCGGCGCCGAGAAAGAGCATGAGGCCGGTGCCATAGGCGGCAAGCGGCGAGACGCCGTAGAGGAGACCGCCGGCGACCGGGCCGACGATTGCCGCGATCTGCCAGGAGGAGGAATTCCAGGCGATGGCGTTGGCAAGCTCCTGCCGGGTCACGAGATTGACCACGAGCGATTGCGAGGACGGGCCGAAGAAGGCGCGGGCGATGCCGAAGCCGACGAGGACGGCGAAGACCGGCAGCGGCGAGGCGAGACCGTTGAAGGTGAGCAGCAGCAGCGCGAGTGCGCCGACAGCCTCGATGAGGATCGCGAGCCCCATGATCAGCCGCCGCGAGAACCGGTCGGCCGCCGCGCCGGTAACGAGGACCAGAAGAAGCGCCGGCAGGAACTGGCAAAGGCCGACGATGCCGAGATCGAGCGGGTTGCGGGTCAGATCATAGATCTGCCAGCCGACCGACACGATGACGATCTGGATGGCGAAGGTGGAGAAAAAGCGGGCGAGCCAGTAGCGCAGGAAGCGCGGATTGCGGAAGGCGGCGAAGCGGTCATCGTCCGGGATGGCGCTCCGGTCGGAGGCGGGCTCAGAGTCGGCCTCGGCTTCCACGTCCTGGGTCACGACCGCACCTGCCATGGTTCGGCCCGAACCGTCGGGCGCGTCACACCAGGCTTACGGGACGTCCTGGACAAGCATGAGACTGGCTGGTGGAGCTGAGCGGGATCGAACCGCTGACCTCGTCATTGCGAACGACGCGCTCTCCCAACTGAGCTACAGCCCCGTCCACCATCGCGATCGGGATATAGGGTGCGGGGCTCGGCGGTGTCAACGGGCAATCGGCGGCGCCATCATCTCTCGGCGCCGCCGTCGCCGGCTTGCGATTTCAAGGGGCGATGGCTACATCGGGGCACGTCGTCGCAAAGGTCCGGATATTCATGCTCGCAGTCACTTTCGTTCTCTATCAGGCGCTCAATCTGTATTGGTGGATCGTCATCGCATCGGCGATCCTGTCCTGGCTCTATGCCTTCAACATCGTCAATCCGGGCAATCCCTTCGTCGATTCGGTCGGGCGCTTCCTGTGGCAGCTAACCGAGCCGGTCTATCGGCGCATCCGCAAAGTGCTTCCCGATCTTGGCGGCATCGACCTGTCGCCGCTGGTCGTGCTGTTCGCGATCATGTTCCTGCAGTATCTGCTGGTCTATTACGTCAATCCCGCGATCTACAGCGCCGGCGTCTGAGCCGGTCGAGCGACGGTCGGCGGTGCCGAAGCCGCGCTTCTGGCACGTCGTCGATGAGGCCGTGCTCGTCCAGGTCAGGCTGACGCCGAAATCCTCGGTCGACCGGATCGACGGACCGGAAGCGGATGCCGACGGGCGTTTGCATCTACGCGCGCGGGTCCGGGCGGTGCCGGAGGATGGCAAGGCGAACAAGGCGTTGACGGCTATGCTGGCCAAGGCGGTGGGCGTGTCGAAATCGGCCGTTGCGGTGGTTGCCGGTCACGCATCACGCGCGAAGACGCTGCGCATCGAGGGTGATTCAACGGCGCTGACAGCCGTTTTCTCCGCGCTTTGACGGATCACCCTTCCCATCATGCCGCGGACGCAAAAACGCCGCCCGTCCGTTGTCCACGGCGGCGGCGTTGAGGCGGTATCTCGTCGGATCGCCGGCCCGGAGGGTCCAGCGGTCCGATGCTCGACCAAAGCGTTACAGCGTCATTTGTGCGTCCGCAGGACGCACGCCGCTTTAGCGGCCGAAGCGAACAGCGCGCGCGATGTCGGCACGGCCGACGCCGATGTCGGACAGGGCGCGGTCGTCCATCATGGACAACTGGCGAATGTCGTTGCGCTGGTTGCGGTAAGCCTGCAGGCGGCTGGTGAGATGGCGAAACATGGGTTCTGGCCAGACAGGTCGTTGCGATGACCCCGACATAGTATATTGCGTTGCACAAGAGCAGGGCATGAACTTGCAAATCTGATGTGCAAACTGCGCATGACGTAGGCACCCGGAAATTTACCGGATATCAACCGTTCCTGAAGTGATCGCTCTTCGTTCGCGGAAGGTTGCGGCCGCACGAGCGGCGCTGGCGCGCCGCCCGTCCGGTTTTGCTCAGGCCTTGGTCTGCTTCTCGCGTTCGATGGCTTCGGTAATCAGCGTGCGCGCCTTGTCGCTATCACCCCAATCGCCGATCTTCACCCACTTGCCGGGCTCCAGATCCTTGTAGTGCTCGAAGAAATGCTCGACCTGCTGCAGCGTGATCTCCGGCAGGTCCTTGTATTCCGTGACCATCTCGAAGCGGCGGGTGATGTGCGGCGAGGGCACGGCGATGATCTTCTCGTCCTGGCCCTTGTTGTCTTCCATGACCAGAACGCCGATCGGCCGGCAGTTGATGACGCAGCCGGGAAACAGCGGGCGGGTGTTGCAGATCAGGACGTCGATGGGATCGCCATCGTCGGACAGCGTATGCGGAACGAAGCCGTAATTGCCCGGATAGGTCATCGGCGTGTAGAGGAACCGGTCGACGACGAGGCAACCGGCCTCCTTGTCCATCTCGTATTTGATCGGATGACCGCCCAGCGGCACCTCGATGATGACGTTGATATCGTCGGGGGGAGTGTTGCCGATGGCGATCGCATCGATGCGCATGATCTGTCCTCATCACTGTCTCGGGCCGGACGGTCGGCGCGTCAGGGGGCACCGACGGCATGAACACCGGGATTGGCTTGTCAAAGCGCGGGGAATCTCGATCTGGGGCGCCTTGGGGCTCGTCCGATGCTCTAGCCGCTCCCGAAGGGCGGTGCAACAAACCCGTGCGATCGCCACGATAACGGCCCGTTATCAGGGCCAGACGAAGGCGATCTTGCCGAAGTTGCGGCCCTCGAACACTTCGCTGCCCTCGGCGACATCGGCACCGCCGAGCCGCGCATAGAAGTCGATAGCCTGGTGATTGTCGGCGAGCGCCCAGACCACCAGCCCGGTCAGGCGACGGTCGGCCAGCAGGCCTCGCGCCGCCTTGAACAGGCGCCCCCCGAAGCCCAGCCCCTGATATTCCGGGCGGATGTAGAGCTCGTAGATCTCGCCCTCGGCCTTGATCGCCTTGGCCCGGTTGTGCCCGAGCGTCGCATAGCCGATCGTTTCGCCGGAAAATTCGACCACCAGGATGGCCGCGCCGCCGCGGATCGTCCGGGTCCACCAGGCTTCGTGACGCCGTCCGATCATCCCGGAGAGACTCTTGTGGGGGATCAAGCCGGCATAGGCGCCGCGCCATGCCGCTTCATGCACCGCCGCCAGGGCTGCGGTGTCGCGTGGTTCGGCAAGGCGGGTTTCGGCGACAATCGTGTTCATCGGATGTTAACCATAAACCGTCTCGACCGATCCGTCTCGTTCGCCGGTTCATTTTTCCGCTGATTGTCCGCGAACATCAATCGCGCCGCGGCATAGCCGATGCGGTTACCCGGGTTGTCCCCGGATTTTTGGGGTTGGCGTAGGAGGCGTCCGACCTATCGCGGTGGCCGGCAGCGCTGTCTCGAAAGACCGATTGGAGAGCGCCTCACTTTCGGTCGAGGACCCCGTGCGCCAGCGCGCGCTGGATACCGGCGATGTCGGCGCGGCGCGACAATTGGCGCAGCAGCGGCGGCTGTCCGCTCAGCCACAGCGTGAGTTCGGAATCGACGTCGAAATTGCCGGCCGTCTCGATCGCGAACATGGTGATCGCGCGATAGGGGATCGATTGGATATGCCGTTTGCGGCCGGTCATGCCCTGCTTGTCGACGATGATCAGGCGAAGATCGGTGAACACGAACAGATCGCGGACCACTCGAAACGCCAAATCCACGTCTTCGTCAGGCAACAGCATCGGGTCGAGGTCGCTCCGCACCTCGTCGATATCGGCGTCGCTGGTCAGGCCCATGATACCGGAAAGAAGACCCATTTCCCCACTCGCTTTTCGTTGTCATCATTCTGGATGACTGGATAGCGATCCCGCGCCCGCTGTCCACAACCGTGCGTCGAGGATGTCGACATCCGCCGACGATGCATAAAAAAGGCGATATTATACTTGACACACCACGTCCTTTGATGCGATAACAGCATCAAGGAGTTAGACCCATGTCCGTTCTGTCCCGTCCCTACTTCCACGATGAAGCCGCCGCCTTCGCCCATGTCGAAAGCGTGTTGTGGCCGGAAGGCCCGAATTGCCCACACTGCGGCAACGTCGGCAAGATCTACGAACTCAAGGACGTGACGGGCAAGACGGGCAAGGTTCGCCACGGCCTGCGCAAGTGCGCCGAATGCCGCAAGCAGTTCACGGTGCGCGTCGGCACCATCTTTGAGTCCTCGCATATTCCGCTACACAAGTGGTTACAGGCAATCCACCTGATGACCTCCAGCAAGAAGGGAATCAGTTCCAACCAGCTTCACCGTGTTCTGGAAATCACGCTCAAATCGGCATGGTTCCTGTCGCACCGCATTCGTGAGGCGATGCGCTCGGGCGAGTTTACCCCGATGGGCGGCGCTGGTGCGATCGTGGAAGTGGACGAAACCTTCATCGGAAACGATCGTTCGGTGAAGCCCAAGGGCGTCAAGAAGGGTCGCGGCTATCACCACAAGCACAAGGTGCTGTCGCTGGTCGATCGCGCCAGCGGTCAGGCTCGCAGCATGGTGGTCGACAACCTCAAGGCCGAAACCCTGACGCCGATCCTTCGCGAGAACATCGCCAAGGAAGCGCGCATCATGACCGACGAGGCCGGCCAGTATCGGAACATCGGCGTTCATTTCGAGGGTCACGGCTTCACCCGTCACGGCATTGGCGAATATGTGAACCTTGAGGATGCGACGGTCCACACGAACACGATCGAGGGCTATTTCTCGATCTTCAAGCGCGGCATGAAGGGCGTCTACCAGCATTGCGGAAAGCGCCACCTTCACCGCTATCTGGCGGAGTTCGATTTCCGTTACAACAATCGGGTAAGGCTCGGCTGCGATGATAGCGAGCGAGCGCACCGGACCTTGATTGGTGTTAAGGGTCGGCGTCTATTATATCGTGAACACGCATGAACGAAGCGGCGCCATCCGGGCGCTCGCTGACTAATCCCGCGCCGATGTAAGACAATGGCAGACCGTGCATACGACCGCGAAAAGCTGAAGGCTCTAGTTCACTACGTGATCTGGAAAGCCGGCTCGCGCCCGAATTTTGGGGCGACAAAGCTTTACAAGATTGCGTGGTTTTCGGATGCGCGCTGCTTCGTCTTGAAGGGCCGTTCTATCACTGGTGCGCCTTACATCCGGCAGGAGCACGGGCCGATTCCGCGAGACGGAATCATTGTTCGTAACGAGTTGGCGCGCGCGGGTCTAATCAGTCAGAAAAAGCTTCCATCATTCCGAGGCGAAGCATGGAGTTTTCGCTCTATGGCCCCTCCTGACCCCAATGTTTTCGAGGACTACGAGCGGGCTGAAATCGACTGGTGGATCAAACATATTGACGAGGACCATACAGCCACGTCCATAAGTGATGAATCTCACGATTACGGATGGGAGATCGCGCAGACAGGCGAAAAACTTCCATTTGTTTCCATACTTGCGCAACGGGTACGTGAGCCGAACCAGGAGGAGCTTGCCTGGGCCAGGACGCGAGCTAGGGAGCTGAGCCTTCCCTAGTGCATCTTATTGAACAGCCGATAGCCCAGAGGGCACTCGATGATGCAGTTGAGATTTGGGAAGACGCATTCAGGGCGTGGGAAGCGGCGGTTTATGTTGTGATGCACGATCCTACCGCTGGAGTTCCGGTGACGGATAGCGGTAGGACGCGAACCTTTACCTATGAAGGTGCGCGTTCAATTAAGCAGCCGACCGTGACTCTGTTGTATGAGATTGCGGGCGACACGACGATAATTCACGACGCGAGATTTGCAGAGGCGAAGTATGGCCAAGCAGGACGAGCATAAGAGCCAAATCGACAAGTTCCGCGAGGCAGCTCGCGAGCTTGAAACAGATAACGACGAAGCCCGCTTCGACGCAACGCTAGAGCGTATTGCGAAGGCGCCACCGCCGAAGGACGGCAAGGATTCGCCGGCTAATGAGTAGGTCTCGGGGTAGGGCGCGGGACGAAGGCCTCACGACGCTCCTTGAGCGCCTTTGCGCGTTTATCTCGGACGTGCTTGCGGCGTTGCGATGGGTCTTTAATCGTCGGGAGTTTTCGGTTGGCTTTTTCTGTGGCTGGACGCTCGCGTTGGCCTTTAACACGGCTTTCGTTATGTACGTTATGTGAACGAGCCATTGTCTCGACTGCGATTGTCTGACGCTCCATCATTTGGATCGCGCGCGTCTGATATTCGTCCTCTGAGGCGCTTCCGCTAATCTGCAGATAGAGTGCGACAAGCGCCACGAAGAAGCTCAGATATGGCAAGCCCATATCGTGGAACTTGCTAAAGAACGCTGCCAGCTTGGGGTCAACGTCGCCGAGTTGCTGAACGGCTTCTTCTGGCGATATTTCTCCCCGCCTCGTCTGCTCTGCAATTTGACGGAGGCGATCAATTACAGCGTGGGTAATCGGCGGTGCGGAGACAATTTCAAGGCCCTCACCCCGCTCGTTGAAAACGCCGTCGACCATGTTAGCCATGCGCCCACATCCAGGGCATGTCATGGTGTTGCCGATCATTCTGATGTTCGTCGAGCCTTCAAAGTGAACGCCGCCGCGCCCCTCGAAGACGGTGCCGCAATGGGTACAGTAACCTGGGATGCTCGCCAATCGATTCGCTCCGGTTGCAGAGCGTCACCCTACCCGATTAGCGGTCTGGTGTGTCAAGTATAATATCGCCATAAAAAAAGCTTACGATGACGACAGAATTTGAAAGTATGTCTATAGGAGAGGGAAAGGTACGATTGAGGAAAACCGGCAAAGACGCATGCGTACGCATGCGATCCCGGTTCATGGGAGGTATGCTTGAAACACGGTATCCGACATCTGTTCATCCCCGGCCCGACCAATATTCCCGAGCGCGTCCGCCGCGCCCTGAACGTGCCGATGGAGGATCAGCGCTCCCCGGACTTTCCCGAGCTGACCCTGCCGCTGTTCAGCGACCTGAAGAAGGTTTTCCGAAACGAGCACGGCCGCGTCTTCATGTACCCCTCCTCGGGGACGGGCGCTTGGGAGGCGGCCATCCAGAACACGCTCGCGCGCGGCGACAAGGTGCTGATGTCGCGCTTCGGCCAGTTCTCGCATCTGTGGGTGGATATGGCGATCCGCCTCGGCCTCGACGTGACGGCGATCGACGTCCAATGGGGCGCGGGCGTGCCGCTGGACGAATACGAGCGCGTCATCGCGGCCGACAAGGCGCATGAGATCCGCGCGGTCTTCGCCACCCAGAACGAAACGGCGACCGGCGTGGCCTCGAACATCGCCGGGGTCCGCAAGCTGCTCGACACCCATTCGCACCCCGCGCTGATCTTCGTCGACGGCGTCTCGTCGATCGCCTCGATCGATTTCCGGCAGGACGAATGGGGCGTCGACCTTGCCGTCGCCGGCTCGCAGAAGGGGTTCATGCTTCCGGCCGGGCTGTCGTTCCTGTCGGTGTCGGAAAAGGCCTTGGCCGCGCATCGCGACAACCGCCCGAAGATGGAGCGGTGCTACTTCTCCTTCGCCGACATGATCGGGCTCAACGATCAGGGCTATTTCCCCTATACGCCACCGACGCAGTTCTTCCATGGGCTGAGGGTCGCGCTCGACATGCTGTTCGAGGAAGGGCTCGACAATGTCTTTGCCCGGCACCACCGGCTGGCCGAAGGAGTCCGGCGCGGCGTCGCCGGCATGGGGCTGACACTCCAGGCGGTTGCGCCGCAATGGCATTCGGACACGGTGTCGGCCATTCGCGTGCCGGAGGGGGTCGATGCAAACGCGGTGCTCAAGATCGCCTATGAGCGCTACGAGACCTCGTTCGGCAGCGGGCTCGCGCAATTATCGGGCAAGGTCTTCCGCATCGGCCATCTCGGCGATCTCAACGCTGGGATGTGCCTGACAGCGCTGAGCATAGCCGAGATGGCGCTGGTCGACGCCGGAGCCCGGATCGAACTGGGATCGGGCGTGGCGGCGGCGCAAAACTATTACCGCGATCAGAGCGGCAGCGCGGCGGCCGGGTCTCAAGTGGCGGCGGAATAACGCATTCGATCGAGCGACTTCCCAAGTCGTGCCGACGAAAAACGGGTGCCCGCGAGAGCCGGCACCCGTTTTGTCGTCAGTAGAGAGGGTCGCTTGGTCCGAAGCGCCGGGCGATCAAGCCGCCTTGCGGCTCTTGTCGAAGCGCTTGCGCTCGTTCGAGTCGAGATAGATTTTGCGCAACCGGATCGTCTTCGGCGTCACCTCGACCAGTTCGTCGTCCTGAATCCACGACAGCGCCCGGTCCAGCGTCATGCGGATCGGCGGCGTCAGCTTGATCGCCTCGTCCTTGCCCGACGCGCGCATGTTGGTCAGCTTCTTGCCCTTGAGCACGTTCACTTCCAGATCGTTCTCGCGGGTGTGGATGCCGATGATCATGCCGGCATAGACCTTGACGCCGGCGTCGATGACCATCGGGCCGCGATCTTCCAGGTTGAACATGGCAAAGGCGACGCTTTCGCCGGTGTCGTTGGAGATCAGGACACCGGTGTTGCGGCCGGGAAGCGTGCCCTTGAAGGGCGCGTAGGAATGGAACAGACGGTTCATGATCGCCGTGCCGCGGGTGTCGGTCAAAAGCTCCGACTGATAGCCGATGAGGCCGCGCGTCGGGGCGTGGAACACCAGACGCTGGCGGTCGCCGCCGGAGGGGCGCAACTCGATCATCTCGGCTTTGCGCTCGCTCATCTTCTGGACGACGATGCCGGAATGCTCCTCATCGACGTCGATGACGACTTCCTCGATCGGCTCCAGGGTTTCGCCGTTCTCGCCCTCTTTCATGACGACACGCGGACGCGAGATCCCGAGCTCGAAACCCTCGCGGCGCATCGTCTCGATCAGCACGGCCAGCTGCAGCTCGCCGCGACCGGAGACGTAGAAGGAATCCTTGTCGTCCGCCTCGTCGATCTTCAGCGCGACATTGCCTTCGGCTTCCTTCAAGAGACGGTCGCGGATGATGCGGCTCGTCACCTTGTCGCCCTCGGTGCCGGCAAGCGGAGAATCGTTGACGATGAAGGACATCGTCACCGTCGGCGGATCGATCGGCTGGGCGTGCAGCGGCTCGGTGACCGCCGGGTCGCAGAAAGTGTCGGCGACTGTGCCCTTGGACAAGCCGGCGATCGCGACGATGTCGCCCGCCTCGGCAAAGTCGAGCGGCACCCGCTCAAGGCCGCGGAAGGCAAGGATCTTCGAGATGCGCCCGGTCTCCAGCAGCTTGCCATCACCGTGCAGAACCTTGACCGCCTGGTTCGGCTTGATCGAGCCCGACTGGATGCGACCGGTGATCAGCCGGCCGAGGAAGGGGTTCGCCTCCAGAATCGTGCCGATCATCTTGAACGGCTCGTCCTTGCCGGCGGTGTCCGGCTCGGGGACATGTTTGAGGATCAAATCGAACAGCGGCTCGAGGCCCTTGTCCTGCGGGCCTTCCGGCTCCTCGGCCATCCAGCCGCCACGGCCCGAGCCGTAAAGCACCGGGAAGTCGAGCTGCTCTTCGGTCGCGTCGAGCGCGACGAACAGGTCGAAAATCTCGTTGAGCACTTCCTGGTGGCGCTCGTCGGAGCGGTCGATCTTGTTGATCGCCACGATCGGCTTCAATCCGACCTTGAGCGCCTTGCCGAGCACGAATTTCGTCTGCGGCATCGGACCTTCCGACGCGTCGACCAGGATGACGGCGCCGTCGACCATGTTGAGGATACGCTCTACTTCGCCGCCGAAATCGGCGTGGCCCGGCGTGTCGACGATATTGATGCGGGTGTCCTTCCACTCGACCGAAGTCGCCTTGGCCAGGATGGTGATGCCGCGCTCCTTCTCCAGATCGTTGGAGTCCATCGCGCGCTCTTCCTGGCGCTGGTTCTCGCGGAACGAGCCGGACTGGGCCAGCAGCTTGTCGACGAGAGTCGTCTTGCCATGGTCGACGTGCGCGATAATCGCGATGTTGCGGAGCTTCATGATTGTCACCGGAAACAAGTTAAGGCCGCGGCCGACACCTCAAATGTCCGCCCGGCGCTGATCTGAACGCCCATATAGGCTATTTTGTGCAATTGCGAAAGGGCCGCGTGGGGATGCGTTTCAGAAGCCGAACGAATCCTGATCCTGCCGCTTCTCCTTCGGTGCCTTTTTGAAGCTTGAGGAATCGATCGCGGGCATGGCGAGGCTTGAGCCGGCGGCAAGGGCGGCCGCGCCGGAGGAAGCGAGAAAACGGCGGCGGGTCAGGTACGGTATCTTGGTAGGCATCGCGGCTCTCCGGATTTGCGTGAAGAGGCCAACATGCCTCATCTGTTTGGCGCGCGGATTGCAGCGCTACGACGTTTTTGTGATGGTTTCGATTGATTGGGCGGAGCAGTAGGGAATAGCGGTCAGGCGGCCACATGGCCTGCCCCATTTCCTGACTTGACGGTTCGCATGATTGGTATCATCTTTGGATACCAAGGCGAGACCGGATGATCCGATCGTACAGAGGCAAGCGTACAGAGGCGGTCGCCAAGGGGCATGCTCCGAAGGGCTTTCCTTCCGATTTGGTCGCGGCAGCGGAGCGTAAGCTGCAATTGCTGTCCGATGCCGATAGGTTGGACGATTTGCGTTCGCCACCCGGCAATCGCCTCGAGGCGCTCAAGGGCGATCGAAAAGGCCAGCACTCGATCCGCATCAACGATCAATGGCGCATTTGCTTTCGCTGGACGCGAGCAGGAGCCGAAGATGTGGAGATCACGGATTACCACTGAAGCGGATTATCTCGAGGGGCTTCCAATCGGCGCATGCTGGGTGCCTCCTGTTGCCGATCAACTTCGAACCTTTGCTCGTCGATGCCAAGGAGACTTGCGTGAACCCCGGTAAGGAAATGAAGCGGTTGGACAGCTACCTGCGTCCGATTCACCCAGGTGAGATTCTCCGCGAGGAGTATCTCACACCCCTGGAGCTCACCCCTTATGCACTCGCCAAGGCACTGTGCATTCCGCGAACGCGCATCGAGCGCCTGACCCGTGAAGAAATCGGCCTCACCCCGGACACGGCTCTCCGGCTGGGTCGTTATTTTCGCACGACGCCGGAGCTCTGGTTGAACCTCCAGCGAAGCTACGATCTGAAAATGGCCGCCGCCGCGAAAGGCGAGGAAATCGAACGGATCGAGCCGCGTCAAGCAGTGGTTACGTTAGTGGAAGTAAACGAGGCGGCGGGCGCGAAGCTAGAAAGCGATTTGTCCGCGACGTATCTTGTGGCGGTACAAGAAAAGGGTCAGGCCATGCCAAAAGGCAAAAGTAGCGGCAAGAACTACCGCAATGCCGGTTCGGGGCAGTTCACGACGAAATCCGCAGCCGCTCGGAACCCAAAAGGCACACTGGCTGAAACGCGTGGCGGAGGCTCGACACACGGCGCGCATCGCAGCGCCATCTCCGGCAAATTTGTCGGCCCGGCGGCGGCAGCGCGCTGGCCCGACAAGACGATCAAGGACAGCTAACCTCGCACCGGGCGACGGGCCAACAGGCGACCGCCGCCGCGCGCCGGATGCGCCGGTTCGTGCTTGGCCTACCCCGCGACGAAGCCGCGCTTTTTCAACAGCGCCCCGGTGGTCGGCATGCGGCCGCGAAAGGCGGTGTAGAGCTCAGCCGCGTCGCGCGAATTGCCGGCCGAGTAGATATGCGTCAGCAGCCTCTCCGCCGTGGCGCGATCGAACGGGTCGCCTGTCTCGCCGAACGCCTCGAAGGCATCGGCGTCGAGCACCTCCGACCACATGTAGGAGTAATAGCCGGCCGAATAGCCGTCGCCGGAAAAGATGTGGGCGAAATGCGGCGAGCGGTGGCGCATGACGATCGCGCGCGGCATGCCGAGGGCCTCCAGCATTGCCCGTTCGGTCTCCAGCGGCGTGTCTGGAATGGTTTCGGCCTCGTGCAGGCCGAGATCGATCAGGGCCGAGGCGGTGTATTCGACCGTGTCGAAGCCAGCGTCGAATGTTCGCGCCGCGATCAGCTTGTCGAGTAGCGCCTGGGGCAGCGCCGCGCCGGTCTCGGCATGGCGGGCGTGCTTTTCCAGGATCTCGGGAACGGTCAGCCAGTGCTCGTAGAGTTGCGACGGCAGCTCGACGAAGTCGCGGGCAACGGCTGTGCCGGCCAGCGACGGCCAGGTCACGTCGGAGAGCAGGCCATGCAGGGCGTGGCCGAATTCGTGGAACAGCGTGCGGGCGTCGTCGAGCGATAGCAGCGCCGGCTCGCTCTGGTTCGGCTTGGCGAAATTGCAGACATTGTAGATGATCGGCGTCTGGCCGCCATCGAGCTTGTGCTGACCGCGCAACGCGCTCATCCAGGCGCCGGAGCGCTTGGAGGCGCGCGCGAAATAATCGCCGAGGAACAGGCCGCGCTCGCGGCCGGTTCGATCGCGGACGGTCCAGGCCTTCACATCCGGATGCCAGGCTTTGGCGTCGGGCACCGAATCGAAGGTCAGACCGAACAGCCGGCCAGCGACGTCGAAGGCCGCCTCGATCATGCGATCGAGCTGGAAATACGGCTTCAATCCCGCCTCGTCGAGATCGAACGCCGCGCGGCGGCGCTTCTCGGCGTAGTAGCGCCAGTCCCAGGGCTCCAGTGCATGGTTGTCACCGGTGGCGGCCGCGAGCGCGCGCAGCGCTTCCGCGTCCTCCGCCGCCCGCGCCTTGGCGTGATCCCAGACCTCTTCCAGGAGGGTCCGGACGGCGCCGGGCGTTTTGGCCATCTGGTCATCGAGCTTGTAGGCGGCATAGCTTTGATATCCGAGCAGCTTCGCCTTTTCGCCGCGAAGCCGCAGGATGTCCGCCATGATCTGCCGATTGTCGGACGGGCCATCGTTCTCGCCGCGGCTGGTCCAGGCGCGGAACGCGGTCTCGCGCAGATCGCGCCGGTCCGAATAGGTCAGGAACGGCACGACGATGGAGCGGGACAGGGTCAGCCCGTAGCCGTCGATACCGCGCTCGGCCGCGACCCCGGCCATGGACGAGACGAGGAAATCCGGCAAGCCGGAGAGATCTTTTCTGGCCAGCGGCAGCAGCCAGTCGCGCTCGTCGGCGAGGATGTTCTGCGAAAAGCGTGTGCCGAAAGAAGCCAGTTGCGCGTCGATCTCGGCCAGCCGTTCGCGGTCGGCCCCGTGAAGATTCGCGCCGCCGCGAACGAATCCGCTGTAAACGCGCTCCAGAAGCCGCGCATCTTCCGGGGCTAGGCGCGACTTTTCGACGCGGTTTTGGGCGATGGCATCGACCCGCGCGAACAGTCCGGCATTCAGCGTGATCGCCGAGGCATGGCGGGACAGCGCCGGGGAGATCTCGCGCTCGGCCGCCTGCAACTCGGCGTTGGTATGAGCCCCCGCGAGCGCGAAAAAGGTCCGGGCCACGGCGTCGAGGCGCCTGCCGGAGCGCTCCATCGCGGCCAAGGTGTTGGTGAAGCTGGGCGCGGCGGGGTCTTCGGTTATCGCGGCAATCTCGGCCAGGTGCTCGGCCATCGTCGCGCGAAACGCTTCGGGAAATCCGGAGGGGTCAATTGTGCCGAAGTCGAGACGTCCACCCGGTAAATTATACGTGAAGGCTGCGTCTTGCGGGGCCGTGATACCGCGATCGGGCATGAGAAAACCTTGTTATATTGAGGCGAATGCTCGGCGGGACGACCCGGCTGGTTGGTCGAAAGCCCTATAGACGTGCCGCTTCGGCGGGAGGATGATGCGAAACTGGGGTGTGCCGGTCCTGACGTAACGTTTCCGGTAAGCTCCCATCGAAAAGACGACCGAACGGGACCTTTGCTATCATGTCACAACTTCTACCAGGGAATGCTCTCGGCTTCGTCGTAGTCGACATCGCCCGGCTATACCGACAAGCCTTCGAAAAGGCGGTCGAGGAGGCCGGTCTGGCGTTGACGCCCGGGGAGATCCGGGCGCTCGCCTATGTGGCACGTTACGAGGGGTCCCGCCAGGCGGTGCTGGCCGAGCGCATGGGCGTCGAGCCGATGACCCTGTCGGCCTATCTCGACCGGCTGGAAATACGCGGGCTGATCACCCGCACCGTCGATCCGACCGATCGGCGCGCCAAGGTGATCGCGCCGACAAAGGCCGCCGAGCAGGTGTTCGAGGAGGCCCGGCCGGTGGCGCTCGCGGTCTACGAGCGCACGGTGAGCGGCCTCAATGAAGATGAGCGCAAGATCCTCGATTCCGCGCTGCAGATAATGCGTGCCAATCTGACCAACGATCCGCAGGTTCTGGGCGAGACGCCGGTCGAACAGCCGCTGCGCGGCGCCGCATAGACCGCGCTGGCGGGCGGGTTTGCCCGGCTGCCGGATTGCAGTAGGACGCGAGCGGGCGCGGACCGTTCGCTTGGACGCGGCCGTGCGTCGCCGTCTAAGCCTCCAATAACGGATCGCCCTGCTTGACCGTCTCTTCCGCCCGCTCGCCTCTGATGTCGGAGCGGCGGACCAGCCTCATCGGCGGCTGCCTAGTCGCGATCGGGCCGATCTCGCTGGCGCTCTATACGCCGGCGATGCCGACCCTGGTTGTCGAATTCGGCACGACCGACTCGCTGATCAAGCTGACGCTCGCCGTCTATTTCGCCGGCTTCGCCCTCACCCAGCTGGTCTGTGGACCGGTCTCGGACGCTTTCGGCCGCCGGATCACCACGCTCGGCTTCATCGCCATCTATCTGGCCGGCTCGACGCTTGCGGTTGTCGCGCCCAACGTCGAGACGCTTCTCGCCGCGCGCCTGCTGCAGGGGATCGGCGCGTCCGTCGGGGTCGCGACATCGCGCGCCATCGTCCGCGATCAGTTCACCGGCGAAACCTCGTCGCGGATCATGAACACGATCGGCATCATCCTCGCGATCGGCCCGGCGGTCTCGCCGACGATCGGCGGTCTCCTGCTCGATCTCGCCGGCTGGCAGGCGATCTTCGTCGGCATGCTGGTCTGCGGCCTCGTCGTCGTCGGGGTTACGCTCGGCTTTATGCGCGAAACCGTCATTCCCGACCCGTCGCGCATTCGCCCGGTGGCGATCGCGCGCTCCTATCGGCAACTCGTCACCAACCGGCACTTTATGGCGACCAGCCTCACCGTCGCCGGCTCGGTCGGCGCGCTCTATACGCTGGCGACGGTGCTGCCCTTCGTGCTCATCGATCGGGCCGGCCTGACCCCGACGCAATTCGGCGTCGGCATGCTCGCTCAGTCCGGCCTGTTCTTTTCCGGTTCGCTCGCCGTACGCTTTTTGATGCCGCGCACCGGCGCCCATCGGCTCGTACCGGTCGGGCTCGGCTTCATCGCCGCCGGAAGCCTCAGCCTCGCCGTCTCGATCGCGGTGCTGCCGGTGTCCTATCTGTCGATCATGGCGCCGGTCGGCCTTTATGCCTTCGGCATCGCCTTCGTCATGCCGGCGATGACCACGGCTTCGCTGGCGCCGTTTCCGCACATGGCAGGGGCCGCCGCGGCGATGACCGGGTTCATCCAGATGGGTGCCGGCCTCATCGGCGGGGGGATCGCGGCGCTGATCGGCGAGCCGGTGCTGGCGACGCAGATCGTCGTGCCGGGCCTCGGGGTCATCGCGATCGGCGCCTATGCGGTCTATCGCGCCCATCCGCTTGCAGCCGAACCGTCGCTGCGACCGCAGGTGCCGGCGCCGCCGATGCCACGTGATGGGCGAGAGTGAGGAATAGCGCGAAAACGCCTCTCAGAACGGGCCGACTTCGGTCCGGGCGATGGACTTCGGCCGGTCGACGCCGCCGGCCTGGGCGAGCATCAGATATTCGGCAATGTTTTCCTGGGTGATGTAGGCGATGAAGCGTCCCGCCTGATCGATGACGCCGATGACGCCAGCGCCGCGCTCGCGCATCGTCTTCATGGCGAAGGACAGCGCCGCGTGCTCGCGCACCAGCGGCACGTCCTTGATCATGACTTCGGCGACAGGCGTCTCCCGCCCCGACTGCGCCAATGCCGCGATCAGCGCCTTCTGGGTCAGCACGC
The DNA here is from genome assembly GCA_947488615.1 of uncultured Aurantimonas sp. Classification (GTDB taxonomy): domain Bacteria; phylum Pseudomonadota; class Alphaproteobacteria; order Rhizobiales; family Rhizobiaceae; genus Aurantimonas. The sequence continues at coordinate 84,866 of CANKZU010000007.1, forward strand.
CGCGCAGCTTGCCGCCGCCGTCGACCACCGGAAACTCGTGCTGGGTCGTGCGGATCAGCGCCTCGGCCGCGTCGGCGAGGCACGCCGACGGGCCGAGGCTTTCGAACCTTGTGATCATCACCTCATGGGCCGAGACCGAGCGCGCCGCGTCGTCGACGCCAACCTGATAGCTCTCGCTGGCGGCGGCGACATAGACGAAGACGGCGATGAAGACGAGGAAGACGTTGCCCGTCGACAGCCCCCAGAAGCCGAAGCCGAAAGCGAGGAATTGGCCGGCGCGCGCGGCGTAGCGCGTCGCCGTCGGGCGATCGAATTTGAGCGCGAGCAGGGCACGCAGCACGCGCCCGCCGTCCATCGGGAAGGCCGGGATCAGATTGAACAGGACCAGAAAGACGTTGATCGTCGCGATCCGCGCCAGAAATCCCGCATTGGGGCTTCCGAGCGCAGCAAGGCTTTCAGGGTCGAAATTGGCACCGAGAAAGATGATCAGCACGGCCGCGATGACGACGTTGACGGCGGGGCCGGCAAGCGCGACGACGATTTCCTCGCGAGGCCGTTCCGGCATCCGCTCGAGCCGCGCGATGCCGCCGATCGGCAGCAGCGTGATGTCCGGCGTCTTGATGCCATAGCGCCGTGCGGCGAGGGCATGGCCGAACTCGTGGGCGACGACGCAGGCGAAGATCGCGATGATGAAGGCGAGGCTGGCGAAAGCGGCGGCGGCACCGCCCCGCTGGTAGGCGGCGACGCCGATCCAGGCCAGCAGCATCAAAAAGGTGATGTGGATCCGAATCTCGGATCCGAACAGCCGGCCCAGGGTGAGGGACCAGGACATTCACGGCTCTCCATTTCAGCGTCGGCCGGCGAGGTGACGGCGTGCGAACGGGACGTTTGGACCGGCGTTCCCCATCATATGGGGCATTGGAGCCGGCGAAACACCAGCCCGCGAGCACGATTCAGGGGCGAATCGGCGGTCAGAAGATGCCGGGGATGATCCTTGCCGTCCGAGCCCTATAGGCGCGATAGGCGTCGCCGAAGGTCTCTTCCATCATCCGCTCCTCCGGGCCGATTCGGGCGGCGAAGAGGATGCCGAAGCCGATAAGGCCGGCGAGCCCCGCGATCCAGTTGGGCACCAGCAGCGCCTGCGCCAACGCCATCGCCCAGAACGCGCTGTACATCGGATGGCGCAGCCGCCCGTAGATACCGGAGGTGACCAGTTCATGGCTCTCACGGATGTCGAGCGAGACCGACCACATCTTGCCCAGCGCCTTGTGGGTCTTGCGGAACAGGACGAGCGCCAGCGCCATTGCGGCGAGGCCGAGCGCGATCCGCCACCAGGACGGATCGGCGCGGGCAAACTCCGGCCAGCCGGTCACAACGAAGATCGCGGGCAGGATGCCGAGGCCGGTCAGCGAGATCGCCATGCGCAGGCTCTCCGCCGGGCCACGCCGGGTGCGCGCGACGCGCCGCCGCTTGGCGCGGCGCTCGTACGGATAGCGGATGACGTACCAGCCGACGACCATCAGCACCCAGGCGATCGAACCGGCCAAAGCGGGGTTCATGGAGTTGCTCCATCGCTGGCACCGGCCGCAAGCGGCGGCACGTCGACGGTTCTGGTCTCGGTGAAGTCGGCGAGGGGGCGGGGTCCGAGTAGCAGCATATGGAAGGAATAGGGGCAGCGGCGTTCGACGGCGAGCACGAATTGCCGGTGCAGGCGAAAGAAGTCGCGCTTGATGCGCCGGTAGGTTTCGGGCGTGACGAGACGCTTGAAATGAACGCGCACGACCACCGGGATGCGACCCTCGCGGATACCGAGCGATGTGGCCGGGTTCGAATTATAGAAATTGATCGGATCCGACAGGCCCTGGCAATCGGTCCAGGCGATGCGATGGTCTGCGACGAGCCGTTGCACCGCCGCGCGTTGCGTCTTCGCGGCCGGATGCAGCGTGGTCTTCATCAGGCTGGAGCCGACGGTGAGGATATGCCAGCGGCGGTCGGTCGCCAGATCGCCCGATAACGCTCTGTCCAGGGCGAGGACAGCGAAGCTCGCGCCGAGGCTGTGGGCTGCGACGACGATCTCGCCCGCGTCGCTCGCTGCCGCCCGCGCGGCGATTTCCTCGGCCTGCCGCGCGATCCGCGCCGAAAGGGCGGGGTTGCGCTCGCGGCAAAGGTCGCGGGCCAGGGCCCAATCGTCCAGAGCGGTCAAAAGATGCCATCGCCGCTCCGCGAGGAAGAGCAGCGCCAGCGCGGCCAACAAACCCATGACGAAACCGGTCACGGAGCCGACAAGTCCCGTCAACGCTGCCGTCAACGCGGCATGGACCGCCCAACCTATCAAGATGGCCGCCGTCATGACCGCAATGGGAAAGGCGAAGAAGAAGGCATAGCGCCAACTCACCCGGCAATAGCGGATGACCGTGCCGGTCACGAGGAAGTCGGCCAGCGCCAGCAATCCGCTGGACAACCGCTCGATTGCCGGGCGCGCGGCATAGGCGAGAATGAGGTCGCCCCAATCGCAGAAGACCAGTTCGGTCTGCGTGCGCCAGTCTGAGCCCGAAAGATCTGCCTGGAGGGACGGGAACAGTGTGGGAGCGCCGGCGGTCTGTGGCTCCGGAGCGCCGTGCAACCGCAAATCGGCCTGCCATACGGCCGCCGAGCGTTCGGCCGCCCGGCGGAACCGTTCCATATGGGCCGGGGCCAGCATCGGCTCGAAACCGGGGAACACAAACACGAGCCGCTTCTCGATCATGCCTTCTCCACAATCCGCCCGACATACCGTCGGGCGGGAGGGTCCGCCTTGTCCGCGACCGCAGGGACGTCAAGATCACGGGCGCGTGTATCGCCTAGCTCACTGTCGCTGCATTGAGAAGGCGAATGTCGGTCGTCGCGCGGAGGATTTGCGTCAGGCGTTGCAGCCATGCGCCACGCGCGGGCGAAGCGGCTGGATTGTGAAACCGTTCCTACTCGGCTGCGTCGCGGGCGTTTGCGATCTCGCGCATCGCCTGTGCCGCGATCTCGAAGGAGCGTTTGCGCGCTACGTGATCGTGAATCTGGCCAGTGAGAATCACCTCGTCGGGGGTGTAGGCCTCGATGAAACGGGCGAGTTCGCCGCGGACGGTCTCGGGCGAGCCGGTCGCCGCGACGGAGAGAGCCTCGTCGACCATCGCCTTGGCCGCCGGGGCGACGCGGGCCGCGAAGTCCTCGACCGGCCGTGGCAGCGGTCCCGGATTGCCGCTGCGCAGATTGACGAAGGCTTGTTGCATCGATGATTTCAATACGCGGCCTTCCTCGTCGCTCGCGGCGGCGAAGACATTGATCGCCAGCATGAAATGCGGCTTCGGCCAGCGCGCCGACGGGCGATAGGTCTCGCGATAGACCTCAACCGCCTGATCCAGCGCGCCCGGCGCGAAATGCGAGGCGAAGGCGTAGGGCAGGCCGAGATGGGCGGCGAGCTGTGCGCCATACAGGCTGGAGCCGAGAATCCAGACCGGAACGTGGGTGCCGGTGCCCGGCACTGCCCGGATCTTCTGGTTTGGTTCGGCCTCCTCGAAATAGGCCATCAACTCGACCACGTCCTGGGGGAAATTGTCGGAATTGTCGAGGCTGCGGCGCAGCGCCCGCGCGGTCGGCTGGTCGGTTCCCGGCGCGCGTCCGAGGCCGAGATCGACCCGGCCCGGATGGAGCGTCGCCAGCGTGCCGAACTGCTCGGCAATGATCAGTGGCGCGTGGTTCGGCAGCATGACGCCGCCGGCGCCGACGCGGATCGTCGACGTCTGGCTCGCGACATGGCCGAGCGCCACCGCCGTCGCGGCGCTGGCGATGCCGGTCATGTTGTGGTGTTCGGCCATCCAGAAGCGCAGATAGCCGAGGGATTCGGCGTGCCGGGCAAGGTCGGCGGAGTTTTGCAGCGCGTCGGCGGCGGTCGCGCCTTCCGGGATCGGCGACAGGTCGAGAACGGAATAGGGAATCATGGCGGGCTCACGTCTTCAAAAATGACAGGTGGTCAGGACGGCGGCAATGTCGAGCATCCGGACGTTGCGAGATGCGCGGCCACCCGGTGAGGAACGCTCAACTCGGTTCGCCGAGCTTGTCCTCGAGTTGCTGGCCGCCGTAGAATATACCTTCGATGATGACGTGGTCATATTCGATCGTGAAGGCAATCGTTACCCGTCGTTCGAAACCCACGGGTTCTAAGGCCGGCAAGGATGTCATCACGCCTTCGCCCTCGTACAGGGAAGTCGGCCAGCGACTGGCATTGCCTGACAATACGGCCGACATAGGCATCGGCGGTCTTTTCGGACGAGTGCTCGCCAATGTACCGGCTGAGCGCCGCCAGATGGCGAGCGGCGAGCGGCGCGAACCGAACACCCACGGCAATGTCAGCCGTTGGATCGCTGATGCTTGATCCAGTCCATCACGGATTCCGCCGGTATTGCAGCCGACGGATCCGCAAGATATTCGGCGTGGCCGGCGGGTATCTCAAGGCGAAGCCAGCGCTCGAGCGCGTCGTCGTCATCGACCTTCATGCGAACCGCCTCGGTAACGAGTTCGCTGATCGACGTGTAGCTTCCGGATTGGACCTGTTTTTCGATCCTGTCGGCCAGTTCGGCGTCCAGGGATACCCGCAATTCCTGGGTCGACATGTCATCACCCTCTGTCGTTCGCTAGCAGCCGGATCGCCGACGATGATGCGTCAAACATTGGGGCCGATAGTTGGAGATGTCAAAGTCGGCTGCCGCGTCTACCGCCCCGCGCGCTTGGCCAGCGTCCTGAGCCTGAGGGCGTTCAGGCGGATGAAGCCGGCCGCGTCCTTCTGGTCGTAGGCGCCGTGATCATCCTCGAAGGTGACGAGCTCGTCGGAATAGAGCGATTGCGGCGAAGAGCGGCCGATGACGATGACGTTGCCCTTGTAGAGCTTCAGCCGCACCGTTCCCTCGACGTGCTCCTGGCTGCGGTCGATCGCCGCCTGCAGCATGTCGCGCTCCGGCGAGAACCAGAAGCCGTTATAGATCAGCTCGGCGTAGCGCGGCATCAGCTCATCCTTCAGATGCGCCGCGCCGCGATCGAGGGTGATCGATTCGATGGCGCGGTGCGCGGCGAGAAGGATGGTGCCGCCGGGGGTCTCGTAGATGCCGCGGCTCTTCATGCCGACGAAACGGTTCTCGACCAGATCGAGACGGCCGATGCCGTTGTCGCGGCCGAGATCGTTGAGCGCGGCCAGCAGCTCGTGGGGTTTGAGCGTCTTGCCGTCGATCGAGACCGGGTCGCCCTTGGCAAAGCCGATTTCGATTGTCGTCGCCTTGTCGGGCGCTTCCTCCGGGCTGACCGAGCGCTGGAAGACGTAGTGCGGCGGCTCTTCCGCAGGGTCCTCGAGCACCTTGCCCTCGGAGGAGGAGTGCAGGAGGTTGGCGTCGACCGAGAAGGGCGCCTCGCCGCGCTTGTCCTTGGACACGACGATCTGGTTCTTTTCGGCGAAGTCGATCAGATCGGTGCGCGACTTGAACTCCCATTCGCGCCAGGGGGCGATCACCTTGATGTCCGGGTCGAGGGCGTAGGCGGCCAGCTCGAAGCGAACCTGGTCGTTGCCCTTGCCGGTGGCGCCATGGGCGATGGCGTCGGCGCCGGTCTCATGCGCGATCTCGACGAGGCGCTTGGAGATCAGCGGCCGGGCGATCGAGGTGCCGAGCAGATAGGTGCCCTCATAGACGGCGTTCGCGCGGAACATCGGAAAGACGAAGTCGCGGCAGAACTCCTCGCGCAGATCCTCGATATAGATTTCCTTGATGCCCAGCATTTCTGCCTTGCGGCGGGCCGGCTCCAGCTCCTCGCCCTGACCGAGATCGGCGGTGAAGGTGACCACCTCCGCGCCATATTCGGTCTGCAGCCATTTCAGGATAATCGAGGTATCGAGGCCGCCCGAATAGGCGAGAACGACCTTCTTGACGTCGCGGTTGAGAGGCATGATCGTATCGGGGCTTTCGATTGGCAGTCTGGAAGCCGCCTGTATAGCAAGCGTCGCGGCATTGGAAGGATGCCACCCCAGAAGCCAGTGTCGGCGGAGGGCGGGCAGCCGCGGTGAGTTGTGGGGGGCAAGCTCGGCATCGTGGCGGAAGCTCTACCCTCTTCCCGAAGCGTCAATCCACGAAAAAATCGTCGACAGCCTTCCCCGCGCGTTGGAGTGAAATCAGGTATGTCTCGACATTTTCCGGCCGGTAAGGTCGGGGAAGGAAGTCTGATTCGCGCTTGTTGCTACGCCTTAGGTCAACGGAGCGGTGGACCCGCTCGGTGGGGTCCTCCCCGAGCACGCGTGTGTGCTGCGGGAACAGTTTCCAGTGCTTTTTGCGCGAGTCCTCCATGAATCCCCAGGCGCCGTCGCGCAGCCTCTCCACTTTCCGTTGTAGATAGTCTTCGTCGAATGAAAGGAAGGGCCGCGCCTGGTCGGCCATCCAGAGGAAGGCCAGATCAGATAGCACGCGATCGGAGTAGCCTCCGCCGACATTCGAGTGAACGCCGGAAAACCAGACCTGCCAGACAGTCTGGTCCGGAGCGAGCAGAGAGCCTTTTTCAGGAGTGAACGTCTTCCACCGTGTAGGACGGAACGGTCCCCGCCGCTCGTCGACGGCCATGGCATGGCAAGCGTGCTTGACTTTCGCGTTCAGCTCGACGTCGTGAAAGTCGTACCAGGATTTGCCTATCCACCGGAACGCGCCGACCGGGATACCCAGCGTTCCGACCGTATCCCACACACCCAGAAAATCGATGTCGGGGTGGGCTTCGACCTTGATCTTGTTCGCTTCCAGTTCATCATCCGTCCCCTTCCGATACAGTTCGTATAGGATGTTGAGCTTGTCGAGATCGCCTTTTCTGAGGAGGCCGAATTTTCCGATCAAGCCGGCTAGGCTGCGGACCGTGAACGCCCCGCGGGAAAATCCGAACATGACGATCTTGTCGCCGTGCTCGTAGTTCCGAACTAGGAATTGATAGGCTTGCTGTACATTCCTGTTTAGGCCCAAACCCACCGTTCCGCCCAGGAAGCGATCCATAAAATGGCCGGTGCCGACACCTTCGTCATAGTAGACCACCTGCGGTCTTCCCCCCTCTCCGAACGGCGAGACGGCTCGCGACATCTTGACGACGTTCGTCGGTCCGCCACCCTGGTCGGGGTGATTCCACGTGCCGTCGCAGCACACAACCAGCGTCTTCATGATGGCCACCTACCCATTAGTGAAGAAAGAAGTGTAGATTGCAAAAACGCTCTGATGCAAAGGATTTCTCTACGGCAGATTTCAATCAAAATAGAGATATGGAGGGCAACTCCGAATTTTTGCGAGTTCAATATTTGCGAATAAGAGCGATGTCACTCGACGAGGCGCCATGACTTTCCTCCCCGACCTTCCGACGCTTCTGGCCTTCACGCTGGCGGCTTTCGTGCTGACCATCACGCCGGGGCCGGACATGACGCTGTTTTTAGGCCGGACGCTGTCAGAGGGCCGGGCGGCGGGCTTTGCCGCCATGCTGGGCGCGGCCTCTGGCATCGTCGTGCATACCAGTCTGGCCGCCTTCGGTATTTCCGCGCTGATCGCCGCCTCGCCGCAGGCGTTTTTCGCGCTGAAGATCGTGGGCGCCGGCTATCTTGTCTATCTGGCGGTGCAGGCGATCCGCGGCGGCTCGACCTTCAAGCTCGACGGCAAGGCGGCGGGGCGGCCCCACAGCCTCTTCTCGAACTGGCTGACCGGGCTCGGCATCAATCTTCTCAACCCGAAGATCGTCCTGTTTTTCGTGACCTTCCTGCCGCAATTCGTCTCCGCGCGGGACGCCGACGTCACCGGCAAGCTGTTTTTCCTCGGCCTGTTCTTCATCGTATTGGCGGTGCCGATGACGAGCCTGATGATTTTGGCCGCCGACCGCTTCGCCGCCGCGTTGAAGCGGCGCCCGAAGGTGATGCGGGCGATCGACTGGCTGTTCGCCAGCGTGTTCTCGGCCTTCGCGGTGCGGATTCTACTGACGCAGGGCCGCTGAGCGCACTCAAGCGTAGGCGTAGGGGCCGCCGCGCTTGAGGCCTTGCCGATAGGCCGGGCGGTCGTGGATTCGCAGCAGGAAATCGCGCAGCTTCGGATGGCTGTCATAGCCGACGCGTTGGGCCGCGGCTTCGACCGGAAAGCTCATCATGATGTCGGCGACGGAAAGCTCCGGCCCGGCAAACCAGCCGTTCTTGCCGATCGCCTCCTCCCAATGGTCGAGATGCAGGGCGATCTGCGGGCGCACCAGCATCGCATCGACCTTGGCCATCGATGCCTTCAGGATCGGCTTGGTGAAGAACGGCGCGCGGCGCGGGATCATCTCGAGCACGAGCATCAGGAACAGCGGCGGCATCGCCGAACCCTCAGCATAATGCAAAAAATGGCGGGCGTTCCAGTAATCGTCCGTTCCCTCCGCCGGCATCAGCCGTCCGTCGCCATGTCGCGCCAGGATGTATTCGACGATGGCGCCGGTCTCGGCGATCGTCCGACCGTCCTCGGTCAGCACCGGCGATTTGCCGAGCGGGTGAATCTGCTTGAGTTCGTTCGGCGCCTGCATATCCCTGGTGCGCTCGTAACGCTTCACGTCATAGGCGACGCCGAGCTCCTCAAGCAGCCAAAGCACGCGCTGCGAACGGGAATTGTTGAGATGATGGATGGTGATCATGCGCCCAACCTGCTGCAAGGCGCCCGACGTGCGAGACGCGGAAAAGCCGTGGTCCGAAATGCATATGGCCGGCGAGCGGGCACTAGAGCCCCGCCGCCTTGCGCAGTGCTGCGTTGATCCGCTCTTGCCAGCCCGGCCCATCCTCCTGGAAATGCGCCAGCACGTCGCGATCGATGCGCAGGGACACCATCTCCCGGCCTGTTGGGAGGGCTGAGAGAGTTTCCTTCATCCGTTCCGGTGCCGTCGTGGCGGATTTGAAGGCCGCCTCGGCGGCGTCGCGGGCGTTGGTGGGGCGTCGGGCCATGAAGTCTTATCCTCTGACTGTCGGTTCTGCGGCCGGCGTCGTCCGCCCGGAGCTGCGGCGCCATCGGCCAGCGCTGCGTCCGGCCAAAATCCAGTAGATCAGCGTGAACGACAGCGCCGCGACGACGATCGCGGTCTGGACGCTCGCATGCGGCAGATCATCCCCGTAGGCGGCGACGAGGATCGCGCCCGCGCCGATCAGGCCGGCGGCAAGATGCAGGAGCATCGATGAAAGCCCGAAGAGTTCGCTCGCCACCATGAACAGCGCCCACGGCAACAGGACCACCGAGCCGATCTGCGCCGACTGGGCCAGGAAGGCGATAACCGTGTGGAACAGGAAGATCGGGTCGCTCGCCCCCATCCCGGCGGGAACATTCAGGAACGGCCACAGCATCGCGAAGGCCGCCGTCATGCAAGCCACGACGAAGCCGAAGGGAATGACGAACAGAAAGCGGAGAACGGCGGTCATTCGACGAAGAGGGTTCCTTATGCTGGCGCGTCTCGGCGCCGTGCTCTGCCCTCAGTGGGCTGCGAGTTCCGAGATTCGCGCCGTTTCGAGCTTCACCCGATCGCTCTTCTTCATCCGCTCGGATTCCGATTTCAGCTGGCCGCAGGCGGCGAAGATGTCGCGACCGCGGGGCGTGCGGATAGGCGAGGCGTAGCCGGCCTGGTTCACATAGTCGGCGAACCGCTCGATCTGGTCCCAATCCGAACATTCGTAGACCGTTCCCGGCCACGGATTGAACGGGATCAGATTGATCTTCGCCGGAATGCCCTTGAGGATGCGGACCAGTTCCTTCGCGTCCGCCATCGAATCGTTGACGCCCTTCAACATCACATATTCGAAGGTGATGCGCCGGGCGTTGGACGCCCCCGGATAGGCGCGGCAGGCGTCGAGCAATTCCTTCAGCGGATATTTCTTGTTGATCGGCACCAGTTCGTCGCGCAATTCGTCGCGCACGGCATGGAGCGAGATGGCCAGCATCACGCCCATTTCCTCGCCGGCCTTCGCGATCATCGGCACCACGCCCGAGGTCGACAGGGTAACGCGCCGCCGCGACAGCGAGAGGCCTTCGCCGTCGGTGGCGACGGCCAGCGCCTGGCGGACGTTGTCGAAATTATACAGCGGCTCGCCCATGCCCATCATCACGACATTGGAGACGAGACGGCCGTCGGATGGCACGATCGCGCCGGCGGGTGTCGCGGCGTCGGGAAAGTCGCCGAGCCGTTCGCGGGCCAGGAGAACCTGCCCGACGATCTCGTCCGGCGTCAGGTTACGGACCAGCCGCTGGGTGCCGGTATGGCAGAAGGTGCAAGTGAGGGTGCAGCCGACCTGGGAGGAGACGCAGAGCGTGCCGCGACCCTCTTCGGGAATGTAGACGGTCTCGATCTCCACCGGGCGGCCGGCGCCTTTCGCCGGAAAGCGGAACAGCCATTTGCGGGTGCCGTCGACCGAGACCTGCTCTTCGACGACCTCCGGCCGCGCGATCGAATAGGCGTCGGCGAGCGCGTTGCGCAGATCTCCGGCGACGTTCGCCATCTGACCGAAATCGGCCACCCCGCGCACATAGAGCCAATGCCAGAGCTGGGCGACGCGCATGCGCAGCTGCTTTTCGGGCACGCCGACTGCGCGCAGTGCCTCGGCGAGGGCTTCGCGATCGAGGCCGATAAGCGACGGCTTTTCGCCGTCATCGACTGGCGAAACCGTCGCCAGAGGGCGCGGGCGGTTGGCTGGAGAGGTGAGATCGAGCGAAACGGGCATCATATCCTCGGCACGCGGCTGCCGGCGAAATCGACGGTCATGAACAGGAATTGCTCTCTCAAATGACCGCTTCTGGCCATTTGCGCAAGGTTTCAGCCAGATCTGGGGCCAGAACGGCGAAACGCCGGGCGCGGGACCCGGCGTCGTGTCTTGTCGCAATGTCGACGGCGAGAGGCGGCCGCCGGATTGATTATTTGCAGTCGTTGATCGACTTCAGCGCGGCGGTCACGCCTGAGAGCGAGAAGGTGTAGCTGGTCTTTGTGCCGCGCTGCGACACGGCGTCGACCTTCATCGCCTTCCCGGCGCGCAGATTGGCGACGAGCTGGGGCTCTTCGGCGGCGTTCTCCATCCAGGCCGACTCGCCCTTGACGAACATCGAATAATCTTTGCCGTCGACGTCGATCGTGACCTTGGAGCCATCCTTGAGCGTGTAGCCCATCACTGCTTGAGGCTCGTAGGAGACACCCTGGCCCGGCTTTTGCGAGATCAGGAAGAAGATGTCGCCGTGATCGACATTCGCCGGCTCCATCTTGGTCGGCGTCGACAGGATGTAGCAGACCTTGCCGTCGGTGCCGGCATAGGAATAGGTGCCCCAGGCATTGAATTGGCTCATGCGCGTCGGGGTCTGGGCCGCGCCCGCGGCGCTCGAGAAGATCAGAATGGCCGCGGTGGCCGTCAGGACGTTCTTGAGGTTCATAATTCCCCGCTCGTTCGGTGCGTGTTCGTTTGATTTCCCACGGTCGAGGCCGAGGCCGGCAAGACGCCGGAAGCGATGATACCCAGCAGAATAGCGCCAAGGCTGTTTATCGTCGGTTAACGAAGAACGAAAGCCGAGGAGAACTATCGAACGTCTCCACGATTCGGCGCTTCATTTGGCAATAGCCGGGCACAGCCATCCCGTTTCACCAAAGCCCGATCCGGGCCATGTGAATGATGGAACGAATTGGGCGACAATTTGGCGAGTCACGCCAAGGCCTTGTTACGGAATGGTAAGGAGCGGCCGCGCTACGCAGAAGCATCGCCCGCCCCGGGAGGGATCGCTACCGGTTCATTTCGCCAAGCGTCTCGCGGGCCCGTTGGTAATGCTCCGGCCGGATGTTCTGGCGAACCGCCCGGAACGCGGCCCAAAGCACCGCGATATCATCGGTAAATCCAAGGCCGAGTATGAAATCGGGCACGACATCCATCGGCAGGACGAAATAGGCCAGCGCTGCCAGCAGAATGCCGCGGCTGGCCGCCGGCGTCTGGGGGTCGAGCGCGCAATAATAGGATGCGACCACGTCTTCCATGAACGGGACCGATCGCAACGCGCGACGGACGGTCTGGAAAAAGGTCGCGCGAACGCGCTCTTCCTGTCGCTCCTGTTCCTTGCTGGAACCGGGCAGTAAAATTTCGCCGACCTTCGGTGCGTCGAGTGCCATCGCGTCCTCCAATGTCAGGAGGTTAGATGGTCCACGACCGCCGCAGTCTCAAGAGGTCCAGTTCATTGCCATACTCGCGTCGGGCCGCGCGGATCTGGTCAGCCAGTGCGCGTGGCCTCCCGACACCGGCCGCGCGAGCCCTCGCCGAGGGTGTTCCGGTGTGCAGCGAAAACGCCTCCTCCAGCACATAAGGGCCGCCGCCGACCGAGTCCCGCGCCGAATAGAGGCCGAATCGCTCGGCCGGGAACGGCGGCGTGCGGAAGTCGCCGCGCGTGGCAAGAAAATGCGCGACTTCCGCCGATTTGGGCTGCCGCAACCGTGCCAGCGTCACATGCGGGATAAATTTGCGTTGGTCGGCGGGAAGGCCGAGACGCCTGCAGATGCGCTCGATTTCAGCCTGCAGCTCGCAAAGCTCGGGCGATGCCTCGACGCCGGCGTAGATCGAGTGCGGCTTGCGCGTTCCGAAGGCCGCCACCCCGCGCAAAGCAAGCGAAAAGGCTGGCCGGTCGACCCGGTCGAGCGAAGCAACGATCTCGTCCGCAAGCCGTGATTCGACGTCGCCGATGAACCGCAGGGTGAGATGATAGTTCTGCGGATCGATCCAGCGGGCCGACGGCAGGCCCCCACGGAGAAAGGAGAGCGATAGGGCGATATCCTGGGGGATTTCGAGGGCGGTGAACAGTCGGGGCATCGGATGTCCTTCCGTGCGTCGTTGCCGTCGCGAAAAGACTTTCACCTCGCGAGCCATGTTTCAAGGACAGGGCAGCCTTGCGTGCCGCCATTCGCCGTTGTTTGCGACGCAATGCACAATTATGTTGGCCTTACGGAGGGCGTCGCTGGGAGGCTGAACAAAGGCAATGACCCATGCCCATCGTCACGGATTTCGTTTCTGCCGATAGTGCGAACAGCGGTCATGACGCGCACCCTGATCTGGTGGCGGGGCCGGTTTCACCAGTTCACGTCCGCCGGCTCCACGCCCATGAAACCGATCTCTTCCTTCGTCATCTGCACCGGCTTCCCGGCGAAACGCGGCGACTGCGCTTCGGCAATTCCGTTAATGACGCGTTCCTGGAACGCTATGCCGGGTTGGCCCTCGGCCCTGACTCGCTGGTGAAAGGCCTGTTCGCCGACGGCGAGTTGCGCGGCGTCGCAGAACTGCGGTTTCTCACCGGGTCGCACGATGAAGCCGAAGGCGCCTTTTCGATCGAGCCAGAATTTCAGGGACACGGTCACGGGGATCGTCTTTTCGGACAGCTGGTTGCCGCCGCCCGCAATCGCGGTGTTCGCCGGATCTTCCTGACCTGCCTGCGCGAAAATCATCGGATGCAGACGATCGCCGCCAAGCACGGCGCCGATCTCAGTTTCGTCGCCGGCGACGTAACCGCGGAGATCCTGCGGCCTTATGCGGATGCGAAGAGCCTCGCGCGGGAATGGGCGGACGAGGGCGAGGCCTATGTGTTCGCCATGCTCGAGGAGCGCGGGCGGCGTCTGCGATTCTTCACCGAGCCGCTGCGGCGTCTGGCGGCGAGTTTCGTCCCGCACCACGCCCCGCATTGACGGAATCAAGCGTCTCGGTGACCAGCGGCAGCATCTTTTCGACGATGGCGGCGACGCCCTCCTTGTTCGGGTGCATGGCGTCGTCCTGATTGAGCTCCGGCTGAGCCGCCACGCCGTCGAGAAAAAACGGATAGAACGCGACGTCGTATTTTTCGGCGAGGCCGGAATAGATCGGATTGAAAGCCGCCGAGTAGTCGGGTCCCATGTTAGGCGGGGCGATCATGCCGGCGAGGATGACGGCCTGGCGGCGTTCGGTCAGCGTTTGCAGGATCTGGTCGAGGTTCTTCTCGGTGATCTCGGGAGAAACGCCGCGCAGCGCGTCGTTGGCACCCAATTCGACGATGACGAGGTCGGTGCTTTCGGGGACCGACCAGTCGAGACGGGCCAGCCCGCCAGTCGTGGTGTCGCCGGATACGCCGGCGTTGGTCACTTCGACGCCGTAGCCCCGCTCCCGCAAGGCGACCTGCAACTGCTCGGGAAATGCTTCGCCGGGTCCGACACCATAGCCGGCAACGAGGCTGTCGCCGAATGCGACGACGTGAAGCGGCTCGCTACCGGCAGCCCCCTGCGCGCTCGAAGCCGACGGCACGATCAGCCATGACCAAAGCATCAGCGCCACGAGGATCTGTTGGAAGCATCGCATCGTACACCCATATAGCGCAGGCCCCATGCGGGGCGTTCGATGTCACATATAGGAGCCGGCGACCTTGGCGGAACCAGCGATCCGGTTACGAAACGTTCATCTCACGCTGGGGAGTGGCCGCAGCGCTGTCCATGTTTTGAAGGATGTCGGCCTTGCCGTCGACCGAGGCGAATCGGTAGGCATCGTCGGTCCGTCCGGCTCCGGCAAGTCGACGTTGTTGATGGTGGTTGCCGGGCTGGAGCGGGCCGACGAGGGCATCGTCGAAATCGCCGGCCAGTCGCTTGCCGGCCTCAGCGAGGACGAACTCGCGGCGTTCCGTGGCCGCAATATCGGCATCGTGTTCCAGTCGTTTCATCTGATTCCGAACATGACGGCGCTTGAAAACGTCGCGGTGCCGCTGGAACTCGCGGGCCATGACGACGCTTTCGAACGCGCCGAGCGGGAGCTGTCGAATGTGGGCCTTGCCGACCGGGTCACCCATTATCCCGGCGAATTGTCGGGCGGCGAACAGCAGCGCGTCGCGCTGGCACGGGCTCTGGCTCCGCAACCGGCGATTTTGATTGCCGACGAGCCGACCGGCAATCTCGACCAGGAAACCGGCCGGCAGGTCGCCGATCTCTTGTTCGCCGAATGCGAGCGGCGGGCCATGACGCTGGTGCTGGTCACCCATGATCCGGCGCTGGCGCATCGCTGCGGCCGCGAGGTCGCCGTCCGCTCGGGCGTCATCCATGACGACCGCATGGCAGTGGTCGGGGCCGCCGGCGTGAACTGCGATTCCGCGCTCGCCGGCGCCGCCGGATGAGCGCGCTCGATACTACGGCCGGAGTTGCCGCCACTGCCCGGCCGAAGCCGACGAACGGGCGCGGAAATTTTAAGCTCGCCCTTCGCTTCGCGCTGCGCGAGATGCGCGGGGGTCTGTCCGGATTCTACATCTTCCTCGCCTGCATCACCCTCGGTGTGGCGGCGATCGCGGCGGTGAATTCCGTCGCGACGATGATGACCACCGGCATCGCCGAACAGGGGCGCTCGATCCTCGGCGGCGATCTGCGCTTTGCCCTTGTCCAGCGCCAGGCGTCGGCGGAGGAGGCCGCGTATCTGTCGGGTCTCGGGACGGTCGCCGAAGCGGCGTCCCTGCGCTCCATGGTCCGGCTTCTGGATGGCGGCGACCAGTCGCTGGCCGAGGTGAAGGCTGTGGACGGCGCCTATCCGCTTTACGGGGCTGTCGAAACCAGGCCCGACCTGCCCCTGAGCGATCTTCTGGGCGAACGAGACGGTCGGTTCGGCGCGGTCGCCGCGTCGGAATTGTACGATCGATTGGGCATCGAGCCCGGCGAGACCATCAAGCTAGGTGACGCGGAGATCGAACTGCGCGGCGTGCTCGAGCGCGAGCCGGATGTCTTGTCCGGCCGCTTCAACTTCGCGCCGCGGCTGATGCTGTCGCTGGACGGGCTGGCGGCGAGCGGGCTGATCCAGCCGGGAAGCCTCGTCGAATACGACTATAAGATCCGTTTGCCGAATGGCGGGGATGCCGCCGCGATCGCGGCGCGGGCGAAAAAGCGCTTCCCCGAATCCGGCTTCAACATTCGCACCTCGGCGGATGCCGCCCCCTCGCTCCAGCGCAATATCGAGCGTTTCTCGCAATTTTTGACGCTGGTCGGGCTCACCGCCCTCATCGTCGGCGGGGTCGGCGTCGCCAATGCCGTCAACGCCTATCTGGATTCCAAGCGAGGGGTGATCGCGACGTTCAAGAGCCTCGGTGCGGGCGGCGGCTTCGTCGTCACCGTCTATCTGATCCAGATCATGCTTCTGGCCGGTGTCGGCATTGTCCTTGGCCTCGTCCTTGGAGCGATCGCGCCCTTCGCGACCGCCCGCTTCCTGGAAAGCGTCGTCCCGATCGCGGCCGAGGCGTCGGTCTATCCGGGCGCGCTCGTGATCGCCGCCGTCTTCGGTGTCCTCACGGCGCTGGCTTTTGCGCTGCTGCCGCTCGGCCGCACTCGCGATATCGCCGCGACGGCCCTGTTCCGGGAAGCCGGAGCGACGGGCGGCTACCGGATGCGCTGGGCCTATCTCGGCACCGCGCTCGGCCTTGCCCTCGTCATTTCCGCGCTGGCGCTGGTCATGGCCAGCGACCGCCGGGTGGCGCTGATCTTCCTCGTAGGCACCGCGGCGGCCTTCGTGATCCTGCGCGGCGTCGCGATCGCGGTCCAGTGGCTCGCCGCGCGGGCGCCGCGGGTCCGCTCGACGCCGCTGCGACTGGCGATCGGCAACATTCACCGGCCGGGCGCGCTGACATCCTCGGTCGTGCTGTCGCTCGGCCTCGGCCTGACGCTGCTGGTGACGCTGGCGACCATCGACTACGATTTGCGCCGGGAGATCGGCACCGGAATGGCCTCGCGGGCGCCGGACTTCTTTTTCGTCGACATCCAGAATGACCAGATCGACGGTTTTCACCAGACTATCGATTCCTTGGCGCCGGGCTCGTCGCTCAATGCCGCGCCGATGCTGCGGGGGCGGATCACCGTGCTGAACGGCCAGGATGTCGCAACGATGGAGATTCCCGCCGAGGGAGGCTGGGTCCTGCGGGGCGATCGGGGTTTGACCTATTCGCCGTCACTCCCGGAGAACTCCAGCCTGACCGAGGGCGAGTGGTGGCCGGAGGACTATTCCGGCGAGCCGCTGGTCTCGTTCTCGGCGGAGGAGGCCGGCGAACTCGGTCTTCAGGTCGGCGACACGCTGACCGTCAACGTTCTCGGGCGCAACATCACGGCCCGGATCGCGAATTTCCGCGCTGTGGAATGGGAATCCCTGTCGATCAATTTCGTCATGGTGTTCTCGCCCAACGCCTTCGCCGGCGCACCGCATTCCTGGCTGGCGACGCTGTCGATGCCACAGGACGGTGAGGCTGCGGAGAAGGCGCTGATCAACGGCGTCACCAACGCCTATCCTGCAGTGACGACGGTGCGGGTGAAGGAAGCGCTCGACGCGGTGAACGGGCTGATCGCGCAACTCGCGCTGGCGATCCGGGTCGCGGCGGCGGTGGCGCTGATCGCCTCGGTCCTCGTCCTGTCCGGGGCGCTGGCCGCCGGCAACCGGAGCCGCATCCACGACGCCGTCGTCCTGAAGACGCTTGGCGCGACGCGGCTGACTCTGATTCGCGCCTTCACGACCGAATATCTGTTGCTGGGCCTTGCAACGGGTGTCTTCGCGGTCGGGGCGGGGGCTCTCGCCGCCTGGTTCGTGGTCGTGCAGGTCATGCAGCTGCCCTACGTCTTCGACTGGACTGTGGCATTGACGACGCTGGTCGTCTCGCTGGTGCTGACCGTCGGCATCGGCCTTGCGGGAACCTGGCGCGTCCTGGGACAGAAAGCCGCGCCGGTGCTGCGCAACCTGTGATGGGGCGCTACGCGGGAAAGGCTGCCAGAACAGACGGTTGCGCCTCTCCGGCCGCCTGCCGCCGGATCGATCCGAACGGAAGCTAAGCGACAATTAACCCTGATGGGGCGGGATTTTATCATTCGGCGCCGCAGAAGACTTGTGCGCGAACGCCGCGATCCGCATATTATACGCAGGATCGCTGGGCGTCCCGCCAGCGGCGCCTCTTCGTGCCGACTGAAACCGTCGCGCGGGGACACCGGACGGGACACGCAGAAAGGAATTCATCCATGGCGGACTATCGGAACGCCGGCGCTCGCACTGTGCCAGCAGCCGGTACCAGAGCGGACATCGACCAGGGCCTCCGCTCCTACATGCTGAAGGTCTACAACCTGATGGCGGGCGGTCTGGCCCTCACCGGCGTTGCGGCCTACGCGCTCTATTCAATGTCGGTGACCGGCGAGGTGACGGCCTATCAGGTCCGGCCCGACCTTTATCTGACCGAACTCGGTTACACGGTTTTCATGTCGCCGCTGAAGTGGGTGCTGATGCTGGCCCCGCTGGCGATGGTCTTTTTCTTGTCCTTCCGGGTGCACAAGATGAGCGTCCAGGCCGCACAGGCGACCTTCTGGACCTACGCGACGATGGTCGGCCTGTCGCTGTCGACGATCTTCCTCGTCTACACGCAGGAATCCATCACCCAGGTGTTCTTCATCACCGCCGCCTCCTTCGGCGCGCTGTCTCTGTGGGGTTACACCACCAAGCGGGACATTTCGGGCTGGGGCTCGTTCCTGTTCATGGGCGTGATCGGCATCGTCATCGCGATGGTCGTCAACATCTTCCTCGCCTCGCCGGCGCTGCAGTTCGCCATTTCGGCGATCGGCGTTCTGGTGTTTGCGGGCCTGACCGCCTACGACACGCAGCAGATCAAGGAAATGTACTATGAGGGCGACGGCTCGGCGGTGATGGGCCGCAAGGCGGTCATGGGCGCATTGCGCCTCTATCTCGACTTCCTCAACATGTTCCTGTTCCTGCTGCAGCTGTTCGGCAACCGCGAATAGGCCTCAAAGGCAGGATCGAATGAATGGGGGCGGCTTGCGGGCCGCCCTTTTCTTTTGTCACCGCTTTTGCGACATCCAGATTGCAACGAACCCTGGGCTTGCCTGCCAATGAGCGCTCATACGATCCGACCAGCCGGCATCGAAGACGTCCCCGCGATCCGGTCGATCTACGAGGACGCGGTGCTGCACGGGACGGCGACCTTCGAAATCGTGCCGCCGGACGAAGCGGAAATGGCGGCGCGCTTCACCGCGATCACCGGTCAAGGCTATCCCTTTATCGTTGCCGAGGACGCCCACGGCGTCGTCCTGGGCTACGCCTATGCCCATGCCTTCCGTGCCAGACCCGCCTATCGCTGGTCGGTGGAGGATTCGGTCTATGTCGCGCCGAATGCCAAAGGCAGCGGCGTCGGGGGGCATCTCCTGACGCGGTTGCTGGAGCTGGCGGCCGAGAGCGGCTTCCGGCAGATGGTCGCGGTGATCGGCGGCTCGGACCACGCACCCTCGATCAGGCTGCATGAGCGGGCCGGCTTTCGCATGATCGGCGTTTTCGAGCAGTCCGGCTTCAAATTCGGCCGCTGGATCGATACCGTATTGATGCAGATGCCACTTGGCGCGGCCGGCTCGACGCTGCCCGACGAGATGCGCTATCCGGGCACGCTGTACAAGCGATAGTCAGCCGCGTCTTTCAGACTTCCGGTCAGGGCCGTCGCTCGGACTGGCGCTTGAGGTAGACGAGCAAGAGCGCGGCGGGAAGCGCCACGGCGAATGCGCCGACGGACAATTCCTTTCGCCGCCGCCTCCCGGCGGCAGGTTCTGCTCCTTGTGAGGGCGAGGCGCCCCGCTGATCGGCGACGTTGGCACCAGAGACGCGACCAGCGACCCGGTCTGCCATGACCGCACCGCGCTCGCCGAGTGGTTTCGGCACCCCAGTCGTCGTGTCGCGCGCCGTCTGGTGCTCCATTTCCGAATTCAGCTCGCCGCCGACGATCAGTATCGTCATGGTCAGCCAGATCCAGGTCATAAAACCGATCAGCGCGCCGAGCGAGCCATAGGTGGCATCGTAGGAACCGAAATTGGCAGCGTACCAGGAGAACAGCAGCGAAACGATCGTCGTGACCACCAGCGTGAGGATGGTGCCGGGCGTGATCCACCGCCATTTCGCGTTCGCCCGGTCGGGACCCCAGCGGTATAGCGCGGCGATACCGAATGACAGGGCGGTCATGGCGACGATGAGGCTGACGCCGGAGATCAGCCACTCCATGCCTTCGCCGAGCCAGAGAAAACCGAGCACGATCGGCAGGACGACGGCGAGGCCGATGAGCATCATCGCCCCGACGATGAGGCAGAGCGTGAAGGCGAGGGAGACCAGGTTGAGCTTGACGAAGGAGCGGGTTTCCCGCTCGTCATAGGCGACGTTCATCGCCTCGAACAGCGACTTGACCCCGGCATTGGCGCTCCAGAGCGAAATCGCAAGGGAGATCACCAGCGAGAGCCCGAGCGTCGTATCGCCCTTCGACGCCAAACGTTTCAGTTGCGTCTCGAGCATCTCCATGCCGCCGCCGGGGACGAAGGCGCGCAGCTGCGCGAGATGATCGCTCACCGTCGAAGGATCGGCGAAAAGGCCATAGAGCGAGACGAAGGCGGCAAGGCCCGGAACCATGGCCAGCAGCAGATAATAGGTCACACCGGCGGCGACGAGCGTGACGCGATCGTCGCCGATCTCCTCGTAGATGCGCCACAGGATGCTCTTCCAGCCCGCGACGGGAATCTCAGCGGGTCGGGTGGCGTGCCGTCCATGACCTTTGCTTCGGCGCTCGGCGCTCTCTGTCTGGGTTTTGGTCATTCGCCCTCACACGTCCCTGTTCTGCAGCAACGTCAGGGCCGATAGGGCGATCCCTTCCATGAGCGGCGGGCGAAATAAAGTTCCGTGGCCGGCAATGGATATGGTCGTCCGGGCTTTCACTCCAGCGGATCGTATCAACCGTTCTCCGCCAGCTTCAATCCCTTGTCGAAGACGCGAAGAACGGCGGGCAGGTCATGGCCGCGCTTCATCACGAGGCCGCCAGCTGCGACGACCTGATAGGCGCCCTGCTTTCTCGCAAGCTTGGGGTTCTTCTCCACCCGATAGAGCGGCATTTCGCTCGCCCGGCGGAAGACCGAGAACACCGCCCGGTCCTTCAACGTGTCGATGGCATAGTCCCGCCATTCGCCGGCGGCGACCATGCGTCCGTAGATCTTGAGGATTTCGGACAATTCCCGCCGGTCGAACGACACGATGGAAAAATAACTGGAATTGTGTCGGGGAAAGGGGAGGAGATTGGCCGCGACGTCTCCATTCGATCCAAAATCCGTCAAGATTGCCCCTCGTTCTATGCGTTGCCGCGGATGAAGCCGCAACTCTTAGGCATGGTTGCATGAAAACCGGCCGCGGGCAAAACCGTGTCGGATAGCGACAACGTGGAGTGCCCCGTCCCGCGGAAAACGCGGGCCGAATGGCTGATTGGCCGTCATCCGGCCGCCGATCATGGATCGGCGAATTCCATTTGCGCCGCAGCGAGGATCGGACCCGGTATTCCATCCGCTGTCACGGACTGAAGGATCACCGCGCAGCCACCCCCGCTCGGTTCGCCACGCTTCAGCAGCGACGCGAAGGGCAGGTCGATGTCCATCGGCTCCCCCGAGGCCATGCCGAGAATGCGCCAGCCGCGGACCGGACGCGTGTTGACGATGGTGCGGCCTCCATTCTCGCCACGCTCGATCGTCGTGGTCGCTTCGGCACCGAAGGTGACCAGCATGAGCACCGGCGCCGGACTGTTCGGCGCCAAATCGCCTGCGTCGGCGGTGATGTGCAGCCGGTCGCCTTCGACGCTCACCGCCACCTTGGGGATGCTTCCCCCTCGCGGAAGGGCGGTCGCCCGCATCAGCTTGCGGATTTTGGTCTCGTGCGAACCCACGACACCCTCACGGCCATTCACGATCATCTGCGGCGTGTAGATCGTGGTGGTGGCGAAGGCCTGGGCGTAAGCGCGCTGCCGCTCGGTGTTTTCGGGCGAACCGAAGATGTCGCGCCAACCGATGTAATCCCAATAGTCGACGTGATAGGCGAGCGCGAGAACCCCCGGTTCCTTGGCCAGCTTGGTCAGGAGACGATCCGCCGGTGGGCATGACGAGCAGCCCTGACTGGTGAACAATTCCAGGACCTGGGTGACCGGCTCGGCGCGTGCGTCGCCGGCCTTGGCTCCGCTGACTGTCAGGGAGGACACCAGTACGGCGATGATCGCGAAAAACCGCCCGAAGGGGCGAGGGACGGTCATGAGACCGCCCTGGACAAACCTGCCGGCTCGTCCGCAGGCCGGGGATCGTCAGCGTTCTGGAGCGCTTTTGCTTGGGGTTTCGTCATCGATCGTACCGTAGCGATCGAAGAATGCGTCTGCCAGTCAATTGCGGATGACAAGTCATTGATCGGCCGGCCAAACGAGCGACGCCGCCGGCACGAAGCGCGGCGGCGTCGATGTGCGTCATCTGCCGTGTGCAAAACGGCGCCTTTGATCAGGCCGCCAGCCGGCGCAGTACGTAGTGCAGGATACCGCCGTTCTTGTAGTATTCCAGCTCATCGAGCGTATCGATGCGGACCTGCAGCTTGATCATGCGGGTCGAGCCGTCGGCCGCCTCGATCGTCGCTTCCATGATCTCACGCGGCTTGATGTCGGTGAGCCCTTCGATGGTGACCTTCTCGTCGCCCTTCAGGTCGAGCGATTCCCAAGACGTTCCGGCATCGGAGAAGACGAAGGGAACGACGCCCATACCGACCAGATTCGAGCGGTGGATGCGCTCGAAGCTCTCCGCGATCACGGCACGGACGCCGAGAAGCACGGTGCCCTTGGCCGCCCAGTCGCGGGACGAGCCGGTGCCGTACTCCTTGCCGGCGAATACGACGAGCGGCACGCCCTCGTCCTTGTACTTCATTGCCGCGTCATAGATCGGCATTTGTTCGCCCGAGGGGTGATGGGTCGTCACACCGCCCTCGACGCCCGGCACCATCTGGTTCTTGATGCGGATATTGGCGAAAGTGCCGCGCATCATCACCTGATGATTGCCGCGCCGCGCGCCATAGGAGTTGAAGTCGACCGGGCGCACCTGATGGCTGACCAGATAGTCGCCGGCGGGGCCGTCCTTCTTGATCGAACCGGCCGGGGAAATGTGATCGGTGGTGATCGAGTCCTTGAACAGGCCGAGGATGCGCGCGCTCTTGACGTCCTCGACCGCCTCCGGCTCCTGGGTCATTCCCTCGAAATAGGGCGGGTTCTGGACATAGGTCGAGCGATCGTCCCAATCGTAGGTCAGGCCGCCGGACACGGCGATCTTCTGCCAGTGTTCGTCGCCCTTGAAGACGTCCGCATAGCGGTTTTCGAACATCTCGCGTGTCACCGTTTCGCGGACGATCTCGGCGATCTCCTGGGTGGTCGGCCAGATGTCCTTGAGGAAGACGTCGTTGCCGTCCTTGTCCTGGCCGAGCGCGTCCTTGGTGATGTCGACGAACATCGAGCCGGCGATGGCATAGGCGACGACCAAGGGCGGCGAGGCGAGATAGTTCGCCCGAACGTCCGGATTGACCCGGCCCTCGAAGTTGCGGTTACCGGACAGCACGGAGCATGCGACGAGGTCGTTCTCGTTGATCGCGTCGGAAATCGGCTCGGGCAATGGCCCCGAATTGCCGATGCAGGTGGTGCAGCCATAGCCGACGAGGTTGAAGCCCATCGCGTCGAGATCCGACTGCAGGCCGGCCTTCTCCAGATACTCCGTGACGACCTGAGACCCCGGCGCCAGCGACGTCTTCACCCAGGGTTTCACCGTCAGGCCCTTTGCGTGGGCCTTGCGGGCGAGAAGCCCGGCCGCGACCAGGACGTTGGGGTTGGACGTGTTGGTGCAGGAGGTAATCGCGGCGATGACCACGTCACCATCCGACAGGCCGTGGTCGGTGCCATCCACGACATGCAGCCTCTGGCCGTGACGGGTGTCTTGCGGCGTATCGTTCACCCCGGTCGCACCCTCATCCATATAGCGGGATTCGCCTTCCGAGCTCGGCGTGTCGTTCTTCTTGCGTCCGCCGTGGATCTCGGCCAGCGCGTCGTGGAATTTCGCTGCCGCCTCGGTGAGGGCGACGCGGTCCTGCGGGCGCTTTGGTCCGGCGAGCGAGGGAACGACCGTCGACAGGTCGAGTTCGAGCGTATCGGTGAAGATCGGATCGGCAATGCCGTCCTCGCGATACATGCCCTGGGCCTTGGCGTAGGCCTCGACGAGGGCAATGCGGTCCTTGTCGCGGCCGGTCGCCTCCAGATAGGCGATGGTGTCCTTGTCGATCGGGAAGAAGCCGCAGGTGGCGCCATATTCGGGCGCCATGTTGCCGATCGTGGCCTGATCCTCGAGGGTCAGGTTGGACAGGCCCGGGCCGAAGAACTCGACGAATTTGCCGACGACGCCGTGGGCGCGCAGCATCTGGGTCACCGTCAGGACGAGGTCGGTCGCGGTGGTGCCTTCCGGCAGCTTGCCTTCGACGCGGAAGCCGATGACCTCGGGAATCAGCATGGAGATTGGCTGGCCGAGCATCGCCGCCTCGGCCTCGATGCCGCCAACGCCCCAGCCGAGCACCGACAGACCGTTGACCATCGTGGTGTGGGAATCGGTGCCGACCAGCGTGTCCGGATAGGCGATCGTCTCGCCGTTCTCGTCCTTGGTCCAGACCGTCTGAGAGAGATATTCCAGATTGACCTGGTGGCAGATGCCCGTGCCCGGCGGCACGACGCGGAAGTTCTCGAAGGCTTCCGAGCCCCAGCGCAGGAAGGTGTAGCGCTCGCCGTTGCGGCCATATTCGGCATCGACGTTCTTTTCGAACGAATCCTTGCGTCCGAAGAAGTCGACCATCACCGAGTGATCGATCACGAGGTCGACGGGAACCATCGGGTTGATCTTCTTCGGGTCGGCGCCGAGATTCTTGGTGGCGTCGCGCATGGCGGCGAGATCGACCACCGCGGGCACGCCGGTGAAGTCCTGCATCAGAACGCGCGCCGGGCGGTAGGCGATTTCGTGGCCGGCCTTGCCCTTGTCCTCGGTCCAGTTGGCGACGGCGCGGATATCGTCCGCCGTCACCGTGCGGCCGTCCTCGTTGCGCAGGAGGTTCTCGAGCAGGACCTTCATGGAGAAGGGCAGGCGCGACGCGCCGGTCAGGCCGTTCTTTTCGGCCTCCTTCAGATCATAATAGACGTAGTCCTTGCCGGCGGCGGAAAGCGTCTTGCGGCATTTGAAACTGTCGGATGCATGAGACATATGGCTTCGTTCCTTCTCGAACCAGGATGGAAGTCCGAAGGGCGAACGGCCTTGAGCGCCGCGGAAAAGCGCTCGAAGATGCGGGTACGACCATTTCCGCTTGTCCGCCCCGGCGCCCGCCGGTGCCGGGCGGGGCCATGAGATCGGCGCTGAAAAATTCCACGCCGGTCGCTGGTGTGGTTGCCGACCTCATAGCGAAGTTTGTAACGCCTATAAAGGGCATCTAAGTCCGAAGGCCGAATTTCCCACGCGGCGAGAAAAGGCGATCATGGTGGCGATGGGCAGACAGGGCGACGTGGCGGGCGGCAACCCGCCGGCGGTTCGCGAAACGCCATCAGGCTTTTGCGCGCGTCGTGTGACGGCGAAACGCGCCGCATCGCCGTGCTGACGATCAGTGCCGCCGGTCTGGCGGTCGGGCGCGGGGCAGAGACAATTGCCGGGCCGATGGATTTCGTCGTTCGAGCGGGCGAGGCGCTGGTCGTGACGGGCCCGAATGGGGCGGGTAAATCGACGCTCTTGCGCACGCTCGCGGGGTTGCTGCGGCCACTGTCGGGGCGCATCATCGTCGCGGGCGCGACGGCCGCCGATGGCGAACCGGCCCTAACCGTCGCCGAGATCGCCCATTATGTCGGCCACCGCAACGCCATGAAGCCGGGCGTCAGTGTTGGCGACAATCTCAGCTTCTGGCGGGATTATCTCGGCGGCGGCGGCGGCGGGCGTTCGATCGATGCGGCGCTCGATGCGGTCGGCCTTCCCGATCTGGCGCATCTGCCGTTTTCCTACCTGTCGGCCGGCCAGCAACGGCGCACAAGTCTCGCCCGGCTTCTCGTGGTCGAGCGGCCGGTGTGGATTCTCGATGAGCCGACATCGGCGCTCGACGCCGCCTCGCAGGAGCGATTCGGAGCGCTGATGGATGCGCATCTGGCCGGTGGCGGCATCGTGCTCGCCGCCACGCACCAGCCGCTGGGGATGGCGACAGCCCGCGAATTGCGGCTGGAGTCGCGCCGCCTGCCAGCCGCTGACCAGCGATCCGGCGGCTTCGACGAGGCGGCGGTCGCAGCCGCCGAGGGCTGGATATGATCGCGCTGTTCCGCCGCGACTTGGCGCTGGCCTTTTCCGGCGGCGGCGGAGCGATGACCGGCGTAATCTTTTTCCTCGCCGTGGTCGCGACGATCCCGTTCGGCATTGGTCCCGACCTCAATCTTCTGTCGCGCATCGGGCCGGCGATTCTGTGGATCGGGGCGTTATTGTCGGCGCTGCTCACCCTCGACCGGCTGTTCCAAGCGGACCGCGAGGACGGCACGCTCGACCTCCTGATTGCCGGCCCGACGCCGCTTCCGCTGGTCGTCCTTGCCAAATGCCTGGCGCTCTGGGTCGCCTCCAGCTTGCCGCTGGTCCTCGCCGCGCCGGTTCTCGGCCTCTTCCTCGCACTCGATCCCGTGGCGATCGGGGCGGTCATGGCGACGCTTCTCGCCGGCACGCCGGCGATCACCTTCATCGGCGCCGTCGGGGCCGCCGTCGCCGTCGCGCTGCCGCGCGGCGGGTTGCTGGTCTCGGTCCTCGTCTTGCCGCTGGCGATCCCGGTACTGATCTTCGGCGTCTCGGCGACCTACGGCGCGGTCAACGATCCCGATCCGTTTTTGCCGCCTTTCCTCATTCTCGTCGCCTTGACGTTGTTCTTCGGAGCGCTGGGTCCGATTGCGGCGGGTGCGGCGTTGAAAACCAGCGCGGATTGAGAGCGGGCGGGCCAAGCCACGGCTTCGGCGCCGATCATGCGATTGTCTATTTGCCGCTCACCTTGGGAGCTTCTAGAGTGATGCCATGACCGACCTTGCCGCCGCCAAGCCGTCGCGCTTCACGATCCTCGCCAACCCGACCCGCTTCCTGGCGTTGTCGGGCAAGGTGCAGCCTTGGCTTTACGCGCTGGCCCTGCTGGCGCTCGCCGTGGGATTGTTCCTCGGCTTCACCGCGCCGCCGGACTATCAACAGGGCGCGACCGTGCAGATCATGTTCATTCATGTGCCCTTCGCCTGGATCGCGATGATGGCCTGGACGGTGATGAGCGTGTCGGCCCTCGGGACCCTGGTCTGGCGCCATCCGCTGGCCGACGTGGCGGTGAAGGCAGCCGCGCCGATCGGCGCCGTGTTCACGGCGCTGGCGCTGATCACCGGCTCGATCTGGGGTCGGCCGATGTGGGGCACCTGGTGGGTCTGGGACGCCCGGCTGACCTCGGTGTTCATCCTGTTCCTGATGTATCTGGGGCTGATCGCGCTGACCCGGGCGCTGGACGATCCGGGCAAAAGCGCCAAGGCGGCGGCGATCCTCGTCCTCGTCGGCTTCGTCAACATTCCGATCATCAAGTTTTCGGTCGATTGGTGGAACACGCTGCACCAGCCGGCGAGCGTGCTGCGCCCCGATGGCCCGGCGATGCCGGCGGTGTTTTTGACGCCGCTGCTGATCTCGGCGATCGGCTTTACGCTGCTGTTCTTCGCCCTGCATCTGACGGCGATGCGCACCGAGGTTCTGCGCCGCCGCGTCGCGGCGCTGTCGCGGCTCGCTGCCCGCAACGCCGAGGCCTGAGGACACGTCATGAATTATTTCGGCTTTATCGCATCGGCCTATGGGGTCTCGGCGCTGGCTCTGGTCGGGCTGGCATTGTGGGTTTTCCTTGACGCTAAGGCGCAGCGGCGCTCCCTGAAGGCGCTCGAGGCGAGGGGCGTTCGCCGACGGTCCGCCGGTCGCCGCGCGGCCCCGGAGACGACAGGGACGGCACAATGACCGAGGAGCCGACCGAGACGACGATCCCGACCGCGCCAGCGCCGGTTGACGGCGAGACGTCGCCCTCCCGTCCCGCCAAGCCGCGGCGCAACTGGCTGGTCCTCCTGCCGCTGCTGCTGTTCGGCGGGCTCGCGTCGATCTTCCTCTATCAGCTGCTTTCGGGAGAGAACGCCCAGATTATCCCGTCGGTGCTGATCGGCAAGACCGCCCCGGAGACCACGCTGCCGCCGCTGGAAGGGCTTCTGGGAGAGGACGGACAACCGATGCCGGGTCTCGACCTGACGGGGTTCGGCGATGGCCGGCCCGTCGTCGTCAACGTCTTCGCCTCCTGGTGCGTGCCCTGCCGCGTCGAGCATCCCTTGTTGATGGACCTCGCCGAGGACGATCGCTTCCGGATGGTCGGGATCAACTACAAGGACAAGCCGGAGAACGCGCTCGAATTCCTGGAATCGCTCGGCAATCCCTATGACGCGGTCGGCGTCGATCCGAAGGGCACGGCGACGATCGACTGGGGCGTCTACGGCATCCCGGAAACCTTTCTGGTCACCCCTGACGGCGAGATCGTCTACAAGCAGACGGGGCCGTTCTCGCCCGAGCTCATCGAGACCGGGCTGATGCCGGCGATCGAAGCGGTGTTGGCGCGAAAGCCGGCCGAGAAGGCGCCGACGAGCTGACACCCCTCATGCGGTTACCGTCGGCCGTGTGTATCTGCCGGACCAACTGCCCTATGACCGAGCCTTCCTTCTCCCTCCGCGCGCCCGAAGACGACGCCTTGCCGCGCAGGATCTGCGACAATTGCGGTTTCGTCGCCTACGAAAACCCCAAGATCGTCGTCGGCTCGGTGGTCCGCCACGATGGCAAGATCCTGCTCTGCAAACGGGCGATCGAGCCGCGCAAGGGCTTTTGGACGATCCCGGCGGGGTATCTGGAACTGAACGAGACGCCCGAGGACGGCGCCCGCCGCGAGGCGCGGGAGGAAGCCGAGGCGGCGCTCACGATCGAGCGGCTGCTGGCCGTCTACGCCGTGCCGCGGATCAGCCAGGTGCAGCTCATCTACCGGGCGCGGCTTGCGGAGACGACCATTGCGGCGGGACCGGAAAGCCAGACCGTGGATCTGTTCGCCTTCGATGCCATTCCGTGGGACGAACTGGCGTTTCCCTCGGTCCACTGGGCACTCAACCACGATCGCGAGGCGGAAGCGGGTGCGCCGCCGGTGCCGTTCGGCAATCCCGACGGCGCAACGGGCAATGTCATGCCCGATGGGCAGACGTTAAAGATCGGCGAGTTCTGACGGCGAGCCTTTGGCCCGGCGTCACTTCTTCGCGGTCACGTGCTCCTTGACCAGTGGCTCCGTGGCGTGACGCTTGATCAGCGGAAACTGCGTCATCATGAAAAGGATGGTGATCGGCATCGTGCCCCAAACCTTGAAGGCCACCCAGAAATCCGTCGAGAACGAACGCCAAATGACCTCGTTGAGGATGGCGAGGAAGACGAAGAACAGGCCCCAGCGAAAGGTCAGCTTGCGCCAGCCCTCGGCATCGAGCTTGAAGGCCTGGTCGAAAACGTAGCCGAGCAGCGACTTGCCGAAGACGAGCCCGCCGAGGAGAACGGCGGCGAAGAGGCCGTTGACGATGGTCGGCTTCATCTTGATGAAGGTCTCGTCCTGCAGCCACAGGGTCAGCGTGCCGAAGACCAGCACGACCGCGCCGGAGACCAGCGGCATGATCGGCAATGTCCGGGTGATCGCCCAGGAAACGCTCAGCGAGATGGCCATCGCCGCCATGAACAGCGCGGTGGCGACGAACAGCGGGCCACCCAGTTCCTGCAGCGCCGGAAAGGCGCTGGCGATCTGTTCGCCGCGCGCATTGGCGAAGAAGAAGACCAGCAGCGGCCCGAGCTCCAGAACGAATTTCAGGAGCGGGTTCATCTCCTTGCGATCCGGAGAATTGGGCTCTTCTTCGATGATGTGGTCGGTCATGGGCACTCCGTGTTCGCCCTCATATCGGTCGGGATCGCGGCAAATGATAGGCTACCCGGCCGCGATCTGCGAAATCTTGTCGATCTTTCATGCGGGTTGGCGCTATCACGGCGCCGTCGGCGCGGTCCCCGCGATGGCGCTGGCGAAATCCTTGGCCTTGAACGGTTCGAGATCGTCGATGCCCTCGCCGACGCCGACGAAATAGACCGGCAGCTTGTGCTTGGCGGCAATGGCGACGAGGATGCCGCCGCGCGCCGTGCCGTCGAGCTTGGTCATCACCAGCCCGTTGACGCCGGCGACATTGCGGAAGATCTCGACCTGGTTGAGGGCGTTCTGGCCGGTGGTCGCGTCGAGGGTCAACAGCACGGTGTGCGGCGCGTCGGGCTCACGCTTGCCGAGGACGCGGATGATCTTTTCCAGTTCCGCCATCAGCTCGGTCTTGTTCTGCAGCCGCCCCGCCGTATCGATGATCAGGACGTCGGAATCGTTCTCGACCGCCCTGTCATAGGCCTCGAAGGCCAGACCTGCCGCGTCGGCGCCTATCTGCTTGGCGACGACCTCGGAGCCGGTGCGTTCGCCCCAGATCTTCAACTGCTCGACGGCCGCCGCCCGGAACGTGTCGCCGGCGCACAGCGTCACCTTGAGCCCGGCGCGGGAAAGTTTCGCCGTGAGCTTGCCGATCGTCGTGGTCTTGCCGGTGCCGTTGACGCCGACCACGAGAATGACGTGCGGCTTCTTTTCCAGATCGAGTTCCAGCGGCATCGCCACCGGCGCCAGCGTTTTCTCGATTTCGTCGGCAAGGATCGAGCGGACTTCCTGACTGGCGATCTCGCGGCCGAAGCGGCCTTCCGACAAGCGGTCGGTGATGCGCAGCGCCGTCTCGACGCCGAGATCGGCCTGGATCAGCACGTCCTCGAAATCCTGCAGCGTGTCCTCGTCGAGGCGGCGCTTGGTGAAGATCGAGCCGATCGAACCGGAGAGCTGGTTGGACGAGCGCGACAGCCCCTGGCGCAGCCGTTGCAGCCAGGGCGCCGGCGCTTCCGGTGCCGGGGCAGCCGGCGCTGCCTGATCGCGCAGCCGGAAGCCGGCGTCGGGATCCACCGGCGGGCGGGCGATCGCGGGCTGCGATTCCGGTACGGGAAGCGGCGCGTCCGGGCCGGCTTCGGGCGCCCCGTCGAAAGCCGGATCGATCCGCTCCGCCATTGGAAGCTCTTCTTCCGGAGGCAAATCTTCGTCGAGCCAGGAAAAATCCGCCTCCTCGACGGGCAGGTCGTCGCCATGCCCGTCGAGATGATCGGCTTCGGAGGCCGGCCCGACCACGGGGGCCGCCGCGTCGGCGGCCTCGGAGGTTTCCCGCCGTTCGCCCTCGACGGGCGGCGGTGTCTCGTCTTCGGGGGGAATCGGCTGTTCCAGAAACGAGAAGTCGGGGCTCTCCGCTGTCGCTTCCTCCGGCTCGATCGGATCGGGCGCCTCCAGCCAGGAGAAATCCGTCTCTCCTTCCGGGTCATTCGACTGGGCCGGATGCCCGTCCGGCCGATCGGCGGCCGGCTCCTCCGGGTGGACATCCGCGGCCTCGGCAAGTGGGGTGATGCCGCCGCCATTGCCGACGAACGCGCCAGCCTCGGCATCGGCGACGGAACTGGCCGCCGCCTGCGGCCGCACATCCGGGTCCGGCGCTTCGGGGCGCCCGAGTTCGGTGTCGGACGGACGCGGCAGCGAGCCGTGTTCGGTCGCGCGCTCGTCCTCGCGGTCGGTGCCGAAGGAAAAGATGCGCCGGAAGAAGCCTTTTTGTTCAGCCATGGATCGGATCAGTTCTCTTCAAAAGCCGGTTCACGGTGGGCGTCACGGGGCTGGACGGCCTGGGCGAAAAGCTGTCCGTGGCGTTGCCAGGCGATCGTCGCGTCGATGATCTCGCCGGCAAGCCCCGTATCGATGCGGCACAGGGTAAAATCCTCGCAGCGGCCGACGCCGTCCCGCTCGACGAGCACGCTCTGCGCCGTGCCGACCAGCCGGGCCAGATGCGCGGCATGGGCTGCTTCGCCCGCCTCGCGCAGCCGCGTCGCGCGTTTCTTGACGATCGGACGCGGCAATTGCGGCATGCGCGCCGCCGGTGTGCCCTCGCGCGGCGAGAACGGGAAGACGTGGAGGTGGATCAATCCACACTCCTCGACCAGTTTCAGCGAGTTCTCGAACATGGCGTCGGTCTCGGTCGGAAAACCCGCGATGATATCGGCGCCATAGACGATATCCGGCCGCGCCGCCCGCATGTCGGCGCAGAAACGGATCGCATCGTCGCGGGAATGCCGGCGCTTCATCCGTTTCAGGATCATGTTGTCGCCGGCCTGCAGCGACAGGTGGAGATGCGGCATCAGCCGCTTTTCCGAGCCGATCGCCTCGATCAGCGCCGGGTCGGCCTCGATGGAATCGATTGAGGACAGCCGCAGGCGCTTCAGGTCCGGCACATGACGCAGGATCGCCTGGACGAGGTTGCCGAGCCTTGGCTGGCCGGGCAGATCGGCGCCCCAACTGGTCATGTCGACGCCCGATAGGACGATCTCGTTGTAGCCACCGGCGATGAGGCGCTTCACCTGATCGACGGCCGCGCCCATCGGCACCGAACGCGAATTGCCGCGTCCGAAGGGGATGATGCAGAAGGTGCAGCGGTGGTCGCAGCCATTCTGGACCTGGACGATGGCGCGCGCGCGGCCCTCGATCGCGTCGACCATGTGGCCGGCGGTCTCGGTGACGCTCATGATGTCGTTGACGCGGATCTTCTCTTCCGTCGCCACTCCGAAATCCGGAAGAGCGCGATAGGACGCGGCGGCAAGCTTGTCGTCATTGCCGATCACCGCGTCGACTTCGCTCATTTCGGCGAAACGGCCGGGTTCGGTCTGTGCCGCGCAGCCGGTGACGACGATGCGAGCGTGCGGGTTGTCGCGCCGGGCCCGGCGGATTTGCTGGCGCGCCTGGCGCACCGCCTCGGCGGTGACGGCGCAGGTGTTGAAGACGATCGCGCCCGCGCCGTCCTCGCCGAGGCCGGCGGCCAGCGCCTCGCGCTTCATCACCTCGGCCTCGTAGGTGTTCAGCCGGCAGCCGAAGGAAACGACATCGACGCCCATCAGGCGGGTTCCACGGCGGTCTGGTCGTCGCGGACATAGGCGCCCGTCGCCGGGTCGAGGCGGCCCGACCATTCCCATGTCGCGGGGCCGGTCATGACGACATGGTCGTCGTCGCGCCATTCCAGCAGGAGATCGCCGCCCGGCACGGTGACGGTCACCGTCCGGCCGGTCCGCTGTGTCCGCGCGGCCGAGACGGCGGCGGCGCAGGCGGCCGAGCCGCAGGCGTTTGTCAGGCCGACGCCGCGCTCCCAGGTCCGCAGCGTCAATGCCTCCGGGCTGGTTACCCGGGCAATCGAGATGTTCGCTCGTTCCGGGAAGATCGGATGGTTTTCAAGGATCGGGCCGAAGCGGTCGAGATCGTAGCTCCACACGTCGCGGTCGACCCAGAAGATCGCATGGGGATTGCCCATGGAAACGGCCGAGGGTGAATGCAGCACCGGCGCGTCGATCGGGCCGATCTGGAGTTCGATCGTGCGCGTATCGGCGAATTCCTCGGCCAGTGGAATCTCCTGCCAGGTCAAGCGGGGCTTGCCCATGTCCACGGCGATCAGTCCGTCGGCCCGTTCCTTCGCGGTCAGGATGCCGGCGCGGGTCTCGAAGGTGAAGGCATGACGGCCGGTCTCGACGCCGAGCGCCTGGACGACGCACCGGGTGCCGTTGCCGCAGGCCTCGGCCTCGGAGCCATCGCGATTGATGATCCGCATATAGGCATCGGTGCCGGCCGTCTTGGCATCGTGGATCGCCATGATCTGGTCGAAGCGGGTCGCGGGATCGGCGGCGAGCGCACGCGCGCCATCGGCCGATATGCGGGCATTTGTGCCACGCAGATCGGCGACGATGATCTCGTTGCCGAGTCCGTTCATCCGCGCGAAGGCGATGGCGGGCTCAACGGCGGTGCCGGCGCTCTCGGTCATGGCGGCTATATGGCCGATCATGGTGGCAAATGAAAGGAGGCCGCGAGAGTATCCCTCGCGGCCGAAGGCGGAAGGCCACCTCGTGCCGAAGACGGTCAATAGGACGTGACGGAGAATGGCTATCCGCCATCACGCCCTGTTCGGCCCCACGCGTTGCGCGCCGAGAACCGACCGCTTCTCCCTTAGTTGGCCGGAGCGGGCTCGGTGGCCGGAGCCGGTTCGGTCGCAGCGGGGGCTTCCGGCGCCGTTGTCTCGGCCGGAGCTTCCGGAGCGGCGGCCGGTGCCTCGACATTCACGTCGGGCGCATCGACTGTGACATTGGTTTCGCCACCGCTGCTTCCGCCGCCGCCGCTGAGCATGTCGCCGCCGAACAGGAAGAAGGCGCCGACGAGCAGAACGAGAACGAGCACAACAGCGATAATCATGCCGTTGCCGCCGCCATCACCGCCACCGCGGTCGTTGTTGACGATGACGGTCCGGTCTTCGCGGGGCGGAACCCGGTCGGCCGGGGGAGGCGTGTCGTGAGGGTCGGACATGGCTTGTACGTTCCTTTTGAAATTCCGGCGGCATCGCGAACCGGACGGGGGAGGAGCGCCGGCTTTGCTTTCCGGCGCTCCCGTATACGCAGGTGCCGTCAGCGGACGACGTAGACGACCTTGCGCGTCTTTGCTTCGACGAGCACTGGCTGTCCGTTTACATAGACGTAGCTGTACTCGTAATCCGGAACTTCCCGAAGTTCCACGGTCTCCGGAAGGCTGGCGCCCACGACGGCCTCGCCCTCGAGATAGACGGGATCGACCTGGTTCGAGCGGACGTAGGAGACGGCGGCCTCGGGAGGATCGATGACCGCGCCTGCCGCAAGACCCGCGGCACCGCCGATTGCGGCACCGATCGGGCCGGCCACGATGGCGCCGGCGACGGCTCCGGTGGTCGCGCCGGCGAGCTCGCCGCCGCCATCGTTTTCATAGGTGGTGACCGGAACGGCAAGTTCCTGCCGGCGGGTCGTGACGACGACCTGCTCACCCGACATGTCGGCGGTCAGATAGTCCGAGTAAGCCCAGCCTTCCTTGCCGTCGACGCTCACCTTGCACCAGGATCCGCTTTCGATGCAGCCCTCGACCGTGGCGCTGCCTTCATTCGCAATCATACCGACGATCTCGTAGTTCGGTCCGGGACCTGCGCGGACATTGAGATCGGTCGTCGCCTTCACGGCTGTCTGTGCGAAGGCGGGCATGGCCAGCGCAACAAGAGCAGTCGTCGTGCCGATTGCAAGAACAGTGCGAAATTCCATCAAATTAATCCTGACTAAAAGAGCCCTTCGCTCGTCAGAATGTCGCAGGTCGATAATTGTTCCTGATCAACAGCTGCACTGTGCAACGATTTCTCGCTCGCTCAGCAATGATGGCCGAGGATCGCGGGGGCAGATTATTTTTCCCAGTCGGTGCCGATGGCCTCGCGGTCGAGTTTGCTCGCGTCCTCCTTGATCTCGGCACATTCCTCCCGGTCGTTGGCATCATTCTCCGGCGGCATGTCCGCCTCTTCGGCCGACCTGGTTAAGGCAACCTTGAAATACATCGGAAAGTGATCCGAGCCGATATGCGGCAGTCGCTTCATTGCGATCAGGTGGAACCGTGGGTCGTGGAACAGATGGTCGAGCGGCCAGCGCAGGAACCAGAAACGCGCGTCGAACGTGTTGTAGAATCCCCGCCCGACTCGTGGGTCCAGAAGCCGCGATACGCGCTGGAAGAGGCGTGTGGTGTGCGACCAGGCGACATCGTTGAGGTCGCCGCAGACGATCGCCGGGAGGGTATCCTTGTCGACGAGTTCCGCCACTTTCACCAGTTCGGCGTCGCGGCCGGACGAATCGGCATGGGGCACCGGCGGCTCGGGGTGGACGCAGTAGAGGCGGAAGCGCTGGCCGTCCGGCAGTGCAACCGACGTAATAATCGAGGGCACGCCGTCCATCACCAGATACTGCACTTGGGTTTCGTGCAGCGCATGGCGCGAGACGAGAACCATACCGTAGGAATTGTCGAGCGGGTGCGAGACGATGTGTGGCCTGTGTTCCGACAATTTTTCGATAGCCCGCGCCCAGCCGTCGTCCGTTTCCATGAAGATCGCGATATCGGGGTCGACATCCCGGACCAGTTCGATCGCCCTGTCATAGTCGGAGTTCGACATCTTAACGTTGTAGGAAAGAAGCGAAACCGCGTTCGTCCCGTCCGGATCGCCCTCGTAGCGCTGGGACTGGCGCTTGCGCAGCGGCGTGAACTGCGCGATCGAAACCGCTTGTACGGCCAGAACGATGGCTTGGCCGGCAAGGAGGCTCCACATCCATATGGCGGGCTCGACCAACCAGACGGTCAGCGGCACGAGGACAAGCGTCAGGGCAAGAAACTGCAGCCGGGGGAAGGCAAAAACCCGCACGAAGCCATGCGCGATACGGGCGAAGGAGATGCCGGTCGCGAAAAGAAGAAAAATTGTCAATGCGGTCAGAATTAGCGCAGCCGTCATGACTCACCACGGTCGGAGGTATCGTTCGGGGCCGGACACAAAGCCGACCGTGGGCGAGCATTTGCATCCGAAGCTGCATACGGCAAGGCCGGTGTTTTGGTAACGGTGGGTGCCATCTCGGCTGAGATCGTCCGCAAGCGGCCGGCGGCCCCGGCTTCCGACCTGCCCCGGGATTTGACAAGTCGAGCGCATTGGTGTTCTTGCCGGGCAAATCCGCGACATGCCGTCCGCGACCCGCCGACCGTGCCCCTCCTCTTGGAGCCGCACGGAGGTCCCCATCCGCCAGCGAGTTTCGCCCGCGGATGCGTTCATGCTTTGAGCATCGTTTGCTCCTTGTGTGAAGGGTTTGCGGTCCCTGGCGATGCGCACCACCTTCCGGGACAATTCGGAAGGACGGAAGGAAGCTTGATGTTCGACTCGCTCCAGGACCGCCTCGGGTCCATCCTGAACGGCCTTACCGGCCGCGGCGCGCTCTCCGACAAGGATGTGGGCGCGGCGCTGCGCGAGGTCCGTCGGGCGCTGCTCGAAGCCGACGTCGCGCTGGAAGTGGTGCGGGGCTTTACCGACCGCGTGCGCGAGAAGGCCGTCGGCGCCGAGATCCTGAAATCGATCAAGCCCGGCCAGATGGTCGTCAAGATCGTCCATGACGAGCTGATCGAAATGCTCGGCCGGGACCAGGTTCCGATCGACCTCAACGCGCCGGCCCCGGTCGTCGTGATGATGGTCGGCCTGCAGGGCTCGGGCAAGACCACGACCACTGGCAAGATCGCCAAGCGTATGACCGAGCGCCAGCGCAAGAAGGTGCTGATGGCCTCGCTCGACACGCGCCGCCCGGCCGCGCAGGAGCAATTGAAGATTCTCGGCGAGCAGACCGGCGTCGCCACGCTGCCGATCATCGCCGGTCAGGGACCGGTGGAGATCGCCGCCAGAGCCCATCAGGCCGGCAAGCTCGGCGGCTACGATGTCGTCATTCTCGACACCGCCGGCCGCACCCATATCGACGAGCCGCTGATGGTCGAGATGGCGGAGATCAAGGCGCGGGCGAACCCGCACGAGATCCTGCTCGTCGCCGACTCGCTCACCGGCCAGGACGCGGTCAATCTCGCCCGCTCCTTCGACGAGCGAGTCGGCATCACCGGCATCGTGCTTACGCGCGTCGACGGCGACGGACGCGGCGGCGCTGCGCTGTCCATGCGCGCGGTCACCGGCAAGCCGATCAAACTGATCGGCACCGGCGAGAAGATGGACGCGCTGGAGGATTTCCATCCCTCGCGCATCGCCGACCGCATCCTCGGCATGGGCGACATCGTCAGCCTCGTCGAAAAGGCGTCCGAGAACATCGACGCGGAAAAAGCCGCGGCGATGGCCAAGAAGATGCAGTCGGGCAAGTTCGACCTGAACGACCTCGCCGACCAGATCCGCCAGATGCAGAAGATGGGCGGCATGGGCGGCATGATGGGTCTGATGCCCGGCATGGGGAAGATGAAGGACCAGATGGCGTCCGCCGGTCTCGACGATAAGATGTTGAAGCGTCAGCTCGCCGTGATTTCGTCGATGACCCCGGCCGAGCGCGCCCGCCCAGATATCCTCAAGCACAGCCGCAAGAAGCGCATCGCCGCCGGGTCCGGCACCTCGTCCGCCGAGATCAACAAGCTTTTGAAGATGCACCGCCAGATGGCCGACGTCATGAAGTCGATGGGCAAGGGCAAGGGCGGCATGATGGGCAAGATGATGGGCGGCCTTGCCGGCAAGATGGGCCTTGGGGGTCCGGGGGGCGGCATGGGCGGTATGCCCGGCGGCATGCCGGACCTGTCGAAAATGGATCCCAAGCAACTGGAAGCGATGGCGAAAGCCGCGCAGGGCGGCGGCATGCCGGGTCTGCCGCCCGGGCTGAGCGGGCCAGGCGGCGGAACCGGCTTTCCCGGCGGCGGTTTGCCCGGCCTTCCCGGTCTGCCAGGCAAGAAGAAATAACCGGTCAGGGCCGCCAGGCCGTGACCATGCGAACACCAAAAACAGCCAAATTCGGCACCCGCTTACGGGCCGATACCAACAGAAGGAAAATCCCCGATGCCCCTGAAAATGCGTCTCGCCCGTGCCGGCTCGAAGAAGCGGCCTTATTACCATGTCGTCGTCGCCGACGCCCGGAGCCCGCGTGACGGCCGTTTCGTCGAGCAGATTGGCTCGTGGAACCCGATGCTGCCGAAGGACGCCGAGCGTGTCACCCTGAACGAAGAGCGCATCAAGCACTGGCTGAGCGAGGGCGCCCAGCCGACCGACCGCGTTTTGCGCTTCCTCGACAAGGCCGGCATTCTGAGCCGTCCCGCCCGCGCCAATCCTGTGAAGGGCAAGCCGGGCAAGAAGGCCCAGGAGCGCGTCGCCGAGCGCGTGCAACGCGAGGAGGACGCCAAGGCAGCGGCCGAGCAGGCCGCAGCTGACGCTGAGGCGGCCAAGAACGCGCCGGCCGAAGAGGCTCCCGCTGCCGACGAGGCGACGACGGAAGAATCCGCATCGTAAGTTTGCGTGACGTAAGTTTCCCCTGTAATCATTAGACCTGAGCAACGGCGCCATTCGGCGCCGTTCGCGCAATCGGAACCGCGTCTTTGCGAAGTGCGGGCCACCTGTCATCAAGGTCAGCCGATGCCGAGTACCGCCGGAGCCCCAATGGACGCTCGCTACCAAGCCGTGTCCACAGGCGATCTCGGGTTGTTCGAACTCGCGCCGATCCCGCTCTGGATCGAGGATTTCAGCGGCGTCAAGGCTCTGTTTGACGAATGGCGCGACGCCGGCGTCACCTCGATCCGCGAGCATTTGGAGGATGACCCAGGCCGTGCGAAGGCTGCGGCGGATCGCATCGGGCTTATCGCCGTCAACGCCTGCACCCTGTCTCTGTTCGAGGCTGGCGGCTTCGACGAACTGGCCGCGAACCTCGACAAGGTATTTTCAGGCGACATGCTCGACAGCCACCGCGAGGAACTGATCCAGCTGTGGGAGGGGCGGACTGAGTTCACCAGCTACGCGGTCAATTACACGCTGTCCGGCCGGCGGCTGGACGTCCACCTGAAGGCCCGCATCCTGCCCGGATTCGAGGACGATTGGAGTTACGTCCTGATCGCCACCGAGGATGTGAGCGAGCGCGAGGAGGGCCGGCGCAGGCTGGTTGCCAGCGAGGCGTTCACCCAGGGCCTTTTCGAGCATTCTCCGATCTCCCTGTGGGTCGAGGATTTCAGCGCGGTGAAGGCGCTGATCGACGATGTCCGGGCGCGCGGCGTCATCGATTTTCGCACCTTCGTCGATGTGCATCCCGAATTCGTTTCGCGCTGCATGAGCGAAATCCGCGTCATCGACGTCAATCAGCATACGCTCGAACTCTTCTGCGCGGCCAACAAACCGATGCTGCTGGGACGGCTGAATGAGGTTTTCCGCGATGGCATGGAACAGCATTTCCGCGAGCAACTGATCGATCTGTGGGACGGCAAGCTGTTCCAGCAGCGCGAGGTGGTGAATTATTCGCTCGAGGGCGACGCATTACACGTCCACATGCAGTTCTCCGTCTTTCCCGGGCGTGAGGCGGACTGGTCGCTGGTGCAGGTGGCGCTCACCGACATCACCGCGCGCAAGAAGGCCGAGGCGTATCTGGAATATCTCGGCAAGCACGACGTTCTGACGAAACTCTACAACCGGTCGTTTTTCGTCGACGAGCTCAATCGGCTGGAGCGCAAAGGGCCAACGCCGGTGACGCTGATCGTCGTCGATCTCAACGGGTTGAAACCGGTCAACGACCATCTGGGGCACGCGGCGGGAGACGCCCTGCTGCGGCGCGCCGGCGAGGTGCTCAACAAGGCGGTCGCCAAACCCTGTCATGCCGCCCGCATCGGCGGCGACGAGTTCATCGTTCTGATGCCCGCGACCAGCGAAGCCGAAGGGCTGGAGATGATCGCGACGATCGAGGATCTGGTCGCGGTCAACAACCAATTCTATCCGGGCGCCCATCTGTCCTTTTCGCTGGGCCTGGCGACGGCCGGCCCGGACGAGCGGCTGGAAGAGGTGGTCAAGCGCGCCGACATGCGGATGTACGAGGCGAAACGCCTTCATTACCTGAAAGCCGGTCTCGACCGCCGCGGCACGGCGGCCGAGGATGTCGAGCCGGCCGAGTTGGCCTCGGCTCAAAAAAACAAGGACAACACCAAAACTGCATCGGTGGAATGATGATGCGAGCGGTTGCAAAACGCATCGTTGAGAAAATTGCTGAGATTGCAGTCGACCCTACCAATTTACGGAACCATAATACCGTTTCGGTATTGACAGGATTAAGCGGATGAATCATATATCTGCTATATCCGCTACGCCCGTAGGCGGGCACTATATGAGGCCTCCGCATTCCTGTGCGGGGGCCTTTATTATTTGCCGGGAGCCGATATGAAAGTTGCGGTGTTGATCGATGGTGGGCATCTGCGCGTGCTGGCCCGCCAGGCAAAACTGACTTACGACCCGGATCTCATCGAGAAAGTGGCGCATGCCTGCGCCGAAGCGGACGAAACACTGCTTCGCGTCCTTTATTATGACTGCGCTCCCTATTCTGGGAAAGTCAAGAAGCCCGTGTCGGGAGAGGAGCACGAGTTCAAAGGGTCCGATGCTTGGCTTCGACGGCTCGCCGCAAAGGATCTGTTCGCGGTACGCAGGGGCGTCCTTAAATTCCGTGGCTTTAAACCTCGTCGGATTCCGATCGCGCCGCAGGAACTTTCAGATGACGACTTCAAGCCTGACTTTGAGCAGAAGGGCGTCGATATGCGGATTGGGCTCGATATCGCCAATTTCGCAAATGATCGCTCTGTTGACAGAATCATCCTGATAACAGGCGACACGGATTGCATCCCTGCCATGAAGAACGGTCGAATCGCCGGACTTCAGATCATACTAATCGAGTTCAAAGAACAAAAACTCGCTCCGGAGCTGTTGTGGCATTCCGATTTCAAGCGACGGTTGGCATGGCCTTGACCACCAAACCGGAAAATCCCGTCCTGCTCGGCGTCGTCGGCGGCGCGCACGGACTGAAGGGCGAATGCCGCGTCCGCTCGTTTACCGAGAGCCCCGTCGATCTCGGCGCCTATGGGCCGCTCTTCGACGCGGAGGGCAATCGCTACACGGTGAAAAGCGCCCGCCTTCAGAAGAACGTCGTCGTCGTCCGCTTTGCCGAGGTGGAGGATCGCAACCACGCCGAGCGGCTGAACGGCCGCGAACTCTTCATCGATCGCTCCGCCTTGCCGGAGCCGGACGAGTTCTATCTGGGCGACCTCGTCGGTCTCGCCGTTGAGACGGTTTCGGGCGCAAGCGTCGGCACGGTCGTGGCGTTCCACGATTTCGGCGCTGGCGACATCGTCGAGATCAAGCCGCC
The DNA here is from genome assembly GCA_947488615.1 of uncultured Aurantimonas sp. Taxonomy (GTDB): domain Bacteria; phylum Pseudomonadota; class Alphaproteobacteria; order Rhizobiales; family Rhizobiaceae; genus Aurantimonas. The sequence goes on from CANKZU010000007.1 coordinate 126,686, forward strand.
CGAAGGCCAGACCGTGATGATCCCGTTCTCCGAGGCGGCGGTTCCGGATATCGACGCGGATCGCGGCGTGATGATCGTCGAACCTTACGCTGCCGGCCTTGCCGAGGCCGAAACAGACGAGCCGGACGGTGCGACCGAGCCACCGGCTGGCGACGACTGACTTCAGGCTCCGGCGTCGTCTCCGCCGGTTTACTCCGCGTCTTGGGGCGCGTAACCCATCCCGTGTTTTGCCTGCGGCGCGTATCGCTGATCCCGCCGCCACCGAAAGGAACGCTTCATGATTGTCGTCGCCGGAACCCAGCGTCTTCACGCCGCCGATCTCGATCGTTTGCGCGATGTGGCCAATGCCACCATCGCCGCGACCCGCGCAGAAACTGGCTGTCTGGTCTATTCCTTTGCCGAGGATCTGACCGAGCCGGGTCTGGTGCGGATTTATGAGGAATGGGAGAGCCGGGACGATCTGACGCGCCACGGCCAATCGGACCATATCGCCGCCTGGCGCGCGGCGCTGAGCGAGGTCGAGGTGCTCGGGCGCGATCTGAAAATCATCGAGGTCGCCAAGAGCGAACCGCTCGCCTGATCCGATCATGAGCTTTCGCGCCACCGTCCTCACGCTCTATCCGGAGATGTTTCCCGGACCGCTCGGCGTTTCGCTCGCCGGCAAGGCGCTCGCTCGCGGCGATGTCGCGCTGGAGAGCGTGCAGATTCGCGACTTCGGCGTCGGCCGTCATCGCATGGTCGACGACACGCCGTCCGGCGGCGGCGCCGGCATGGTGATGCGCGCCGATGTGCTGGCCAACGCGATCGATTCGGCCTCGCCGGCGGACGATCCACGGCCGCGGCTCTTGATGAGCCCGCGCGGCAAGCCGCTGACCCAGGCGCGGGTGCGCGAACTTGCCGCCGGCGAGGGCGCCGTGATCGTCTGCGGGCGCTTCGAGGGGGTCGACGAACGGTTGATCGCGGCGCGCGGCCTCGAGGAGGTCTCGATCGGCGACTATGTCCTGTCGGGCGGCGAGGTGGCTGCGATGGTGCTGCTCGACGCCGTGGTCCGGCTTTTGCCGGGCGTCATGGGCAACGCCGAATCGGGCGAGACGGAAAGCTTCGAAACGGGCCTCCTCGAACATCCCCACTATACCCGGCCGGCGGAATGGGAGGGGCGTACGATTCCTCAAGTCCTGACGTCGGGCGACCACGGGGCGGTCGAACGCTGGCGGCAGGCCGAAGCGGAACGGATTACCCGGGCGCGGCGACCGGATTTGCTCGACGACTGACGTTGCTTGATCGACTCTGCCGCACTGTTCGGGCATAAAACGAACCGCCGCGACTGCCGCTTGCGCCTTGGTCCTTGCAAAAGTCGTGTCGGATGTCGACGCGGGATAGTGACAAAGGCGGCAAAGCGGTGTATGGGCGACACCGATTTCCTCAGAATAACTTGACCGTACCCGCGGCCATGTCGGCTGAGACTGACTTTTCCGGCATGAAACGAATTGAGGCTATGCCATGAACATCATCTCCGAACTCGATGCCGCCGAGGCCGAGCGTATCAACGCGATCCGTACCCTTCCGGAATTTTCCGCCGGCGACACGCTGCGCGTCAACGTCAAGGTCACCGAGGGCACGCGCACGCGTGTCCAGGCCTATGAAGGCGTCTGCATCGCGCGGTCGGGCGCGGGTATCCAGGAAAACTTCACGGTCCGCAAGATTTCCTATGGCGAAGGCGTCGAGCGCGTCTTCCCGCTCTATTCGCCGCAGCTCGATTCGGTCGAGATCGTGCGGCGCGGTAAGGTGCGGCGGGCCAAGCTCTATTATCTGCGCGATCGTCGCGGCAAGTCGGCCCGTATCGTCGAGGCGACCAATGTGCGTGCCCGCAAGCTGAATGACGATGCCCGCCAGATCGCCGTCGCCGAGCGCGACAAGGCGAAGGCCGAGAAGCAGGCGGCCAAGGACGCCGCCGAATAAGCCGACCTTTCAGTCGGACAGGATTTGGAAAGCGGTCCCCCTAGGGCCGCTTTCTTGCGTTTGGGCACGAGGCCTCCGACCGCGCTCCTCATCCGGGGTGATAATCGATGGCGCGGCGCTCAGCTCGCCGGCAAGGTCATTGTTCGGCGGCGGCCGCCTCGCGGATCGTGCCGGTCGCCGAAATCCAGCCCCACCGTACGCCCGCCCACACCCGCTCGTGCGCGAGATAGGTGAAGAAGCCGAGCAGGCCCGATGCGGCGGCCAGCGCGCTCCCGGAGGAGAGCGAGCCGGTAAACAGAAACCCCAGGATCGACATGGTCACGAGGCCGAGAAGCTGCCAGGACGCGGCTTTCACCAGGCTCCGTACGCGGGTTTCCATCGAAAATCTCCATTAGCCGTGGCGAATCCGTCCGTCGCGATGCGTCGCACCGATCGGCAGATTCGATTGTTTGTCGAAGTCCAGGAGCGCCGACGCCGGCTTGGGAGGCGGGTGGGGAGCCGGCGCCCTTGGGGGCAGATGCCGTGACCATAGGCTTCTCGGTTATTCACGGGAATTCTGTTAATTCTCATGTTTTGATTCACAAACGTAGATTTTCTTCGTGAATTATGACAATTATCACCAGCCATGGACAAACGACAAAGATCCCGCCTGTTCCGCGAGCGCTTGGCCTCCGCCATGAGCTCGGCGACGATGTCGAAGAGCGCGTTGGCGCGCGCGACCGGGGCCGATCGCTCGACCGTCTCGCTGATTCTGTCATCCGACGAGGGGCGCCTGCCCAACGCGCAATTCGCGGCGGAATGCGCCACCGCGCTCGGGGTTTCCTGCGACTGGCTGCTGGGGCTCACCGACCGGCGCGAGCGCAGTGCCGACGTCCTGCAGGTCGCGATGCGCATCGAGGAAGCGGCGCGGGCGCCATCCGACAAGTCGATCTATCGCTGGCACGAGGAGGCCCGCGGCTACAAGATCCGGCACGTTCCGGCGACCTTGCCGGACATGCTGAAATCGGAAGCGGTGCTGCGTTTCGAATATGGCGATTTCCTCGGCCGCACGTCCGACCAGGCGATCGCCGACATGCGCGACCGGCTTGCCTATCTCCGCGCGCCGGATACCGATTACGAGATCGCCATGCCGATCGATGCGCTGGAGAGTTTCGCGGCCGGCGAGGGCTATTGGCGCGGCCTGCCGCCGGAGGAAAGACGAGCGCAGCTCGAGCGGCTGCGCGGCCTGACGGAGGAGCTCTATCCCTCGCTCCGGCTGTATCTCTTCGATCGCAAGAAAGTGTTTTCCGCCCCGGTGACGATTTTCGGCCCGCTGCAGGCGGCGGTCTATGTCGGCCGCTTCTATCTCGCCTTTCGTGAACGCCGGCAGGTCATGGAGCTGACCCGGCATTTCGACGGGCTGGTACGCGAGGCCGATTTCGAGGCGCGGCACACGCCGCGCTTCATCGAGGATTTGGTGGTACCCGATCGACCTGCGGAAAGCGCTTAGGAATCGGTCTGGCCCCGACGATCCGCCGTCGAGTCCGGCGGCTGTTTCGCGCGCGCGAGCCGGATGCGTGTCGGGAAGGGAAACACCGGTTGGCGCTCCAAAACGGTGCTGTTCGCATGGGATCGCTTGAGGCGCCTGGCATAGGCGCGCGCGGCCGGCGATGCCGAAACGCCATGCAGTAAAATGCTCAACAGCACGGTCAGGAGCACCGTGGCGGAGATGTCACTCATGCCTGCTGGTTTGCCGCGCTCGATAATCAGGAGAAGATACAGGATCGACGCCAGGCCGCGCGGACCGAACCATCCGAGAAAGACGACTGTCACTGGCAGAAGCCGCGCTCCGATGAGACTGAGCGCGACCGCGAGCATGCGCACGAACGTCAATGACAGAACTGCGTAGACAACATGCTGCCAGCCGATATCGCTGAAGATGCTCGGCAGAAGGACTGCGCCGAAAAGCAGAAAGACGATGAGGTTGAGCAACTGGCCCTCGGTCTCGCCGAAATCCTCGATCGCCTCGAGCAGATGCCGCGACCGCGTGCCCACGACCATGCCTGCGACGAAGGCCGCGATGAAGCCGTTGCCGTCGATCAATTCTGCCCCGCTGAAGGCGAGGATCGCGAGCCCCAGAACAGAGATTTGTAGAAAGATATGGTTCATCCAGCGTCGCTTGTGGGCAAACTCGACGAGATAAGCTCCGGCGAAACCTACGAGCAGCCCGGCCATCGGCCCAAGGACGACCTGCTTTGCGATGAAGACCCCCCATTCGCCTGCGGAGCGCCCGCTCTCAGCCTCGAGCGCGAGCGAAACGGCGATGAGCAGGACGGGAAAGGCCAACCCGTCATTGAGCCCGCTTTCGACGTTCAGTGCCTGACGTATTCGCACGGGGACTTTCTCGTTGGTGATCACCGCCTGTCCGAGCGCGGCGTCGGTGGGTGCCAGGGTGATCCCGAGGATTGCCGCATGCCAAAGATCGAATGAGGGAAAGATCACCAAGGCCAGTCCTGTGCCCAGCAAGATCGCCAAGGGCAGGCCGAAGCCGAGAAGCCGCAGCGGAACGTTGTGCTGGCGGTCGAACCGCCGGACGTCGATGCGCGACGCGTCGGTGAACAGCGCCAGAACGAGGGTGATTTCGGCAAGCTCGTTGATGAAGGCATTTTCGACCGGCAGATCGACGAGATCGAGCACGGCAGAGCCGATCAAGAGACCGAACACGGTGAACACGATCGGTCCGGTGACGCTTCCGGTCTCGCTCTTGCGGGAGAACAGCGCGTAGGCAAAGACGCCGGCCGCGATCACGAAAACGTCGGGAGTATTCATTAGAGCCGTTCGCCACTTGGATGGGCCGCTGATGAGCCGGGCACCCGCGAATACCCCGCGGTCTAGAGCAATCATAGGCGCTCGCGGTCGAGCGACCAGTTTGCGCCAGAACAGAACGCGTTGCCCGCCTCACGAACGAGCTGGCGATTGTCCCCGGCGCTCCCGCTTGCTACTTTGTGCCCATGACAAGAGTCTGGAACCGGAAAGCGCGGGCGCATCTGCCGACCAGCGAGGGCTTCGCCAAGCTCTCCGATCATGCGCGCTTGCCCGGCCGCTTCTTCTACCGGCTGATCGCCGCCGACGGTCGGTAGAGCGGCCGACGAGCGCCCCGATGGCGCGACGCGATCCATCTTTTCGCCCCATTCGACCGACCGTGGCCCTAAAGGCCGTCGGACAAGGACCGAACCATGAGCAACGCTGAAGCCAAGCCCCGCACCGTCTACGACAAGATCTGGGACGAACATCTGGTCGAGGAACAGGAGGGTGGCACCTGCCTGATCTATATCGATCGCCACCTCGTCCATGAGGTGACCAGCCCGCAGGCGTTCGAGGGCCTGCGGCTGGCCGGCCGCAAGGTGCGTCAGCCGGAAAAGACGCTGGCCGTGGTCGATCACAACGTGCCGACGACCGATCGCTCGCACGGCATCGCCAATCCGGAAAGCCGCATCCAGGTCGAGGCGCTGGCGAAGAACGCCGCCGATTTCGGCATCGAGTATTTCAATGAGGTCGACCGGCGGCAGGGCATCGTCCACATCATCGGTCCCGAACAGGGCTTCACCCTGCCGGGCATGACCATCGTCTGCGGTGACAGCCACACCTCGACTCACGGCGCCTTCGGGGCGCTGGCGCACGGCATCGGCACCTCCGAAGTCGAGCATGTGCTGGCCACCCAGACGCTGATCCAGTCCAAGGCCAAGAACATGCTGGTGGAGGTGAACGGCCAGCTTCCCGAAGGCGTCACCGCCAAGGACATCATTCTGGCGATCATCGGCGAAATCGGCACGGCGGGCGGCACCGGCTACGTCATCGAATATGCCGGCGAGGCGATCCGCGCCCTGTCGATGGAAGGCCGGATGACGATCTGCAACATGTCGATCGAGGCCGGCGCGCGGGCCGGGCTGATTGCGCCGGACGAGACCACCTTCGCCTATATCGAGGACAAGCCGCGCGCGCCCAAGGGCGAGGCGTTCAAGATGGCCGTCGACTATTGGCGGACGCTGACATCGGACGAAGGCGCCCATTACGACAAGGTCGTGCGGCTCGACGCGGCCAATTTGCCGCCGATCGTCTCCTGGGGCTCGTCGCCCGAGGACGTCGTCTCGATCGAGGGCGTCGTGCCCGACCCGGCGGCGATCCCGGACGAGAACAAGCGCAGGTCGAAACAGCGCGCCCTCGACTATATGGGACTGACGCCCGGCACGAAGATCACCGATATCGCGGTCGACAAGATCTTCATCGGCTCCTGTACCAACGGTCGGATCGAGGATCTGCGGGCCGTCGCCAAGGTGGTCGAAGGACGCCGTATGGCGACGGGCGTCTCCGGCATGATCGTGCCCGGCTCGGGGCTGGTGAAAGCGCAGGCGGAGGAAGAAGGGCTCGACCAGATCTTCACGGCGGCCGGCTTCGAATGGCGCGAGCCCGGCTGTTCCATGTGCCTCGGCATGAACGAGGACCGGCTGAAGCCGCACGAGCGTTGCGCCTCGACCTCCAACCGCAATTTCGAGGGCCGTCAGGGCTCCAAGGGGCGCACCCATCTGGTGTCGCCGGCGATGGCGGCGGCGGCGGCGATCGCCGGCCGTTTCGTCGACATCAGGACCTGGAAATAGAGACCGACCGACGTTGGGCGAACGGGATCAGGCGACCAGCGAGACTGATCCCGCTTCGCCCGGTTGTTTGGTTCCGATGGCCACGTCGGCCGCGATGACGCAGTCCCGACCGGCTTGCTTTGCCCGGTAGAGCCTGTCGTCCGCCCGCCGGTAGGCGGCCTCGAAGCTTTCGCCCGGCCGGGCGGCGGCGACGCCGAAGCTGGCCGTGACTTGAATGCCCACCAGCGGCAGCGGCCAGGCGACGCCCTTCAGCGCCTCGCGGATTTCGAGAGCCCTCGCCGCGCCCGTCGATGTATCGGCTCCCTCGACGAAGATCGCGAATTCCTCGCCGCCCATTCGGCCGGCAAAGCCGAGGCGGCCCGCAAACACGTCGAGAAGCGCCCCCAATCCTGCGATCACCATATCGCCGGCCGCATGGCCGTTGTAGTCGTTCACCGCCTTGAAGTGGTCGACGTCGATCAAGACGAGCGCACCCTCGGCTCCCTGGCGCTCGGTGGCGGCGCGCAGCTGCAACTCGAAACCGCGGCGATTGAGGAGGCCTGACAGAAGATCCGTCTCTGACGAGACGCGGTAGCGTTCGACGGCATCGAGACCGATGGCGATGAGGGCGGTGAAGGCAAACAGAAGACCGAACGCAATGCCGCCGAGCTGGAAGAAAAACGCCCAGCTCGATTGGCGCCAATCGGCCGTCGTCAGTTGTGGAGACGGATCGACGAAGAAAATGACATTCTGCGCCATCAGGTTTGTCGCCAGCAGCAGCGCGAGTCCGAACAGGGCCCGGTTGACCGGCTTTTGCAGATTGTCTCGCATCTGTGTAGCGGCGAAGATGGCAAAGGCGGCGCATCCGCTCTGCACGGCGGCTATCTCTGCCGGGACGCTGTCGTAGAGGATCAGAGCGAGACCCGCGGCGAAAAGCGTCAGCGCAACTACGGCCGAAGCGGCGACGTCGCGCGGAGGGCGCTGGAACCGCTGGGATATGCCACGCGCCATCGCCGCCATGGCGAACAGGAACAGCGAATCTTCGAGGATTGCTTTCGCGACGCCGTAATCCCCGCCCGGAAAGATCGCCGTCGTGTAGCCGATGGCCGCCAGCGCGTAGGCGATGCCCCATGAGGCCCCGCCGGGAACGGTGACACCGAGGACGAGAAATACCGCCGAAATCGCCGCTAGGGCGAAAGGCACGCACCAGGCCAGAATGTCTGCTTCGCTCATGTCGGCTCGTATTCGAAAGGCGGTCTCGTCGGGAGCAATCGATGAGAAGAGGGTAAAGGGCGAAAGCGGCTAGCGCCGTTGCATGGGATAATCGTAGCCGCCTTAAGTTAACGGATCTCTTAAGTTGCGTGTAGTATTGATCTGGAGATGCAACTAGAGATTTATTTATGAAAACAGTAGGATAGGGGTGTCCGGGCTGGTTTTGGGAGGCGACCTTGCGGCATTTTCGAGGGGGAGGCTGTCCGATGCCGCCGGACGACCTCTGGTGACGAGACGCCGCCCAGGGGTCTTGACGTCGGCGCCCACAGGCGTGAAAGGCTTCCGCCTATGGAGACGCCAGCCCCCGACATCGACATCAGGCGACTGCGCCTCAGCGACGCGCGCGATTTGGCGCCGTTGATCTCGGCCTACAACCAATCGCTGTTTCGCGGCGCGCCAGGGTCTCCGGACCCTTATTACGCCGAGCAGCTGCTGCAGGACCGGACGGCGGAATTGCTGGGCGCGCGGCTGGATGGCGTACTTGTCGGCTTCGTTCTCTTCTACGACATTCCAGATGTGTGGACCGGCATGCGCTCGGGGCTCGCCGATCACATCTATGTGGATCACCGCCATCGCCGCAAAGGCATCGCCAAAGCGATGATCGATCTTCTGGCCGATGAAGCCGACGGCCGCGGCTGGTCGAAGCTCGTGCTGCATTCGCCGCGAAATCCCGGCAACGGGCGGCGCCTATACGAAAAGATCGCCGATCCGGCGGACTGGTCGAGCTATGTCATCCGCTTTATCGACCGCGAACCCTCGCCGAAGTGATTCGAAACTTGTAAGGGCGCAGGGTGGGGGTCAGCCGGTGTTGCCGCGCCCTCTTGCCGCGCCTAATCGATTAAGCCGGCCTCGCCATCCTCCCTGCGACGCGAAAGACTTGCTTTCGCAGTTGCGATAAGCCTTCTAAAGACACATCCGATCGCGCTGTGCGGCGCGAGGCCTGTGCCTATATGCTGCATGGTGCAAGGGAAATTCGAGGACGAGAGAGCACCGATGTCCGACTCCCCATCCACGCGGCCCCTCTCGCCGCATCTCAGCATCTACAAATTCCGCCCAACCATGGCGATGTCGATCCTGCATCGAATCACCGGCAGCGCGCTTTACGTCGGCACGCTGTTCTTCGTCTGGTGGCTGGTCGCCGCGGCAAGCGGTCCGGAGGCCTTCTTCTATGCGTCGGCGTTTTTCGGCTCGATCGTCGGCCGGCTGATCTTGTTCGGCTACACTTGGGCGCTGCTTCACCACATGTTCGGCGGCATTCGGCACTTCATCTGGGATACCGGACGCGGGCTGGGCAAGGAAACCTCGACCCTTCTGGCCCAGGCGACGCTGGTGGCATCGCTGGCCGTCACGTTGATCCTTTGGGTCGGCATTCTGATCTTCGGTTGAGGAGCGCGCCATGACCGACATGAGAACACCGTTGCGCCGCGTGCGCGGCCTTGGTTCGGCGACCAGTGGCACCGAGCACTTCTGGCAGCAGCGGCTGACCGCCGTCGCCAACCTGTTTCTGATCAGCTTTTTCGTGATCCTCGTCATCGCCCTCCACAACGAGAGCTATGCGGATGTGCGCGCCGCCTTCGCCAATCCGCTGGTCGGAATCGCCATGGCGCTGGTGACCGTATCGGCGGCGATCCACATGCGGCTCGGCATGCAGGTGATCATCGAGGACTATGTCCATGGCGGGATGAAGGTGCTCCTCCTTATCCTCAATACGTTTTTCGCGGTCGTCATCGCTGGCGCGAGCCTGTTCGCGATCGTCAAGATGAGCTTCGGAGTCTGACCATGGCAACGAATGGAACCGCCGACGGCAACGGAGCCGGGCAGCCGCATCGCAGCGCCCCGGCCCAGAACGGCAAGGCCTACCCGATCACCGATCACACTTTCGACGTCGTCGTCGTCGGGGCCGGTGGCGCCGGTCTTCGCGCGACCCTTGGCGCCGCGCAGGCCGGACTCAAGACCGCCTGTATCACCAAGGTGTTCCCGACGCGCTCGCACACCGTCGCCGCGCAGGGCGGCGTCGCCGCCTCGCTCGGCAATATGGGCAAGGACGACTGGCGCTGGCATATGTACGACACCGTCAAGGGGTCGGACTGGCTGGGCGACCAGGACGCCATTGAATATCTGGTGCGCGAGGCGCCGGCCGCGGTTTATGAGCTGGAGCATTTCGGCGTGCCGTTTTCGCGCACAGAGGACGGCAAGATCTACCAACGCCCGTTTGGCGGCATGACCACCGACTTCGGCCAGGGTCCCCCGGCGCAGCGCACCTGCGCCGCCGCCGACCGGACCGGCCATGCGATGCTGCACACGCTCTATGGCCAGTCGCTGCGGCACTCCTCCGAATTCTTCATCGAATATTTCGCCATCGACCTGATCATGGACGAGGAGGGCGCCTGCCGAGGGGTCATTGCGCTCTGCCTCGACGACGGCACGCTGCATCGCTTCCGCGCCAAGAAGACGATTCTCGCCACCGGTGGCTACGGCCGTGCGTATTTCTCCGCCACCTCCGCCCACACCTGCACCGGCGATGGCAACGCCATGGCGCTCAGGGCGGGCCTGCCGCTGCAGGACATGGAGTTCGTGCAATTCCACCCGACCGGCATCTACGGCGCCGGCTGCCTGATCACCGAGGGCTCTCGCGGCGAGGGCGGCTATCTCACCAATTCCGAAGGTGAGCGCTTCATGGAGCGCTACGCGCCGTCGGCCAAGGATCTGGCGTCGCGCGACGTGGTCAGCCGCGCAATGACGCTGGAAATTCGCGAAGGACGCGGCGTCGGCAAGCAGAAGGATCACATCTTCCTGCATCTCGACCACCTCGATCCGGCGGTGCTGCACGAGCGGCTTCCCGGCATTTCGGAATCGGCCAAGATCTTCGCCGGCGTCGACGTCACCCGCGAGCCGATCCCCGTGCTACCGACGGTCCATTACAACATGGGCGGCATCCCGACGAACTATCATGGCGAGGTGCTGACCAAGAAGGACGGCGACCCGGATACCGTGGTGCCGGGACTGATGGCGGTGGGCGAGGCGGCCTGCGTCTCAGTCCACGGCGCCAACCGGCTTGGCTCGAACTCGCTGATCGATCTCGTCGTCTTCGGCCGCGCCGCGGGGCTGCGCTGCGCCGAGACGGTCACGTCCGGCGAGGGCCATGCGCCGCTACCCGCCGATGCCGGCGACAAGACGATCGCCCGCCTCGACCGGTTCCGCAACGCCGCCGGCTCGACGCCGACGGCCGAGCTCCGCGACCGGATGCAGCAGACCATGCAGGCGAACTGCGCGGTCTTCCGCACTGGCGAAGTTCTCGAGGAAGGCCACCAGAAGATCCACGACGTCTGGTCGGCGTCGGAGGACGTGCGGGTCACCGACCGATCGCTGATCTGGAACACCGATCTGATCGAGACGCTCGAATACGACAATCTGATCGCCCAGGCGGTGGTGACGATGGATTCGGCGCGCAACCGGACGGAGTCGCGCGGTGCCCATGCCCGCGAGGATTTCCCCGACCGCGACGATGCCAACTGGATGAAGCACACGCTGTCGTTCTGCGACACCGACGCCAAGACCGTGACGCTCGAGGACCGGCCGGTCCATGCCTACACGCTGTCGAACGAGATCGACTACATCGAGCCGAAAACGCGGGTGTATTGATCGATGAGGCGGGACGCCCCATTCTCCCGTTGATGGAGGTTTCGATGACTCGGATCGGGCACAACAGCGGGAGACAGGGTTCGATGTACGCCATCGTCTTCGACCTCGACACGAACAGTCTGAAAGAGGTCTATCCTGGATCTTCCGGGAACAATGCTTACAACGACGTCCGGGCGTTTCTTGGAAAGCACGGGTTCGACTGGCAGCAAGGCAGCACCTATTTTGGAGATGACACCGTCAACGAGGTGTCCTGCGTCCTGACGATTTAGGACCTCACCGAAGAATTCGACTGGTTCGCGCCCTCCGTTCGGGACGTCAGGATGCTGCGGATCGAGTCCAACAACGATCTCATGCCGGCTGTGGAACGGGCCGTGAAGCGCAAAGCCGGGTGATCGTTCGATCGAGGTGGGCCTCGACGGCTTTCTGCGTCGCGCAACCTCGCGCGACGCCATGCCTATCTATCCGGGCTGCTCCCTTCCGATCAGCGTGCTAAGTGTGTCGTCGGGCACCGGTGACCGGTCCGCTTGAGCGGCCGGCATTCAGTCATCTCGGAGGAACTGCATGAACCGATCCACAGGCGCCGGGCTCGCCGCAATCGCCGCGCTCGTTCTCATGAACGCGCCGGCCCTTGCGCAGTCGACCAACGAGCTGCCGAAGACCCAAAGTGACGGGATTGCCGGGGTCGAAGCAGTCGGAACTGCGCAAGGCGTGCCGACGCCGACCGACCCAGCCGCGACTGAGACGCCTGAGAACCCAGCCGCCTCGGGCGGCGAGGCGAGCGATGCGACGGCCTCCGGTTCGCCGGCGGGCTCGGCGACGTCTGCGGCCGGGTCAGGCACGCCCGAGAACGAGCGTAGCCCCACGCCGTCGAACGAGGTCGGCGAGAAATTCGAGCTGCCACGCGTCAGCGGCGACAATCAGATCGAGATGATCGCCGGGCTTTGCGGCGTGCAGATGAAAGAGATGACGCCGGCCGCCTGCACCTGTCTGGCAAAAGAAGCGATGAGCGAATTGTCTGACCCGCAGCGCGATTATCTGATCGCCAGCGTCGTGGCGCCGCCCGTCGCCGACCGCATGTTGAAGGACCGCCGCGTCGGCGAAGCCGATCAAAAGACCATCTTCGCCTTCCTCAACACGACGTCGGATGCTTGCAAGACAGGCAAGCTTGTCCCTGCGGCGGAGAGCGCGACAGAGGCGCCGGCGCCGGCCAAATAATCGTCGCTACAGAATGGGCCGGTTGCCGAGCGACCGGCCCTTCGCCTGCCAGCAAAAATTTTTCCTCGCCGCGCCGTGACGCGGCCCTATCGTTCTGCCGATGGCTCACGACAAATTTCACGCGATCGTTCACCGTGCCGAAGGTCTGTGGGACCGAACCCGCTTCCATGCGAAGCGGGTGACCGGCCTTCTGGGAACGCCGATTCTCCTAGCCTATCGCGGGTTTCAAACGCCGGACGGGCTCTGGCTGCGCGGTCGTGTCATCGAGGATCAGGGCGTGATCTCGGCCGCTCATAGTGAATCGATCATGCAAAATATCTGGCTGAGCCTCAAGCGCTACGAGACGGACGAGGTTATGGACGCGCGTGTCGCCTATTCGACCGGCAGTGTGACCGGCGAGGTGACGACCGACGAAGAGGGATATTTCGATCTCACCATCGAACCTCCCGCCCGGAGCGAGACCGCCCCGTGGCTCCCCGTCGAACTGATCCTAACCGAGGCGCCGCATTACGACGTGCGGCCGCTGGGAGCGAAGGCGGAAATCCGCATCGTTTCGCCCAAAGCCCGGTTCGGCGTGATCTCCGATATCGACGACACCATCGTGAAGACCGGTGCGACAAATTTCCTCAAGCACTGGCGGACGGTGGCGGCGAACTCGGCCCAGAGTCGGACCGCTTTTCCGGGCGTTTCTCAGCTCTACCGCGCTCTCGCGGAGGGCGAGGCTGGGCCGGAAACCAATCCGGTCTTCTACGTGTCATCCAGCCCCTGGAACCTGTTCGATCTGTTCGAGCGATTCATGGTGCTGCACGACATTCCGCTCGGTCCGATGCTCTTGAAGGATTTCGGCCTCGACGCCACGAAATGGCTGACGGGCGGCCATGACGACCACAAGCTGACGATGATCGAGCGAGTGATGACCGCGTATCCGCGACTGCCCTTCATCCTGATCGGCGATTCCGGCCAGCGCGACGCCGTTATCTACGCCGAAGCGGCGCGCCGCTATCCGGGGCGCATCCTCGCCGTCTATATTCGTGACGTGACGGGCGGCCATCTCGCGGAGGAGGCCGACGACGGCGTTTCAGCTCTCAAGCGCGCCGGTATCGCCGTGACGGTCGCGCCGACACTGGAAACCGCTGCGGCCCACGCCGCGGAAGCGGGGCTGGTGCGATCATCGGTCGTCGGCGAGGTGCGCGAGGCCATTGAACAGCGGCGACGTGAAGAGGGCGAGGAGAACGTCAGCGACGACAATCAGCCGAAAAATTCAAAAGCCTAGGTTTCCGATCTCGTGGAAATCCCTGCCTGAAAACGGCTGTAGCCGTCTGCCCGAAGCTCGCAGGCGGGGCAGGTGCCGCAGCCATAGCCCCATGCGTGCTTGTGGCTTCGATCACCATTGTAGCAGGTATGGGTTTCGTCGCGGATGAGGTCGAGGAGGGCCGCGCCGCCAATGTCCTCGGCCAGTGCCCAGGTTTCGGCCTTGTCGATCCACATCAGCGGCGTGTGGATGACGAAGCGGCGCTCCATGCCCAGATTGAGGGCGAGCTGCATCGCCTTCATCGTATCGTCCCGACAGTCCGGATAGCCGGAGTAGTCGGTTTCGCAGACCCCCGTCACCAGGTGCTTGATCCCACGCCGATAGGCGACCGCCCCCGCGAAGGTCAGAAACAGCAGGTTGCGGCCGGGCACGAAGCTGTTGGGCAGACCGTCGGCCTGCATGGCGATCTCGACGTCGCGCGTCAGCGAGGTCTCGCTGAGCTTCGCCAGCGTCGTCAGGTCGACCAGATGGTCCTCCCCCAACCGGTCGCTCCAGGCCGGAAAGCGCGTGCGGATCGCCGCGAGCGCGTCGAGCCGCACGGTGAGTTCCACCGCATGGCGCTGGCCATAATCGAAGCCGATCGTCTCGACCTGGGTGAAGCGATCGAGCGCCCAGGCAAGGCAGGTCGCCGAATCCTGCCCCCCCGAGAACAGCACCAGCGCGGATTGCTCGGCGGTCTGGTCAGCGGCCATGTCATTGGGTCCAGTATTGCGGCATCAGCGGCCTATGTGCGGCCCGAATAGCTAAAGCTCGGTCGTCCGTCATCTGATCCCCAGGAGCTTGTGGGTTTGCAGGGTGAGGCGCCACCGCGGATGCGCCAGACAATAGGCGAGCGCCGCCGCCGTATTCGCCTCCCGCTCCGGTCCGTCCATCGGCTGGAGCAACAACGTGTCGAAGTCGAGCTCGGCGAAGCGCTCCGGCTCGGCTCCCGCCTGCGGATAGACCAGTTTCAACTCGTGTCCGCTGGTCTGGACGAGCGGTGCGCCGCTTTTCGGGCTGACGCAGATCCAGTCGATCGCCTCCGGTGCGCGCAAGGTGCCGTTGGTCTCGACCGCGATCTCGAAGCCTTCCGCGTGAAGAGCGGAGACGAGGGCATCGTCGATCTGCAGCAGCGGCTCGCCGCCGGTCAGTACCACGAGGCGACCGGGCATCGGTTGGCCTTCCCAGGCAGTGGCGATAGCGGTGGCGAGCGCTCGCGCGCTGGTGAATTTGCCGCCGCCGGTCCCGTTCGTGCCGACGAAATCGGTGTCGCAGAACTGGCAGATCGCCTTCCGACGGTCGATTTCCCGGCCGGACCACAGATTGCAGCCGGCAAAGCGGCAAAACACCGCCGCGCGCCCGGCGTTTCGGCCCTCGCCCTGAAGCGTGTAGAAAATCTCCTTGACCGAATAGGTCATGGCGTCATCCGGTTTCAGCGATGCGCGGCATGGCCGGCGTCGGTTCGTCGATCAATTAGGCGGGAGCCGCCCGATCGATCGAGCCGTCATCCCTGGCGCCGTATCGGCGCAGTCCGCCCTGTGCGATGGTGGCCCTGTACAATGGTGGTTTGCCGCGCAAACGGGTTTGAAACGCTTACTCCAGGCACAGGGGCGTGCGGCCGGGCTTTGTTAATGAGGTCGGGCTGCTTGCGCAACTGTTCAAGGCCGCTTGGTCGTTCCGCGTTTTGCCAATGCGGGAGAAACCCGGACATTCAAACGATTCGCGCCGCGGCCGCGCTGTTTCGTCTCTGGTGTTTTGCAGCGCACGCTTTATGTTGCGGCCAATCCAACCGGCACCGGATAAAGCGTCATGGTCGAACTCGCCCTTCCGAAGAATTCCACGATCAACGAAGGCAAGGTCTGGGATAAACCGGGGGGCGCGACGAACGTCCGCGAATTCAAGATCTATCGTTGGTCGCCGGACGACAGGGACAATCCGCGCACGGACACCTTCTATGTCGATACCGACGATTGCGGGCCGATGGTCCTCGACGCGCTGCTATGGATCAAGAACCGGATCGATTCCACGCTGACGCTTCGTCGTTCTTGTCGTGAGGGTATCTGCGGCTCCTGCGCCATGAACATCGATGGCGCGAACACGCTCGCATGCACCAAGGGCATGGACGAGATCGCCGGGCCGGTGAAGGTCTATCCGCTGCCGCATATGCCGGTGGTCAAGGATCTGATCCCGGATCTGACGGTGCCCTACGCCCAGCTTCGCTCGATCGAGCCCTGGCTGAAGACCGAGACGCCCGAGCCGGAGAAGGAGTGGCGCCAGAGCCATTCGGATCGCGAGAAGCTCGACGGTCTTTACGAGTGCATCCTGTGCTTCTGCTGCCAGACCTCGTGTCCGTCCTATTGGTGGAATGGCGAACGCTATCTCGGTCCGGCGGTGCTGCTTCAGGCCTATCGCTGGCTGATCGATTCCCGCGACGAGGCGACGGGCGAGCGGCTGGACGATCTTGAGGATCCGTTCAAGCTGTATCGCTGTCACACGATCATGAACTGCACCCAGTCCTGTCCGAAGGGTCTGAACCCCGCCAAGGCGATCGCCGAAATCAAGAAGATGATGGTCGAACGCCGCGTCTGATCGCGGGGGGATTGTCCATCCCTTGCTTCGAGGGGGACGAAGCCTGTGCGGCGACTCGGCCACACTGACGGTCAAAACGGCCGCGATCGGGCGTAAACGCGCCGTCGGCCCATTTTCCGGACATTTTCTCCCATCACGGATGCGGCATGACGAGTATCCGATCTTTCCGCCGCGCCAGCGTGTCCGCCATCCTGTTGCCCTTCCTTCTCGCCGCCTGCGTCGGCGCGCCGGAGATCGAGGATGTCGTACGACCGATGAATTTCGGCCCGAGCCAGGAATGCCTGGCACGGGCGATGTATTTCGAGTCAAATCGTTCGAGCCCGGATGGTATGCTGGCGGTCGGCACCGTGGTGATGAACCGGGTGGAATCGGAGCGCTATCCCGGCAATGTCTGCGACGTCGTCGGCCAGCGGCGCCAATTCGCCCCCGGTGTGATGACCCGCAATATGGGCGCCGGCAGGGAACTCGCCATGCAGACAGCCGCCGAGGTTCTCTCCGGCAAGCGGCACGGCGGCGTCGAGAACGCCAAGTTCTTTCATACGGCCGGGCTGAATTTTCCCTATAACAACATGAACTACAAGGCGATTGCCGGCGGCAACGCGTTTTACGAA
The DNA here is from genome assembly GCA_947488615.1 of uncultured Aurantimonas sp. GTDB lineage: Bacteria > Pseudomonadota > Alphaproteobacteria > Rhizobiales > Rhizobiaceae > Aurantimonas. The sequence continues at coordinate 143,878 of CANKZU010000007.1, forward strand.
AAGGTATCGCGCCGGCGTCGTCCCGACGTGAGGATGGCCTCACAGGCGCAGATCCGCGCGGCGGGCGCCTCCGGTGCCATCGATCGGATCAGGCAGAACCCGACGCCGAAGACGGACGCAGGGACGCAAGTGGCCGCAGTCGCAAAGACCGAGGTGCGGACGCCGGAGGACAGTCAGTTTCTGGCGCTCTGGCAGGGTCTGACCGCCGGGCAGTCCGTCCCAAAGCCGGCCAAGGCGCAGGCCGCCGCCGCTGTCCCGCAGGGAAAGTCTGCGAGGCTTTCGGGCGAGACCGCCTTGCCGGGCGTCTCGGCCGAGCTTGCGGCCGGAACCTCTCCCGCGGCCACGAACGATCCCGTATCCGAAGTTGGCGGAAACCTCGGCCAATAGACCTATATCCGGACGCAACGCCGCCGCCGCTCTCCCGAGCGACCGATGTGCGGGCGTTTGACGACAATCCGGGCAGGGGTCGATGATCGCTGAACAGACCAAGGATGATCCGACCGTCGACCGGGTCGGACCGCTTCTTTATGCGCGCGGCGGCGATGGCTATCGCAATCATGTCGCCGCGCTTGTCGTGCGGCCGGAGAACGACGAGCCGCCGCCGCCGCTGCACGTCGACGACGACGGCGCGGCGATTGAGGCACAGCGGATCGCGACGCTGTTCGACCGGGTGGTCTGGCGCTACGATTTCTCCTTGCCGGCGGGCCAGCCCGCCGCCTACCGGCTGGGCGGCGAGCGGTTCGAGATCATGCCACCCGACGAGCCGAGCGTTCGGATCGCCTATGTCTCCTGCAATGGCCAGGAGAACGGTGATCTGGACCGCGACGTCGGCGAGCGCGACGCGATGTGGAGCCGTCTCGTCGAAGAGCATGGACGCGCGCCCTTCGCGCTGATGCTGCAGGGCGGCGACCAGCTCTATGCCGACGACGTGCTGACCGCGCATGAGGCGGTTCGGCGCTGGTCCGAGCGGCCAAAGCGGCAGCGGGCGGACATTGCCTTCACCGCGGATGTGCGCGAGGCCGTCCGGCGCTTCTATTTCCGTCGCTATCTGACGACCTTCGCCCGGCCGGCGATGCGGACCCTGGCGGCCCGCGTTCCGTCGATCATGATGTGGGACGATCACGACATCTTCGACGGCTGGGGCAGCCATCCCGAGCCCCTGCTCGACAGCCCGGTCGGGCGCGGCCTCTTTGAAGCGGCGCGCGAGATGTTTCTCCTGTTCCAATTCGCCGCCAGGGATGGCGCCATGCCCGACATCGCGTTCGATAGAAGCGGACAGACGCTCGGCGTCGCCGTGCGCTATCCGGGCCTGTCTATCCTTGCCCCCGATCTGAGGAGCGAGCGGCGCCCCGACCGGGTGATGGGCGACGCCGGCTGGTACGGGTTCGAACGCGCTATGGCCGCGACGCCCGATGGCGAGCGCATTCTGTTGATGTCGAGCGTTCCCGCCCTCGGCCCTCGGCTGAGCTGGGTGGAGGCGGTCGCCGACATCGTGCCGAAAATTCGTGAGCTCGAGGACGATCTGCGCGATCAGTGGCAGAGTCGCACTCACCGGGAGGAGTGGAAGCGCTTCCTGCGCCTGCTCGCTGAGCGTCAGGAAGAATTCCGCGGCAGCGTGACCGTCGTCTCCGGTGAAATCCATCTCGCCACTCGTGGCGAGATGCGGCTGAAGGACGGCTCGACCCTGCACCAGCTCGTCGCATCGGGTATTTCGCATCCGGCGCCGCGCGATCTTTACCCACGCATGCTCGGTCTGCTGGCGCGGGTCGGCGAAAGCCCGCTGCGGAAGCGCAAGATCCGTCTTCGGCCGCTGCCTTCGACGCGCGCGATCTATACCGGCGAGCGAAATTACCTGGTTCTGTCGCGCGCCGACGCCGCCTGGACAGCGCAGTGGGAGCTCGAAGACAGCGGCCGCACGCCGTTGCTCTCGCTCTGAAAGGCGACCGACAGTTGCAATTCAGGCGCCGAATGTGGCCTGTTTGCGATGCCGTTGCCGCATTGACCGGGCCGACGCAGCCCGAAGTCTCAGGTTTGGTGGGGCGTTGCGGCCAAATCGAAAAAAGTTCCACGATCACGGAATGACCCCATTGCTGCCAGGGTCCGTTCAACTTTTCGTCACAGCAATTACCGACAAGTCCGGCGTCGCGAATGTCGCAACGCAATATTAGGACTTGTCATGAAGCTTCTGCCCCAAGCCGCGCTGGCCGTCGCACTCTTCGCCAGCACGCTGGTTACCGGATACACCGTCAGTGTCACGCCTGTCGCCGCGCACGGTGCCCATAAAGCCGCTTCGGGCGCGGCCTCCTATTACGGCAAACGCTTTCACGGCCGCACTACCGCCAACGGCGAAAAGTTCAACATGAACTCGATGACGGCGGCCCACAAGACGCTGCCTTTCGGCACCAAGGTCCGGGTCACGAACCAGCGCAACGGCAAGTCCGTCGTCGTCCGTATCAACGATCGCGGCCCCTATGCCGGCGGTCGCGTCATCGACCTGTCCAAGGCCGCGGCCTCGAAGATCGGCATGATCCAGTCAGGTACCGCACGGGTCCGCCTCGACATCATCTGATCGGACGACGCGCCGGCCCGACCGAGCGCCACCACTGCATGAGGGCCGCATGGGGCCGGGGTTGACGGGAGTAGGGCCCCATCGGAATGCGACGGGAAGGGGGAATAGGATGTCTCCCTCCCGATGGTACGGCGGCGCCCGAGCCGCCATCAGATTTCTCCGCATCACGCTGTTGGTTCAGAGCGTCCGCTCCTCTCGGGGCCGGGCCTTTCGTCGTCATGAGCATCCTGCACAAAAGCCGCCTCGTCGCTGCCGATCGGGATTCCAGAGGGAACAGATGGGGCAACATCGCGGTTTCCTCGTCAGCTGAGCGAGGAGAGTGACGATGCCGGACCCCAAAAACACCCAAGAGCCGCAAGCGCCCGGCACCGATGGCGACGTTCTCGGCAACGCCGTGGAGCGGACCGACAATGCCTTTCGCGGCAAGAAGGACGGTGAGCGCCTGATCGGCAAGGACATCCCGATCGAGGAACAGGACGCGGAGGAAGAGGAAAAATACTGACACGCGCCCAACGCTGAACCCGACGAAATGGCCGATTGCCCGCAAACCGCGTTCCCGCTAAGCGTCGGCGATGCAAGGCGCCGACGCTCTTCTCCGTGAACTCGACCGCTGGGCAACCGAGGGTCGAACGGTGGCTCTTTGGTGGCGTGACGACGATGCGACGCAGCCCACTCCGGCGCTCGCCCGCCTCGGCGCGGCGGCGCGGCGTCACGGCGCGCCGCTCGCACTGGCGGTGATCCCGGCGCACATGTCCGATGCGCTCATTCCAGCCGTCGATGACCCTGTAGTGAGCATCCTGCAGCACGGGTTCGCCCACCAAAACCACGCGGCGGCGGGCGAGCGCGCGGTCGAATGCGGCGGCGATCGGCCCGCAACAGCCGTCCTCGATGAGCTCGCGGCCGGCCACACGCGCCTGGCCGCTGCTTTCGGGCCGAGATTTAGCCCGGTCATGGTGCCACCCTGGAATCGCATCGCGCCAGAGATCGTGACGGCGCTTCCCGATCATGGCTTTGTCGGGGTCTCGGTGTTCGGTCCCCGTTCGACCAACCCAGCGGGGGCGGGAAGCGTCGCGGTCAACGCCCATCTCGACCTTCTGAGCTGGAAGGGCGGTGCGCGCTTTGCCGGGCGTGACAAGCTGCTCCGGCTTTGCGCCGAGCGGCTTGCCGATCGCCGCTGCGGCCGGATCGATCCCGACGAGCCCTTCGGTCTTCTCACCCACCATCTCGACCATGATGCCGAGACCTGGGCATTTCTCGACGAGATCCTGGGTTTGCTGGCCGCGCACCCGGCGGTGCGCTGGACCGAAGCCGGCGCGCTGTTTGACGACGCCGCGCCCGGCGTCAATGCAGCGCCGCGATGAGCGTCGTCGTCAGACCGGCCGGCGAGACCGATATCGAGGCAGTGGCGAGGCTTCTTCACGAACATATGAACGCGAAGATTCCGCCCGAACGCTGGCGACTGCTCCTCGACTATCCCTGGCGGCCGGACGGGGTCGAGCGCGGCTGGCTGGTCGAGGATCGCGGCGTCGTCGTCGGCTTCATGGCGACCATCTACAGCGACCGGGAAATCGCCGGGCGAACGCATCGCTTCTGCGACCTTTCCTCCTGGTATCTGCTTGCCGATTATCGCGGTGACGGCACCGGCGACACGCTGCTCCAGGCCGGTATGGCGAAACCGGACGTGACCTATCACACGATGACCGCCCGGCGGGCGACGGGGCGCAAGATCCGCGCGCTGGGTTTCGACATTCTCGACGATACGCGCAGCCTGTTCCGGCCGCTTGCGGAGCCGCGCGCCGCGCCGCTTCCCTGTGTCCGCGATAGGGCCACCATCCACGCACGGCTGACGCCGCCGCAACGGGAGATGTTCGCCCGTCATGCCGGTTTCGATTTGGATCAGGCGATCGTCGGCGGCGTCTGGCTGGTCTGGCAGCGCAAGCTGAAGGGCGACGCGATCGCCTATCACGAAATTTTGCACGCCAGCGATCCGGCATGTCTGTCGGCCAACGCGCAGGCCGTCGCCGACACGATCGTGACCGGCGAGCGGGGCGTGCTGGCGGTCGATTCGCGCTGGATGGCGGCGGGGGACGATCCGGGCACTATCGAGCGGATCGTCCTGCCGCGCTGGTTCCGCTCACCGGACCTCGAGCGCCGCGACATCGACCACCTCTATTCCGAGGTGATCCTGCTCGATCAGAAGCTGCCCTGACGGCGCGCCCGGTTCAGGCGGCGATGACGACGAGATCTGTCGGCTTTTCGACTCCCGCGACTTGGCAACCACTGCGTTGCGTAGCCGCCTCGGCGCCGGCAAAACCCTGAATGCGTGCCAGATCGTAGGTCGATCGGGTGGTGAGGGCGGACGTTTCCTCCACCTTGTTGTGCTTCTCCAGCTTCGCCGCGAGGTTCACGGCGTCGCCGATGACGGTGTATTCCAGCCGGAATTCGTCGCCGAGCGCGGCGAAGACGACAGGGCCGGCGGTGGCCGCGCCGTTGACCCGCAGCGAACCGTCGCCGTGTTCTTCGGCCATGCCCCGCGACCATTGTCGCGCCACGTCCATGATCTCGACGAGCGCGCGCAGCGCGTCGGCCGCCGCCGTATGCGAAGGGGAGGTTGCGCCGAAGGTCGCGAGCAGGCCGTCGCCGAGATATTTGTCGACGATCCCGCCATGGCGCTGGATGATCGGAACGATCAAAGCGTGCAGGCCGACCAGGGCCTCGACCACCCGCTTCGGCTCGTTGGCCTCGACGAATTTGGTGAACCCGCGAATGTCGAGAACGATGATCGCCGCGTCCCGCTCTTCCGCGTCGCCCGCCACTACCGCCACCGGCGACTTGGTGATGGCCCGCTCGACGTCGGCGGGAAGAAAGCGCCGGATTTCCTCGCGTTCCACATGCTCGAGCACCGCCGCCGCGAGCAGTCGCTTGGCGCGCATCAGCGCCAGCGCGAGAACGATGGTCAGGACCAGGATCGCGACAATCTTGTCGATTTCCGCGCCGACCAGGATGCGATCGCTTTGGATATACTCGACGAAACTGCGGGTGATCGCCTGCATGCCCGCCGCGTGTATGGCGTAGAACGTCATGCCGACCCAACCCAGTGCGGCGATCGCGCCGATCGAGATCACCCAGATCGGATCGAATCGCAACGCGCGGATGGCGATGAAGATAAAGACGTACATCACCGTCGGCGCCTGCAGGGAGAAGCCGGCGCTTTGGCCGTACTGGATATGAAAATACCAGATCAGCCCGTACAGCAGCGCGATGTCGACCAGCATCGAGACGACCAGGAACCAGCCGGGCAACCGGATCCGATAGGATAGGAAGAGCCGCAGCGCGGTGAAGGCGAGATAGATCGCCAGGCTGACCGGTACCGGCTGCTGCATCAGCGCGTCGCTTGGACGCGGAGAGACGAGGTAGAGAAGCGTGATGAAAACGCCGATGCCGAACTGCACCCACCCGATCAGGCGCTCGCTGTCGGCCTCGAACTCCGCGACGACCTCCTGCACCCGGTCCGGGATCGCGCCGGCGGTCCGACGGCCCACGAATGGGGAAACGAGTTTGGCGCGTTTGCTCATGCCCGCGATCGAAGCAGCCCGCCCGTGAACGGTCTGTCGCCTTCCTATGTCGGCTTGTGCCCCAATCGGGCAGCGCCGCATTGTAACTGGGGTGCGACGACGATAGTGCGATCTTGCGCCCCAAAAGGAAAGTCGCCAGTGTGGCGTGCAGAGAGCACGGCACGAGCGCCAGGAGTATTTTATGAAAGCCCGGCCTCCGCGCGTCCTCATCTATAGTCACGACACTTATGGGCTGGGGCATCTGCGCCGCTGCCGCGTCATTGCGCAGGCGCTGGTCGCCCATCGTCCGGACATCGCCATCCTGCTCGTCGCCGGTTCCCCGGTGGTCGGCTCGTTCAGCTTTCCGCCGCAGGTGGATTTCATCCGCGTTCCGGGGGTCGTCAAGCTCGGGGCGGACAATTACGCCCCCTCCAATCCGGGCCTGTCGATCGAGGATCTGACCGAGATCCGCAGCGCCGTCATCAAGAAGACTGCCGAGATTTTCGACCCCGACATCTTCCTGGTGGACAAGGAGCCGCTGGGCATGCGCGGCGAGGTGGAGGCTTCGCTCCGTCACCTGAAGACCACCGGCGCGCGCCTCGTCCTTGGCTTGCGTGACATCATGGACGAGCCCTCCCGGCTGGTCGAGGAATGGACCCGCAAGGATGCCTTCGTTGCTCTTGAGGAGTTCTACGACGACATCTGGATCTATGGCCTGCCGCAGATCTGCGATCCGCTGGAGGGCATCGGCGTGTCGGAAAGTGTGCGTCAGAAAGCGGTGTTCACCGGCTATCTGCACAGGGCGGACGAGCCGTCGGGCGCGCTGCCCGACCGCATCCGGATCGGCGAGCGACCCTTTGTCCTTGTCACCACCGGCGGCGGCGGCGACGGGACGATGCTGGTCGACTGGGTCCTGCGCGCCTATGAAAGCGACCATCCCATCGGGGTGCGTGCCAAGATCGTCCTTGGCCCCTTCATGGAGCCGGGCTTCCAGGCGGATTTCCAGCGTCGGGCGGCAAAGCTCGACAGCGTCGACGTGATCACCTTCGCGGCCAGTATCGAGCCGCTGTTCGAGCGGGCCGAAGGCATCGTCGCCATGGGTGGCTACAACACATTTTGCGAGATCCTGTCGTTCGACAAACCGGCAGTCGTCGTTCCGCGCCGGCAGCCGCGGCTGGAACAATATATCCGCGCTTCCCAGGCCGAGAATCTGGGCCTCTTGACGATGCTGCTCGACGACCGCATCGACGACGCGTCGGCCATGGCGGACGCCATCCGGGCGCTGCCGGGACAGGCCGGACCGAAATCCGCGGCGATTCCCGGCATTCTCGACGGTCTCAAGACAATTTGTGAGAGCGCGGACGAGTATATCGCCGCCGGTCGGACGAAGAATGCCGACGCCTACGACTGGGAGCGTGCAAGCCTGCGCCCGATCTCCAAGGCCGGGATGGCATGAGGATCGCATTCTATGCGCCGATGAAATCACCGTGCGACTCGCGTCCATCCGGGGATCGCACGGTGGCGCGCGGCCTTGTCGAGGCGCTGCGGCTTGCCGGACACGATGTCGTGATTCCAACCCGGTTTCGCAGCTACGATCGGGGCGACCCGGTGCGGCAGGCCCGGATCGAGCGGATCGGCCGGCTGATCGGCGACCGAATCATGCGCCGGAATGACGGTCGCGCGCCGATCGACCTCTGGTTCACCTACCATCTCTATCACAAGGCGCCGGACTGGCTGGGGCCGCGTGTGGTCGCGGCGCTGGGAATTCCCTATGCGGTCGCCGAGGCGTCGGTGGCGGACAAGCGCAAGGGTGGGGCTTGGCACCGGGGTTATGAAGCGAGCCTGGCGGCGCTCGCGCGGGCCGATCTCGTCGTCGGTCTCAATCCGGCCGACCGGTCTTGCGTCGTCCCCCGGCTGCGGCCGGGGGCGCGTTATCTGGACCTCGCGCCGTTCCTCGATACCCGGCCCTACGCGGAGGCCGCGGCGAACCGGAAGACCGCGCGGGCGCGGCTCGCGGCGCGCCACGGCCTCGCCGGCGACCGTCCCTGGCTGCTCACAGTCGCCATGATGCGGCAGGACCAGAAGCTCGCCTCGTACCGGTTGCTCGCCAAGGCCCTGCAAGCGCTCGGCAACACGGCGGTTCAGCTCATTGTCGTCGGCGCGGGACCGGCGGAGGACCAGGTGCGAGAGGCCTTCGCGGGGTCGGGGGTCGGTGTCGCCTTTCACGGTGCGGCAGACGCGACCGAGATGCCGGCCCTTTATGCCGCGGCCGACCTCTATGTCTGGTCGGCGATCAAGGAGTCTTGGAGCATGGCCTTTCTCGAAGCGCAGGCCGCGGGCGTACCCGTTGTCGCGGGCCGCAGCGGCGGCGTTCCAAGCGTCGTCGAGGACGGAGTAACCGGATTCATCGCCCCGGAAGGCGATGCGCTGGCCTTTGCCGACGGCATCCGGCGTTTGCTGAATCCGGCTGTGCGAGAGCGAATGGGACGCGCCGCGCGCAAGCGGACCCTCGATCATCACGACCTCGTCGTGGCGTCGAAGGCGCTCGATGGCGCGCTGGGTGAAACGCTCGCCCGCAACCGGTACACGCCCTTGCGAGAGATGATGTGATGCGGGTTCTCTTCCATGTGCAGCATCTTTTGGGCGTCGGGCATTTGCGGCGCGGCGAGCTTCTCGCCAACGCCATGGCCAAGCGCGGCATGGCGGTGACCGTGGCGCTCGGCGGCATGCCGGTGCCGGAAATGCCGTTCGCCAGCGCCGATGTCGTGCAACTGCCTGCGACCAAGCTGAAAGGCGCCGATTTCAAGGTGCTCTACGACGCCGATGGCGAACCGGTGACCGATGCCTGGCGCGCGGTGCGGCGGGACGCGCTGTTGCAGCTTTACGAAGAGATCCGGCCCGAAATCGTCCTCCTGGAGATGTATCCCTTCGGGCGCTGGCGCTTCGGCTTCGAGCTCCTACCGCTGCTCGAACTCGCCGCCCGCGACAAGCCGCGGGTCAAATGCGTCACCTCGGTCCGTGACATCTTGGTTGCGACCAAGCATCCCGAACGCGCGGCCAAGGGCGCGGCGATCGCGCGTGCGCATCTGGACGCCGTGCTGGTCCATTCCGATCCCTCGCTATTCGCCTTCGAGGAGACCTATCCGCATGCGGAGGAACTCGCCGATCTCATTGGCTACACCGGCTATGTGACGGAGCCGGCCGAGCGGGTTCGCGGAGCCGCGAACGGCGAAGTGATCGTCTCGGCCGGCGGCGGCGCGGCCGCCGGCGATTTGATGCGGGCGGCGATGGCCGCCCGTCCGTCGACGCCGCTTGCCGATCGGGTCTGGCGCTTCTTCACCGGGCCGCGCTTTCCCGCTGAGGCCTTCGACGAGCTGTCCGCGATTGCGGACGAGCGGACCGTCGTGTCGCGCTTTGCGCCGAATTTCCAGGAACTGCTCGACGGCTGCGCCCTGTCGATTTCGCAGGCGGGTTACAACACAGTGATGAATCTCCTGCGGGCCGAGGCGCCCGCCGTCGTGGTGCCCTATGACGAGGGCGAGGAGACCGAGCAATGGCACCGCTCGGAACGCATGCGCGACATGGGGCTGCTGTCGGTGGTCAAGACGTCCGAACTCTCCCCGCCGACGATGGCGGCTGCGATCGCCGAAGCTCTGGAGCGACCGGCCGCCAAACGTCCGTCGATCGATCTCGATGGCGCGGCGCATGCGGCACGGATGATCGAGGCGCTTGGCAACGGCGATGATCGCGGCGGGATGGCCCGGTAGATGGACGCCATGCGATCCAGAAATCGCATGACTTCGCCTGCCGGATCGTGGTGCAATCGGTTCGATGGCCGCTCCGCCTCCCGCCGGGACGCGTCGGGAGGCGCATGGGAGGATAGACGTGGCGAGCGAGACGGCGACTCTGGAACGGCCCGTGTCGGATAGTCCGGAACCGGGGCCGAACGACGCCTCCGCGCTTCTGTCGATCCAATCCTTGTCGGTCGAGTTCCGTTCCATGGCCGGCATGGTCCGGGCGGTCAACGGCCTGTCGATGACGATTGGTGCCGGACAGACCGTCGCGCTGGTCGGGGAATCGGGCTCCGGAAAGACCGTGACCTCGCAGGCGATCCTCGGGCTGTTGCCGAGGGGAGCCATGATCACCGGCGGCCGAATCCTGTTTCGCGACCCTCTCCAGGGCGTCGTCGACCTAGCCGCGCTGTCGTCGAGGAGTTCTCGCTTCCGGGCGATCCGCGGCCAATCCATCTCCATCGTCTTCCAGGAGCCGATGACCTCCTTCTCGCCGCTCCACACGCTCGGCGACCAGATCGGCGAAGTGCTGGAAGTGCACGGGCGCGGCACTGGCGCGGAGGCCCGCGAGCGTACGATCGAGACGCTGCGGCTGGTGCGGTTTCCCGAGCCGGAGCGGGCGTTGACATCCTATCCCTTCGAATTGTCGGGCGGTCTGCGCCAACGGGCGATGATCGCGATGGCGCTGATCTGCAAGCCGTCGCTGCTCATCGCCGACGAGCCGACGACGGCGCTCGACGTCACCTTGCAGGCACAGATTCTCAAGCTCCTGCGCGACATGCAGGCCGAACTCGGCATGGCCGTCCTGCTGATCACCCACGATCTCGGCGTGGTCGCCAATCTCGCCGAGGAAGTGGTCGTCATGCACCACGGCAAGGTGATGGAGTCCGGTTCCGCGACGGCGATTTTCGCGCGCCCGCAGCACCCCTATCTGATTTCGCTGATGAAGGCGGTTCCCGATCTCGACCGGGAGGAAGCGCCACGTCTCAAGCCGATCCGCGAGATCAAGGTCGATGCCGAGGCACTATTCACCCGAGAGACGGTCGGGACCCCCGGTGAACCGCTGCTTGAACTCAAGGAGCTCAGCAAGAGCTTTTCGCGGCGTGGCGACAAACGTCTCTTCTCCCGAGCGCCAACGCCGGGTGTGCATGCGCTCAAGGATGTGTCCTTGAGCGTCCGCCGCGGCGAGTGTCTCGGCCTCGTCGGCGAATCCGGTTCCGGCAAGACGACGCTGGCACGCGCCATCATGCGCGCCGTCGAGGTGGATTCAGGTTCGATGGTGTTCAACGCCCAATCAGGGCCTGTCGACCTCGTCAACGCCGACCGCGCCGAACTCTTCGCGGTTCGCAACTGCCTGCAATATGTCTTCCAGGATCCGTTCTCTTCGCTCGATCCGCGCATGACCGTGGGCGCGATCCTGGCCGAACCGTTCGAGATCCATCGCAAGAGCAGTGGATCCGAGAAGCAGCGACGGATCGAGCGCCTGCTGGCGGCGGTGGGGCTGGAAGCGCAATACGCCAATCGCTACCCGCACAGCTTCTCCGGCGGGCAGCGCCAGCGGATCGGCATCGCGCGCGCGTTGGCCCTGCAACCGGAATTGCTCATCTGCGACGAGCCGGTGGCCGCCCTCGACGTTTCGGTGCAGGCGCAGATCCTCAACCTGTTGAAGGATCTGCAACGTCTCTGCGGGCTTACCTATCTGTTCATCTCCCACAATCTGGCGGTCGTGAATTACGTCGCCGATCGCATCGCGGTGATGTGTGACGGCGAGATCGTCGAGCTCGCGCCGCGCCGGGAGTTGTTTCACGCACCGCTGCATCCCTATACGCAGATGCTCATGCAAGCGGTGCCGCACGCCGATCCCTCGCGTCCGCTCGACTTCGCGCATATCCCTTCGGCCGGCGAGATCGGCCGACGCGCATGGCCGGAGCCGTTCACCGTTGTCGAGGGGGTCGAGCGGCCACTTCTGGAGGCCCGGCCGGATCATTTCGTGCGGGCTGCCAATCTAACGTTTCTGGCCACGATCTCAGCTGGCCCGCCAAAGGTCGACTGAGATGGCGGTGCATGACAGCCTCGACGAAAGCGTCTTCCGCTACGTCTGGCGGCATACGCGTCGTCAGCAGGTCTGGCTGTTTCTCGTACTCGTGGTTTCGCTGCCGTTCTATTATCTGACGCTCGATCTCCCTAAACGTATCGTCAACGGTCCGATTCAAGGCGAATGGCAGCCGGGAGAAACGGAAACAGTCTTCGAAGTGATCCTGCCGATCCCCGATTTTCTCGGCGGCGGGACGCTTGCACTGTTCGACGGCTTCGAATTCGACCGGTTCGGCGTCCTCCTCAGCCTCAGCCTCACTTTCCTGTTCTTTGTCGTCGTGAACGGGCTCTTCAAATTCTACCTGTCGAACTACAAGGGCCAGCTCGGCGAACGGCTGCTCCGCCGCCTGCGCTATCAACTGGTCGACCGGGTGCTGCGCTTCCCGACCGGCCGCTTCAAGCAGATCCGCGGGCCCGAGATCGCGTCGATGATCAAGGACGAGACCGAACCCGTCGGCGGCTTTGGCGGCAGCGCGTTCGCCGACCCGTCGCTGTTGCTCAGCCAGGCGTTGACGGCCCTCGTGTTCATTTTCCTGCAGAATGTCTGGCTCGGATCGATTGCCGGCGCCATCGTGCTCATCCAGCTTATCCTGATCCCCCAGATGCGCCGGCGCCTCGTCGTCCTCGCCCGCGCACGCCAGCTCACGGCCCGGCTTTTGTCCGGCCGGATCGGCGAGATCGTCGAGAGCATCCCGTCGATCCGCACCAACGATACTTCGAACTGGGAGCGAGCCGAACTCGGCAGCCGCCTCGGCAAGATCCTCTGGATTCGCTATGATTTCTTTCGGTGGAAATTCCTCACCAACTTCGTCAACAACCTGTTGGCCCAGACCACGCCGTTCATCTTCTACCTGATCGGCGGCTATTTCGTCATCGTCGGGCGGCTCGATATCGGCCAGCTCGTCGCGGTGATCGCGGCCTATAAGGACTTGCCCGGGCCGCTCAAGGAACTGATTACCTGGGATCAGTTCCGCGTCGATGTGCAGTCCAAATACGCGCAAATCCGGGAGCAGTTCGCCCTGGGTAACCTGCTCCCGCCGACGTTGCATGCGGTATCTTATGAGGAGCCCCCGCGCATCGACGGCGACATTTCGATTGTCGGCCTGAGGATCGCCGACGAGGCGGGCAACGATCTGCTGGAGCCTGCGAGCCTGCGGATTTCCGCCGGCGAGGCGCTGGCCGTCGTGGGGCCGGTCGGAGGCGGCGGCGAATACCTCGCCGAGGCGCTGGTCCGGCTGGTGGATGTCGCCGGAGGACGCATCAGCATCGACGGGCAGGCTCTGGATGGCTTGCCGGAATCCTTTGTCGGGCGCCGCATCGCCTATACCGAGGCCGGCCTCTATTTCCCCAGGATGTCGATCCGCGACGCGCTGGTCTACGGCCTGCGCCACGCCCCGCTGATCCGCGAGAAACGTCGCGGACGCGAGGAGGTGGTTCGACTCGAGGAGGCGCGAAAGTCCGGCAATATCGACCTCGATATCCGGGACGACTGGATCGACTACAAGGCGGCAGGTGTCGATGGCCCGGAGGCGTTGACGCCGCGACTTGCCGAAGTGCTGGAGATCGCCGGGCTGCGGCTCGACATCTCGCGGCTTGGACTACGCAATCGCCTGCCGCCCGACCTGCCGGACGAGGTGGCCGAGCGTATTCTCGAGGCGCGGCAGGCTTTTCGCACCCGGCTCGCAGAGGGCGGCGAAGAGGATTATTTCGAATCCTTCGACGCGGACAGCTATTCGGACTATGCGACGCTGTTCGAAAACCTCGTTTTCGGCATCGCCTTGTCGGAGGCCACTGAGGGAGCGCCGCTGGCCGCGCGGCCGCAGATGCGGGCCGTCTTGAAGCAGACCGGGCTCGACCGGATTTTGTTCGACATGGGACGCCAGATCTCCGAAACCCTCATCGAAATCTTCGGCGACCTGTCTCCCGACAATCCGCTGATGGACAATGTCGACCTGATGTCGCCCGACGACGTCGAGTTCTTTCGCGCCGCCCTGCGCCGTGTCTCAGGGGATCGGGGTGTCTCGGACGAGGATCGTTGCGCGTTCCAGGAACTGGCCTTCGGCTATGTCGAGCCACGTCACCGCCTGGGGCTCATCGACGCGGATATCAAGGCAAAGATCCTTGAAGGCCGCGAACGGTTCCGCGAAGGTCTCGAACCTGACATGGCTCAGGCCGTTTCCCTCCATTCGCCCGATGCGGTCAACCGCGCCGCGAGTTTTCAGGACAACGTCCTGTTCGGCCGCGTGGTGGACCGCTACGCGGAAGCCTCGGTGCGCATCAACGAAGTGCTGATGGAGACGATGCGCGAGACCGGTCTGTCCCAGGTTGTGTTCGAGATCGGGCTCGATTTCGACATCGGCAGTGGCGCCAAGCGCCTGTCCTCCGGCCAGCGGCAAAAGCTGGCGCTGGCCAGGGCGCTGCTCAAGCGCGCCGACTTGTTCGTTCTCAATCGGCCGATTTCCGCCCTTGACGGCGACAGCCAGCGCGCGACAATTGAGCGCGTCCTTGCATCGCGCGAGGCCCTCGGTGCTGAACGGCAGACAGTTGTCTGGGTCTTGGCCAATGCCGAGCACGCGGAATTGTTCGATCGGACGATCGAATTTCGGGACGGCCGGATGACGACGTCGCAGCGCAAGGTCGACCGCGCGGTCGACGAGCCGGCCTGAAGGATACAGGTATGGCCATGATTCAGACGACCGCGGGCAGAGGGACGACGTGACGCTTCTCAAATCCGAAATGGACCTTCTGCGATCGGTCCCGATTTTCGCCGGCATCGAACCGAGCCGGTTGAAGCTGATCGCCTTCACTGCGGATTCTATCGCCTACCGCGCCGGACAGGCGTTGGTCCGGCAGGGTCAGCCGGGCGACGCGGCCTATGTGCTGGTCGAGGGTGAGGCGGAGGTCTCTATAGGGACGGAATCCGGCGAGTACGTCGTCGCCACGCTCGGACCCGGCGATGTCGTGGGCGAGATATCGATCCTTTGCGATACTCCGCGAACGGCGACGGTGACCGCCAGCACGGACGTGTCGGCACTGCGGGTGCGCAAGGATTCGTTCTTGCAGCTCCTGCGCCAGTTCCCCGAGATCGCTGCGGAAGTGATGCGCAGCCTGGCCGAACGCCTGACCCACACCAATGAGGAACTTGTCCGGGCGCGCAATCTGGCCGCGTCGCGGGATGACGACGCTTGACCCGCTTCCAGCTGACGATCTGGGGCGCGCGCGGCAGCATCTCCGCGCCGGCCGCCGCCAACACCCGCTTCGGCAGCGATACCAGCTGCATTGAGGTTCGCTGCGGCGACCGTGTCCTGGTGCTGGACGCCGGGACAGGCATCGTGGGCTGTGGCCGCAAGCTCTGCCACGAGGGCGTGCGGGACCTCGACATTCTTTTCACCCACTGCCACTTCGACCATATCATGGGCCTGCCGTTCATGATTCCGCTCTACACGGAGGAGGCCGTGGTGCGGCTTCACGCCGGGCATTTCCTGGACGAAACCAGCTGCCGCAGCATGGTCGAGCGCTTCATGTGCCCGCCCTATTTCCCGGTGACGCCGAAGCAGTTCACGGCGCGCATCGACTACCGCGATTTTCGTCCGCCCGACGTTCTGACACTTCCCGACGACATTTGCGTGCGGACGGTTCGGCTCAATCATCCGAACGGCGCGGTGGGATATCGGGTCGAGTATGCGGGGCGTTCGTTCTGCTACATCACCGATACCGAGCACGAGCCAGACAAACCTGATGCCGCGATCCGCGATTTCATCGCCGGTTCGGATCTGATGATCTACGATTCCATGTATACCGACGAGGAATTTCCCACTTTCCAGGGCTTCGGGCACTCGACCTGGCAGGAGGGTGTGCGACTTTGCCGCGCGGCCGACGTGGCAAATCTGGTCATTTTCCACCATGATATCTCGCGAACTGACGCATGGCTGGAGGCTCTGGCGACCACAGCGCGCAAAGCCTTTCCCGGAGCGATCGTGGCGCGCACGGGCCTGACCATCGACATCGGCGAAGGCGTGCGAATCCTCGAAGGTGGCTGAGATGGGGCTGGCGAAACAGGTGGACGAATGGCTGATCCGTCAGGCGCTCGGCAAGCCGAATCTGGAGGATGTCTTCCATCAGCTTTGCCTGAGGCTGAGCGGCATCGGCATCCCGATCGCCCGCGCCCGGTTGAACTGGCCGACGCTGCATCCGCTGTTTCGGGCCGAAATGATCAAATGGCACCGGGACGAGGACGCGGTTCTCGAGCATTTCCACCATCAGGACGCGAACACCGAGGCCTGGCAGAGAAGCCCGCTGCGCTACATGCTGGAGGCGGACCTTCCCGTCCTGCGGCGGCGTTTGGCCGGACCGGGCACGCTCCTCGACTTCCCGCTGTTCGAGGAACTCGCCGCCGAGGGCTACACCGACTACATCGCCCTTTCGACCGAATTTTCGCAACCCACCACATTCATGGATATGCCGACGGCCGGAATCTTCGTCATTTGGGCGAGCGATCGCTCTTCCGGGTTTACCGACGAGGATATCGGCGTTCTGCAGGCGATCCAGCAGACCTTCGCCCTCGTGTCCAAGACGATCATCCAGTCGCGGATCACCACCAATATCGTCGAGACTTATCTGGGACGGCAGGCCGGCCATAGCGTTCTCAGCGGCAACATCCGCCTCGGCGACGGTGCGACGACGAGAGCACTGGTCTGGTATTCGGATCTGCGGGACTCGACGCGCCTGACCGGACGGCTGGAAAGTGACGCATTCTTGCGGCTTCTCAACGACTATTTCGAATGCGCCGCACGCCCGGCGATCCGGGCCGGCGGCGAGGTGCTCGCCTTTATCGGCGACGCCGTGCTGGTGGTCTTTCCGCTCGACGACGAGACGGATGTTGCGGCCCTCAGCGTCAAGGTGCTGAAGGCGGTCGGCGAATCGTTCAAGATGCGCGAGGTGGCCAACGCGGTCCGGCGCGAACGCGGCCTCGACACGATGGATTTCGGCATCGGCCTCAATATCGGCAACGTCGTCTTCGGCAATATCGGGGTGCCCGAGCGCCTGGCCTTCACCGTGATCGGACCGACGGTCACCGAGGTCGAACGCATCGAGAAACTGACCAAGACAATGGAGCTCAGCGTGCTCGCCAGCGCCGAGGTCGCCGCGCTTTTGCCGGAACGCTGGGATTCTGTCGGCGTCCATGCTCTCAACGGGGTGGAGCGGCGGATGGAGCTGTTCACGCCGCGTCTGGCCGAGGCCGTGCCGCTCAGCGCCGCCGCCGGCGAATAGCTGATCTGCTGCTCAGTGGTGCGGGTCGACCGCGTCGCGCAGGCCATCGCCGACGAAACTGAAGGCGAGCACGGCGAGGACCACCGGCAGCATCGGCAACAGCAGCCACGGATAGAGCGCCACCGCCTCGATGTTCTGCGCTTCCGACAACAAGACGCCCCAACTGGTGATCGGCGGGCGAAGACCCAGCCCGAGGAAGCTCAAGGCGGTCTCGGCCAGGATCATCGTTGGGATCGACAGCGACGCCGAGGCGATAAGATGGCTCATGAAATTCGGCAGGAGGTGCCGGAAGATGATCCTGCGGGGGCTCGCGCCCAGCATTTCGGCCGCGACGACGAAATCCTCCTCGCGCAGGGCAAAGAGCTTCGAGCGCACGGCGCGCGCCAGCCCCGGCCAGTCGAGCAGCGCCAGGATCAAGGTGATGCCGAAATAGATGAGCAGCGGGCTCCAGGTGACCGGAAGCGCGGCGGAAAGGGCGAGCCAGAGCGGCAGTTCCGGGATCGACCGAAGGATCTCCGTCGTTCGCTGCACGACGGAATCGACCCAGCCGCCGAAATAACCGGCGAGCCCACCGATGGTAATGCCCAGAAGAAAGCTCAGTGTCACACCGACGAGGCCGACGGTCAGCGAGATTCGCGCGCCGTAGGAGATGCGCGAAAACATGTCGCGGCCGAGACGGTCGGTTCCCATGAGAAAGAATGTGCCTTCCTCGGGCGGGCAGACGAAATGGAACCGGGCTTTCACCGTGCCCCAGAATTCATAAGGGTCGCCCTGGCAAAAGAACCTCAGCGGCAGCGGCCGGGAAGTGTCTTCGCTGTATTCGCGCTTCAGCGTCTCCAGATTGAGATTATAGTCGAGGCGATAGACGAAGGGGCCGACGAACTGGCCTTCGTGGATGAGATGCAGCGGCTGCGGCGGAGCGAAGATAAAGTCGGTGTTGCGGGTCTGGAGTTCGTAGGGCGCGATCATCTCGACGATGACGATCGCGGCGTAGCTGAACAAAAGGAAAGCAAGCGAGACGACGGCCACGCGGTGGCGCAGGAAGCGCCACCAGATCAGCTTCGTCTGGGAGGCCTCCATATAGGCTCGAGACACCGTCGAGCCCGCGGCGACCGTCGCCTCCGGATCGAACGGTTCGCGCGAGACGAAGTGGGGAGTGGGGCTCATCGAGCCGTACTCCGGCCGAGCCGAATACGCGGATCGAGCATCGCTAGCAGGATATCTGAGACGAACATACCGACCACCGTCAACAGCGCCAGGAACATCAGGAAGGAGCCGGCCAGATACATGTCCTGACTGCGCAGCGAAGAGAGCAGCATCGGCCCGGTCGTCGGCAGCGACATCACCGCCGAAATGATCACCGAGCCCGAGACGATTTGCGGCAGCAGGCTGCCGAGATCGGCGATGAACGGGTTGAGCGCCATGCGCAGCGGGTATTTGAGCAGAAGCCGGCGCTCCGGCAGCCCCTTGGCGCGGGCAGTGACGACATATTGCCGGTTGAGCTCGTCGAGGAGATTGGCCCGTAGCCGCCGGATCATCCCGGCCGTACCCGCCGTGCCGATCACCAGCACCGGCACCCATAGATGCGACAGGACCGAGCCGACCTTGGCGAGCGACCACGGCGCGTCGATGTATTGCGGATCCATCAGGCCGCCGATCGAGGTGCCGAACCAGACATTGGCGAGGTAGAGCAGGATCAACGCCAGCAGGAAGTTCGGCGTCGCCAGGCCAAGGAAGCCGAGGACGCTAAGCCCATGGTCGCCCCAGCTATATTGGTGGGTGGCCGAATAGATTCCGATCGGAAACGAGACGAGATAGACGAAGATGACGGTGGCCACATTGAGCAGAATCGTCATCGGCATTCGGTCGCCGACGACGTCCGCGACCGGCTGATTGTATTCGAAGGAATAGCCGAGATCGCCCTGCACGAGGCCGGTCACCCAGACCAGATATTGCTGCCAGAGCGGCTTGTCCAAGCCGTACTGCTCGCGCAGGAACGCGATCTTGTCGGCGGTGACGTTCTCGCCCTGCGCCTGGATCTCGGCGATGTAGCTGGTCAGATAATCGCCGGGTGGCAGCTGGATGATGACGAAGACAAGAACGCTGATCGCCAGCAGCGTCCAGACCATAGTAACGAGCCGGCTGGCGAGGTAGCGGATCACGAGGGCGAACCCGCGGCCACATTCGACGGGCAATCGAACCAGAATCCGTCGGGATGGTAGATGCCGAAATAGGCACCGGGATTGTAGTTGTAGACGCCGCGCTCCGGCACGTTCCGCAGCTTGTCCGAAACGACGACGATCTGATCGACGCCTGAGACGATGCCGATCGTATAGACGTCGTCGGCCGAGATCCGCAGTATCTTGTTCCAGATCGCGGCGCGCTCCGCAGTGTCGGTCGTTCGCATCCACGCTTGGCGCAATTCGATGAGCTCGCGGATGCCGGCAAGGTCCGGGCCGTCGCCTGGCGCCTCGCCGCCGGTGCCGCCGGTTTCCACCCACATGCCGAAGCCGGGCCATTGCATCTGTTCGGCCGTCGCGGGAGCGAGCTCCTTCGGGTCCGTCGCCGGGGTCGGCAGCCCGTTGTCGAGTCCCGTCCAGACCGACATCAGGGTCGAGCCGGCCTTGATGCGGTTGCGGAAGATTTCGCGCTGGGATTCGCGGATCAGAAGGTCGACGCCGAGCTTGCGCCAGTCATCGCGAACGAGTTGCAGGACGTCGGACTGCTCGCTGCTTTCTCCCGCCGTCTCGACGACGATGCGGATCTCGCGCCCATCCGGCAGATGCCGCAGCCCGCCACGGGTGGCGCGCTTGAGTCCGAGGCTGTCCAGAAGCAGGTTCGCCTTGTCGGGGTCGTAGGCGGTCCAGCGGTCGCGCAGTTCCGGAGTGAACAGCGGGGAACCCGGAAGGACCGTATTGGCGCCCGGCTCGGCGAGTCCGTAGAAGATCGCCTTGTCGATGTCGTCCCGGTTGATGGCGAGCGAGAGCGCCCGGCGGAAATCGGCGTCGCGGATGGTCTCGCGCCAGACCGGGTCTGTGACGTTGAGGTTGGGATAGAGCGCGACGTGCGAGCCGCGACCCGATTCCCAGCGCCGGACCTCGTAGCCGCTACGTTTCTCGCCGCGTTTCAGGAACGGGTAATTGGGAAAGCTGAGATAGGCGGCCTGGAGATCCGCTTCGCCGTTGGCGGCCTTGGCCGGAATAAGGTTGGAATTGGAGATCGTCAGGGTGACGCGGTCGATATAGGGAAGTTGCCGGCCCTTCAGGTCGACACGATGAAAATAGGGATTGCGCTCGAAGGTCAGTCGCTCGGCCGGCGGCTTGGTGGCAAGCGTCCAGGGCTGCATTGTCGGCAAATCCGGATTGTCGTTGCGGTGGCTGCGGTCCTTCTTGAAGTGCAGCGCGGCCCAGTTGCGCTGACCGGCGGCCTCGATCTTGGCTTTCAGCTTGTCCGGGTCGGCATATTTCTCGTGATATTTCTTGAGGTAATGAGCGGGTCGGAAGATCTCGAAGGGGAGGGCCGCGGCGAGTGAGGCGAGGAAGTTCGGATTGGGTCCTGTCCAGGCATAGCGGACCTCGTAGGGGCCGGGGAATGTCACCTCCGGTTCCTCGCCATCGACCAGCAGCTCGGCGGGGACGCCGAATTTGGCGATCTCCGGATTTTTCGCCATGTCCTCCCAGAAATAGCGGAAGTCCTCCGAGGTGAACGGCGCGCCATCGGACCATTTCATGCCGGGCCGCAGCCGGAAGGTGAAGATGCGCCCTTCTTCGACGGCGTAGCTCTCGGCGATATCCGGCACGATGGCGTAGCTCTCGTCGTAACCCACGAGGCGCGCATAGCCGAAGACCGAGAGGATTCGCGTATCCTTGGCGCTGGCGCCAAGCATCCGAAGCGTGCCGCCGGGCCGATCGGTCGGGCAGGCGTTGTCGACCGGCAGGACGAATGGCGTCTGCGGCAAACGCTCGGTTACCGGCGGCAACGCGCCGTCCGCGACCTTGGCGGCGAGGGAGGCCGGTTCCGCAGTGAGTGTCTGGGCGTGGATAGGAGTGGCAGAGCCGGCCGTCATGCCGATCGACAGGGCCAAGACTGCCGCGAGGATGCTCCGCGAGCCAATCCATCGTCGCGCTGTCGGTCGGTCCATCGATGCGTCCTCATGGGGTCTTCGCTATCAGTAAGGTTCGAGCGCCGGACATTTGTCAAATGACGCTCAAACCGCCGGCTGACGCGCGGCAGCTCGCCTTGCGGGCTGTGCGGTTTGTCGCCTAGATGCCGCGATGCCCCTCTCGCGAGCGATGTCGCGATGTCGCAGCCGGCGAACTGGAGAATCAGCGATTCCATGCCTTTGCGTATCGCCACACTCGTCAAAGGCTATCCGCGCCTGTCGGAGACCTTCATCGCCCAGGAAATCGCCGGGCTGGAGGATCGCGGCGTCGCGCAGCTGATCGTCTCGCTGCGCCAGCCTGCGGAAGCGCGAGTCCACCCCGTCCATCGCCGCATCCGCGCCGACGTCCTTTATCTTCCCGAATATTTGAAGGACGATCCGCCGCGTGTCCGTGCCGGCCGCGACTTCGCCGAACGTCAGCCGGGCTATGGCTTGGCGCGGTGCCTGTTCGAGGCGGATCTTGAGCGCGATCCGACGGCAAACCGCTATCGCCGCTTCGGCCAGGCCTGCGTCCTCGCCCGCGAGTTGCCCGCCGACATCGACTGGCTGCATACCCACTATCTCCACACTCCGGCTTCCGTAGCCCGTTATGCGGCGACGATTCGCGGCCTTGGCTGGTCGTTCTCGGCGCACGCCAAGGACATCTGGACGACGCAGTCGTGGGAGCTGACCGAAAAGCTCGCCTCGGCCGCCTTCGGCGTCACCTGCACCAAGGTCAATCTCGACTATCTGCGCTCCCTCGCGGCGAACCCGCGCAGGGTCGAACTCGTCTATCACGGCCTCGACCTCTCCGAGATCCGGCCGGTCCACCGGAGTATCGGGCGAAGCGGCCCGTTCCGTATCGTCTCTGTCGGCCGCACCGTCGAGAAGAAGGGCTATGGCGACCTCATCCGCGCGCTCGCTCGGCTGAAGGACCGGGACTGGACCTTCGAGCATGTCGGTGGTGGGCCATTGACGGCAAAGCTGCAGGCGCAGGCCGACAAGGCCGGCATCGGCGAGCGCATCGTCTGGCATGGCAGCCGCGAGCGCGAGCATGTCTTTCAGCTGCTGGCGAGCGCCGACCTCTTCGTGCTGCCGTCCCGCATCGCCAAGTCCGGCGACCGCGACGGTCTGCCCAACGTGTTGATGGAGGCGCAGGCGCATCGGCTGCCGGTGGTCTCGACGCGGGTCTCGGCGATCCCGGAACTGGTCGAGGACGGGCTGACCGGACTGCTGGTCGCCGAACGAGACCCGAAAGAACTCGCCGCCGCGATGGCGCGGTTGATGGACGATCCGCAGCTCTCCGATCGTCTCGGCCAGGCCGGCGAGGCAAAGGTTCGCCGGGAATTCTCGCCCGAGCCCGGCATCGATCAGGTCGCGCGGCTGCTGACCGAGGCGGCCGAGCGCGCCGCCGCGTGAGCGCTGCCCTGTTCCCCCTCTCGCGCGAGCGGTTGGAGGCAGCCCGAGCGCTTGGCCGGACGCTCGCATTCTGGTGGCGCGACGACGATGCCCGCCGGCCGACCGCGCCGCTCACGCGACTGCTTGCGCTGCACCGCGTCACAGGTGTGCCGCTGGCGCTCGCGGTGATCCCCGCGGGCGTCGAGGCGGAACTGGCCGAGGCGCTATCCGGTGACGACGCGGTGGCCGTCCTGTTGCACGGCTGGCGCCACGCCAATCATGCGCCGGAGGGACAAAAACGCGCCGAATTCGGCGATCATCGGCCGATCGGCATGATGCTCGACGAGGTGACGTCGGGTCGCGCGGCACTGGCCGGTCTCTTCCCCGATCGCTTCCTGCCGGCGTTCGTGCCGCCCTGGAACCGGATCGGGGAGGGCGTCCGCGCCCGGCTCGCCGGGGCGGGGCTGCCGGGGCTATCCACCTTCGGCCGCGCCGCGCCGGCCGAGCCGCACCGGCTGAACACCCATCTCGACTTGATGAACTGGCGCGAGGCGAGGGGGCTGACGCCGGCCGAGGCCGACCGGCTTCTGGCCGCCGAAATCGACCATCGCCTGAATGGCGGCGGCGCGGGCGAGCCGATCGGGCTGCTCAGCCATCATCTGCAGCACGATGAGGCGGCCTGGACATTGCTCGGCGCGCTGCTGGATTTTCTCGCGCCCCGATCCGAGCTTGTCTGGCCACCCGTGCCGGCGCTTTTTGACCTGCCGCTTATCGGCGAGCTTGGACGAGCCGACGCTCGGGCCGACCAGTCCGAGAACAAGTGCTGATGTGTCGCCGGTTTATTCGTGCAGCCAGCGTCACCGGGCCCCGGATCGCGGTAAATTCGGACCGATTCGATCCTATGTCAGGAACATGACCGATCCCGCTCATTTGCCGCGGAATGCGGGTCGAAAACCGGTTCCCGCTTTTCCTTGTTTCCGCGCTGGCGCGCAGGACCGCGCGGGGCGCTAGATTGGCGCCGCCACCGGCCGGCGGAACTTGCCCGTAAGACCGTCGGCGGGCCATGAAGTGACGAAGACGGCGCCTTTGCTCTTGTGTCGGCGCCCAAGCCTTTGATAAGAGAGCCGCGCGCTGATGAAGTGCCGACCATGCCTCGGTTCACAGAATGAGGGTGCGGATGGGTGACGCGGTTCCCGCGTCGACGCCACGCCTATTGCGAAGACACCCCGGAGATTTTCGGGGTTTCGGCCGGAGAGGTGGCAGAGTGGTCGAATGCACCGCACTCGAAATGCGGCATACGTG
This sequence comes from uncultured Aurantimonas sp., assembly GCA_947488615.1. Lineage (GTDB taxonomy): Bacteria > Pseudomonadota > Alphaproteobacteria > Rhizobiales > Rhizobiaceae > Aurantimonas. The sequence continues at coordinate 167,998 of CANKZU010000007.1, forward strand.
CAAGCGTATCGGGGGTTCGAATCCCCCCCTCTCCGCCACTTCAGTCCCTGAGTGGGCACTGAGTTTACACCACTTCCCGCCACTAGCGTCTGTAGCAGCCGGGACTTCGATCCCATGATCCGAACCTCACCCTCGGCGACTTCGACACGCTGGGCAAGCGCGCGTAAGTGGTCGCGGCGATAGCCGCCGCCTTCGAGCCGGATACGCTTGCGGGCGGTCGTGGCGAACATGTGCAGCATCTGCGGCGTCACTGCCTTCCGCCCCGAGTTCTGGAGCATGGCCTGCGCCCTGTCCGCATCGGCCTTGGCCTGATCGCGAATGGCCTTGAGGCCGTTGATGCGGTCTTTCAGGGCGGGGTCGTCCAGATCGGCCACGCCTGACTCGATGGCATCGTAAAGCCGCTTGAGGCGCAGTTCTGATTCCGCCGAACGCTTGTTGAGTTCGCCGATATGCTCGCGACGGCGCTCGGCTTGTTCCTCCCTGCGGTCCAGAGCGGCGGCAAGGATGGTTTCCAGCCGCTCGGGTTGGAGCAACTGCTTCTCAAGATGATTGACGACCAGATCGTCCAGCTTGTCCATCGGCACGGCCATGCCTTCGCAGGCGGTCGGCCCCTGCCGCGCCTTCATCGAGCAGGCGTAATAACGGTAGCGACCGCCCTTACCGGTGCGGATGGTCATGGCCCCGCCGCACTTGGCGCAATGGATCAAGCCGGTGAGCATCGTCGGGCCGCTGATGACGCGGGCAGGCATGACTTTGGGATTGCGGGCTTTGAGCAGCGCCTGCACCGCGTCGAAGGTCTCGCGGTCGATGATCGGCGGAACCGGAACGACAACGATCTCGCTGGCCGGCTTCAATTCCTTGGTCTTGCTGCGCTTGTTGAACTCATGCTCGCCCACATAGGTCTTGCGGGTCAGGATGCGGTGGACCTGCCCGATGCCCCAGCGCCCGCCGTCGCGGGTGAAGATGCGGTTGCTGTTCAAGTGGCTGACGATTTTCTTGACGCCCATCTGACCGCATGTGCCATCGCCAAAAAGGGCCAGCCGATAGATCAACCGCACCGTGTCGGCATGCAGCGGGTCGATTTCCAGCTTCTTCTTGACCTTCGCCCCGCGCTGCTCGGCTGCGACGGTGCGATAGCCGATAGGGGGAAGCGAACCATTCCAGAAGCCTTGCCGGGCATTCTCCTTCAAGGCCCGTATGACGTGCTTGGCGTTTTCCTTGGACTGGTACTCATCGAACAGCGCCATGATCTGCCGCATCATGACGTGCATGGGGTCATCGCCCATTTCCTGCGTAATCGAGACGAGGCGCACGCCGTTCTTGGCGAGCTTCCTGACATAGAACTCCAGCTCGAAGTGGTCACGGAAGAAGCGGCTGAACGAATGGACCACGACCACATCGAAAGGCGCGGGTTTGGACGTGCCCGCCTCGATCATGCGCTGGAATTCAGGACGGCGGTCATTGGTCGCGGACGCGCCGGGTTCCACGAATGTCTCGACCAGTTGTAGCCCGCGCGACTCACAATGAGCCTCGCCCTGCCGCTTCTGGTCGGGAATGGAAACATCATGCTCGGCCTGACGCGTCGTGGAGACACGCAGGTAGAGAGCGGCGCGCTGCATTACACGAGGCTGAGATTTGCCATCGCTCGAAGAAGTCATGGCATTTCTCCCGACAAAAGGCGCTGTGCCGTCGCAACGGGAAGGTAGAGCGTATTTGGTTGGTTAATCAGCGCCGTGAACCCGAAGGCCGCGTAGAAGGCTGCGGCTTTCTCGTCGATGGCATCGGCGAATATGGCATGAACGCCTATCGGCGCTTCTGCGACCGTCTTGATCGCGTCAAACAAAAGCGCTTCGCCGAGTCCAAGCCCCCCATAGGACTGATCGCGCCCTAGCCAGCCGATAAGCACCGCCGGGACGGTCGGATAACGGGGTAACCGGCTTGCCAACGGTTCGGGCACGGCCATAAGCGGCACGTTGCTCGATGAAAGCGTATAGAAGCCCGCTATCCGGTCGGTCTCAAGGTCTCTGGCGACAAAGCAGGTCGCGTATCGACGTTTGATGTCCTGCGTAACCGCCTCGCGGAAATAGCGGTCGATCCGTTCGTTGCCGCAAGAGAAAGTCTTGCGCTGGTGGGCTTTGGAAAGCGCCTCTATCGCAAACCTTGCACTCACCTAGGCGCGATCAGGTCAGCGTGACGCTTGGCGGCGCGAGCCAGACGGTCATGGGGCGCGGGCGGATCGATCAGCGCCTTGGCAAAGCGCACCTGATCCTCGGCAGCCAGACGCAACACGTCAGCCTCCTCGACCGTGCGACGGGCATCTTCGCCCGCTGTGGCGATGAGGTAGCCGGTCAGCGTCATGCCGCGCAGGCGGGCGGCGCGCTGCATCTGCTCATAGACGTTGACAGGGACGCGCGCCTCAAGGCGGGCAGTTTCGACTTCGCTTGCGGGTCTGGGCATGGCTGATCTCCTTTCCTTGGTTATATACGGCATATTGCCGGGTTTATCAAGGATCGAATGAGCCAAAGATTTCATCGAACAGATCGTCGAACCATCGCTCGAACACCTCGATTTCGGCTTCCGTGACCGGAGCGGGATCGGGCCAGTCATCGGTGACGGTCCATGTGCTGAGGTCGTGCTTGGGCGGCCTGCCAGGAAACGGCCATGGATAACCAAGCAGCGCCTCAAGCTGCTCTGATGCAGTGAGTGGTCTGTTGGCGCGTTGGGAAGGAGATTCATCGGTCGTCCCGTCATGTCCAGGATCGGCAGGTGCGCTGGCCTTATCGAACGTCATCGCCTTCTCGCCTCGGCCGCCATGCGACGGGATCGGCAACCCAGCGATCAATATCGGATTCCCGCCAACCGGCTCCGTTGATGCTGATTTTAATCTGGGCCGGGAAAGTAGTCTCAGCGATCTTTCGATAGATGGTGGAGCGAGACAGGCCCGTCCGGGAGAGGACGGTGTTGAGGCGGACGATACGGTCTGGTGCGGGCATGGATGCGATGCCTTCGGCTGGCGGTTTCTGACGGCTCTTTGTCCAGTCAGGACAGGCCCTAGCCGGGGCGCAAGAGGGTTCGGGGAATCGTCGCGGCGCCGGATGGAAACGGCGGCACATAGGACGGTTCTCATATCCCGATCCCCCTTCCTCTCCCGAGGTCGAGACCGTGAGAGAGGGCGAGGGCCGCGCCGAGTCGGCGGCCAGCCTCCATGCCGATGCCTAGTGCGGCCTTGCGGTTGGCGAGCAGGGATTCCATCTGCGGATCGCGTTCGAGGCTCTTGGCCATGTCGCCCATTGCCGACCGGGTGGCCTTGTAGTCCGTCATGTTGCCCGCCCGGTATTGATGCTGACTGGCGCGGTCGAGCTTCTGCCAGCGCGCCACGAAGCGATCCGCACGAAGCTGCGGATCGGTGCGCAGCTCGGTTTCAAGCTGGAGGGCGCGGATGGCGCGGTTGACCTTGCCTGCACCGGCCTCTCGGGCGAGGCCGGGCTCTTGCACGTAGGCTGCTTCCGCATCCCGCCAGCCGAGGGGACGTACTTTCTCGAAGGCTTTGCGGGCGTCCGTAAGTTCGCGCACCTGCGCGGGACTGCCTTTGCCGTCCGCATCCCCGGTAGCGAGGATCGCGTCCACCGCGCGGGCATGATGGATGAGCGCATCGGTGCGGGCCTTGCGCAGCGCCGCCTCCGGATCCGCCGCCACGGTTCTTTCCGGCGCATCCGGCGTTCGCCGGACCTTTGCCGCAGCGTTTTCCCGTACCGGCCCCTGCGCTTCGCCAGCGCCCGGCGACGGCGCTGCCCGTTCCGGCCCCTGTCCGCCATCGGCGGGCAGGCGCATACCGTCGAACATGCCGCGCACCTTTTCCGGGACGACCTTACGCACGATCTCGGCAACCCGGGTGCGGAAGGTGATGCCGCGCCGTTCGGCGTAATCCCGCGCCGGATCGATCTGCTCGTAGTCGGAGGCCATGTCCTTCGCGCGGTCGCGCGACAGGGTGCGAGCGAGCCGGTCCTGATCGGCAAAGTCGTCGTGGCCATAATGCAGGTCCACGCCGTCGCGGTGCCGCGACAGCGCGACATAGCTGCTGTGAGCGTCCAGGCCCGGTGTTGCCAGCACATGCGTTCGATCCACCGTCATGCCCTGCGCCTTGTGGATCGTCGCCGCATAACCGTGGTCGATGCGGTCGTAGTCCTTCAGGTCGAATGAGACGGAGCGGCCATCGTCGGTGCGCACGATCATGTTCCGGGGGTTGACCGCAACGATGGTGCCGAGCGTGCCGTTCTTCACGCCCCCATTCTCGGCCCCAAGGCCGCGCTCGTTCCGCAGGAACATGACGCGGTCTCCACTGGCGAAGCTGCGCGCGCCACGTTCGACGGCGACGCGCACGTCCTCACCCAGATCGCCCGCGTTCCGCATTCGCTCCCGCGCACCTTCATTGAGGGCGCGCACCTCGGCATTGGTATGGGTGAGGATGATGCGGCTGCGATCCGGTTCGCCCTGCCGGTCGCGGTCCCAGCGGTCGATCAGATCATCGCGCGCCTGTTCCCGCGTTGGGGCGACATGCACCATGTCATGACTGTCATAGGCATGGATCGCATTGCCGGTTCTGCCGGTCGCCAAGTCGCGCGTGGCGTCGCGCTGCCAATCCGTGCGCTGGCGGCGCACCTCGCTGATCTCCGCGCCGCCGTGGCGTTCATGGATCGACCGGAAGGCCGCGCCCGCCTCGATGGATTGCAATTGCCGCGGATCGCCGACCAGGACAATCTTCGCGCCGGCGTCGGCGGCATGGGACAGCACGCGCTCCATCTGGCGCGTGCCGACCATGCCGGCCTCATCGATCACCAGCACGTCACCGCTGGTGAGCAGATCGCGGCCGTTCCGCCAGCCATGTTCCATGCTGGCGATGGTGCGCGATGCTATGCCCGATCCGCTCTGGAGTGCTTCCGCCGCGATGCCGGACAACGCAATGCCCCGGGTCTCATAGCCCGCCGCTTCCCATGCCTCGCGCGCGACGCCCAGCATCGCGCTCTTTCCCGTTCCGGCATAGCCGATAACGATACCGAGATCGCGCCCGTCGGTGACATGCGCCAGCGCATCGGCCTGTTCGTCGGAGAGGACAAGGCCGCGCTGTTCGGCATGCGCCAGTGCGGCCGCTCTGTACCTGTCATCGACCTCGTGGCGTTCGGCGCCGGCCATGAGTTTGGCGGCACGGTGCAGGCGCTGTTCGGCTTCGATCATGTCGCTGGTCGTAAAACGATCTTCGCCGCGTCCGTCCTTGCCGAGTTCGACCAGATCGGGGGCATCGCGCATCGCGCCCATGACCTCGTTGAACTGGTCGATGCCGTCGCTGTGCCGATGCGCGAACCGCGCCATCTCGCGCCGCGTGAAGGTCGATTGCTGATGCGTGATCGCATCCAATGCGAGGGATGGATCGGCGATGATGCGTTGGCCATTGTCGCGGGCGATCTGCCGGTGCATCTCGGCCCGATCCGCAACAGTGGCGGCCGCCTCGATCCCTTCGCCTTTGACACGACGTGTCTCGACACGATGTGTCTCGATGCGCTGCGCGGGTGCGCCGATCTGGCTTTGCGGCTCGAGCCCGATGCCCTGTGCTTCAAGGCTGCGATGATCGATCCGCGCGTCGATATCGAGTTCCGCCAGCCGTTCGTTGACATGCTCGGCCCAGCGTTCGCGCCACCGCTCGACCATCTGGGTAGCGTTCCAGTCGCGGACCTTCCGGCCAAAGCCATTCTTGTCCACCGAGCGCATGGTGAGCATGACATGGGCATGGGGCTTGGGCGTGCCGTCCTCGCCCCCAACCCCAACAGGAATGTCCCAATGCACATTGAGGTCGGCGATCATGCCCTGGTCGACGAATTCCGATTGTACGAAGTCGCGGGCGAGCTCTATGCCCTCCGCCTTGCTCATCTCGCGCGGGATGGCGAACTCCACCTCGCGGGCAAGCTGTGCGTCCTTGCGGACCTCGAAGGCTTCGACGTCGTTCCACAGTCGTTCGCGGTCGCTCCATGCCTCGGGCGCACCACCCGGCAGCAGCACCTCGGAATGGACGACGCCGCGCTTGGCGGAAAAGTCCTGAACGCGGTCAATCCGCTCGTCACGCATCCGCGAGGCGGAACGGTAGGCGGCGGAGGCCACCGCGCTGCTCCCGGCCTTGCGGCCAATGACCTTGACGTGAAGATGATAGATCGCCATCGCGATCAAGCATTGGCACGGTCAAGCGCACGTCGGAACGACGTATAAGCGCGCCCTCCCTCGAAAAAATCTCGGGATGGACCGGCGCGTGCCAGACCGTCCCGACAACCTTACAGCATTGCGGCAGGCGCTCAACTAACATCGCTGCATCGACAGCTTATGGAGGATGCCATGCGCAAGCCACGGGACTATGAGGCGGAACTGAAAGCGCTTGAAGACAAGGCCAAAAACCTGAAAACCCGCAAGGTGCAACAACTCGGCGAATTGGTGATCGCCACCGGCGCCGATGCGTTCAGCCCCGAGGAACTGGCGGGCGCGCTGATCGTGCTGGCCGAAACAACGGATGCCGGAAGGAGGGAGTCCTGGGCCAAGCGTGGGGCCACGTTCTTTCGCAGCAAATCGCGGCGATCTACGAAAGCATCTGACCGCGACATTGGCGGCGCTCCGACGCAATCGGGCAGCGCGCAATCGGCATCAGGCGGCGCGGGCGCGGCATGACATGCGCACCTGGCAGGTCGAACGCCGCAAACGCACGCGGCATCTGATTGAACTCGGCGGCCTCGTCGTCAAGTCCGGCATTGTGGACCTGAGCGGAGACGATCGCGCCATGCTCTACGGCGTGATGATCTGGATCGCCGAAAAGCTCAAGAGCGACGATGGACAACGAGCGCGAACGCTCTGGGCCGAAAAGGGAAAACAGGCGTTCGCGACGGAGCGCAAGGGAAGAACGCGCATCGTCTCGCGAGAGCAGGATAATCGGGCATGACCGATGGCGGGCTGTGCGGAGACCCATCGATCGGAGCGTTGGTCGCTGTTGCCTGCGTCTCGGCGCGGGTCCTTCAGCTTATCCGTCGCGGCGACACGAGCCGGTGTCATCGGCAAGCTCTCGCGCACCAGTTTCCATGACCTCGTTCGATCAGATTTGGTATGAGTTCAGTGCAATGCCGCCGGGTCTGATAGCGCATGTCCTTACCGCCTGTTTGAAAGGCTATCCGGATCTGGAGAATTTAACGTCGTGCCAACCGTACGCCCGGCTGGTCGCCATTGGTGAATTCCACACCTTCCGCCTCCAGAACAGCGCGAATTCTGTTCTTTGTTTCAACGGACACGGTTGGAACACTTTGGCTTTCGCTCTCGCAGCGCTTGATCGTTGGAACAGACACGCCGGCTCGATCTGCAAGCTCGGTTTGTGAGAGACCAATTAACGCGCGGGCTGCCCGCATCTGTCCTGCCGTCACCAATACGTATTGATCCTTTTAGATCATTCCTGTATGATCCAAAGGTGTCAAAGACACCCTTGGACCTGAAATCCGAAGTGCGGCCAAGCACGGTGCAGGCACACCGTACTTAGCCTGACCACTCGCCAAGCTGTAAGGAGCTCGGATCATGGCTGATTCTGAGACTAGCACGAGTCTGTCTACCGTCACCCGTCGCATGCTGCTAGCCGGCACCACATTGATGGCAGCGGCATGGACGACCAATCCATTGAGGAGATCGCCAGCAGGAAATAGCGGCGATCCGGATGTCACATTGCAGCTCTGGCACGAATGGAACGAAGCCCACCTTCGCACTGATGAGGCTTGCTGCAGACAGCAGACGCTCGAGGCCCGTTTGGTCGAGACGATTGGGTTTCCCCGTGCAGAGGTCGATCTGCCTGACGAGGGCAGATCGATCTTCGTACATACCCGTGATCAGATCGAAGAGACCTTCGGCGGCGATCCGGCGATGGCAGCGACGTGGGCAATCGCGGAAGTCGAGTTCACGGCACACCAGGCTCGCTGGGATGCCGCAGATGGCGAGTTGGGATACTCCGTCGCCAAAGAGGCCGAAGAGGCCGCAGCCTTCCGCGAACAACAGCTGGTAGATGCGCTGATGAGTGCGTCTGCCACATCACTTGCCGGCATTGCGGGCAAGCTCGATGTCATCTTACGCGAGGGAGAAAGCTCTGCTGAATGTCCGGAGTTCCCCTGGCCCTTTCTCCGTTCGACGCTTATCGACCTCGTGCGCATCGCCCAAAAAGCTCAGCCAGATCGATTTGTGCCCGGCTCCGATCGCATTGCGTTGTTGTCGCGATCGTCTAGCAAAAGCGACCGTCGAGAATGAACTCACATGCTGCCAAAGCGTATGTTGGCAGAAACCCGCGAGAAGATCACCGCATGGAGTGTCAAACGGCATTGAACCGGGGGGCTGACGCAATCCCGATGACGTTCAGGCGGTGCCGAGGAGCCCGGCTTCGAGCAGGTCGACCTTGGCTCGACCGTACATCTGCCTCTTCACGAGCTTGAGTTTATTGACCTGCCCTTCGGTCTGACCGTTGGACCAGGGCTCGGTTATCGCGGCACGAACGGCGGCCAGTTCGGTCTGGATGCCACGGACGAACGAAGCGAGAAGACTGGAGCCGGCGTCGGCGATCCACGGATCGAGATCGACCACGGCGCGACCGCGGATTATCGTCTGGAAACGGTCGATCAGGAATCGAACATCTACCAAGGTCGGAACGCCGGCCTCGAGGCAACCGTGAGGCATCGCCGTCGGGGCAGTCATTCCAGGAGCAAATGCGAACCGTCGTGAGCGAATGCGGGCAGCGGCCCTTCCCCACTCGTCCACAACTCTTGACTGCGTCGCCGTCGCCATTGCTAATGTCGCCTTACGAGGTGGGAATGGCATTTTACGCGCATTCGACGGGGAACCGGGATCGGCGGGACTGGCAGAGCCTGGCCAATCATCTTGCCGCCGTCGCCGGGGGCGCCGAAGCGTTCGGCGAGCCGATCGGGATCGGCAAGGCGGCCCAGTTGGCCGGGTTTCTGCACGATCTCGGCAAATACACGCCGGCCTTCCAGGCGCGGCTTGCCGGATCGAGGGATCGCGTCGACCATTCGACCGCCGGCGCGGCGCTCGTGCGGGGTCTGGCGGGCCGTGGCGACGACGCCGTCATTGCCGAGCTGATCGCTTATGCCATCGCGGGCCATCACGCTGGACTGCCGGACATGGCAAATGCGGAGTACGCTTGCCTCGCGGAGCGGCTAAAGGCTTTCGACGAAGCTGTCCTCGATGCTTCCTGGCGAGCGGAGATCACGCCCAACGCGCAAGCGCTGATGCCGACCTTCGATTTCGGCGACAAGGCCAGCGTGCCCTTCCGCCTGGCGCTGCTCGGGCGGATGATCTTCTCCTGTCTCGTCGACGCCGACTTCAAGGACACCGAGGCGTTCTATTGCTCCGTCGAGGGCCGAACGGTCGATCGAGAATGGCCGTCGCTGCGGTCACTGCTAGCGGATCTCCTGCCGGCCTTCGATCGCCACATGGCAAGCTTCGGCAAGCCACGCGGCCAGGTCGGCCGTTTGCGCGGCGAAATCCTCGCCCATGTGCGCGACCGCGCCACCGAGCCGCCGGGGCTGTTCACGCTGACGGTGCCGACCGGCGGCGGCAAGACGCTGGCCTCGCTCGGCTTCGCACTCGACCACGCCAAGGTCCACGGACTGCGGCGGATCATCTATGCGATCCCCTTCACAGCAATCATCGACCAGACGGCAGTGATCTTCCGTCAAGTACTCGGCGAGGACGTCGTCCTCGAACATCATTCGGCGATCGAGGACGACAGGCGCCAGGGCCGGAACGCGGGCGAAGCCGACAGCACCCGATCCGACAAGAACAAGCTGAAGCTGGCGATGGAGGATTGGGCGGCTCCGGTGGTGGTCACCACCAACGTGCAACTGTTCGAAAGCCTGTTCGCCGCCCGCCCTTCGCGCTGCCGTAAGCTGCACAACATCGCGAATAGCGTCATCGTACTCGACGAAGCACAGACGTTGCCGCGTCACCTGCTCGTTCCGACGGTGAAAGCGATCGACGAACTGGCGCGCAATTACGGCTGCTCCATTGTGCTGTGCACTGCCACCCAGCCGGCCTTCGACGAGCGCTCACTCCCTGAGGGCCATCCGCTCGGCCTGAAGCTGGAAGGCCGCGAGCTCGCGCCCGACCCGCCACGGCTGGCACGCGACCTGAAGCGCGTCACGCTGCGCCACGCTGGCGCGATGAGCGACGAGGCGCTGATCGAGGAGTTGTCCCGCGAACCGCAGGCGCTAATGATCGTCAACAGCCGCGGCCATGCGCTGGCGCTCTATCGCGCGGCAAAGGCGGCCGGGCTCGACGGGCTCGTGCATCTGACGACGCGGCAATACGCGGCGCACCGGCGGGTGATTCTCGAAGAGGTCCGGTCGCGATTGAAGCCGAAGAAGGAGGGCGGCGGGCGCCCCTGCCGGCTAATCGCCACGTCGCTAGTCGAGGCCGGCATCGACCTCGATTTTCCGAAGGTCTGGCGCGCCGAGGCGGGGCTCGACCAGATCGCCCAGGCCGCCGGCCGCTGCAACCGCGAGGGCAAGCGGCCTGTGGAGGACAGCCTGGTGACGATCTTCGCCGCGCCGGACAACCCGCCGCCAAGCGAGATCAAGGGGTTGACCGGCGACATGGGCCGCATGGCCGACGGATTCGACGACCTGCTCGCGCCGGCGGCGCTGGAGGCCTATTTCGGCGAAGTCTATTGGCGGGTCGGGGATCGGCTCGACCGTGAAAGGATTCTGGACGATTTTAATTTCTACCCTCGCAGCGGCACAGACTTTGCCTACCGCACGGTGGCCGAAAAATATCGCATGATCGAAAGTGGCATGGTGCCGGTGATCGTTGAGGGCGACGAGACGGCGCAAAAGGCGGTCCGCGATCTCAAATATGAGAATATTCCATCCGGCGCACTCGCCCGGCGGCTCCAGACATACACGGTGCAGGTGCCGCCCAAGGCGAGGGCGCTGCTGCTCGACAATCAGCACGTCGCCTTCATCGAGCCGGAAAAGCGCGGCGACCAGTTCGCGGTGTTGCAGACACCGAGCCTGTATCAAGAGGATGTGGGGTTGCTTTGGGAGAACGCAGATTACCTGAAGCTGGAGACGAACATTATATGAGAGCCAGTGGCGAGCAAACAGTTTGCGAACCGCCACCGGCTCCTCTGCGTGTCCAGTTTCGCTTGTCGGAGATAGTTTCTATCCACGCCCTCGTATCAGAGCGACGGGTCTCTCTTGGAGACCGCTCGAATAGCTATGGAGGATCGACCGTGAGTTCCATCTCCATTTCCCAGCCTCCGATTTTCATGCGGAAGAGGAATTTTCTGCGACGACTCATAGTGACCTCCATTTCCAGAGCGCAATCATTGACGCAACGATAGGAACAGTCAAGCGAGCTGCGCTCCAGCTCGCTTGACATAGATAGAAGAAGGATAGCAGATAGATTTATGACCTACGGTATCCGCCTGCATCTCTCAGGTCCTTTCGCCTGCTTCACGCGCCCGGAAATGAAGGTCGAGCGCGTCTCCTACGACGTGATGACGCCGTCGGCGGCGCGCGGCATCCTGGAGGCGATCCACTGGAAGCCGGCGATCCGCTGGGTGATCGACGAAATCCACGTCTTGAAGCCGATCTGCTACCGCTCGATCCGGCGCAACGAGGTCGGCCACAAGGCGTCGGCCCGCAATGCTCGGACGGCTATGAACCGCGGCAGTCTGGAAGGGCTTGGCATCGTCGTTGACGAGGACCGTCAGCAGCGGGCCGCGACGGTGCTGGTCGACGTCGCCTATGTCATCGCCGCGCATTTCGAGATGACCGAGAAGGCCGGCGCGGAGGACAGCGAGGGCAAGCATCTCGACATGTTCAAGCGGCGGGCGGCGAATGGCCAGTGCTTCCACCAGCCCTGCCTTGGCACCCGCGAGTTCGACGCCCGCTTCGCGTTGGTGCCTCACGACTCTCCGATACCGGAGCCCGAGGAAAAATCCGCCGATCTCGGCTTCGGAGCCCCGCGCGATCTCGGCTTCATGCTGTGGGACATCGACCACCAGGCGGAAGGCCGACCATCGCTGTTTTTCCGTGCAAAGCTCCAGAACGGCGTGATGGCGGTGCCGCGGCCCGGCTCCCCAGAGGTGCTTCGATGACCATCCTCGCCTCGCTGGTCAAAGCCTATGAGCGGCTGCCGGGAGCGCAAATGCCCGGCTATGCGATGCAGAAGATCGGCGTGCTCATCGGCTTAAACCGGGACGGCTCAGTCGCGAACGTGACCGACCTGCGCGAGGGCGACGGAAAGAAGCGAACCGCGCCGCTGCTGGCCGTGCCGCAACCGGTCAAGCGCACCTCGGGCATCGCGCCCAACACGCTGTGGGACAAAACAGCCTATGTGCTGGGAGCGACCGCCGGCTCCGGCAAGCGCACGGCTCAGGAGCATGAGGCCTTCGTCGCACTCCACCGGCGGCTATTGGCCGGTTCGGACGATCCTGGCCTTGTCGCATTGCTGCGTTTCCTCGACGCCTGGACACCGGAGATGTTCGCCGCGCCAAACTTCGCCGACGACATGCGGGACGAAAACGTCGCGTTCGCGCTGGAGGAGGAGCGTCTTCGGAAGATTTACCTGCATGACAGGGCTGCCGCTCGCGCGCTTGTGGCTGCGGGGGATTCAGCGGATCAAGGCTCCACGGCCATCTGCCTCATCACGGGGAGACGTGGCCCGATCGCCCAGCTTCACCCCTCGATCAAGGGGGTCTGGGGCGGCCAGACGGCAGGCGGTTCGATCGTCTCCTTCAATCTTGACGCCTTCGAATCCTACGGACACTCGCAGGGCGGAAACGCTCCGGTTTCCCCGCGTGCCGCCGAGGCCTACACAGGCGCGCTCAACCATTTTCTTACCCGTGACAGCGGCCATCGCATCCAGATCGGTGACGCTTCCACCGTCTTCTGGGCCGACGCGTCGGACGCCGAGATGGCGGAACTCGCGGAAGGCGTATTCGGCGCCATGTTCGCCGAAGAAGCTGTCGATGAAGTAGCGGAGGCGAAAAAGGTCGGCATCGTCCTGGAGCGTATCCGGCGGGGCGAGCGACTGGATGATTTCGCGCCGGGACTCGAGGCCGGTGTGCGATTTCACATCCTCGGCCTCGCGCCCAATGCCGCGCGCGTTTCCATCCGCTTCTGGTTCGAGGACGATTTCGGCCGGCTGGCGGAGAATTACCGTCGCTTCAGCGAGGAGATGCAGATCGAGCCGCCACCGCGTGAGCCCCACCCGGCGCTGTGGAAATATCTTCTCGAAACCGCCTCCCAGCACAAGCGGGAGAATGTGCCGCCGAATCTGGCTGGCGAATGGATGCGCGCGATCCTGACCGGCACGCGCTATCCGATGACATTGCTCGCCACCGTGCTGATGCGCATGCGGGCGGATAAGTCCGTGAACGCCATGCGCGTCGCCATCCTCAAGGCGCTGCTCATCCGCAACTTCAGGAAGGAGGTCCCCGTGTCGCTCGACCCGGATCACACTAACAAGGGCTATCTGCTCGGGCGGCTCTTTGCCACTTACGAGCAAACCCAGTCGGCCGCGCTCGGCCGAAACGTAAACGCCACGATCAAGGACAAGTTCTACGGCGCGGCGTCGGCCCAGCCCCGCAAGGTCTTTTCGCTGCTGGATAAGGGGTCGGCCAACCACCTGTCCAAGGTCGGCAAGCAGTCGCCGGGCTACCGCGTCAATCTGGAGCGGGCGATTGGCGTTATCATGGAGCGGATGGCACCCGGGGAAAATCCCTTTCCGGCCTCGCTGTCCGCCGAGGATCAGGCGCTCTTCGGCCTCGGCTACTACCACCAGCGCAACGAATTTTTCCGCAAGAAGATTGACCCGACCACCGAGGGGGACGCCAAGAATGACTGATCTCACCAACCGCTACGACTTCGTGCTCGTCTTCGATGTCGCCAATGGCAACCCGAACGGCGATCCCGACGCCGGCAATCTGCCGCGCCTCGACCCGGAAACCAATCACGGTCTGGTCTCCGATGTCAGCCTGAAGCGCAAGGTTCGCAACTATGTGGAATTCGCCCACGATGGCACAGCGGGCTGTAACATCTACGTTCAGGAGGGCGCGATCCTCAACGAGAAGCATCGCGAGGCATACAAGACCATCCGGCCCGATAACGAGAAGGTCGCCAAGGAAAAGTCGCTGAATCCGCAAAACGACGAAGAAGCTATCAGGCTGCGCCGTTTCATGTGCGACAACTTCTTTGACGTCCGTACCTTCGGAGCCGTGATGTCGACCGGCATCAATTGCGGACAGGTGCGCGGCCCCGTGCAGATAACTTTTGCCCGGTCGATCGAGCCGATCGTGCCGCAGGAGATCACCATCACCCGCATGGCGGCCACCAACGAGGCGGAAAAGAAAAAGCGCGCGGAAGGAAGCGAGGACGGGAACGACAGAACAGACAATCGGACAATGGGCCGCAAGCATATCGTGCCCTATGGTCTCTATCGCGCCCATGGATTCATTTCCGCCAAGCTGGCCGAGCGCACCGGCTTTTCCGACGCCGATCTCAACCTCCTGTTTGAGGCGCTGGAGACGATGTTCGAGCACGACCGCTCCGCCGCGCGCGGCGAGATGGCCTCGCGCAAACTGATCGTCTTCAAGCACGATAACGCCCTCGGCAAAGCGCCCGCCCACTCCCTGTTCGACCGGGTCAGGATCGGACGCAATATCGACAGCGAGTTTCGCGAGATTGACGACCGGCTCGACAATTATCCGCCGGCTCGCAAATTCGCGGACTACAAGATCGAGATCGATCGCGAGAACCTGCCGGACGGCGTCGAGATCATCGAGCGGCTGTAACGGCGATGGACGCGGACGATCCGGCAGCCGCCGCGGGGCCGGCCTCGCCGAGCGAGACCGCACCCGACCCCATCCCTCTCTCTGCGCTGCAGCATGCAGTCTATTGCCTGCGGCAGGCTGCGCTCATTCATCTGGAACGGATGTGGGCGGAGAACCGCTTCACTGCCGAGGGGCATGTGCTGCATATCGCCGCCGACCGGCCCGGCCACCGCCGCATCAAGGGCGTACGGCGGGTCTCCGCCCTCCCCCTCGCCAGTGCCCGGCTCGGCATTGCCGGCGTCGCCGATCTCGTCGAGTTCCATGCTGGGAACGAAGCCGGATCGGACATCGAGACCGCCTATCCGGTCGAATTCAAGCGCGGCAAGACGAAGCTCCATCGCGCCGACGAGGTGCAGCTCTGCGCGCAGGCCCTGTGCCTCGAAGAGATGACCGGAGCGCCCGTAACGGAAGGCGCGCTGTTCTACGGCGAGACCAAGCGGCGCGTCGCGGTGCCGTTTACCCCTGAGTTGCGGGCGCTCACCGAGGAGACCGTCGCCGCATTGCGCGAGGTATTCTCCACTGGCGTGACGCCGCCGCCGACGCCGCTGATCAGTCGGTGCCGGGCCTGTTCGCTCGCTGAGCTCTGCCGGCCCAAGGCGGTGGCTCGGCCGGCCGCCGCTTTTCGGCGCCGGATGGTCGAAACGCTTTCCGACGAGAGTCCGGCGCAGCCATGAAGAAGCTGCTCAACACCCTCTATGTGACCACCGAGGGCGCGGTCCTCCGCAAGGACGGCGAGAATCTGGTGGCTGTGGTGGACGGTGAGGAACGCGCTCGCGTGCCGCTGCACATGCTCGCCTCGGTCGTTGTTTTCGGCGCTATCACCGTGTCGCCGGCCCTGATCGGCGCCGCTGCGGCGGCCGGCATCACGCTGACGCTGCTCGACCGGGTCGGCCGATTTCAGGCGCGGATCGAGGGTCCGGTCGCCGGCAACGTGCTCCTGCGTCGCGCCCAGTATCGCGCCTCGGACAAGCCGGAAGAGATCGTCCGCTCGCTCGTCATCGGCAAGATCGCCAATCAGCGCACGGTGCTGATGCGGGCGCTTCGCGACTATGGCGGTGAATATCAACCCGACGACCGCGTCGCGATCGAGACGGTGGTCGAGCGCCTGGCGCGGATAGTGCGTCGGGTAGAGCTTTCTGACGACACGCTGGAGCGGCTGCGTGGCTCGGAAGGCGAAGCCGCCAATCTCTATTTTTCCGTCTTCGATCATCTGATCCGGGCGCCCGAGCCCGAGATGCGCTGGCGCGGCCGCTCGCGCCGACCGCCGCTCGATCCGGTCAACGCGCTACTGTCGTTTCTCTATACGCTGCTGACCCATGACTGCCGCAGCGCCGCCGAAAGCGTCGGCCTGGACCCTGCGGTCGGATTTCTTCACCGCGACCGGCCGGGGCGGCCAAGCCTGGCGCTCGATCTGATGGAGGAGCTTCGTCCGGCGCTGGCCGACCGTCTCGTTCTGTCGCTCGTCAATCGACGTCAGGTGATCGCCCGCGATTTCACGAAACGCGAGGGGGGCGCCGTGATGCTATCGGACGACGCCCGCCGGACCGTGCTGACGGCTTGGCAGGAGCGCAAGAAGCAGGAACGCACGCATCCGTTCCTCCAGGAAACGGCTCCGCTCGGCCTCGTTGCCTTTTTGCAGGCACAAATGCTCGCCCGCCATCTGCGCGGCGACCTCGACGCCTATCCACCCTGGTTCTGGAAATAGGAAGGCGCCATGCTCGTCTTGGTCACCTATGACGTCAGCACCATCGATTCCGGCGGCGCGAGGCGCCTCCGCCGGGTCGCCAAGGCCTGCCGCGACTTTGGCCAGCGGGTGCAGTTCTCGGTCTTCGAAATCGAGGTCGACCCGGCGCAATGGACGATGCTCAAGGCGCGGCTCGAAGCCATCATCAATGCCGAAACGGACAGTCTGCGCTACTATCACCTCGGCGCGAACTGGCGGCGCAAGGTCGAGCATGTCGGCGCCAAGCCCGCTGCGGATCTCGGCGGGCCGCTCATCGTGTGACAAGGCCCTCTCAAGAGGTGCCTCGCAGGTGCGCGAACCCCAAGCGTGACGGCAAAGTGCGGCCGGTTCGCGCCCGCGCCAGCTCTTTGACATTGTTGAAGAAATGAAAACGGCGTCCGGACGGCTGACGACAAGGATACTACGTCTATCCAGACTTCGCACTTTGGTCGGCCTTTTCCCCGGCCAAACAAGACGATAGCAATAGGCGGTCGCCCCCCGTGCGGGGGCGTGGATCGAAACATTAGAATATCGCTTGAGGCGTATGCGCCGTGGGTCGCCCCCCGTGCGGGGGCGTGGATCGAAACGCGTAACAACCAAAGCGTATTCAAAGGGGCCGCGTCGCCCCCCGTGCGGGGGCGTGGATCGAAACTTTGTTGGAACGCCGGACCTGTCCGAGCTGCCGGGTCGCCCCCCGTGCGGGGGCGTGGATCGAAACTCGCGGACAGATCGCCCCGGATGGACGGCATGGGGTCGCCCCCCGTGCGGGGGCGTGGATCGAAACGCATTGGGTGGTAAAGGATCCGGATGCGCTCGGGTCGCCCCCCGTGCGGGGGCGTGGATCGAAACAGGGTGTCTCCAGATCAACTGCCTATCGCCGCGGTCGCCCCCCGTGCGGGGGCGTGGATCGAAACGCTGCCGCAAAAATACGCCATCAACCCTCATTCTGTCGCCCCCCGTGCGGGGGCGTGGATCGAAACGAATTGATCTCAAGCGCCACTACAGAGGGGTCGGTCGCCCCCCGTGCGGGGGCGTGGATCGAAACGGTAATCGTCGATCCTTCGCCGCGATCGACGCGGGTCGCCCCCCGTGCGGGGGCGTGGATCGAAACGTCTTCACAGTCGGCCCGCGTGATGGACGGGGAGGGTCGCCCCCCGTGCGGGGGCGTGGATCGAAACTTGCCAAGGATACGATCGGCCGTATCCGTACCGCGTCGCCCCCCGTGCGGGGGCGTGGATCGAAACCTGATTGGCGGCGCGTGATCCCGCAAGACATCGGGTCGCCCCCCGTGCGGGGGCGTGGATCGAAACCACGAGAACCAGATTTCCGAGCCGTCCTTGCGGGTCGCCCCCCGTGCGGGGGCGTGGATCGAAACCGGCAATAGCAGCATAGCCTTGCCCAAAACACGGCGTCGCCCCCCGTGCGGGGGCGTGGATCGAAACTACTATGTGTCGCGGAATTTCGCGAGGACCGACGGTCGCCCCCCGTGCGGGGGCGTGGATCGAAACCTGTGGCGCCGCTATGGCGCGTGAAAATCTGAAGGTCGCCCCCCGTGCGGGGGCGTGGATCGAAACGTCCAGCAGCACGCGGTTCGTTGTCTCGTGCGCGTCGCCCCCCGTGCGGGGGCGTGGATCGAAACCTCGAGCGCGAGCGCCTGGTTTGAAAAGCGGCCCGTCGCCCCCCGTGCGGGGGCGTGGATCGAAACCGGCACCGGTTCAACAGGAACCGGGCACTCCTGGGTCGCCCCCCGTGCGGGGGCGTGGATCGAAACCTGATAGGCAAGCGCGGTGAGCCGAAGACCACGAGTCGCCCCCCGTGCGGGGGCGTGGATCGAAACGCGGCCGACAATGTATGCCCTACGCCGCGTCGAGGTCGCCCCCCGTGCGGGGGCGTGGATCGAAACTGCCAGAAGCGGAAAAAGATGGATTTACGGCTGAGTCGCCCCCCGTGCGGGGGCGTGGATCGAAACCAGCCAGTGAATGTCGACGCCCCAACGCGAGCCGGGTCGCCCCCCGTGCGGGGGCGTGGATCGAAACTTCGCCGGACTCGGCGGATGGCCCAGAGCATTGCGTCGCCCCCCGTGCGGGGGCGTGGATCGAAACCGAGCTCAAGCAACAGCTCGGCAGCGTCTCGAGTCGCCCCCCGTGCGGGGGCGTGGATCGAAACCAGGTGAACAGCGGGTTGGTCATGGTCAGTTCGCCGTCGCCCCCCGTGCGGGGGCGTGGATCGAAACACCGCCGACCAGGACACATTTAGGCTTGACGAGCGTCGCCCCCCGTGCGGGGGCGTGGATCGAAACGTCAAGAACATCCTCGACACCCTCGACAACCCAGGTCGCCCCCCGTGCGGGGGCGTGGATCGAAACTCTGCCGCCTTCTTCGACGGCTCCTTCTTCCGAAGGTCGCCCCCCGTGCGGGGGCGTGGATCGAAACCTCAATCACGACGCCCTGTCGCTGTCGTTTCTCGTCGCCCCCCGTGCGGGGGCGTGGATCGAAACTGCAGCACGTCGCCGGCCGCGACCGTCTGCCGATGTCGCCCCCCGTGCGGGGGCGTGGATCGAAACTCCGCGAAGCCGCCCGCCGCCTATCCGTACAGGGTCGCCCCCCGTGCGGGGGCGTGGATCGAAACGATCGGGATGCTGCCTACGCGCTCGACCCGAAGCGTCGCCCCCCGTGCGGGGGCGTGGATCGAAACGATATGACGAGGGCCATCGCGTCCTTAAGGGGCGTCGCCCCCCGTGCGGGGGCGTGGATCGAAACGCAAGGACATCATCTGGCACAAGCCGAATCCAATGGTCGCCCCCCGTGCGGGGGCGTGGATCGAAACCAGTATCCGATTGTCATCGATCAGCGGCGCCGCGTCGCCCCCCGTGCGGGGGCGTGGATCGAAACCTTTGTGTTCCGTAACGTGCCTTGGCAAGCGGGGTCGCCCCCCGTGCGGGGGCGTGGATCGAAACCGGAAACAGGTCGCGCTTGTGCTTCGAAAACCCGTCGCCCCCCGTGCGGGGGCGTGGATCGAAACATCTTCGGCGGGTTCGCTTCTAACAACGGGGAGCGGCGTATGCTCGTCATAGTGCTATGGCGTAGACGTAGTGCTCATCTTCATCAGTCACGGCCCGCCATCGCCGCCGATTGCGCGCCATGGCGCGATATTCTTCGCCATGACTGCACGAATTGCGCCGATTGCCGCGCTGGATGTCTTGGACGTGAGCTTCTTATTGAGGGGCCAATACGTCGATCAGTTGTCGGGTTCGGCGATCCTCTCACCTGTTCCCCGAAAAACTCTCATTCAAACCGTATGAAAAAACGGAGGGCACATCACGTCGTTGAGCATTATCTGAGAGCGCCTCTCTGATTGGGGTCGTTGTGGTCAACGTGCTCCTGCACTTTTTCTCGACCGTTCCGCGGGTCACTCGCTTCTCTTCGCGGTCGGCGCTTAGGCCGCCGCATGATGGGGTCAGGAGAGCGAGGCTGACCTGCCACTGAGTTTTTCCTCCATCTGAGATTAGAGTCCGGCCCTTGATTGAAGGACGGACAGATGAAGAGAAA
>CANKZU010000008.1 GCA_947488615.1 uncultured Aurantimonas sp.
CGCAGATCCTCGGCCTTGGCCTCTTCCAGCGCCGCCTGGCGCTGCTTCGCCTGTTCCTGGTCGATCCGCGAGGCCGCCGCCTCGCTCTCCAGACGCTCGCGCTCGATCGCCGCCTGCTTGAAGCTCTCCACTGCCGCGGCCATCGACCCGATCTCGTCCTTGCGATCGGCGCCCTCGACGAC
The DNA here is from genome assembly GCA_947488615.1 of uncultured Aurantimonas sp. Taxonomy (GTDB): domain Bacteria; phylum Pseudomonadota; class Alphaproteobacteria; order Rhizobiales; family Rhizobiaceae; genus Aurantimonas. The sequence goes on from CANKZU010000008.1 coordinate 183, forward strand.
GATGGTTTTGTCGCCTTCGGCCAGACGGCGCATTACGTCGGTCATTGCGTTGATCGGCGAGGCGATCCCCCGCGACAGGAGCCAACCGAGCCCGGCTGCCGAAACAATCAGGAAGCCCATGCCCATCAGGAGAGCCAGTTCGGCGTCCTTGGTCAACGCAGCTTCGAGATCATTGGCCTCCTCGATCTGCGCCATTTTGCGATCGCGAATACCGTCGAGGGTTTCTTCCACCGGTTCTATGAATTTGTCGGCCTTGCCGGACTGGAACAGGGTGAGTGCGCGCGGATAAGTCGTCTCGCTCCGTGCGAATTCGATCACCGGATCGGCGATTTCAACATGCCAGGCGCTCATGGCGGCCTCAAGCGCATCCAAGCGGGACGCGATGTCGCTGTCTGCCCCCACCAGCGCGCGAACCTTGGCGACGTCCTTCAAGAACGTCTCGTAGTGGTCCTTGGTCCGCTTTGCGAAGTATTCGTCACGGGTGATCATAAATCCCCGTAGCGACCCCTCCTGCCGGGCCACGCCGAAGCGCGCGGCCATCGCGGCATTCTCGATGTCCATATGCTGGTCTTTGGCCACGGCGGCGCCTTCGACGCTCGCCATGAACACGAACACCGCTGCGCCCATCGCCGCCGCACCGACCACCATGACGGCAAAGGCTGCCATAATCTTTCTCGCGATCTTCAAATCTGCAAAGCGCATCGGTTCGTTTCTTTCTCACGGTCGGAAATTCGGGGCACACAGGGGCGTACCGAGCGGAAACCCAAGAAGCGAGTTCCTGAACGGTCGGTTCGTATCGGCGGCGACAATAGAGAGTGATTCTGTAGTGACGCTGTTCAACACACGGCCGAACCATCGAAGAAATTGCTTACGAATTCGTTCTTGTCGGGCCGAACGAATCCGTTTTCGAGAAATTCCGAAACCGAGGCAAAGCCAGACAGATTGGAGATGGACCTGCGTCATCTCCCGTAACGATGCATGCACGCGCTATTCGCCGGTCCTGTCTCCCACACGCCGGTCGATCCCGTCACCAACCGACAGAGGCCTCATTGCTTCAAGTGGTCCGCGCGCTGGCCCCGCCCCACGCCGTCTGTCGCCTCGATCGAACCGCGATGCCGCAGCGGCGCGCATCATCCGCGGTCGGATCTACCGGCCTGCCCGGCCGCGGCACGCTCGAACAGTATAGTCAGGCTGTCTTTCCCCCTGCGGCAAGACGCCGCAAGGGAACCACCTTGGGCCAAGGCCACACAGATCGCGGTCGACAGCATGCAACCGGTGCCGCGCATCGCGACCGGAAAACGTTTTGAGGAAAACTGATTCGGTTCATCCCCGCCGGACTGAAACAAGAGATCCACCGCGCTGTCGCCCTGGTCATGGCCGCCCTTGGCGAGGACCGCCTTCGCGCCGGCCGCCAGGACGATGTCCGCCTGCTCCGAGATCGTCGCGGGCGGCGCGGCGCCCGTGATCGCCGCCGCCAGAATTTGAAGCTCGGCCAGATTCGGCGTCAGCAAGCTTGCCAGCGGGAGCATCCGCTCGATGAAGACCGCCATCGCCGGATCATCGAGAAGCCGGCGGCCGGAACTCGACGCCACGATGGGATCGACCACAACCGGAAGGCCGCGATATGCGGCCAATAGCTCGGCGACCGTTTCGACAGCGCCGGCCGAGCCGAGCATGCCGATCTTGATGGCGCCGACCGCCCCATCCCCCAGCGCCAGCCAGATCTGCTCGCGCAGGGTGTCCAGTGGAACCGGATGGATGACGGTCACCCGACGGTCGGATTGCGCCGTCACCACCGTGAGCGCAAGCCGCAGCGTGGCGCCGAGATCGTGCGCGGCGCGAATGTCGGCGGCGATCCCGGCCCCGCCTGAGGAATCCGAGCCGGCGATCGCCAGCACCACGGGCCGGGCGCTCAAGCGCTGTTCGCCCCTGCCGCCTCGGCCTCGCGGCCCGTGCGCCAGCGCCGCGTCGCCGCAATCCATTCGCGGGTCCGCGCCTCCGGGTTGGCATTTCGGGTGATGTCGGTGACGACGGCGGCGCTGTCGGCACCGTTCGCGAACACCTCATTGATGCGCGCGACAGTGAGGCCGCCGATCGCCACCAGTGGTATGTCGCCGACCGCCGCGCGCCAGGCGGCGAGCTTTGCCGGGGTCTGCGGCGTCCAATTCATCGCCTTCAGAATGGTCGGCCAGATCGGCCCGAGCGCGACATAGTCGGGTTCGGCGGCCAGCGCGGTTTCAAGTTCGGCCGTGTCATGTGTCGACAGGCCGAGCTTCAGCCCCGCCCGCTTGATGGCGCCGCAATCGGCGCTCGCCAGATCCTCCTGGCCGAGATGGACGACATCGCAGCCCTCCTCGATCGCTAGGCGCCAATGGTCATTGATCACGAGCTGGCAGGCATGGGCCTCGCACACGTCCCTGGCGCGGCGGATTTCGGCGCGCAGCCGTCGCGCGTCCAGATCCTTGGCCCGCAATTGCACCAGTCTGACGCCAAGCGGCACCAGCCGCTCGATCCAGTCGGCATCGTCGACGATCAGATAGAACGGATCGAGCGCGATCCGCGAGCGCCCGTCCATCGTCGCGCTCATGCGAGCAGCGCCTTGCCCAGCACCGGCGTCGACGGCGCGGCCATGTCGCGCGGCTCCAGCGCGCCAGCCTCGAAGCCGAGCCGCCCGGCCGTAACCGCCAGCGCGAAGGCCCGCGCCATCGCGACCGGATCGCCGGCCTTGGCGATGGCGGTGTTGAGGAGGACGCCGTCGAAGCCGAGTTCCATCGCCTCTGCCGCGTGCGAGGGCACGCCGAGACCGGCATCGACGATCAGCGTCATCTCCGGGAAATGTGCTCTGAGGCTGCGCAGCCCATAGCGGTTGTTGAGCCCCTTGGCCGAACCGATCGGCGAACCCCATGGCATGAGGACACGGCACCCCGCTTCGGCGAGGCGCTCGGCGGCGACAAGGTCCTCCGTCGTGTAGGGCAGAACGTCGAAGCCCTCCGAGACCAAGATTCGCGCCGCCTCCACGAGCCCGAAGAGATCGGGCTGCAGCGTGTCGGCTTCCCCGATGACCTCGAGCTTGACCAGCGTGGTGCCGAAGATCTCGCGGCCCATCTGCGCCGTCGTCACGGCTTCCTTCACCGTATGGCAACCGGCCGTATTGGGCAGCACCTGAACGCCGAGACCGCGGATCAGGTCCCAGAAGCCTTGGCCCGCATTCGCTCCGGCACTCTCGCGGCGGAGCGACACAGTGACGAGTTCCGCCCCGGAGGCGCGCACGGCGTCGGCCATGATCGCCGGCGAAGGATAGAGCGCGGTTCCCAGCATCAGCCGCGAGGCGTAGCTGCGTCCGTAGATGTCCATCGATAAACTCTAACCTCCCTGCATGGGCGCGACGATCTCGATCGCATCGCCGTCGACGACCGGCGTCGCCGGTCGGTCCTCTTTCGCCACGAAATCGCGGTTGCGCGCCGTGGCGACGACCGCGTCGGCCAGCCCGAGTTCGACCAGCAGCGCCGCAAGGGTCGTCGCCGCGACCTCGCGCGGTTCGCCATTCAGCTGGATCGTCACGCAGCGACCCTCCCGCTCTTGCCGAGCGCAAGATCGGCGGCCCGGCCCGCGACATCCGGAGCCAGCAAAAAACCGTGGCGGTAAAGACCGTTGACCGAGATCACCCGTCCCTGACGCGTCACCCGCGGCAGATTGTCGGGAAAGGCCGGCCGAATCCCGACGCCGGTCTCGAGGATTTCGGCCTCGGCGAAGGCCGGGTGGAGGGCGTAGGCGGCCGACAAAAGCTCGACCGCCGAGCGCAGCGTGATCGCGCCCCGGTTTTCGCTTTCGATCATCGTCGCGCCGACCATGACAATGCCGTCCACACGCGGCACGACATAGATCGGCTGACGCGGATGCAGGAGACGGACCGGCCGCGTCAGCATCACCTCCGCCGTGCGCAGCAGCACCATCTCGCCGCGCACGCCGCGCAGTTCAGGCAGTGCCTCGCGGGCGGCAAAGCCACGACAATCGATGACCGTTTCGAAGCCCGCGGACGCATCGCGCCCGTCCTCACCGAAATGGAATGCGACCCCCATCCCCTCCAGCCGCCGGGCCAGCGCCTTCAAGGCGCAGCGCGGGCACAGATGCGCCTCTTCGGCAAACAACAGCCCGGCGCGGAACCGCCCGGCGAGGCTGGGTTCCAGCTCGGCGATGTCATCCGCGCCGACACGGTCGAAATGGTCGGTACGCCGCGCGAAACGGTCGAGCTCCGCCCGGTCGCGCGGCGGCGCCAGGACAAGACTGCCGTGCCGCGCCACACCGGGGACGCGGGCCGCCCACCAGTCGGCGGCGCCGGCGCCGAGCCGGACCACCTCGGCCTCGGCGCTCTCGCGTTCGCACCATGGCGCCAGCATGGCGCCGGCGAGACGCGACGCCGCGCCCTCGCCGATGACGGCGCCGCGCTCGAACACGGTCACCGAAGCACCCCGCTCGGCGAGCACCGTGGCCGAGGCCAGTCCCGCGACGCCGGCGCCGAGAACCGCGATCTCCATCGGCCTACTCCGCCGGTTCGCCGGCCGCGTTCGCCGGCATATAAAGGTCGCCGCCCTCACGGTATTTGCGGGCCATCTCCTCCATGCCCTCCTTCTGGGCCTCGGCCCTTATGTCGTGGGAGATCTTCATGGAGCAGAATTTCGGGCCGCACATGGAGCAGAAATGCGCCGTCTTGTGCGCCTCCTTGGGCAGCGTCTCGTCGTGCAGCGAGCGCGCGGTCTCCGGATCCAGCGAGAGGTTGAACTGATCCTCCCAGCGGAACTCGAATCGGGCCCGCGACAGCGCGTCGTCACGCAGCTGCGAGGCCGGGTGGCCCTTGGCGAGATCGGCGGCGTGGGCGGCGATCTTGTAGGTGATCACCCCGACCTTGACGTCGTCGCGGTCGGGCAGCCCCAGATGCTCCTTCGGCGTCACGTAGCAGAGCATCGCCGTGCCGAACCAGCCGATCATCGCCGCGCCGATTCCGCTGGTGATGTGGTCGTAGCCCGGCGCGATGTCGGTCACCAAGGGCCCGAGCGTGTAGAACGGCGCCTCGCCGCAGACCTTCATTTGCAGGTCGACATTTTCCTTGATCTTGTGCATCGGGACGTGCCCCGGTCCCTCGATCATCACCTGGCAGTCCTTGGCCCAGGCGATTTGCGTCAGTTCGCCAAGCGTTTCCAATTCGGCGAACTGCGCCTTGTCGTTGGCGTCGGCGATCGAGCCAGGACGCAGGCCGTCGCCGAGCGAGAACGACACGTCGTACATCCGGCAGATGTCGCAGATCTCCTCGAAATGCTCGTAGAGGAAGCTCTCCTTGTGGTGATGCAGGCACCATTTGGCCATGATCGAGCCGCCGCGGGACACGATGCCGGTGACCCGCTCGACGGTGAGCGGGATGTGACGCAGCCGCACGCCGGCATGGATGGTGAAATAGTCGACGCCCTGCTCGGCCTGCTCGATCAGCGTGTCGCGATAGACCTCCCAGGTCAGATTTTCGGCGATCCCGTCGACCTTCTCGAGCGCTTGATAAAGCGGCACGGTGCCGATCGGCACCGGCGCGTTGCGGATGATCCACTCGCGGATGTCGTGGATGTTGCGCCCGGTCGACAGATCCATGACCGTATCGGCGCCCCAGCGGATCGACCAGACCATCTTCTCGACCTCTTCGGCCATCGACGAGGTCACGGCCGAATTGCCGATATTGGCGTTGATCTTGACCAGGAAATTGCGCCCGATCGCCATCGGCTCGAGTTCGGGATGGTTGATGTTGGCGGGGATGATCGCCCGGCCCGAGGCGACCTCGTCGCGCACCCATTCGGGGGTGATGAAATCGGGGATCGTGGCGGAGAACGGATGGCCGTCGCGCTCCAGCTGGGCCTTGGCCTGCTCGCGGCCGAGATTCTCGCGGATCGCGACAAACTCCATTTCCGGGGTGACGATGCCGGCGCGGGCATAGGCGAGCTGGGTGACGGCCTTGCCGTCCTTTGCCCGCAGGGGCGCATGGGCAACGGGAAAGGCCGGGACGCGCTTGGCGTCGGAGGTGACGCCATTGTCCTCCGGCCGGACCGCCCGGCCGGCATAGTCCTCGACGTCTCCGGCCGCCAGCGTCCAGTCGCGCCGGGTGCGGGCAAGGCCGGCGGCGATGTCGGCCGCCGCCGTGTCGTCGGTATAGGGGCCGGAGGAATCATAGACCGTCACCGGCGGCTCGCCGGCGGTCGGATGCACGGAAATTTCGCGCATCGGAACGCGCACTTCGGGATGGAGCGTGCCGGCGCGCCAGATCTTGCGGGATGCCGGCAGAGGGCCGCTGGTTACGGTGGGGGTCAGGGCGTTCATAGGCTCTCCTGTTCGACAAGGAGATCCAGTTCGCGCATCGGATATGATTGGACCGCTTCACACCGGGGGTTTCCCGATGCCTCTTCCCGATTGTCGCCGCCAGAGAACGCGCCGCGTAGGCGGCGGGTCGTCAAAGGAGAAAACGGATCGGGAAGCGGCTCACTCCATCCCTACGCCAGTGTCAACTGGATCAGGTTCGTAGGGTCGCCGCGCGCTTCTTACAGCCGTCGGCCTCTCAGTTCCTTGCCGGAACTCCCCTTGGACGAGCGAACGCTATCAATTCGGCGGCCAAAGTCAACGGCGAACTGCCGGATGCCGTGATCAGCGGCGCGAAGGCGCCGGCTTGCGACTATTCCTTCACGGCGCCGGTCATCGACGAGACGTAATAGTCGACGAAGAACGAATAGAGGATGACGACGGGGAGCGAGCCGAGCAGCGCGCCCGCCATCAGCGCCCCCCATTCGTAGATGTCGCCGCGCACGAGCTCGGTCAGCACGCCGACCGGGATCGTCTTGTTCTCCGACGAGGAGATGAAGGTCAGCGCGTAGATGAACTCGTTCCAGGACAGGGTGAAGGCGAAGATGCCGGCGGAGATCAGGCCGGGTACGGCCAGCGGCAGAACCACCTTGGTCAGAATCTGCCAGCGCGTCGCCCCATCGACCAGGGCGCTCTCCTCCAGCTCGAAGGGGATGGTGCGGAAATAGCCCATCAGCAGCCAGGTGCAGAACGGGATGAGGAAGGTCGGATAGGTCAGGATCAGCGCCAGCCGCGAGTCGAAGATGCCGACATTGAAAACGATGAAGGCCAGCGGAATGAACAGGATCGACGGCGGCACGAGATAGGCGAGGAAAATCAGAAGACCGGTTACTCGCGCGCCGGTGAAGCGCACCCGTTCGATCGCATAGGCGGCGAAGACGGAGGCCGCCAGCGCGATCGCCGTCGAGGCGACGGAGACCAGCATCGTGTTCCACAGCCAGCCCGGATAGGAGGTCTCGAAGAGCAGGAAGCGGATATGCTCAAGCGTCGGCTTGACCACCCAGAACGGGCTGTAATCCGTATAGTTGGTCAGCTGGTGGTTCGGCTTTACCGCCGTGATCGCCATCCAGTAAAATGGAAACAACAGCACGAAGACGAACACCGCCAAGGGCAGATAGACTACGAGGATGCGGCGCGGCAGCGAGTTGAACTGCTGCATGCCTTCGGTGTCGTCATGGGCGGCGACGGTGCGGCTGGGAAGCGTTTCTTCACTCAAAGCGTCATCTCCTCAATCGGCCGCGCCCTGCTGCCATTTGCGTCGCTGCAGCCCGAAGAACGAGAACAGGATCGCGGCGAGCAGGAAGGGAATCATGGCGACGGCGATTGCCGCGCCCTCGCCCAGCTGGCCGCCGGGGATGGCCCGCTGGAACGAGAGCGTCGCCATCAGATGCGTCGCGTTGACCGGACCACCGCGGGTCAAAACGTAGATCAGCTGGAAGTCAGTGAAGGTGAACAGCACTGAAAAGGTCATCACCACGGCGATGATCGGCGTCAGCAGCGGCAAGGTGATTTTGGTGAAACGCTGCCACGACGTCGCGCCGTCGAGCGCCGCGGCCTCGTTGAGCGATTGCGGGATCGTCTGCAGCCCGGCGAGCAGCGAGATCGCCACGAACGGAATGCCACGCCAGACATTGGCCGCAATGACCGAGGCACGGGCCTTGTTCGGATCGCCGAGGAAATTGATCGGCGCGTCGATCCAGCCCCACTCCATGAGCACCCAGGAGATGATCGAGAATTGCGAATCGTAGATCCACCAGAAGGCCAGCGCCGACAGGACGGTCGGCACCACCCAGGGCAACAGGATGATCGCCCGGAAGAAGTTCTTGAATGGCAGATGCTCGTTGAGGATCAGCGCCAGCCACAGGCCGAGCACGAATTTCAGCACCGAGGCGACGAAGGTGTAGAGGACGGTGTTGTAGACCGACAGCCAGAACACCGGATCGTCGAACAGCCAGGCGTAGTTTTCCAGACCGATGAAGACGCCGTTGCGACCGATGGTCGTATCGGTAAAGCCCAGCCAGACGCCGAGGCCCAGAGGATAGGTGAGGAAGAACAAGAGGAACACGCCCGCCGGCAGCATGAACAGCAGCCCGAGGCCGTTCCGGCTTTGCACGAACCGGCGCAGGATGGATGGCCGCTCTACCGCCTGGACGCTCGACATCGCTTGCTGGTTCCTCTTCTGCTGCCCGGCCCACAGGATCGGGTAGATTGCGCCAATTCGCGGCGGTCTTGATGGTCGAAAAACATCGGGGGGCGCCGACGATCGCCGACGCCCCTCGTTTGGTTAGCGGTAGTAGCGCGCGATACGCCGCTCGGCGTTGGCGATCGCCTCTTCGGCCGTCCGTTGACCTGTGACGGCCTCCGCGAACATGTCGACGACCACATAGTCGGCCATCACGCCGGCCGACGAGGGTCCGAGCGGCCCAGCAAAGCCGTTCGGGCGCAGGCTCGCCGACGCCTTGGAATAGGGCTCGTGGATCGGGTCCGAGGTCCAGATCGGGTTGTCGGCGAAGGCTTTCAGCGGCTGGCAGCAATAGGCGCTGGCACCCTGAATCCAGGCGTTCATCTGATCGGGCTGGTACATGAAGGCGATGTAGGCCTTGGCCGCCTCCGGGTATTTGGTGTGCTTGAAGACGTTGATGGTCGAGGTCTGGTGCAGTTCCACCGACTTGCCGACCGGACCGACCGGCATGTTGGTCGTGCGCATATCCTCGGCGATCTCCGCCATCTCCGGGTCTTTCTTGGCGGCGTAGTAGAGCGAGACGCCGTTCGCCGTCAGCGAGATCTGTCCGGCCAGGAAGGCGCGGTTGTTGTTGATGTCGAGCCAGCTCTCGGTGCCGGGAATGAAGGTCGCGTAGAGCGCCTTGGCGTATTCGATCGCGGCCCTGGTCTCCGGACTGTCGATCGCCGGCTTGCCGCTCTCGTCGACGGTCATGCCGCCATGGCTCCACAGCAGCCAGTGGGCGTAGTTGTTGCCGTCGCCGACCGCCTTGCCGTGCGGGAAGCCGGCGGGCGTACCCTTGGCCTGCATCGCCTTGCAAAGCTCGAGGAAGCCGGCGGTATCTTGCGGGAATTCGTCGAATCCGGCGGCCTTCATATGGCTGTCGCGATAGCAGATGGCGTTGCCGATCGCGGTCAGCGGCACCGCGATGAACTTGTCGCCCTGCTTGGCGTAGCCTTCCAGGCCCTCGTACCAGCCTCCGCTCTGTTCACCGAGCGCGGTGGCGACGTCGGTGACGTCGACCAGCTTGTCGGGATACTGGAACGGATCGTCGAACCAGCTCATCACCATGTCTGGCCCTGAGCCGACATTGGCCGCGACCGCCGCCTTGGGACGCACGTCTTCCCAGCTTTCCTGGTCGATCTGGACCTCGACGCCGGTCGCCTCGGTAAACGCCTTGGTGTTGGCGTTCCAGGCTTCTTCCTCGCCGGACACGAACGGCACCCAGCGAAGCAGCCTCAGGCTTGCGCCCTCTTCCGGCTTGAAGTCCGGCATGGCCCCTTGCGCGAAGGCGCGGCCATGGCCGAGCATTCCGCCGAACGCCGCGCTGGCGGCGAGGCCCGCGGTGCCCTGTAGAAGTGTTCTGCGATTGATCGTCATTGCTATCTCCTCCTCTTGAGCGGAAGCGCTCCCTGCACTCTCCGTCGGCGGCCTCCCGCTGCCGTGACGGTCTGTCTGGTTTGGCCTCTCATTGTCAGCATCGACGGGCTCCTTGGGCCAGCCGCGTGCCGACTGAGATCACTCCGAGACGCGCGCTCCGGACTTGGCGTCGAACAGATGCACCGCGTTGGGATCGATCGACACCCGCAACTCGTCTCCCGGACCTTCGGAAATGCGCTCACGGAAGACGCAGATCATCTCGGTCTCCCCGAGTTTGGCGACCACATGGGTTTCCGAGCCCGTCGGCTCGACCACCTCGACCTTGAGCGGCACATCGCCCCCGAGGCTCATCCCCTCCGGCCGCACGCCGTAGATCGTCTCGCGCCCAGGCTCGACCTTGCCGGGCCGCGCGATCGGCAGCCGGTAGCCATCGCCCGTGACGAAGTGGGTCCGGTCGTCCGGATCGGCCGCGCCGGTCACCATGTTCATTGCGGGCGAGCCGATGAAGCCGGCGACGAAGAGGTTGTCGGGGCGGTCGTAGAGCTCCAGCGGCGTGCCGACCTGCTCGACGATCCCGTCGTGCATGACGACGATCTTGTCGGCCATGGTCATCGCCTCGATCTGGTCGTGGGTGACGTAGACGGTGGTGGTCTTGAGGCGCTGGTGGAGATTCTTCATCTCCGTGCGCATGGAGACGCGCAGTTTGGCGTCGAGATTGGACAGCGGCTCGTCGAACAGGAACACCTGCGGCTCGCGCACGATCGCCCGGCCCATGGCGACGCGCTGGCGCTGGCCGCCGGAAAGCTGGCGCGGATAACGGTCGAGCAGATGAGTCAGGCCGAGGATTTCCGCCGCCGGCTTGACCCGCGCTTCGATCTCGCTCTTCGAGGCACCCTTGAGCATCAACGAAAACGCCATGTTCTCCGCCACGGAGATGTGCGGGTAGAGTGCATAGTTCTGAAAAACCATGGCGATATCGCGGTCCTTCGGCGGCAACGCATTCACCACGCGGTCGCCGATCAGGATCTCGCCCGCGGTGATGTTCTCCAGCCCCGCGAGCATGCGCAGCAGCGTCGATTTCCCACAACCCGACGGCCCCACCAGCACGACGAACTGCCCCTCTTCGATATCGATCGAGACGCCATGCAGCACTTCCACCGGACCGAACGACTTACGCACGTCCCGGAACGTCACCGATGCCATTCGCTTCCCCACAATGGATTCTTTTCGTGCGGCATACTGTCTGCTTCCGATGCGCGGCGCAATCAGGCTGTGAGGGTTTTTGTATACTTTAATTTTGCAACGCTAGAATTGTCTGGCTTTCGTCGGCGCATCGCACCGCCCCGTGCCCCTCGACCGACGAATCCGCAATCGGTTCTGTCACCGTGGCTTGCAAGCGCGCATCGCCTTGCGGCGACAGGTCGACGCCCATCGCCCGCCAGTCCGCCAAACAGGCGCCTTGCGACGAATCCATTATCAAAATTCGGGCGGCTCAGCGTCCCCGCGCCGATCGGGCGGGCGGGACGTACGGCGCCTAAGGCGCGGACCGGGTCAGCGTTCGGCGAACCGTGCGGGGCCGAGGTACTCGTCGATGAGCGCGGTCACCGTGTCGTTACGTTCCTTGCCCTTCGCGCCGCCCATCACGACGACGATGATCCGGCGTCCGCCGCGCTTGGCGGTCGCGACGAGATGGAACCCGGCGTCGCGGATGTAGCCGGTCTTCAAACCATCGACGCCCGGCACCTTGCCGAGAAGTTTGTTCGTCGCCTTGAAGCGCTTGCCGCCATATTCGAACTCGGTCACGCTGAACAGCGGTGCATAGGCCGGGAAACGCGACAACAACGCGCGGCCGAGAGTCGCCATGTCGCGCGCCGTCGAGATCTGGCGCGGATCGGGCAGGCCGGAGGCGTTGGCGAATTGCGTCCGACTCATGCCGAGGGACCGAGCCTTCGCCGTCATCGCCGCCGCGAAACCTTCCTCCGAGCCGCCGAGGTTTTCGGCGATGACCGTGGCGACATCATTGGCGGATTTCACCGCGATCGCCTGGGCGGCGTCGCGGACGCGGATGGTCGATCCCGCTTTGAGGCCGATCTTGGCCGGCGGCTTCGACGCCGCGTTCTCGCTGACGACAAGCTCGCTGTCGAGCGAGAGTTCACCCTGCTCGATCGTCTCGAACAGCAAATAGAGGGTCATCATCTTGGTCAGTGAGGCGGGATAGCGCAGGCCGTCGGCCGCCTCTTCGTAGAGCGTGCGACCGCTGGCGTAATCCACGACCAAGGTGGATTGCCCGCGGATTTCCGCATCGCCGACGAGGGCACTGGCCGCGCGTAGCCCGCTTGCCGACGTCAAGCCGGCGCTCGTCAGCTCCGTCGACTGGCAGGCGACAAGCGACAGCGCAAGCAGCGCGGCGATCGTGGCTTTGAAGGGCGCGACAAGGCTAGGCCGGGCGAAAAGGCGGAACGTCACAGGGGCAGAGCTCTCGATTGGATTGCCGGGAGCTAGTTGGCCGCGGCTGGAGTTGTCAAACTAGCCCGGCGATCTTGAATCTTGTTTAACGACCGATGTGTTGCGGAGGGCACATCGGAACGACGAGCACTGGGAGCGGCCTGGGCAAATCGCCGGCCCGTCACGCCGGATCGACAGGACCGGACAGACCGGCAATGCTGGCGATCGATTGAGGAGCCAGGACCGCCGATGACCGACGCCGATATTTCCGTTAGCCTCTATTCCGACATCGCCTGCCGGCTGGGCGAGGGTCCGACCTACGATCCGGCGACCCACACCGCCTGGTGGTTCGACATCGAGGGCCGATCACTGCTCGAAAAGCGCGGCAACGCGGCGGAAGCGACCGTCCATCCCCTGCCCTTCATGGCAAGCGCCCTCGCCGTCGTCGATACCGGGCGCCAACTCATGGCGGCGGAGGACGGTCTCTATATACGCGAGACGGCGACCGGCAAGCTGTCGCTGCATCGGCCGCTGGAGGCCGACAATGCGGCGACGCGCTCCAATGACGGCCGCGTTCATCCATCCGGCGCGCTGTGGATCGGCACCATGGGCAAGGCGCACGAGAAGGGCGCCGGCGCGATCTACTGGTATCGCGGCGGCGAATTGCGGACGCTCTATTCCAACGTCACCATCCCGAATGCGATCTGCTTTTCGCCCGATGGCCGCCTCGCCTATTTCACCGATACCGCCCTCAACCGTCTGATGCGCGTCGCGGTCGATCCGAAAACCGGCTTGCCCACGGCCGAGCCAACGCTGTTTTTCGACCAGTGCGGCGGCAAGGGCGGGCTCGACGGCGCGATCTGCGATGCCGACGGCGTCATCTGGAACGCGCGCTGGGGCAACGGCACGGTCGACGCCTATTCGCCGGACGGGACGCGCATCCGCACGATCGCGATCGATACCCGGCAGGTCACCTGCCCCTGCTTCGTCGGCCCGAAACTCGACCGGATGATTGTCACCTCGGCCTGGTCCGGCCTTTCGGACAAGGCCAGAACGAACGATCCCCATGCCGGAAAGACGTTCCTCATCGACCTTCCGATGCGAGGCCGCCCCGAGCCGAAAGTCCTGCTATGACGAAGCGACGGGTCGTCGCCGTTCTTCGATAGCGAGGCGGGCCAGCGGTTGACCGCGCCAGGTGAGATGCCGCGCGTCGTGCTCGTCGGTTGGCTTTCCTCCCGCGCGGCAAAGCCGTAAGAGGGCCTTGGCAAACGGTGTGGAGGCGCCGGCGAAGATGGCGTTCCAGCGCGCCGGCACGGCAAACAGGGAGGAAGCGGTGAACCAGCAGTTCAAGTTCGATAACGCGGCGAGCGGTTCGACCATCCAGATCGCCGGGAAGTGGGCCAATGCCGATTCGGGCGAGACCATCGATGTGATCGCCCCGTCGACCGGCGAAGCCGTGGCGAAGATCGCCGCCGGCGGCGAAGCCGAGATCGACCGCGCCGTTGCCGCCGCGCGTGAGGCGTTTGAGCGCGGGGCTTGGGGCCGGCTCTCGGCGATCGAACGCGGCCGGCTGCTGATGCGGTTCTCCGAGCTGATTGCCGCCAACGCCGAGGAGTTAGCGCAGCTGGAAGCGCTCGACTGCGGCAAGCCGATGAAGCAGGCGCGGGCCGACATCACCGCCTGCGCCCGCTATTTCGAGTTCTACGCCGGCGCCGCCGACAAGGTGCATGGCGAAACGCTGCCCTTCATGAACGGCTACACCGTCATGACCCTGCGCGAGGCCAAGGGCGTCACCGGCCATATCATCGCCTGGAACTATCCGGCGCAGATGTATGGCCGCACCCTCGGCGCCTCGCTGGCGATGGGCAACGCGACGGTCATCAAGCCGGCCGAGGAAGCCTGCCTGACGCCGATCCGCCTGACCCAACTGGCGCTTGAGGCCGGGCTGCCGGAGGGCGCGATCAACCTCGTCACCGGCTATGGCGAAAAGGCCGGGGCGGCGCTGTCGGCCCATCCCGGCATCGACTTCATGTCCTTCACCGGCTCGCCTCAGGTCGGAACCTTGATCCAGCAGGCCTGCGCGACGAACAATGTCGGCTGCACCATGGAGCTTGGCGGAAAGTCGCCGCAGATCCTGTTCGACGACGCCGACCTCGACAAGGCCTTGCCGTTCATCGCCGGCGCGATCGTCCAGAATGGCGGCCAGACCTGCTCGGCCGGCAGCCGCCTGCTCGTCCACAAGCCGATCCTCGACCAGGTGCTGGAACGGGTCACGGCGAAGTTCGAGAGCCTCGTCGCCGCGCCCCATGACGAGGACGCCGATCTTGGCGCCCTGGTCAGCGCCAGGCAGAAGGCGCGCGTCCAGTCCTTCCTCGATCACGCGGCCGAAACCGGCATCAAGACGCTGGCAACCGGCCGGCTCTCGCCGAACGCGCCCGCGGGCGGCTTTTACGTCGCTCCCCACCTTCTCGGCCTGGTGCCGCCCGAGCATCGCCTGGCCCGAGAGGAGGTGTTCGGCCCGGTGCTCGCCGTCTCCACCTTCGAGGACGAGGCGGACGCCGTCCGGATCGCCAACGGCACCGATTACGGCCTCGTCGCCGGCATCTGGACGAATGCCGGCGACCGGCAGATGCGCATGGCCAGGAAGGTCCGCGCCGGCCAGGTCTATATCAACGGTTATGGCGCTGGCGGCGGCATCGAGCTGCCCTTCGGCGGTGTCAAGAAATCCGGCCACGGCCGCGAGAAGGGTTTCGAGGCCCTCTACGAGTTTTCGGAACTGAAGACGGTCGTGTTCAATCACGGCGAATAGCGAATAGATAGGCGATCGATCGGGAGGATCATTCATGCGTCTGGCCAACAAGCGCGCCCTCGTCACGGGCGGCGGTTCAGGCTTCGGCGAGGGCATCGCCAAAGCCTTCGCGCGGGAGGGTGCGAAGGTCGCCGTGCTCGACATCGACGAGGCCGGCGCGGGACGTGTCGCCGGCGAACTCGGCGAGGGGCACGTCGCGATTCCCTGCGACCTGACCGACGGCTCCGCCGTCGAGGCGGCCTGGAAATCGGCGAGCGACGCGCTGGGCGGCATCGACATCGTCGTCAATAATGCCGGCTGGACCCACCGCAACAAGCCGCTCCTCGATGTCACCGAGGAGGAATTCGACAAGGTCTATGCGGTCAATGTGAAGGCGATCTTCCACATGAGCCGGGTCTCAATCCCCGCCATGCGCGATGCGGGCGGCGGCGTCATCGTCAATATCGGCTCGACCGCCGGCTTGCGCCCGCGTCCGGGTCTGACCTGGTACAACTCGTCCAAGGGCGCGGTGAACACGCTGACCAAGTCGCTCGCCGTGGAACTCGCACCGATGAAGATCCGCGTCTGCGGCATCGCGCCGGTTATCGGCGAAACAGGGCTCTTGTCCGAATTCATGGGCGTTCCGGACACGCCGGAGAACCGCGCCAAATTCATCGCCACCATCCCGCTCGGCCGGATGAGCCGGCCCGAGGACATCGCCAACGCCACGGTCTTCCTTTCCTCCGACGAAGCCGCGATGATCACCGGCGCCGTCCTCGAGGTCGATGGCGGCCGCTGCATCTGAGGTTCCGGCCATGAAGCTTTTGAAGAACGCCACCTCGCCTTTCGCCCGCATCGCCCATGCGGCCCTGATCGAGGCGGGAATCGAGGATCTGGAAATCCAGACCGTCGACCCATGGGCCGACGCGGCCGATCTGCTGGCGGCCAACAGCGCCGGGCGGGTGCCTTGTCTCGTTCTCGACGACGGCACCGCGATCACCGAGTGCCTGTTCATCGCGGCCTTTGCCGAGCGGCAGGGCAAGGGCGCCCTCTCGGCCAGCGACGCCCAGAGTCTGTCGGTCGCCGGAATCGGCATCGGGGTCTGCGACGCCGCTGTGCAGATTCTGATTGGGCGCCGGATCGTCAGCGGCGATTTCGCCGACCACGCCTTCGACGCCAATCCGATCGCCGCCAGGCGCAGGCGGTCGGTCGCCGACGGCCTGAAGCGCCTCGATGCGACGGTCCTCGACGCACCGGGTGAACGTCTGGATCTCGGTACCATCGCCGCCGTCACCGCCCTCGACTATGTCGAGATGCGCTTTGCCGGCGCCGAGTGGATTCCCGTAGTGCCAAGATTGTCTGCGCTGCGCGAGCGGGCATCCGATCGACCCGCGCTGGCCGCGACCCGTCCGCCTCGTTAACGCAAGGAGTTGATCCCATGCAGGACCCGATCGTCATTCTCGGCGGCGCCAGAACGCCGCTCGGCGGCTTTCAGGGCGAGTTGGCCGGCCTCACCGCAACCGAGCTGGGGGCGAAAGCCATCGCCGCCGCGATCGAGCGCGCCGGCGCCGCCACCGACGACGTGGCCGAGGTGACGATGGGCTGCGTGCTGCCCGCCGGACTCGGCCAGGCGCCGGCGCGCCAGGCGGCGATCGGCGGCGGCCTGCCCAAATCCGTCCCCTGCTCCACCGTCAACAAGATGTGCGGCTCCGGCATGATGGCGGTGATGATGGCCCATGACAGCCTCCACGCCCGGTCGGAGGGCCTGCGTGTCGCCGGCGGCATGGAGTCGATGTCGAACGCGCCCTATCTCCTGCCCAAGGCGCGCGCCGGCCTGCGCCTCGGCCATGGCCAGGTGATCGACCATATGTTTCTCGACGGCCTGGAGGACGCCTACGCCAAGGGTCGGCTGATGGGCAGTTTCGCCGAGGACGCGGCCGAGGCCTACCAGTTCACCCGCAAGGAACAGGACGACTACGCAGTCGCCTCGCTGACCCGCGCGCTCGATGCCCAGAAGAGCGACCCACTCAATGCCGAGATCGTTCCCGTCGAGGTTGCGACCCGCAAGGGTGTGGTGACCGTCAGACGCGACGAACAGCCCGGCAAGGCCGACGCCGCCAAGATCCCGACCCTGAAGCCCGCCTTCCGGGCCGGCGGCACTGTGACCGCCGCCAATTCCTCGTCGATCTCCGACGGCGCCGCCGCGCTGGTGCTCGGCCGCGAGAGTGGCGCCGAAAAGCGCGGCCTGGCGCCGCTCGCGCGGATCGTCGCGACCAGCCAGTTCGCCGGCGAACCGGCGAAATTCACGTCGGCGCCCGTCGAGGCGATCCGCCGGGTGCTCGAAGCCGCCGATTGGCAGCTTTCCGATGTCGACCTTTTCGAGGTCAACGAGGCCTTCGCCGTCGTTCCGATGATCGCCATGCGCGAACTCGGCATTCCGCTCGACATTATGAACGTCCATGGCGGCGCCTGCGCCCTCGGTCACCCGATCGGCGCGTCCGGCGCGCGCATCATCGTCACGCTCCTCGCCGCCCTGCATGAGGGCGGAGGGCGGCGCGGCGTCGCCGCGATCTGCATCGGCGGCGGCGAGGCGACTGCCGTCGCGATCGAAATGCTGCCATAAGCCCCGCAGCGGCAACCCGAACCACCCCGATTGACACCTGAAGCAAAGAGGCCCCATGTCATCCAACAGTCTGAAGATCGCCGTCATCGCCGGTGACGGTATCGGCAAGGAAACCATCCCCGAGGGCCTGCGCGTGCTGGAAGCGGCGGCGTCGAAATTCGACCTCGACCTGCAGTTCGACTCCTTCGACTTCGCCTCCTGCGACTACTACGCCAAGCACGGCGAGATGATGCCTGAGGATTGGAAGGCGCAGATCGGCGGGCATGACGCGATCTTCTTCGGCGCCGTCGGCTGGCCGGACACGGTGCCCGATCACGTCTCGCTCTGGGGCTCGCTCATCAAGTTCCGCCGCGACTTCGACCAATATGTGAACCTTCGTCCGGTCAAGCTGATGCCGGGCGTCAAGAGCCCGCTGGCCGGCCGCGAGCCGGGCGACATCGACTTCTTCGTCGTGCGCGAGAACACCGAGGGCGAATATTCCTCCGTCGGCGGCCGCATGTTCGAGGGCACCGATCGCGAATTCGTCTCCCAGCAGACGGTGATGAGCCGCATCGGCGTCGACCGCATCCTGAAATACGCTTTCGAGCTTGCCCAGCGCCGCGACAAGAAGCACCTGACCTCGGCGACCAAGTCCAACGGCATCTCGATCACCATGCCCTATTGGGACGAGCGGGTGGAGGAAATGGCGAAATCCTATCCCGATATTCGCTGGGACAAGTACCACATCGACATTTTGACCGCGCATTTCGTGCTGAATCCGGACCGGTTCGACGTCGTCGTCGCTTCCAACCTCTTCGGCGACATCCTCTCCGATCTCGGACCGGCCTGCACCGGCACGATCGGCATCGCGCCGTCGGGCAACATCAATCCGGAGCGGAATTTCCCCTCGCTGTTCGAACCGGTGCATGGCTCGGCGCCCGACATTTTCGGCAAGGGCATCGCCAATCCGGTCGGCCAGATCTGGGCCGGGGCGATGATGCTCGACCATCTCGGCCACGCCGAAGCCGGCGCGGCGATCGTCGGCGCCATCGAGACGGTGCTGGCGGAGGAAAAGCTCAGGACCGGCGATCTCGGCGGTCCGCTCGGCACCGAAGACTGCGGCAAGGCCATCGCCGACGCGCTGGGCTGAACCGCGAGCATTTTACGAAAAACGGCCGGCCTCGTCATGAGGCCGGCCGTACTGCTCAAATGACCGCGGGCGCGCCGCGATTCGGGCTGAATGCCTGTTCAGTGCCGGCCGCCGCCACGGGATTCACCCCCGCGCCCGTGATGGCCGCCCATATCGCCGCGTCCACCGCCATGGCCGCGCATCTGCATGCGGTGCTGGCCATGGGCGTCCCGCATCATTGAGCGGACGATGCTCTGCGCACTGGTGATCTGCTCGGGCGTCAGCACCGCTTCGACCTCGGCCAGCGCGCTCTTCAGCGCCTCGGCCTTGCCGGCCTGGGCAATGGCACGGTCCGCCATGCGCTCGAGCATGCGGAAGCCGCGGAATCGCGGGCCGGCCTGGTTGTCGGTATCGGCCTCCTCCTCCGACTGCATCGCCTCGTCCGAGGCCGCCGTGTCGTCGGTCTCCTCATCGGCGATCGCGGTGGTGTCGGTATCATCGGCCATCGCGGTGTCGTCATCGGAGGTGTCGGCGCCGGCATTGGGCATCATCATGCGGCGTCCCTGCCCCATGCCCATGCCCATGCCCATGCCCATGCGCGGCGGCTGCGAGGCATCGGCGAAGGCGACGACCGCGGCGGTGAATGTGCGCCATGCCTCCATCTGGTCCGGACGAACGCCGATACCGGTCTCGATCGTCGCCAGCGCGTCGGCGACGCGCGCCGGGGTGAACATGCGCGCCATCATGCCTGCGTGACGTCCGCCATGGCCCATGCGGCCCATACCGCCCATACCGCCGTGGCCTTTGAATTCCTTGCCGCCGCGCCGCATCATCGAACCGTCGCGAGAGTCCGAAGCGGTCGCGGCGGAAGGCTGCGCGGGGGTGGTGGTCTGCTGGGCGAAGGCCGTGCCGGCAGCAGTGCTGGCCATGAGCGCCGCGGCGGCGATGGCGACGAACCTGCTGGGGCGTGTCGTCTGACGATTGTGAAGCTGGGTCATGTCGATGTCCTCTGGTTGGATGACGTCTGGACCCTCAACCTAGGCGCCGGTTGTTGCGACGATACGGCGGAATGTTACGAAAGATGGCTTGGACACGGAGAGTTGTTACGAAACGTGTCACAGCGCCCAAGGGCAACGTCCCGTTACAAAATTCCCCTCGCGTGCGGGGCCGGGGGCCGACAGAGAATAGGCTACGCAGAAGGACGACCGCCGCATGAGCCTGCCCCACATTCTCGTCGTCGACGACGACCCGGAAATCGGACGCCTCCTCGGAAAGTACCTGGAGGGACAGGGATTTCGCTGCTCGCTCGCCGCCAGCCGGCGTGCCTGCGAACAGAAGGTGGCCGATTCACGCATCGACCTGGTCGTTCTCGACGTCATGCTGCCGGATGGCTCGGGCCTCGATATCTGCCGCGACCTGAAGGAACACCGGCCGGACATCGCGATCATCCTTTTGACCGCGCTGAAAGAAGATGTCGACCGGATCATCGGCCTTGAGCTTGGTGCCGACGATTATCTCGGCAAGCCGTTCAACCCGCGCGAACTGGCCGCCCGTATCCGCGCGGTGTTGAGACGCAGTGGCGAGAGCTCCTCGGAGCGCCCGGCGGAACCTGGCCTTTATGCGTTCGAGGGCTTTACCGTCGATCCGGAGCGTCGGCTGATCGGCGCACCCGACGGTCAGGAGATCGAACTCACCGGCGCGGAGTTCGATCTTTTGATGATCTTCCTCGAACGGCCGGGCCGGGTTCTCTCCCGTGACGTCTTGATGGACCTGTTGCACGGGCGGACCGTCGATCCCTTCGACCGCTCCGTCGACGTGACGATGAGCCGGCTGCGGCGCAAGTTCAACGACAACGGCGTCTTCCGGCTGTTCAAGACGGTGCGCAATGGCGGCTATCAGTTCGCGGCGCGGGTCGAACGGCATGCGAGCGATCCGTCATGAGATCGCTCCGCTCGCGGCTGGCTCTGCTCCTGGTCCTCGCTATCGTCGGCGTCGTGGTCATCGCGGCGCTGGTCTCGGTGCAGGTGCTGGAGCGTCCCGACCGCGAGAGCTTCCGCGCCGCGTTCGCCAGCGAAGTTCGCATCATCGCCACGATCCTCGCGGCCGACCCGGGCGCGGCCGAACGGCTCGGCATCGTCGTCGGCGGCGCGCCGGTTGCCGGCAACGGCGTGATGGTTCACGAGGCGCGCCGCATCTCTGAACGCCTGGCCGGCGAAGGCCTTGCCATTCCGGTGCGCATGGTCGGCGACATGCGCACGCATACGCCGCAGCTTGCCTTCGAGTTCGAGCCGGGGCGCTGGGCCTATTTGCCCCATCCCGGCATGCGCACACGCAACTGGCCGGCCTTCGTGTCCTATATGGCCCTTGTCGTCATCGGCGCGGCGGCGGTCTCGCTGTTTGCCGCCACCAAGATGACACGCCCGCTCCGCATCCTCGATCAGGCAGTCTCGACGATCGGCCCCGACGGCCTGCCCGCCCATGTCCCGGAAGACGGCCCGGCCGAGGTCCGCGCGACTGCAGCGGCGCTCAACCGGTTGACCAGCCGCGTGCGCGAGGCAATCGAAAGCCGTATGCGCCTCGTTGCCGCCGCTGGCCACGATCTCAGGACCCCGATGACGCGCATGCGCCTGCGCGCCGAGTTCCTGCCCGACGAGGATCGCGAGGTTTGGCTGAAGGATCTGGCCGAACTCGACCGCATCGCCGACAGCGCCATCCGCCTGGTGCGCGAAGAGGTCGACACCACGCCCGACGAGCCGATCCGGCTCGACCGGCTGCTGGCCGAGATCGCGGCGGAACTGCGCGAGATCGGACGCCCGGTCGATGCGATGCCGGCTGGCGGACCGCCCCTCGTCGTGGTCGCCCGGCCGCTGGCGTTGAAACGGGCACTGCGCAACCTCGTCGACAATGCCGCCATCCACGGCGAGGGCGCGCATGTCGCGCTGGATCGTGGAGGAACGGAGGCGGTGATTACCATCACCGACGAGGGACCCGGCATACCGGACGAGATGATCGATCGGGCCTTCGAGCCGTTCTTCCGGGTCGATCCGGGTCGTCGCAAGTTCAAGCCGGGAGCCGGGCTCGGCATGGCCATCGCCAAGGAGATCATCGAGCAGGCGGGCGGCTCGATCATCGTCGCCAACAGGGCCGGCGGTGGGCTCGAGCAGACCATCCGCCTGCGGCTGGCTTCGTAAACGGGTCGCTGCCCGTTCAGCCCTCGGTGGCAGGCGCGTAGGCAGCCGATCGAAAGGTCTCAGTCGGACGCTTCCCGCATAAAACGCTGTTCAATTTCGGGATCGAGCGGCCGCGGCGACAGGTCGATCCCGCCCGCGAGGCGGTCGGCGATCTCGGAAAGCGCCGTGACCCGCGCGAATTTCTTATGGTTTGCCGGTACCACACGCCACGGCGCGACCTTGGTGTTCGTGCGCTCCAGCATGTCGTTCACCGCCTCTTCGTACTGATCCCATTTGTCGCGATTACGGAAATCCTCAAAGGAAAGTTTCCAGCGCTTCAGCGGATCGCGCAGCCGCTTTTCGAACCGCCCGAGCTGTTCGTCGCGATCGATATAGAGGAACACTTTGGCGATCCTGGTTCCTGAATCGGCCAGCATCGCCTCGAACTGGTTGATCTCCTCATAGGCGCGGCGCCACTCGGCATCGGCGGCGAAGCCCTCGACGCGCTCCACCAGCACCCGCCCGTACCACGACCGGTCGAAGACCGCGATCTCGCCCTCTCCGGGCAGCCGCTCCCAGAATCGCGCCATGTAGTGCCGCGCCAATTCCTCCGCCGACGGCGCCCCGATCGGCCAGACCCGGAAGCCCCGCGGGTCCATGACACTCGCCATCCGCCGGATCGCGCCGCCCTTGCCGGCGGCGTCCCATCCCTCGAACACGACGACGGCGTTGTCGTTCGTGTGCAGATAGGCCTGCTGGATCTGGCGGAATCGAGTCTGCACCGCTTGCAGCCGCGGTTCATATTCGGCCTTCGGGATCTTCTGGTCCATATCGAGGTCGGCGAGGCGTTTGACGCCCGATTTGCGATCGCCCATGGCGGCCTCCTCTTGTCATGTCGCTGAGCACATAGGGCGGCGAGGCAACTTCGCGACAACGGCATTTCGAAGCGGGGATTCATGCTTTAAAGAACCATTGGCGGCGCGAACGGCTCGTCGACAGAACCGGTTCTCGCCATGCATCCGACCAATCGACTTCTTCTCGGCGGTTTCTTGACGCTGGCGATCGTCATGGGCGTCGGACGGTTCTACTACACGCCGCTCCTACCGCTGATGCAACGTGACAACGGCTTCGGAGTCGACGTGGCGGGCCTGATCGCGGCGGCGAACTTCGCCGGCTATCTCGCGGGCTCGCTTCTGGCCACTTTCGTCCCGCGCGGCGCGCCGCGGCTTGCCGCCTTCCGGCTCGGGGTCGCCGCCAGCATCCTGACCACCCTGGCGATGGGGCTTACGGAGCAGCTTGGCCTCTGGCTGGCGCTGCGCACCATGTCCGGCCTTGCCAGTGCCTTCGCCATGATCTCCGCCGCCGGCATGATCGCCGAGGCGCTGGCGCGAATCGGGGCGGAAGCCCGCCTCGGCTGGGTCTTCGGTGGTGTCGGCATCGGCATAGCCGCCTCCGGCCTGCTCGTGCTCTTCGCGGCGCCGCTGCTCGATTCGGCCGGCCTTTGGATCGCCGGCGGTCTGCTAGCAGCGCTGTTTGCGCCGGTCGTCTTCATCGAGGTTCGCGATCGAACGCTGCCGGCGCGGACGGACACGCCGGACCCGCGTCGCCGCGTGCCCCGACCCCTGCCGTTCTGGCCGCTGCTCGTCACCTACAGCTGCGAGGGGCTGGGCTATTCGGTCTTCGCCACCTTCATCGTCGCGATCGTCAAATCCCGGCCGGGTCTGGAGGCGATGGGCGACTGGGTCTGGATCATCGTCGGCCTAGCCGGCCTGCCGAGTTGCCTGATCTGGTCACGGATCGCCGAGCGGATCGGCTTTTCAGCCGCGCTCGCCGCCGCCTACGCGGCGCAGATCGTCGGCGTGCTGCTGCCGGCCGTCAGCGGCTCGGGCACGGCGGCGCTGGTCGCCGCCGTCCTGTTCGGCGGCACCTTCATGGCGATCACCGTCTTGACCATGCCGCTCGGGCGGCACGGTCTCGGCGGACGGGGTTTCGCCATCCTCACCGCTGGCTTCGGCCTCGGCCAGATGCTCGGTCCCCTCGCCGCCGGTTTCCTCGTTGCCGGCGAGGCGGACTACAACACCGCCCTGATCGGCTCGGCGGCGGTGCTCGCCCTCGGCCTATCGGCACTTCTGGTCGCGATCCGGCTCAGACCGGAAACACCGGCCACCGCCTGAAAGCGGCCCGGCGATTATTCGGCGCCGGCGACCTCCTTGGCGATGTCGTCGAGGACGGCGTTGATCTCGCCGAGCGCGGCTTTGGATTCGTCGGAGCCGACTTCGTCGAGGCGGCGGAAACCGACGGTCACGGTGCCGGCCGCGTCGGCGTTTTCATAGACGAACAAACCATAGGGGCAGAACGCAAGGTTCATGACGTCCGCTTCCATCGCCTTGCGCGACAGGACGGCGGAGCAGAACTGCATGATGTTGGCACGCCCGCCCTGGAAGATGGTCTTTTCCGACCCGACATCCGCGCCGGTACGGGCCAGCATGTCGCCGACGAACGCCTCGTAGTCGATGACGTAACCGCGATTGACGATGGCGTCCGACAAGTCCTGACGGACCTCATCGAACGGCGCGGCGGTTTCATAGGAGGTGACGTTCTCGGCCGCCATGACCGGCATCGCGGCGACGCCGGCGAACAGAAGCGCGATCATGCCTCGCGCGCAATTGGTCCTGATCATGTCAACTCTCCTCCCAAGGGGCTTTACGTTTCAGGGTTGCGCCGCGATATGCTCCGCGATGAGGTCGGCGGCATCCTCGGCGAAGAAGTCGAGGAACAGATGGTCGGCCCCCTCGACCACTTCGAGACGAAGTTTTGTTTCATCGACGATCGGGGCCAACCGCTCCGGCAGATCGGTGATCACTTCGTCCTCGCTGGCGGCGATGACCAGCACCGGCATCGAGACGCCCCGCGTCAACAGGGTCGGCGTGTCGCGTTCCGGATTGTCGGCATGGTAGGACAACACCGATTGTGCCGTCGCATTCGTCCCAGAGCAATAGACCAGGCCGGGGACCTCCAGCGTTTGATCGGGCTCAGCGGCCTTCGCTTCCGCCAGCACGTCCGCCAGCTTCGCGCCGAAGCGCTGTTCGTAATTTTCGACGGCAGTGCCCGCATCCTCGGTCATCGGCGCGAGCAGGACGGCGGTCGGGATATCGGCGCGTTCGCCTACGCGAGCGAGCCACAAGGCCACCTGCGCACCGCCGCGGCTGTGGCCGAGCGGAACGATCTGCTGGTATCCCTCGGTTCCGAGCCAGTCGACCCATGCGCCGATTTCCGCCACCGCGTCCTCGTGCCGGTGGGTCGAGGGCTGATTGCAGTCCCACATGCCTTCCCGCCGATCCTGCCCGAGCGAAAGGGTGACGGCGAGTGACGCGATGTCGCGTTCGGCCAGCGCGCCTTGCAGCGCCTCCATCAGCTCGACGTCCTTGTGCGCGAACGTGCCGTGGACCAAAAGCACGACCGGTTGGCTCATATCGACATCGTCGGGACGCACGAGATCGCCAGTCAGCGTCAAATCACCGACGGGGAGTTCGACCGACTCGGTTTCCGCCGCGCTCGCGGGCGATAGGCCGAGAGCCGCCACGGCCAATCCAGCGGCCGCGAGACTCGGCAGCAATGGCCGGATCGGCGCTCCGCCGGCCAAGCCACGCGTGAACGCGGCGACCCCGCGCCAAAACTCGCCAACAAGAGATAAAAGACCCGCTGCCGGAGCGGCACCCCCTGCTTGTTTCATAAGACCTCCCAGTCGCCATCGTGACTCGACACATTCGCATTTATGAATATCACCGTAGACATCAAGGACCGCTTCGGCAACACTGCCGCCGCAAACGGAGCGCGGATTTGAAAGCCGGGTCCCATCGGATCGCAACGGGAGGAATATCAATGAAAATCGCAATGACGCGTTTCGCGGCCCTCGCCGCGCTGGCCTTCATGATCGCGGCGCCGTTCGGCAGCGGCGTGACGGGCGCCCAGGCGGCCGAACCGCACAAGGTCGCGATCCATGTCGACGAGGCAGACCCCCAGCGCATGAACATGGCGCTGAACAACGTTCAGAACATCAAGGCCTATTACGACGAGAAGGGCGAGGACGTGATCATCGAGGTGGTTACCTATGGTCCGGGGCTGAACATGCTGCGCTCCGACACGTCCCCCGTCGCCGACCGCATCAAGATGATGTCGATGGAAATCGCCGATCTGTCCTTTGCCGCCTGCGGCAATACCCGCAAGGGAATGGCCAAGAAGGAAGGCAAGGAGATCCCCTTGCTCGACGAGGCCACCGAGGTTCCCTCGGGCGTCGTTCGCCTCATGGAACTCCAGGAAGACGACTATTCCTACGTCCGTCCATAGCCTTCCAATCTGGGCGGATGGCCGAAAGGCCTCCGCCGACACCATTCGACGTTAAAAAGCCTCAGCGTTCCTCGCTGTTTTCGAGTGCACCGAGGAAGGTATCACACCAGTTCGACGAGGTGCCGGCGAACACAGCCGCGCGCATCGCCTTCCACCGGCGATTGCGCTCGTCGAAAGGCATCGTCAGTGCCTGCTGCAAGGCCCGCGCGACGTCGTCGGTCGAATACGGATTGACGATCACCGCATCGGGCAGTTCGGCCCGCGCGCCGGCGAAGCGCGACAGCAAAAGCACGCCAGGATCGTCCGGGTCCTGCGCGGCGACGAATTCCTTGGCGACAAGGTTCATGCCGTCGCGCAGCGGTGTCACCAGGCAGACGCGGGCGGCGCGGTAGATGCCCGCCAGCGCCCGCCGGTTGAAGCCACGGGTCATGATCTGGATCGGCGTCCAGTCCAGCGTCGCGAAGCGGCCGTTGATATGGCCGGCGAGCTCTTCAAGCTCACTGCGCAATTCAACATAGGCGTCGAGCTCCGAGCGGGACAGCGGCGCCACTTGCAGGAACTGCACCTTGCCGCGGTTCTCGGGGTAGTCCTCCAGCAGCCGCTCGAAGCCGCGAAAGCGCTCGACCAGCCCCTTGGAATAATCCATCCGGTCGACGCCGACGATCTGCAGCCGGTCGCCGACCATCTCGCGCACCATCTCCTCGTGCTCGCTGGCCTCCGGCGAGACGGCGAAGCGCTCGAAGCCCGGCGCGTCGATGCCGATCGGAAAGGTATCCGCCCTCACCACGCGGTCGCCGACCTTGATCCTGTGCCCCTCCAGCTTTTCACCGCCCAGTTCGCGCACGCAGAAGGCGAGGAAGTTGCGCCGGTCGGTATCGGTCTGGAAGCCGACCACGTCGTAGGCGAGCATGGCCCGGACGAGATCGTGGCTGGCCGGCAGCGCGGTGAAGATTTCCGGCGGACAGAACGGAATGTGCAGGAAGAAGCCGATCTTGCCCTTGAACCCGCATTGGCGCAGTTCCGAGCCAAGAAAGAAGAAATGATAATCGTGGACCCAGACGAGGTCGTCGTCGGTGACGAGCGGCGCCAGACGGGCCGCGAAGCGCTGGTTCACCGAGCGATAGGCGCGCTCGGACTGGCGGTCGAACTGCGCAAGATCCAGACGATAATGCAGCAGCGGCCACAAGGATCGGTTGGCGTAGCCGTAATAGAAGCCTTCGAGTTCCTCCTCGGTCATGTCGATGGTGGTCATCGACACGTCGCCGTGGACTTGGGTCTGCGCGTCCTTGAAGGTGCCCTCGTCGGACGTCTCGCCGCTCCAGCCGAACCAGAGCCCGCCGCGCCGGCGCAGCGCGTCGGACAGGCCGACGGCGAGCCCCCCGGCCTTGCCCTCGTCGTTGAGTGGTCCGACGCGGTTCGATACCGCAACCAGTCGCCGCTGCCCCTCAGCCATCGTTTCCCTTCCCCTGTCCCTGGCCGGCATTGCACCGACGTCTCTTCGTTTGCGAACCGACTGCCGGTCCGGGCCGGTGGTCAGGCCGATGCCGCCAGCCAGCGATGGACCGCCGCGACATCCGTCAGCCGGAATTCCGCGACACTTTGCTTGTCGCCGACCTTGATGGAGACGCCGCCCGCATCGCGCACATGTTGGAGCGCGAATTCGTCCGTCGTGTCGTCCCCGACATAGACGGGAATACGGCCCGCGAACGGCGCGTCTTTCATCATCGCGGCGAGCGCCTTGCCCTTGTCCATGCCGGCCGGATGCACCTCGACGATATTGTCGCCATTCATGACGGCAAGGTCATGACGGCCCGTCGTTGCCTCGTCCATCGCCTGCTCGGCAACGTCTCTCAGATCCGGCGCCATGCGATAGTGCAGGACCAGCGCCGTGCCCTTGTCCTCGAGCTTGAGCCGGGGATTGACCCGCAGCGGCTGCGCGAGCCTCTCGCGCACATCGTCGAGCACTTCCGGACCCGCGAGCCGTTCCGTCTCTCCGTCCGGTCGCACGCGCCGTTCCAGACCGTGGACACCGGCGGCCGCAAAGCGCATCGGCGCCAGAAACCGGTCGAGATCGACGATCCGGCGGCCGCTGACGACGGCGAGCGCTCCGGCGAGTTCGGCCCGCAGCACGGTCAACCGGTCGAGCGCCGCTGGCGCGATGGCGACGGCGTCGGGATCATCGACCAATTCGACGAGAGTGCCGTCGAAATCGAGGAAAACGGCGTGGCGCTGCGGATCGATTAAAGGAGGCAAGAGCATGGTGCCTTATGACATAGAACCACCCGAGGTCGAAGCCAAACATTCCTTCACCGGCAATCTTCAGAACCACGCTCCGGAAGCAGATGGAGGAGCGTCGCCACATCGCTGATGCCGTTGACCGCAAGGCCCTGAACGCGCTGAAACGCATGCAGCGCAGCCTCGGTGGCGGGACCGAAGATGCCGTCGACCGTCAGGCGGTGGCCACGGCCCACGAGCGCCACCTGCAACCGCCGCACCGCCTCGCCGCGCGCGCCACGCCGCAGTTCGCGCGGCGCATCGGACGACGGTGCGATCAGCCGCCGGGCCTCCAGCCACGCCGCGCCGATCTTCTCGTCATAGCGGTTGCGGCGATAGCCGGGGCCGTTGTAGCGGCGCGCGAAACCGGCCGTATCGCCACCGGCAAGCCGCCGCGCGAGTCCGCCCAGCTTCAGGAACCGCGCCGCGATCTCGAACTGACCATCGATCGACGCGCGGGCCATGTCCGCGAAAGCCTCCGCGCTCCGGTAGCCGAGCCGCCGCCAATGGGCACCCATCACCTGGCACAATCCCCAGGAGACGGACTGGGCCGCGGCCGCCGCGTCGATCGCCGCCGCTTTGTCGAACAGCCGCCAGCGCGCCGCCTGCGAGGCCGGATTGCGGATTCGGCCGGCGCGGGGATCGGCAAGGCCCGCGACACGCGCCCGCTGTCGATCCGCCGGGTTCAGCAGCCGGTCGAAATAATGGCCCTCGAAACGGATCAGCGGTTCGCGCCGTTTGCCCACCCGTGCAAAGGCGACGGCGCGGGTCTCGACCAGAGCGACGGCGATCAACACCGTCGCCTCGACGCCGGTCTCAGCTTCGACACGGCGCGCTGCCGCCAGCACGTCTCCATTCACCGTCATCGCTCTCTCCCGCGCTCGCTTCGACGGGATCAGTGTCGCAGCAGTGCGGAGGACGGGGAGAAAATTGCGGCGGCGACGTCAGTCGAGCCGGCGGCCGCTCTCGCTGTCGAAGCGATGCAGGGCATCGAGCGGCGCGGCCGCGCGAACCTTCGTTCCCGGCTCCAGATGCGAGTAGCCTGGCACCCGCACGGCGAGTTCCGGCCCTTTTTCGGGCAGCGCGCCATAGACATAGCTTTCCGCCCCGACCACCTCGACGCCGGTGACGGTCAGATCGGCGAGCAGCTCGCCCGGCGCGGCCTGCGCCGCTTCGACGAGGCGCATATGCTCCGGGCGGATGCCGAGCGTCTGTCCGATCGACGGACCAACCGCCAGGCCGTCGAGGCCGGCGAGCCCGGCAATGCTTCCGCCGGCGGCCCCGACGGGGATGAGATTCATCGCCGGCGAGCCGATAAAGGTGGCGACGAATAAGCTGGCCGGCCGCTCGTAGACGTCCATCGGCGTCCCCGCCTGCTCGATCCGGCCGCCGTTGAGGACGACCAGCCGGTCGGCCAGCGTCATCGCCTCGAGCTGGTCGTGGGTGACGTAGAGACTGGTGGTGGCGAGCTTGCGCTGCAGCCGGCGAATCTCGGCGCGCATTTGCACCCGCAGCTTGGCGTCGAGATTGGACAAGGGCTCGTCGAACAGGAAGGCTTCCGGCTCGCGCACGATGGCGCGGCCCATGGCGACGCGCTGGCGCTGGCCGCCCGAGAGCTGGCCGGGCTTGCGCGCCAGCAGCGGCGCGATTTCGAGAATCCCCGCCGCCTGATCGACCCGGCGGGCGATCTCGGCCTTCGCCATCTTGCGGTTCTTCAGGCCGTATTCGAGATTCTGCCGCACGCTCATATGCGGATAGAGCGCGTAGTTCTGAAAGACCATGGCGATGTCGCGCTCGGCCGGCTCGAGATCGTTCACGATCCGATCGCCGATCGAAATCGTCCCAGAAGAGATCGTCTCCAGACCGGCCACCATGCGCAGGAGCGTTGATTTCCCGCAGCCGGACGGGCCGACCAGCACGACCAATTCGCCGTCCGGAATGTCGAGCGAGACGCCCTTCACCGCTTCCACCCCGCCGGGATAGACCTTGCGGACGTCGGAAAGTTCGATGCCTGCCACGCTTATTTCTCCGCTTCGACGAGGCCGCGCACGAACCATCGCTGCATCAGGACGACCACCAGCACCGGCGGCACGATCGCCAGGATCGACGTCACCATGACCAGATGCCACGGCGTGTCGGCATCGGCGAAGGACACCATCTTCCTCAGCGCGATGACGATGGTGTTCATCTGGTTGTCGTTGGTGACCAGCAGCGGCCACAGATATTGCGTCCAGCCATAGATGAACAGGATGACGAACAGCGCCGCGATGTTGGTCTTCGACAGCGGGATGAGGATGTCCCAGAAGAACCGCATCGGCCCGGCGGCATCGACCCGCGCCGCCTCGACCAGCTCGGACGGAATCGTCATGAAGAACTGCCGGAACAACAGCGTCGCCGTCGCCGAGGCGATCAGCGGCAGGATCAGCCCGGCATAGGTGTCGATCATGCCGAGATCGACCATCACCTTGTAGGTCGGCAGGATGCGGACCTCGACAGGCAGCATCAATGTGATGAAGATCAGCCAGAAGAAGGTCATGCGCAGCCGGAAACGGAAGAACACGATGGCGAAGGCCGACAGGATCGAGATGACGATCTTGCCGATCGCGATGCCGAGCGCCATCACCGTCGTATTGAACAGAAGCGTCCACACGTTGACGCCGCCGATCCGGCCGATCCCGCCGAACAGCGCCTCACCGTAATTTTCGCCGAACTCCCCGCCTGGCGTCAGCGGCAGCGGCGGGCGCAGGATGGTCTGCAGCGTCTGCGTCGAGGCGATGAACGTGTAGTAGATCGGAAAGGCGACGATCACGATGCCGAGCACCAGCATCACATGCGCGATCGGGCGGCCGATAGAGTGACGCTCGATCATCGTCCGGTCACCGCCGCGTCACGCATAATGCAGCCGCTTCTCCACATAACGGAACTGGAACGCGGTCAGCGCGATGACGATCGCCATCAGGATCACCGACTGGGCGGCCGAACTGCCGAGGTCGAGATTGACGAAGCCGTCGACATAGACCTTGTAGACGAGGGTTTCCGTCGCCCGCGCCGGGCCGCCGGCCGTCACCGAATCGATGATGCCGAAGGTGTCGAAGAAGGCGTAGACCGTGTTGACCACCAGCAGGAAGAACGTCGTGGGTGCGATCAGCGGGAAGACGATCGTCCAGAAGCGCTTGGTCGATCCGGCGCCGTCGATCGCCGCCGCCTCGATCAGCGATTTCGGAATCGACTGCAGGGCGGCCACGAAGAACAGGAAATTGTAGCTGATCTGCTTCCAGGCCGCCGCGACGACGACGAGCAGCATCGCCTGATCGCCATCGAGCAACGGGTTCCAGTCGAAGCCGTTGCGACGCAGCATATAGGCGAAGGTGCCCATCACCGGGTTGAACATGAACAGCCACAGGAGGCCGGCCACGGCCGGGGCAACCGCATAGGGCCAGATCAGCAGC
Source organism: uncultured Aurantimonas sp. (assembly GCA_947488615.1). Taxonomy (GTDB): domain Bacteria; phylum Pseudomonadota; class Alphaproteobacteria; order Rhizobiales; family Rhizobiaceae; genus Aurantimonas. The sequence continues at coordinate 32,378 of CANKZU010000008.1, forward strand.
GTGCGGTAGAGCCCGCGCCCGCGCACCACTTTTTCGGCGGCGGTCGCGAGGAGCAGCGCCAGCGACATCGACAGCGCCGCAGTCGAGAGGCTGAAGATCGCCGTCACCTTGATGGAATTGAGATAGGCCGGGTCCGACAGGATCGACTGGAAATTGGCCAGCCCGACGAATTCCGATTTCAGCCCGAACGGGTCCTCGTGCAGAACCGACTGGTACAACGCCTGGCTCGCCGGCCAGTAGAAGAACACCAGCGTGATCGCCACCTGCGGTGCGACCAGCAGATAGGGCAGCCATTTGTTGGGGAAGACGGCTTTCGACACGGCGGTCCTGGATCCATCAGTCAGGCGACACGCGAAGCGAAGCCCATGGCAGGTGCCGGACGGTTGTGGCCGCCCGGCGTTCTTGTCGGCTCGGCGCCTTACTGCGCTTCGGCGATCGCCTCGTTGCCCTGTTCGACCAGCTTGTCGAGCGCCTGCTTTGCGTCCTGCTGGCCGGCGAGCATGGCCTCGAACTGCTCGTTGGCGATATCGCGGATCTGCGGCAGGTTCGGCAGGCGAACCCCCTTCGAGTTCGCCGTCGGCTCCTTGCCCAGCATCTGCAGGATCGGCGTCTCGCGGCCCGGATTCTCGTCGTAGAAGCCGGACGCCTTGGTCGCCTCATAGGCCGCCTTGGTCACCGGCAGATAGCCCGAGACCTGATGCAGCCGGGCCTGGATATCGGTCTGCGACAGGAAATCGAAGAACTGGGCGATGCCCTTGTATTCCTCGTCCGACTTGCCGCCGAACACCCACAGGCTGGCACCGCCCGGGATGGTGTTTTGCGGCGCCCCTTGAGCGTTCTCGTCATAGGGCAGCTGGCCGATGCCGTAGTTGATCCCGGATTTGACGATATCGCCAAGCCCGCCGGAGGATTCGGTCAGGATGCCGCATTCGCCGGACAAGAACAGCTGCTTGGCCTCCGAGGTGCGGCCGCCATAGCGGAACACGCCATCCTTGGCGAGATCGGCGAGCGCCTGGAAATGCTCGACATAGATCGGCTCGTTGAGCTTCAGCTCGACATTGGTGCCGGCCAGTCCGTTCTCCTCGGTGCCATAGGGCACGTTGTTCCAGGCGGCGAAGTTCTCCAGATGGATCCAGGTCAGCCAGGTCGAGGTATAGCCGCACTCGGCCGCGCCGGATTCCTTGATCTTGCGTGCCGCGTCGAACACCGCCTGCCAGGTCTTCGGCGGCTCTTCGGTGTCAAGCCCGGCCTTCTCGAAGATGTCCTTGTTGTAATAGAGGATCGGCGAGGAGGAGTTGTACGGGAACGACAGCATGGTGCCGTCCGGCTTGGAATAATAGGCGACGATGCCCGGCAGATATTGCGACTTGTCGAAGGTAAAGCCGCCAGCCTCAAGCACCTCGGCGATCGGCTTCACCGCGCCCTCGGCGCCCATCATCACGCCGGTGCCGACATCGAAGACCTGAATGATCGCCGGCATCTGCTTGGCGCGGAAGGCGGCAATGCCCGCGTTCAGCGTCTCGGGATAGGTCCCCTTGAACACCGGGGCGATCTTGAAGTCTTGCTGGCTTTCGTTGAATTCCTTGGCCAGCGTCTCGACGACCTCGTTGTTGGCGCCGGTCATCGCGTGCCACCACTGCAGCTCGGTCACGGCGAAAGCCTGGCTCGCGCCGGCGATCATCGCCCCGAGCGCGACGGCTGCGCTGAGAAGTTTGCGGTTCATCTGATTTCCTCACCCGTTGATGCGACTCTCGGGCCCTGTTGCCGAGCTTGTCGAAGACGCGCCGTAACAGTGCTTCAAAACCGCTTCGTGACGCAATGACGAAGCTTCGATGACAGCATAAAAAACCGGCGCCTTGCCGATTTATTCGTCAGCCGGCACGATTTGCGCGTGGGGTGGGCAGGCAGATCCGTCCCACATGGGGAATGCGGGTCACTCGCCGCGCGGAAACCGCTGGTTCTCCTCCAGGACGTTGAGGTCCATGTGGTTGCGCATGTAGCGCTCCGAGGCCTTTTGCAGCGGCTGATAGTCCCAGGGATAATAGGCGCCGTTGCGCAGCGCTTGGTAGGTCACCAGCCGCCGCTGTTGGCTCTCGCGCACCGCAGCGTCGAAGGCGGCGAGATCCCAGCGCGTTTCGGCCGCTTCCCGCAGCCGGCCGAACGCCTCCGCCGCGGCCGGTCCTCCGCATTCGGGCTCGGCCGCGAGATTGCGTGCCTCGCCTGGGTCGGCCTCCACGTCGAAGAACTCCGGCGGGTCGAGATCGCACAGATTGAGCTTGAATCGCCCTTCCCTGAGCGAGACCATCGGCGCCTCGGACCCCTCGGCCGCGTATTCCATCGGCACCGGTTCAGGACGGCTTCCGGCGCGGGCAGTTGCGAGCAGGCTTGTCCCATCGGCGAAGGGCGCGATCTCGGCGGGGTCGATGCCGGCGAGATCGCCAAGCGTAGGCAAGACGTCGAGGGTCGAGACGGGCGCGGCCACCAGCCCCGTCTCCCCGCCCGGCACGCTGAGCATCAGCGGCACGCGCGACGAGCCCTCGCGAAAACTCATCTTGAACCACAGGCCGCGCTCGCCCAGCATGTCGCCATGGTCGGAGACGAACAGCACGACGGTGTTCTCCGCCATTCGGCAATCCTTCAGCACACCGAGGATCTCGCCGATCTTCTCGTCGAGATAGGAGATGTTGGCGAAATAGGCCCGGCGCGAGCGGCGGACGTCTTCGGGCGTGATCGCGAATTTTTCGAAGTCGGACGCCTTCAGCAGCCGCCGCGAATGCGGGTCGTGATCCTCAAGGGGGATCGGCCCGGTCGCCGGATCGAGATGATCGCAATCCTCATAAAGATCCCAGAAGCGGCGGCGCGCCACATAGGGGTCGTGCGGATGGGTGAAGGACACGGTCAGGCAGAACGGCCGCTCGTCCTGCCCCCGCGCCAGATCGTAGAGCTTGGCGCCGGCGTGATAGGCGACCTCGTCGTCATATTCGAGCTGGTTGGTGATCTCGCCGACCCCCGCGCCGGTGACCGAGCCCATATTGTGATACCACCAGTCGATCCGCTCGCCCGGCCGGCGATAGTCCGGCGTCCAGCCGAAATCGGCCGGATAGACGTCGGTGGTCAGCCGCTCCTCGAAGCCGTGCAGCTGGTCGGGGCCGACGAAATGCATCTTGCCGGACAGGGCGGTGCGATAGCCCGCGCGTCGCAGATGATGGGCGAAGGTCGGGATCGAGGAGGCGAATTCGGCCGCGTTGTCGTAGACGCCGGTGCGGCTCGGCAACTGCCCGGCCATGAAGGCGGCGCGCGCCGGCGCACAGAGCGGGCTCGGCGTATAGGCGTTCTGAAACCGCAGCGACCGCTGCGCCAGCGCGGTAAGGTTCGGGGTGTGCAAAAACTCCGCCGGACCGTCCGGGAACAGCGTCCCGTTCAACTGATCGACCATGACGATCAGGATGTTCGGCCGTTGCATGGGCGATCCCCTTTGATTCACGTGAAACCGCTAAACGCACTGCCTTTGCGGCCTCCAACACCCCGCTCCTACCACGGCCGCCGGGTTTCGCGCACGACATCGAGCAGCCCAGCGGCGAGAACTGCGTGACGCCGACGAAAATGCGGTTCGACGCCATGACAAACCGGCGCCTGGTCGTTTGCACCCCTTCCTCCGCGCGGCTAAGGTCCCGTCGCGACGGGCGTTCGGGAGGAACCGCATCATGAATCAGGGGCTTGCGGAGAAACTGAATCCGACCGACGACGAGCGCGCCGGGTTGCACGATCCGCTGTCCTCGGGCTTTCCGGCCAGCTTCGAAGGTCGGCTGTTGTTCTGGATCGCGTTTTTCTTCTCGATCTTCCAGCTTGCGACGGCTTCGCATCTTCTCGATCTGCCGAGTCAGATCGTGCGGGCCGTCCATGTCGGCTTCCTCTGCCTTCTCGGCCTGCCGCTGATCGCCGCGATCAAGCGCGAAAGCCCGGCCTCGCGCGCGCTGTTCTGGACGCTCGGCGTCGCCGGCATGGCTGTCGCCTTCTACCAATGGTGGGAATACGGGGCGCTGATCTTTCGCGCCGGCATGCCGCTGCCGCAGGACACCGCCGTCGGCGTCGCGGCGCTGGCGATCTTGTTCGTCGCGACCTGGCGGATCATGGGGCCGGCGCTGCCGATCATCGCCGGGACGTTTCTCGCCTACAGCCTGTTCGGCAACTATCTGCCCTCGCCCTTCGTCACCCGCGGCTACGATTTTTCCCAGGTGATCGACCACATGGCCTTCGGCACCGAGGGCATCTACGGCATCCCCACCTACGTCTCGTCGTCCTACATCTTCCTGTTCATCCTGTTCGGCTCGTTCCTCGAGCGCGCCGGGATGATCAAGCTGTTCACCGACATTTCGCTGGGCCTCGTCGGCAGCGCCAAGGGCGGCGCAGCCAAGGTGGCGGTCATCTCCTCCGGCCTGATGGGCACGATCTCCGGCTCCGGCGTCGCCAATGTGGTGACCACCGGGCAGTTCACCATTCCCCTGATGAAGCGCTTCGGCTACCGGCCGGCCTTTGCGGGCGGTGTCGAATCCACCGCCTCGATGGGCGGCCAGATCATGCCGCCGGTGATGGGTGCCGTCGCCTTCATCATGGCCGAGACCATCGACGTACCCTACACCGCCGTCGTCCAGGCGGCGGTCGTGCCGGCGATCCTGTATTTCGGCTCGGTATTCTGGATGGTGCATTTGGAAGCCGGCAAGCGCGGCCTGCTCGGTCTGGCGCGCGCCGAACTGCCGTCGCCGCTGATGGCGCTGAAGAACGGCTGGTACCTGCTCTTGCCGCTGATCGTCCTGGTCTGGCTGCTGTTCACCGGCTACACGCCGCTGTTCGCCGGCACTATCGGTCTGGCGCTGACGGCGCTCCTGATCCTCGGCGCGCCGCTCGCCGGACGCATCTCGGTGCAGGCGCTGCGCTACGTGTTCTGGATCGGCCTCGGCCTGTCGGCCGCCGCCTTCTTCCAATACGGCATCATGCCGGTGGTGATCGCGCTGGCGATCCTCATCGCCCTCTCGGCGTTGTTCAAGGGCGGGCGCGAGACGCTGCTCCTGACCCGCGACGCTCTCTCGGAAGGCGCCAAGACGGCGCTGCCGGTCGGCATCGCCTGCGCCATTGTCGGCATCATCGTCGGCACGATGACGCTGACCGGCGTCGCCAACACCTTCGGCCAGTACATCGTCTCGGTCGGCGACACCTCGCTGTTCCTGTCGCTGGTGCTGACGATGATCACCTGCCTGATCCTTGGCATGGGCATCCCGACCATCCCCAACTACATCATCACGTCGTCGATCGCCGGCCCGGCGCTGCTGGCGCTGGGCGTGCCGCTGATCGTCTCGCACATGTTCGTCTTCTATTTCGGCATCCTCGCCGATCTGACGCCGCCGGTGGCGCTCGCCTGTTTCGCGGCGGCGCCGATCGCCAAGGCACCGGGGCTGAAGATCTCGATGGAAGCGGTGAAGGTGGCGCTCGCCGGCTTCATCATCCCGTTCATGGCCGTCTACACGCCGGCGTTGATGCTGCAGGATGGCGGACCATTGGCCGAAGCGATCGGCTACTGGCCGGCCGTCATCTACGTTGTCGTCAAGGCGTGCCTGGCGATCGGACTGTGGGGCGCGGCAGCGATCGGCTTCCTCGTCGCGCCGCTGACATGGTGGGAGCGGCTTCTGGCCGCCGTCGCCGCCTTCACGCTGATCGCGGCGCTGCCGGCGACCGACGAGATCGGCTTCGGCCTCGCGGCGATCATCATCGGCTGGCATCTGTGGCAGGTGCGCCGACACGGCGTGCCGGAGATCGCGAACCAAACCGGTGGCGCGGCAAGCCCTGTGATCGAGGACGCCCCTTCGGCGCGCGAGGCGGCCAATGAGACGGCGACGCCGGCGCAATGATCTGCGTCGTTGCCGCCGGCAAGACCATCGCGCTGGCCGCCTCCGTCTTCACCCTCGCCTGGACCCACTCGGTGGAAAAGACGAGCTGGCGGGAGCGCTGGACCGCCGGACCGGACGGGCTGACGGTGGTCGAGAGCCGGATCGAAGGCTCGGGGGCCGGCATGGAGCCGCCGCCGGACGCGGTGCTCAAGGACGGCGCTTATGTCTATACGCCGCGCCTTCCGGCCATCCCCGAACTGGTCCTCGCCGCCTCCGGCGCGACCGGAGCCGGCTGGACGCTGTGTGCGGAGGGGAACGCGGACGCAGGAGGCTCGAAGGCGGGCGAATGCCTGACGCTCGGCGCCGAAGCCGCCGCGCCGGTCATCGTGCGCTGGTGCGAGGGAGAGTCGGGCGTCGCGCCGGCACCGTCCATGCGGCCATAAGGCACGCAACCCTCTCCAGCTAAGCGCGGCACGATACACCGAAAGCAATCCAATTCCTTGCTCGGCAACCAGGCCCTCGGCGAGATCATCAGCTGCTCTGTGGAACCAGCCAGTTGGTGATGAAATATCCGCTGGTCGCGGCGACCGCTGTCAAAAGCGTGCCCCAAGCCATGTCCACGGCGCTCATGGAAATCGACCAGCCCTTGAGCGTGGCAAGGTTGGTCATGTCGTAGGTCCCGTAGGCGACGAGCCCCAGAAGCGCTCCGCCGACGAGGGCGGTCGGCCAGCTTTCGGCATTGAGCGCCGGCAAGACCGCGAAATAGACGATTCCCACGACGTAAAAGACGTAGAAGGTGCCGGCGACCGCGAAATTCGGCTGGTCCATCAGCAGATCGCCGATTCTCCGGCGGTAAAATCCACCCGACATGGTCGACAGCCAGATGAAATCCAGGCCGAAGAACAGGATGGCGGTCGCGACGTAAGCAACGGCGTATTTGATCATGCCAGATAAATCCACCCTGTCCGGATTGCCGAAGAATCAAATATCCAGAAGCGGCTGGACCGCGCGGACCAGCCAGCTGCGAAAGCGCAACGGCGCGTCCGTCACCGCAAGACAAATGCAGTCGGCCTCTGGCGTGGCGATCGGCTGATGCGTCAGATCGCCGTCGGCGTCCTCGATATCGCCACGCGCGAACACTGCATCGCCGTCGCGGAAACGCCCGCTCAACACCAGCGTCAGTTCGCGCCCGCCATGGCCATGCTCGGGCACCGGTTTTCCCGCCGGAATCCGCAGCAGCCGCACCTTGGTGTCGGGATCGGCGGTCTTGATGTGGATCTGCGACGCACCCCGGCCGAGCGAGCGCCACCGAAGCGAGTCGATATCGCCGCCGACATAGGAGCGCAAGGGCTCGGGCAACCGGTCTTCACCGTTGCCGGCCAGCATTGCGGTTGGCCGGATGGCCGGTACATCGGATTGTGGATTCAGGCGGGCGCCGACGGCCTTCCAGGATTCCTCGCTCACCGGTTCCGCCGTCATCGCGCCGAGCATTTCGCCGCCGACGGTTTCGGCGGTGGCGAGCCGCCGCCGGCAAGCCGGGCAAAGCGCCAGATGCGTAGCGACCGCCACGCTCCAGCCCTCGGCCAGAGCGCCCGCGGCATAGCTGACGATCAGGTCGTCGCTGACATGGTGACGAATGGTCACGATCGTTCTCCGGTGTGGTCCAGCGCGGCACGCAGTTTCGCGAATGCGAGGCGCATGCGCGATTTCACCGTGCCCAGGGGCAGGTCGAGAACGCGTGCGATGGTGCTGTGCGACTGATCCTCGAAATAGGAAAGCTTCAAAAGGGCGACCAAATCCGCGGGCAGTTCGGCCATGGCGCGATGCAGCTCATCGGCTGACTGTCGCTCCTCGACGACGAGATCGGCCGGGGCGGTCTCGTCGGGAACAAAGACCGGATCGTTCGGATCGAAGGCGGGTCGCCGCTCACGGCGAACGGCATCGATCCGCAGATTGCGGGCGATGGTGAAAATCCAGGTCGACGCGGCTCCCTTGCGCGAATCGAACTGGCCCGCCTTGTTCCAGACGGCGACCATCGTCTCCTGCATCAGTTCCTCGGCGAGCAGTCCGTCGCCGGCGAGGCGGGCCATGTAGCCTTTCACCCTTGGGGCGAAATGTCGGAAGATCTGCTCGAACGCATCGGCATCACGCTCTGTCGCGACGGCATGGAGCAAATCTCCCATGGACTGGGCCGCACTGAAATCGTCCCGACGCACCATCATCACTCTTCCCGGTTCACCGTAACGCGGTGTCGATCGAAGCCGTCGCAGGCCTGCCGTCGGACAGTTCTGCCATGGACTCACAGCCAGGGGAATAATCATGGTCATGGCGGTTTTACGCCGGCCGAACCGTTTCGGATCACCGGTCCGGCGGAATTTTTGCGATCCGATCGATCCAAAGCGCGATCGTCCCCGTATCGCATGAGAATAACCACCATGCTCGGGAACCAACGATCGTGAATTGTGAACACACAGCCGGGCTCCCGGCCTCGGCGCGCAGTATTGCGGTAATCGGGTCGGGGATTTCCGGGCTTTCGGCAGCCTGGCTGCTGAGCCGCACGATGCGCGTCACCGTCTATGAGGCCGACATGCGGCTGGGCGGACACTCGAATACCGTGTCGGTTCCGAGCGCGCATGGCCCGGTTCCGGTCGATACCGGCTTTATCGTCTACAACGACCGCAACTATCCCAATCTCGTCGCCCTGTTCGCGCATCTCGGCGTCGAGACCGAGGCCTCGGAAATGTCCTTCGCGGCGTCTCTCGATGGCGGCAAGCTCGAATATTCCGGGTCGGGTCTCAATGGCCTGATCGGGCAGCGCGGCAATGTCGTGCGCCCCCGCTTCTGGAAGATGATGCGCGATGTCCTTCGGTTTTATCGCGAGGCCCCGGCGGTGCTGGGGCGCCCCGAATCCGCCGACATCAGCCTTGGCGACTATCTCGACCGCAACGGTTACGCGCCGGCATTCGTCGAGGATCACCTGTTGCCGATGGGCGCCGCCATCTGGTCGACGACGGCGCGCGAAATGCGCGAATATCCGCTTCTGGCCTTCATCCGCTTCTTCGACAGTCATGGGCTGTTGAGCCTCACCGACCGGCCGCAATGGCGGACCGTCGCCGGCGGCAGCCGCGAATATGTCCGGCGCCTGCGCGAGGATGGTGATTTCGATGTTCGTCTCGGTGTCGGGGCCACGCGGATCAATCGCGAGAATGGAAGCGTCGTGATCACCGATGCCGCGGGCCAGTCGGATCGCTACACCGATGTGATCGTCGCGACCCATGCCGATCAGGCCCTGAAGCTGCTTGCCGACCCGGATGAGCAGGAGCAGGCTTTGCTGGGAGCCTTTCGCTACACCGACAATACGGCCGTTCTGCATACCGACGCGGCCCTGATGCCCCGCCGCGAACGCGTGTGGTCGAGCTGGAACTACATCGGCGAAAGCGAGGACGACGGCTCACGACCGCTCTGCGTCACCTACTGGATGAACCGGTTGCAGAATCTCGATCTGAGCTATCCGCTCCTGGTGACCCTCAATCCGACCCGCGCGATCGATCACCAACGGATCATTCGCAGCTTTCAATACGCCCATCCGCTGTTCGACCAGCCAGCGCTCGACGCCCAGCAGCACCTTTGGCGGCTACAAGGCCGACGCCATACGTGGTTCTGCGGCGCCTATTTCGGCTACGGCTTCCACGAGGACGGATTGCAGGCGGGATTGGCCGCCGCCGAAAGCCTTGCCGACGTCCAACGTCCGTGGCGGGTGGACGAGCCGTCCGGGCGCATCGCGGCGGCCCCGGCGCCGGTTGCCGCGGAATGACGGGACAGTCGGCGCTTTTCCTCGGCGAGGTCATGCATCAACGCGTCAGGCCGCGCCGGCACGGCTTGCGCTACCGCGTCTTCTCGATGCTTCTCGATCTCGACGAATTGCCGTCGCTCGAAGCGTCATCCCGGCTGTTCGGCTACAATTGCTGGGCGGTCTTGAGCTTTTGGGATGCCGATCATGGCGACGGGCGCGCCGGGACCTTGCGCGACTGGGTGAACGCGCATCTCAGCCGTTCCGGCTGTTTTGAGCAGGGCATGCGGATCGGCGTCCTCTGCTACCCGCGCATGTTCGGCTATGTCTTCAATCCGCTGACCGTCTATTTCTGCCACGCCGCCGACGGCGAACTGCGCGCCATCCTCTACGAGGTGAGCAATACGTTCGGCGAACGCCACACCTACGTCATCCCCGCGGCCGTCGATGCGGACGGGTTCGTGAGGCAGGATTGCGCCAAGGCGCTTTACGTCTCCCCCTTCCTTCCGATGGCGTGCCACTACCGGTTCAAGATCGCGCCTCCCGCCGAAACGGTTACCATCCGCATCGATGAATCGGACGCCGAGGGCCCGCTGCTGGTCGCCGCGTTCACCGGTGCGCGCCGCCCCTTCAGCGACCGCGCGCTGATCGGCGCGCTGCTGCGCTATCCGCTGATGACGCTGAAAGTGACCGCCGGCATCCATTGGGAGGCCGCGCGCCTCTGGAAAAAAGGCGTTCCGGTCCATCGCCATCGCGCCGCACCCGGACCTGTCGCCAGCACCATTGTCGCCCGCCCACAAGGAAACCCGCGCGTATGAGCCACGCTGAGGATAACTCGATTCCCGCCGGGGCCTTGCGCACGCCGTTCTGGATGCGTCTGCTCTGCCGGTGGGCGGACAGGATCGCGCTGGGACAGCTGACGCTCCGGTTTCCCGATGGAACCCGCCATCATGTCAACGGCCTCCTGCCCGGCCCCACGGCGAGCCTGCAGGTGCACAGCGGCGGCCTCGTGCGGAAGCTCGCGACCGGTGGTGGCCTCGGATTGGCGCGCAGCTACATCGAGGGTGATTGGGATACGCCCGATCTCGGCGCCCTGCTGGAATTCGGGCACGCGAACCAGACAGCGTTTGCGCCGGTTCTCGAAGCGCCGGGTCTCGCCAAGGCGCTGGCGTATCTGCGGCATCGCTTCCGGTCCAATACGCGCGGCGGAAGCCGGCGCAACATCGCTTTCCACTACGATCTCGGCAATGATTTCTACCGCCAGTGGCTCGACGAAACGATGACCTATTCGGCGGGCCTGTTTTCCAGCGCCGATCAGTCGCTGGCCGAGGCGCAGCGGGCGAAATATGCTCGCATCGCCGACGAGCTGGGGCTAGTCCCGGACGATCATGTGCTGGAGATCGGTTGCGGCTGGGGCGGGTTCGCCGAATATGCGGCGCGCGAGATCGGCTGCCGCGTCACCGCCCTCACCCTGTCGAGGGAGCAGGCACAGTTCGCGCGCGACCGGCTCGCCGCGGCCGGGTTGTCCGACCGGGTCGAGGTCCGGCTGCAGGACTATCGCGACTGCCCCGGCGAGTTCGACAAGATCGTGTCGATCGAAATGTTCGAGGCGGTCGGCGAAAAGAACTGGCCGGTCTATTTCGACATTCTGCGAGAGCGTTTGAAACCCGGCGGCCGCGCCATGATCCAGGTCATCACCATCGCGGACGAGCATTTCGCCCATTACCGGCGCAATGCCGATTTCATCCAGACTTATATTTTCCCGGGCGGGATGCTGCCATCTTGCGGTGCCTTCGCGTCCGCGGTGGCCGGTTCCGGCCTGGCGATCCGCGATTCGCATTTCTTCGGCGCCGACTACGAGCGGACCCTCCTGCATTGGGACCGGTCATTCTCCGCCGCGTGGCATCGGATCGAGGATTTGGGCTTCGACGCGCGATTCAAGCGGATGTGGCGCTATTACCTTCAATATTGCGCCGTCGGCTTCCGGACCGGGCGGATCGACGTCGGTCAGTTCCATCTCGAACGGGCCTGACCGGCGCCGCCGTTCGTACCCTTTCATCTCCGATCGCGATCAGCGTCGTACCATCCGACGGGTCAATGCAAAGCGCAGCCGCGCGGGCAGGGCGGCGAGGAACTTCGTCGCCAGCACCATTTGCCAGGGAAAGGCGATCTCGAACCGCTTTGATCGCAACCCGCTCATGATGTGATCCACGGCCTCGTCCGTCGAGATGATGAACGGCATGGGAAAATCGTTCTTTTGGGTCAGCGGCGTTTCGACGAAGCCGGGATTGATGATGCTCAGCTGGACATCATGCGCCTGAAGCTCGGGATGGAGCGCCTCGCACATCGCGATGAGAGCGGCCTTGGTGGCCCCATAGCCCGCCGCGCCCGGCAATCCCGTGTAGCCGGAGACCGAACCGACGACCGCGATCTGTCCGGATCGGCGTTCGATCATGCCGGGCAGGAGCGCGGCCAGGCAATGGACGCTGCCCATGATATTGACGTCGACCATGGCGCCGAACGCCTTCGCGTCGAAATGCGTCGCGGAATCGCGCCGGTAGGTGCCCGCGTTCAGCACCGCCAGATCGAGCGGACCGAGCATCGTCTCGATCGCCGTGGTGGTCTCGCGCGTTCGCTCCCCTTCCGTCACGTCGAGGGGAAAAGCGTGGATCTGGCCCGGCATTTCGGCGGCAAGCGTGTCGAGATCCTGCTTGGTGCGGGCGCTGACCGCCACCTGCCAGCCTTCGCGCGCCAGGCGCAGCGCCAATGCGCGGCCGATACCCGTTCCCGCGCCGGTCACCCATGCCGAACGGGCGACGGCTGTGGCCGAGGTCGTGTTGTGGTTGCCTACCATATGCTCATTCACCGCCGTGCCCTCGCAATGCCGAATATTGACCGGTGATACGAGAAACACGGGCAGATGGATCGACAACAGGCGTGAGACCCGTCGTTTGAACTTCTGACCCCGGATGGATCCCCTTTCGGACGGCCCCATGATCCCATTGTCGCTCATCGACCTCGGGGTGGAGGCGATCACCGAGGCGGTGATGGACGCAAAACCTTGAACAGCCGCGAGTTCGGCACTGCTGCTGTCCCGCCTCCTATCCCGCCGTCACCACCACTCGGCCCTTCATGCCGGCGCCCTCGTGCGGCAAGCAGACATAGTCGTAGGTGCCCGGCCGGTTGAATTTGTGCCGATAGGTCCCGCCGGCCGGCAGGGGGCCGTTGAACGGCCGCGCGCCTTTCGGCAGCCGGACATTCGCGGGATTCTTCACCAGCGCCGGATCGGCGGTCACGGTGTGGCCGAAGGGCGAGGCGTTGCGCCATTCGACGGTGTCGCCGGCCTTGATCTGGACCACCGCCGGGCTGAACGCCAGCAGTGTCGTCGCCGAGACAACGACCGCAACGCCGGGCGGCGGCGGGCTTGGCTCACCGGCGGTGGCGCAGCCGCCGAGCGCGGCGAGGCCGGACAGGGCCGCGAGGCCGAGGACATGGCGCCGGGACAGGCAGGAACCGGCCGACGCGGCATCTGGGGATAATACAGGCATCGCAACCTCCCACGTGGGCAGAGCGTTTCAGTTTACGCCTGCTGTGGCCGCCGCGTAAGGGCACTGGCGTCACCACCGGCCTTGCGGCATCGTCCGGGAACATCACTTTGGCGGCATCGGTTCGCCATCCAGTCGAGGCAAGTATGGGTTTTTCCGACGCCGTCCGCTCGGTGTTTTCCAACTATGCGAATTTCCGGGGCCGCGCGCCGCGCTCGGAATTCTGGTGGTTCGTGCTGTTCACCCTGATCGCCAGTTTTGTCCTCGGCCTCGTCGACAGCGTGATCGTCGGACCCATCCTCGGCTTGAGCCCGCTGAGCGGTCACGGCGCACGCCCTTTGGACGCGCTGTTCACTCTGGCGGTCTTCGTGCCGTCGCTGGCGGTGGCAGCACGGCGGCTGCACGACACCGGCCGCTCGGCCTGGTGGCTGCTGATCGGCCTTGTGCCGTTGATCGGCTGGCTGATCTTCGTCTATTTCGCCGCCCAGCCCAGCGAGACGGTGACCAACGAATACGGGCCGCCGCCGCTGGGACGGCGCGAGGCTCTGCGCTGACGGTGCGACCGCGCGGCTCCCGGACAAAACGATAGCAGGCGAAGAAAAAATCGTGGAACAAGGCGGCGCCTATCCTGTTGGATTCGCATCGAAACAGGAAAGGAGAGCACGACATGACGAAGCTTATGCTGAGTACCGCGACGGCCCTCGGACTGTTCCTGACGCCGACTCTCGCCGAGCAGGCGAAGACCGACGCCACGGCCGCCGGCAACGCCCAGATCGAGAGCCAGGCCGGCGACGGCGCCGCCGCGGCGACGGCGACCGGCGCGGACGGCAGCGCGACCTCCGCGAAGTCCGACCGGATGAACGACGCCAGCGCGGACGCCGGCTCAGACGCCTCGGCGTCGACGCGCACCGCCGCGAACGATGGCGACCGCCAGGCCCGCGACAACGCCACCAGAAGCGCCACGCAGGCAGGGATGACCAATGTCGCCGTCATCGACCGGGCCTTCGTGCTCGAAGGCACCAATTCCGCCGGCAACAAGGTCTACATGATTGTCAACCCGCCCGGCGTTCTGGTCGGCATCGGCGGTCCGGTCGAGACCGCCAGCGCAGACATGACCTCGGGAAGCGCCACTTCGGACGCGTCCGACGCTGCGGCGAAGGCCGACATGACGGTCACCGGCAGCATCTCCAAAGACGATGCGAGCGACAAGCCGCAGGCGGGCGAGCCCGCCGACAGCGGTTACATGGCCACCCAGGCGCAGCCGGCTTCGCCGGCGATGTGGAATACGGAAGCCATGGAGCGCGATATGAAGCGTTACAGTCTGGACAAGCCGGCCCAGTAAGCCGGCTTCGCGAAAACTGGCGCCGGCCGGGTTCAGCCCGGCCGGCTTTCCTGAGCTTTCAATCGGTCCGGCGGTGCTCCTACCGCTGCTTCTCGCGCCAGGCCGGGTTGATCCAGGGTCGCAATTCGGGCTCCGGCGCCAGCATCCCCTCACCCAAAATATGATCGGCGGCCTTTTCGCCGACCATGATCGACGGGCCGTTGAGATTGCCGTTGGTGATGCGCGGGAAGATCGAGGAATCGGCGAGGCGAAGATTGTCGGTGCCGATCACCCGGCATTCGGGATCGACCACGGCGTTGACGTCGCTCTCTGCGCCGAGACGCGCGGCGCCGCAGGGGTGATAGGCGCTTTCGGCGTGGTGAGCGATGAAGCCGTCGAGATCGGCATCGCTCTGCAAGGCTTCGCCCGGCTGGATCTCCGGCCCGCGATAGGCGTCGAAGGCGGCCTGCGCAAACAACTCCCGGGTCAGCCGGATCGCCTGGCGGAACTCGGCCCAGTCGTCCTCGTGCGACATGTAGTTGAAGCGGATCGCCGGCTTGGCGCCAGGATCGGCGCTGGTCAGCCGAATATCGCCCCGCGATTTCGAGCGCATCGGCCCGACATGGGCCTGGAAGCCGTGGCCGGGGGCGGCGGCCTGGCCGTCATAGCGGATCGCGCCGGGCAGGAAGTGATACTGGATATCGGGATAGTCGACGCCGGCGGCCGAGCGGATGAAGCCCGCCGCCTCGAAATGATTGGTGGCGCCGTAGCCGGTGTGCAGCATCATCCATTCCAGCCCGACCCGGCCCTTGGAGAACAGGTCGAGATAGCCGTTGAGGGTGATCGGCTGGGTGCAGCTTTGCTGGATGTAGAGTTCGAGATGGTCCTGCAGGTTCTGCCCGACGCCCGGACGGGCCAGCCGCGTGTCGATGCCGACGCGCGACAGCTCGGCCGGATCGCCGATGCCCGAATGCATGAGGATCAGCGGCGAGTTGATGGCGCCGGCGGCGAGCACTACCTCGCGCCGCGCCTTGACGAGGCCGGTGGTGCGGCCGGAGCGCTTGACCTCGACGCCGGTTGCGCGGCTGCCCTCGAAGGCGACGCGCATGACATTGGCCTGGAGCAGCCGGCAATTGCCCCGCGCCATGGCGGGTCGCAGATAGGCGTTGGCCGCCGACCAGCGTCGGCCGCGCCAGATCGTCTGCTGCATCGGGCCGAAACCTTCGGGGAATTCGCCGTTGTAATCGTCGGTAACCGGATAGCCGGCCTGCCGCCCGGCCTCGACGAAGGCGCCGTAAAGCGGGTTGTCCATAGCGCCGCGCTTGACGTTGAGCGGGCCGGACCTGCCGCGCCAGACCGGTTCGCTTGCGCTTCCCGTCTTTTTCCCGGTTCCGGTCCCGGGGCCCTCACCGCCCTCGAAGCATTCCATGCGCTTGAAATAGGGCAGGACATCGGCATAGGCCCAACCGGAAGCGCCCACCTCGGCCCAATGGTCGAAATCGTGGGCATGCCCCCGCACGAACACCATGCCGTTGATCGAGGACGAACCGCCGATGACACGGCCGCGCGGCGTGGCGAGACGCCGGCCGGCGAGCGCCGGCTCGGGCTCGGAGCGGTAACCCCAGTCGTAGCGGGCCATGTTCATCGGAAAGGACAACGCGCCCGGCATCTGGATGAACGGGCCAGCGTCGGTGCCGCCAGCCTCGACGACGACGACGTCGTAGCGGCTCGATTCCGACAGGCGGTAGGCCAGCGCCGAACCGGCCGAGCCGGAGCCTACGACGACGTAGTCGGCTTCCTCGATGGTTTTCATGTGCCGATCTCCGCGTCGATATAGCGTTCCACCATCCGGGCGGCCGCGGGTCCGTCCGGGGCGGTAAGCGGGGTCAGCGCCTGGCGCAGCCAGACCCCGTCGATCATCGCGCCGGCGGCGGCGGCGACCGAAATGGCGGCCTCGGGGCCGAGAAGTGGGGCGAGGCCGGAGATCAGATTGGTCTCCAGCCGGCGGAAATACAGCCGCAACAGCCGCGCCGCCTCGCACGAGCGGCGGGCGTAGAGATAGAAGACCAGCCAGGCAGCGATCGCCTCGCGGGAGAACTGGCTGGGATCGAAGCAGCCGGCGACGACGGCGCTGACCCGCTGGCGGGGTGTGTCGGCGGTAGCGAGCCGGCGCGTCACCCCCACGCGGAATTCGCGCAGCAGATGCTGCATCGCGGCGATCATCAGATCGTCCTTGGCACCGAAATAATGATGCACCAGCGCTGGCGACACCGAGGCGCGGGCGGCGATCTGCGCCATGGTGGTGGCCTCCATCGAGCCGGCTTCCTCGATGGCGGCGATGGCGGCGATGATCAGCGCCTCGCGGCGGGCGGCTTCGAGCCCGGTGGCGGCGGGTCGGATGCGGGTCCATTGGTTCATGGCCGGCAGAATAGGTAGATTGATTGATCAGTCAATCAACTAGCGCTCACATCTCCGGCACGAGCTGACAGGTGGCTTCAGGCGGCCATCTGGCCCGGCGCGGTCCACGCCGCGAAAACCGTTAGGAAAGCATCGCCAGCCGCGCTTATGATCGAGCTGCCACGCGACCAACGCCGGCCGGGAGATGACATCGCCGCCGGCCCTGACGCCCCGCCATGAGGAGAAGGATCTGACATGCGACTGCTTTTCGCTTCCGCCGCCGCGCTGGCGCTGACCGCAGCCAGTGGCGGCGCCGCGCTCGCCGAGTACAGACTGACGATCCTGCACACCAACGATTTCCACAGCCGCATCGAGCCGATCAACAAATACGACTCTGGCTGCGGCGAGAAGGACGCGGCCGAGAACGCCTGTTTCGGCGGCTCGGCGCGGCTGGCCACCGGCATCAGGGCGGCGCGCGAGGCGGCGGCAAATTCGATCCTCGTCGACGGCGGCGACCAGTTCCAGGGCTCGCTGTTCTATACCCGGTACAAGGGCAAGGCGGCGGCCGAGCTGATGAACACGCTCGGCTACGAGGCGATGACCGTCGGCAATCACGAGTTCGACGACGGGCCGACCGTGCTGCGTGCCTTCATGGAGGCGATCGACTTCCCGATCCTTTTGGCCAACGCCGACATCACCAAGGAGCCGGAGCTGGCCGACGCGCTGAAACCCTCGACGGTGATCGAGAAGGACGGCGAAAGGATCGGCCTGATCGGCATCACGCCGGCCGACACCGGCGAATTGTCGAGCCCCGGCCCGAATGTCAGCTTTGCCGATCCGGTGGCGGCACTGAAGCGCGAGGTCGCGGCGCTGACCGGCCAGGGCGTGACCAAGATCGTCGTGCTCAGCCATTCCGGCTACGCGGTCGACCAGCGGGTCGCAGCCGAAGTGCCCGGCATCGACGTCATCGTCGGCGGCCATACCAACACGCTGCTGTCGAACACCGACAAGAAGGCCAAGGGACCCTACCCGACCATGATCAAGGGTCCGGAAGGCGATGTGGCAATCGTTCAGGCCTATGCCTATGGCAAATATCTCGGCCAGCTCGACGTGACCTTCGACGATGCCGGCATCGTCACCGCCGCCGCCGGTGAGCCGATCATCATGGATGGCGCGGTCGTCGAGGACAGCGCGCTGAAGGCTCGGATCGCGGAACTCGCCAAGCCGCTGGAGGAAATCCGCCAGACGGTCGTCGCCGAGACGAGCGCGCCGATCGACGGCAGCCGCGACACCTGCCGCTCCGGCGAATGCGCGATGGGCAATCTTGTCGCCGAGGCTATGCTCGATCGCGTCAGGGATCAGGGCGCCCAGATCGCCATCACCAATGGCGGTGGCCTCCGCGCCTCGATCGACGCCGGCGAGATCACCATGGGCGAGGTGCTGACCGTCTTACCGTTCCAGAATACCCTGTCGACCTTCAAGCTCGCCGGCGCCGACCTCAAAGCCGCACTGGAGAACGGCGTCTCCGAGGTCGAGGAAGGCGGCGGCCGGTTCCCGCAGGTCGCGGGACTCAAATTCACCTGGTCGAAAACCGGCACGCCGGGCGAGGACCGGGTCACATCGGTCGAGGTGAAGGACGGCGACGGTTTCGTGCCGCTCGATCTCGACAAGACCTATCTCGTCGTTTCCAACAACTTCATGCGCGGCGGCGGCGACGGCTACACGATCTTCGCCGACAAGGGGATGGAAGCCTATGATTTCGGCCCGGCGCTGGACGAGGTGGTCGCGGAATACCTCGCCAAGGACAACGCCGCCTATGAGCCGGTCACCGACGGTCGGATCACCGAGGCGCAGTAGGCGCAAGCCTCCGACGCTATAGAACGAGAGGCCGGCCGGACGCGCCGGCCTCTTCGTGTCGAGGATAGGCCATGCCGCGAACGACCGTCCCGCCCGCTGGATATTCCCGCTGGCACGCTCTGATCGGGCTCGTCATCGGCGCGCTCGCGACGCTTGTCCTCTACGCCATGGGCCGCGAGCCGATCTGCACCTGCGGCACGGTCAAGCTCTGGCACGGCGTGGTGCAAAGCTCGGGAAACTCCCAGCATCTGTCGGACTGGTATTCGCCCTCGCACGTCATCCACGGCTTCCTGTTCTTCGGGCTCGGATGGCTCCTGTTGCGGCGGTATTCGCTCGGCGCCCGGCTCGTCCTGGCGCTCATCGTCGAAAGCGCCTGGGAGATCGCGGAAAACACCGACCGGGTGATCCAGCACTACCGCGAGGCGACGATCTCGCTCGACTATTTCGGCGACAGCATCGTCAATTCGGTCAGCGATCTCGGCTTCATGGTGCTCGGCTTCTGGCTAGCCGGCCGTTTGCCGGTCTGGCTGACGGTCCTGATCGCCGTCACCTTCGAGCTGTTCACCGGATGGATGATCCGCGACAATCTCACCCTCAACGTCCTGATGCTACTTTTGCCCATCGAGGCAGTGAAGGTCTGGCAGGGCGGAGCTTAGCGGCGGCAGCTGATCGAGTGGCGGCTGCATAGGCCTTGACGCGAAACGATCCGATCGCAATATGACTAATGTAGTCATTAGAGCGTCTTAAGGTCCTGATCATGCGCGAGATTCAGTTGCGGGATGCCAAAGCGACCCTGTCCGCCGTCGTCGACGATGCGCTGCGAGGCGAGCCGTCGGTGATCACCCGGCACGGCCTCAAGCAGGCCGTCGTCATGTCCTGGGAGGAATGGGAGCGGCTCTCCACTGTACCAAGCTTCGGCCGGCTCTTGATGGCGTCGGGGCTGGCCGTCG
Organism: uncultured Aurantimonas sp.; assembly: GCA_947488615.1. Taxonomy (GTDB): domain Bacteria; phylum Pseudomonadota; class Alphaproteobacteria; order Rhizobiales; family Rhizobiaceae; genus Aurantimonas. The sequence goes on from CANKZU010000008.1 coordinate 52,120, forward strand.
ACGACCTTCCGAAGCGCAGCGAAACCCCGCTCCGCGACGCCGGGTTCTGATGTATCTGGTCGACACCAACATTTTGTCGGCGACAGCGCCAACCATGAAGGTTCCCCTGGTCGAACTGGTGGATTGGCTGGACGACGCGTCGGAAAGCCTGTTCCTGTCGGCCGTGACGGCAGCCGAAATCCATGACGGGATCGCCAAGCTTGGACGTCAGGGCGCCGCCCGCAAGGCAGCGATCTTGAGCGAGTGGTGGGCAGCGGTGGAGCATCTTTATGGGGATCGTATCCTGCCGTTCGATCTCACGGCCGCGCGGTTCGCCGGCGCGCTCATGAACCGCGCCCGGGAACGCGGCTTCACCCCCGGATTTGCCGATATCGCGATCGCCGCAACCGCCAAGGCCCATGGCCTGACAGTGCTGACGCGCAACGTCAGGGATTTCGAGCCGCTTGGCGTGGCTTTCCTTGATCCGACGAAGGCCTTGCCGGCGCCGTAGATGAGCGATGCGCCGATCCCGCACGGTAGTCTGCCAAGGCGAGGCTTAGACTTTCCAGCCATTCTCTGCGACCATGGATCGATCGCCGGACTCCGCCCCGACAGAGGACCGATCTGATGTTCGTGAACGCGCTCAAGATGATTGCGGCCACCGCCCTCATGCTTGTGCTGACCGGCGGCGCTGTCGCGCAGAACCAGGGCTGCACCTCCACCACGCTGAGCGATCCGCCGCGCGTCGCCATCCGCTGTGCCGGCGGTCTCATTATCGAGGCCGAAGCCGCGGTCCGCCTTGAGATCCGCGCACCGGCGGGCGGCGGACCGCCCCACGCCGTGACCTTGAGCGGACGCGCCGCGCTGATCACCGTCGAGCCCGGCCGGCCTTTCCAGATCCTGACGCCCCACGCCATCGCCTCGGTTCGCGGCACCGTCTATGCGGTCGACGCCGATGCCGAGGCGACCGCCGTCTTTGTCGCCGAGGGCCGCGTCCATGTCGCGCGGCGCGGCGGATCGGACGCGGTCGTTCTGGGCCCGGGCGAAGGCGTCGACGTCAAACCCGGCGAACCCTTGATCGTCAAGCGCTGGCCGCAAGAACGGGTGTCGCGGCTGTTCGCCCGGTTCGGTCGGTGATCACCGCGCGGCTAGCGCGTTTGCCACTGTGGGCCGTTGCCGCCGCGAGCATCGCGGCGGGGAGTTGGGCGGGATGGCTCGGCGGGATGCATCTTGCCGCCGAGCGCAGCCTCGTCGATCAGATCGAAGAACCGCTCGCCGACATACGGCTCCTGATCGCCGGACCACGTCCCCCGCCCGCCGAGGTGATCATCGTCGCCATCGACGACGCGACCGTCGCGGCCGAGCATGGTTATCCGCTTGCCCGCGACCGCATCGCCGATTTGGTCCGCGCCATCGCCGCCGCCGGAGCCCGCGCCCTCGCCGTCGACATCCTTTTCATCGACCCGTCCACCGAATTCGCCGATACGGCGCTCGCCGACGCATTGGCCGCGACCCCCTCCGTCATCGCCGCCGCCGGACAATTCGATCGGTCGCAAGAGCAGGCCATCGCCCTGCCGGCAACCTCGGACGAGCTGTGGCCGCTGGCGCCGCTCGGCCGCGCGGCGTCGGTCGGTCTGGTCAACGTCTCGACCGACGCGGGCGGCACACCGCGTCACCTGCCCCTCGTCTTTCAGTCCTCGCGGGGTTTGATACCGGGTTTCGCCCTTCGCGCGGCCGCGCTCCATCACGGCACCGAGCCGATCTTCGGCTCGGCGGATGTCACCATCGCCGCCGCGCGCACACGATTGGACAGCGCCTGGCATCTTCCGTTGCGCTTCTATGGTCGGGCAAAGACGATCCGAACCATCAGCGCGCTGGACTTTCTGTCCACAGGCGGTTCACCGCCCCCTCTCGCGGGGCGCATCGCCGTGCTCGGCGTCACCGCCACGGCCGTCGGCGACACCTTCGCGACGCCCTTCGATCCGGTCACGCCGGGGGTCGAAGTGCAGGCGACCGGCATCGCGCAATTGCTTGCCGGCGCAGGCCTCGTCCGCGATGCCGGCATTCGCGTCATCGACGCCTCGCTGGCCCTGCTGCTCGCAGTCGGCGGTGTCCTGCTGGTCTCGCTGGTGCCGTTGACCTACGCCCTTCCCATCGTCGCCCTGGCACTCGTCATGGTGCTGGGGGCCACGACCTTCCTCTTCGGGCAGGGCATCTGGATGAGCACCGCGCTTCCGCTCGCCGCCGTGGTGCCAACCGCCGGACTGGCGACATTCGCGCGGCAGATGCACGAACGTCGCCAAGCGCGCCTGGTGCTGCGGGCCGAGGAGGCGCTTCGCCGCTTCCAGCCGGCGGCGATCGCCGAACGCATTGCCGCCGACCCGGCATTTCTGAACACGCCAGTGCAACAGACGGCGGCGGTACTCTTTGTCGATTTGGCGGGTTTTACCAGCCAGAGCGAGCAGATCGGTCCGGCCATGACCCATGCTTTCCTGAAAGAGTTCCATACGCTCGTCGTCGACGACATCAACGCCCATCATGGCGTCGTCATGAATTTCATGGGCGATGGCGCCATGATCGTCTTCGGAGTTGCCGATGACGCCGCGGACCCGGCCGGCCGGGCGTTCGCGGCGGGGTTCGCGCTGGCCGGCCATGTCCAGGCCTGGCTCGGGCGAGAGGGCGCGAGCGACGACGCTCCGGGCATTCGCCTCGGCCTGCACTTCGGCGCCGTGAGCCTTTCCAGGCTCGGCCATGATGCCCACCAGCAGATCAGCGTCAGTGGCGACACCGTCAATCTGGCCAGCCGATTGATGGATGTCGCCAAGACCGCCGGCGCGACGATCGCCGCTTCGATGGAACTCATCGACGCCATGGACGGGGACTTGACGGAATTCGGCGAGCCCGACGAGGTCCGCATGGTCGACATTCGAGGCCGCCGGCAGAGCGTGAAAGTCGCTTTGTGGCGTCACGCTCAATGCGAAGCTCCGCCCCGCTGAGGGCCGGCGTCCGGTCATACCCACCGCCATGGGCGACCGAGCGGCGATCGCCGCACGCCCCTTGCCGGCCTTTTGCGGGGAACAGACGATGACCGGCGTTGGCGCGCGCCTCAAGACACCGCACCGCCGCGCAGCAAGACCGCGGATATCATGGGAGCTTCCATTCTCGCAATACAATGGTCTACTGACGAATAGCGATCGCAGTTTAACTCGGAAACTCTACGATACTCGGAAACTGACTGTGATGTGTAGAGCCGGTAATTTCCGTTTAATCTTAACCTGCTAGCCAAGGACATGGCATCGCTTTGGCAGTCCCTTTTTGCGAACCTCGCACTCATCGCGATCCTGGTCGTACTGTGGGACTTCATCAGCGAGTGGACGGGGCGGCTGTCGATCCGGCTCCAGCCCTTGCTCCTGGGGCTCATCATGGGCGGCGGCGCAATCGTGTCGATGTTGACGGCGCAACCGCTGTTCCCGGGGTTTGTCATCGACCTGCGCGCCCCGTTGGTGGCCGCAGCTGCCTTCTTCGGCGGTGTGCCGGCGATGGCCGTCGCCGGAACGGCGGCCCTACTCTACCGCTTGCACCTTGGCGGCATGGGCATGCCGGCCGGTGTTCTCGATGTGCTGATCGCTTGCCTCGTCGGACTTGCCGGTTTCTGGTGGACGCGGTCTCGGCCCAAGACCACCGGCCTCATCCTGATCTTCGCGCTCGTGGTCGCGTCTGCCAGACTGATCGCCTATGTCGCCGTCCCGGCGGACGTGCGCATGGCGCTGCTCGCACGCACCGGACTTCCGCTCGTCTCGCTCACCTTCATCGGTGCCGTGCTGATGACCGTCGTGTTGCAATGGCAGGCGCGGCGTCGCGACCTCTCGGCCTCCAACCTGATCTACCGGGCGATGGTGCGCGAACTGCCCGACTGCCTCAACGTGAAGGATGTGGACGGACGGTTTCTCGCCGCCAACCAGGCCACGGCGTCGTTGATGCGGGCTGGCACCGCGGAAGGCCTGATCGGCAAATCCGACTTCGATTTCTATCCAGCCGACCTAGCGGAGAAATTCCGGCAGGACGAAGTCGCCATGTTGAAGCGCGGTGAAACCGAGCGCGTCGACCAGGAGACGCTATTGCCGAACGGAAAGACCGGCTGGCTTTCGACGCTCAAGGTCCCCCTCAGGAATGAACAAGGCCGCATCGTCGGAATCATCACCTACAATCGCGACATCACCGAGATGAAGCGCGCGGCTCAGGTCAAAGCCGAATTCATCGCGACCGTCAGTCACGAGTTGCGCACGCCTTTGACCTCGATCCGCGGCTCGCTCGGCCTCGTCGCCGCCGGCATGGCGGGGGAACTGCCGACCAAGGCTGCCCGCCTCGTCGAGATCGCGCACGATAACAGCGAACGTCTGGTGCTGTTGATCAACGACATTCTCGACATGGAGAAAATCGAATCCGGGAAGATGCAGTTCGATCTGAGGCCCAAGCCCATTCGCGACTTGATCGAGCGCGCCATCAGCGCCGGTGCCAATTATCTCCCCGAGCGACAGATCCGGATCGTACTGGTCGACGATGCCCCACGCGCGCAGGCGAACATCGATCCCAACCGCCTGCACCAGGTGCTGGCCAACCTTCTGTCGAACGCCATCAAATTTTCTCCCGTCGGAGCATTGGTGACGGTGAAAATCGAGCGGCGCGAGGGCGGCCGGCTGCGCATGTCGGTGATCGACACGGGCCCCGGCATCGAGGAGGCGTTTCGGGAGCGGATTTTCGGCAAGTTCGAGCAGGCGGACAACTCCGACACCCGGGACAAGGGTGGTACCGGCCTCGGTCTCAGCATCGCCAAGGCCATCGTGGAGAGGCTCGATGGGACGATTGGCTTTGACACGGAGCTGGGCGCAGGGACCGTGTTCTACGTCGATCTGCCGGAGTTTGTTGCCCCGCAGAGGGATAACGACCTGCGCTCGGAGTCAGGCGATCTTCGCCCGCGGATCTTGCACGTGGAGGAGGACGAAAGCGTCCTCGACGTCATGTCGATGGGATTGGGGACGGACGTCTCGATCGAGTCGGCACGCTCCCTGACCGAGGCTCGGAAAATCCTCGCGCAAAGCCAGTTCGACGTCGTCATACTCGATCTCACGCTGCCGGACGGATCGGGGATCGATCTTCTTCAGGATATTCCCGCGCAGACTGCTGTGATCGTCTTTTCGGCTGCGGAAATAGGCCGTGACGTGCGTGCGCGCGTCACGGCCGCCGTGACCAAGACGCGTTCGTCGGAATTCGACGTGGCCAGACTCGTGAAGAGTTTTCTACCCAGGCTGGCTCTGTCACCCATCGCCTAAAGCATCGGGCCTGCGAGACCACAGAGCGACACTCCCATCGCCGTGGGCTTATCCCACCGCGTTGAGCACGCGATGATCGAGCGGATAGCGCGCGAACAGCGCCAGCGTGGCCGAGCCCATCGCGCGGGCAATCGAGCCGAAGGTGCCGGGCCTGATTTCAAGCGGCGTCAGGCCCTGGAGCTTGAGGCTCATCATCGCCCGCTCGGTCGCCTCGATCAGCCGGGTTCGCACCGCCGGCGGGAACCCGCCGTCGATCACCGCGCATTCGAAATCATAGATCGAACTGGCCGCGACGAGGGCATGGGCCAGCCCCTCGCCGGCGATCGCCAGCCAGCGGTCGAGACTATCGCCAAGTCCGTCCCAGGCCGCGTCGCTTCGCCAGATTTCAAGCGGGTCGCCGCCTTGTTCCGCGATCATCTTCTCCAGGACATGGATCGAAGCGACGTTGATCAATTGGTCGAAGCCGGCCGCGTCGGACCCCGCCGTCCTGGCGCGGGGCACCGGCATCGGGCCGAGCGCCGCGGCATTGCCGGTGCGGCCGGTGACGAGAGTGCCATCGATGACGAGACCACCGCCGACGAAGGCGCCGACGAAGACATAGAGATAGTCCGAGGACCGGGCGGCGCCGAAGACGTTCTCGGCGGCGCAGGCGGCCGTCGCGTCGTTGACGAGATGAACCGGCAGGCCGGTCGCCTCGCTCAAGGTTCCGGCAATGTCGGCGGTGCGCCATTCCTCCATGCTCGCCGCCGGCGCGCCGATCTCCTCGGCCCAGGACCACAGCTCGAAGGGCATGGCGATGCCGAAGCCGACGATCCGGGTCCGCAGCTTCGGGTCGATCGCGGCGACGACGCGCGCCTCGGCGGCGCCGACGAAATCGAGCACGGCGTTCAGGCGCGGATAGGCATAGGTCTGGCGCTCGCGCGCCCGCACCCGACCGACGAAATCCATCAGCACCAGTTCGACCGAGCGCCGCCCGATCTTGAGCCCCAGCGAAAACGCGCCGTCCGGATTGAGCCGCATCGGCACCGACGGCTGGCCGACCCGACCGCGCCGGGGTTTTTCGCGCAGAACCAGTTGAGCGGCCTCGAGCACCCGCATGATCACCGAGGCGGTCTGCGGCGACAGGCCGCTGCGCCGGGCGATATCGGCCTTGGCCAGCTCGCCGTGGCGACGGATCAGCGTCAGCACCGCGCGCTCGTTTTGGGCCCTCATTCCGGCCTGGTTCGAGCCGCGCATTCGGTCGTCGCGGCGTGTCGCCGCGGCAGCCTCGCCGGCCGTCGTATGGTCCATGCGTTCCTCCCGGCCCCTTGGAACCGCAGGCGGTTCGAGGGGTGGCACCGGCGAGCCTCACCATGCCGGCGCCGCACCCACTGTTTCACCGCCGGCGGCTTCCGTCAATAAGTAAATCCACTTGATTTATATTCATTGACAAGCGTCACGTCATGGTGTTTCGTCAGCGCAGATCGGGACGGCGAGGAGGCCGCCCGGCATCGCCGACCGGGCGAATCGTCCCGGCGAGCGAGTTTCAACTGGGAGGTTTCGTCCGTGACACTTCGTACGCTTCTTGCATCCACCGCCATCGTCGCCGCCGGGGCCATCGGCCTCGCCGCGCCCGCCGCCGCGCAGGACACCACCAAGGCCTGCCTGATCACCAAGACCGACATCAACCCGTTCTTCGTCAAGATGAAGGAAGGCGCCACCGCCAAGGCCGAGGAGCTGGGTGTCGAGCTGTCGACCTTCGCCGGCAAGGTCGATGGCGACCACGAGACCCAGGTCCAGGCGGTTGAGAGCTGCATCGCGGCCGGCGCCAAGGGCATCCTGATCACCGCGTCCGACACCAAGGCGATCACCGACGTGGTCAAGCAGGCGCGCGACCAGGGCGTTCTGGTCATCGCGCTCGATACGCCGCTGGAGCCGATCGACGCGGCCGACGCGACCTTCGCCACCGACAATTTCAAGGCCGGCGAGCTGATCGGCCAGTGGGCCGCCGCGACGTTGGGCGACAAGGCGGCAGACGCCAAGATCGCGTTGCTCGACCTGGCGCCCTCGGCCCCCTCGGTCGACGTGCTGCGCGATCAGGGCTTTCTCAAGGGCTTCGGCATCGACATCAAGGACGAAAAGAAGATCGGCGACGAGGACGATCCGCGCATCGTCGGCCACGACGTCACAGCCGGCAACGAGGAAGGTGGCCGCACGGCGATGGAGAACCTTCTGCAGAAGGACCCCGACATCAACGTCGTCTACACGATCAACGAGCCCTCGGCCGCTGGCGCCTACGAGGCGCTGAAATCCTTCGGCAAGACCGAAGGCGTCCTCATCGTCTCGGTCGACGGCGGCTGCCCGGGCGTCAAGAACGTCGAAGAGGGTGTGATCGGCGCCACGTCGCAGCAATACCCCCTCGACATGGCGTCCAAGGGCATCGAGGCGATCGCCCAATTCGCCAAGGACGGCACCGTGCCGCAGCCGAGCGAAGGGCTCGACTTCTTCGACACCGGTGTCAGCCTGGTGACGGACAAGCCGGTGGACGGCGTTGAATCGATCGATGTCGCGGAAGGCACCGACCGCTGCTGGGGCTGATCAACTGATGGGGCGGCCCGTTTGCGGGCCGTCCCTTGACCTTGCCTCTTCTTCGCGCCTTGATGCGTTAGCGGCCCTGGCCTTTCGGAGCGACACGCCATGAGTGAAACCACCGACAAGGGCTCGGATTTCGAATCCTCCCTCAGCCAGAGCGACGGCGCCGTCGCCGCTTTCGGGCATCGCCCGCGCGGCCCGCTCGGCAACCTGCAGCACTTCCTGCACGGCAACCCGACCATGGTGCCGGTCATCGTGCTGTTACTGTCGGTTTTGGTGTTCGGTCTCGTCTCCGACAATTTCTTTTCCGCCTTCAACCTGTCGCTGATCATGCAGCAGGTGGCGATCGTCGGCATTTTGGCGGCGGCGCAGAGCCTCGTCATCCTCACCGCCGGCATCGATTTGTCGGTCGCCGCCGTCATGGTGATGGTTTCGGTGATCATGGGCCGGCTGTCGACAGAGTTCGGCCTGCCGGTGCCGCTGGCGATTTTCGTCGGCCTGTCCGTTGGGGCCCTCGCCGGCTTGCTCAACGGCATTCTGGTCACCCGCGTGCGGCTGCCACCCTTCATCACGACGCTGGGCACCTGGAACATCTTCCTGGCGCTGAACTACTATTTCTCCAATCGCGAGACCATCCGCAGCCAGACGCTCGACGCCGAGGCACCACTCCTGAAGCTGTTCGGCGAGCGCTTCACCGTTGGCGGCGCGGTGCTGACCTGGGGCGTCGTCCTGATGGTCGCGATCTTCCTGATCCTTTGGTACGTGCTCAACCGCACCGCCTGGGGCCGGCATGTCTATGCTATCGGCGATGACAAGGAAGCGGCGGAGCTGTCGGGCATCCGCACCGACCGCACGCTGGTCTCGGTCTATGTCCTCGCCGGCTTCATCTGCGCCATCGCCGCCTGGGCTTCGATCGGCCGGGTCGGCTCGGTCAGCCCGACGTCCTTCTTCGAGGCCAATCTGGAATCGATCACCGCCGTGGTGATCGGCGGCATCTCGCTGTTCGGCGGTCGCGGCTCGATTCTCGGGCCGATGATCGGCGCGCTGATCGTCGGGGTGTTCAACTCCGGGCTGCGGCTCGGCGGCGTCGACGTGCTCTGGCAGGTCTTCGCCACCGGCTGGCTCATCATCATCGCGGTCGCCATCGACCAGTGGATCAGGAAGATCTCCGCATGAGCGCCTCCCAGACGCCCGTCCTGTCGGCCCGCGGCCTCGTCAAGAACTACGGCCGCGTGACCGCCCTCGACCACGCCGATTTCGACCTCTATCCGGGCGAGATCCTGGCGGTCATCGGCGACAATGGCGCCGGCAAGTCGACGCTGATCAAGGCGCTGTCCGGCGCGGTCGTCGTCGACGAGGGCGACATCCGGCTGAACGGCGAGCCGGTGCGGTTCACCGCGCCGATGCAGGCGCGCGACGCCGGCATCGAGACGGTCTATCAGAACCTCGCGCTGTCGCCGGCGCTGTCGATCGCCGACAACATGTTCCTGGGACGTGAAATCCGCAAACCCGGCCCGCTCGGCAAATATTTCCGCATGCTCGACCGGGGCGCCATGGAGAAGATCGCACGCGACAAGCTCTCCGAACTCGGGCTGATGACCATCCAGAACATCGCCCAGGCGGTGGAGACCCTGTCCGGCGGCCAGCGCCAAGGCGTCGCGGTGGCCCGCGCGGCGGCCTTCGGGTCCAAGGTGCTGATCCTCGATGAGCCGACGGCGGCGCTCGGCGTCAAGGAATCGCGCAAGGTTTTGGAACTGATCCAGGACGTGCGCTCGCGCGGCATGCCGATCGTCCTGATCTCGCACAATATGCCGCATGTGTTCGAGGTCGCCGACCGGATTCACATCCACCGGCTGGGACGGCGTCTGTGCGTCGTCGACCCGAAGAACGCAACGATGAACGACGCCGTGGCCCTGATGACCGGCGCCAAGCAGCCGGAACAGGAAATGGCCGCGGCGTAAGGGCCGGACTTCTCAAGACCGCCAAATGTCCTGATGTCGAGATGAAGCATGCCGCCGGGGGTTGGGTATCGCATCCCCCGCCAAGCATCGGCGCCAAGAACCTGGATATGGCCGGCCGAATGAGGGCCCATCACCGAAGGTTGGTATAACCGACGGTCTACCCGGCACGGCCCAAACGGACATCCTGTCGAAAGCCCACGGCGAGAACTCTCATTCCGCCGGACTTGCCATTTCACCAGGCATGGGGCGGAACTCGCCCGACGCCTCGGTGGCGAGACTGACGGCGTAGATTGCCAGAAGGGCTGCGAAGAAACCCGGAATCATCTCGTAGACGCCCGGCCCGCCGAGGAAACTGTCACTCCAGCCGAGGAAGATCCAGACGATGACGGTGGCAGCGCCCGTGACCAAGCCGGCGACAGCGCCAGCGCCGGTCATCCGCTTCCAGGTAAGCGCGAGGATGATGAGCGGTCCGAAGGCAGCGCCGAATCCGGCCCAGGCATTGGCGACGAGACCCAGGACCTGCGAGTCCGGGTCGCCGGCAATGACGGCCGCGGCGACGGCGACAAGAAGCACGCAAACCCGTCCGACATTCACCATTTCTCTTTCGCTCGCCTCCTTGCGCAGGAACAGGCGGTAGAAGTCTTCCGTGAGCGAGGAGGACGAAACGAGAAGCTGGCTGGAAATGGTGCTCATGATTGCGGCAAGCAGCGCGGCAAGCAGGAAGCCGGTGATCAACGGGTGAAACAGAAGATCCGCCAGGACGATGAAGATCGTCTCGGGGTCGTCCATCGAAAGGCCGTTTCGCACGACATAGGCGCGGCCGAAGATGCCGAGGCCGATCGCTCCGATCAGCGAGACGGCCATCCACGTCATGCCGATATTACGCGCTGCCGGCACGTCCTTGACGCTGCGGATCGCCATGAATCGAACAATGATGTGCGGCTGGCCGAAATAGCCGAGGCCCCAGGTGACGGCCGATAGAAACCCGATCGCGCTCAGGCCGTTGGTCAGGGATAGGAAGTTCGGATCGACGGTACGGAGCGTCTCGGCCGCCTGATCGAATCCGCCGCCGCTGGTCAGAACAACCGTAGGCATCAGAACCAGCGCGATCATCATGATGCAGCCCTGGACGAAATCGGTCAGGCTGACGGCGAGAAAGCCGCCGACGACCGTATAGGTAAGCACGATGCCCAGGGTCAGCCAGATACCCACCGAGTAGTCGCTCATCGTACCGACATCGATGACGTTTCCGAAAGCGCTCTCGAAGAGCTTGCCGCCGGCAACAAGCCCCGACGCGGTATAGACAGAAAAGAAAAGCACGATGATAATCGCCGACACCGTTCTGAGCGCGATGGCCTTGCTCGGAAACCGCTTTGCCAAAAATTCGGGAATGGTAAGGCTATTGTCGTAGCGCTGCGTCTGTTCGCGCAGGCGCGGCGCGACGATGATCCAATTGGCGAGCGCTCCGACGAAAAGCCCGACGCCGATCCAAGCTTCAACGAGGCCGGTCGCGTAGAGCGCACCAGGAAGGCCCAAGAGCAGCCAACCGCTCATGTCCGATGCCCCGGCGGACAGAGCCGCGACCGCCGGACTCAGTTGCCGGCCGCCCAGCATGTATTCTTCGGAATTCGCGGTAGATTTTCGCCAAGCATAGAAGCCGATGCCGAGCATGAGTCCAAAATAGAGCAAAAGGCTGATCCAAATTCCGATATGCACACGGCCTCCCTGGGTTTGTAGCCTTATCGATTTCAGCCTCTTCCGATGATGCTCCGATTGCAAGTGTTAGTTGATTTCCCGACTGCAAAAGAGACGGATGGATGAGAAAAAGGCCCGGCAAACGCGGGCTGAAGCGCGGCGACTGCGGTCTACCCTTCCACGAGCGAAACGTAAAATGGGATCCGTGTGCCGAATCCCTTGAGGTCGCTGTCGAAGGCAAGGGCGAGGACGATCGCGTGGGGCCGGGCCGGCTTGTGTGCGAACATCCGAGCGAAACAGGGAAATCCACCCCGACGCACAAGCGCCCCGGCACGAGGCCGGGGCGCTGCAATCCATGGCGGCGGAGCGGAACGCCCCGCCCTACGACATCATCAGTTGGCGAGCTTGGAGGCGAACAGCGCCAGCGCCTTCTGGTAGACACCGGCCCGGTTCCAGTCGCGCAGCACCGAGAAATTCGGCTGCCCCTCCTGGTATCCGGCGCCCGGCCGCCAGCCATGCTGGCGCAGGAAGTTCGCGGTCGAGGCAAGCACGTCGGCCTTGGAATTGATCAGGTCGCGCCGGCCGTTGCCGTCGCCGTCGACGGCGAAGCGCAGATAGTTCTTGGCCAGGAACTGGGTCTGGCCGATCTCGCCGGCCCAGGCGCCACGCATATTTTCCGGCCGCATATCGCCGCGATCGACGATCGCCAAGGCCGCCAGCAGTTCCTCGGTGAAGAAGGCCGAGCGGCGGCAATCATAGGCCAGCGTCGCCAGCGAGCTGAAGATGTTCATGTTGCCGGAATTCGCGCCGAAGCCGGTCTCCATACCCCAGATCGCGACGAGAACCTCCTTCTGGACGCCGTAGCGCTGTTCGATGGAGTTCAATAGGCCGGCGTTCTTCTGGATGATCCCTTTGCCCTTCTTGACGAAGGACGCCGGCGCCCGGCGCTGCATGAAGGCCTCGAGCGACAGCTTCATCGAATGCTGGTTGCGGTCGAGGCTGACGACCTTTTTGCTGTATTTCGTCGGCATCAGCGCCGAATTGATTGTGCCGCCCGAAATGCCCGCCCTCTGCGCCTCCTGGGCGAATTGCTGCTTCCATTGATTGAAGCCGCCGGGGCCATTGCCGCACTGGGCGGCAAGCGCGGGGGCGGCGGTCACGCCGAGCGCCAGCGCCACAGTCGCGGCGAGCGCCCGGATGGATGTCAGTCGAGCCTTCATGGGGTTTTCCTTGTTCAGAAGCATTGAAAGCGACCGCCTGAGCCGGCCGTGTGTCGAAGTTGCGGGATTGAGCAGACAGCGATCCGCCGCTAACGCGAGCGGAGCGCCAAGCGAATTTCCGCCGTTATCGTCGCCAAGCATTGTGAAGCCATTGGGTTTCTTACCCTATTAGGCCATCCTTGCGTAGTGCAGGGATGCGACAATGTCCTTCGGCGTAACACATTTGGTGAACGGATCGTTCCTGAGGCAGCCGTGCGGGTATTCGGCGGCGTGCGGCTGCGGCCCCTGGAAGTATGATCGGCCACCGATTGGTCGCATGACCGCCATCGTCATTGACCGCAACGGAATGATCCGTCGCCCTTAACGATTTTTTGCCGGACAGTCGGGCAGATTGGGCACATGAGCGACGCCGACACGCCCCCTCCCTGCCTATCCATCGACGCCCTGCCGGACGGCAAGGAGGCGCAACGCTGGCGCTTCGCATTGGAAAGCGCCGGCTTCGGGGTCTGGGACGCGGATCTGGTCGCTGGGACCTGCTATTACTCGCCGAGTTGGAAACAGATGCTCGGATACGCCGAGGACGAACTCGACGGCGATCCCGATTTGTGGCTGGCTTTCATCCATCCTGCCGATCGGCGGTTGGCCCTCGACAGCGGTGAGCGTCACATCGCTGGCGAAACGACAGGGATCGAGACCGAATTCCGGTTGCGGCACAAGGAGGGCCACTGGCTCTGGGTTCTCGACCGCGGGCGAGTGGTGGAACGCGATGCGAACGGCCGGCCGACGCGGATGATCGGCGCCCAGACCGACATCACCGCGCAAAAGAACGTCGAGCGCCAGCTGGCGCTGCTCAACGAGCGCATTCAACTGGCGCTCGATGCGGGCCGGGTCGGCCTGTGGCAGTTTGAGACGGAGAGCGGCCGCCTCCTCTGGGACCAGCGCATACGCGACATCTATGGCATCGGCCCCGGCCCGACCGAAGTGCCGCGATCGACCTGGCATGATCGCCTTCACCCGGACGATGCGGCTGCGGCAGAGCGCGCCATCGCGATCACGGCCGAAACCGGCGAGCCGATGAAGACCTCCTACCGGATCGTCAAGCCGAACGGCGAGGTCCGGCATCTGCACGCGCTGGCCCGGTTGGTGCACTACGCGGACGCGCCGCCGCTGCTGGTGGGCAGCATCTGGGACATCACCGAGCAGGTTCAGAACGCTGCGGCGCTCGCGGCCGAAAAGGAATGTCTGCGCATCACGCTTCAGTCGATCGGCGACGCGGTCATCAGCACCGACGTCGGCAACCGCATCACCTTCGCCAATCCCGCCGCGGCGCGTCTGCTGCGCAGCGCCCAAGCGGCGCTTGTGGGAGCCAATATCGACGACGTCTTTCCCCTGGTCGACGAAGAGACGGAGGCACCGCTCGCCTCCTCGACCCACCGGGCTGTCCTGTCACGCCGCACCGTGGATCGCGAAGAGAATGCGATTTTCGTGCGAAACGACGGCAGCGGGCGGGCGGTCCGCGATCTTGCCTCGCCGATCATCGACCCCGATGGCCAGGTGGTGGGCGCGGTTCTCGTGATCCAGGATATCACCAACGCCCGCGCGTTGCAGCGCCAACTCGCCTACGCTGCGCGGCATGATTCCTTGACCGGGCTGTTGAACAGGGTGGCGTTCGAGGAAAACCTGCAGGCCGCCATTGGCAGTCGCGACCGCGCGCTCCTCTATCTGGACCTCGATCGCTTCAAGATGATCAACGACACGGTCGGCCATGCGGCGGGCGACGCATTGCTGAAGATGGTCGCGAGCACGCTGACGGGATTTCTGCCGTGCGGTACCGTCGTGGGACGTCTGGGCGGCGATGAATTCGCCGCCGTGGTTCCGATCGCCGACATGGACGATGCGACCACGATCGCCTCGGAACTGCTGGCTGAAATACGCACCCGGCGGCTGCCTTGGGCCGGCAAACACCACGAGATCGGAGCCAGCATCGGCATCGCCGCCATCGATGATCCAGAGCTGGATCTCGAAACCGCCACGGCGCGCGCCGATGCCGCCTGCTACGCGGCAAAATCCGCGGGGCGCAACCGCGTGTCCACCTACTCGGCCAGCGTCGGGGCCGCGCAACGAAACCTGGCTCAGATCCAGGTCGCGTCGGGCTTGGCCGACGCGCTCGCCGAACGGCGCCTGGTGGTCTTCGGGCAGGAAATTCGCGATCTCGACTCCCCCTCCCAACAGGGTCGCCATATCGAGATCCTTTGTCGAATGACGGCCGTGGACGGCTCGATTATTCCCCCGGCCCAGTTCATTCCGGCCGCGGAGCGATTCGGTCTGATGGGCTCCGTCGATCGCTGGATCATCGAACATACGCTCGAAACCCACGCCGCCAGCCTGAAGGCGAACGGTCTGTCGATCGCCATCAATCTGTCGGCCAACACGCTGAGCGACCCCGAGCTGTGGCCGTTCGTCAAGGACATCATCGAACGCACCAAGATCGAGCCGGCCTGTCTCGTCTTCGAGATCACCGAGACGGCGGCAGTCGACAATTTCGTCGCGGCCGAACGTTTCGTGCGTGACGCCCGCAGGGCCGGCTGCCGCATCAGCCTCGACGATTTCGGCGCGGGCCTGAGTTCCTTCGCCTATCTCAAACGCTTCCGGGTCGACAGCATCAAGATCGACGGCGCCTTCGTCCGAAACCTGGCGAAAAGCCGCTTTGATCGGGCGGTCATCGCCTCGATCGGCACGATCGCCCATGAACTGGGCGTCGATGTCATCGCCGAGCGGATCGAGGACGCGGAATCCGTCGCCATTCTGCGCTCGCTCGGCATTGGCTATGGCCAGGGATTTCTCTTCCACCGGCCGCAGCCGCTCGATGAGCTCTTGCAGACGCGACAGGACGCGGGTGTTGTTCGCAAGGCGAACTGACGGCGCATCCCGCAGCCCGGAGGCGCGCGCGAGGTGGACAAGGCGGCAGGATCTAATGCGCGATGAGAACCGGCACGGTGGCCTTGGTCATGATGTGACGCGTCGCGCCGCCGAAAATCATCTGCCGCAGGCGGCTCTGGGTATAGGCGCCCTTGATCAGCAGATCCCCGCCAAGCGCCTGCACATGCTCGAGCACGGCTTGGCCGGGCGAGGATTCGCCACCGCGCGTCGTGGCCTCGGCCGCGATACCCGCCCGCGCCAGATTGCGCGCCAGACTCTCACCGCTCGGGCCATCGACCTCCCATCCTTCGACGCTAAGGACGATCACCCGCTGCGCCTTTCGAAGGATCGGCATGGCCAACGCGACGGTTCTGGCGGTTTCGGTGCTGCCGTTCCAGGCGATCACGACGGTCGTGCCGATCGTCGTCGCCCCCGACGGTGGCGCCAGCAGGAGCGGGCGGCCGCTTTCGAAAAGCGCCGCCTCGACAGTCGCGACCCGGGTCGGCTCTCCAGCGACCGTCGGGCGGCCCAGGACGATCAGGTCGAACAGCCGCCCATAACTGCCAATGTGCATGTCCGTCGCCAAATGCCGGCCGGCCCAACCGAAAGAGGGCGCGTTCGACCCGTCGCTGTAGGGCGGCACACCGGCCTGGCTCATGAACTCATCGAAGGCGCGATGCGCCTGGTCCATGAGTTTTTGTTGCGAATCGAGGTCGAGCGTCGGCGCAGCGACGATGAACTCCGCCGAAACGACCTCCGGCAACTCGGGGCGCTGCGCGATGCCTTCAATGTAGCTACCGAACAGATCGGCCACGCGACGCGCGGTCTCCAGTACCGGCCACATCCGCCCATCCGAATTGACCGGAACGAGAATGTTCCTCATGGCGCTTGTCATTCAACGCTAGAGCATCGGGCCAAAAAGCGGATCCGGTTTTTGATAACTCCGATGCTCAATCAAAATGTTACCGCGTCCTTTGTGCGTCCGGATGGACGCCCGGCACGCTAGAGAGCAGGGAAGCTTGGAATTCGCGGACCATCAATGACGTCCGCCAAGGCGAAATCCAGGAGTGGCTAGGGAGAGCCTTCTACGACTTTAGCGGCTCATCAGCCACTCCCGGAGACCTGTCAGTGAGAAGCCGCTACGCGGGGACCCGAACATCAGCCCCGGCGGTTGTCGCGGCATCGTACATAGGTGGTTCCATGGAGACCTCCCCGGCGTCTTATACGCAAGGAAAGACTACGCCCGCACCTAGCGGCGTCAAGGGAATTTTTCGCCGTTTTGCGCCAATCCGCAACGATCGATCGTGATAGCGCCGCGATCCCGCCCCCAGCGCAGCATCTGATCATCACCGGAATGGACGACCCGCGGTCGCATCGCAGTGGCCGGCAAAATCTCGGCGCATCCCCCATTTGAGGGATGCGTCAAGAACTTACCGATGGTGAAATAGCGATGTTCTTCGAGAGGTCGTCGGCCTCGCGAAAAACTCATCGCTCGCCGTCAACTGCCCCAAGAAACGGCGAGCGATGACTTTGTTTCGCGGATCCACGCCCCGCCTGGCGGCGCCGTCCGCCGGCAATACCCTCGCTCCGCTACACATTCGACGACGGCCGCCGCTTCCGGCGAGTTGTGGTGGCTCGGGGCGCCTCGCCCGCGTCAGATCATGCGACCGTGAATTGTCCGCCCGCGCGGCGACGCGTAGGATCGCGGAACCGGATTATCCGGCATGGGGGCTGGGTTCGCCTATCGCGTTGCGCCTGGCTCCACCCGACAGGGGAGGTCCTTCACGATGAAATTCCTCGTTCTTGCCACGGCGGCGGCGGTCGGCTTTGCCGCCCCGGCCTTCGCGTTCCAATGTCCCGCCGACATCGCGACCATCGATCAGGCGTTGGCGACCAAGCCACTGAGCGATGCCGACCGCGCCAAGGTCAACGCGCTCCGTCAAGAGGGCGCGCGATTGCATGCGGCCGGCTCACACGCGCAATCGGTGCAAACGCTCGCGCAGGCGAAGCAGATCCTGGGCGTCCGCTAGAGCGCCGTGCGTCCCTTCGGACGCACAAGGGACGCTCTACCGCTTTGATTGAGCATCGGAATGATCCAAAAGCCGGATTCCACTTTTTGGTCCGATGCTCTGGAAACAAACGCGCCCGCATTCGGTCGATCGCCACCAGCGGGCGCAACAAGCGGCGCGATACCGGCCATGATCGCAACCCGCGATCGCCTTCCGAGGACCCTCGTACGCCGGCCGGGTTCACCTTACAGCGGTATCATCCGCTTGTGCTCCAACCGCATGCCTTCCCGCAGAACCTCGATCGGGCCAGGAAACGCGATGACGAAGGCAAGATCGATATTGAGAAACCGCCGGCCATTCGAGATGGTCTCGTAAATCTGGATGTCGAGGTCCTCGTCGTTGCCGAGGAAGTCTTTGCGAACAAATTCGGTGAGCTGGGCTTCGTCGGTGACGTGTTTAACAAGCACGAAGCGCTGCACGCTGTTGGCGGCATGTTTCAGATCGTTGTCGAGATAGCCGACATAACCGAACCCAAACAGGCCGAACACCATCAGGAAGAACGGCACGCTCACCGCCGCGAACTCGATCGAGGTCGTCCCTTGCCGGCCTTGGAGAAAACGCCTGATTGCTCCGACGCCCGTACCGCTCATTGGACTTTCACGTCGATCTGGGCGCCGAGGTCGACCGCTCCTGCGGTGAAGGTATCGACCCGGTACGAGCCGGACAGGCGGAGCCATGGCTCAGGCTGGGCGCAGCCGCTCGCGCCGCGTCGTCCCACCTGCATGGACCCGGCTTCGAAGCAGGCTTCGGTCCGCTGCACTTCGAATTGCAGGACCTCGGATTCCGAGGCGGACTTCGCCTCGGGAGAATCGTCGGAGGAAAAGGTGGTGATCGACGCGGAATAGCCGTTCTGATTCAGAAATTCGGCCACGCCCTCGGCATCGTCGCCGAGCCGGATGGCGCCCTCTACGGCGACGCGGAGGGCGTCGTCAAGCGAGGCTTGCGCCTCGAAGCGAAGGGCGTAGTCCGCCGTTCCGATCGCCGCGATCGCGAACAGCGGCGCCAGAATGGCGAACTCCAGTGCGGCGATCCCAGACTCGTTCCTGCCGAAGCGCTTTGATCGGATGTTCATTAGCCGGTTATCCAGGCCGACTGGTTGACGACCAGGTCGGTCTGCCCGTCGCCGCCACCGACGCACGAGCTGTCGAAATCGCTCGAACCTTTGTAGCTGATCGAACCGCCGATAATCCGGGTGCAGCTGGCGACGCTGGTGGCATTGCCGTTGATCTTCACCTCGGACGAAGGGAAATAGATGATGCCCGACAGCGCCACGTCCGCCGTGCCGTTGTGCGTGAAGCCATCGCTGTCGCGGCCGAACAGGAGGATATCCTTGAGCGGCCCGGTCTTGGGGGCCGTCAGCTCGATCCGGGCGTGACCGTTGATGGAGAGGCCGGCGTTCTTCTCGAAGACCAGCGTTACGCCGTCGCCAGTGACCTCGGTGCCCGAATTCAGCTTGAGATCGCTGGAGAAGACGTAGGTGCCAGGCTCAAGGCGCACGGTTCCCGAAAACTCCGAGGCCGAGCAGCGGCCAGGGCTGAAGGTTTTCACGGCATTCTTCTTCGTGCCCGAAACGGTGGCCGAACAGCTCCCCGACACCGTCGGCGTGGCAACGAAGGCCAGTGGATCGGCAATCGGGGCGATGCCGGTCTGCTGTGCCTCGCAGACCGTCTGATCCGGTTTCACACCCTGGATACCGCCGACGGTGACCAGGCATTCCATATCGAGCGAAGCGGAGCCGAAACGGTAGATCGAGTTCGTCGCGCGCGAATTCGACGCTGCGACACAGTTGCGCAGCCGCACCTGACCGTTGCCCCCGAAGGACAGGGCCGGGCCGGTCTGATTGAGCGCGACGAGGCAGGCGGACGAGCCGGCGGTGGCTTCGGCCACCGCACTCTTGGCGATATCGATATCGTCATCACCGAAAATCAGCGAAAAATAGCGCTGCTGTTTTTCCGAGATCTGCACATTCGTCTTGCCGGAGGCAGCGAAATCGACATCGACTGTGACGGTGTCGGCGGGAAACCCGGCCAGAATGGCCTGAGCCCGCGCGCGTTGCCGAACCGTGTCGAGGCTGACCCCGTCTTTCCTGAGCAGCGCGGAGGAATAGGCAACGGCGTCGGTCACCGTCGTGAGCTTCACCTGCCGGGCGCGCCACATCGAAGCCTCGACGCCGATGGCCATCATACCAACTGCTGCGGGCAGCACCAGCGCGCCGATGATGGCAATGGTGCCATCTCGGTTCCCGGCAAAGCGGCGGAATAGTCCGCGCAGCGGTTTCACGCGCGTCTCCTGTTTAAATTCAATTCCTTAGCTTGCCCGCAGAACCCTTCATTTCGGTTGACGAAAAGCCGGGCTTTCAGGAGGAAACGTTGAGGAAGTGTTCACCATCACGCCAGGACGCATGCGGCGTCGAAGCCGCGCCGGGCGTCGAGGGCAGGAATCTGCGGACATGGGCATGGCGCCGATCGGCGATGCGGGCGATCAGCCGCCGAACAGCCGCCGGAACAACGAGCTGTCGCTCGCCCGGCCGCCGACCCGGCCTTCCACCGTCACGCCCGGCGGCGGCGGTCCGTCATAGATGACGACACCCTGCCCGCCGACGTCGGCGGGCGGAAGCGGCGCGCCGGCCTGATTGTAATACTGGTCCTCGCCGCCCGGCATCTCGGAATCGTAATAGCGATCGTCGCCATAACCATTGTCTGCGGTGAGCGGGGCTTCCGCCTCGCCGATGCGGTAGTCGCCGGGCAGCGGTACGGCCGGCAGGCCTTCATGGGCGGCGGTCATGAAATCGTGCCAGGCTTGGGCGGGCAACGACCCGCCGGTAACCTTCTGCATCTTGGCGCCATTGTCGTTGCCGAGCCAGACGCCGGTCGTCAAATTGGCCGTATAGCCGAGGAACCATGCGTCCTTGTAATCCTGGGTCGTACCGGTCTTGCCGGCGGCCTGCCATCCCTCGATCGCCGCCTTGCGGCCGGTGCCGCCGGTGACGACGCGGGCGAGCATCGCGTTCATCATGCCGACGACGTCCTCGGAGACGATGATCGGCGGAACCTCCGCGCCGCGCTCCCACAGGACTTTGCCGCTCTCTGTCGTGATGCGGTTGACCAGATGTGGAGTCGCCCGATAGCCGCCATTGGCGAAGGGCGCGAAGGCGCCGGTGAGTTCCAGTAGCGAGACTTCCGAGGTACCGAGCGCGATCGAGGCATTGTCGACCATCGGCGACTCGATCCCCATGCGCTGGGCGGTCTCGATCACAGCCGGAGCGCCGACATTGTCGACCAACCGCGCCGCGACCGTGTTCAGAGACTGGCGGAGCGCATCGGCGACGGTGACCGGGCCGCGATAGCGATTGTCGTAGTTGTGCGGCGTCCAATTGCCGATCTGGACCGGCGCATCGTCGATCACCGTTTCGGGACGCCAGCCGTTTTCGAGCGCCGTCTCGTAGACGAACGGCTTGAACGAGGAGCCCGGCTGCCGCTTGGCATCGACGGCGCGGTTGAACTGGCTCTGGGCGTAGTCGCGACCGCCGACCATGGCGCGGATCGCACCGGTGCCGTCTACCGCGACGAGCGCGCCTTGCGAGACATTCTGCTTGGCCCCGTCGACGGTCTGCCGGATGACCTTTTCGGCGATCTTCTCGAGTCCGAGATCGATCGTCGTCTCGGCGATGACGTCCTCGGTCACGTCACCGATGAGATCGCGGATGTCGCGCATGACGAGGTCGGCGGCATAATGCTCGGCGCCGGTCCAGTAGCTCTTGGCGGTGGTCGGCTTCTGCGCCTTGGCGTCGGCGTATTCGGCTTCGCCGATGAACCCAGAGTCGCGCATGGCGGCCAGCACGATCTCGGCGCGCGCCTTGGCAGCGGCCGGATCGCGCGCGGGCGACAGACGCGATGGCGCCTTCAACAGCCCGGCGAGAAGCGCCGCCTCACCCAGATCCACCTCGGACGCGGTTTTGTTGAAATAGCGCCGCGCGGCCGCCTCGACGCCGGTCGCGCCCGAGCCGAAATAGACCCGGTTGAGATACATTTCCAGGATCTGGTTCTTGGTGAACTTGGTCTCCAGCCATAGCGCCAGGATCGCCTCCTGGATCTTGCGCTGGATGGTCTGTTCCGGATTCAGAAAGATGTTCTTGGCCAGCTGCTGGGTCAGGGTGGAGCCGCCCTGCACCGTTTCGCCCGCCGCCATGTTCTCGTTGAAGGCGCGAACGATACCGATCGGGTCGATGCCCCAATGCTGGTAAAAGCGCCGGTCCTCAATGGCGATCACCGCCTGCGGAATATAGGGGCTGACCTCGTCGAGCGAGACCGCCTTGCCGCCGGTCAGGCCGCGATTGGCCATCAGTCCGCCGGCGACCGAGACGATCTTGACGTTCGGGGGGCGATCCGGGATCGCCCAGGCTTCCTGCGGCAGCTTGACGGCGAAATAACCGACCACGGCGGCGACCGCGAGGCCGCCGACGAGGCCGAGCATCAGGAACAGCCGGAAGATATGGCCGAGGAAGCCGCGCCGGCGCCGTCCACCCCCAGATCCGCCTGAACCGCCGCCTTTCGAGCGCCGCGCGGTCGAAGCGGGCTTGGCCGAGCGCGTCTTGCCGGGTGCGGCTTTGTTGCGAAGCTTGCGGCGCGCGTCGTTGGTCGCCATCGGCGCGGCCCTGTCGTCGGCGCTGACATGGAAGTCGTGGTCGCCTTCCGGCCCGTCAAAGGTCGGTTCGATGCGCTCGTGCCGTCGTGCCATTTAGCCCAAAGCCCTTTCGGCGAAGAGCATGCCGCCGCGGCGACGGCCCACCCTCAATCATCCCCTTACCAGCGGGAATGCAGTCTAATTGCGGCGATTTAACGGGGCGTTAAGCAATTGACGTCGGGCTCGGACCCCCGCGTCGGCGACCCGCGCTATCTTAGAACAGGTCGAGCGAGAAGCGGCGCGAGATACCGAGACCGAAGGTGTACTGGTCGTCGTCGCCGGCCTTGACGATGGGCGAATCCTTGGCGTCGCCGATCAGCCGCTCATAGGAGGCGTCAGCGTTGAGGAACCAGTCGGTATACACCTCGTAGCGTGCCGAGGCCGCGACGCCGACGCTCTTGAAGCCGCCTTCGGGCGCATAGGTGGTGAACCGGCCGCCGGAGGCGAAGGCTTCCGACGTCGTGACCCCGAAATAGGCGTCCATGTAGTCGCTGGAGGCAAAGCTCGCGGTCGGCCCGGCCTTGAGGATGATCCGCTCGGTCGGCCGCACGATCAGATTGGCGCCGATATCGCCGACGAGGCCCTCGCCGCCGCCGAAGGCGTAGCGCGCCGCACCGTAGATCTCGGCGTTCTCCCATTCATAGCTGGCCTTCAGACCCAGCTCGTAGGTGGCGTCGACATCGTTCAGGCCGGCGAGTTCGGGGAAATCGGACGCTTCGCGCTCGCCGGTGTAACCGAAGGACGGACCGATCGAGAAACCGCGACCATCCTTGCCGCCGAAGGCGCCGATGCCGGGAATGCTGAGATATTCGACGCTGACGATCGGCACCGGGGTGATCTGATATTCGTCCGAGCCGTCGTATTCCGGCGAGACGAAGCCGGAAATGCCGAGCTCGAAGACGAAATCCGCATCGCCGTAGTCATTGGCGGCCGGGGCGAGCGGCGCCGGGTTCGAATCGTAGGGGCCGGCGACGTGATCGGCCGCCGTGGCAGTGAGGCTCGAACCGAGAAGAAGGGCGAGCGCCAGGGCGCCGGTACGCACGATCATGTCCTGATACTCCAGCCATTCGCGCCTCATTTTGCCGTGGTGGCACCGGGCACGTTATGCCCCTTCGTTCATACTGGATATCCGGCGATCGACAATGCTGTCCGACGTGGTTTTCGGCTTCCGGCGCGGTTTCCGTTCCCGCCGTTGCCCGGCGACCACAGCGGCGGTTTGCCGCGACTCGCTTGATCGGTCCAGCCGCATCCGCCACACTCGCGGCGTTCAAGGTGCGGAGACCGATGCGAAGCGAAATTTGCGAGAAGCTGTCGGTCTTCTGTGCTGTCCTGTTCGGCTTAGCGACCGCCTCCGCAGGGCCCGCTACCTTCGCGCTGGGAGGCGCAGCGGCTGTTTTGACCCTGCCCTCGATACTGGAAAAACTGCGGCAAAGCGGGCCGGAGCCCCAAGCGATGATGAAGCGGCTCGAATTCCGAATCGCTGCGAACTACCGCGATTGGGCCCGCAATGGCGGTGACATCACGGACGATCAGATTCCACCGATGGAGGCTGCGCTGGCCGCCGTTCTGCCACGGCTCGCCCTTGATCCGCGCCAATTGATGGAAGCCGGTCGAGACAATTCGCGCCGCGCGACAATCGTTCTGACGGAGGCCAGCATTGCGGCGCCGGGCGACTTTGGCTCGGAGATCGACCCGCAACAGAGGATCAACCGAGGCTCGCTCCATGGCCTCGTCGTTCAGACGCTGGCCGCACTCGACGGCGACCCGATTTTCGAAGCAACGATGCAGCCCTGGTTCCAGCGCGAGGTGCTGGCCGATCTCAAGGCGTTGACGCGCGGGCAGACCGAAATTCGGGCTGACAATGTCGCGGCCCATGGGATGCTGGAGGAAATTCTTCGTCGTCTTCCGCCGACCGAGACAGAGGCGGCGACCGAAGCGGGTATCCCGGAATCGACTTTGATTGAGCTCGCCGCACGTATTGCTTCCGACGTGACGGACCTCGATCAGGCGCGGGCCGAACTGACCCGTGCGGTTGATATCGCCATCGAAGTGCAGAACGATTCGCGGCGCGGCAACAACACCGGCGCGTTCGTCGAGGAAGTCTTGCGCCGCATGGCGGCACTTTCCGCGACCGGCCACTATGCCGAAGCCGCGTTGGAAGCCGACCGCGCTTTCGCCGAGTGGGAGAGCGCGGAGGAGGATCGGCGTCAGGGAGCCCTGGCTCGCGGCGTCCGCATTCTCGACGCTGGCGTAAAGCAGGATATCCTCCGTCGCGACGCGGCTTCCGCCGCCAAGCGCCTCGTCCGCATCCTCGATCTCGAAATTGCAGAAACCGAACGCTTCGCCGCCCTGTGGCGCCGGCAGCACGAATGGTACGTGCGCGGTCGCGACAAGGGCCTCAATCTCGATCTCGATCTCAAAGTATCGATCGAACTGGCGCGGATCGGAGTCGAGCGGGCTAATAATTGTGATGAGCGGGGCGCGGCATTGAACATCATCGGGCTCGCGCTTAGCGAACTCGGCCAGCGCGAGACCGACACCGAACGCCTTGAAGAGGCCGTCGACGCCTACAACGCTGCCCTCGAAGAATATAAGCGTGACCGCGTCCCCCTCGACTGGGCCGGAACGCAAAACAATCTCGGCAACGCCCTCCTGGCACTCGGCCTGCCCGAGACCGGCACCGAACGCCTCGAACAGGCCGTCGACGCTTTTCGCGACGCCCTTGAAGAGCGCCCCCGCGACCGCGAGCCATACCTGTGGGCACAAACGCAGAACAATCTCGGCAACGCGCTGGCGAGCCTCGGCCAGCGCGAGAGCGGCACAGAGCGCCTCGAACAGGCCGTCAACGCCTACAACGCCGCCCTCGAAGTATACACCCGCGACCGCGTGCCCCGCGACTGGGCCATGATCCAGAATAATCTCGGCAACGCGCTCCGGAGCCTTGGCCAGCGCGAGAGCGGCACCGCACGCCTCGAACAGGCCGTCGACGCTTTCAACGCTGCCCTCGAAGAAATTGCCCGCGACCGTATTCCCCTCCAATGGGCCGGAACCCAGAACAATCTCGGCAACGCCCTCCGGACCCTCGGCGAGTGCGAGAGCGGCACAGAACGCCTCGAACAGGCCATCGACGCCTTCAACGCCGCCCTCGAAGAAATTACCCGCGACCGCGTGCCTTTTCAGTGGGCACAAACGCAGGAAAATCTGGCCATCGCGTTTTTCTCGCTTTTCCAGAAAACCAACGAGCAAAGCCAATTGCACTCCGCCCTCGACGCCGTCGATGCTGCGCTGGAGGTCTTCCGGGAATCGCAAGCAGCCTTCTACATCGAAAAAGCCGAGCGGTTGCGAGCGGAGATCATCGACGCGATGGGCGTGGCAGACGACTGACACACCGCCACCCCAACTAAAAAGGGCGCGGCAACCCCCTCGGCGCCGCGCCCTTCGCTGGTCCCCCGCTTGTCATGCGAAGCGCATGCGCTCCGCGAGTGCGGTATCCTCGTGATCGCTAAGATTACGCGCAATCCGTTAACGACTCGTTAACCCGCCGCCCCGCCGAGCGCCGCGAGCACCCGCGCCCAGGAGCGCTGGCCCTTGTGGAAGGAGGTCATCTCGTACTTCTCGTTCGGCGAATGGATGCGGTCGTCGCCGCAGCCAAATCCGATCAGCAGCGACTCCATGCCGAGCCTGTCCTTGAACTCGCCGACCACCGGGATCGACCCGCCCATGCCGATCATCACCGCCTTGTTCGGCCATTCGTCCGACAAGGCGGCCCGAGCCTTTTCCAGCCAGGGCGAATCGAACGGCAGCTGGATCGCCGGCGAGCCGCCATGCGGCGAAAATTCCGCCGTGCAATCGGCCGGCAGGCGGGACGTGACGAATTCGCGAAAGGCGGCGCGGAGCTTTTCCGGCTCCTGATGGAACACCAGCCGGAACGAGACTTTCGCGCTCGCCTCGGCGGCGATCACCGTCTTGAAGCCCTCGCCGGTATAGCCGCCGGAAATGCCGTTGAACTCGGCGGTCGGCCGCGCCCAGACCTGCTCCAGCACCGAGCGGTCCTTTTCGCCCGCCGGCACCGACAGGCCGACCTGGCCGAGGAACTCGCTCTCGGAAAAATCGAGGTCGTCCCAGATCGCGCGGACCTCGTCCGGCAATTCGTCGACGCCGTCATAGAAACCGGGGATGGTGACGCGGCCGTCCTCATCGTGGATGTCGGCGAGAATCCTCGCCAGCACGCGGATCGGATTCTGCGCCGCGCCGCCGAAATAGCCCGAATGGAGATCCCGGCTGGCCGCCTTGATCGTCACTTCCTCGCCGACCAGACCGCGCAGGCCGGTCGAGATCGCCGGCGTCTGCCGGTCCCACATGTTGGTGTCGCAGACCAGCGCGACGTCGGCCGACAGCTCCGCCCGGTTGGCGTCGAGGAAGGGGTTGAGCGAGGGCGAGCCGGATTCCTCCTCACCTTCCAGGAAGATCGTCACCTTGCAGGGCAGCCCGCCGGTGTCGGCCTTGTAGGCCCGGCAGGCCTCGACGAAGGTCATCAGCTGGCCCTTGTCGTCGGCCGAACCGCGCGCCACGATCCGCTTCGTGCCGTCCGGCATGTCCCGGATCGTCGGCTCGAACGGCGGGCTCTCCCACAATTCCAGCGGGTCGACCGGCTGCACGTCGTAATGGCCGTAGAACAAGACATGCGGCGCGCCATCTGGCCCGTCGTGATGGGCGACGACCATCGGATGACCATCGGTGTCGCGGACCGAAGCGTCGAAGCCGATGGCGTCCAGATCGCCGGCCAGATATTCCGCCGCCCGCCGGCAGTCGGCCGCATAGGCCGGATCGGTCGAGATCGACGGGATTTTCAAAAGCTCGGTCAGCCGGCCGAGCGCCCGGTCGAGATTGAGGTCGAGGCAGGCGAGCACGCTGTCGAGATTGGCCATGGATATCCCATCGTTGGAGAAAGCGCCGAACGAAAACGGCCGCTGCCCCTCTCGGGTCACAGCCGGCCATCGAACGCGGTCGTTATGGCGCTATCGTTACGGGAGCGAGACGGTCGGGATCAAGGCCTCAGACGAGCGCCGTGCCTCTGTCACTCCACCATCGCGCCGGGGCCAGGCGTCGCGCCGGGCGGGCATTTGCCGAGGATGATCATGCCGAGCACCTCGTCCTTGGTGACGTCGCCGGTCCTGGCGCCGCCGACGATCTGGCCGTTCTTCATGACGATCACCCGGTCGGCCAGATCGAAGACGTCGTGGATGTCGTGGCTGATCAGGAAGATGCCGATGCCGTCCTTCTTCAGTTCCTTGATCAGTTCGCCGACCTGCGCGGTCTCCTGCGGCCCGAGCGCGGCGGTCGGCTCGTCCATGATCAGGATCTTGGCGTTGAACAGGATCGCCCTTGCGATCGCGACCGACTGCCGCTGGCCGCCGGACAGCGCCTTCACCGGCTCCTTGAAGCGGCGGAAATTCGGATTCAGCCGACCCATCACCTTGCGGGCCTCGGCCTCCATCGCCGCGTCGTCGAGCGTGCCCCAGGCCGTCAGGATCTCACGGCCGAGGAAGAGGTTGGCGGCGGCGTCGACATTGTCGGCCAGCGCCAGCGTCTGGTAGATCGTCTCGATGCCGTAGGCCTTGGCGTCGCGCGGGTTGGAGATCGCGGCCTCCTCGCCGCGCACATGAATCGTGCCGGCATCACGCTTGTAGGCGCCCGAGAGGATCTTGATCAGGGTCGACTTGCCGGCACCGTTGTGGCCGAGCAGCGCCACGACCTCGCCGGGATACAGGTCGACCGAGGCGCCTTCGACCGCGTGAATGCCGCCGAAGGCGATCGAAATGTCGCGCATGTCGATCAGCGCCGGCCCGCTGCGGTCGACGGCGCCGGGGTGGCCGGGGCCGTGGTCGGTGATGGCCTCCATCGTCGTGCTCATGCGGCCCTCCTGCGGTAGGTGGTGTCGATCCAGACGGCGATGACGAGGACGATGCCGACGACGATCGACTGCAGCGGCGAATCGACGCCCAGAAGCACCATGCCCGATTGCAGCGACTGCATGACGAGAGCGCCGAGCATCGCGCCGATGATCGTCCCGGCGCCGCCGGCGAGCGAGGTGCCGCCGATCACCGCCGCGGCGATGACATAGAGCTCGTCGAGCGTGCCGAGGGCGTTGGTGGCGGCGTTGAGCCGGGCGGTGGAGATCGCCGCGCCAAGAGCGGCGAGGCCGCCCATCAGCATGAACACCTTCATCAGCACCCAGCGGGTGTTGATGCCGGCGAGTTCCGCGGCTTCCGGATTGCCGCCGATGGCGAAGACATAACGGCCGAAGCGGGTGCGGCGGGCGACGAAGGTCATGACGATGCCGACCACGATGGCGAGCAGCACCGGCACGGCGACGCCATAGCCGATATGCAGACCGCCTTCGGGCACTTCGATGCCGTTGGCGGTGGCGTAGCGCCGCGCGATCGCCGACGGCCATTCATAGGCATTGACGATGGCGGCGGCGCCGATAATCGCCACGAAGACGACGGCGCCGATGGTCGCCTCCGCCCAGATCGGCCGGAGCGGGAAGCCGAAGCTGAGGCGGCGGCGGCGCGCGAGGACGAGCGACACAGCGACGACGACGCAGGCGACGAGAGCGAGGATCCAGGTCCAGGTCTCGCCGAGCGAACCACTGGCGCCGCCGCCCATCAGCCGGAAGGTATCGTCGAGCGGCGCGACCGTGCGGCCGGAGGTCAGCCACCAGGCGCCGCCGCGCCAGACCAGGAGGCCGCCGAGTGTGACGATGAAGGCCGGCACGCCGAGATAGGCGATGACATAGCCTTGCAGGCCGCCGATCGCGACGCCGACGAGAACGCCGCCGAGAAGCGTGATGATCCAGACGAAGGGGCTGTCGAAACCGAGGATACCGGGCAGGATCTGCGCCTGCAGCGCGGCCATCGCCATCCCGGTGAAGCCGAGGATGGAGCCGACCGACAGGTCGATGTTGCGGGTCACGATGACCAGCACCATGCCGGTCGCCATCACCGCGATCGACGAGGTCTGGACCGTGAGATTCCACAAGTTGCGGGGCGTCAGGAAGATGCCGCCGGACAGGACATGGAAGACCAGCCAGATGACCAGCAGCGCGCCGACCATGCCGAGCATGCGCGTGTCCACCTCGGTGGCGCGGATGAAGCCCTTGAGGCCACCGCCGCCCGGCGTTGCCGCCGCGCCTGTTGCCGTCCCCGATGTTGCTTGACTCATGGCCGCCTCCTTAGAGCGGCGCTCTGTCGTTGGTCCTTGGGGGACGCATCGAGCGCTCTGCTCTGCCGAACTGTGCAACGAATTGCGCTGGATAGAAAGCCTTCGGCGATGCCGCCGCGCGCCTTCACGAACGGTCGCGTGGATCGGCGGCCGCCTCCCCTTGGGAAAGCAGCCGCCGTTCGTTCAGCCGCAGGCCGGAGTCGAGCCGGCTTCGACACCCTGACAGACGACGTCCTTCGACACCCAGCCGGCGTCAATGATCGTGTCGAGATTGTCCTTGGTGATCGCGATCGGCTTCAGGAAGATCGACTGCATCTCGACCCCCTTCGGCCCGCCGCTGAACGCTTCGACGTCCGCGACTTCGTTCATGGCTGTCCCGTTCGCGAGGTCGAGCGCGATTTCCGCCGCCCGCTTGCCGAGTTCGCGGGAGTCCTTCCAGACCGAGACGGTCTGCGTACCCCGGGCGATGCGGTTCAAGGCGGCATGGTCGGCGTCCTGGCCGGAGACCGGAACGGAGCCGGCCAACCCTTGCGCCTCGAGCGCCGCGACGGCACCGCCGGCGGTACCATCATTGGAGGCGACGACCGCGTCGACCTCATTGTTGTTGGCGGTCAGGATCTGTTCCATGTTCTGCTGGGCGTTGGCCGGCAGCCAGGCGTCGGTATAGGCCTCGCCGACATTCTTGATCTTGCCCGCGTCGATGGCTTCCTTGAGAACTTCCATCTGGCCGGAGAACAGGAAGTCCGCGTTGGGATCGGACGACGAGCCCTTGATGAAGGCGTAATTGCCTTCCGGCTGCACTTTCTGCACTTCGCGGGCCTGGATACGGCCGACTTCCTTGTTGTCGAAGGTGATGTAGAAGGCATCCTGGTTCTCGATCAGGCGGTCGTAACCGACGACCGGAATGCCGTTGTTCACCGCGCTTTCGACGGCCGGCGCGATGGCGTCGGAATCCTGCGCCAGAATGATCAGGGCATCGGCGCCCTGCGAAATCAGCGACTCGACATCCGTGAGCTGCTTGGACGCCGACGACTGTGCATCGGCCGAGATGTAGCTGGCGCCTGCGGCTTCCAGCGCTGCCTTGATGGCCGCCTCGTCGGTCTTCCAGCGCTCTTCCTGGAAGTTCGACCAGGACACGCCGACGGTCTTGCCATCCTGGGCGGAAACCGCGCCCGCGGCAGCCATCGAGAACACCGCGCCGGCAAGCGCGAGCTTCAGAATTTTCATGAATTCCTCCCGGCGCATTGGCGCCCCACGATCAAACGACCGGACCGTTCTCCCGACCGGTCGAGACTTTTTCCAAGCCTCGTAAAAAATCGTGACAGCAAATCTCATCCGTGTCAACGTGCCTTTCGAGGAACCGCACGATCCGACTAAAAGAGCGGAGGAGCGGCTGGGAGGACAGGCAGGACAATGCTCGCGAAAACCGATGCGGACGACGTGCGGGCGCACAATCGCCGCGCCGTCATCGACCATCTGCGGCGGACCCCGGTCTCGACGCGCAAGGCGATGAGCGCGGCCACCGGCCTGTCGGTCTCGGCCGCCTCCGCCATTGCGACGGCGCTGCTGCGCGCCGGGCTGATCGTCGAAATCGCCGAGGACGAGCGCGCCGCGCGCCGCGGCCGCCCGGGTCGGAGCCTGGCGCTCGACGGCGCGGCCGCCAGCGTCGCCGCCGTGAAAATTGCCGTCGGGGAGGCGGCCGTTCGGGTTTGCGACTATCGCGGCGAGCTGATCGGAGAAGCCCGACGGGAGTGCGATCTCGCCGCATTCGGTCAGGATGAGATCGTCCGACTCCTTTACACGCTGCTCGGCGAAGCAACGCTCGGATTGGCGGGAACCGCGATGCCGCGAAACCTCGTGGTCGCGGTGCAGGGCAAGACCGACAGCAACGCCCGGCGCATCCTCTGGTCGCCGGCGCTGAAGGCCCGCGACCTCGACATCGCCGGCCCGCTCGCGGCCCTGACCAGGGTGCCGGTCGGCGTCTTCAACGATTGTTCGCTGATGCCCGAGGCGTTCCGCTGGAAGCCGGATTTCGTCCGTCGTGATTTCGCGACGCTGTTCATCGGCGTCGGTGTCGGCATGGGACTCAGACTCGGCG
Source organism: uncultured Aurantimonas sp. (assembly GCA_947488615.1). GTDB lineage: Bacteria > Pseudomonadota > Alphaproteobacteria > Rhizobiales > Rhizobiaceae > Aurantimonas. The sequence goes on from CANKZU010000008.1 coordinate 83,869, forward strand.
GCACCACCTTCCAGGGTCAGCGCTCCTCGGCGGTCGAGTTCGGCCATATCAACCACATTCCCGGCGGCGCCCTCTGTCGCTGCGGCAATCGCGGCTGTGTCGAGGCCTATGCCGGCGATTACGCGATCTGGCGGCGTGCGAACGGAAGGACGGACGAGATCTCGACCGGCCGGGTCAGCGATGCCGACATGCACCATCTCGCCGCCCAGGCCCGATCGGGTGACCCCGCGGCGACGCGGGCCTTCGCCGAGGCGGGCACCGCGATCGGTTACGGTCTCGGGCGCATGTTCACGCTGGTCGATCCCTTGCCGGTCGTTTTCACCGGCTCCGGCGCCCATGCGATGGACTTGCTGGAGCCGGCGATCCGCGCCGGCATCCGCGACAGCGCCATCGACGGGGTCGGCGCCGACATCCCGTTCTCGCTGGCGGACGATGTCGACGAACTGATCTTCGGGGCCGCCACCGCGAAGGGGCTGGCGGCATGCGACGAAGAATTCGCCCGTGCCGGCAACGTCGAAACGAGGGAGGCCGCCTGATGCGATCGACGCTTCTCGCAATGGCTCTGTCGGCCGCGTTGGCGGTGCCAACCTTCGCTGGCGAGCCGGCCTGGCGCGAAACCGCGATCAAGCAGCGGATCGATCCGGCGAGCCTGGCCGGCCCCTTATCCGCCGAGGCCCTGCGCGACCTTGTGCAAAAAGGCCGCGACCTGTTCGAGGCGCGGTTCACCATCCTCGACGGCGCCGGCCGCCCGAACGCCACCCAGGCGATCGTTCCGACCGCCTCCCGCCGTCCCGCCGAACAAGCGTTCCAGCGGCTCGCCGGCCCGGACGCCAATGCCTGCGCCTCCTGCCACAACGAGCCCGTCACCGGCGGCGCCGGCGGCTTCGTCACCAATGTCTTCGTCTCCGAAGGCTTCGAAAGCGCCGATTTCGACACGCTCGACCCGCAATTCTCCAACGAACGCGGCACCAATCATCTGTTCGGCGCCGGCCTCGTCGAGCTTCTCGCCCGTGAGATGACCGTCGACCTCGTCGCCGTGCGAGGACTGGCGCTGAAACAGGCGCGCGCCTCCGGCGAGCCGGCGCGCATGGACCTCGCCTCGAAGGGTGTTGCCTTCGGCCGGATCACGGCGCTGCCGGACGGCTCGGTCGATCTTGCCGAACTCGACGGCGTCGACGCCGACCTCGTCGTGCGACCTTTTACCCAGAAAGGCGTGATGACGTCGCTCCGCCAGTTCACCGTCAATGCGCTCAACCATCATCACGGCATGCAGCCGGACGAGCGCTGGGGCGCCCGCTGGACCGGGACGGCGGATTTCGACGGCGACGGCGTCGCCGACGAGATCGGCACAGGCGAAGTTTCGGCGCTGGTCGCCTTTCAGGCGAGCCTGCCGCCGCCGCGCGAGACCGCGCTGGACGACCCGGCGTGGCGGAATGCCGCCGCGATCGGGCGTCAGCGCTTCGCCGATCTCGGCTGCGAGACCTGCCACCGCCCGTCCCTGCCGCTGGAAAGCCTTGCCTTCGCCGACCCCGGCCCGGTGGATATGGCGGGGACGCTTCGCCGGGGTGATGTCGAGACGCCCGCGGTCTATGACCTCGCGCTGCTCGAATGGGCCAAGACGCTGCCCCGCAACGACAAGGGCGAGATTCTCGTACCGCTGTTCGGCGATCTCAAGCGCCACCGCATCGCCGACACCAGAACCGCGGCGCTCGGCAACGAGACGCTCGCCCAGCGCTTCGTCGAGCGCGACGTGTTCATGACCGCCGAGCTTTGGGGGATCGCCGATACGGGCCCCTACGGCCATCGCGGCGACATGACGACGCTGGACGAAGTGATCCGCGCCCATGGCGGTGCGGCCAGCGACAGCGCCAAGGCCTATCGCGACTTGCCCGAGGCCGAGCGCTCGGCGCTGATCGCCTGGCTGAAGACCTTGAGGATCGAACCGTGAGCCGCCGCCTCTGGCCCTCGGTAAATGGCCTTGCGAGCATCCTCGCCGGATGTCTCCTCGCCCTCCCCGGACGCGCCGAAGACGGTCCGGTACTTTCCTTCGCAGGCGATACGCCGGTGTTTCAGGAAGAGGCGAAGGCCGCCGGCATCGCCCATGTCTATGGCGGGCCGTGGGAGTTCTTCGTCGGTGGGGGCGGCGCGGCCTTCGATTGCAACGGCGACCGCTTCCCGGACGTCTTCCTCGCCGGCGGCAAGAGCCAGAGCGCGTTCTACGTCAACCGGTCGAAGGCCGGCGGTCCGCTCGCCTTCGAAACGGTCGCTCAGGATCTCGACCCGAAGGATCTCACCAACGTCACCGGCGCCTATCCGCTCGACATCGACCAGGACGGCCGCGAGGATCTCGTGCTCTTGCGGGTCGGCGGCAATATCCTCTTGAAGGGCGGCCCCGACTGTCGTTTCGACAAGGCGAATTTCGACTGGAAGTTCGATGGCGGCCGGGCCTGGACGACGGCGTTCTCCGCGACCGTCGAGCCGGACGCGCGGTTTCCGACGCTCGCCTTCGGCAATTATGTCGACCGCTCGGCGCCCGGCTCGCCCTGGGGCACCTGCGCCGACAACGTCCTGCTGCGTTCCAAGGAGGGCCAGGCACCGGACTATTCCGAGCCGACGATGCTGACGCCGGGCTATTGCGCCCTGTCGATGCTGTTCACCGACTGGAACCGCTCGGGCGAGCCAGCGCTCCGCATCACCAACGACCGGCAGTATTATCGCGGCGGCGAGGAGCAGCTGTGGCGCGTCGAGCCCGGCCGGGCGCCGCGCCCCTATCGCAAGGCCGATGGCTGGCAACATTTGACCATCTGGGGCATGGGCATCGCCGAGGGCGACGTCGATGGCGACGGCACGCCCGAATACGCCCTGACCTCGATGGGCGACACCAAGCTGCAATTCCTCGACCGCGAATTCGAGGACGCCCCGACCTATCGCGACGAGGCCTATGAGCGCGGCGCGACCGCGCACCGGCCCTACGAGGACGACGCGGGCAAGCCGTCGACCGGCTGGCACGCGGGCTTTGCCGATTTCAACAACGACACTGCGCTCGATCTCTTCATCGCCAAGGGCAATGTCGAGGCGATGCCGGATTTCGCCGCCTATGACCCGGACAATCTCCTGATGGGCGGCTTCGACGGCCGCTACACCGAGCGCGGCGGCGAGGCGGGCCTCGCCCTTCCGACCAAGGGACGCGGCGCGCTGATCAGCGATTTCAATCTCGACGGCGCGCTGGACCTCCTGGTCATCAACCGCGGCGATCCGGCGAGCCTGTTCCGCAATCTCGGCGCCGGGAGTGATTTCGGCCAACGGCCGCTGGGCAATTTTCTTGAGATCGCGCTCGGCCAGAAGGACGCCAACCGGGCGGCGCTCGGCGCAAAGCTCGCGATCCGCGTCGGCACGAAGACGATCAACCGCACGGTTCAGGTGGGCGGTGGCCATGCCTCAGGCACGGCTGGCTTCGTCCATGTCGGCCTCGGCACCGCCGAGCGCGCCGAGGTGCGGGTGCAATGGCCGGACGGGGAATGGAGCCATCCCTACCGGGTCTTCGCCAACAATTTCGTGCTGATCGACCGCGGCGCCCCGGACGCCCGCTACTGGTATCCCGACGCCGACCGCCCGGTCACGCGCCCCGCAAGGGCCGCCGACATTCGCTGAGGACAGCCCTCATTTGCCGAGCGGCGGCGCGGTGGCCAGCGACACCGACTTGATCTGGGCAAAGAGCTGGTCGCCGACGGCAAGACCCAGCCGCGCCGCCGAGCGCCGCGTCACCTTGGCGATGAAACTCAGCTCCGGCGCCCCGTCGAGGGCGAGCACGAAGGCCAGGCTGGCAGCCGCGGCAGTCGGCTCGACGGCGACGATCCGCACGGCGAGCGTGTTGAGGATGGTCGAAAGCATCGGGACCTCGCGCGACAGGCTGACGTCGCTGGCCTCGATGCGCAGACGCCGCAGTCCGCCGATGTCGTCCGGCCCGCAGCCGTCGACGAACACCTTCTGGCCGCCGAGATCGAGTTCGGCCAATGCGTCCGCCGCGTCAAACGCCACCACCCGCGCCGGCAGCACCGAAGCCGCGTGCGGATCACGCACGAAGCCGAGATCGGCGTCGGTCAGCGCCATGTTGAGCGGGCCGCTGGCCCGGATACGGCCGGCTTCGAGCACGACGATCCGGTCGGCAAGGCGCTCGACCTCGGAGATGTCGTGACTGATATAGAGGATCGGGATTCGCAGCCGGTCGTGCAGCGCCTCGAAATACGGCAGAATCTCGTCCTTCGCCATGCGATCGAGAGCCGCCAGCGGCTCGTCCATCAACAACAGGCGTGGCCGCGACAGGATCGCGCGGCCGAGGGCGACGCGCTGGCGTTCGCCGCCGGACAGCGTCGTCGGTGAGCGGTCGAGCAGCGGACGCAGGCCAAGCAGGCCGACGATCTCGGCAAACCGCTCTTCATCGAGCCCCCCGACGCTGCGCCGCGCCCCGTAGAGGAGGTTTTTGGCGACCGTCAGATGGGCAAACAGGCTCGCCTCCTGGAAGACGTAGCCGATCTCGCGCCGGTGCGGCGGGCGAAAGGTTCGGGCATCCTGCCAGGTCTCGGAGCCGACCACGACCCGGCCCGTAAGCCGGGTGAGGCCGGCGATGGCCCGGAGCACCGAGGTCTTGCCCGAGCCGGATGGGCCGAACAGGGCGGTGACGCCGGAGGCCGGCAGATCAAAGGCGACGTCGAGCGCGAACTGCCCGAGCCGGCCCGCGAGGGCGATGTCGATGCGGGCCGTGTCCGCTTTGGAGCCGTCATGGATCGTCACGGCTGCGGCTGCCCCATCCGCCGGCCGATCAGCGTCATGGTCAGGATGACGAGGAAGGAAAACACCAGCATGCCGCCGGCGAGGATATGCGCCTCGGTCCAGCGCAGGGTCTCGACGTAATCATAGATCGCAACCGACAGCACCTTGGTCTCGCCGGGAATGCTGCCGCCGATCATCAGCACGACGCCGAATTCGCCGACGGTGTGGGCGAAGCCGAGCACCGCGCCGGTGAGGAAACCCGGCCGCGCCAGCGGCAGCGCCACCGTCAGGAACCGGTCGAGCGGCGCGGCGCGCAGCGTCGCCGCGACCTCCAGCGGGCGCTCGCCGATCGCCTCGAAGGCGTTGCGGATCGGCTGCACGACGAAGGGCATCGAATAGACCACCGAGCCGATCACCAGACCCTCGAAGCTGAAGGCGAGCGTTCTCACACCGAGAAGTCCGCCGAGACCGTCCGGCCCCAGCGCGATCAGAAGATAGAAGCCGAGGACAGTCGGCGGCAGCACCAGCGGCAGCGCGACGAGCGTGCCGACGATCTCCTTCCACCGCGCCCGCGATCGCGCCAGCCACCAGGCGAGCGGCGTTCCGATCAGCAACAGGATCAGCGTCGTCGCGGTCGCGAGCTCAAGGGTCAGGATGACCGCGCTGAAGATTTCACCACCTTCGAACACTGCGTCAATCGCCCGTATCGTAGCCGAACCGGCGGATGATCGCAGCCGCTTCCGGCCCCTTCAGGAAAGCGACAAACGCCTTCGCAGTCTCGCTGTCCCTGCCGGTCTCCAACAGCACCGCGTCCTGCCGGATCGGCGGGTAAAGATCGGCCGGCACCTCAAAGAGCGAGCCGTTTTCGTTGCCGGCGACCTGCGCCAGCGCGACGAAGCCGAGTTCGGCATTGCCGGTCTGAACGAACTGGAAGGTCTGCGCGATATTTGTGCCCCGGACGAATTTCGGCTCCAGCGCGTCGTAGACGCCGAGCGCCTTCATCGCCACGACGGCGGCGGCGCCATAGGGAGCGGTCAGGGGACTGGCGATGGCGATCCTGTCGAAATCGCCGGCTTTCAGCGTCTCCGCACCGGTGACCCGGTCCGGATCGGCGCTGTAGAGCACGATCTTGCCGATGGCATAGGTGAAGACCGTACCCGGAACGCCCAGCTTCTCCGCCACCGCCTTTTTCGGCCGCGCGTCGTCGGCCGCCAGAAACACCGCGAACGGCGCGTTCTGGGAAATCTGCGTGTAGAGCGTGCCGGTCGAGCCGAAGCTGAGTTCGGCCGTATCGCCGGTCTTCGCCGCGAAGGCGGCGGCGATCGCCTTGGCCGCTTCGGTGAAATTCGCCGCCACCGCGACGCGCACTGTCGCGGCTTGGGCGAAGGACGGCACCCACAGCGCGACGAAAAGACCGGCGACGGCCAAAGAGCGGTTCCAGCGACGCAAGCGGCATCCTTTGCTCGGGCATGAGGTCAGGCGGACCATAAACGCCCGAACCGCGGCCCGCCAGAGCGTCCGCGCCCTCAGCGAGTGGCGAGCGCCTGTTCGATCTCGGCCGCGGTCGGCATCGCCGATTGCGCCCCGACGCGGCGACAGGCGAGCGATGCGGCGACGACGGCCTGTTCGGCCGCCTGCCCTGCCGCCAGCCCGTTGCAAAGACCGGCCGCGAAGACCCCGACGAAGGTGTCGCCGGCGCCGGTGGTATCGACCGGCTCCACCGCAAGCGCCGAAATCGCGTAAACGCCGTCGCCGCCGGCGACCAGCGCACCCTTGGCTCCCAGCGTGGCGATGACGACAAGGCCGAAGCGGGCGGCGAGAGCCATCGCCAGCGCGCCGGACTCCTCCCCGCCGATTCCGGACAGTCCGGCGGCAGCGGCAAGTTCGCTCTCGTTGACGATGAGATAGTCGGCCAGCGGCAGCAGCCGCGCCAGATCGTCGGCATCGAGTTGGGCGGGCACCGGGGCCAGATTGACCACCACGCGCCCGCCTTTGGCTCGGGATCGTTCCGCCGCCGCGAGGCTGGCGGCAAGCGGCGTTTCCATCTGCAGCACGAGCACGCTGGACGGGTCGAGCAGACCGTCAGGCAGCACCGAGGCATCGAGACGGGCATTGGCGCCGCTCGCCACCGTGATGGCGTTCTCGCCGCCGCTGTCGATGCTGATGAAGGCGCAGCCGGTCCGCGCCGGCGCCGTCTGCAGGCCGGTGATGTCGATGCCCTCATTGACCAGATTGCCGGCAACCGCTTTGCCCAATTCGTCGTCTCCGACCGCGCCGACCATCGCGACGCGGTTAGCCCCGCCAAGAAAACGCGCGGCGGCAACCGCCTGGTTCGCGCCCTTGCCGCCGAACAACTGTTCGTAATCCGGGGCAAGCACGGTCTCGCCCGGACGCGCGATCGCCGCGACCCGGCAGACCAGATCGACGTTCAGCGAGCCGAAGACGAGGACGGACGCGGCTTTTAGACCCCGGTCAGCTTGATGATCGGCCATGGCCTGCTCCTTCGCTCGCATTGTTCGGGGAAACCCACCGCGTCATGCCAGGCTCAGGCCCCGCCCCCGGGATGCTGGTGGATCGGATCGACCCAATAGACCTCCTCCGGCCGTTCGACCGGATCGACATCGGTGATGTTGACGACGACCGCCTCGTTGTCCGAGCGCACGAGCACGCATTCGAGCGGATTTTCGGGATCGGCGTTGATCTCCTGATGCGGCACGTAGGGCGGCACGAAGATGAAGTCGCCGGCTGCCGCTTCCGCCACGAATTCCAGCCGCTCGCCCCAGCGCATGCGGGCCTTGCCGCGCAAGACGAAGATGACGCTTTCCAGCGCCCCGTGATGATGGACGCCGGTCTTGGCGTCGGGCTCGATGGTGACCGTGCCGGCCCAGATCTTCTGCGCCCCGACGCGGGCGTGATTGATCGCCGCCTGGCGAAACATGCCGGGCGTCTGGGCTGTATTGGAATCGAGCTGGTCGCCCTTGATGACGCGGACCCCGTCATGCTTCCAGCGTGACGGGGTCCGGGATGGGGGACTGTCGCTCATGCTGCCCTCGTCGGCGTGGTTGCTCGGCCGCCGGGGACGCTATCTGGAAAAACCCCGGTGCAAAAGCCTCGCCCCGGGGTGCTCTTCGCTGAAATCCGATCGATTTCGCCTGCGCCCTTCTCCGTTCAGGCCGCGAGCGTGCCGCGGATCGGATAGTCGTTTTCCAGGATGAAGCCGAGCCCCTTCTTCAAACCGTCCAGCGTCGGGCGGGCAAAGGGAACGCTCTGGAAATGCAGCGCATAGATGGTGCCATCCGGGTAGATCATCGCGATGCCGGGCTCGGCGAAACGATCCGGCTCGGAATCCTTTTCCTTGACGGAAATGAATAGTCCCCATTCGCGTGCGCTTTCCTCGCTCAGACCATAGCCGATCGGCAGATCGGCAATCTTCCACTCCTGCTTCTGCCGCTCGGCCCGCTCCTTGGAATCCATCGATATGGCATGAACCGCGACGCCCATCGCCGCGAATTCGGCGCGCTTGTCGTTCAGTTCTTCCATCTGCGTCTTGCAGATCGGGCAATGGACACCGCGATAGAAAAATACCAGCGACATCTTCTCAGGCGTCGTGGCGGCCAGATCGAGTCCCGGCCCGCCGAGCACCTCCAGCGCCAGCTTCGGAGCCTTGTCGCCTGGAATAGGTGTTGTGTGTCGCATGATATCGTCCTTCAGTTTCAGATGCGTTTTGGGTTCCTCGTCTCTATGAATGACGACGAAGAGCTGGAGTTGCGTGTCACTTTTTCGTGCGGTCTGTATCAACACCCGCGGCGCTCCGCTCTCGCGCTGTTCGGTTCCGGCATCGCAAGCGACCGCCCCCGTGGACCGCGCGGCGATTCTTTTTCCTCGCGACTGTTACAAAATCGAACCCTGAGGCGAATAGCCATCGAGCGTGCAAGTTTCTCACCGCGCCGGAGACGCCGGTGCGGTGAGCTTGGCTGGTACTGCTCGTACGATCTTTCGGGGATCGGCCTCGGAGTCGGAAGAAGGTGGAGGAAATCATGACATTTCGTTCAAAGCTGGTCGGAAGCCTCGTCGTCGCATCGGCGTTGACCATGGCCGTGGCCCAGGCGCAGACCCCGCCCTTCGGTCAGGAAGAGGATACTGCCTACGCCCAGAAGGTCTGGGCGGCGATGGAAGAGTTGAACCTCGCCGGCGAGGGCGCCATCCACGCCTTTCCCTATGCCGGCACCGACCCGCACGGCATGATGCTCGAGACCTTCTATCTCAACACCGAGATTGACGGGCAGGCGGGAGCGCTGGTGATCAAGAACAATTACGGACCGCAGGGCGTCACCGCCGACCAAGTTCTGGCCGATCCGGGCGAGCATCTCGGCGCGGTCACGGTCATGTTCAAGCGCGAGGCCGGTTACGACGCGGAGAACAAGGACTGGTTCTACGCCAAATACCTGCCGGACGGTTCGCTGGACAAGAACCCGAAGGGGATGGAATTGGCCGGCCGGGTCGCCAAGGGCAACGCCGAGGCCGGTTGCATCGCCTGTCATGCCGGCGCGCCGGGTGAGGACTTCCTGTTCACCACCGACCGCACCGACTGGTAGCAAGCTGATCCCGGAGCGCAAACACCTGCCGGGTGTTTCGCGCTCCGGCTTGGCCCGTCAGTCTGTCACGGAGGCGGATTCGGCCAGGCCGAATTCGGCGAGGACCCGCTCGGTGTCCTCCCCGAGCGCTGGCACCTTGCCGAGTTCGGGATGCCGTCCATCGACCAAAAAGCCCGGCGCCAGCATGGTGACTGGACCCGTCGGCGTATCGACCGTCACCATCCGGTTCTGCGCGTGGTTCTTCAAATCCTCCATATCGGAAAGCCGGCCATAAGCGATCTGTGCCGCTTCGAGGCGCGCGGCCATGGCGTCGCGATCATGGCGCGCGAAGATGTCCTGGATGATCACCTCCAGCGCCGGCCGGTTGGCGACGCGCTGGTCGTTCGAGGAAAACCGCTCGTCGGTGGCCAGCTCCGGCTGTTCGAGGGCCTTGGCGCAGAGATTGGCCCATTCGCGCTCGTTCTGGATCGACAACAGGATGGCGCGGCCGTCGGAGCACTCATAGACCCCGTAAGGGGCGATGGTCGGGTGGCTGAGGCCGTTGCGCGGCGGCGTCAGCCCGCCATAGACATATTGCAGGTATGGAACGTTCATCCAGTCGGAAAGGGCGTGGAACAGCGACAGCGAGATGTGCCGCCCGCCGCCGGTTCGCTCGCGGGCGTAGAGCGCCTGCATGATGCTGGATAGCGCGGTCATCCCGGCGGCGATGTCGCAGACCGAAACCCCGACGCGCGCCGGCCCGTGTTCGTTGCCGGTGACGGAGGACAGGCCGGTCTCCGCCTGCACCAGAAGGTCGTAGGCCTTCAGATGTGCGAGCGGGCCGTCGTCGCCATAGCCGGAGATCGAGCAGGTGATCAGCCGCGGATAGCGCGCCCGCAGTTCGTCGGGGTCGAAGCCGAGCCGCGATATGACGCCGGGGGCGAGATTCTGGATGAAGATATCGGCTTTGCCGATCAGCCCGGCGAGCCGTTCGCGATCGGTCGTGTCCTTGAGATCCAACCGGATCGATTCCTTGCCGCGATTGAGCCAGACGAAATAAGCGCTCTCGCCGTGGACGAAGCCGTCGTAACCGCGGGCGAAATCGCCCTCCGGGCGCTCGATCTTCAGGACGCGCGCGCCGGCGTCGGCGAGCCGCCCCGAGACATAGGGCGCGGCGACGGCCTGCTCGACGGAAACGACGAGAACGCCGGACAGATCATTGTTCATTCAGGAGCTCCGCTTCGCTGCGTGATGGCCATGCATGATCGCTCTTGGTCGACCGTCGCGCCGCGTTTTACTGGACCAGGATGACATCGGCCAGAGCCGACGGTACTGGCGGACCCTGACTGGCGAGCCGGAGTGGCACGACGCGGGGTCAATTCGGTTTGGGCGCTTGACCCGCGCGACAATGCCAATAAACCGACAAGCTTATGATTGTCGCGCCGGCATGAGACGAGCGGGCCACGCGACGAGGCTGGGAGGGCGCAAGCATGAGCGACGAAACCAGAATCCTCGCGACATTCGTCGCCAAGCTGACCTTCGACGCGATTCCGCCGGAGGTCGCCCTGCGCGCGCGCCATCTGGCGCTCGATCTGACGGGCAGCATCGTGCGAGCCCATGCCGAATCGGAATCCACGCCGAGCCTCTACGCGACGCTGGACGAACTCGGCCTCGGAGGTCCGGGCGCGGCCAGCGTTGTCGGCACCGGACGCCGGCTGGCGCCGCCGGTCGCGGCTCTGGTCAATGGCATGCTCGGCCATTCCCTCGATTTCGACGACACCCATGCCGATTCCTCGCTGCATCCCTCCGCCCCGGTGGTCCCTGCGGCCCTGGCGGTCGGCGAGATGGTCGGCGCGAGCGGCGCCGAGATCGTCACCGCGATCGTCGCTGGCTACGAGGTCTGTTGCCGGCTCGGCAACGCGCTCGACCCGACCAGCCATTACGCGCGCGGCTTTCATCCCACCGCCACCGCCGGCACCTTCGGCGCCGCGGCGGCTGCCGCGCGGCTCTTCGGCCTCGACGCAGACGGTGTCGCCAGCGCCTTCGGCGTCTCCGGTAGCCAGGCCGCCGGCTCGCTGCAATTCCTCGTCAACGGCGCCTGGAACAAGCGCTGGCAGGTCGGCGCGGCGGCGATGAACGGCGTCTTCGCCGCGACTTTGGCCAAGAACGGCTTGAAGGCGGCATCCGCCCCGATCGAAGGCCGGCACGGTCTCTTGGTCGGCTATACCGATGCCGCCGATCCGGCCAAGGTGGTGGCGGGGCTAGGCACCGTCTGGGAAACCATGAAGATCGGCATGAAGCCCTACCCCTCCTGCCGCTACACCCATGCCGCGCTCGACGGGCTGCTCGCGCTGCGGCGCGAGCAGCAGCTCACCGCTGCAAACGTCCGCTCCGTGACGGTCGGGCTGCATCGCAACGGCATCACCCTCACCGGCGATCCGCTGCCGGAAAAGCGCCGGGTGCGCAGCATCGTCGACGGCCAGTTTTCGATGCCCTTCCTCGCCAGCCTCGCCCTCGACCAGGGATCGTTCGGTTGGGACGATTTTCGGCGGATCGGCGATCCGGCGCTTGACGCGCTGTCGGACCGGATCGACGTCGTGCGCGATGAGAGCCTGGAAGGGCTGGCGCATCCCTTCGGCGCGACGCTCTATGTCGAGACCAGCGCGGGCACGATGGAGCGTCGCATCCCCGACCCGTCCGGCGAGCCGGCGACCTTCCCGGACGCGGCCGCCATCCGCGCCAAATTCATGGCGCTTGCCGAGCCGGTTCTCGGCGACGACGCGCGGCGTCTGGCCGACCGGCTCGAAGGGCTCGACCGGCTTCCTGCATTCGGCGCAACGCCGCGTTCCAGCGAGGTCGCGGCGTGAGCGCTTCTCCCATCACCGAGGAGGATTTCATCCGTTCGGTCGCGGACGCGCTCCAGTACATCGCGGTCTACCACCCGCCGGATTTCATCGCCCATCTCGCCGAGGCATATCAGCGCGAGGAAAGCCCGTCCGCGAAGAACGCGATGGCGCAGATCCTGGTCAATTCCCGCATGGCCGCGCTCGGCGGCCGGCCGATGTGCCAGGACACCGGCACGGTCAACGTCTTCGTCAAATTCGGTATGGAGGCGCGCCTGGCTACCACGCGCCCGCTCACCGAGCTGGTCAACGAGGCGGTGGCCATCGCCTATACCGACGCGGCGAACCCCTTGCGCCCGTCGATCCTCGACGACCCGATCTTCGAGCGCAAGAACACCGGCACCAACGCGCCCGCCGTCACCCATGTGGAGCTGGTCGCCGGCAACGAGATCGCGGTGACGGTGGCGGCCAAGGGCGGCGGCTCGGAGAACAAGGCGCGTTTCGCCGCGCTCAACCCGGGCGACTCGGTCGTCGACTGGGTGCTGAAGACGGTCGAGGGGCTTGGCGCCGGTTGGTGTCCGCCGGGCATTCTGGGGATCGGCGTCGGCGGCACCGCCGAAAAGGCGATGCTTCTGGCCAAGCAATCGCTGATGGCGCCGATCGACATGACGGCGCTGATCGCCCGCGGCCCGGCCTCGAAGCTCGAGGAACTGCGCATCGAACTCTACGAGAAGGTCAATGCGCTCGGCATCGGCGCGCAGGGGCTTGGCGGCCTGACGACGGTGCTCGACGTCAAGATCGCGACCTATCCGGTTCATGCCGCCTCCAAGCCGGTCGGGCTGGTCCCGCAATGCGCCGCCGACCGGCATCTGAGCTTCACGCTCGACGGCTCCGGGCCGGCGGAATTCACGCCGCCGCCGATCGATCTGTGGCCCGACATCGCCCTCGGCCAAGGGGACGCGGCCGTGCGCCGCGTCGACCTCGATACGCTAACCGGCGAGGACGTCGCCGGCTGGCGGGCCGGCGAGACGCTGCTCCTGTCCGGCCGGCTCCTGACCGGGCGCGACGCCGCCCACAAGCGGATGATCGCGATGCTCGATCGCGGCGAGGAACTCCCCGTCGATCTCGATGGCCGCGCGATCTACTATGTCGGACCGGTCGACGCGGTGCGCGACGAGGCGGTGGGACCGGCCGGCCCGACCACCTCGACGCGCATGGACCCGTATACGGACCAATTGCTGGCGGCGACCGGCCTGCTCGTGATGATCGGCAAGGCCGAGCGCGGTGCGGCGGCGATCGACAGCATAAGGCGCCATGGCGCGGCCTATCTCATCGCCGTCGGCGGCGCGGCCTATCTCGTCTCCAAAGCGATCCGCTCCTCGCGCGTCCTCGCCTTCGACGATCTCGGCATGGAGGCGATCCGCGAGTTCGTGGTCGAGGACATGCCGGTGACCGTCGCGGTCGATGCCGGCGGCACCTCCATCCACACCACCGGGCCGGCGCAATGGAAGCGACCGGAGATCCGCGTTTCCGGGCAGGCGGTTTAGATGCCGGCGTCGGCCGATCCCCGCCCACTCTCGCCGGGCAGCCCCCCGACCCGCCGCGATCCTATTGAAGTGAGAAACCGATGACTGACCCGATCGATATCGACCATCTGAAAAGCTGGATCGGCCGCACTGACGAAGCCGACGACCATATCGACACGCGACTGGTTCGCTCGTTCCTGGCCACGCTCGACCGCGACCCGGGCGACGTGTCCGATGGCGACCCGGCGCCGCTCTGCCTGCATTGGTGCCTCGCGCCGCCGGTCGTGCCCAACTCCGCCACCGGACCGGACGGCCACCCGGCGCGCGGCGGTTTCCTGCCGCCGGTGCCGCTTCCCCGGCGCATGTGGGCCGGCGGCGAACTGCGCTTTCTGGCCCCGCTCGTCGTCGGTGACCGGGTCACGCGGCGCTCGCGCATCGAGGCCGTCGAACTCAAGCAGGGCCGCTCCGGCCCCTTGTGCTTCGTGACGGTCCGCCATGACATCCTCGCCTCCGCCGTCGTCGCCATCGAGGAGCGCCAGGACATCGTCTATCGCGCGGCCGAGACCGGCGGCGCGGCGCCCGCGGCCCGCCCGGGATCGGCCGAGACGCCGAAGGCCGATGTCAGCCGTGCCTTCGAGCCGAGCCCGTGGGCCCTGTTCCGCTATTCGGCTCTGACCTTCAACGGCCATCGCATCCATTACGATCGGCGCTATTGCCTCGAGGAGGAGAACTATCCCGGCCTCGTCGTGCACGGACCGCTGCAGGCGACGCTGCTGGCGCATCTGGCGGCCGAGACGCTGGGCCGGACGCCGGCGGTGTTTTCCTATCGCGGCGTCAGGCCGTTGTTCGACGGCAAAACGATGGGCCTGCATGCCCTGCGCGACGGGGACGGCTGTGAACTCTGGTCGAGCGGCGCTGACGGCGTGGCGCGGATGCAGGCGACGGCCACGATTTAAAGCGCCGAGCGCCCATCCCATAATGAGATCGGGCGCGACGCCTCAGTCCGCCATGGTTTCCTGCTCGATCTCCAGTGCCGGCTTCGGCCGCCGGCGCTTGCGGAAGGCGAAATAGACCGCCGCGACCAGGAAGAACGCCGTCACCGTATAGAGCCCGATCGAAATCCCGCTGCCGACGAGGATCGCCGGATCGCCGCCCGAGATCGACAGCGCCCGCCGCAGCATGCTTTCCATTTCGCCGCCGAGCAAAAGCCCGAGCACGACCGGGACCACAGAGATATCGAGCTTGCGCAGGATGAAGCCGAGTACGCCGAAGCCGACCATGACGTGCAGGTCGAAGGTGGAGTGGCTGATCGAATAGATGCCGACGAAGGAGATCATCACGACGAAGGGCATCAGCGCCCACATCGGGATCGCCAGCATCCGGGTGAACAGGCCGACCAGCGGCAGATTGAGGATCAGCAGGAAGACGTTGGCCATGAACAGCGCCGCGATCAGGCCCCAGACGATGTCCGGCTGATTCTGGAACAGGAGCGGCCCCGGCGTGATGTTCAGCGAGATCAGCAGCGCCAGGAGCACCGCCGTCGTGCCGGAACCCGGTACGCCGAGTGCCAACATCGGCACCAGCGCCCCGCCGGCCGCCGCGTTGTTGCCGGCTTCCGGCGCCGCGACCCCGCGCGGATCGCCCTTGCCGAAGGTGTCGTCGCTGTTCGAATAGCGCTTTTCCAGCGTGTAGGCGATGAACGAGCCGAGCGAAGCGCCCGCCCCCGGCAGGATGCCCGCGACGAAGCCAAGGCCGGAGCCGCGGAACATCGCCCCCAGCGCCTTGCGGATGTCGGCCCAGCGGGCAAAGGCGCGTTTGACAGGAATCGCGCCGGAATGACCGCCGATCCCGTGTTCCAAAAGGATCAGCGCTTCGGAGATCGCAAACAAGCCGACGATGGCGATAATGGCATGGAAGCCGTCATAAAGGTGGAAGCTGCCAAAGGTATAGCGCGGTACGGCGCTTTGCGGATCGATCCCGACCGTTCCCAGCATCAGTCCGATCCCGGCCGCCAGCAGCGTTTTGGCCGGGTTGGCGCCGGTAATGCCGCCGATCGTGGCGAAGGCCATGACATAGAGCGCGAAATACTCGGCCGGGCCAAAGCGGATGGCGAACTGCACCAAAAGCGGCGCGAACAGCACCAGGCCGATGGTCGAGGCCACCGCGCCGACGAAGGAGGCGATGCCGGAGATCGCCAGCGCTTCCGGCGCCTTGCCCTGCTGGGCCATCGGGTAGCCGTCGAGGCAGGTCATCATCGCCGGTTCGTCGCCGGGAATGTTCAGCATGATGGAGGAGATGCGGCCGCCATACATGCAGCCGTAATACACGCAGGCCAGGAGAATGAGGGCCGAGCCCGGCGGCAGTTGCAGCGAAAACGCCAGCGGGATCAGGATGGCCACACCGTTGACCGGGCCAAGGCCCGGTAGCGCGCCGATGATCGTGCCGATGAAGCAGCCGAACAGGGCGAGCCCGATATTGGTCGGGGTCAGGGCGGTGGCGAAACCGTCGGCGAGAAATCCAAGAATTTCCACGTGATCTCCTTGGCACCGGTCAAGCGGTGACTAGCCGAAAAGCGGTCCCATCGGCAGCGGCAGGCCGAAAATGCCGTCGAACAGAAAGAACAGACCGAAACCGATCACCAATCCGGTGAGCACCGATTGCAACCAGCTTCCGCCGAGAATCCGCGCCAGAAAAACCGCGGCGACGCTTGTCGACAGCGGAAAGCCAGCCGGTTCGAGAACAAACGGATAGACGATGAGGACCGCCAGCATCGCGAATTGGCCCCAGACATGCGGCCAGCGGAACCAGGCCGGGTCGGGATCCGGCTTGATGATCAGGAACGCCGCGAACAGACCGAGCGGCACGGCGACCATGCGGGGAAACAGGCTGGGCCCGGCGGGATCGCCATAGGCAACGACATAGCCGCCAGCGGCGATCCAGTACCAGATCGCGAGGGCGAGCAGTATCGCCCCCGCGATGCGGTCACTGAGACGAAGGCTCATGGCCGTCCTACTGGATGACACCGATGGCCTTCGAGATTTCCGCGGCCTTGTCCTTGGACTCGCGCACGAAGGCGTCGAATTCCTTGCCGCCGCGCCAGATCGGGGTCAGGCCCGACTCGGTCGCCGCCGTCTGCCAACCGTCCGAATCGTAGAGCGTCTTCATCTTCTCGACCCAGAAATCATAGGCTTCGTCGGGAACCCCGCCGCCCATGTAGAAGCCGCGCCAGTTGTAGCCCACCGCCTCGATGCCCTGTTCCTTGGCGGTGGCGATATCCGGATAGGCCGGCAGCCTGTCATCGGACATGACCGCGAGCGCCTTGGCGTCGCCCGACTGGATGAAGCCGCCGATTTCGCCGATGTCGGTGAGGACCACGTCGATATGACCGCCGAGCAACTGGGTGACCGCGTCACCGCCGCCGGAGAATTCGACCCAACGGATGTCCTTCAGATTGTCGGTCGGAACGCCCGCCTCCTGCGCCAGGATCAGGAACCGCAGATGGTCCCAGCCGCCGATCGAGGACGATCCACCGACGACGACACCGGCCGGGTCTTCCTTGACCGCGGCGAGAACCGCTTCCAGCGAGTCGTATTCGGAATCCTTGTTGACCAGCACCGTGCCGACATCGGCGCCGAGCATGCCCAGCCAGCGCATCTGGTCGATCCCGGCCGGATATTTGTCCTGGGCGATCTGGGTAATGCCGACGGTGGACGTCGCCACGATCAGGTTCGGGTCGTCATTGCGCTTGGAGGCGACATTGGCGAAGGCCACAGCGCCGACGGCGCCCGGCATGTTGGTCACCTGGACGGCGCCCGGCACGAGGCCCTCTTCCTGCAGTATCCGCCCGACGGTCCGGCAGGTGAAATCCCAGCCGCCGCCGGGATTGGCCGGCGCGATGCACTCGACATTCGACGGCTCGAACGCCGCCGCCGGCAGGGCGATCGACGCCACGGCCGCGGCCATCAACAAACGTTTCAAAAACATGCTCGTCCTCCCTCTGGCGACAGCTCTTGCGTCCCCCGCCCTGTTGTCGGCCGCAAAAAATCGTGCCGTCACCGGCATCTACCACTGCGTGCCTTTGTTAGTGGATGACACCGAAGTATTCGCCTGGTCAAGACCGGACGCGGCTTCATTTTCGCTGCGTCGCACAAATAAAGTACGCCGCAATGCAATATCGAAAGGTGGCAAATTTACTTTGGTGCGCCCCTTCGGATAAGTGAGCACACGATATCGTCGACACAAAACAGGAGCGAGTGATGACCGGAGCTGGCAACGTCATACCCATGCCGCTGCGTGCGGGCAGCCGGGTCGATATCTGCGAGGTCGGCCCCCGCGATGGCTTCCAGATCGAAAAGCCTTTCATCCCGACCGAGCGCAAGATCGAGATCGTCAACGGCTTGATCGAGGCCGGCCTGAAAAAGATCCAGGTCACCTCCTTCGTCTCGCCCCGCGCCGTGCCGCAGCTCGCCGATGCCGCCGAGGTGCTGGCCGGCATCGACAAGCGACCGGGCGTCGTGCTGACGGCGTTGGTGCCGAACGCGCGCGGCGCCGAGCGGGCGGCGGAGACGCAGCTCGACATCATGGGTTTGTTTTGTTCGGCCTCCGAAGCCCATAGCCGCAAGAACGTCAACGCCTCGATCGACGACACTCTCGCGCGCTTTCCGCCGGTGGTCGAGATCGCCACGGCGGCGGGCAAGCGAGTCCAGGGCGGCGTCGCCACCGCCTTCGGCTGCCCCTTCGAGGGCGACGTGCCGCCGGAATCCGTCGTGCAAGTCGCACGCTTCTACCGCGATCTCGGCATCGTCGATCTCAATCTCGGCGACACCACCGGCATGGCGACGCCGGCCACGGTCAAGGCGGTGCTGGCGGCCCTGCGCGAAGCAGTGCCGGAGATGAAAATCACGCTGCATTTCCACAATACGCGTGGCGTCGGCCTCGCCAACGTCATGGTCGGCCTTTCCGAAGGCGTCAACCGCTACGATTCCTCCATCGGCGGCCTCGGCGGCTGCCCCTTCGCGGCCGGCGCGACGGGCAACATCTGCACCGAGGATCTGGTCTATCTGCTGCAGGAAAGCGGCTATGAGACCGGCGTCGATCTCACGCGGCTGATCGCCGTTGCGAAGCGGACCGAGGCGATCCTTGGCCGCGAATTGCCGGGCCAGGTGATGAAGGCCGGACCGCGTTTGACCCGGCACGACGTCGACGACGTCTCGACGGCGGCGGGCTGAGGGGCATGGAGCAGCCGCTTGCCGGAATCCGCGTCGTCGATCTGACACGGATACTTTCCGGACCATTCTGTTCGATGATCCTCGGCGATCTCGGCGCCGACGTGGTCAAGATCGAGACGCCGCGGACGGGCGATCATGTGCGAGGCCAGGGCGCCATCATCGACGGCCTCTCCTGGTATTTCGCCAGCTTCAACCGCAACAAGCGCTCAATGACGCTCGATCTGAAGCGCGAGGAGGGCAAAGCCGTCCTGCGCACGCTTCTGGCCGAGGCCGACGTGCTGGTCGAGAATTTCCGGCCGGGCGTCCTCACCGCCATGGGGCTCGACCGGGCCGGGCTCGACGCCATCAATCCGCGGCTCGTCGTCGGCTCGGTCAACGGCTACGGCACCACCGGCCCCTATAGCGAGCGACCGGCCTTCGATTTCATCACCCAGGCGATGTCGGGCTTCATGGCGGTGAACGGAACCCTGGACAGCGGCCCGATCCGCGCCGCGCCGCCGCTGACCGATCTTATCGCCGGCCTCTACACCGCCCTCGGCATCGTTGCGGCTTTGCGCGTGCGCGATCGCGACGGCCACGGCCAGGCGGTCGAATCCTCGATGATGAACGGCATGATCTCGATGCTGGCCTATCTGTCGGCCGCCCAGCTCGCCACCGGCAAAACGCCGCCGCCGACCGGCAACGATCACCCCATCGCCTCGCCCTACGGACTGTTCCAGGCGTCCGACGGCCCGGTTGCCGTGGCCGCATCGACGGCGCCGATCCTGCGGCGGTTCCTCGATACGACCGGGCTATCGGCAATGCTCGACGACGAACGCTTCGACACCAATGCCAAGCGGGTCGAGCGCCGCGCCGAGGTCAATGCGATGATCGACGATGCCATGCGTCACGACACCCAGAGTGCCTGGATCACTCGGCTGAACGCCGCCGGCGTCCCTTGCGGCCGGGTCCAGACGCTGGCCGAGGTGTTCGAGGACCCGCAGGTGCGCGAGCAGGAGATGGTTCTCGACGTGGATCATCCGGGTCATGGCACGGTCAGGATGACCGGCTTTCCGATCAAATTCTCCGACACGCCCTGCGTCATCCGCCATCCGGCGCCGGATCTGGGCGCCGACACCGACACGGTTCTCGCCGAGGCGGGCTATTCGTCCGCCGAGATCGCGGCGCTGCGAGGCGACGGCGTGATCTGACCGCCGCGCGAATGAAAACGGCCGCGCACCCTTTTGGACGCGCGGCCGATTCACGTGAAACAATGGCTGCCGCTAGAGCAGGCCAGCTTCCTTGTAATAGCGCTCGGCGCCCGGATGCAGCGCGACCGGCAGGTTCTTCGCCGCCTTGGCCGGATCGATGGACTTCGCCGCGTTGTGGGCGGCGACCAGCTCCGGCAGGCCCTCGATCAGATTTTTGGTCATCTGATAGACGAGCTCTTCGTCGACGTCGCTCGAAGTGACCAGGATGTTGGTGATCGCCAGCGTCGGCACAGCTTCCGTCTGGCCGTCATAGGTGCCGGCCGGAATTTCCGCCGCCTGGAACGGCGCGCCGAGTTTCTCGGCGATCTCGGCCGGAACCGCGACGACGGTGATCGGCAGCGACGAGGCGAGATCGCGGATCGAGGCGACACCGAGGCCGGCTGACTGGAGCGTGGCGTCGAGCTGGCGGTTCTTGATCAGCTCAACCGACTCGGAGAACGGCAGATATTCGGTCTTGCCGAGATCCTCATAGCTCATGTCGGCGGCCGAGAAGATCGCCCGCGCGTTGAGTTCGGTGCCCGAGGCCGGCGCGCCGACCGACAGCGCCTTGCCCTTCAGACCGGCCAGATCGGTGATGCCGGAATCCTTGGAGGCGACGACCTGGACGTAGTTGGGATAGATCGCGGCGATGGCGCGCAGCTTCTCGACCGGCTGTTGGAAGCCGGCGTCGGCGTTGCCTTCGGCGGCGGCCTTGACCGAGTCGCCAAGCGCGAAGGCAATCTCGCCACGACCCTGCGCGATCAGATTGATGTTTTCGACCGAGGCCTTGGTCGACTGCACCTGGGTCTTCACACCCTCGATGTTGTCGCCATAGACCTTGGCCAGGGCGACGCCGAGCGGATAGTAGACGCCGGAGGTGCCGCCGGTGAGAACGTTGATGAACTGCTGGGCCGAGGCCGCTGCCGGCGCCATGGCCAGGCCCGCGACGAGCGCCGAGGCGGCGAGACGGTTGAATAACTTCATGAAGGGTCCTCCCAAAAAGGGCCAAGGCGGCCCGGTCGCAGATTTGTATCAGCCGACGAGGAAACCTCAAGGGCGGTGTGGACTACCTCGCCATGCCCGCCCCCTTTGGGCACGGGGTGCGTCCTTGTGCGCCCTCCGTCGAATTGACTTCGCGCTTTTCATGTCGGATGTCCTCCCGCAGCGCACTATTGGAGAAACCGCATGTCCGACATGATCGACGTCCACGACCTCAAGGTTGCGGCCATCTTGAAGAATTTCATCGACACGGAAGCCTTGCCGGACACCGGGATCGCGCCGGATGCCTTCTGGAAGGGGACTTCGGACATCCTCAACGGGCTGGCGCCGCGCAATCGGGAATTGCTGCGGATCCGTGAGGATATGCAAGCCAAGATCGACGACTGGCACCGCGAGCGCCGCGGCAAGCCCATCGACATGAAGGAATACAAGGCGTTTCTGGGCGACCTCGGCTATCTGGTGCCGGAAGGTCCGGACTTTGCCATCGAGACCGACAACGTCGATCCTGAGATCGCGCTGATCCCCGGTCCGCAGCTCGTCGTTCCGCTGATGAACGCACGCTACACGCTGAACGCTGCCAATGCCCGCTGGGCTTCGCTCTATGACGCGCTCTACGGCACCGACGCGATGGGCGATCTGCCCGAGGGCAAGGGCTACGACCGGGCCCGGGGCGCGCGCGTCGTCACCTGGGCGAAGAGCTTCCTCGACGGGTTGGCGCCGCTCGACCGAATCTCGCATATCGACGTCAAGGCCTATACGGTCGAGGACGGCACGCTAGTCGCCGCCTACAACGGCGGCAAGCAGGCGCGGCTGAAGAACCCGGCCGCCTTCGCCGGCTATCGCGGCGACGCCGCGGCGCCGACGGCGCTGCTGTTCAAGCACAACGGCCTGCATCTGGAAGTGACCATTGATGCGACCAACCGCATCGGCAAGAACGATCCGGCCAACGTCGCCGACATGGTGATGGAATCGGCGATCACGACGATCTGCGACTGCGAGGATTCGATCGCCGCCGTCGACGCCGAGGACAAGACCGCCGTCTATCGCAACTGGCTCGGCCTGATGAAGGGCGATCTGACGGACAGCTTCGAGAAGGGCGGCGAGACGGTGACGCGGCGGCTCAACCCGGATCGCGACTATGTCGGCGCCGACGGCGCGCCACTCAGCCTGCCCGGCCGCTCGCTGCTCCTGATCCGTAATGTCGGCCACCTGATGACCAACCCGGCCATCCAGCTAAAGGATGGCAGCGAGGCGCCGGAGGGCCTCATGGACGCGGTGATCACCGCGATGATCGCCATGCACGACCTCAAGAAGACCGGCGGCATTCGCAATTCGCGTGCCGGCTCGATCTACATCGTCAAGCCGAAGATGCACGGGCCGGACGAGGTCGCCTTCTCCGACGAGATCTTCGGCCGCGTCGAGGATTTGCTCGGCCTTGCCCGCTATACGCTGAAGATGGGCATCATGGACGAGGAGCGCCGCACGACGGTCAACCTCAAGGAGTGCATCCGCGCGGCCCAGCACCGGGTGTTCTTCATCAACACCGGCTTCCTCGACCGCACCGGCGACGAGATCCACACCTCGATGGAAGCCGGGCCGATGGTCCGCAAGACCGTGATGAAGGACCGCACCTGGATCAAGGCCTATGAGGACTGGAACGTCGATGTGGGGCTTGCCTGCGGCCTGACCGGCAAGGCGCAGATCGGCAAGGGCATGTGGGCGATGCCGGCACGAATGCACGATATGCTGGCCCAGAAGATCGCCCACCCTCAGGCCGGCGCCAACACCGCCTGGGTGCCGAGCCCGACGGCCGCGACGCTGCACGCGACCCATTACCACAAGGTCGACGTCCTCGCCTGGCAGGAGGCGATCGCCAGGAAGGGCAGTCGAGCGGTGCTCTCCGACATCCTGACCATCCCGCTCTCCAACCGCGCCAATTGGCCGGAGGAGCAGATCCGGGGCGAACTGGAGAACAATGCGCAGGGCATCCTCGGCTATGTGGTGCGCTGGATCGACCAGGGCGTCGGCTGCTCGACCGTGCCCGACATCAACGATGTCGGCCTGATGGAGGACCGCGCGACCTGCCGCATCTCCTCCCAGCATATCGCGAACTGGCTGCATCACGGCGTCGTCTCCAAGGACGAGGTGATGGAAGCGATGAAGAAGATGGCCAGGAAGGTCGACGAGCAGAACGCCGGCGATCCGAACTACGAACCGATGGCGGAAAATTTCGACGGCTCGATCGCTTTCAAGGCGGCCTGCGACCTGGTCTTCGAGGGACGCGAACAGCCGTCCGGCTATACCGAGCCGGTGCTGCATCGCCGCCGGCTGGAGAAGAAGGCGCAGGCGGCGGGATAGACCTAACGCTATCGGCCGCACATTGCCTGGGAAACAGGGCCGAGAAAGAAAAGAGACCCGTCTGGTGACGGGCCTCTCCACTGTCGGCGACATTCCGGTTGAAACAGGACTAGATCCAGACGATCGCGCCGGTGCGAGGGGGCGTGCCCCCTCGCTGCTGATGGGACGCCTCGCTTAGTTCGACTGCGTCGGCAGGCTCTGCTGCACGGCCTGGTTCAGAGCGTCGTTGGTG
Organism: uncultured Aurantimonas sp.; assembly: GCA_947488615.1. GTDB lineage: Bacteria > Pseudomonadota > Alphaproteobacteria > Rhizobiales > Rhizobiaceae > Aurantimonas. The sequence goes on from CANKZU010000008.1 coordinate 107,628, forward strand.
CTCTGGGCATCGCAGGACTTGTCGCCCTTGTCGTTGCTGCTGGCGATCGCGTTGACCTCCAGCTCGCAGACCGCGGCGGCGACGCTGATCGGCACCTGAACGGAGCCGACATCGATGACGTCCTGAGCCTGCACGGTGAGATCGTTGAGGGCCGAGAGATCGTTGGCGATATTCTGGGCGATGTCGTTGTTGCTGATGTCGACGACGACGAGGCCCTTGCCGCCGCCGGCATCGATCTTGTTGTTGCCGGCGTTCGTGGAATTGCCCTGCGCGAAAGCCGAGCCACCCATGGCGAGCGCGATGACGGTAGCGAGTGCGGTGGTCTTGAACATGTAGAACTCCATTCATCGAGTTGAGTTGTCCCTGTCGCAACCTCTAACCAACTGATAACGAGAGCGTTCCGGCGTTGGAGCAAAAAAATCACGGCGCCGTGATATGGCCCCCTTACGGTCACCGACGCGGCGTATTTCCGCCGCCCATGCGGCCTTTTACGGCATCCTTGAAGGGTCTGCAGTCGGGCCTCGAAGAGGGGTCTGAGGCCACCAAAGGGACGGCAATGCCGCGTCCCAGCCTCTCTTCCGCACCCTGGAGGAAGCTCCACCTGACGCGCATGAAAAAGCCGCCCGGGGTCTCCCTCGGGCGGCTTCGTTGGATTGAACCTTCGCGATACGCGCTTCGGCCCGAAGGCCGCGCCGGAAGGCTACCGGCGGGTCCGCGGCTTGGCGGCGGCACTGGCGGCCCGGCGGGCGCGGCGATTGAGACGCGCCGTCGTCGGAGCGTCCGAATTGGCCGCCGGCGGCACCGTCTCGCTCTTTTTCGAGGTGGAAACGCGCTGCGCCGCGGTCTTGGTCGCGGCCGGCTTCACCGCCGCAGCGGACTTGCCTGACTTGGTCCCACTGTTCTTCGCCGCGTCCTGCTGGAGCTTCGGTTCGGAGTTGGAAACGGCCTTTTGCGGCTCGGCATCCGCGAACTTGGCCGCCGGCGCCTCGACGGCGGGCTTGGCCGGCGCCGATTCCGCGAACAGGTTCGGCGCCGTATCGTTCGCGGCACGTCTGGTCGTGGCTTGTCGCGCTTTCGGCTTGTCGCTTTTCGGCTGAGCAGCCGAGGTCGGCTTGGCGACGGGCTTGGCTTTGCCGCGTTTCGCCGGGGCGGCCTTGGCTTTGGCCTTGGACGCCGCGCTGACCGAATCGTTGGCGGAAGCAACCCCGCTTTTGGCCTTCGGGGTCTTTGCGGCGCTGACCTTGGCTTTGGTGGCGGGCTCCGCCACTGCCGGGGCGATATCGGCGGCAGCCAGCTTGGCCACTTCGGTCTCGCCGACGATGGTCTTGCCGAGCTTTTCGGCCTTTGCCTCCCGCTCGGCGACGGCGCCCTCGCGCCGCGGCGCCACATCCTTGTGCGGCTGGGTCGCATTGGCGTGCGTGGTCCCGTGCGTCAGCGCGAAATCGACGATGCGTGGACAAATCTCGGCGCGGAAACGCGAGCCGTTGAAGACGCCGTAATGACCGACCTTCGGCTGCACGTAATGGACGCGCATGTCGGCCGGGATGTTCGAGCAGAGCCGCTGCGCCGCCTCGGTCTGGCCGACGCCGGAAATGTCGTCGTTCTCGCCCTCGACGGTGAGCAGCGCCGTGCGTTTGATCTTGGTCAGGTCGATGCGCTTGCCGCGATGCATCATCTCGCCCTTCGGCAGCGAATGCTTGATGAACACCTCGTCGACGGTCTGCAGATAGAATTCGGCGGTCAGATCCATCACCGCGTTATATTCGTCGTAGAACTCACGGTGCTTGTCGGCCGAGTCGCCGTCATCCTTCACCATGTGCCAGAAGAATTCCTTGTGAGCGCTCATGTGCCGATCGAGATTCATCGACATGAAGCCGGTCAACTGCAGGAAACCCGGATAGACCGACCGCGTGAAGCCGGGCTGCGGAAACGGCACAGTCATGATGACGTTGTCCCGGAACCAGTCGATGCCCTTTTCCTCGGCCAACTGGTTGACGGCGGTGGGATTGATGCGCGTGTCGATCGGGCCGCCCATCAGCGTCATCGTCGCGGGCGCGCAATCGTCCTCGTCCGCTTCCATCAGCGCCACCGCCATCATCACCGGAACGGCAGGCTGGCAGACGCCGATGATGTGGGTGTCAGGTCCGAGGAATTGCAGCATCTCGATGAGATAGTCGACATAGTCGTCGAGGTCGAAGCGACCGCCGGTTACCGGAACATGCCGGGCGTCGGTCCAGTCGGTGATGTAGACGTCGCCATAGGGAAGCAACGCCTCAACCGTACCGCGCAGCAGCGTAGCGTAATGGCCCGACATCGGCGCGACAAGCAGAAACCGTGGATCCTGGCCGTGCCGCTTGGGCAGTTCGCGGTCGAAATGCAGCAGCCGGCCGAAGGGCTTCTCCCAGACGACCTTGTCCTGCACCGGCACGCGCAGCCCGTTCACGACGGTTTCGTCGAGGCCGAATTCCGGCTTGCCATAGACCCGCGTGGTCCGCTCGAACAGCTCGGCCGCCGCCGCCATGGAGCGCCCGGCCGTGGTCTGCGACAGCGGATTGAGCGGGTTTTGGTAGAACAGCCGGGTGACGTCGGCCATGGCCCGAAGCGGCGTAAGCGCCGCGTGATTCCATTCATAAAAATGATACAACATCAACTCCCGCTATGCCTTCCTGAATAAATTAGCAAATTTTGCTGCAATGCACAAATAGGGAGCCGGGGTCGATATTACACCGGCACATGGCTGCTATAGCCATTTGATGAGCACCCTTTGGGCGTCGATGCCCGCTTCCTCCAGCATGTCGTTCACTCGCTGATTTGCCAGTATAGCCGGGTGTTGCTTGCGCGAGACCGTCATGAAACCGTCACGCGCATAGAAAGCCCCAAATGACCCAATGTCGACAGTTGTCGGTATGCCAACGGCCCGATGGTCAAACCACCGTGCCCTTTGCGTCACAGCGGCGATGAGGGCGCTGGCGATGCCGCGGCGTCGGTGCGGCGTCAGGGCGCGGTGCCCGGCGAGCCAGTAGAGATCGCCGCGCTCTTGCGCCGCGGCGTAGCCGACGGGTGAACCGTCGCGTTTGGCCGCGGCGACGAAAATCTCGTGGGCCAGCAGGAAGCGGACGAAATCCGGCAGCGTTGATGGCTCCGCTGGTGCTGCGTTCCCAGGTTCCGGCGACCGGGTGGCTGCCTCATGGCGGATCGCCAGCAATACCTCGGCCTCGCCGGGCTCCATCATGCGAATGCGGTAGCCTTTCGGCGCCAGACCCTTGAATGCTTTGCGGCCGGGCTTTCTCGCCATTGCGCACCGTGTCCCGCAAGCGGAGGCTTAACCCTCGTAGCCCTCGACGATGATCATGTCGGCCTCGGCATAGCGCTGCCGGATCGCCTTGGCCTTCTGGTACTGCTCGCTGTTGTAGCAGGCTTTCGCGGTCTCGACGCTGTCGAACGCGATAACGACGTTGCGGCTTCGCGCGATGCCCTCCAGCGCCTCGAACGCGCCGCCGCGGGCGAGGAATGTCGCGCCATATTCGCGAAACGCCGGCGCGGCGGCCTCGACGTAACCCTTGTAGCCCTCGGGGTCGCGCACGTCGACGCGTGCGATCCAGTAGCCCTTTGCCATCAGTCTCTCTCCCTTTGAGCGCTTGGCCCCTCCGGCCGGCGCGTTGCTGCGAAGCTTCCTTACGCCCTGGAGGCGAGCGCCGCCGCCATCTCGTCAAGGATCGCCGTGGCGGCCTCGTGTGGGTCTGCGGCCGCGACGATCGGCCGGGCGACGACGAGGTGTGATGCACCCGCGCCAAGCGCGTCGGCCGGGGTCGACACCCGCTTCTGGTCTCCGGCAGGCGCCCCCGCCGGCCGGATGCCGGGCGTGACGATCGCCATCTCAGGCCCGATCAGCGCGCGCATCGCGGCCGCCTCGTGCGCCGCCGACACGATGCCGCCCATGCCGATGTCTCGTGCCTGTCCCGCCCGCAGCCGCACGAGGTCCGAGACGCCATGGGCGTAACCGGCCGTCGTCAGATCGGCATCGTCGAGCGAGGTCAGCACCGTGACGCCGAGCAGCGTCAAATCCGTGCCCTTCGCCGCGTCGACGGCGGCCTGCATGGCGTGCGGATAGGCGTGGATCGTCAGCATCGAGGCGCCGAGCGCGAGAGCGCTGTCGACGCCCTTGGCCACTGTGTTGGGAATGTCGAGCAGTTTCAGATCGAGAAACACCCGCTTCCCGGAATTGGCAAGGTCAGTGACCAGCGGCAGGCCGCCCCCATAAGCGAGCTGATAGCCGATCTTGTACCAGGAGACATCGTCGCCGAGCGTCTCGACGATCGTCTCCGCCTCGGTGCGGGTGGAAACGTCGAGCCCGACGATCAGCCTGTCGCGCGCTGCGTTGCTGGCGTTCGCGTCGCTCAATGGGCTTCCTCCCAATTGTCGGCGGCCTTGGCGTCGACCTCGATCGGCACGGTGAGTTCGACGCGCGGCAGCGCCGCCCCCTCCATCACCTGTTTGATCACGGGCAGGCTCGCCACGACTTCGTCCTCGTCGACCTCGAAGATCAGTTCGTCATGCACCTGCAAGAGCATCCGCGCCGACAGGCCGGCGGCATCGAGCGCCGGCTCCATGCGGATCATGGCGCGGCGTATGATGTCGGCCGCCGTGCCCTGGATCGGCGCGTTGATCGCGGCGCGCTCGTTGAAGGCGCGCACCGAGGGGTTCGGCCCCTTGATGTCGGGATAATGCGCCCGCCGGCCGAACAGCGTCTCGACGTAGCCGTGTTCCTTGGCGAAGGTCTTGGTCGCGTCCATGTAGTCGCGAATGCCCGGAAAGCGCTCGAAATAGCGCTTGATGTAGAGCCCGGCCTCCTCGCGCGGGATCGACAGCTGGTTCGCCAGCCCGAAGGCCGAGATGCCGTAGATGATGCCGAAATTGATCGCCTTGGCGCGCCGCCGCACCATCGGGTCCATGCCCTCGACCGGCAGGCCGAACATTTCCGACGCGGTCATGGCGTGGATGTCGAACCCCTCGCGAAACGCCTCCTTCAGCTGCGGAATATCGGCGATATGGGCGAGGATACGCAGTTCGATCTGGCTGTAGTCGGCCGAGACCAGCTTCTTGCCCTTGGGCGCGACGAAGGCGGTGCGGATCGCCCGGCCCTCCTCGGTCCGCACCGGGATGTTCTGCAAATTCGGCTCGGAGGAGGACAGCCGCCCCGTCGTGGTCGAGGCCATGGCATAGGAGGTGTGGATGCGCCCCTGATCGTCCATATGCGCCGGCAGCGTGTCGGTGTAGGTGCCTTTCAGCTTGCTGAGCTGGCGCCAGTCGACGATGCGGCGCGGCAATTCGTGCCCCTCGGCCGCCAGTTCTTCCAGCACCCGCGCGTCGGTCGACCACTGCCCGCTCTTGGTCTTCTTGCCGCCGGGCAGGCTCAGTTTGCCGAACAGGATTTCGCCGAGCTGCTTGGGCGAGCCGGGATTGAACGCCTCGCCGGCCATCTCTGCGATCTCGGCTTCGAGCCCCGCCTGCTTCTGGGCGAAACGGCCCGACAGCCGCGACAGGATCTGCCGGTCGGTCTTGATGCCGCGTTGTTCCATGCGCGCCAGCACCGGCACCAGTGGCCGCTCGAGCCGCTCATAGACCGAGGCGAGGCCCTCGGCGACGAGGCGCGGCTTCAAGACCTGCCACAGGCGCAGCGTGACGTCGGCGTCCTCGGCGGCGTATTCGGTGACTTTATCGATTGGGCAGGCGGCGATCGGCTTGGCGCTCTTTCCCGAGCCGCAGAGCTCCTTGTAGGACACCGGCTTGTGGCCGAGGAAGCGCTCCGACAATTCGTCCATGCCGTGCCCGTCGAGCGAGGCCGAGGCGTCGAGCGCGTAGGAGATCAGCATCGTGTCGTCGAAGGATTCAGCCGCGATCCCGTGCTGGAGCAGGACGAGGTAATCATATTTGAAGTTCTGACCGATCTTCAGGATCGATGGGTCCTCGAGCACCGGCTTGAGGATCGCCAGCGCTTCATCGAGCGGCAGCTGCGGGCCGATTTCGTCTTCCGCCGCCTTCTCCGACAGAAGATCCGCCTCGCCGGAGGGCGAGATATGGGCGAGCGGCAGATAGGCGGCGTGGCCTGGACGGCTGGCGAAGGAGACCCCCACGAGATCGCAATTCATCGCCGACAGCGAGCTGGTTTCGGTGTCGAAGGCGAGAATCCCGGCCTCGCGCGCCTCGCTCATCCAGGCTTGAAGCGTCGCGGCGTCGCGGATCGTCACATAGGCGGAGCGGTCGAACACCGCCGAAGCCGCCGCCTTGCGGCTCTCGACGAGCCCGGCGGGGGTGAAGGGCAGCAGGGCCTCGCCATCGCCACGCGGTTCGGCCAGCGCGGCGGGGTCGAGATCGGGGCCACGCGCCGGGCCTTTGACGGCGATGTCAGCGGTTTCCACCTCGGCGGCATTGGTGTCGAGCCGGGCGGCGACGCGCCGGGTCAGCGTGGTGAACTCCATCGCCTTCAGGAAGGCGATCAGTTTTTCGCCGTCGGGCTCGTGGATGAACAGATCATCGAGCGGCGTGTCGAGCGGCGTCGCCTCATCAAGCGTCACCAGACGCCGCGACAGCCGCGCCTGCTCCGCAAATGCGATCAGGTTCTCGCGCCGCTTGGTCTGCTTGATCTCCGGCGCACGGGCGAGCAACGTTTCGAGGTCGCCATATTCATCGAGCAGCTGCGCCGCCGTCTTCGGGCCGATCCCCGGCACGCCCGGCACGTTGTCGGAGGTGTCGCCGACCAGCGCCTGCAATTCGATCATCTTGTCCGGATAGACGCCGAACTTCTCCTTCACCTCCTCCGGCCCGAGACGCTTGTCCTTCATCTGGTCGTAGAGGATCACGCACGGCCCGACGAGCTGCATCAGATCCTTGTCGGACGACACGATGGTGACGTCGCCCCCGGCTTCCAGCGCATGGCGGGTATAGGTCGCGATCAGGTCGTCGGCCTCAAAGCCCTGCTTTTCGATGCAGGGCAGATCGAAGGCCCGCACCGCCTCGCGGATCAGCGAGAACTGCGGCACGAGGTCTTCCGGCGGCGCCTCGCGATTGGCCTTGTACTGGTCGTAGAGCTCGTTGCGGAAAGTCGTCGAGGAATGGTCGAAGATCACCGCGAAATGGGTCGGCGCGACGCCGACCGACGTGTCGCGCGATTCCTCGACCAGCTTCCACAGCATGTTGCAGAAACCGGAGACCGCGCCGACCGGCAGGCCATCGGATTTGCGGGTCAGCGGCGGCAACGCGTGATAGGCCCTGAAGATGTAGGCCGAGCCGTCGACGAGGAAGAGATGATCGCCTTTTTGCATGGGCGGGAGATAGCTTGGCGCCCGCCTCAAGTCCATCGCTCCGGCGCCGGGATATGCGTCGGAGCGTCGGTCGGACAGGCCTCGCCGACAATTGCGCGGCGGGAGGGATCGATAGCCGCGCAATCTCCTGCCCCTTGCCTTGTCGGGCGGCTTTCTATTTGTTACCGCGAATTAAGGTTTCCATCACGGGTATGTGACGCACGCGCGGGTGCGCTCCCTTGATTTAATTCCTGCCAAGTCGCATTTTAACTTAGGCGATGCCTCAAGGCGTCGCGTTCGGCCGAAGCACGTCCCCCGCTTAAGCCGAATGAAGAGCGATGCGGCCCTCTTCCCCCTCTCCAGGGCCCTCGTTCGACAGAAGCGAGAGAGTCGTTGCGGTGTATCCCCCTCCAGGCCGCGGCGGCTCTCTTTGCGTTTGGGGTTACGTTGCGTCGTTTTCCAGCCGGCCAAGCCGCGAAACCGCCGCCGCCACCCTGGCCATATATCGGTTTTCCCGTAGATTCTCTGCGGTCCAGTCGAGTCGCACTCCTATCCCGCCATCGCCGCCTTCAACGCCGGATAAAGCGCGCGATAGCGATGCCACGCGGTCTCGTAACTCCCCGTCATATCGCTCTCCGGCGAGAAACGCCGTGCGATCGGCGGCTCGCGCATGACCGAGGCGGGATCGGCGCCGGTCGCCGCGCACAGGCCGAGCCGCGCGGCGCCAAACGCCGCGCCGAAATCGCCGGCTTCCGGCAGCGCGATCTCGCAGCCGAGCACCGTCGCCATCAGTTTCAGCCAATAGGCCGAGCGTGAGCCCGCACCGACGGCGATCAGCCGCTCCGGCCGCGCTCCCGCGCCGCCCGCTTCCAGGCAATCGCGCATGGAAAAGGCGACGCCTTCGAGCACCGCCCGGGTCATCGCTTCACGGTCGGTGTCCGCCTCCAGACCCGCTAAGACGCCTCTGATGTCGGCATCGTTGTGCGGCGTGCGCTCGCCCGACAGATAGGGCAGAAACACCAGCCGACCTGGCTCGGCGATGTCCTCGCCCAGCGCGCCGGTCAGCGCGTCCGGCTTTTCCCGCAGGAGCTGCGACAGCCACGCGACCGAGCCCGCCGCCGACAGCGTCACGCCCATCTTGTGCCAGAGGCCTGGAATGGCGTGGCAGAAGCTGTGCAGCGCCGTTTCCGGCGCCGGTGCGTAGCCCGCCGTCGCGGTGAACAAGACGCCGGAGGTGCCGAGCGACAGAAAACCGCTGCCGGGTTCGGCGACGCCGACACCGCAGGCCGACGCAGCGTTATCGCCGCCGCCGCCGGCGACGACCGTTCCCGCCTTCATCCCGAAGGCGGCGGCAAGTTCCGGCCTGAGACCGCCCGATACTTCGGTGCCCTCGACAAGACGCGGCATGTGGGAAAGCGACAGGCCGGTCTTCTCCAGCATGCGAGTCGACCAGTCCCGCCTGCCGGTGTCGAGCCATGACGTGCCGGCGGCGTCCGACATCTCGGACACCGCTTCGCCGGTGAGCCAGAGCCGCAGACTGTCCTTCGGCAGAAGCACTTTTCGAACCTTGGCAAAAATCTCCGGCTCGTTGCGCGCGACCCAGACCAGCTTCGGCGCGGTGAAGCCTGGAAAGACGATGTTGCCGGTGATCGCGCGCGATTCCGCGTCGTCGAGCTCGCACGCCTCTTGGTGGCTGCGCGTGTCGTTCCACAGAATGCAGGGGCGCAGCACTTCATCGTCGGCGCCGAGCAGCGTCGCCCCGTGCATATGGCCCGAAAGCCCGATGCCGGCGACGGCGGCAATATCCTCCGGGTGCTCGGCCTTCAGCTTGGCCAGGACGTCCTCGCAGGCGGCGATCCAGCTTGCCGGGTCCTGCTCCGACCAGCCGAAGCGCGGCCGCTCGACCCTGAGCGGCACGGAGACGGACGCGATGGCGCGCTGATCCTCGTCGATCAAAAGCGCCTTCAGCGAGGATGTGCCGAGGTCGAGGCCGAGGTAATTCCGCATAAGGCTCCACTCTTTCCTGCTCGCCGACGCCGCGCCCGCCGCCGCTTTCGTCAGAAACGATACCAGAGGGCGGTGATCAAGCCCCGTTCCTTGATCGCGTTGGTGCCTGCCACGGTCGCAAAGCCGCCCGCCTGCAGCGACCAGCGCTCGTTGTGATCGTAGACCATCGAGAGTTGCGCCTTGTGATAGGCATAGGTTTCGACATCCTCGCCGCCGCCGGCCGAGAACGTGGCAAAGCCCTGGGCAAGCAGCAGGATATTCGACCAGGGACGGATGCCGAAACTGAGGTCGAGCTTCACTTCGTCCGGCCCATCGCCGACCCGGTAGCGATAGGCTGCTTGCCCGTCGACGAAAGCGGGATAGTCGCCAAGCGTGAAGCCGTAGCCGGCCAGCGCCCGCGCCTCGATCTGCGGCGCATCCCAGCCGAAGGTGTCGACCGCCGCGTCGGCCGCGCCAAAGGCATCCTCGACCCGCGCCGAAATCTGGCCGGAGGCGACAAAGCCGTCGGCCTCGTAGAGGCGCAGACGACCGCCGATCCCCACATGCGACAGCGCCGGCCGCGCGAACGGCAGATCACCCTCGCGCTCAGCGCCGAACTCGCCCTCGCCGAGCAGCGTGAATGTCTCCGTGAGGCCGTATTCGACGAGAACTCCGACCGCGCCTTTCTCGAAGTCCTGTCGCGGGGCGGGAGCGCCGTCCGCGTCAAAGGCCGCGTCGGCTTGCGAATAGAGGCCGGTGACGATCGCCTGACCCGTCCCCTCCTCCAGCGTCCAGGCGCCTGAGTGCGCGGGACGGCTTGCGCCGACGAGGATCGCGGTGGACACAACAAGGCCCGCGAACGCTGGCCGGAGGCCGCCGGCGCGACTGCATTCGGCGACGCTCCAGACGGCGCGTCGCGCGAACTTCCCCCTCATCGACGGCATTAGTGCCCCTCCTCTGAGACACCGCATCCATCAAAGAGTTTAGAAAGAGACCGCGAAAGGTTGCAAACGGATTCTAAGCTCGGCGAACGATCGCGGGATTTCACCGCGCGACCCCGCTGTTTCGCGGCGGCTATACGCTGCGGCGAAGCAAAATCATTTGATCGCGCACGTAACGCCGCATCAGCTCGGGCGCGGAGGCGCCGAACATGCGGATGCGGCCGGTATGGGCGAGCAACAGAAGGCCGGCGGCATGGGCGAATATCTCCACGGTCAGCCGATTTGCCTGGTATCGTTCGGCGCCCATTGCCTCCGCCGCCCGTCCGATCGGCGCCAGCGCCGCGGCGAGGCGGGCATTCAGTCTCTCGTCACGCGTCACGCCGAGCCCCTGCGGCTTCATACCGCCACGCAGGAGATAAAAGCCCAGATCGAGATCGCGCGGATTTTCGGCGTAGAAGCCGAAAAAGGCCATCGCGGCGGCTTCAAGTTCGTCTTCGGGCCGACCGAGCCCTTCCACGGCGGCATCAACGGTCTCCCCCAGCCGCCGCAACGAGGCTTCCAGCACCTCGGCATAGATCGCTTCCTTGGAGTCGAAGTGGAAATAGAGCGCCGCCGGGGTGTAGCCTGCCGCCTTGGCGATGGAGCGCAGACTGGCGCCGTCGAGGCCATCGGCCTCGAACACCCGGCGCGCCGCATCGAGAATGAGCCCGCGCTTCATCTCGCCGACGGCCCGGCGTCGATCCGCTTGCCCGTTGCCCATCGCGATATCGTCTCCTGATCCTACATTTGACATTTTTTCTAACAGTGTTCAATTTTATCAGCAATACACGATGAGGAGATCCGCCATGATGATGTCGTCCGCCGAGTTTCGCGAGTCCCTCCGCCGTTACAATCCGCGCGTCTTCGTCAATGGCGAGCGTGTGGCGAGCGTCGCCGACGCACCATCGCTGCGGCCCGGGATCAATGCCATCGGCGTCACCTACGACATGGCGCTCAAGGAAAAGCATGCGGCGCTGATGACCGCCCGGCAAGCAACATCCGGCAAGACCGTCAACCGGATGCTGCATATCAACGAGACGTCCACCGACCTGCTCTACAAGCTCGAAGCCGTCCGGCTCGTCTGCCAGGAATCCGGCTGTGCCCAGCGCTACCTCGTCCATGACGCGCTGAACGGCCTGTGGCAGGCGACCAAGCGGGCCGATGTCGAGCACGGAACGGATTATTTCGGCCGCTTCCTCGCCTATCTCCATCGCGTCCAGGACGAGGACCTGACGCTTGGCATCGCCATGACCGACGCCAAGGGGGATCGGTCGAAGCGGCCCGGCGATCAGGCCAATCCCGACGTCTATGTGCATGTGAAGGAGCGCCGCTCCGACGGCATCGTGATCTCCGGCACCAAGGCGATCGTCACAGGCGCGCCCTACGTCCATGAATTCCTTGTCATGCCGTGCCGGACGCACCGGCCGGAGGACGCGGCCTGTGCCGTTGCCTGCGCCGTGCCGGTGGACGCGGAAGGCGTCACCATCGTCGCGCGGCCCGCCGGGCGTCCCGGCGAGGCGGCGGCGAAATTTTCCGGCACCTATGGCCAATCCACCGGCGTCGTCATCTTCGAGGACGTGTTCGTGCCGCACGAGCGCGTGTTCATGGACGGCGAAACCGTCGAGGCCGGTTATCTCACCACCTCCTACGCCACCCATCACCGGCATTCCTGCATCGGCGCGCGGGCCGGCTTCGGCGACCTCCTGATCGGCGCCGGCGCCCTGATGACCGAGGAGAACGGCCTCGACCCGGACAAGCACGGACATATCCGCGAGGCCATGGTCGAGCTCATCACCATCACCGAGAGCTTCTATGCCTGCGGCGTCGCCGCCTCGGTCTATGGCGTCAAGGACGGCTCCGGCAACATCATGCCCGACCCGATGTTCTCCAATGTCGGCAAGCTGCTACTGGCGACCAAGATCTACGACATGCACCGCGTCGCCCATTACGTTTCCGGCGGGTTGATCGTCGCCTTGCCCGGTCCGGACGAAGATCACAATCCGGAGACCAAGGCCTCGCTCTCGGCTGTCCTCGCCGGCCGGCCGGACATTCCGGCCGAACAGCGGCTGGAGGTCGCGCGGCTGATCGAGGATCTGACCGCCTCGCATCAGGGCGGCTGGTACTCGGTCATCTCGCTGCATGGCGGCGGCTCGCCGGAAGCCATGAAGCGCGAGATCTGGCGCAACTATCCGGTGCTGGAAAAGGTCGAACTGGTGGAGCGGCTGCTCGGCCGCGGCGTTCTCGACGAGGGCCAGCGGGTGTCGAAGCAGCCCGGCCGTTGCTGCGCCACCGGCTGCGAGGTGCCCGAACCGCCGACGGTCGCCCGCACCAAAAGCAGCATTTCCGTACCGGGCGCCGCCGAGTAGACTGCCGCCCGACAGACAGCGTGAACCGAGGCGGCAAGGGCGGCCGTCACACGATCGGGAGAGACAGTCATGGCGAGCCGCTACCACGAGGTGTACGAGTCCTGGCGCAACGATCCGGACGGTTTCTGGATGAAGGCCGCGCGGGATCTGGCCTGGACGAAGGCGCCGACCCGCGCGCTCGACGCCCAGGCCGGGGTCTATGGCCGCTGGTTTCCCGACGGCGAATGCAACACCTGCCACAACGCCTTGGACCGCCACGTGGAGGCGGGCCGCGGCGACCAGGCGGCGGTGATCTACGACAGCCCGGTCACCGGAACGAAGCGGCATGTCACCTATGCCGATCTTCTGGGGCAGGTGAAGGCGCTGGCGGCGAGCCTGACCGATCTCGGCGTCGAAAAGGGCGACCGGGTGATCATCTACATGCCGATGATCCCGGAAACGATCGTCGCCATGCTGGCCTGCGCCCGGCTCGGCGCGATCCATTCGGTGGTGTTCGGCGGCTTCGCGGCGCGCGAACTCGCCACTCGCCTCGACGACGCCACGCCTAAGCTGATCCTGTCGGCCTCCTGCGGCATCGAGCCGACGCGGCAGGTCGAATACAAGCCGCTGCTCGACAAGGCGATCGAACTGGCGACGCACAAGCCGCAAGCAACGATCGTCCTGCAGCGGCCCGAACGCGAATGCACGATGATCGAGGGCCGCGACCACGACTGGGCCGCCTCGCGCGACAAGGCATTCGCCGAGATCGAGGCGGGCCGCGACGTGCCCTGCGTTCCCGTCAAGGCGACCGATCCGCTCTATATCCTCTACACGTCCGGCACGACCGGAAAGCCGAAGGGCGTCGTCCGCGACAATGGCGGCCACATGGTCGCGCTCCACTGGTCGATGGACGCGATCTTCGGCACCGAGGCCGGCGACGTGTTCTGGGCTGCCTCGGACGTCGGCTGGGTCGTCGGCCATTCCTACATCGTTTACGCGCCGCTCCTGAAGGGCTGCACGACGGTTCTCTACGAGGGCAAGCCGATCGGCACGCCCGACGCCGGCGCCTTCTGGCGGGTCGTCGCCGAGCACGGGGTCAAGATACTGTTTACCGCGCCGACGGCGATCCGCGGCATCCGCAAGGAAGACCCCGACGGGGCGCTGGCCGCGCAATATGATCTGTCGCAATTCGAGGCGCTGTTCCTGGCCGGCGAGCGCGCCGACCCGGATACGCTGATCTGGGCGGAAAAGACGCTGGACCGCCCGGTGATCGACCATTGGTGGCAGACCGAATCCGGCTGGCCGATCGCCGCCAATCCCAAGGGCCTCGGCCTGCTGCCGATCAAGCGCGGCAGCCCCGGCGTCGCCATGCCCGGCTACGAAATCCATGTGCTCGACGAGGCCGGCAAGGAGACTGCGCCGACCGAAATGGGCGCCATCGCGCTGAAACTGCCACTGCCACCGGGCGCACTGCCGACACTGTGGAACGCCGAGGATCGCTTTCGCGACGGCTATCTGTCGGCCTTTCCGGGCTATTACTCGACGTCAGACGGCGGGTTCATTGACGAGGAAGGCTATCTCTACGTCATGGGCCGCACCGACGACGTGATCAACGTCGCCGGCCATCGCCTGTCGACCGGCGAGATGGAGGAGGCGGTCGCCGGCCATCCGGCGGTTGCCGAATGCGCCGTCATCGGCATGCGCGACGAACTGAAGGGGGAGCTTCCCTGCGGCTTCGTCGTTCTCAAGACGGCCAACGGCCAGGATCGCGCCGAGATCGAGCGCGAACTCGTCGCCATCGTGCGCGATCGCATCGGCCCGGTCGCCGCCTTCAAGCGTGTCGTCGTCGTCGACAAGCTGCCGAAGACGCGCTCCGGCAAGGTGCTGCGCCGCACGATGAAGGCGATCGTCGACCACGAGCCCTTCGACATGCCGGCGACGATCGAGGATGCCAGCGCCATCGACGACGTCAAGCGCGCCGTCGGGTGAGGGATCTGCCGGCCCCGAACAAGCGGCGGACCTTGCAAGGTCTCGCAACTGTATATACTTTCTTGATATGAATATATAGCGCGGAGGTCTGATCATGGCGCTTTACATTCGCGACCCTGAAGTCGATGAACTCGCCAGGAAGCTTCGTGCCGCGACCGGAGCCAAGAGCAAGACGGACGCCGTCCGGCGGGCGCTGCGGAACGAGTTGCGCCGGGCGCGCCGTCCCGCGCGGTTCGATGATCGGAACGCCAAAGTGATGGCGATGGCCGACGCCCTCGGCTCGTCGCAAACGCCTCCCTTCGACATGAAGACCTTCACCGACGCGATGTGGGACGGCGCCTGATGATGATCGACGCCTCGGCGATCGTGGCGATTCTCAACCGCGAGCCCGACGCGGAGAGATTGAAGCGCGCGATCGAAGAGGCGGACTCGCCCCTGTACACCTCGCCCCTTGCGCTGTTCGAGGCGACGCTCGGCCTTGCCCGCGCCAAATGCGATCCGCGCCGCCGCCCGACGGCGGAAGAGATCGCCGCGGCGGACATCGTCGTGCTGGAATTCGCCAAAGCCAACGCGTTGGAAATCGTGACCGTCGGCCCGCGAACGGCGGCTGGCGCCCTGCGAGCGGCTGCGACCTACGGCAAGATCGTCGGCCATCCGGCGGATCTGAATTTCGGCGACTGCTTCATCTATGCCAGCGCGAAGGAAATCGGCACGCGCCTTCTCTACACCGGCAACGACTTCGCGAAGACCGACCTTGCCTGATACTCGCCGAAGGCACCGCCGTCCGTCCACGGTTTCTCTTCGCGCCGTTTCCGGCTAGAAGCCCGGCGCAACCCATCCGAACGGGTTCGGGAGACCGCCGATGAGCGATACTGATCTGCCCCAGGACAATGGCGAGACCCAGGCGCGCCTGCTCGCCCAGGCCCTGCCCTTCATGCAGGCCTACGAAAACAAGACCGTCGTGGTGAAATATGGCGGCCACGCCATGGGCGATCCCGAGCTCGGCCAGGCGTTTGCCCGCGACATCGCGCTGCTCAAGCAGTCCGGCGTCAACCCGATCGTCGTCCATGGCGGCGGCCCGCAGATCGGCCGGATGCTCTCCCAGATGGGCATCGAATCGCGTTTCGAGGGCGGCCTTCGCGTCACCGACGAGGAGACGGTGAAGATCGTCGAGATGGTCCTCGCCGGCTCGATCAACAAGGAGATCGTCGCCCTGATCAACGCCGAGGGCGAATGGGCGATTGGCCTGTGCGGCAAGGACGGCAACATGGTCTTTGCCGAAAAGGCCCGTAAGACCGTCGTCGATCCCGACTCGAACATCGAGCGGGTGCTCGATCTCGGCTTTGTCGGCGAACCGGTCGAGGTCGACCGCACGCTGCTCGACCTCTTGGCCCGCTCCGAAATGATCCCGGTCATCGCGCCGGTCGCCCCCGGCCGCGACGGCGCCACCTACAACATCAACGCCGACACCTTCGCCGGCGCCATCGCCGGCGCGCTGGAGGCCTCGCGCCTGTTGTTCCTCACCGACGTCCCCGGCGTCCTCGACAAATCCGGTCAGCTCATCAAGGAGCTGTCGGTGGCGGAAGCGAAGAATTTGATCCGCGACGGCACCATTTCCGGCGGCATGATCCCTAAGGTCGAGACCTGTATCGAGGCGATCGAGCGCGGCGTCGAGGGCGTCGTCATCCTCAACGGCAAGAAGCGCCACGCCGTCCTGCTGGAGCTGTTGACCGAGCACGGCGCGGGCACCCTGATCGTGCGGTGATCGGTATCCGGCCTGGGTAGGGAATGCCCGGATCAGCACCGCCGCTTTGGTCGCACGCCGGCATGTCCCGAGATGCGAATCCTCGCCATACAAGCACTGGCGTTGTAGACTAACGGTTCAGGCAAACCGGCGGACAACCAAAACCGGGCTGTTCATCCGGTCGCCGATCGACCAGAACGCCGTATCCGCTTTCGGCCGGCATGGGTCGCGGGCCGGATCGGCGGCAATGTCCACACAGACGAAAAGGAGCCACGATGGCGAGAAAGCCCAATTTCGATTTCGAGCGTCAGGAACGCGATAAGGCCAAGGCCGCCAAGAAGGCCGCGAAGGCCGAGGCCAAGGCCGCCGCCAAGGAGCAGGCAGCCCCCACCCCACAGGCCCCGGAACCACGGGACTGATCCTTTCGTCTGCGTATATCGGGGTACAGATCTTCAGGGACGAAGGTCTGCCCATCGCAAGTCGGTTCGGAACGACGCTGAACACCGTCGCGGGCATGATGGTGTGAGCGGCGGAACGGCCAGCAACCTTCAGGTCGGGATCAACGCACGGTGCAGCTGGAACAGGCGACGCCTTACCCTCCACAGGACTTGTTTGCTTGGCATTTCGAGATCGGTCGCGGACGCCGTCGGGCAAACCGATGATCGATCCCGTCGCGCCTGTCCGGGACGACCCGCTGTTCGACCTGGGCTGGTCCGCGTTCTTTTCAGAACAGCTCACATCGGATGACGACGGCCTCCAGCCGGTGCGCGTCGCGAAAATTCATCGCTCGCGCATCAGCGCCATGTCACCAACCGGTCCTCTCGAGCCGGTGCTGACGGCCGACGTCCCGATCAACCACTTCGCGGTCGGCGACTTCGTGCTGGTCGATCCCGAGACGCTCCTCGTCCGACGCCGCCTCGACCGCCGGTCGATCCTCCAGCGCCGGGTGTCGGGCACGCATGTCCCGCAATGTGCCGGCGCCAACATCGACACGCTGTTCATCGTCACCTCGTGCGACGCCGATTTCAATCCGGCCCGGCTCGAGCGTTATCTGGCCGTCGCCAACCAGGCCGGAACCGAGCCGGTCATCCTGTTGACCAAGGCGGATCTCGCGACCGATCCGGACGCCTTTCATCGCCAGGCCAGCGCGTTGCAGCGCGGTCTCGACGTCGTGATCGTCAATCCCAAGGCAAGCGAGGCGGCACTTGCGCTGGCGCCGTGGTGCGCACGCGGACAGACAGTGGCGGTGGTCGGATCGTCGGGTGTCGGCAAGTCGACGCTGGTGAATACGCTGGTCGCGTCGGACGCCGCGGTGCCGCAGCTGACCGGCGACGTCCGCGAACACGATTCGAAGGGACGGCACACGACCACCGCGCGCTCGCTTCATGCGATCGCGGGCGGCGGCTGGGTGATCGATACGCCGGGAATCCGGACGCTGCAGGTCAGCGACGTCGCCGACGGTCTCGACCGACTGTTCGCGGAGATCACCGAGCGCGCGCCGCTCTGCCGATTTAGCGACTGCACCCATGCGCACGAACCGCAATGCGCCGTTCAGGCCGGCGTCATCGCCGGCGACATCGATCCCGAACGGCTGGCGCGCTGGCGCAAGCTGAAAGACGAGAACGCCGACAATGACCGGGCCGAGACGGGCTGGGCTGGCCGCTCCGGGGGCGGGCGCAAGAAGCGACGTTGACCACCGTTAGCGACAGGTCCGGCCAGCGTCTGCGACGAGCGCGCCTCAAACGGAGACGGTCAGCTTCACCCCGAGCGCATTCGTGATCTTGCGGACGGTCTCGTAGCGAAGCTTCGAACCGGGGGCGAATGCCTTGTAGAGGCTCTCGCGCCCAAGCCCCGCCTGCTGCGCGATCTGGGTCATGCCTCTGGCCTTGGCGATGTCGCCCAAAGCCGCCAGAAAAACGTCGGCATCGTCGTCTTCAAGCGCCGCCGCCAAATACTCGGCAATCGATTCCTCGTCGGTCAGATATTTCGAGGCATCGAACTCTGAAAATCCCATTCCGTG
The DNA here is from genome assembly GCA_947488615.1 of uncultured Aurantimonas sp. Classification (GTDB taxonomy): domain Bacteria; phylum Pseudomonadota; class Alphaproteobacteria; order Rhizobiales; family Rhizobiaceae; genus Aurantimonas. Next base: position 125,993 of record CANKZU010000008.1, read on the forward strand.
ATTCCCTTTGCCCTCAATCCGCCGCCGCAAGCAGTACCACGATCCCCCCGACGATCAGCACGCAGCCGGCGAGTTCCATGCGGGTGATGGTCTCGCGGAACCAGAACACCGACGAGGCGAAGGTGAAGACCAACTCGATCTGGCCGAGCGCCCGGACATAGGCGACCTTTTCCAGCGTCATCGCCGTGAACCAGCCGGCCGAACCGCAAACGCCGACGATCCCGACGAGGAGGGCGGGCCGCCAGGCCCGCGCCACGGCCTTCAACTCGGCGCGGTCCTTGAGCGCCATCCAGGCCAGCATCGCCAGCGTCTGGATGCCGGTCGCGAAGGCGAGCGTCATCGCGGCCCGCATCAAGACACCGCCATCGCCCAGCGACAGCGACGCCCAGCGAAAGCAGACCGCCGAGACCCCGAACAGAGCGCCGGAGAGAATGCCGATCCCCGCCTCGCGCGAGACGAGACCGTCGGCGATCGCGCTCCAGCCACGCCGGCCACCGGCGCCACGCCCGGCGACCGAAATGAGCCCGACTCCGAACACGCCGACCACGATCGCGACGAAGGCCAGCGGCGAGATGGCTTCGCCGAGGATCAGCAGGCCGAACAGCGCCGCCTGCATCGGCTCGGTCTTGGAATAGGCCGTGCCGACCATGAAATTGCGAAAGGAAAACAGATAGACGAGCAGGAAGGTCGCGAGGATCTGCGCGATCCCGCCGAAAGCGACGGCAAACAGGAACGTTGCGTTCGGCGACGGAAAGTCCGTACCGAGAAGGGTGCGCAGGGCGAAGACATAAAGGACGGCGAAGGGAAAGCCGAAGCCGAAGCGCGCGAAGGTCGCGCCGGTCGTGCCCATGCGCCCCTTCAACTGCCGTTGCAGGGCCGAGCGCAGATTTTGCAGGAAGGCGGCGGTGATGGTAATCGGAATCCAGAGCGGCACAGGCGATCCGTCAGCTTTGTCTCAACGCCCCTCGCTCTCCTATTCGGCGACGCTTGGCAAGGCGGCCGATTGCTCGAACCTCTGGACATCATGACCGCGCACACAGCCATCCGTCAGACCGCCGACGCGACGCCGCAAGATTTCGCCGACATCCGCGACTGGGTCTTCGACCTCGACAACACGCTCTACCCGCGCCACACCAACCTGTTCGCGCAGATCGATCAGCGCATGACCGCCTTCGTGTCGGATTTCCTGTCCCTGCCCAAGGACGAGGCGCGTGTGGTCCAGAAGGACTTCTACCGCCGCTACGGCACCACCTTGCGCGGGCTGATGCAGGAGCACGCCGTCGATCCCGACGCCTTCCTGCAATATGTCCATGACATCGACTATTCGTGGCTCAGCCCCGACCTCGCGCTCGGCGACGAGATCAAGGCGCTACCGGGGCGCAAGTTCATCTTCACCAATGGCGATCGCGGCCACGCCGAGCGCACGGCGCAACAACTCGGCATTCTCGATCATTTCGAGGACATCTTCGACCTGGTCGCCGCCGGGCTCGTTCCGAAGCCCGCCTCCGAGACCTACGACAAGTTCATGGGACTGCACCGGATCGACGCCGACCGCGCGGTCATGTTCGAGGATCTGGCGAGGAACCTGGAGGTGCCGAAGCGGCTCGGTATGCGCACCGTGCTGATCGTGCCGCGCAATCTGGAAGAGACCTTCGGCGACGTGTGGGAGCACGAGGGCCGCGACGGCGAGCACATCGACTATGTCACCGACGATCTGGCGACGTTCCTGCGCTCGGTCCGTTAATCCGTCGGATCAGTTGCCGAGCAGCGAGCGGCCCTTGCGCACGAGGCTGGCGCCGCGGGCGAGCGCGGCCTTCTTCATCGAGGCGATGTCGTAGCGACCGGCAGAGGTCACCTGCCCGTTCTCCCCGGCCACGTCCTGTGTGCGTGGCCCGGACTCGCTCACCGAACCAGCCTTCGCCGCCTCCCGGTCCGTTCGGCTGCCAGCGTCACTGTCGCTGCGTTCCCCCGCGCGAGATTTATCCTCGCCAATGAACTGGGGCGTATCCCGGTCCTGCTGCTCGCGCATCATTGACGGGTCGGTATCGAGATCGGGCATTCAGGTCTCCTCAACTGGGTACGGGGCGGTAAAAAATCGGGCGCCCGAAGCGTTGGGTGAAAAACGCAGTGATTTTAGAAGAGGTTCCGCCCGTGCGAATCCGATTTTCGCGCGCGATATTACGCGGGTAAGCGTGGCCGCAATATTCGCTCAGCTACCGACGCAGAGGATGGGCAGGATCGAATCCTTCACCTCGGCGGTCGCATCCGGCACGCTGGCGAGCGCCTCCGACGGATCGGCGGTCTCGAAGGCGATGTCGTTGGCGTGCAGGAAGGCTGCCGCGGCATCGGGACGAATGGCGAAATTGATCGACTGGGGGATGTCGCCGGTGGCGTCGGCGACGGCGACCGCGTTCAGCTTGGCGGTGACCACGCCGACGACGCGACCGGCGAGATCGACCAGCGGCCCGCCGGAATTGCCGGGCTGCACAGCGGCGGAAATCTGCAGATAGCGCGGGTCGTTCATCAGGCCGAGCAGCGACGAGACGTTGCCGCGCGTGACGTTGAGCGAGTCGGCGAGGATCGAGCGCAGCGGATAGCCCAGCGCCAGAATGTCCTCACCGAGGCGCGGCTTGTCGGCCGAAATTTCCAGCGGCTCGCCAAGCGCGCCGTCGACCTTGATCAGGGCGAGATCGTTCTCGGGGTCGAAGATGGTCTGGCTGGCCGCGCCCAGATCGCCGACGAGAACGGTTCTGCAAGCCCTGACGACATGGGCGTTGGTCAGCAGCCAGCCGTCGCGCGAAACCACGAAGCCGGTGCCGGCCATATCGAATTCCTGAGCGCCCGGTTGGATGGGACCGGCGCCAGTCTCGCCGGGCATCTCGAACAGATGCGGACGGGCCGGATCGGAATAGGCCATCGCGTAGCGGGCGTCGGGCGCATCGACCTCACGCTTGCGCGCCAGCATCGAGGTGAAGGGGTCCGCCTCGTTCGACGCGACCAGCGGCGCCTGCGGCTCGCCGGCAAAGGGATCGAAAAGGTTCGACGCCACCACCGCATAGGGCGCCATCCGCCCAGCCTCGCCGTTGGTGTAGGAGATCGACAGCCCGCGCAGATCGCCATCGCGGCCCGCGAAGCGCATCATGTAGCCGCGGCCCGACTCCTGGCCACGCAGAACGAACCACGCGCCGCCGAACTCCGCGTCACTGACCGAACGCGTCTCCGTCGCCTGGCTCAAGACGTCGAAGAGTCCCTTGAGGGTCTGTCCGGTATCAACGATGCGCACGGTCTCGATTTCGACAGCATCGTCGGCGGAGCGCCACAGATTGCCGACCTCGGTCGGGCCGAAATCGCGAACCAGCCCCAGAGGCAGCGCGGCGCGGGCGCCCGTCGCGGCGTCGTCGACCAACGTCATGCCGAGAGCCTTTTCGGCATCGTCCGACCGCGCGATCAAAAGTCCCAGCATCGCTTCGTCGATGATGCCGGTCGGCGCCATCCCGTGTCGCGCCTGGAAGTCGCGGATCGCGCGCAGCGACGCGGCGTCGATGCTGCCATCGAAGATACCGGCATAGTCACCGGTCCAGGCGAGACGAATCTGCAAGCCCTTGCGGAAATCCGCATCAGTCTGATTGTTGTAGGCGATCGACAGCTCGGAGACTTGAGCGACGGCCGTCAGCGGCGCCACAGGCGCGATGGCCAGGGCTATTCCCGCTAACAGAACCTTCGTGAAGCGCCGCATGCCATCCCCCATTGTCTCTGGTGACGATAGAGAAACGCGGCAAGCGCCAATTCGATCCGGGGGTAATTCAATATTTCTTTGGAAAAGATCTCCGGGGGTCTTCCCACTTTGCGACAAAGCTCTACGCAGCCGCGCTGCGACGTTTGCGACGCGCGGCGTCATTCGGCGGGCATTCGCTCCGCCAAGGGCACGGCACTCGTATCCGCTTCGCCGAGATCGACGGCCTCGATCCGTTCGCCTCGCCGGATCAGCTTTTCGGTCGAGACGAGGATCTGATCGACATCCCGCCCAGCCTGACCGAAATGGGTTTTCAACGCGGCGACGCGGGCGTCGAGCCGGGTCAGATCCTCCGTCATGTGCCGGACCTCCTGCTGGATACGGCCGGCCTCGGCGCGCATGCGCGCGTCCTTGAGGATCGCCTGCACGACCTGGATCGACAACAGCAGCAGCGACGGCGACACGATGACGACCCGCGCCCGATAGGCTTTCTGGACAACGTCCTCGAACCGCTCGTGCAGCTCGGCGAAGATCGTCTCCGACGGCACGAACAGGAACGCGGTATCCTGCGTCTCGCCGGGGATCAGGTATTTACCGGCGATCGCCTTGACGTGAACGTCCATGTCGCGCCGCAGCCGGCTCGCGGCGAAGTCGCGGGCGTTGTCGCTGTCGGCGTCGCGCAGCGCGCTGTAGGCTTCCAGCGGAAACTTGGCGTCGATGGCCAGCGAGGGCGCGCCGTTCGGCATCTTGATCAGGCAGTCTGGCCGCTTGCCGTTGGAAAGCGTTGCCTGGAACGAATAGGCGGCGCTTGGCAGTGCGTCGGCGACGATCGCCTGCATCCGGCCCTCGCCGAAGGCGCCGCGCGTCTGCTTGTTGGCGAGAATATCCTGCAACCGCACGACTTCACCGGCCAGATTGCGGATTTCGCCCTGCGCGCGATCGATCACCGCGAGACGCTCGGACAGGGCGGACAGCGAGGCGTTGGTCGTGGTGGTGGTCTGGATGATCGACTGTCCGACGCGCGAGGAGAGCCCGTCGAAGCGCTCGGCGAGGGTGCGGGTGAGGTCCGCCTGCCGGGCGCCGAAGATCTCGGCCATCGTCTGCATGCGGCCGGTGATCTCCGACTGGGATTTGAGCACCGCATCCAGCCGATCGGACGATTCCGCCTCGCGGCTTTCCGCCAGATCGAGCGCCTCTCGCACCGCGCTGCGGGCGCGCAGCCACAGGAGCAGAAATAGCAGAAGCAGCCCGGCCAGCGCCAGGGCAAGGACCGTTACGACATGGCCGCCGATCGTGACGATGGGCGTGGCGAGAAAGGCGGCAAGGGCATCGCTGTCCATGGTCCGACCCTAGATGCGATTCGTTAACGAATTGGACCAAAGCACGAACATCGCAGCGGCGGAAGTATCGACGGCACAGGAATGCCCTTCCGCGTGCGGCCATGCCCGGATTGACCGGGATTGTGTCAGCGATTACCTCAGCGGCCATGACGATCAAGCCCCTCATCATCCTGCCGGACCCGATCCTGCGCCAGACCTCCAAACCCGTCGAAACGGTTGACGCTCGCGTCAAGCGGCTGGCCGACGACATGCTGGAAACGATGTACGACGCGCCCGGCATCGGCCTCGCCGCGATCCAGGTGGGCGAACCGCTTCGCCTGCTGGTCATTGACGTGTCCAAGGAAGAGGAAGACAAGGCGCCGCAGGTTTTTCTGAACCCCGAGATTCTGGCCGAATCCGACGCCCGCAGCGTCTATGAGGAAGGCTGCCTGTCGATCCCGGATTATTATGCCGAGGTCGAGCGGTCCGCCGAAGTGACGGTCCGCTATCTCGGTCTCGACGGCAAGATGCACGAAGAGACGGCGGACGGCATTCTGGCCACCTGCCTCTTGCACGAGATCGACCATCTCAACGGCGTCCTGTTCATCGATCACATCTCCAAGCTGAAACGGGACATGGTGGTGAAGAAGTTCACCAAGGCCGCCCGCAAGGCCATTGCGTGAGCCGGCGATGACGCTGCGCATCGTCTTCATGGGAACGCCCGATTTCGCGGTTCCGACCCTTCGCCGCCTTCACGCGGCAGGACACGACGTCGCCGCCGTCTACACACAGCCACCGCGCAAGGCCGGCCGCCGGGGCCTGACGTTGACCCCTTCCCCCGTCCAGGTAGAGGCCCAGCGGCTGGGGCTCGAAGTTCGCACCCCATCGAATTTCGAGAACGAGATGGAACGCGCGGCCTTCGCGGCACTAGAGGCAGACGTCGCAATCGTCGTCGCCTACGGTCTGTTGCTGCCGCTCGCGATCCTCGACGCGCCACGCCACGGCTGTCTCAACGGTCACGGCTCGCTGCTGCCGCGCTGGCGCGGCGCCGCGCCGATCCAGCGGGCGATCGAGGCCGGCGACGCCACCACGGGCATGATGGTGATGCGCATGGAAATCGGCCTCGACACCGGCCCGGTGGCGCTGACGGCCGAGACGCCCATCGGCGCGACCGAGACCGCCGGCGAGTTGCACGATCGGCTTTCCCTGATGGCGGCAGATCTGATGGCCGAGGCGCTGGAAAAGCTCGAAGCCGGCACGCTGACCTTCGAGGACCAGAAATCGATCCTGATTTGGTCCGGACGCCAGCCGCTCTACGCCAAAAAGATCGACAAGGCCGAGGCCGCGCTCGACTTTGCCGGCGAGGCCCGGCTGATCGCCGCCAAGATCAACGCCTTCTCGCCGTTTCCGGGCGCCTGGACGACGATGTCGTTCGGCGCCGGTCCGGAGCGGGTGAAGATCCTGCGCGCCAAGGCCGAGACCGGCTCGGGCGCGCCGGGCACGGTTCTGGACGACCACTTGCTCGTCGCCTGCGGTTCGGGCGCAGTCCGTTTTCTGGAACTGCAGCGCGCCGGCGGCAAGCCGATGGCGGCGGAAGACCTCTTGCGGGGCTCGCCCGTGCCGACGGGCGCTTCGGTCGGCATTTAGAGCATCGGACGATAATATGAACGCGTTCTGCCAGAGGGATTTCGGGTCAAGATCGAGGGGATCGGTGCGGGTCGTAGCGGCGCTACGGCCAAGACGAGACCCGATGGAATTGGCCCGAAAGCCCCTGGCCCTTCGGGTTTCCGGTCGCCGGGCGCCCACTTTGTCGGCCGGCTCGACCGTAGCGCCGCTACGCTCCTCGCCGCCCTCCGCGTGGCTCGCCATGGCGAGCCGGGAAACAGAACCGCGTCCGTATTATCGTCCGATGCTCTAATGCCCCGATACAAGCTCACCATCGAGTATAACGGCAAGCCCTATTGCGGCTGGCAGCGCCAGACCAATGACCCGTCCGTGCAGGAGGCCGTCGAGACCGCCGTGACCGGCTTTTCCGGCGAAACGGCGGCGCTGTTCGGCGCCGGGCGGACCGACGCCGGCGTCCATGCCACCGGTCAGGTCGCCCATCTCGATCTGACGCGGGAATGGGACTGCGACGTCGTGCGCGACGCGCTCAACGCCCATCTGCGCCGGGAGGCCATCGCGATCCTCGACGTCGCGCGGGTCGCAGACGATTTCGACGCTCGTTTTTCCGCCCGCAAACGGCATTATCTCTACCGCATCTTCAACCGCCGGCCGCCGCCGGCGCTGCTCGCCGGCCAAGTCTGGTGGGTCTCCAAAGCGCTCGACATCGACGCGATGCACCGCGCCGCCCAGCGCCTCGTCGGCACCCACGATTTCAACACCTTCCGCTCGGCCCATTGTCAGGCCAAGAATCCGATCCGCACGCTCGAACGCCTCGACGTCGTCAAGGGCCCCGGCGACGAAATCCACATCCACGCCATGGCGCAGTCGTTCCTGCACAACCAGATCCGCTCCTTCGCCGGCACGCTGAAGCTCGTCGGCGAACACCGCTGGAGCGAGGACGACCTCGTCGCGGCGCTCAAGGCGCGCGATCGCACCCGTTGCGGCCCGGTCGCGCCGGCCGACGGGCTGTATCTGACACGGATCGAATACGGCACGGCGCCGAAGCGCACGCTACCGCCTTATCCGAGCTGATATGGCCTGATCAGATCAGCGGAATGCCGGTCAGGTCCATCACCGCGCCATAGCTGACCAGAGCGGCGACGATCATCAGGACGGTGACGGCGATCGCGCCGCCGAGATCCTTGCCGGTGGCGAAGAAGATCAGCCGCACGGTGAGCGCGATCGAGGCGATGGTGACGAGCGCGCCGAGCAGCGCCGTTCCGCCGCCCATGCCGACCAGAAGCACGATCAGCCAATAGGGGGCGAACACCCAGGCGAGCATGGCGCCGCCCCAATTGGTGGCGACCACCAGCGGCACGATCTTGCGGGAATAGCCGATCGGCTTGGCGACCAGCATCAGGACGAGGATCGGCAGCACCCAGGCGAGAATATCGGCCAAAGCGTGCGCGCCGTAGACGGCGACCGGTCCCATGTCGGTGGCCCGGCCCTCGCCCTGGACCGATTCGAACTCGATCCACGACAGCGCGATCGGCGGCAGCGCCACCACGATGGCCGAAAAGGACTGCCAGAAGCCGTCGGCGGACAGCTCGAGGCGCTTCAGTCCCTCGGCCCGGCCGGCCATCAGCAAGGCGGTGCCCGAGAAAAAACGGACGATATCGTCGATGCTCGGCACCAGGTCAGGCGTGGGCGGCGAACCAGCGGGCGATGAAAGCTTCATAAATCCTCGTCAGTTCCTCGAGGTCGGACAGGGCCACCCGTTCATTGGCCATGTGCATAGTCTTGCCGACAAGACCGAATTCCACAACCGGGCAATAATCCTTGATGAAACGCGCGTCGGACGTGCCGCCCGATGTGGAGAGCTCCGGCTGGCGCCCGGTCACCTCCGCGACGGCCGCGATCAGCGATTGCGTCAAGGCCTCGTCGCGCGTCAGGAACGCCTCGGCCGGGCGCTCGCGCCATACGATCTCGACCGCCGCGGCCTCGCGGCCGGGGCGGAACCGCTCCGATCCCGCCGCCGCTTCGATACGGCGGGTCAGCTCGTCCTTGAGGCTCTCCGGCGTCCAGCGGTCGCTGAAGCGGACATTGAAGAACAGGCGCGCCCGCGCCGCAATGACGTTGACCGAAGGATTGCCGGTATCGATCGAGGTGATTTCGAGGTTGGAGGCCGGAAACTGCTCGGACCCCGCGTCGAGCGGCTCGGCCATCAGCGCCTCGGCGATCGAAACGACCGCCCGCACCGGGTTGTCCGCCAAATGCGGATAAGCGACGTGGCCCTGCCGGCCGGTGACCCGCAGCTCGGCCGAGAGCGAGCCGCGCCGGCCAACCTTGATCATGTCGCCCAGCGCTTCGCGGTTGGTCGGCTCGCCGACGAGGCAAGCGTCGAAATCTTCGCCTCTCGCCTTCGCCCATTCCAACAGCTTGGCCGTGCCATTCACCGCCGGTCCTTCCTCGTCACCGGTGATCAGCAGCGAGACGCAGCCGGCCGGAGCGCCGTGAGCAGCGACGTGGCGCCCAAAGGCGGCGACGAAGGCGGCGATGCCGCCCTTCATGTCGACCGCGCCGCGCCCGTAAAGCTCGCCATCGACGATCGCCGCGGAGAACGGCCCTTCCCGCCAGTCGCTTATCTCGCCCGGCGGGACGACGTCGGTGTGCCCGGCAAAGACGAGATGCGGGCCGGATGTCCCGGCGCGGGCAAAGAGGTTCTCGACATCGGGCGTGCCCTGATCGGAAAACACCGGCCGATCGACGTCAAAGCCGAGCGGCGCCAGCATGGCTTCGAGCGCGGCCAGCGCACCGCCCTCGTTCGGGGTCACCGACGGGCAGCGGATCAGGCGGGAGAGAATATCGACGGGATCGGTCATCTTTGTCATGGCCGCGTCAGATAGATCAATCGGTGCAATCGCGCCACAGGCACGCGATAAGTCACGACCGTGGCTACGGAAAATCGGGCGAAGAAAGGTTTCGCCACCTTTCCGCCGCGAAGCGGACCAACGGAATGGGTGCGGCCGGTTTGTTAAGAGAAAAGTGCATGCGCATGTCGGAGTTCATGATTCCAGCGACAAGGCGCGCCGTCACGGCGTCAGCGTTCGCGATCGTCGCCATTGCGAGCCTTTCCGGTTGCGTCGCCGGCGGCTCGCCGGTGGTGGCGGCCATTGACTCCGCACAGACCGATACGGCAACCGAGGCGGAGGTCGCCGCCCTGGCCACTGGCGTCGCCCCGTCCGACGGGGACGTCAAGATCGCCGCCCGCGAGGCGAAACAGGCTGCCGAGAGCGGCACCATCTCCGGCAGCGCCTCGCTCGACCGGATGATCGAGGAACACGCGCGCGAAAACGGCATCCCGCCGGCGCTGGCCTATGCCGTCGTGCGAGTCGAAAGCCGCTACAATCCGAAGGCGCGCGGCGCCGGCGGCGTCTACGGCCTCAGCCAGATCAAGCCGGCGACCGCCCGCAGCATGGGCTTTTCCGGCTCGGCCAACGCCCTTTACGACCCGGACACCAACCTCACCTACGGCATGAAATATCTGAAGGGCGCCTGGGAACAGGGCGGCCGCGACGTCTGCAAGGCGTCGATGAAATACAAGGGCGGTCATCGCACCACCCGGATGAGCAAATCGGCCGCCCGCTATTGCTCCGCCGTCAAGGCGCATATGGCCGAGATCATCAAACGCCGGCGGATGCCGGCGGCCGTCGAAGCACCGGTCAACGATACGGGCCTCGTCGAAACGCTGGTCGCCGCGGTGACGCCGGCGGCCGAACCGTCGGCCGTGAGAAAGAAACAGGTCCGCGCCCTCTCGGCGGAACCCGTTTCGGCTGCCGCGCCGGCGCCGACCACGGCGCCAGAGGCCGCAAGCGCCGCAGCCGTGGATGGCGCCACGCCACCGAAGGACGGCGAAGCCAAGGGCGGCCGCATCGTCGCAGCGACTGCCGTCGTCGCGGACGATGCCGTGCTCGCCGAGCGCATCACCGGCACCGCCGACAAATAGCGTTGGCTCAGTTCCGGTCGACGACGACCAGCATCGGCCCCAGCCGGTCGCGGCGGTAATCGATGCCGGCATCGGGATAGGAAAGGCTCGACACCTTGCCGTCGAAGAACAGCGCATCACGGCAGCCGAGCCGATCCCGGAAGAACGTCGCGAAATCCCAGAAATTCACCGGCTTGCGGGACAGGACAAGGCGTACCGTCCGGCCGTCCTCGCTGGCGCAGACACCATTGCGCACATAGCGGCTGTCGGAGCCGTCGATGAAACGGGGATGTAATTGACCGTCGATCAACAGCATCGGCCCCGACTGCGTCGCGAGCTCCGGGGCGTGGTCGCCGGCGAGATAGCGCTCCGTGTCGCGGACGTAGGCCTTGCCGTCCTCGATGAAGAACACCCCGTTCGGCTGCATCGAGAAATTGCCGCTGCCGGTGCCGCGCACCGCTTGCTTCAGCACGCGCCCGTCCTGCACGGCAAGGCCGACGGCGCGGCGATCCTCGTGATACATGCCGGCATTCATGATCAGCCGCACTGGCCGGCCGCCGACGCTGGCGGCGGCGCGCTCGAACGTCTCATAGGGCTCTCCCGCCGCGTCCTCGGATCGCAGCATTACCGCGTAACGGTCGAGCGGGACGTCACAGACGATGTACGCGACACCATCGGCGATCTCGGTCCGGCACAGGCCCTGATGATCCGGCGGAATCGCCGGCGCCGGCTGCAGCCAGCCGAACAGGCCGCCGAGCGCGGCGAGCGACAACGGCCAGAAGGATTGCAGTCTCGCCATATCATCCTCGCTCCGGCCAGGGCTGACGCCGCCCGGCTAGAGCATCGGACCAAAAAGTGGAATCCGGTTTTTGGATTATTCCGATGCTCGATCAAAATGCTAGAGCGTGCCTCGTGCGCCCGAATGAACGCACGGCGCTCTACCCGCGTCAGTTGCGCAGCAGCTCGTTGATCGAGGTCTTCGACCGGGTGCGCTCGTCGACCCGCTTGACGATGACGGCGCAATAAAGGCTCGGGCCGGGCTCGCCATTACCCATCGGCTTGCCGGGCAGCGCACCGGCGACGACCACCGAATAGGGCGGCACCTCGCCATAGCTGATCTCGCCGCTGGTCCGATCGACGATCTTGGTCGACTGGCCGATGAACACGCCCATGCCGAGCACCGCGCCCTCGCGCACGATGCAGCCCTCGACCACCTCGGAGCGCGCGCCGATGAAGCAATTGTCCTCGATGATCGTCGGACCGGCCTGCATCGGCTCCAGCACGCCGCCGATGCCGACACCGCCCGACAGATGCACATTCTTGCCGATCTGGGCGCAGGAGCCGACGGTCGCCCAGCCGTCGACCATCGTGCCCTCGTCGACATAGGCGCCGAGATTGACGAAGGACGGCATCAGGACGACGTCCTTGCCGATATGCGCCGAGCGCCGGACGATGGCGCCGGGGACGGCCCGCAACCCCGCTTCGCGGAAGCGCGCCTCGTCCCAGTCAGCGAATTTCGACGGTACCTTGTCCCACCAGGTCGCGCCGCCGGGGCCGCCGTCGATGACCTGCATGTCGTTGAGCCGGAACGACAACAGCACCGCCTTCTTCAACCACTGACGCACCGTCCACTGACCGTCGCTGCCACGGGTTGCGACGCGGGCCTCGCCACGGTCGAGCAGGTCGAGTGCCGCGTCGACGGCGTCGCGAATCTCGCCCGTGGTCGATGCCGAGACGCTGTCGCGGTCATCGAAGGCTCGTTCGATCGTGGTTTCGAGAGCGGCGCGGTCGGGCGCGGTCATCGGCAAAACTCCTGAAAATCGGGGGCTTCAGGGCCTTGAGACCCTGTCCAAATCGGCGCGGACCCTAGTTGAAGGGGTTGAAGCGGTCAATGAAACCGCACGGGCAAACCGAACGAGGCCTCGATCATGCAGCAACCACCCCGCGACCAGCATGGCTGGGATCCGTTTCCAAGTTCGCAGCGGGACAAAGAGGCCACCAAGGACCAGGAGCACACGCCGCAGACGCTGTCGCCGACCTACCGCCTCGCCTTCGACGACGCGGACTTCCTGACCCGTGAGGAGTTGCGCGGCGTGCGGCTGCAACTCGAGATGATGAAGCCGGAAATGGCGCTGATCGAGGCGGGAATCCTCTCCACGGTCGTCCTGTTCGGCGGCGCCCGCATTCCCGAGCCCGGCGGCGAGGCCTGGGCCGCCAAGAACGAGACCCAGAAGCGCAATCTGGAAGCCAATGCGCGCTTCTACGACGAGGCGCGCCGCTTCGCCCAGCTTGCCTCGCAGCATTCGGCGGACAGTTCCGGCGGCAAGGAATTCGTCATCGTCACCGGCGGCGGGCCAGGTATCATGGAGGCCGGCAATCGCGGCGCGTCCGATGTCGACGCGGTATCGATCGCGCTCAACATCACCCTGCCGCACGAACAGGCGCCGAACCAATTCGCGACGCCCGACCTGTCCTTCAACTTCCACTATTTCGCGATCCGCAAGATGCACTTCCTGCTGCGGGCGAGGGCGATGGCGATCTTCCCGGGCGGCTTCGGCACGATGGACGAATTGTTCGAAGCCCTGACGCTGATCCAGACCCAGCGGATGCAACGCATCCCGGTGATCCTGTTCGGAGAGGAATTCTGGCGGCGGGTGATCAATTTCGAGGCACTGGCTGAGGAAGGCACGATCGCGCCGGAGGATCTCGACCTGATCACCTTTGCCGATACCGCAGCGGACGGCTGGGAGGCGATCCGGACGTTTTACGAGTTCTGAGGGGAATGCGAGAAGCCGGAAGAGTGGCGGGCACGCGACTGCCGTTGGTCAGTCGGCGCTCGCGCCCATCATCGCGCGCAACTCGGCGCAGCGGTCGCCGACATTCTGGCGTGGCGTGAAAATGGTAAAGTCGAAGGGGGCCGGCGTCGCCGGGGTCAGTCCGTAGTCCCCGGGCCGGCCTTCGCCCTCTGCGACTTCGACCATCTGCACCGATACCGCGCGCGCTTGCGGCTCGCGCTCGGCCAGGATCGCCGGCACCGCCCAGTCATTGCGGACATGACCGGAACCGGCGATCAGCACCGCGCTGCCGGTCTCGCCGACCGCACCAATCATGGCCTCTGCCAATGCCCCGTCACGGGCCCGCTGCACCAACGTCATCGGCGCGATGGCAGCGTCCGGCATCAGCCCGCAATGGGCCTCGCGAATCGTCTCAGCCAGTTCCGCCGATTGCGCCTCCGGCATCGGGTCGTCCAGCCCCCACCGCCGCACATCGGCGTCTGACAGCGCGGTAACGCCATCCTTGGCGATCGCCCGGACGGTCTCGCGATCGAGATTGCCGGCCCGGATCGGCAAATCGTTCGCCACGGCGGATTCGAAGATCGGCCGATACAGCGAGAAGTCCGGCCAGCCCCGTTGGGACCATTCGAGACGCTCGGCCAAGGTGGTCAGATCCTTGTCCTTGCCAGTCTCGAACCGCGCCAGAATGTCGGCGAAGCCTTGCGGGATCATTTCGAAGACCACCGAGGGTTTGGCGCCCAGCTTCGCCAGCCCGCCGATAATGTCGGACTGGATCAGATGATGGTCCGGATTGTCGTGGATTTCGCCGAGCAGCACGTAGCGGGCACCGTGCGCCGCACCCAACAGCGCGTCCTGGCTCGACGGCGTGCCATCGGCACTGACGACCTGGCCGACCAGCGGGTTGTCGGCGAAATATTCGGACTGCCAGGCGGACGCTACGGCTTCGGCCGGTTTGTCGACCATCGCGGACTGGCGATCGGGCGAAGCGTCCCCGGACGACTCGGCGATTATCAGGGCTTCGGCCTTGGCGTCGCCAGCGGCGGCCAGATGCTGCAGCGAGCGCGCCGCTTTCGGCACCGCCCGAGCGGGCAGAAGGCTGTTCGCGGGAATCGTCTCCACCGCGTCGGCGACGTCCCCATCGAAGGGCTCGACGGTCGCAACGGCGATGTCGGAAAACGGGTCGTCGCCATCACGGCGGTAGGAAACCGCGACCCGCGCTTCGCGCGCCGGCGGCACGAATTCTGCCGTCTTCGCGGCTTCGCTGGGGATCGTCGGCGTCAGGGGGTCGGTGGTCCCGACAAAAACAGTGCCGAGACCTGCGAGCAGCACGATGCTGGATGGAACCCAGACGGAACGGTTCAAACGGCTTTCCCCCCAATGCTGATGGAAGACGCCCGCGAATCGCGCCACCATCGATCAGCGAGTGATCGGCACAGGATGTGGCGAAACTATTGCAGCAGCGGCCATTTCCAGGGAAAAGCCCCGGAAAATCCAATCCAATCGCCAAATTCTTAAGATTTTGCGTCGGCGCACCCTGCCGGAGAGGGGCAGACGGTCCGATTCTCGTGTTCGGACCGTCCGCGTCGCCTCCCCAGGCAACTCCCGCCGCGTGGCACTGCGAATGGACTTCGCGTGCCCTCCTCGGGTTCCGCAGAATTGGCATACAGAGCGGTCCGCCAGCGCGATAGGGACGCGCCGCAACACCCCGATGCTTTTGATCCACATCCTGAACGAAGACTTAAATTAGCTGTGGATGACCGCAGCGTCCGTCACAGTTTCGCGGCTATCTCTTGGTTAGGCCAGCAGGTCTGCGGCAAGCCCGCGCGGGCCTCGAAATCGCCGATCGAGCGCCGTGTCTTGAAGCCGGCGAGCCCGTCGGCGCCGCCGACGTCGTAGCCCTTCGCTTCCAGCTTTCTCTGCATCCGCGCAACGTCGCCGCGTGTCATGCGGTCGGTCTTCGCCCACCGCCCTCGCAGCGAGCCCGCGCCTTGCATCCTGTCGGCGACATGGCCGACGAACAGGGCGTAGAGGTCGGAATTGTTGTACGCCTTGATCACGTAGAAGTTCGGCGTCGCGATGAAGGCGGGACCGAAGCGCCCGGCCGGCATCATCAAATGCCCCCGTAAGTTCACCTCATGCGGCGGAAACGGCCGGCCGGATACGCGCGCCACGCCGGCGGCGACGAATTCGGCGATCGGACGGCCGCGATCCGGCCCTTCATTGGCGCAGGAGACGCCGGCCGGCACCACAGCCTCGAAGCCCCAGTCGCGGCCCGGTTGCCAGCCGCTCTGACGCAGATAATTTGCGATCGAGGCCAGCGTATCGGGCACCGAATTCCAGATGTCCTTCCTGCCGTCGCCATCGAAATCCACTGCCAGGGTGAGGAATTTCGACGGCATGAATTGCGGCTGGCCGAGCGCCCCAGCCCAGGAGGATTTCATCTGCGAGACCTGCAGATGCCCGTCGGCGACGATGTCGAGCGCCGCGAGGAGTTCGTCCCTGAACAACGCCTTGCGCCGCGACAGATAGGCCTTGGTGCCAAGCACCTGGAACGCGTTTTCCGGGATTTTGGCGTTGCCGAAGGCCGATTCGCGCCCCCAGATCGCGACGATGATCGACGCCGGCACGCCGTAGCGCGCCTCGATCCTGTCGAGCACCGGCTTGTGGCGGGCGAGGAGCTTGCGCCCGGTCGTGGCGTTGGCGGCGACGGCGC
Source organism: uncultured Aurantimonas sp. (assembly GCA_947488615.1). Classification (GTDB taxonomy): domain Bacteria; phylum Pseudomonadota; class Alphaproteobacteria; order Rhizobiales; family Rhizobiaceae; genus Aurantimonas. Next base: position 142,143 of record CANKZU010000008.1, read on the forward strand.
GCTCCGACAGATAGTCGGCACCGCTCTTGAATTCGGCCTGGAAGTTCGTCTCCGCCACCGTCTGCTTGGAACCGGGAAGCTGGAGATCCGGCAGCTTCAGATTCGGCGTCACGCCCTTGAACGCCGCCTCGAACATGGGGCGCGGCACCCCCCGCGCCTTGGCCGCGGGCCAGATATCGGCTTCGAGGAAGGCGCGGAAGCCGTCGGTCACCGCATCGGCGCGAGCCGAAGCGGGCGCAGCGACGAGCGAGAGGCAGAGCACAATCAGCGGGAGGAAAAGAGGGCGAAACATGCAACAGAACCTAGCTGTATTGTGGTGCCGAAGCCAAGGACAACGCATTCATTGCGGACAGGCGGTCCGCTCCGCCCTTCGGCTCCGCCGTCCCTATAGCACAGCCCGCGACCGCATCGCCGCGGCCAGCGTGCCCTCGTCGAGATAGTCGAGCTCGCCGCCGACCGGCACGCCATGGGCGAGGCGCGTCACCTTCACGTCAAGGCCTTCTAGTTGATCCATCAGGTAATGCGCCGTGGTCTGGCCCTCGACGGTGGCGTTGACCGCCAGCACCAGTTCCTTGACGCCGCCGCGATGCACCCGCTCGACCAATTGCCGGATGTTCAGGTCGTCCGGGCCGATGCCGTCGAGCGGCGACAACACGCCGCCCAGCACATGATAGGCCGCATTGAGCGCCTTCGCCCGCTCCAGCGCCCAGAGATCGGAGACGTCCTCGACGACGATCACCGTCGCCTGGTCGCGCGCCGTATCGAGGCAGATCGTACACGGATCCTGGGTGTCGATATTGCCGCAGGCCGAGCAGACCGTGACCTTGTCCAGCGCCTCGGCCATCGCCGTCGTCAGCGGCGCCAGCAGCTGTTCGCGGCGCTTGACGAGGTGCAGTGCGGCGCGGCGGGCCGAGCGGGGGCCGAGGCCCGGCAGCTTGGCGAGCAGCTGGATCAGCCGCTCGATCTCCGGGCCCGCGATGGTTTTCGCCATGAGAACTGACTGCCTGTCTTGGATCTAGAAGGGCAGCTTCATGCCGGCGGGAAGTTCAAGCCCGGCGGTCAATTCCTGGGTCTTTTCCTGGATCGCCACGTCGAGCTTGGCCTTGGCGTCGTTGTGGGCGGCGATGACCAGATCCTCGACGATGTCCTTCTCGTCCTCCTTCAACAGCGAGGGGTCGATCGCCAGCGCCTGCATCTCGCCCTTGCCGCTCAGCGTGACGGAGACGACGCCGCCGCCGGACTGGCCGGTGACGGCGATTCGCGCGATGTCCTCCTGAAGGCCCGCCATCTTTTCCTGCATGGCCTTGGCCTGCTTCATCATGCCCATCAGATCTTTCATGCCGTCTTTCTCCTAATCGTCATCGTCGTCCGCAAGCTCGGACGGATCGTCCAATATGTCGTCATCGGAAATCTCCGCGGAAAGGTCCGCCGCGAGATCGGTTGCCGCGGCATCGCCGCGCAGCCGGACATCCAGCACCTTGGCGCCGGGAAACGCCGCCAGCACCGCCGCGACCTCCGGATCGGCCGCCGCGTCCGACAACAGCGTCTCGCGCCGCGCGGTCGCCGTTTCCTCAAGCGTCGGCTGCCCCTCGCCGCTGGAGATCGTCACCACCCAGCGCCGCCCGGTCCATTCGTGCAGCTTGCGCGAAAGGTCGGCGGCAAGGGCGCGCGGCGCCTCCGGCGTCAGCGCCACTTCGAGCCGGCCTGGCTCCAGCTTGACCAGCCGCAGATAGCGGCGGATCGACACCTGCATCAGGGAATCACGCTTCTCCTCGGCCAGCGCCACGAGAGCTTCCAGCGAGCCGATCTCGACCTCGGGTGGAGCCGTCGTCGGTGCAGGGGCGGGCGCCGCCTGCTGCGACGCCTGGCCGGAGGGGGCGATCGACAGGCGCGGTCGCGGCGGCGCGCCATTGCCGGCGAAGGCGGTGGTACGATCCGTCTGGCGTTCGGATGCGCCCGGCGATGGCGTCGCGGCACTCACAGCCGGCGCGGCTTGCGCATGTGCCTCCGGTCCGTCGCCCCCGCTCTTGCCGCCGGCCGGCGGCGGCAGGCCCGCGAGGCCACCTTCGCGGAGCAGCCGGACCAGGTCGTCCGGGGACGGCAGATCCGCCGCGTGGGCGATCCGGATCAGCGCCATTTCCGCCGCCTGGCGCGGCGATGTGGCGTTGCGCGCTTCGTCCAGCGCCTTCAGGAGCATCTGCCAGACCTGACCAAGGGTCCGGATCGAGAGCGTCTTGGAAAATTCGAGCCCCCTCTCCGCCTCCATCGGCGACAGTGCCGCATCCTCGGCGGCTTCCGGCACGTAGCGCAGCGTCGTCACCAGATGGGTGAAATCGGCGAGATCGGCGAGCACGACGACCGGATCGGCGCCGGCGACATATTGCTCGCGCAGCTCCGCCAGCGCCGCGCTGCCGTCGCCTTTCATCAGCATCTGGAACAGGTCGATAATTCGGACCCGGTCGGCCAGCCCGAGCATGTCGCGCACGGCGTCCGCCGTGATCGCGCCGGCGCCATGGGCGATCGCCTGGTCGGTCAGCGACAGCGCGTCGCGCACCGAGCCCTCGGCCGCGCGGGCGATCAGCCGCAGCGCGTCGTCGTCGACCGCGACGGCTTCGGATTCGGCGATGCGTTTCAGATGCGCCATCAGCGTCGCCGAATCGACCCGCCGCAGATCGAAGCGCTGGCAACGCGACAGGACGGTGATCGGAACCTTGCGAATCTCGGTGGTCGCGAAGACGAATTTCACATGTTCCGGCGGCTCCTCCAGCGTCTTCAACAGGCCGTTGAAGGCCTGGTTCGACAGCATGTGGACTTCGTCGATGATGTAGACCTTGTAGCGCGCCGAAACCGGCCGGTAGCGCACCTGGGCGATGATCTCGCGCACGTCGTCGATGCCGGTGTGGGAGGCGGCGTCCATCTCGACCACGTCGACATGCCGGCCCTCCATGATCGCCTGACAGTGAACGCCGAGCCCCTGCATGTGGATCGTCGGCTGGGCGATCGCGTCGGTCTCGTAGTTCAGGGCGCGCGCCAGAATGCGGGCGGTCGTGGTCTTGCCGACGCCGCGCACGCCGGTGAGCATCCAGGCCTGGGCGATGCGGCCGGTGTCGAAGGCATTCGTCAGGGTGCGCACCATCGGCTGCTGGCCGATCAGGTCGTCGAAGGAGCGCGGCCGATATTTGCGGGCCAGCACGCGATAGGGTGTGGCCTGTTCCGAGGCCATTGCGGCCGGAGTATTCTCGGCCATCACGCCCCCTTCCCGCCGGCCGAAAGGCCAACGACGGCAAAGTGTGGACGGACGGAAAACGGCATGGCGCGACCCTGGACGGAATGCGGCGGTTGGTGGGCCGTTTCTCCGACGTATGGCGCCCCGACGCAAGCCATTCGATGCCGAAGCGGGCGGTTCCAACGATCAGCGGTCATTCCCGGGGTGCGCCGCGAGCGCACGGGGCGTATATCGTCCCCCGCCCCCGGCGACCAATGATTCGAGAAAGAGAACACCCATGGCACTCGCGCGATATCAGAAGATGCGACGGCTGAGCCTGGCCGTGCTGTTGCTCGGGGCCTTCACCCTTCTGCTTTTTGTCGGGGCAAGCGAAAACGATGAGATTCACGACATGGTCGAGGCGATCGGTCTCGGCTTCATCGTCATCGGCATCGTCGGGCGGATGTGGTGCACGCTCTATATCGGCGGCCGAAAATCGGCGGAAATCGTCACCACGGGACCCTATTCGGTCACCCGCAACCCGCTTTACGTCTTTTCCAGCGTCGCCGCCGCGGGTGTCGGCGCGCAGACCGGCAGCGTCACCATCGCGGTTCTTTTTCTCGTCGGTTGCGCTGCGGCCTTCCACATCGTGATTGCGCGGGAGGAATCGTTTCTGAGCGACGAGTTCGGTCCGGACTATGCGCGCTATCTGGCGAGCGTGCCGCGCTTCCTGCCCAAGCCGTCGCTGTTCCGGGACGAAGCGGAATTGCAGGTCCGCACCAGGCTGATCTACCGGACCCTGACCGACGGGCTGGTCTTCTTCGTCGCGATGCCGGTCTTCGAGCTGATCGAACTCTGGCAGGGAAGCGGATTGGTCCCGGTCCTGCTGCGGCTGCCATAGAGCGAGATGAGGAAAAGTGGGGAGCGGTTTTCCGCCCGCATCCCGCTCAAACTTCCTAGAATGGATCACGATGCGCCGCGGCGCTGGGCCGGCGGGCGGCCGGTCCGCGTCGAACGGTCGCGCTTGGCGGGGAAAGGTGGGAGGCTGGCACGATGACCCGTGCCGTGGCTCGTTGGGGCTGCTTCCTTCCGGACCTGACCCGGTTGGCGAGTGGCTCGTCCACCACCAACCTCCCGGCCTCCATATCGGCGATCGGTGCCCTAATTGCAAGCCGGGCACCCTCCGAAGACAAGGATCTGGATACCATGCGAGCCTTCGAACTCGACCCTCGTCTTGCCAGGGACACGACGACGATCGGCCGGCTCGGGCTCTGCGAATTGCGCTTGATCAACGATTGCCGCTGGCCATGGCTGATCCTTGTGCCACAGCGCAACGATATCATCGAGTTCCATGACCTCACGCCCCTCGACCAGACCATGCTGACCTTCGAGACCGGCCTCGTCTCCAAGGCGCTGAAAAGCCTGACGGGGGCCGACAAGATCAACATCGGCTCGCTCGGCAATATCGTGCCGATGTTCCACCTGCATATTGTGGCGCGGCGCGACGGCGACCCGAACTGGCCCGGACCGGTTTGGGGATACGGCAAGGCCGAGGCCTATGAGGCAGAGGCCGGCGCTCGATTCGCCGCCGATATCCGGCATGCGGTGCTGCCCGCATGAAGGATGACAGCGAACAAACGGCCGCGCCGGAATTGAGCGCGCTGACCGGGTTCGCCGGAAACCGGCTCTGGCGCGACGGCGAACGACGCAACGGCGACAGTCTCGCCGCGGCGCTGGCCCATCCGGACGCCCGCATCTTCCTGACCCACGACAGCCAGTGGCTCTGCCGTACCAGAGACGCTTCCGCGCCCGACCCGAGCTTCGCGAAATCCGAGGCTGTCGACCGCGGCGCGAATCTGGACGATTCCGTCTTGCTCGGCGTCGACCCGACCGGCCGGCCCTCCCTTGCCGCCGCGATCGACGGCGCGCCGGCCCCCGCCGACGATTTCGCCCTGATCGGCCTTCGCTCGATCGCCATACAGGCGTTCCTCGATCCCGATACCGAGGGGCAACTCGGTCAGGCGGCGCACCTCCTCGGCTGGCACGCCAAGAACCGGTTCTGCGCCCGCTGCGGCGAACCGACCGCGGCGGAGGCGGCCGGTTATCGGCGCCGCTGCACCAACTGTGGCGACGTCGTCTTCCCGCGCACCGACCCGGTGACGATCATGCTCGTCCACGATGGCGACGGGCGTTGCGTGCTCGGTCGCCAGCCGCATTTTCCGGAGAATTTCTGGTCCTGCCTCGCCGGCTTCGTCGAGCCCGGCGAAACCATCGAAGCCGCCGTCCGGCGGGAAACCCTCGAGGAATCGGGCCTGACGGTCGGAGCCGTGCGCTATCTCGCCTCGCAGCCCTGGCCGTTCCCCGGCAGCCTGATGATCGGCTGCGTCGCCCACGCGACCAGCCGCGACATCGATTTCGATGCCGACGAGCTGGAGGCCTGTCGCTGGTTCGCGCGCGACGAGGTCCAGGCGATGCTGGCGGGCCGGCATTTTGACGCGCTCGCCGTGCCGCAGCGCTTCGCCATCGCCCATCACCTGATCAAGGCCTTCGCCGATGGGGTCGTCTGACGCCGCGGATCTGACGAAAGCATCGGACCAAAAAGTAGGATCCGGTTTTTGGATGGTTGCGATGCGCAATCGAATTGTTAGAGCGTCCTTTTGTGCGTCCGGCTGGACGCCCGGCGCTCTATGGGCTCGAGGGCACTCCATTGCCGTAGAGCCGCTCCGGCGCCGCCTCGTAGACCCCCATGATCTTGACGTCGTGGGTGAAGAACGAGAGTTCCTCGAACGCCAGGCGAAGCGACTCGTCCTGCGGATGGCCTTCGACATCGGCATAAAACTGCGTGGCGACGAAATGCCCGCCGATCTGGTAGCTCTCCAGCTTGGTCATGTTGACGCCATTGGTCGCGAACCCGCCGAGCGCCTTGTAGAGCGAGGCGGGCAGATTGCGGACCTCGAAGACGAAGGTCGTCACCGTGCGCCCGCCCTGCGGCGCCCAGAGATCGGCTTCCTGCGCGCCGGGTCGCGAGAGGATGACGAAGCGGGTGATGTTGTTGGCCGAATCCTCGACGTTCCGTTCGAGGATATCGAGCCCGTAATGGGTGGCCGCCAGCTCCGGCGCGAGCGCTGCCATCGTGCGGTCACCGGCCTCCGAGACCTCCCGCGCCGCGCCGGCCGTATCGCCGGAAACCACCGGCTTCCAGCCATTGCCGCGGATATATTTCCGACACTGGCCGAGCGCATGAATATGGCTCTGGACGCTGCGGATCTCCTCGCGCCCGACGCCCGGCAGCGTCATCAGCTGGAAATGGATCGGCATGAAATATTCGCCGACGATCTGCAGGCCCGAATCGGGCATCAGATGATGAATGTCCGCGACCCGGCCGGCCAGCGTATTCTCGATCGGGATCATCGCCAGCGCCGCCTCGCCTGAGCGCACGGCGTCGAACGCGTCGTCGAAGGAGGGGCAGGGCAGCGGCGTCATCTCCGGATGGACGACATGGCACGCCATGTCGGAATTCGCCCCCGGTTCGCCCTGGAACGCGATCCGTTTCGTCGCCGCTTCGCTCACGCTTCAACTCCATACATTGTCCGCGCCCGGTCCAGATCGTCCGGCCCATCGACGCCGAGCGGCACCGCATCGACGATCTCCGCGTCGATGCGCATGCCATCCTCGAGCGCCCGCAATTGCTCCAGCCGCTCGCGGATCTCCAGCGTCGAGGGCGGTAGCCGCACGAAACGCTCCAGGCCGGCTCGTCGGTAAGCGTAGAGACCGACATGGTGATAGAGCGGCCCCTCGCCCCAGGGTGCCGTGGCACGGGTGAAATACAGCGCTTTCAACCGGGTCGGCCCGATCGGCGAGCCGACCAGCTTCACCACGTTGGGATTGGTCTTTTCGGCGTCGTCGCGAATCGCCACGCACAGCGTCGCGATGTCGCAACGCGGATCCTCGAAGGGCGCCAGAACCTGACGAATCGCTTCCGGCTCGATGGTCGGAAGATCGCCCTGGACATTCACCACCGTCTCGACGGCGCCATCGGGGTCGAGCCGCGTCAGCGCCTCGAAGATGCGGTCGGAGCCCGACGGGTGCTCGGGCGAGGTCATCACCGCCTCGTGCCCGGCGGCCGTGACAGCGGCCCTTATCTCCTCGGCGTCGGTCGCCACGACCACACGGCCGATGCCGGCCGCCTCGGCGCGCTCGGCGACGCGGACCACCATCGGCCTGCCGCCGATATCGGCAAGCGCCTTGGCCGGAAGACGGGTGGAACCGAGGCGCGCGGGGATGAGCACGAGAAACGTCATGGGATCCGCATGAACCGAAAAGATGGGCGCGCAGACGCTGAAATAGCGCCAGCGCGGCGAAAAAGGCACCGAAACCGCCTCTTACAGCTGTTGCCATCAAACCGCAAAGGACCTAGGTTCCGCGCGTTTTTCGCCAGTGGATGTGGCGGCGTCGCGCCGTCTTTGCAGAGGGACCGTCCCACCAATGAATTCCTTTGAGTTCAACAAGATCGTGGGTGCTGTACTCGCGACGATCTTCGTCCTGTTTGGCGGGAGTATCCTCGCCGAGGGGCTCTTCCACTCCGAGGCCCCCGAGACGCCCGGCTACGAGATCGTCGCCGCCGAGCCGGAAGCCGACGGCGCCGGAGGCGAAGCGGCCAAGGCCGAGGAGGTCCCGATCGCCGTTCTTTTGCAGAGCGCGGACGCCGAGGCCGGCGCCGGCCAGTTCAAGAAGTGCGGGGCCTGTCACAGCGGCGACAAAGACGGCAAGAACGGGGCGGGTCCTGTTCTCTGGGATGTCGTCAACCGACCGATCGCGTCGGTGGCCGACTTTGCCTATTCGAGCGGCATGAAAGAGTTCTCCCAAGGCGGCTCGGTCAACTGGGATTACGAGCATCTCAACGGCTTTCTGACCAATCCGAAGGGTTATGTCGCCGGCACGAGCATGGGCTTTGCCGGCCTCAAGGATCCCGAGGCCCGCGCCGAGCTGATCGCCTATCTGCGCACGCTCTCCGATAATCCCGCACCGCTGCCGGAGGCCCCGGCCGAGGAGGCTCCCGCCGATGCCGCGGCACCGGCAGAGGCAGCGGCCGAGGGTGCCGCCCCAGCTGAAACCGCCGCGGCCGATCCCGCGACGACGACCCAACCGGAGGAAGCGACCAACGGCGCCCAGGCGCCGGCAGTGACCGAAACGGAGGCGGCGCAGGCAGCACCGGGCGCCGAGGCGGCGCAGACGCAGGCAGCTGGGGGTGAGGCTCAGGCGCCGGCGACGGAAACTCCGGCCGAAGCCGAAGCCGCGCCTGCTGCTCCCGCAGTACCTGCAGAAGCCGCCGCGCCCGATGCGGCCGCGCAACCGACCACCGAGGCGGCTCCCGCCGCTGCCGAACAGCCAGCTGAGCCCGCAGCCGAACAACCAGCAGCCGAGGCGGCTCCCGCCGCGGAACAACCGGCCCAGCCAGAAGCGGCGGCACCAGCCGAGCCGGCAGCCGCAGCTCCGACGCAGACGGCGTCGGTTGCGGGTGACGCGGAGGCCGGCAAGGGCGTCTTCCGCAAGTGCCAAGCCTGCCACGCGGTCGGCGAGGGCGCGAAGAACAAGCTCGGTCCGGAGCTGAACGGCATCGTCGGCGAAAAGATCGCCGCCGTCGAAGGCTACAGCTTCTCGGGCGCCTTGACCGAATACGCGGCGGCGCATCCGACCTGGACGGTCGAGGAGTTGACCACGTGGCTGACCGATCCGAAGGGCACCGTGCCGGGCACGAAGATGTCCTTCCCCGGCCTGAAGAAGCCTGAGGACGTGGCGAACGTCATCGCCTATCTGGCCACCTTCGACGAGAACGGCGCCCAGACCGGCAACTGATCCGAGGGGCACCGGCCCTGACAATGGACGAATCCCAGCAAAGGCCCCGGTGCGAACCGGGGCCTTTCCTATGTGGACCTCAGCCAGCCCGCCGTCTGCCGCCGTCTGCCGCGATCGAGCCTCGTACGGCGAGGGTTGATGCGAACCACCGCGGATATACGGCCGGGTAAAAGGGCTGTCCGTTTCGTGCCCTAAACCTGTCGCCTGTGATCTGACTTGCCTAACGTTTGCGCGCCATTAGTGTAGGCGCATGTCGCCTATCCTAGCCCGAGCCGGAGCCGCTATGTGGTCTCGCCTGTTTGCCGCGGCCTTTGCGCTGCTCCTGCTGTCTGTCCCGGCCTTCGCTGGCGTGAAGGACAAGATCGCGGCCCTCGCGCCTTCGGGGCTGGTGCTCGTGCTGGACGAAGAAGGTAAAGAGTTGGTCGCGCAAAATGCCGACAAACCCTTTGTTCCCGCGTCCGTCGCCAAACTCGTCACGGCGTGGCTGGCCATGGAGGTGCTGGGCGGCGACTACCGCTTCAAGACCCGCTTCTACCTGGACGACGACCGGGCGCTTTATGTGCGCGGCGGCGGCGACCCGTTTCTGGTCTCCGAGGAGTTGGCGCTGCTCGCGCCCAAGCTCCTCGCCGCAACCGGCACCGAGCCATTCAGCGGCATCGTGCTCGATTCGAGCTACTATCCGGCGGATCTTCGCATTCCGGGCATCGAGGCCACCGACGAAGCCTATGACGCGCTGAACTCCGCCCTCGCGGTGAATTTCAATACGATCAACGCCGTGCGCAAGGGGAAGTCCGTCCGCTCCGCCGAGGAGCAGACGCCGATCACGCCGCTGGCGATCAGCCAGTTCCGGGCGCGCGCTCGCAGCGGTCGAAGTCGGATCAGCCTGGCCCAGGAAGACCCGAGCGTAAGCGCGAAATATGCCGGCGAATTGCTCGCCGCCTTCATCGAGAAGGCCGGCGGCAGCGTTGCGGGCGAAATATCGATCGGCTCCGTCCCGGCGGGGCTGGAGCCGGCCTATGTGCACCGCCAGTCGCGCGACCTCTCCGAAATCTTGAGACAGATGCTCATCGGCTCGAACAACTACATCGCCAATCAGGTCTTCCTAGAGATCGGCGCCAAACGCCTCGGCGGGCCGGTCAGCCTGGAGAAGTCGCTCAAGGTCGCCCGCGAGATCCTCGCCAAATATGACCTCGAAGACGCGATCCATCTAGAGGAGGGTTCGGGCATCAGCCGCGAAAATCGCTACACCGCGCGTGGCCTCGCCACGATTCTTGACCGTTTTGCGCCCCATGCCGAACTGCTGCGCAGCACCAGGAAAGGCTCCCGGTACAAGACGGGGACCTTCTCCGGCGTCCGCACGCTGGCCGGCTACGCCAGAACCTCCAATCACGGCGACGTGCGTTTCGTGATCTCGCTGAACGGCGGCCCGGGGAAGTTGCGGTTCCGGCTGCTCGAGGCCATCGAGCGCGGATTTTAAAAACTCAGGTCACCGGTTTGCCAAAGCCATTGGGTCCGAGAACCGCATCGGCCACCAGCGCCATTGACGTCCATTAAGATTTGGTCAGGTGACTTCCCACCGAACGATGGCCATAAATGGCTCGAATTGTCGTGGGATTCCAAGACTCGCGATCCACGAGGAGGTTCCGCCCTTGCCACTGTCCAAGCGATCCGCCCGTCTCGCCTGCCTTGTCGCGATAGCCTTCGGGCTCGGAACCGCGCCGGCCTTTGCCCAGGAGGCGAGCGGCGACCCGGTCGTCACGGCGCCCGGCAGCGAAGCCGCTCCGGTCGCGGGTGAGAGCCAAGCGACCGCCCCCGAGGCCGGAGAGTGGCAGACTTCGTCGTCGCTGATCGGCCCGTCGAAATATTCCGCCGACTTCCAGCACTATGATTACGTCAATCCCGATGCGCCGAAGGGCGGGACGCTCAATTCCGTCGCCATCGGCTCCTTCGACAGCCTCAACCCCTTCGTCGTGCGCGGCACGCCGGCTGCCGGCCTTGCCGTGTTCGGCGGCGGCATCCTCTACGACACGCTGATGGAGCAATCGCCGGACGAGCCGGGGACGGCCCATGCGATGATCGCCGCGGCGATGCGCCATCCGGCCGATTTTTCCTCCGTGACCTTCCGGCTGGACCCGAAGGCCCGCTGGCACGACGGCGAACCGATCACCGTCGAGGACGTGATCTGGAGCTTCGAGACGCTGACGAAGCTGCATCCGCAGTGGTCGGCCTATTACAAGAACGTCACCAAGGCCGAGAAGACCGGCGAGGGGGAAGTCACCTTCACCTTCGATCAGGCCAACAATCGCGAGCTGCCCAACATCATGGGCGATCTCACGGTTTTGCCGAAGCATTGGTGGGAGGCCACCGGCGCCGGTGGCAAGCCGCGCGACATCACCGAGCCCTCGCTGGAAAAGCCGCTCGGTTCGGGTCCCTACAGGGTCGGCAGGGTCTCCACCGGCAAGTCGATCGAGTGGGAGCGCGTCCCCGACTATTGGGGCACCGACAACCCGACCCGCGTCGGCCGCTTCAATTACGACACCATCCGCTACGTCTACCTGCGCGATTCCAATGCCGCCTGGGAGGCCTTCAAGAAGGGCGGGCTCGACGACTGGCGGCTGGAGAACATCTCCCGGCGCTGGGCCGAGGGCTACGACTTCCCGGCGGTCAAGAACGGCCAGGTGATCCGCAAGACCATCGACAATGGCCAGGTCCAGTCGATGCAGGCCTATGTGTTCAACAACCGGCTGCCGAAATTCCAGGACCGGCGGGTGCGCAAGGCGCTGACGCTGGCCTATAATTTCGAGGAGATGAACCGCACGCTGTTCTTCGGCCTGTATCAGCGGATCGACAGCTATTTCGACAACAGCGAATTGTCCGCGACCGGCCTGCCGGACGAGCGCGAACTGAAATATCTGGAACCGCTGAAGGGCCAGATCCCCGACGAGGTCTTCACCGAGGAGTTCACCCTGCCGGTCTATGGCGACGGGGCCTCGGCGCGCAATTATCTGCGCGAGGCGCTGGGCCTCCTCAAGGAGGCCGGCTACGAGCTCAAGGGCACGACGCTGGTCGACGCCGAGACGGGCGAGCCCTTCACCATCGAGTTCCTCGGCAACGACCCGGCCGACAACCGGGTGCTCGAACCCTTCGCCCGGCAACTGAAGCGTCTCGGCATCCAGACCAATGTCCGCATCGTCGACACCAACCAGTATATCGAGCGGATGAACAATTTCGATTTCGAGGCTGTCGGCATGCGCTATCCGGGCCAGTCGCTGTCACCCGGCAACGAGCAGCGCGACTTCTGGAGCACGGTCGCCGCCGACGCGCCCGGCAGCCGCAACTATGCCGGCATCAAGAACCCGGCGATCGACCAGCTCATCGACGACATCGTCTACGCGCCGAGCCGCGAGGACCTCGTTGCCGCGACGCGCGCCCTCGATCGGGTCATGCTGTGGGAGTATTACGTCGTGCCCCAGTGGTACAAATCCGAGGATTGGCTGGCCTATTGGGACAAGTTCGGCATGCCTGAGAAGCAGCCGGCCTATTCCGGGATCGATTCCTTTTCCTGGTGGATCAAGGCGGCCGAGAGCGACACGGCGTCGGCGAACTGATGGCGACCGCGCTGAGCCGCCTCACCCGCCGCCGTTTTGGCCAATTGGCGCTGGCCGCCGGCGCAACGGCCGCGTTGCCGCGAACGCCCTTCGCCGAGGTCGCGACGGACACGCCGCTGCATGGCCTGTCGGCCTTCGGCGAGCTGAAATACGGCCCGGACTTCACCCATTTCGACTATGCGAGCCCCGAGGCCCCGCAGGGCGGCCAGATGAACCTCGCCGTGTCGAACTGGACCCTCAATCAGTCGCCCTCGACCTTCGACACGCTCAACACCTTCGTGCTGCAGGGCAACGCGCCGCCGCGCATGGAGAGCCTTTACGACGCGCTGATGGTGTCGTCACTCGACGAGCCGGACGCGCTCTACTGCGCGCTCGCCGAGAGCGTCACGGTCTCGAAGGACCGCGATGCCTTCACCTTCAAACTGCGGCCGGAGGCCAAGTTCTCGACCGGCGAGCCGGTGACCGCCGACGACATCGTCTTCACCTACGACACGCTGAAGGAGTTGGGCCATCCCAGCCTGCAAGTGGTGCTGCGGGCGGTCAGCGAGATCGTCGCGGACGACGCGCGGACGGTTCGGATCGGCTTTTCCGGCGATCAGAGCTATCAGGACGCATTGAACGCCTTCGGCATCCCGATTGCCCCGCGCGCATTCTTCGAGGATAAGGAATTCGACCGGGTGAGCGGCGAGGCGATCCCCGGCAGCGGCCGCTTCGAGATCGCCCGTTCCGAATTCGGCCGCTTCATCGAATATCGCAAGCGCGACGACTATTGGGCGAAGGATTTGCCCTTCGCCAGGGGCCTCGACCACTTCGACACGCTGCGCATCGATTTCTTCCGCGACCGGCAGCCGGCGCTGGAAGCGTTCAAGAAGGGCATCATCACCTTCCGCGAGGAGTTCACGACCAAGGACTGGGCGACGGAGTACGATTTTCCAGCAGTGACGAGCGGCGCGGTGGTGAAACGGGAATTTCCCGGCGAGGAGCGGCCGAAATTCCAGTGCTGGGCGCTCAATCAGCGGCGAACGCGCTTCGCCGACAGTCGGGTACGCCATGCGATCAACATGTGCTTCGACTTCGAATGGACCAACGCAAACCTTTTGTTCGGCCAGCGAATCCATTCCAACTCGCCGTTTCAGGGCTCGGGATTCGTCGCCGAAGGCAAGCCATCGAAGGCAGAGCTTGCGCTTCTGGAGCCGCTCCGGGGTGAAATACCGGACGACGTCTTCGGCGCGGTCTGGGTGCAGCCTGTCAGCGACGGCAGCGGCCGCGATCGTGTGGTGCTGCGCGAGGCCACCCGGCTTTTCGCCGACGCCGGCTGGACGCGTCAGGGCAATCGGCTGGTCAACGAAGCAGGCGAAGCATTCCGCCTGGAGTTCATGACCCAGGGCCAGGAACAGCAGCGCGTCTATGCCAAATTCATGGAAACGCTGCGCCTCATCGGGATCGATGCCTCGACCCGGCTCGTCGACGCCGCGCAATATCAGGATCGAGTGAACCGCTTCGACTTCGACATGATCCTCGCCGCCTTCAGCCTCGGCGCGACCCCGACACGCGAGAGCCTGTCGCTTTTCTTCGGCAGCGAAGCGGCTAACCGTCCGGGCGCCTATAATTACCCCGGCATGGCGAGCGACGCGGTGGATACGCTGCTGGCCAAGGCGGGCTCGGCCAAGAGCCGCGACGATCTGGTGACGGCGATGCGCGCCCTCGACCGGGTCCTGCGCTGGCGCCTCGACTGGCTGCCGAACATCAATGCAAATGTTCACCGCGCGGCGTTCTGGAACATCTTCGGATTCCAGGACACCAAGCCGGACTACGGTTGGCCGGTGGAGAGTCTGTGGTGGTTCGACAAGGAAAAGGCCAAAGTGATCGGCCGCGCCTGAGAATTTCCGCCCGTCGCGCCGCGGCGGGGCCGCGTTTTGCGATCCCCGCAAGGCGGGCTATCAAGACCAACCACGTCGTCCGGTCGCGAATCGGCCGGCTCGCCTGACATCTCGGAGACGATTCCCCGCACATGGGCGCCTATATTCTTCGCCGTATCTTGCTGATGATCCCGACGCTGATCGGCATCATGGCGATTTCCTTCGCCGTCATCCAGTTCGCCCCCGGCGGGCCGGTCGAACAGGTCATCGCCAGCCTGCAGGGCGAGGCGGGCGGCGCCACCGACCGCGTCTCCGGCGGCGGCGGTGATTTCGGCAGCGGCCAGGGCGGCGGCGAAAACTCCGGCTATCGCGGCGCGCAAGGCCTCGACCCGGAATTCATCGCCCGGCTGGAAAAGCAGTTCGGCTTCGACAAGCCGCCGCTGGAACGCTTCGGCAAGATGCTTTGGGACTATAGCCGCTTCGATTTCGGCGAGAGCTATTTCCGCTCGATCTCGGTCCTCGACCTGATCCTGGAAAAGATGCCGGTGTCGATCTCGCTCGGCATCTGGATCACGCTTTTGTCCTATCTGATCTCGATCCCGCTCGGCATCCGCAAGGCCTTGAAGGACGGCTCCGCCTTCGACGTCTGGACGTCGGGTGTCGTCATCATCGCCTATGCGATTCCCGGCTTTCTGTTCGCCGTGATCCTGATCGTGCTGTTCGCCGGCGGCTCGTTCTACGACTGGTTTCCGCTGCGCGGGCTTCTCTCGGACGGCGTGCGCGGCGACTGGTGCGCGCCGTGGTCGCCGGCATTCGACCTTCCGAATTGCGTCACCCGGACAGTCCCGGATTATTTCTGGCATCTGACGCTGCCGCTGATCGCGATGTCGCTGTCCGCCTTCGCCACCACGACGCTGCTCACCAAGAACTCGTTCCTCGACGAGATCCGCAAGCAATATGTGACGACAGCGCGGGCCAAGGGGCTATCGGAGCGGCGGGTGCTTTACGGCCACGTCTTCCGCAATGCCATGCTGATCATCGTCGCCGGCTTTCCCGGCGCGTTCATCTCCGCCTTCTTCGCCGGCTCGCTGTTGATCGAGACGATCTTCTCGCTCGACGGTCTCGGCCTGCTGGGCTTTGAGAGCATTTACAAGCGCGATTATCCCGTGGTCTTCGCGACGCTCTACATCTTTTCCCTGATCGGACTGGTGACGACGCTGATTTCCGACCTCACCTACACCTGGATCGATCCCCGCATCGACTTCGAAAAGCGGGAGGTCTGATATGGATGACGCTCTCAAGGACCGCCCGAACCACGATCGCAATGCGCGCGACGATACCGCCGACACGGCCGCGCGCATCGCCTCGGAGCAGACCAGCGGCATCGCCCAGATGGCGCCGGAGGCCGAGTTCGTCCGGCGCCCGCGCCTGTCGCCGCTGAACCAGCGGCGCTGGCAGAACTTCAAGGCGAACCGGCGCGGCTACTGGTCCCTGTGGATTTTCGCATTCCTGTTCATCGTCACGCTGTTCGCCGAGTTCGTCGCCAACGACAGGCCGCTCTTGGTCGAATACAAGGGTGAGTTCTACTATCCGGTCGTGGTCGACTATCCGGAGGAGGTGTTCGGCGGCTTCCTGCCGGTGACCAACTATCGCGACCCCTTCGTGCAGGACGAGATCGCCGCCAATGGCTGGGCGATCTGGCCGCCGATCCGCTATTCCTTCCAGAGCGTCAACAACGAGATCCCGACGCCGGCGCCCTCCGCCCCCTCCTGGACCTTCTCGAAGGAGGAGCGCTGCCAGCGCTATCCTCTCGGCGTCGATGATCCCAATTGCAGCTTCGGCAACATGAACTGGCTCGGCACCGACGACCAGGCGCGGGACGTCGCCGCGCGGCTGATCTACGGCTTCCGGATTTCCGTGCTGTTCGGCCTAATCCTCACCGCCGCATCGGCCGTCATCGGCGTCGCCGCCGGCGCCGTCCAGGGCTATTTCGGCGGCTGGATCGACCTTCTGTTCCAGCGCTTCATCGAGATCTGGTCGTCAATCCCAGTCCTGTACCTGCTGCTGATTATCGCCGCGATCCTGCCGCCCGGGTTCTGGGTGCTGCTCGGGATCATGCTTTTGTTCTCCTGGGTCGCCTTCGTCGGCGTCGTTAGGGCGGAGTTCCTCCGGGCGCGCAACTTCGAATATGTCAACGCCGCGCGGGCGCTCGGGGTCGGCGACTGGACGATCATCACCCGCCACCTTCTGCCCAATGCGATGGTGGCGACGCTGACCTTCCTGCCCTTCATCCTCAACGGCTCGATCACCACGCTGACCTCGCTCGACTTCCTCGGCTTCGGCCTGCCGCCGGGCTCGCCGTCGCTCGGCGAGCTGCTAGCCCAGGGCAAGAACAACCTGCAGGCGCCCTGGCTCGGCTTTTCCGGCTTCCTCGTGATATCCTTGATGCTTTCGCTGCTGGTCTTTGTCGGCGAGGCGGTGCGCGACGCCTTCGATCCGCGCAAGAGTTTCGGATGAGCGTGGGAGAGAAGGACTGACGCATGAGCCGGATCGAGACCATCACGGAAGAGGTCGCCCTCGAAGAACTGCCCACTCGGCTGCGAGATCGCTTCAAGCCGGGAACATCCGTTCGCTTGACGATGGTCGGCGAAGCCAATGAGCCACCATTTACCCCGGAAGAAGTCGAGGCACGAAAGAACGATCTGCTCAAATATTGGGGGGCTTTCAGTCACCTTGGGACGACAACGGAAGAGGCGGTCGCGCGGATTCGGGCGCTTCGCGACGAATGGGATTGATGGCCGCGAGATTTTACTGCGACACCAACGTGTTTATTCAGCTGGGCGAACGATCCGACATTGACCTTCAACGTTTCGTTGAGCGTGTCGCGGACTCCGAAAGTCGCCTTGTCACAAGTGAGATGACCCTGGCGGAAATTCTGGTGAAACCGAAGCAGCAGGAACGCGGTGATCTGGTGGAGTTTTACGAAGATTTGCTGGTAACGCGACCCCTTCTCGAGATCGTCCCTGTTATCCGGCCAATTCTTCGCCGCAGCGCCGATTTACGGGCGAGCAACGCCAGCACCAAGTTGCCAGACGCTATCCATGTCGCGACGGCGATCGAAACTGCCTGTCATTGGGTCGTACCATCGGACAAACGTCTGCGGGTGCCCCTGCCATTGCGGCAGGTTGGAATCGAACAGCTCCGTGAGATTGACGTTCGATGAGCGATCATTCTCCCAACCCTGATGATCACGACCATTCGCACGGCTTCACCGGCCACACCGCCGGGGCCAACGAGACGCGGATCGGCATCGCCGCGCTGCTGACCGGCCTGTTCATGGTCGCCGAGGTGGTCGGTGGCCTGATCTCCGGCTCGCTGGCGCTGCTCGCCGACGCCGCGCATATGCTGACCGACTTCGCCGCGCTCGGGCTCGGCTGGTTCGCCTTCCGGCTGTCGCGGCGGCCCAGCGACGAGCGCCGCACCTTCGGATACGATCGGTTCGAGGTGCTGGTCGCCTTCGTCAACGGCCTGGCGCTGTTCGTCATCGCCGGCTTCATCGTCGTCGAGGCGGTGGAACGCTTGCAGGCGCCCGGCGACATTCTCGGCGGCACGATGCTTGTCGTCGCGATCGGCGGGCTGATCGTCAACATCGTCGTCTTCGCGATCCTCAATGGCGCCGACCGCGACAATCTCAACATCCGCGGCGCGGTGCTGCATGTTCTGGGCGACCTGCTCGGCTCGGTCGCGGCGATCGTCGCGGCCGTCGTCATCCTCGCCACCGGCTGGACGCCGATCGATCCGATCCTGTCGGTGCTCGTCGCTGCTCTCGTCCTCGTCTCGGCCTGGCGGCTCGTGCGCGATGCCGGACATGTGCTTCTCGAAGGCACACCCAAAGGGCTCGACATGGCCGACGTCGAGCCGCATCTGGTGGAGAGCGTCGCGGGTCTGCGCGAGGTCCATCACGTCCACGCCTGGTCGATCACGCCGGAGCGGCGTATGGCGACGCTCCACGCCTGCATCGAGGAAGCGGCGGACGGAACGGTGGTGACACGCGCGATCAAGATGGAATTGAAACGCCGCTTTGCGATCGGCCATGCCACGGTCGAGATCGAACGCGATTGCTGCGCGGACCACGACCACGCACACCGGCACGACGACGCCAATTTGAAGGATCGATCCGCTTGAGCCCGATCACCACCGCAACCGCCGCTCCCCGCGACCCGCTTCTCGCCGTGGAGAACCTGTCCGTCGCCTTCCATCAAGGCGGCAAGACGCAGATCGCCGTGGACGATATTTCGTTCGCCATCGGCAAGGGCGAGACGTTGGCGCTGGTCGGCGAGTCCGGCTCCGGCAAGTCGGTCTCGGCGCTGTCGATCCTCAAGCTCTTGCCCTACCCCTCCGCGAGCCACCCCGGCGGCGCCGTGATGTTCGATGGCGAGAACCTCATCGACGATGACGAGCGCGATCTCAGAAAGGTGCGCGGCAACCGGATCTCGATGATCTTCCAGGAGCCGATGTCTTCGCTCAATCCGCTCCATACGATCGAGCGGCAGATCGGCGAGATCCTGAAGATTCACCGCGGCCTGCGTGATGAGGCGGCGCGCGAGCGCACGCTGGAGCTGATGCGCCAGGTCGGCATCCGCGATCCGGAAAAGCGGCTCGGCGCCTATCCGCACCAATTGTCGGGCGGCCAGCGCCAGCGCGTGATGATCGCCATGGCGCTCGCCAACGAGCCGGACCTGCTCATCGCCGACGAGCCGACGACCGCGCTGGACGTGACGGTGCAGGCGCAGATCCTGGAGCTGTTGAAGACCCTCCAGGCCGAGCGGCGCATGGCGATGTTGTTCATCACCCATGACCTCGGCATCGTCCGCAAGATCGCCGATCGGGTCTGCGTGATGTATCAGGGCAAGATCGTCGAGGAAGGGCCGACCGAGCGGATTTTCGCCGATCCCCAGCATGCCTACACGAAACATCTTCTCGCGGCCGAACCGAAGGGCAGCCCGCCCGCCGCCAACGCCAACGCGCCGGTGGTGATGGAAGCGGAAAACCTCAAGGTCTGGTTTCCGATCAAGACCGGCTTCTTCCGCCGCACCACCGACCATGTGAAGGCCGTCGACGGCATCGACATCACCGTGCGCGCCGGCCAGACCGTCGGCGTCGTCGGCGAGTCGGGCTCGGGCAAGACGACGCTCGGCCTGGCGCTATGCCGGATGATCTCCTCGCAAGGCGAAATCCGCTTCGAGGGGGAGCGCATCGACGAGCGCTCGTTCAAGGCGATGAAGCCGCTGCGCGAGAAGCTGCAGATCGTCTTCCAGGACCCCTATGGTTCGCTGTCGCCGCGCATGAGCATCGCCGACATCGTCGCCGAGGGCCTGGCGATCCACGAAAAACGGCTGACGCCCGCCGAACGCGACGCCCGCGTCGTCGCCGCCCTGGACGAGGTCGGGCTCGACCCGGCGACCCGGTTCCGTTTCCCGCACGAGTTTTCCGGCGGCCAGCGCCAGCGCGTCGCCATCGCGCGCGCGATGGTGCTCAACCCGCGCTTCGTCATGCTCGACGAGCCGACCTCGGCGCTCGACATGAGCGTCCAGGCACAGGTCGTTGACCTTTTGCGCGATCTGCAGAAGAAGCACGACCTCGCCTATCTCTTCATCAGCCACGATCTGAAGGTTGTGCGGGCGCTCGCCAACGAGGTGATCGTGATGCGCAATGGCGTTGTCGTCGAGCGCGGCCCGGCCGAGGAAATCTTCGACCGGCCGAAGACCGACTACACCAAGGCGCTGATGGCGGCTGCCTTCGACATCGCCGCCGTGCCGACCGAGGTCTTGTCCCAGTGACCAAAGGCCATTACCGCGATCAGCTCGCCGACCAGCATCTGGATTTTCGGGTCATCGAGACCGAAACCCTGCATGACGGCTTTCGGCCGCTCCAGGCGACGACGCTCCATCACGAACGTTTCGACGGCGAAGGCGAGCTCGGCCCCATCCGGCGGGAATACCTCGCCACCGGCGAGGTCGTCATCGTCATCCCGTACGATCCCGCCCGGGACGCCATCGTCGTCATTCGCCAGTTCCGCATCGCCGCCGCGCTGGTGCTCGATCTGGCGGCGGCGCTGGAATTGCCGGCTGGCCTGGTCGATCCGGGCGAAGACGGCGAGGCGGCGGCCCTGCGCGAGCTTCAGGAGGAGACGGGCCTCGTCGCCAAGGCCATCGAGCGCTGCTACCGGATTCTGTCGTCGCCCGGCCTGACCACCGAGCACGCGACGATCTTTCTCGCCATCGTCGACGCGTCGGACCTCACCGATGCCGCCGGTAAGGACGACGAGCATGAGGACATCCGTCCGATCCTCGCCAAGGTCGACGATCTGATCGCCGCCGTCGACGACGGCCGTATCGAAAACGCCTTCCTGGTCGGCTGCGCCCATTGGTTCGCCCGCAAGGGGCGCGCGCGGGCACAGGTGCTGTCCGGAACACTCGACAGAGAGGACAAGCCTTGACCATTCTCCTGTCCGTCACCGGCTTCGATCCGATGCGCTGGCGGGCGGCACTCCAGGCGGCCGGCGGTGATCGCCCGATCGTGCTGGAGCCGACGAGCAGCGCCGATGCGGCGATCGACTACGCCGTCGTCTGGAAGCAGCCGCCGGGGCTTCTGGAAAACCTGCCCAACCTCAAGGCGATCTTCTCGCTCGGTGCGGGCGTCGACCATATTTTCGCGGACAAGCAGCTGCCCGATGTGCCGGTGGTCCGGATCGTCGCGGAGGACCTGTCGAGCCGGATGAGCGAATATATCGTCTGGCGCGTGCTCGACCATTTCCGCCGCGGCCGCGCCTATCGCAGCCAGCAGGCGCAGAAAATCTGGCACGAGCGGATGCAGCCGGCCGCCCGCGAGATCACCGTCGGTTTCATGGGCTTTGGCG
Source organism: uncultured Aurantimonas sp. (assembly GCA_947488615.1). GTDB lineage: Bacteria > Pseudomonadota > Alphaproteobacteria > Rhizobiales > Rhizobiaceae > Aurantimonas. The sequence goes on from CANKZU010000008.1 coordinate 163,590, forward strand.
AACTCGGCCAGGATGCCGCTGCCAAGCTGAAACCGCTGGGCTTCCCCATCGCCGGCTGGAGCCGCACGCAAAAGACGGTCGTGGGCGCCGAAACCTTCGCGGGCCAGGCCGGGCTCGACGGCTTTCTCGCCGCGACCGACATTCTCGTGGTGCTGCTGCCGCTGACCGCCGAGACGCGCGGCATCATCAACACCGGCCTGCTGTCGCGCCTGAAGCGGCAGACGCCGCTCGGCGGTCCGGTCCTGATCAATGCCGGCCGTGGCGGCTTGCAGAACGAAGCGGCGATCCTCGACGCGCTCGACCGCGATATTCTGATGGAAGCCTCGCTCGACGTCTTCAATGTCGAGCCGCTGCCCGCGTCGAGCCCGCTGTGGACCCATCCGCGTGTCTTCGTGACGCCGCACGCCGCCGCGATTTCCGATCCCGACGCATTGGCCCCGGAGGTCATGCGCCAGATCGCGGCACACGAGCGCGGCGAGACGCTGCGCGGCGTGGTCGATCGCGCGGCGGGCTACTGAACCCGCGCCGCGGCGGCGGCGTCATGTCCGCTCGATCTTGGATCCAAAAACAGTCGAGGACCCGATCGGGTGATCGGATCCTCGGCATTGTTGCTTAAGGAATGGGCCTTCGAACCAGCGGACAACCGACGAATGCCGCCGATCATCCGATTGGAAAGAGAATCAGAATTCCTCCCAGCTTTCGGATTCGGCCTTGGGGGCCCGGGCGGCGCCGCCGCTGCCGGTGGTCTTCATCTGCGGCACGCCCCGCGACGGCGCGGCCGGCCTTGCCCGGT
>CANKZU010000009.1 GCA_947488615.1 uncultured Aurantimonas sp.
TGTTCGCGGTTATGCTGTGCGCGAGCGGTCGGGGTCCACATGGCTCTTCCAGATCAGGCTTAAGACACCCTCTGGAATCATCGCTATCCTGGCCATTCAACCCTTTCCGGACAGACTCTCAGCGGTGAGGCCGCAGCAGCCAAATCCTGATCGACGTCCCCTCCCGGCAAATCCGAGCGATCTGACCTCGCCTACGGGCGGGGTTTTCGCACAGGTCAGCGGAGCGGCAGCTGACCCACATCTTGCAACGTCGGCATCCCGTGATGCTGTCGACGTTGCACCCCCTCACGAATCATCCCCATCCCCGCTAGTCTGCCGCGATGAACGCGCGCATCCTTTCGATCCCGCCGGGCCGGCCCTTTCTGACCACGCTGGCCGAGGCGCTGCTTGACGGCCGGCTGGTGCCGTCGTTTCGCCATGACGGCGCGCCGCTGGCGCTGGCCGACGTGACCATCTACGTCCCCACCCGCCGCGCGGCGCGGGCGCTGGCGTCCGAATTCGCGGCGGCGATCGGGGCGCGGTCGTCATTAGAGAATGGGGTCGGCGGCAGCGCCATCCTGCCGGTCATCCGGCCGATCGGCGAGGGCGACGACACCGGCCTGTTTGCGCCCGCCGGGCCGAGCCTGGAACCGGCGATGGGCGCGCTGGAACGCCGGCTCCATCTCGCCCGCCTCGCCCGGCACTGGCGCGCCATGACCGACCGGGGCGCCTTTCAGGCGCTGATCGGCGAAGACGCGGTGCTGCCGGCCTCGGCCGCCGACGCGCTGTGGCTGGCGGGCGATCTCGGCGCGCTCATCGATGAGGTCGAGACCGAGGGCACCTCGCTGTCGCAGCTGGCGACGCTCGCGCCCGACGCCCTCGCCGACTGGTGGCGGCTGACGCTCACCTTCCTGTCGATCGTCACCGAGGCCTGGCCGAAGGCGCTGGCCGCCACCGGCCAGGTCAGCGAGGCGGCGGCGAAGAACGCCTGGCTCCGCGCCGAAGCCGAGCGGCTGCGCAACGGCGGGGCGCGCGGCCCGGTGATTCTGGCCGGCTCCACCGCGACGGCGCCGGCAACGCTCGACCTGATGCACGCCATCGCGCATCTGCCGGACGGCGCGCTGGTGCTGCCCGGCCTCGACCGGCATCTGGAGCCCGAGACCTTCGCGGCGATCTCGCGCGCCGCCTCGGTCGCCGCGCCGGGCCATCCGCAATACGGACTGAAAACGATCCTGACGCGCTTTTCGTTGGCGCCGGAGAGCGTCGATCATCTCGGCGACGGGCCCGATCCTGCGCTGGCGGCGCGCGAGGCGTTTCTCGCCGACGCGCTGCGCCCGGCCGAGACCACCGATGTGTGGAGCGGCGCGGCGGCGCGGCACGGCCCCGAGGCGCTCGCCGGCCTCGCCTTGATCGAGGCGGGCGATGCCCGCGAGGAGGCGCTGGCGCTCGCTGTCGCCATGCGCGACGCGCTGACCGACCCGACGGCGCGCGCCGCGCTGATCACCCCCGACCGCAATCTCGCCCGCCGCGTCGTCGCCGAGCTGTCGCGCTTCGGCATCGCGGCGAATGATTCGGCCGGCAGCCCGCTTGCCGCGACGGCGCCGGGAACGCTGCTCGCGACGACCATTGCCGTGGCGTTGTCGCCGGGCGATCCGATCGCGCTCGTCTCGCTGCTCAAGCACCCGCTCACCCGGCTCGGCCTCGGCGTCGGCGAGGCCCGGCGCGCGGCACGGGCGATCGAGATGATCGCGTTGCGCGGCTCGGTCGGGGTGGCGGACGGGGCGCGGCTCGGCGCGATCATGCGCGAACGGCGGGCGGCGGTCGAGGAAGACAGCCATGTGGCGCGGCCGGTGCAAAATCTGCCCGAGGCGGAACGCGATCTGGCGCAGAGGATGGCCGACCATCTGGAACGCGCGCTCGAACCGCTGACGGCGCTGCGCGGCGGCGAGGAACGCGAGATCGCCGCCTATGCGGTGGCGCTGACCCGATGCCTGGAAGCGCTCGCTGCCGACGCGGACGGAGACGCATCCGAGCTCTATGCGGAAGAGGCCGGCCGTTCGCTGACCGACTTCCTCGCTGATCTGGTGCAGGCGCCGCAGACCGGCTTCGGCTTCGCGTCCGGAGAGTTCGGCGACGTGATGACGGCGCTGATCGCCGGTCAGACGGTGCAACCGCGCGGCGGGCTTTCCGCCAGAGCCTTCGTCTGGGGCACGCTGGAAGCGCGGCTGCAGAGCGTCGACACGGCGCTGCTCGGCGGCCTCAACGAGGGCAGCTGGCCGGCGGGGGCGAAGAGCGGCGCCTTCCTGTCGCGGCTGATGCGCCGGGAGATCGCGCTGGACCCGCCGGAGCGGCGAATCGGCCTCGCCGCCCATGATTTCTGGATGGCGATGGGGGCGAAGCGCGTCGTCCTGTCGCGGTCGCGGCGCTCCGGCGGCGCCCCGGCGATCGCCTCGCGCTGGCTGCAGCGAATCCTGACGCTCGCCGGGGACGAGGGCGCCGCGCGGCTGCGGGAAGCAGGCGCGCCGTTCCTCGCCCATGCGCGCCAGCTCGACGTCGCGGCGCCGGTGCCCCGCGCGAACCGGCCGGAGCCGAAGCCGCCGCTCGCCGACCGCCCGACCCGCTATTCGGTCACGGATGTCGAGACGCTGATCCGCGATCCTTATGCGATCCACGCGCGCAAGATCCTGCGCCTGGAGCCGCTGCCCGATCTGATGCGCGACCCGCACGCGGCCGAGCGCGGCAGCCTTTATCACGAGATCCTCGCCCGCTTCGTCATCGACGGCAACGATCCGCTGGCCGAGGACGCGGTGGCGCGGCTGCTGGCGATCGCGCGCGAGCGCTTCGACGCCGAGGCGCTGCCGGCCGACATCGATGCAGTGTGGTGGCCGCGCATGGAAACCTTGGCGGACAACTACATCGCCTGGGAGCGGGGACGCGCCGACCGGGTCGCCGCCCGCCACGCGGAAATCCAAGCGCACTGGGATTTCGCGGACCTCGCGACGATCCTAGCGGGCCGCGCCGACCGCATCGATCTCCTCACCGACGGCTCGGTCGAGATCCTCGATTTCAAGACCGGGGCCAATCCCTCGGTGTCCCAGGCCCGCGCCCTGCTCGCCCCGCAATTGCCGCTGGAGGGCGCGATGGCCAAGCTCGGTGCCTTCGCGGACGCCGGCCAGGCATCCCGGATTTCCGATCTCGTCTATGTCCGCCTGCGCGAACGGGCGCTCACCGAGGACCGCCTCGCCACCGATGGCGGGCGCAATGGCGAGCCGGTCGACCCGGACGCTCTTTCGGACGAAGCACTGGCGAAGTTCCGGGCGCTGGTCGCCGCCTTCCGCGACGAAGCGAAGCCGTTTGCCTCGCGCACACGGCCGTTTCTGGCGGGCGATTTTTCCGGCTCCTACGACCATCTGGCGCGGGCGCAGGAATGGTCGATCGGGGCGGACGAGACCGGCGAGGTTTCCGTATGAGCCAGTTCGTCGGCATCGCCGAGACCAGCCGGCTGCAGCAGATCGCCGCCGATCCGAGCCGCTCGGTCTTCGTGTCGGCCAATGCCGGCTCGGGCAAGACCCACGTTTTGACCGAGCGGGTGGTACGGCTGTTGCTCGCAGGCGCGGAGCCGTCGAAGATCTTGTGCCTCACCTACACCAAGGCGGCGGCGGCCGAGATGTCGACACGGGTGTTCGGCCGGCTGGCCAAGTGGGCGACAGCTAAGGACGCCGCGCTGCATGAGGAACTGGCCAAGCTCGACGGCGCACCTGCCTCGGACACGCGTCTCAGGGCCGCCCGCCGCCTGTTCGCCGAGGCGCTGGAAACGCCAGGCGGGCTGAAGATCCAGACCATCCACGCCTTTTGCGAGTCGATCCTGCATCAGTTTCCGCTGGAGGCGAATGTTCCCGGCCATTTCGAGGTGCTCGACGACGCCGGCAGCGCGGCGCTGCTCGGCGAGGCCCGCCGCCGGCTGATCACCGGCGCGAGCCAGGCCGAAGCCGAGGTCGGCGAACCGCCGCTGCTCGCCGAAGCCTTTGCCACCGCCCTGTCGCTGGCCGGCGAATGGGGCCTCGATCAGCTGATCGGCGAGATCGTCCGCAAGCGGGACGCGATCCGCCGGCACATCGACGCGGCCGGCGGCCTCGATGGCGCCCTCACCCTTTCGCGCTCGGCGCTGGGCCTTGCGCCGAACGAGGACGAAGCGGCGATCATGGCCGACGCCGTTCCCGCTCCAGGCTTCGACGAAGCGTTTTGCCGCGAGGTCCTGACGGTCGCCGAAACCAGCCCGAAGGCAACCGACAAGAAGCTGGTCGATCGGCTGAATGCGCTGCTTGATCCCGGTACCGATGAGACGCGTTTCGAGGCGTTGCGCGCACTCTGCCTCAAGAAGGACGGCGGGCCTTACAAGCCGGGAAGCGTCGCCACCAAATGGGTCACCGATTTCTTCGAGGATTTCGCCGACCGCCTTCAGCAGCTCGCGGACCATGTGCTCTCCATGGAAGACCGCCTCGCCTCGGTTCGGCTGTTCCGGGCGAGCGCGGCGGCGCTGGTCATCGCCGACGAATTCGAGCGCGACTACGCCATCCTCAAGCGCCGGCGCGGCAAGCTGGATTTCGAGGATCTGATCGTCAGGACCGCCGATCTCCTGACCCGCGCCGAGGCCTCGGCCTGGGTCCATTACAAGCTCGACCAGGGCATCGACCATGTGCTGATCGACGAAGCGCAGGACACCAGCCCGCGCCAGTGGCAGGTGATGCGCCAGCTGGTCGACGAGTTCTTCGCCGGCGCCGGCAGCCGGGAGGTCACGCGGACGGTCTTCGCCGTCGGCGACGAGAAGCAGTCGATCTATTCCTTCCAGGGTGCCGATCCCGCCAAGTTCGCCGAGGAGCAGCGGACGATGAGCGGGAGCGCGCAGGTCGCGCAGGCAAGCTTCGAGGCGGTGCGGCTGACCCAGTCCTTCCGAACGGCGAAGGATGTGCTCGACGCGGTCGACCGCGTCTTCGCCGACGCGGACAACCGGCGGGGATTGTCCTCCGACGACCTTCCTCCGACGCATCAGACGGCGCGCGACGACGGGCCGGGGCTGGTCGAGATCTGGCCGGTCTATCAGGCCGAAAAGCGTGAGGAGCCACGCGATTGGCTGAAGCCGGTCGACGAGGAGCCGGAAAATTCGCCGGCCAACCGGCTGGCGCGGCGGATCGCCGGGCAGATTGGCGAATGGCTCGGCGACCCGATCGTCCACAAGGGCAAGCGGCGGGCGCTGACGGCGGGCGACATCATCATCCTGGTGCGCAAGCGCTCCGGCTTCGTCGAGGCGATGGCCAAAGCCCTACGGGATGGTGGTATTCCCGTCGCCGGGGCCGACCGGCTTGTGATCACCGACCATATCGCCGTCAAGGATCTGATGGCGCTCGGCCGCGCAGTGATAAATTTCGATGACGATCTGTCGCTCGCCGAAGTGCTCAAGAGCCCGTTCTTCGGGTTGTCCGACGACGAGTTGATGGCGCTCGCGCTGTCACGGGAGCCGCGCGAGCCCTTGTCGCTCGGGCTTCGACGCCTGTGCGGCGAGACCGGCACGGCGCGCCTGCCGGACTTCGTGCCGGAGGAAACGGCGGCCGCCTTCATGGCCAAGGCGCGGGCGGCGCTGGCGCAGCTCGAGGAATTGCGCGACCGCACCGGCTTCGAGACGGTCTTCGCCTTCTATGCGCGCCTTCTCGGTCCCGAGGGCGGACGGGCGCGACTGACCGCGCGGCTCGGCGCCGACGCGGGCGAGGTCATCGACGCCTTTCTCGACCTCGCGCTCGGCGCCGAGGAGGCGGGCGAGACCGGCCTCGACGCGTTTCTCGCGACCCTTACCGCCGACCCGCCGCAGATCAAGCGCGAGATGGAGCAGGGCCGCGGCGAGGTCCGGATCATGACGACCCACGCCTCAAAGGGTCTGGAAGCGCCGGTGATCTTCCTAGTCGATCCGGGTTCGGCGCCGTTCTCGCACGCCCACGGGGCGCGGCTGATGGAATGGCTGGGCATGCCGGGGCTCTATCCCGGCCAGGCGCCGGGCTTCCTCTGGCGCGCCGCCAAGGAACTCGAAAACGACGCGATCGCGGGACTGAAGGAGGCGGAAAAGCTTCGCGCCGAAGAGGAATACCGGCGGCTGCTCTATGTCGGCATGACCCGCGCGGCGGACCGTCTCGTCGTCTGCGGCGTTGCCGGCGTGCGCGGCCCGAACGAGAATTCCTGGTTGCAGCGGGTCCAGGCAGCGCTGCGCGAGGATTGCGAGGAGGTGACGGACGCCGAGGGAGCGATCACCGCATGGCGCTTCGGTTCGCGCGGCGCCGGCGACAAGCTGACGGCCGCGAGCACCGATCGGGGAGCAGCGCCGAAGCAGCTCGACCTGTCGCCGCTGCCACCCGAGATCCTGCCGCCACGACCGCTCTCGCCATCCTCGGCCGGCGATGCCGCGGAGCTCAGTTCCGACTCGCTGGCGGTCGGCGAGGTGCAAGCCTTCGTCTCGCCGGTGCTGGGCGAGGGGTCCAGCCGTTCGGGCGAGCCCTCCTTTGCGATCCGCCGCGGCCTTATCGTCCACAAGCTTTTGCAGGTGCTGCCCGACATCGCGCCCGACGAACGGGAGGCGGCGGCCCGGCGCTATGTGACGCTCGGCGCCCCCGAGATGAGCCCGCGCGATCACGATCAGCTGATCGGCTCGGCGCTTGGCGTGATGGCCGAGCCGGCCTACGCCCCGATCTTCGCGGCCGGCAGCCGCGCCGAAATCTCGGTCGCGGGCGACATTTCCCTCGGTGGCCGAACCTATCGCGTCAACGGCACCATCGACCGGCTGGCGGTGACGGACACCAAGGTTTTGATCGTCGACTACAAGACCAATCGCCCGCCGCCCCGGACTTTGGACGCCGTCGCGCCGGCCTACATCCTGCAGCTCGCGCTCTATCGCGAGCTCTTGAAGCCGCTATATCCGGCCCATGCGATCGAGGCCGCGCTGGTGTTCACCGAGGCGCCGCTGCTGATCGCGCTCGCGCCGAGCCTCATGGACGCGGTCATCGCGCGGCGCGGCACCGTCGCCGCCGCCGCAACGCAGCGTCAAGAGGATGCACCGCCGGCTTGATTTGGCGGACCACCCCTTCTACCTGTGTCTCGAACAAGGATTTTGGGAGCCGCTTGATGGCCACGACAAAGATCGACACCAACAATTTCAAGACCGACGTTCTGGAGAGCGACAAGCCTGTCGTCGTCGACTTCTGGGCGGAGTGGTGCGGCCCCTGCAAGATGATCGCGCCGAGCCTTGAGGAAATCTCCAACGAGATGGACAATGTCCGGATCGCCAAGGTCAATATCGACGAGAACCCGGACATCGCCGCGCAGTTCGGCGTCCGCTCGATCCCGACCCTGATGATGTTCAAGAACGGCGAGCCGGCGTCCGTCCAGGTCGGCGCGCAGTCGAAGTCGAAGCTCGTCGACTGGATCAAGGGCGCCGCCTGAGCGTTCCCAGCCTGGCGCGTTTCACGTGAATCAGAAAAAAGCCCGGGCGGAGCGTCCGGGCTTTTTCATGGAGCGGTTCTGTTCGACGCGGCGTCAGGCTTTGGCGTAGTCTTCGTCGCTGACATGCTCCAGCCAGTCGACCGCGACGCCATCCTTCGCCTCCTGCATGGCGATGTGGGTCATCATCGTCTCCGGCCCGGCGCCATGCCAGTGCTTCTCGTCCGGTGGAATCCAGATCACGTCGCCCGCGCCGATCGTCTGGATTGGTTCGCCGAAGGTCTGGAACCGGCCGGTACCGGCCGTGACGTAAAGGGTCTGCCCCAGCGGGTGGGTGTGCCAGGCCGTGCGCGCGCCCGGTTCGAACATTACCACGACCGCCCGCAGACGCGCCGGCTCGGGTGCCTCGATGATCGGGTCCTGCCAGACCGTGCCGGTGAAATAGCTGGCCGGCACCCGCCGGGTCGGTACTGACCCGCGACGCTTGATCTCCATTGTCCTCTCCCTGCCTTTCCAAGATCGACCGGGCCGCCGCGTCATCCGGGGCAGCCATGCTTCCAGGACGGTGCCCGTCGGGCGCCGACAGGTCGGCGTCGCTCAGCGCGGTGCGAGGCCGCTCTGCGCCAGCACATCCCCGACCAGATAGAGCGAGCCGCAGATCAAAAAGCGCGGCGCCCGGTCGCTGTCCCAAGCCGACGAGACCAGGCGGATGGCTTCCTCCACCGTCGCGCAGGGCTCGGCGTCGAGCCCCGCCGCGATCGCCGCCTCGGCCAGTTCGTTCGGGTCGATGCCCGCATCGGACGCTTCCACCGGCACGGTGAACACATGCCGGGCAATCCCCGCGAAGGACTCGAAAAACCCCATCGGGTCCTTGGTGTTGATCATCCCGGCGATGAGGAACAACGGTCGCGACACCCGTTCCTCCATGTCGGCGAGGGTTTCGGCGATTGCCGACCCCGCTCCGGGATTGTGGCCGCCGTCGAGCCAGAGCTCGGAGCCGGGGAAGGCGGCGCGATAGAGCGGACCCGAGGCGATCTGCTGCATGCGGCCGGGCCATTCCACATTCGCAAGACCCGTCTCGATCGCCTGATCGCTCGGGCCGAATCCGGCATGGCGGAGCGTGGCGATCGCCGTCGCCGCATTGATCAGCTGATGGCGGCCCGGCAGCCGCGGCATCGGCAGGTCGAGTAGCCCCGTGTCGTCCTGATAGACGAGCCGGCCATGCTCCTCATAGGCGAAGAAGTCCTGGCCGTAGACCAGCAGCGGCGCGTTCGCCCGGTCGGCCATCGCGGTGAGCACGTCCAGAGCGACCGTCTCGCCCTGCTGGCCGACGATGACCGGCACGCCCGGCTTGATGATGCCACCTTTTTCCGCCGCGATCAGCTCCACCCGATCGCCGAGATAGGATTGATGGTCGAGCGAGATCGAGGTGATCACGGTCGCGGCCGGCTTTTCCAGGACGTTGGTCGCATCGAAGCGCCCGCCGAGACCGACCTCGATCAGCGCGACATCGGCCGGCTGCTCGGAAAACAGCAGGAAGGTGACCGCCGTCAGGATCTCGAAGACGGTGATCATTTCCCCGCCATTGGCGGCCGCGGCCCTGACGACGGCGTCGGCCAGAAGCCGATCATCGACGAGCGCGCCGGGCTGGCCGTAACGGCCGATCCGATAGCGCTCATGCCAATTGACCAGATGCGGCGAGGTGTGGACGTGGGTCGCCCGGCCGTCGGCCTCCAGGATCGCCCGGCAAAACGCCGTGACCGAGCCTTTGCCGTTGGTTCCAGCGATATGGATCTGCGGCGGCAGACGGTGTTGCGGGTCACCGAGATCGGCGAGCAGCCGGCGAATACGGTCGAGCGACAGGTCATAGCCCTTCGGATGCTTCAGCATCAGGGCTTCGATCTCTGTCGTGGCCAGCGAGGTCATGGTCATGGTCATGGTCATGGATGAGAATTACGCGAGAGCAGGAGCGGATGCAAAACCGATTCAGGCGGCCGGTTGCGACTCGGACGGCGTGATCGCGGTTTCGACTGTCGGTTCAGACTCATCCTCGGTTCGCGCCGCCATATCGACGGGCGTCTTGGTCAACAGCTTGGCTAAATTCGCGATCGTCGCCTTCAGTTCGTGCCGGTGGACGACCATGTCGACCATGCCGTGGGCCATGAGATATTCGGCGCGCTGGAACCCTTCGGGCAACTTTTCGCGGATCGTCTGCTCGATGACGCGGGCGCCGGCAAAGCCGATCACCGCGCCCGGCTCGGCGATATGGACGTCGCCCAGCATCGCGTAGGATGCCGACACGCCGCCGGCCGTCGGGTTGGTCAGGACGACGATGTAGGGAAGCCCTGCCTCCTTGAGCATCTCCACCGCGACGGTGGTCCGCGGCAGCTGCATCAGCGACAGGATGCCCTCCTGCATGCGCGCACCGCCGGAGGCCGCGAACAGGACGAGCGGCCGATTTTCCGCGATCGCGGTCTCGAAGCCCTTGATGATCGCCTCGCCGGCGGCCATTCCGAGCGATCCGCCCATGAAGGCGAAATCCTGGACGATCGCCATGACCGGCAGGCCCTCGATCGCGCCCCGCGCCGCGATCACGGCGTCGTCCATCTCAGCCTTGGCCTTGTACTCCTTCAAGCGATCGACATAGCGCTTGGAATCGCGGAATTTCAGCGGATCCACCGCCACCTTCGGCAACTCGATCGTCTCGAAAACGCCGTCGTCGAAGAAGGTCCTCAACCGGTCCCTGGCGCGGATACGCATGTGGAAGTCCGAGGATGGGATCACCCACTGGTTGGCCTCCAGATCCTTGTGGAAGACCATCTCGCCGGTCTCCGGACACTTGATCCAAAGATTTTCCGGCACCTCGCGCGTGGCGAGGAGGCTGGAAATCTTGGGGCGGACGTAGTTGGTGATCCAGTTCACGGCGCTGCTGTTCCGATTGACAAGGGTTGTTCGCAGATGGTCGCGCGGTCAGGCATCCGCAAGGCGCGCGGCGCGAACGCCGCCAGCGAGATCGCGCACCAGATCGGTGACCGCCGTCACCGTGCCGGCTCCCGGACGGCCCTCGGTCAGCGACGCCTCGATAGCGTTGATCAGCGCCGATCCGACGACGACGCCGTCGGCGGCCCGGCCGATCTCGCGGGCCTGTTCTGCGCTGCGCACGCCGAAGCCGACGCAGACCGGCAGGTTCGTGTGGCCCTTGATGCGCCCGACCGCGGCCGCGACCTTCGTGGCGTCCGGCGCGGCGGAGCCGGTGATGCCGGTGATCGACACGTAATAGACGAAGCCGGAGGTGTTCTTCAAAACCGCCGGCAGGCGCTTGTCGTCGGTGGTCGGCGTCGCGAGGCGAATGAAATTGAGGCCCTTGTCGAGGGCCGGCAGGCAAAGTTCGTCGTCCATCTCGGGCGGCAGATCCACGACGATCAGACCGTCGACCCCGGCGGTCAGCGCGTCCTGGACGAAGCGCTCGACGCCATAGACGTAGATCGGGTTGAAATAGCCCATCAGGATCAGCGGCGTCGTCGTGTCGCTTTCGCGAAAGGCGCCGACCATCGCCAGGGTCTTTTTCAGGCTTTCGCCAGCCTTCAGGGCGCGCAGGCCAGCCTTCTGAATCGCCGGGCCGTCGGCCATCGGATCGGAAAACGGCATGCCGAGCTCGATGATGTCGGCGCCGGCACTGGGCAGCGCCCTGACGATTTCAAGCGCCGTATCATGGTCCGGATCGCCCGCCATGACGAAGGTGACAAGAGCGGGGCGGTTCTTTTCGGACAGCGCCCGGAACCGGTCTTCGATGCGTGTGGTCATGTCAGGCTTTCGTCACTTCGGCGATCCACTCGGCGGTCGCCGCGTCCACATGGTCGACGGCAAAGCCGACGATCGCGGGCGTCTCGTAGGGATGATGCGCGCGGATTGCTTCCGCGCAGGCATCGAACAGATCGGCCCGGGTCTTGATCGTCAACGGCCATTCGTCGTGCCGCTCCTTCTTGCCCTGCCACAGATAGCGGCTGTCCACCTCCTTGCCGATATTGCAGCAGGCGGCAAGCCGCCCGTCGAGAAGTACATGCGACAGCTCGCGCGCGACCTCAAGCGTCGGGCAGGTCACGTGGATTTCGACGATGTCGGTCATGGCGCCCTCAAAGGAACAGCACCCGAAGGAAAACCGCGACGCCGAGCGCAATCAACACGCCGAGCATCCACTTTATCAGGCTCATTTCGCCGCGAAGTCCCTGCATCTCCAACCGAAGATCGCCGTTCAGCTTGGCCATTTCCACGCGCATCTTCTGATTGTCGTCCCGAAGATCGGTGAACTTGCGCTCCATATCCTGATTCGATGATGCCATGCTCTCCGCGGCGCGCCGCGCCTTCGCCTCATCGGCGCCGGCGCTCATGAGCGCGTCATAAAGCTCGGTCATCATGATATTCATCGCGCGTACTCGACGGTCTGATCCGTTCCGCAGGTTATCACAACTCCACGCCCAGATGCTTGGCTGCCGTAAACACGTCCTTGTCGCCGCGGCCGCACAGATTCATCAAGATGATCTGGTCCTTGCCCATCTTCGGCGCGCGCTTGATGACTTCCGCGAGCGCATGGGCCGGCTCCAACGCCGGGATGATGCCCTCGACACGGGTCAGCATTTGGAAGGCGTTTAGCGCCTCGGTGTCCATGATCGGGACATATTCGACCCGGCCGGAATCCTTCAGCCAGGAATGCTCCGGCCCGATGCCCGGATAGTCGAGCCCGGCCGAGATCGAGTGGCCCTCCTTGATCTGGCCGTCCTCGTTCTGCAGCAGATAGGTGCGGTTGCCATGCAGGACGCCCGGCGAGCCCGCCGTCAGCGAGGCGCAATGCTCCTCGCCGTCGAGCCCCTTGCCGCCCGCCTCGACGCCGACCATCGCCACATCCTTGTCGTCGAGGAAGGGGTGGAACAGGCCGATGGCGTTGGAGCCGCCGCCCACGGCCGCGATCAGCATGTCCGGCAGCCGGCCCTCGGCCGCCATCATCTGCTCCTTCGCCTCCTGGCCGATCACGCTCTGGAACTCTCTGACGAGCTCGGGATAGGGGTGCGGGCCGGCGGCGGTGCCGATCAGATAATAAGTCGAATCGACATTGGTCACCCAGTCGCGCAGCGCCTCGTTCATGGCGTCCTTGAGCGTGCCGTGGCCGGCGGTGACAGGGATCACCTCGGCCCCGAGCAGCTTCATGCGGAAGACGTTCGGCGACTGCCGCTCGACATCGGTCGCGCCCATGTAGACGAGGCAGGGAAAGCCGAAGCGGGCGCAGACCGTCGCCGTCGCGACGCCGTGCTGGCCGGCGCCGGTCTCGGCGATGATCCGGGTCTTGCCCATCTTCTTGGCGAGCAGGATCTGGCCGAGGCAGTTGTTGATCTTGTGCGAGCCGGTGTGGTTCAGCTCGTCGCGCTTGAAATAGACCTTGGCGCCGCCGAGCTTTTCGGTTAGCCGCTCGGCGAAATAGAGCGGCGACGGCCGGCCGGTATAATGGGTGTTGAGATTGTCGAGCTCGGCCTTGAACGCAGGATCGGCCTTCGCCGCCTTCCAGGCGTCCTCCAGATCGAGGATCAGCGGCATCAGCGTCTCGGCGACGAAACGCCCGCCGAAATGACCGAAGCGGCCGTCCTCGTCGGGACCGGCGCGAAACGAATTCGGGGTCAGCGGCTGGTTCACGAGGCACGAGCCTTTCTCGCCGGCTCGTCCATGCGGAGACGATCCAGCGCGTCGAAGAATGAATGAATGCGGCCGACATCCTTGACGCCAGGCGCGCTCTCGACACCGGACGACACGTCGATGCCGGACGGCCGCGCGATACGGATGGCATCGACGACGTTGTCGGCGTCGATCCCACCGGAAAGCATGTAGGGCGGAGCCGGGTCAAGGCCGGCGAGAATCCGCCAGTCGAAGGCGACGCCGTTGCCGCCGGGAAGGTCGGAGCCCTTCGGCCGCTTGGAATCCAGCAGCAGGCGGTCGGCGGCGCCGAGATAATCCGCGATTGCGGCAAGGTCGGCGGCCTCGGCGACCGGCAGCGCCTTCATCATCTTCAGACCGGTCGACGCCTTGATCGCGGCGACCCGCTCCGGGCTCTCCTTGCCGTGCAATTGCAGCCAATCCGGCCGCACCTCGGTCGCGAAACGCGCGACCAGATCATCGTCCGGATCGACGGTGACGATGACCGTCTCGGCGCGCCCCGCCACGGAGCCGACGAGCTCCGCCATCGCGGCGACGTCGAGATGGCGCGGGCTCTTGGCGAAATGCACGAAGCCGACATGGCTCGCGCCACGCGCCAACACCGCCGCGATGGTCGCGAGCGTCGACAGGCCGCAGATTTTGACGTCGAAGGGTCGCAAGGAACGCTCTCCGGGTTAGGCAATGCTTGGTCGCCGATGAAGGCGCGCTGTCATGGCTTCTTATCGCGCCAGCGCCCATGATCTGTAAAGGACGCGGCCGCAGTCCGGGTCAAGCGCCGGCGAAGGCAATCGCATGCAGCCCGGCTCCATGCCGCTTCAGCCAGGTCTTGCCGTGGTCCATGCCGGGGCAAAGCTCCCGGCAGAGCGCCCAGAAGGCGGGTCCGTGGTTCATCTCGCGAAAATGCGCCACCTCATGGGCGACGAGATAATCGAGCACCTCCGGCGGGGCCATGACGATCCGCCAGGAAAAGGCCAACCGCCGGTCGACGGTGCAGGAGCCCCAGCGGCTTTTCGTGTCCTTCAGCGCCATCGCCCGTGGACGCAGACCCACGGTGGCCGCGTGGCGGTCGACGCAAGCTTGCAGATCATGCCGCGCCTCGCGCTTCAGCGCCTCGACGACGCGGCGGGAAAAATGCTCCGGCTCGCCGCCGACGAAGAGATGCGCCACGCCGTCCACGGCCTCGAAGCGGCTGGCGCGGCGCTCGGATGCCTGGACCAGCCGCAATGGCCCGCCCCGAAACGGGATGGTCGCGCCGTCCACTGCTGCGATCCGGTCGGGCGCCCGCGCGACGCGCTCCTCCACCCAGCCGCGATGCCGCTCGAGAAATTCCGCGATCGCCCGCACCGGCACCTTTTGCGGCGCCGTGACGACGATTCCGGTTCCGCCCGGAGCAAGCCGCAGGATCAACCGCTTGGCGCGCGGATTGCGGCGCACCGTCACCGGGACCGGGCCGGCGGCAAGGTCCAGGCGCTCGGGGATGGCGGGCGTATTCGCATTCCGCCGGGAGAAGAAAAGCGACATCGGCAAGACGAACCGTTCCTCGAAGCAGCCCATCGCCGCGATTCGATCCCCACCCTACAGCGGAGCCCGCCGACACGCGACAAAAAGACGGCGGCGTTCGAGAGAACGCCGCCGTCGCATCATGCACACTGCTTGGCCGGTCAGGCGGGCTGGCCGTCGATGGTCTGGCCGCTAGTCTGGTTCTGGCGATCGGCCATGAAGCGGTCGAACTCCTGCTGGTCCTTGGCCCGGCGCAGCTCGCGGGCATAGGATTCGAACTCGGCCGCCGCTTCATTCAACTTGCGGCGCTCCTGGTCGAGGCGGGACAGCTCCTTTTCACGCCAGTCGTCGAAGGCGACGTTGCCGGTGCGGGTCTCGGCGAAGGGGTTGACCGCGCCGGTGCGCTTCAGTCCGCCGAAGAAACGGTCGGTCGAACGGTTGACGTCCCGCCGGAAGCTCTCCAAACGATCACCCCAGAGAATGTAGGCGAGCATCGCCAGGCCGAGGGGCCAGTAAATCATGAAACCGACCACCATCAATGCTATGGTCGCGGGCGTCCAGGCCGGACGGATCAAGGCTTGCGAAGTCATCGCAGACTGTTCCTTTCGAGAATGGCCGCGACGCGCAAGCATCGCGGGGGCTTCGACAATTCGATGCGGTAGTATTCAGATGGTGAGGGTGGTTCGCCCGTTCAATTGCCTGCAAGCGAAAATCAGCATCGGGCAGCGCGAAAACCTTTGGCCGGACGCAGCGAACCCGGTTCCCGACGCCCCTTGGAGACACGGCGTTATTCGCGTCCGGCGGCCGTCGGCGGCGGCGGGAAAGCGGATGAATTGAGCGTCCTTGCCGCCTGTTTCGGCCTGTTCTGGGGCGCCTTCCTGGCCGCGACCATCCTGCCCGGCGCGTCCGAACTCCTGCTGATCGCGCTGATCGCGGAAGGCATCGCCGACCCCTGGCTGCTGGTTCTTGTGGCGGGAATCGGCAACACCTTGGGCTCGGTCGTGAACTGGTTCTGCGGCCGGTTCCTGCTGCGCTATCAGGAGCGTCGCTGGTTTCCGGTGAAGCCGAAGCAGCTGGAGGCGGCGACGCGCTTCTTCAATCGCTATGGGGTCTGGACTCTGCTGTTCGCCTGGTCGCCGCTCGGCGGCGACGCGCTGACGGTCATTGCCGGGACGTTGCGGGTACCGCTGGTCCCGTTTGTCGTGCTGGTCGCGATCGGCAAATTCGCGCGCTATGTGGTGGTCGCGGGTGCGACACTCGCCTGGCCGGGGCTTTGATCGCGGCCGGCTCGAGCATTCGACGCTCTATGCTGGCGTAGCCCCGCCCGGAGGCGCATTCTTCGCGTCATGGACCTGACGGCACCCATCGACGCCTATTGCGAGCGGATCGGCACGGCCTTCTGGGCCGAACCGCTCAACGCCTTGTCGAATGGCGCGTTCTTCGCCGCGGCGGCGTTGGGGCTCTGGTACTGGCGACGGGCGCCGGGCAGAGACCGGCCGAGCCTCTATCTCATCGGTCTCGTCGCGATCATCGGAACCGGCTCGTTTCTGTTCCATACCTTCGCGAACCGATGGTCGAGTTTCGCCGACGTCATCCCCATCGCGATCTTTATCTTTGCCTATTTCGGCCTCGCGCTCCGCCGCTTCGTGGGTCTGTCTCCGCTGGCGGCATTTGTCGGAACGCTCGCCTTCCTCGCGGCCTCCCTGGCGGCCGAGCCGCTGCTCGCTCCGCATCTCGGATCGTCGGCCGGCTACGTGGCCGGACTTTTCGCATTGTACGCCATTGGCGGCTATCTCGTTGCGCGGGACCATCCCGAGGGCTGGCCGGTGTTCGCCGCCGGCGGGGTCTTCACCGTCTCGCTGGCTTTTCGGATGGTCGACCTGCCGCTCTGCCCGGATTGGCCGCGCGGCACCCACTTCCTCTGGCACACACTCAATGCGGCAACGCTAGGGCTCCTGCTCGTCGCGGCAGTCCGCGGCGCGCCTCCCAAACTAGGATGAAATCGCACCGATTCCAGCAAGTGAGCGCCAAAATGCCAGCCGGAAACCGATGGATTGAGACCCGCGCGCGCCGCCAATGACGGCATAGCTCAGACAGGCGCCCGGCACCGGGACCTGTTCCCCAAAAAAATGGCCGGACGCCTCCCCCGAAGCATCCGGCCGTGGCGGTCCCCCGCCTTATAAAACTGTCGCGCCGCGACCGCGCGGCTGGTCAGGCGCCTGCGTAACCCGCCGCCATCCGCTCCTTGCCCTGCTTGACGACCACACGGGCATCCATCGGCACGCGTTCGTACAGATCGATGATGTCCTGGTTCATCAGACGGATACATCCCGACGACGCGGCCGTGCCGATCGTCCACCATTCCGGCGTTCCGTGCAGGCGGAACAGCGTGTCCTTGCCACCCTGGTAGAGGTAGAGGGCGCGGGCACCGAGCGGGTTGGCCAGGCCAGGATCCATTCCCTCGCGATAAGGCTCGAGCTCCGGCTTGCGGTCGATCATCTCGGCCGGCGGAAACCATTTCGGCCAGGACCGTTTGGCGCGAATATTCGCGTCGCCCGACCAGGAGAAGCCGGCGCGGCCGACACCGATACCGTAACGCATGGCCATGCCGTCGGCTTCGACCACATAGAGGAACCGGTTTGGCGTATCGACCACGACCGTCCCCGGCTGGTATTGGCGTCCGTCCTCGAAGCTCACCCGCTGGCGCAGAAATTGCGGATCGATCTTGTCCGTCGGGATTCCCGGCAGCGCAAATCCTTCATCGACCACGGCGCCATAGCCCAGCTTGGTCGCAGCGCCGGCGCTGCCTTCGGTCGGCAGGGAATCGGGCGCCGTATAGGCGGCGACCTGCGCATTGCCCGACGGCGTCAGCGACGCGCGCTCGGATGTCGCGCACCCCGCCATCGTCGCGACCGACAGTAGAGCAGCGCCTGCAAGGATAATCTGTCTCATCTTCATAACGAATGCCAAGTTGGGTGCGATGGATAGAGCGGCCGCTATGCGAACCGCGCGGGTCTGACTGCCGACCATCTGAAGCCGTCTCTTCGTTAAGCCGCACAATTTGTTGAAGCAATGACCCACTATGGCACGTGGATGGTTAATAAGCGCTTTGTTGCCGCCGGGTGACAGTTGACGGAGCCGGTGGCGGCGACATCTCCTTCACGTCGAGATGATCGAAGCCACCAACGAGGACGTCTCATGAATATCGGGGAAGCATCCCGGTTGTCGGGTCTGCCGCCGAAGACGGTCCGGTATTATGAGGAAGTGGGGCTGATAAAGCCGGCCAGGGCGACCAACGGCTATCGCTGCTACCGTGACCGCGACGTGCACATGCTGCGTTTTTTGCAGCGCTCGCGCTCGCTGGGCTTTACCATAGAAGAGGCGCGGCGGCTGCTGTCGCTGTACGAAGATTCCAACCGCAAGAGCGAGGATGTCAAACGCCTCGCCAATTCGCGGATCGCGGAGATCGACCGCAAGATCGCGGAACTGAAGTCGCTGAAACGCGCGCTCGCGGATCTCGCCGAGCAATGCCATGGCGATCAGGCCCCCGACTGTCCCATCCTCGACGAAATCGCCGGAACCATACGGGCGGAGGCGTAGACTCAATCAAGTGAGTTCGGAATGCGGGCGATGTCCGCCGGTCCGGCTTTTTTGTTTCTGGTTTGTTTCCATTTTCACTTGCCGCCGATCGTCCGCACGGCCTATCTGTGACGCATGCCGCTCGTTTCTCCCTTTGCGGTCGATCCGCTCGTCGATGGACGCCAGTCGGAGCGCGCCTTGATGGTGCGCCGCGGCGTGCAGCGGCTGATGACCGCGCGACGCGTTGCACTGCTTCCCGAAATGCCGCTGGCGTCCGGTCGGCGCGCGGATCTGATCTGTCTTTCGGATAAGGGCGATTTTTCGATCGTGGAGATCAAGACCTCGGTCGAAGATTTTCGCGTCGACCGCAAATGGCCGGACTACCGGCAGCACTGCGACCGGCTGTATTTCGCCACCCATCCGGGCGTGCCCGTTGATATTTTTCCGCAGACCTGCGGCCTGATCGTCTCGGACGGCTATGCGGCCGAAATCCTGCGGGACGCACCGGAGGAAAGGATGGCGGCCGCAACCCGCAAGGCGCTGATGCTGCGCTTCGCCCGATTGTCCGCCGACCGCCTTTTGCAGGCGGAATGGGCGGCCAACCCCTTCATGACCGGCGCTCAGGAGATCGACTTAGCGAACGAGGATTGAGGCGCTAGCGCGGCGCCCGCTTGGCGAGGATGCGCTGCAATGTCCGCCGGTGCATGGACAGCCGCCGCGCCGTCTCCGAGACGTTACGGTCGCAAAGCTCGAAAATCCGTTGAATGTGCTCCCAGCGCACGCGATCGGCCGACATCGGGTTTTCCGGGGGCATGGCGCGCGCCTCGCCATTGCACGAAAGCGCGGCCACGATGTCGTCGATTTCCGCGGGCTTGGTCAGATAATCGATGGCGCCGAGCTTCACGGCGCTCACCGCCGTGGCGATGTTGCCATAGCCGGTCAGAACGATGGCGCGCACGTCCTCGCGCGCGGCCTGCAACGCCGCGATCACGTCGAGGCCCGTCCCGTCGCCGAGGCGCAGATCGACCACGGCGCAAGCCGGCGCCGAGCTTCGCAACCGCTGCAACCCCTCCGCGACGCTGTCGGCGGTCACCACGTCATAGCCACGCTGTTCCAGCGCCCGGCTCATCCGGAGCAAAAACGGTCGGTCGTCGTCGACCAGCAACAGCGAGCGGTCGCCGTCGGGCAGGCCGATCTGCTGCACTCCCTCAGGCATCTCTTCCCTCAACATCGAACGCATTCCTCCGAGTCCGAAAACACGGCGCTGACGCAATGCGGGCGTCAGCCACCCAAATGCATGTTTGCGGCGACGGAATAATATCGCTCGGCGCCTTACGCATCGACATGACGCGCCGCGTCAAATGCCGCTGTTCATTGCCCGGTATACGCGGGCGATGACCGATCGGATCATCATCAAACGTCATTCGCCGGCCGAGTGGCCAAAAAAACCACCACCGGCCAGACGACAGAGCCCTCCGCCACGCACCAGTGGTTACGGTCATCTCGGCGCTGGAACGGTCGAGCCAGGTCTTGGCAATGAACAGACCGAGACCCGGGCTCCGCCTCCAGCCTTGCGGTCCTCCGGTCCTTATCGGACGAAGAATGCGCAATTCACGGATGATAGCACGGTGGCACTGCGAGTGCGCAACCAGGAGTCGAATTTCGCGCCGCGAAGCGTCGACCGCGATGGTACGTTTCCCGGCCACGACAACCCGCGCGGGTTCGGAGGGGGCGCCTCATTCCTAAAGCGGCGATGGCCAGTGCAATCGAACCAATCCGGCGCGGCGCGGGCGCGCGACATACTGTAGCGACGGCAGCGCAGGTCGGGCGTCCTATGTAGGCGGCAAAGGAATGGTTCGCTGGCGAATGGAACGCCGTGCCGGGCCGCTCGCTTACCTAGCAGATCCAATCATGAAGGGACCGACCCATGGCACTTGCCCATCTCAAGGACATCTATCTCGATCAACTGCAGGACATCCACAGCGCCGATACCCAGGCCGCGAAGGTCACGCGCGAGCTCGCCGGCGCCGCTCACGATAGCGGACTGAAGCAAGCGCTCGAGCATGGCGTCACGGGTATCGAGGACGGCCTGAAAACGCTGAAGGACATCATCGAATCGCATGGCGCCAACCCGACCGCCGAGTTCTGCAAGGGCATGGAGGGGCTCGTGAAAGAAGCTCGCGCTCATGGGATTGAGGAAGAGATCACCGATCCCGACGCCCGCGACGCCATGATCATCAGCCAGTACCAGCGCATGGCCCACTATGCGATCGCCGGCTATGGCTGCCTTGTCGCCTTCGCGACGCGTCTCGGTTTGACGGAGGAAGCGCACAAGCTGCAGCGGTGCCTCGACGCCACCTATCATGGCGACCGCACGATGACCGAACTGGCGGTCGGCGGCATCAACAAGGCCGCGATGGACTGACAGGGGTGAGCTTCTGGGAGCTGGACTCTATTTCCGCGGCTTGGCCCGCGCCGTCGCGGCGGCGCGGGCCGGATCTTCCGGCCAGACATGCTTGGGATAGCGCCCGCGCAGATCGGCCCGCACATCCGCCCAGGAACCGGACCAGAAGCCCGGCAGATCGCGGGTGATCTGGATCGGCCGGTGGGCCGGGGACAGCAGCTCGATGGTCAGCGGCAGCCGGCCTTCGGCGACCGCCGGATGGCGGGTCAGGCCGAACAGTTCCTGCACGCGGATCGCCAGTACCGGCTGATCTTCGTCGTAGCGGATCGGCACGCGCGAGCCGGTTGGTGCCTCGAAATGCGACGGCGCCAACTGCTCCAGCCGGTCGCGCAATGGCGCCGGGATCAAGCCGCGGAGCGCCTCCGACAGTGCGCCGGGCGTGATCTGCGACAGGCTCGTGACCCCCGGAAGATACGGCAGCAGCCAGTCATCGAGACCGGCGAGCAGCGTCGCGTTGGAAAAATCCGGCCAAGGCGGGCCATAGGCCTTCGCCAGAAACCGCAAGCGCCGCAGCAGCCGCTCGCCCTCCTTGCCGAAGGGCAGCGCCGACAGGCCGAGGCGGCGAATGCCCTCGGCAAGCGCGCGTGCGGTCGCTTCGCCGGACGGCGCCGACAGCGGCGCCTCCGACAGCGTCGCGCGGCCCAGACGCCGGATGTTGCGCGCCCGCACCTCGCGTGCCGTTCTGTCGAAGGCAACGACCACTTCGCTCACGGCCCGTTCGGCGGCGATCCGCTCCATCGCCGCCTCGCTCAGCGCGGCGGCCGACAGGATGCGGCCGGCGCGTGCCTGGCCCTGCAACTCGGCCACCACCAGGAATTTTTCACGGGCCAGCGCTGTCGTCTCGTCGAGGACGCCGCCACGGCCGCTGGTGAGGATGAAATGACCGCGGGCGCCACGGGCGACGGCGATCCGGTCGGGGTAGGCGAGCGCCAGCAGCGCCCCCGCTTCGTCCGGCTCATTCTCGCCGGAAGCGTGAGAGGCCTCCCGCGCCGTCGCCGCGATCCGCCGTGCCAGGCCGAGCGCCGCCTTGGCCCGCGGGCCGCGATCGGCGCGAAACCGACGCAGGCGCTCGGCGAGATCGGTGTCGGTGCCGCCGAGACCGCGTTCGGTCAGGAGAATGGTGAGCATCGCGGCATGCAGCCGCGCATCGCGGCCGGCCGCAACGACCATTCGGGCAAGGCGCGGCGGCAGGGGCAAAGTTCGCATCGCCGCGCCCGTCGCAGTCAGCCGGCCGGCTTCGTCGAGCGCGCCGAGTTCGGCGAGAAGCGCCCGTGCCTCGACGATCGCCGGCGCGGGCGGCGGATCGAGGAAGGCGAGGTCCGAGGGCTCGGCGACGCCCCAGGCGGCGCAGTCGAGGACCAGACCGGACAGGTCGGTCGCCAGAATCTCGGGCCGGTCGAAGGCGTCCAGCGCGGCCGTCTGCTCGGCGCGCCACAGCCGGATCGCGGTTCCGGGCGCGGTGCGTCCGGCGCGTCCCGCCCGCTGGTCGGCCGAAGCGCGCGACACGCGCACCGTCTCCAGGCGCGACAAGCCGGTCGCCGGCTCGAAGACCGGCTGCCGCCTCAACCCGGAATCGATGACGACCGACACGCCGTCGATGGTCAGCGACGTCTCGGCGATGGCGGTGGCGAGCACGATTTTGCGGGTGCCGGCGGGCGCCGGGCGAACGGCCTGATCCTGCGCCGCGCCGTCCATGGCGCCGAACAACGGCGCCACGACGACATTGTCGGGGACGATGGCGCCCAGCCGCTCGGCGATGCGCTCGATCTCGCGCTGACCCGGCAGGAAAACCAGAAGACTGCCCGCCTCCTCGGCGAGCGCCGCTCGCGCCGCGGCGACCACCGCGTCCTCCACCGGCTCGGTTCCGGGCCGGTCGCGATAGCGGACGGCCACGGGAAAGGCACGGCCGGCGCTCTCGATCACCGGGGCATCGCCGAGCAGCGCGGCGACGCGGGCACCGTCGAGGGTCGCCGACATGACCAGGATCCGCAGATCCTCGCGCAGCGCCGAGGCTACGTCGAGCGCCAGCGCCAAGCCGAAATCTCCATCCAGCGAGCGCTCGTGAAACTCGTCGAAGAGGACGGCCACGACGCCCTTTAGCTCGGGGTCCGACAGGACCATGCGGGTGAAGACGCCTTCGGTGACGATCTCGATCCGGGTCTTCGCCGAAACCTTGGTGTCGAGCCGCATGCGCCAGCCGACCGTCTCGCCCACCGCTTCCCCGTTGATCTGAGCCATCCGCCGTGCCGCCGCGCGGGCGGCGAGCCGGCGCGGCTCGACGAGCAGGATCTTGCCGCTGGCCATGAAGGCTTCGCCCAGCAGATGCAGCGGCACCAGCGTCGTCTTGCCGGCGCCCGGCGGGGCGACGAGTACGGCGCGGCCGGCGTCGGTCAGGGCGGCGGCGACATCGGGAAGAACCGCCGAGACCGGCAGCTCGGGAAGCGCCGGCCGCGTCACGGCTCCCCCGCCGCCGGTAACGCGACGATCGGCCCGCCAGCCGCTTCCGCATCCTCGCGGTCATGGGTAACCAGCAGCGCGGGAATGTCGCGCTCCGCGACGAGGCCGAAGACGAGGCGCCGGATCGTTTCGCGCAATTCGGCGTCGAGGCCCGAGAAGGGCTCGTCGAGGAGCAGCGCCTTCGGCTCGGCCAGGAGCGTGCGCGCCAGCGCGACGCGGGCCGCCTGACCGCCGGACAGTGTCGCAGGATCGCGGGCAAAGTGATCGCCAAGGCCAACCTTGTCCAGCATTGCCTCCGCCGCTTCACGGCGCCCATGGCGGCCCTTGATGGCGGGCGGCAGGGCGAACAGGAGGTTCTCGCCGACCGACATGTGCGGAAGCAGCAAAGCGTCCTGGAAGAGCAGGCCGATGCGACGGCGCTCCGGCGGCAGCCCGGTCAGATCGCGGCCATCGAGCACGACGCGTCCCCTTGCCTGGAAGGCCGGATCGAGAAAGCCGGCGATCAGCGCGAACAGCGTCGACTTGCCGGACCCGGACGGCCCCATGACGCTCAGCGTCTCACCGGGCGCAATGCGCGTGTCGAGCGCCAGCAGCCGGCGTTCGCCGAGCCGGATCTCGACCCCTTCGAGAAGCAGTCCCCTGTCATCCATCATCCGGACCTCATGCCGCGCCGGTGACGCCAGAGCAAGATCGGAACGAGACCGGAGGCGGCGAAGGCGAGGAACGGCAGCGACGTCTGCAACAGCGCATAGGCGCCGATGATCCGGCGATTGCCGCCGGAGGCCAACGCCACCGCCTCGGTGGTGATGGTCGGAAGCCGTCCGGCGCCTACGAGAACGGTGGGCAGATATTGCCCGACCGAAACGGCGAGGCCGATGGCCAGCGCCGTCAGCACCGGCGCCGTCAACATCGGCAGACGCACGCGGGCGAACACTGACAAGCGCGAGCGGCCGAGGCTTGCCGCCACCCGCTCATAACGCGGGTCGAGGGCGAACCAGGGATCGGCGAGGGCCAGCGCCGCATAGGGCGCGACGAAGACGAGATGGACGGCGACGAGCAGCGGGATCGACGGGGTCAGGCCGACAGCCAGAATCAGCACCTGCAGGCCGAAGACGAAGGAGATCTGCGGCACGATCAGCGGCAGATACAGCAATCCGGCGATCGTCGCGGGCAACCGCACCTCGCCGCCGCGCGCCGCCGGAAACCGGCGGCGGTGGCCTTCGAGCAGCGCAATGACGAGGACCAGCGCCAGCAACGCAGCCGCCAGCGCGACGACGAAGGTCGTCCAGAGGGGACCCGACGCCCCGGCGAGCGCCCGCCGCCAGGTGGACAGATCGAAGCTTTTCGGCAACAGGTCGGGAAACCCCCAGAAGCCCGACACCGACCACATGAGCAGCAGCGCCAGACCGAGGAAGACCGCCGCGCCCGACAACGCGACCGGCACCGCGGCGAGATCGCGTGCAACCCGATCCTCGGCAAAACGTCTGCCGGTATGGGCGAAGCATCGGCAAGTCCAGCCCATCGCGCGCTCGCCCGCCAGCCAGACGGCAATCACGAAAAGCGTCGCGCCGAGTTGCAGCAGCGCGCCGGCCGAGGCCTGGAACCGCAGCGCCAGATCGGGATCACTCATCCAACCGAGCAGCCGCACAGCGAGCGGCGCCGGCGTCGACGGGCCGAGGATCAGCGCCACATCGACCACCGAGGAGGCGAAGGCCGCCACCGCGACGACCGGCAGGCGGATCTGCCGATAGACCGACGGCCAGACCGCCAGGACGAAGCCGGCGATGCGGCCATAGCCGAGCGAGCGGGCGAGCCGCATCCGCCGCTCGGGGTCAGCCTGCGGCAGGGCGGCAAAGGCGACAAGCAGCAGGAACGGCATTTCCTTGGCGACCAGCGCGGCCATCATCGACAGGGCGAACGGGTCACCGACGATCAAAAGGTCCGGCGGACGGTCGAAGCCGAGCGCGAAGGCGGCAAGGCGAAAGACAAGTCCGGACGGGGCGATCAGGAAGAGAAGGCCGAAGGCCGCCGCTGCGTGGGGCACGGCCAACAGCGGCGCGAGACCTTGGCGGGCGAGGCGGAATGTGCGCGTGCCGAAGAAGGCGGCGAGAAAGATCGCCACGCCCACCACCGAGACGAAGGTCGTCAGCAGCCCGGACGCGACGCTCAGCGCAACCGATGTGCCGATACCCGGCTCGCTCAGGAGATCGCGAAACGGTTGCAGCGAGACCGTCTCGCCGCCGAGGGCCGGAAGATAGCCGAATGCCGGCAGGATCGCGCCGGCAAGGCCAACTGCGACCGGCGCGGCGAGGAGGAGCGCGATCGGGTACGGTGACAGATCGACACGCCGTGTTCTCATCGGCAGGCGGTCTCGCCGGACAGCGGACCCGGACGCACTCCCGGCAGGCACCCTATCCCCATCGCCATAGCGCAACCCGTCTCAACTCCCGTAGCGCCTTTTCCATTCCGCCTCGATGCGGGTCATCCAGGAGGCGTGCGGCTCGGCCAGCACCGGGCCGAGTTCGGCCGGGGCCAAGGTCGCGATGCCCCGGTCGAGTGTTGCGAACGCCGCCCGATCCGCCTCGGGCAGCTTGTCCATCGCGAGCACGGTCGGGTCGCCCCAGTAGCGCGGGTCCTCCTTGCGCAATTGCGCTTCCGGCGACAGCAGGAAGTCCGCGACCACCATCGCCGCCGCCTTGCTCCCCGAATTATAGGGGATCGCGACGAAATGCGTGTTGCCCAGCGTGCCTCCCGGAAAGGTGAAGGAGCGTACCGTGTCCGGCAGTTCGCCGGCCGCGATCGCCGCCGACGCCTCGGCCGGATTGAAGGCGAAAATGATTCCGAGTTCACCGTCGGCGAGAAGCTGCTTCATCGCCGGATAGTTCTGCGGATAATCCCGGCCTCCGCGCCACAGCGCCGGGCGGAGCGCGTCGAGCCAGGCCCAGAGCGGCGCCGTCACCGCCGCGAACGTCGCCCCGTCCACCGGCTTCGCGAGCACGGACGGATCGTCCGCCTGTTCGATCAACACCTGCTTCAGGAAGCTCGAGCCGATGAAGTCCGGCGGCGCCGGATAGGAGAATTGACCCGGATGGGCCTTCGCCCATTCCAGCAGCGCGTCGGTGTCCTTCGGCATGTCGGCGACGGGACCCGAGCGGGCGGTGTCTGTGAAGAAGACCATCTTCGCCCCGCCCCAGGGCGATTCCTGGCCCTTGGTCGGGACGGTGGAGTCCGTGGTGACGCTCGGGTTGGCCGTATCAACATAGCGCCAGTTCGGCAGCTGGGTCGCAAATCCCTTCGCCAGAAGACCTTGTTCCTGCATCGAGACGAAATTCTCGCCATTGATCCAGACGAGGTCCACCGAACCGTCCGCGTCCTTGCCGGCGGTCTTTTCGGCGACGACCGCGGCGACGGCGTTCGCCGTATCGTCGAGCTTGACGTGGTTCAGCGTAATGGCGAACCGGTCCTTCACCGCGCCGGCGACCCACTGGATGTAATCATTGATGTTCTGCGAGCCGCCCCAGGCGTTGAAATAGACACTCTGGCCCTTCGCCTCCGCCAGAACCGCGGGCCAATCCGACGGATCGGGGTCCGCTGCCTTGGCCGGAGATCCCGCCGCAAGGATCGCCGCTAGCGCTGCTAGTCCCAAGCCCCATGGCTTCATCATCTGTCCTTCCGGTTTTCGGCGGAACGGCATCCACATTTGTGCGGCGATCGCCTACATGCGCGCTAGATGAAGCAGCGAACATGCTAAAAGCAACCGAATGCCGCTGTCGCCGGGCCACGTTGACTGCAACGTGATCGCCCGTGACGAGCGGACGTCATCGGTGGAGAAGGACCGAACCATGTCGGAGACCATGCGCGACGAGCGCAAGACACTGGTGCTGACCGGCGCCTCGCGCGGGATCGGCCACGCCACGGTGAAGCGCTTCTCACGCGAGGGCTGGCGCGTGATCACCTGCTCACGTCAGGACTTCGCCGACAATTGCCCCTGGCCGGCGGGCCCGGAAGATCACATCCGGGTCGATCTCTCCGACCAGGAGGATGTCGGCTATGCCGTGTCGGAAATCCGGCGGCGGCTGGAAGCGAACGGCTCGGAGCTCCATGCCCTCGTCAACAACGCGGCGATCTCGCCGAAGGGCGATGGCGGCGCCCGGCTGGACTCCATCGGTACGACCATGCATGCGTGGCGCGACGTCTTCCAGGTGAACTTCTTCGCGCCAATCATGCTCGCTCGCGGCCTGTTCAAGGAACTGTCCAAGGCGAAGGGCTCGATCGTCAACATCACCTCGATCGCGGGGGGACGCGTCCATCCCTTCGCCGGAACGGCCTATGCCACGTCCAAAGCGGCGCTCAACTCGCTGACCCGCGAGATGGCGCATGATTTTGGTCCGGCCGGAATCCGGGTTAACGCCATCGCGCCCGGCGAGATCGAGACGGCGATCCTGTCGCCGGGCACCGAGAAGATGATCGACGACATCCCGCTGCGCCGCCTCGGCCAGACCTCGGAAGTGGCGGACGTCATCTATTTCCTGTGCTCCGGCCAGGCCTCCTACGTGACCGGGTCCGAACTCCACATCAATGGCGGCCAGCACGTCTGATCGCCGCTCGGCGGACATTCCCGCTTCGGCCGAAAGACCCCCGCCGTATCGTCCGCTCAGCCGTGCCGGCCGAGACTGCGGGAGGTGTCGAGCAGCTTGTCGACCAGCGCCTCCAGCGACGTTCGGGCGATGTCGTCGGCAAGCCGGCCGTCATCGTCGAAACCGGTTGCCGCGTTGGCCACGCTGCATTGCTGAGTAATGACATCGGCGCCAAGCGCCCGCATCACGATGCGAAGGGCCTCCAGTCCGCGCATGCCGCCGAAGCGGCCGGGCGATGCCGAGGCGAGCCCGACCACCAGTCCCTTGAAGGGCTGGATCGGACGCCCGTTCACCTTGCGGACCCGGCTGACCCAGTCGATGGTGTTCTTCATAAGCGGCACCAGCGAATGGTTGTATTCGGGGCTGACCAGAAGCAACCCATCCTGCGCCGCGATCCGTTGCGCCAGGAGGTTGGCGTTCTCAGGTACACCGGCGTCGGCCTCATGGTCGCCGTCATAAATCGGCAGCGGATAATCGGCGAGATCGACCAGCGTCACCACCGCGTCGGTCAGCGCCAGCATCCGCGCCGCCTCGGCCGCCAGCCGGCGATTGTGGGAGGCCAGCCGCAGCGAGCCCGCAATGACGAGGATCTTGGCGCTCAAGACTCAACCGCTCCGGTTTGGCCGGCGTGGTCCTGCGAATAGATCCACACGCGCGCCGGCGGGATATTCCGCCAAACCCGTGGCGAGGCCGATACGGAAAAGGCGCCCGGCAGCGCCTCCACCGGCGGCGTCAGGAGGTAGGAGAGCTGGGTCAGGTTGCCACCCGGCAGCAAGCGGGAAAAGTAATCTTGAAACAGCGCCTGGCGCTCCGCCCGCGTGAGATTCGCGATCGGAATGGCGAACAGGATCGCGCCGAATTTTTCCCCTCGCCGCGCCCCCAACGTCTTGTCGAGATCGAAGCCGTCGCCCTGGATCACGTTCACCCGGGGAAACCGTTGGCCCAGCATCCGGGCAAATTTCGGGTCGTATTCGATCGCGGTGATGCGCTCCGGCGCGACGCCGCTTTCCAGCAGCGTGCGCGTCACGACGCCAAGGCCCGGGCCGAGCTCGAGGATCGGGCCGTCGAGCTCGGTCGTCGCGTGGCGCACCATCATCTCGCAATAGGAGCGGCTCGACGGCGCGACGGCGCCCATCTTGATCGGATGCCGCGCCCAGCTGGCGAGGAATCGCGCCCAGTCGGCCGCGCTGCTACCCGTACCGCTTTCCGGCGTATTCACATCCCGTCTCCGACCATGGACGTTTCCGTCTCGATTCCACGCAACTTGCCCGTCGCCACTACGCGGAGCGATAGACCAACACCCTCGCCGGCGGCAGGTTCCGCTTGATCCACGGGCTGGTCTCGAGACGCGCGCCGATCCGGCGCGGCTTCACCGGGACGGTAAGAGCATAGGAAAACTGGATGAACGGGGCGCCCGGCCGCATCCGGGCCAAAGCATCGCCGACGACTCGTTCGCGTTTTTCGTCCGGCTTGGTGAACAGCGGCAGACCGGACACGACCGCCTCCAGGCGCCGTCCCGCCAGGACTTTTTCGAGGGCGTGACTGGGCGCATAAGCATCCCCTTGGATGACATGCGCCGCCGGAAAGCGCGCCCGCAATAGGATGCAAAACTCCGGCGAAAATTCGACCAGGACCAGCGCCGACTCGGGCACGCCGCGCTCGATCAGGCACTGGGTGACGACGCCGGTGCCGGGGCCGAGTTCAAGAACCCTCGAGTTCTCGTCGAAGCGGGTCGGATCGGGAACGAAGGCGGCCATGGACACGCCGAGGGCGCGCGATGACGGCGACACCGCGCCCATGACCAGCGGCCGCTGCAACCAGCCCCTGAAGAAGCGGGCCTCATCGCTAACCTTCGGGCGCGAGCGGGAACGCAAAGCCTTCAGACGGTCACGGGCACGCAAAGAAGGACGCGGTTCCAGAGTTTCCAACACTTGCTACACACTCCCGTCCGCGCGAAGCCTTGGCTCCGGTTTCCTGCTGATGCCCGGCCCCTTGTAGCGAATTCCCGACGAAAAGATCGACCGTTTCGTTTCGCTCTCCCCCGGGGCGCGGCTCAGGTCTCGCTGAGATGCTCGAAAAATTCCTTCATCCGCGCGAAAAACCCGGTCGATTGGGGCGAATTCTCGGATGAGGAGATTTCCTCGAACTCCTCCAAAAGCTCCCGCTGGCGACGCGAGAGTTTCTGCGGCGTCTCGATCGTCACCTGAATGAAGAGATCGCCGATCTGGGGCGAACGCAGCACCGGCATGCCCTTGCCCCGCACCCGGAACTGCTTGCCGGTCTGGGTGCCGTCCGGCACCTTCACGCGGGTGGTGTTGCCGTCCAGTGTGGACACATCGAAATGCCCGCCAAGCGCAGCAGTGGTCATCGACACGGGCACCTGGCAGAACAGATCGGCGCCGTCGCGCTGGAAGAATTCGTGCGGTTTCACCGACAGGAAGATGTAGAGATCGCCAGCGGGGCCGCCACGAAGGCCGGCTTCACCCTCGCCCGCGAGACGGATGCGCGTTCCGTCCTCGATACCGGCCGGAATGTTGACCGACAGCTTGCGTTCCTCCGGCAGGCGGCCGTCCCCGCCGCATTGGCCGCAGGGGTCGGCGATCACCTGGCCGCGGCCTTGGCAGGACGGGCAGCTTCGCTCGATCGAGAAGAAGCCCTGCGCGGCCCGCACGCGGCCGACGCCGCCGCAGGTCGAACAGGTTTTCGGGCTGGAGCCGGGACGGGCGCCGGTGCCGGTGCATTCGTCGCACTGGATCGTCGTCGGCACACCGATCTCGGCGGTCTTGCCGGCGAACGCCTCCTCCAGGCTGATGTCCATGTTGTAGCGGAGATCCGAGCCGCGCTCGCGGCCACCGCTGGACTGGCGTCCGCGCGAGCGGCCACCCATCATCTCGCCAAAGATGTCGTCGAAGATGTCGGCCATGGACGAGGAGAAATCGCCGCGGAAGCCGGCGGCGCCGTTGCCGTTCTGGAACGCCGCATGACCAAAGCGGTCGTAGGCCGAGCGCTTCTGCTGGTCTTTCAGCACCTCGTAGGCTTCGCCGAGTTCCTTGAACTTTCCCTCCGCCTCGGCGTCGCCGGGATTGCGGTCGGGGTGATATTGCATCGCGAGCTTGCGAAATGCGGCCTTCAGTCCCTTCTCATCGACATCACGGGAGACGCCGAGCATTTCGTAGTAATCGACCTTCATTCACGCTTCCATCGGTTCTTCGGCAGGCGGATCGGGGCAAACGCCTCCGGCGTCCGGCATCGGGGGGCGCCGCGATCCTTCGATGTAGGAACGGATGGCTTGCGATACCATAGCGGCAGGTCGGATGAAAAGCGCCGCCGTCGCCGCGTCAGCAGTGGAGCGAAATCGACTCGGGGCGATCCAATCAAGGGCACGGCGCGTTCACGCCGCCGCTCAGGCCGAGGCGATGCCCGCCGGCTTGGGTGGGGATGCGCGCCGCGGTCCAGCGATCAGATTGCCGAAGCGGCGCTCCAGATAGCGATCGGACAGCATGGCGATCGCCACAGTGGCGGCCATCGGCACCGTCCAATAAACATAGAAATCCACGATATCGAGCCGCTCCAGCCAGCGATCCCACACAATTGTCAGGAACAGGAACTCCATGACGGGATGCCAGAGATAGATGCCGAAGGCGACGCGGGTGAACGGCATGAGCCGGGCGAGCGCGCCGGTCGAATGAGGCCGGGCAGTCTCGGCAAGCGCCGTCGCCGTCAGTGAGGCGGCGAGAAGTGCGAGCGTCAGATAGGGTGAGGTCTGAGCGATCATCGTCGCGACAGCGGCGGCGAAGAACATCAGCCCGGCCCAATGCGATCGGATATCGACCGCGCGGCGGCCGACCAGGACGGCGATGATGGCCCCGGCGACGAAATCGGCGAAAGCGCGATAGGCTCCGAGCGTGTCGGCGCTCGTCCAGTGCCCCGACGGAAAAACACCGCGCCAGGAGGCATATTCCAGCGCCGCCACCCAAACCGCCAGCATCAGGACGAGGCCACGCAGCCCCTTCCAGCGGAACGTCACCAGGATCAGCGGAAACAAGGCGTAGGAAAAAAACTCGGCACTGACCGACCAGGAGACGTAGTTGAGCGCGAGACCGCTTGTCGTGCCGAGCGCGTGCAGGGCGAGAAGGTGTTCGGGCAGCGCGGCGAGTTCGCGCGCGAACGGGTAGTGGTCGGCCCCCGCGAGAAGCGCCGCCAGCGCAACGGCGGCGAAGAACATCGTAACGATGAAATGCAGCGGGTAGAGGCGGGCGACGCGTCGGCGCATGAAGTCGCGATAGTCGGCGGCCGAGCGAATCTGATCGGCGTAACGCGTCGCGATGAAGAACCCCGAGATCATGAAGAACATGTCGAGGAGCGGTAGAAGCCGGCGCAGGAACTCGGTGCCCGTCTCGGCGCCATAGGGCGCGGAATACAGGAAATGATAGGCCATCACCAGCATCGCGGCGATAAACCGCCAGCAGTCGAACACGCGGTAGTACAAGGCCAAGCTCCCGCCCGGATCGTCGGCTTACCGACAGGCACCATGGCGACGGCACCTGCATTCAACTTTGGATAGGCACGCAGATGGCCGACACTGCAAGCCAAGCCTTGAGAACTGGTTAACCCTCAGCCGGGGCATGTGCCCTTCAAACGCAAGGAGCCCCGGCGCTGACGCCGGGGCTCTTGACTGTTCAAAACCGGCCCCGGACCCGTCCGGTCCAGGCGGCGTGCGCCGACCCGCGAAAGGTCAGGCCGACTTCTTCTGGTCCTCTTCGCCGTCCACTTCCTCGAAGTCGGCGTCGACCACGTCGTCCTTGGCGGCGGCTTCGGCGTCGGCCTCACCCGCCTCGCCGGCCGGCTGCTCGGCCTGGGCGGCTTCGTACATGGCCTGGCCGAGCTTCATCGACACCTCGGCGAGACGATCGCTCTTGGTCTTGATCGTCTCGGCGTCGGCCTCTTCCTTCTGGAGTTCGGCCTTCAGATCGTCGATCGCCGAGCGGATGGCGGCGCGATCGTCCTCGGAGACCTTGTCGCCATAGTCCTCGAGCGACTTCTCGGCCGAGTGCACCAGGCTCTCGGCCTGGTTCTTCGCCTCGACGCCCGCGCGACGCTTCTTGTCTTCCTCGGCGTGACTCTCGGCGTCCTTGACCATCTGCTCGATGTCGGCGTCGCTGAGGCCACCGGACGCCTGGATAGTGATCCGCTGCTCCTTGTTGGTGCCCTTGTCCTTGGCCGAGACATTGACGATGCCGTTGGCGTCGATGTCGAAGGTCACCTCGATCTGCGGGATGCCGCGCGGTGCCGGCGGAATACCCTCAAGGTTGAAGCGCCCGAGCGACTTGTTGTCGGCCGCCATTTCGCGCTCACCCTGATAGACCTGGATGGTCACGGCGTTCTGGCTGTCCTCGGCGGTCGAGAAGACCTGGCTCTTCTTGGTCGGGATCGTGGTGTTACGGTCGATCAGCCGGGTGAACACGCCGCCCAGCGTCTCGATGCCGAGCGACAGCGGCGTCACGTCCAGCAACAGCACGTCCTTGACGTCGCCCTGCAGAACGCCGGCCTGGATTGCCGCGCCCATGGCCACGACCTCGTCCGGGTTGACGCCCTTGTGCGGCTCCTTGCCAAAGAAGTTCTTCACGGTCTCCTGGATCTTCGGCATGCGCGTCATGCCACCGACCAGCACGACCTCGTCGATGTCCGCGGCGGTCAGCCCGGCATCCTTGAGTGCCGATTTGCAAGGACCCACGGTGCGCTGGACGAAATCGTCGACGAGGCTCTCGTATTTGGAGCGCGTCAGCTTCATCGTCAGGTGCTTCGGCCCGGACTTGTCGGCGGTGATGAACGGCAGGTTGATCTCGGTCTGACTGGCCGAGGACAGCTCGATCTTGGCTTTTTCGGCGGCTTCCTTGAGGCGCTGCAACGCGAGCTTGTCGCCTTTCAGGTCGATGCCCTGGTCCTTCTTGAACTCGGCCGCGAAATATTCGACGAGGCGCATGTCGAAATCTTCACCGCCGAGGAAGGTGTCGCCATTGGTCGACTTCACCTCGAACACGCCGTCGCCGATTTCCAGGATCGACACGTCGAAGGTGCCGCCGCCGAGATCGTAGACCGCGATGGTCTTGCCGTCATTCCGGTCAAGGCCGTAGGCGAGCGCCGCCGCGGTTGGCTCGTTGATGATACGCAGGACCTCGAGGCCTGCAATCTTGCCGGCGTCCTTGGTCGCCTGGCGCTGGGCGTCGTTGAAATAGGCCGGAACGGTGATGACCGCCTTCTCGACCTTTTCGCCGAGATAGGCCTCGGCGGTTTCCTTCATTTTCTGAAGGATCATGGCGGAGATCTGCGAGGGCGAATATTTCTCGCCATTGGCCTCGACCCAGGCATCGCCATTAGACCCCTCGACGATGGCGAACGGCACCATCTTCTTGTCCTTGGCCACGGTCGGATCTTCGTAACGGCGGCCGATCAGCCGCTTGACCGCGAACAGGGTGTCCTCGGGATTGGTCACCGCCTGACGCTTGGCCGGCTGACCCACCAGACGCTCGCCATCATCGGTGAACGCAACCATGGACGGCGTCGTGCGCGCGCCCTCGGCGTTCTCGATGACCTTGGCGTTCTTGCCGTCCATGACGGCGACGCAGGAATTGGTGGTGCCAAGGTCGATACCGATTAC
Source organism: uncultured Aurantimonas sp. (assembly GCA_947488615.1). Classification (GTDB taxonomy): domain Bacteria; phylum Pseudomonadota; class Alphaproteobacteria; order Rhizobiales; family Rhizobiaceae; genus Aurantimonas. Next base: position 34,454 of record CANKZU010000009.1, read on the forward strand.
CTTCGCCATGAATATTCTCCTTATGAAGCGAGCCGCCCGGGACCCTCGAAGAGGCGTTCCGGCAAGGGCAGCCCCCGAAATTCTTGGAATTACCGCGGAGCCGGAACATCGAGACGGACCGGCTTTGCGGGGCTGGCGGCTATATATGAAGTGCGATTTGGGGCTGCAAGTCGACCGGTGGCGGTTTCCTCGACGGCGACCGGCCTCGCCCGGTCCGATTTGCCGCCTTGGCGCGGCCAAGCAAGAACGCGCTGGCCCGGCGGCCACGCCACCCTATTTGGTTTCGGAGACTCGAAACACGGCCTTTATTCCAGGCCTGGCCGAAGGAGCATCAGCCATGAACGGTATCATCTATCTCGTCGGACTCGTGGTCGTCGTCGCCGTGATCCTGTCCTTCCTCGGTGTGTTCTAGACGTAGGCAAGGCGACGGATCACCCGGTAACGTCGCTTGCCTGCGGCGTCCTTGCGTCTGTCTGGCGATGGTGATCCGGCCCGCCGGCTGACTGATTCCGGCATGCTGAAAACATGACGCCAGGTCCCGTTAAATATTTGGAACCTGTCGGTGGTCGTCCGCTTGCGGGAGGTTGCGAACAGGCGCACACTCACGCGATAGAATTTCCTTCGGAGACGACGATGCGGACAGTTATTGCAATGGCAATCCTGGGTATGATGGCCGCCAGTCCGGCATTGGCGGACTCGACCACAGGCACCGTGGCCGCGTTCGACCGCGTCGACCATATCCTGGTGCTCAACGACAAGACCATCTGGGATCTTTCGCCGGTCGTCGACCTCGTGCCGGAAAATCTGAGATCCGGCGACAAGATCAAGATCACCTATACTTCCGCTGGCGACAACGGCTGGGGCAAGGTCGACGCGATTTCCGCAGTCGAAAAATAGGGCGCACGGACGCTCGTCTGCCTGGCATTCGATTTCCGGGCGGCGCCGATCTGGATACGGTCCTGGGACCGGCCGCGACGGAATGGTCGGCGGCGCGTGGTTCGCCAGCCGTGCCCTGATGGTCCGCATCGCGGGGCAGGCGCCGTTTCGTTGTTAAGAAGATCGTGTCTGCTGTGGGCGCATGGACTTCAGACCAGCAGCCGCGCGATCTGATAGATCGCCAATCCGCAGATCAGCGCGCCGACGAGGCGAAGCAGCGGTTTTTCCGGGACGATCCTGACCGCGTAGGCCGCCAGCGGCGCCGCCACGACACCACCCAGAATGAGCCCGCCGACCGCCACCGCGTTGCCGGTCATGTCGGCTTCCTCCCAGCGGCCGGTCAGGAGCGCGACGAGGAACGTCAGCGAGACCGCGAGCGTCACCAGGAATTCGGCCGCGTTGACGGAGCCGATCACATAGCGCGGCTGGCCGCCGGCCCCCAGCAGACCCGAGGTCACGACCGGTCCCCATCCGCCGCCGCCGATCGCATCGAGGAAGCCGCCGGAGGCGGCGAGCGGCGGCACGACGAGGCCGCGCACCGGCCGCTGCGGTATCTTCTTGAACGAGCGCACCACCAGATAGACGCCGACAATGCCGAGATAGCCTGCGACATAGGGTTTGAGAACTGCACCGTCGATCCCGGTGAGCACGTGGGTTCCCAGGATGCCACCGGCGACACCGAAGGGAACCAGACGCCAGAACAAAGGCCAGTCGATATTGCGGTTGGCCCAATGCGCGCTGCCCGAGGCGGCGGTGGTGAACAGCTCGGCCGCGTGGATCGAAGCGGAAGCCTGCGCGGGAGTCACGCCGCTGGCGAGCAGCACCGACGACGAAATCACGCCATATGCCATGCCGAGCGCGCCATCGACGAGCTGCGCCACGGCGCCGACGAGAACGAAAAGCAGAAAATCTTGCATGATGAATCCCGAACCGCGAGGCGTGGCGAGCATAGCCTTCGGGTATCGGGCCGATAGAAAAAGAAAACCCGGCCGGCGCCGTGACGCCAGCGGCATTTTGCCTTTTTCGGTGAAAGCTTGGCATCCGCCTCCATCAGCCAGTCCGCCGACGTCGGCGCCACCAGGCGTGACCACCGTGCGATCCGCTCTCCAAGGGTCGCGCGCCACACCACCGCGTCGGTTCGCGAGAGAAGATTGGGCCGCTTGCCCGCGGCTGAAAAAGCGCGCGCGCGGACTTCCTTGCGAGAGCGGGCGGGATCGGCTAGGGAGAAAGCGTCCGCACCACGAGGTCCCTTGCGGGACGTCGCCCGCGATCCGGGCACCCGTAGCTCAGCTGGATAGAGCGCTGCCCTCCGAAGGCGGATGTCAAGTCTGGCGATTGCAAAAGGTGTAGGAAGAAATGGTAGACGAAACAATGGTTTGTGCGGATGTCGGAACTGCTCTTCAAACGTGCCAGTGTTTCGAGTAAGCACTGCGTAAGCAGTAGGAATAAATAGAGCACCCGTAGCTCAGCTGGATAGAGTGTCGGCCTCCGAAGCCGAAGGTCACAGGTTCGAATCCTGTCGGGTGCGCCATTTATCATTAAAAATCAAAACGTTAGATCGGCCCACCTTGTAGGGCTTGGCGCTTACGTGGGAATCTCGCGTAAGCAGATGGGTTGCTGTGGCGTTCGGAAACAGCTCCGTCAACCAACTGGGTCGTGTCGTGCTCGTAGGTTCAAATCTCGAGGACGCACCCATCATTACTTGCCGCCGGACAGCCGCCCCATGAGCCCAACCGACGTGATCGAGGTTGCCAAGCTAATAGGAGCGGTCGCAGCGACAAGTACAGAACTTTGTTCGCTGTTTCGGTCAGCAGCCTGAGCACGGATGCTAAATAAACTGAACGAGGGATGGCTCTGTCTCCAATCGTGACGTTGTCCGATCCTCCATATAAAAACGCTCTGACCTTTTTCGACCGCGACTTGACCGCCAAGCTATAGGGCGGCGCCCATTCTCGGCGGTCAAGTCGGTTTGCCTAGCGCAGACCTCTCCGCGGGGCCGGACCTTAGTATGCCAACTCAACTAGACAACCGGTTTGTTTGCACCCTTTCAATCTTCTCGTGGCCATAAATATATAGTTGCCCAAAACAAAAGGATATTTGACTATAGCAACCAATCGTGTTTGCTGATATACGTTCCGAATGACCGATCCCGATTTCGCTCAGTTGGTGTCCGAGGTGCGTCGATTCAGCCGCTTTTACACGCGTCAGATTGGTGCACTCCGCGAAGGCTTGCTCGATAGCGACCTTTCGTTGGCGGAAGCTCGTATCGTTTACGAAGTGGCGCAACAGGAAGGCATGACCGCGACAGTCTTGGGCGACGAGCTCTCGCTCGACGCAGGGTATCTCAGCCGCGTCTTGAGAAGGCTTGAGCAGCGTGGCTTGATCGAACGGCACCGCTCGCAAAGCGATGGACGAAAGAGCCTGATCTCTCTCACGGGGCAAGGCCGCGACGCGTTTGAAACGATTGATGCGCGCTCCTACAACGAAGTTGCCGCGATGCTGAAAACGCTCAAGCCTGCCGACCAGCACCGGCTGGTGAAGGCGATGGGAACCGTTGAACAGCTGCTCGGGCCTCGTACCGAACCTCGTGTTCCCTACATTCTGCGCACGCACCAGCCCGGTGATATGGGTTGGATCGTGCACCGCCACGGCGTGCTTTACTCCCAGGAGTTTGGATGGGACGAGACGTTCGAAGCTCTCGTCGCCGCGATAACAGCCGAGTTCATTCGAAATTATAAGCCCAGACGCGAACGTTGCTGGATCGCCGAGCGCGAAGCCGAGGTCGTCGGATCCGCCTTCCTCGCCGAGGAGTCGGATGCTGTCGGCAAGCTTCGGCTTCTTTACGTCGAGCCAAGTGCCAGAGGGCTCGGCATCGGTCGACGACTCGTTGACGAATGCATTCGTTTCGCGCGGCAGATAGGCTATTCGAAGGTCACTCTATGGACCAACGATGTGCTCGCTGCAGCCCGGCACATTTACGAGTCTGCGGGTTTTCGGCTCGTACAGGAAGAGCCGCATCACAGCTTCGGTCATGATCTCGTCGGTCAGAGTTGGGAGCTGGATCTGACGGCGGTTTCGCCTGCAGCGTACACCTCAGCGAACCAGCGCTCGGTAGCCGGGGAACGGAGGTGAGAGAAAGGACGTGCCCCGCACTGATCCGAACAACATTACGCGTTACTGGTGGGATCGACACACCTCTGGCCTGAGCCTGATGTGTGCGGATTTCACCACGCAGGAGTATCCACCCCATACGCATGAAGCTTTCGTCATCGCCATCACCGAAACGGGCGGTTCTGTAATCAAAAGCCGCGGAGCCGTCGAGCAAGCGCATTCGAAAGCGCTCTTCGTGTTCAATCCTGTCGAGCCTCATGCCGGATGGATGGGAAGAAGCGAGCATTGGCGCTACCGCTCGCTATACCTCACACAGTCAGCAATCGATGCGGTCGCAGAAGGGCTGGGCGTAGAGGACGTGCCCTATTTCACACGCAATATGTTCAGCGATCGCGATCTCATCACCGGTTTCCTATCACTTCATCAAGCGCTCGAAGAGGGACGCGACATTTTTCGGGAGCGCGAATTGCTGTTCGCGACTTTCGGCAAACTTTTCGATCGTCACGGCAGCGGTGGAAGCCGCATCGAGCCAGCTCCGAGGGATCGCGACCTGTTCGATTCGGTCACAGCGCTGATGAATGATCGGTACGCGGATGATCTACGCCTTGAAGAACTGAGTTCGGCAGTCGGTCTCACCCAGTTTCAACTTATCGGCCTCTTCAAGCGCAGCGTGGGATTGACACCACACGCCTACCTCACTCAGGTTCGTCTGAACCGGGCGTGTCACTTCCTGCGACGCGGGCTTCCCATTGCCCATGCGGCGGCAGCCTGCGGCTTCTACGACCAGAGCGCATTGAATAAGCACTTCAAGCGCTGCTACGGGATGACGCCGCTGCAGTTCGCGAAGGCGGCCGCTGGAGCAACGGTGCACTAGCTACCTAACCGGCCGCAATTTTCGCCAATACCGTAGCCCTGCTTTGAGCGAGGCTTTCCCATGCGTTCAGTTGGGAAGCACATCAATGGCAGCACGTTCGTTCTATCACGAAAACCCGAAGACTCTGGTTCACGAGACCGAGGCGGTCGAAACCCGACCGGGTAGAGTTCTTCTTGCCGAGTCGCCGTTCTACCCCGGGGGCGGCGGTCAGTTAGCCGATCGCGGGTTTCTGCGGTGGAACGATGGAGAAGTCACCGTTTCCGGCTTCGAGACTGTGGGACGGAAGACTTGGCTGCTTCTTTCCGATCCGGACGCCGAAATCAGTGGGACGGTCGAGGCGGTCGTGGACCCTGACTTCCGCCAGATGATGACGGAGCTCCACACCGACACACACATCCTCAATGCTTTCGTGTTTCAGAACTTCAGCGGTGCCCTCGTTACCGGTGTACAGATGAATGCGGACGGCATTGCACGCATGGATTTCGATCTGCCGGAAGTCGACAATGATCGACTACGTGCGCTGGAAGGGCCGATCAACGATGCGATCAAAAGGAACATACCGGTCAGGGACGACTACGTCCCTCTTGACGATGCTTATGAAGAGCATGGACTGATCCGCTCCAAATCGGTCGCACCTCCGCCTACGCCCGATGGCAAAATCCGCATCGTCGAGATTGTAGGCCTGGATCGCCAGGCATGCGGGGGCACGCATCTTACAGAGACAGGCGCTTCACGGCCCATTCGGATCCTGAAGATCGACAACAAAGGCCGCCACAACCGTCGTGTCCGTATTGGCCTCGTGAACGAGTGAGGCCGAACATGGATGCGAGCAAACCCGCCAAAGACCGGGCTCGGCTACGCCGCACACTCGGCTTGCGCGAAGCCATCGCCTTGGGCGTCGGAGGAACGATCGGGGGTGGCATCTTCGTGTTGGTTGGTGCCACTGTCGGCTTTGCAGGCCCGGCCGCTTTACTTGCCTTTGGACTGGCCTTCCTTGCGTCGCTTCTGATCGCGTTGCCATATGCCGAGCTCGCCTGCCGCTATCCGGAGGCTGGCGGCGGCTACGCATTTGCCCGTGAAGTCCTGGGCCGGGGATGGGGCTTCTTGATGGGATGGGTGTTCTGGGGCGCATATATCTTCATCAGTGGATACGTCACGCTGGGCTTCGGAGGATATCTCAGCGCCCTAACTGGGATTCCACCGCTTTGGGGATCACTCGGCCTTGTTGTCGCTTGCACCGCCATCAATATCGCTGGGGTGAAGATCTCAGGACAGGTGCAGTTGGCCGTCATCATCATCGCTTTGACAGGCCTGTTTGGCTTCGCTGTGCTTGGAACTCCGTCCGTCGAGCTTGATCGTTTCGAGAACTGGCTTCCGAATGGCTTCGCCGGAGTCCTGTCAGCCGCCCTGATCGCCTTTCTCGCTTTCGGCGGTTTCGACATGGTCGCAGCAGCCGGCGAGGAGATCGAAAAGCCGGAGCGAAATTTGCCGTTGGCGATCCTGATTACCCTCGCTTTGGTCCTTGTGGTCTACCTGCTTGTTGCCTTCGTCGCGCTCGGCACGCTCGATTGGCGGCAACTCGGTGCCTCATCCGCACCATTGGCAGACGCGGCTGAGACGTTCTTAGGGGAGACTGGCGTCTGGGCTATCTCGGTTGTGGCGGTGTTGACGACTGCAGCGACAGCAAACGCCGTCCTTGTCGTTACCTCGCGTATCAGTTTCGCGATGGCGCGCGACGATCTTCTGCCCGCGAGCTTAGCGCGCGTTCATCCCGCTACGGGCGCACCATGGGTGGCCATTCTAGTTAGCGCGGTCATGCTGGCTCTGATCGCGTTGACCGGATCGCTGCATATTTCCACGGCGGTTGGCGGGTTTCTCTACGTGACCCACTTCATCCCACCTCTTCTGGTGCTCATCAAATTAAGGCAGCGAGGTGGGCCGCCGCCGGCCTTTCGCATGCCGTTTGCTTCGGTGCTCTTGCCGCTCGCCTTCGCGATGTCGATGGTGATGTTGCTCTCGAGCGGCATAACCGGGCTGATCGGCGGTTTGGTCTGGCTCGGGATTGGTGTCCTGCTTCGCTGGGCAAGACGGTCCAGAGCGGAACCGAAGAGCGAGTTCCGATGAACGCAAGTTTTCGATGGGCCGGCCATGGGCGTCTGCGTTCCCCGATCCCTATTCCTGAGCACTATGAGAATTCGGCTCGCAGGACACTCGGTCACGCGAAGTGGGAGAAGAGAATATGAATTTCGATTTGACCGAAGAGCAGAGCCAAATGCAGGAGATGGCCCGCTCGTTCGCAGCAGACCGATTGGCCCCACATGCGCTCGAATGGGACGAGAGCGGTGTCTTTCCGCTCGACATTTTGCGCGAGACCGGACCTCTTGGTTTCGGCGGCGTATATGTGCGTGAGGACTTCGGTGGCTCAGGCCTCTCACGCCTCGATGGCGTACTGATCTTCGAACAACTCAGCTACGCCGATCCCGCGTTCGCAACTTTCCTTTCCATTCACAACATGTGCGCATGGATGGTCGACTCCTTCGGAGGTGACGATCAGCGCCAGCGTTGGGTCCCGAAGCTGACGAGTTTGGATTTGGTCTGCAGCTACTGCTTGACCGAGCCAGGGTCAGGATCGGATGCCGCAGCCCTGAAAACACGCGCGGTAAAGGACGGAGATGACTATGTGGTCTCTGGCAGCAAGGCGTTTATTACCGGCGGCGATGTCTCCGATGTCTATCTGCTCATGTGCCGTACAGGCGGTGAGGGGTCGTTCGGCATATCCACCCTCATTGTCGAGGATGGGATTTCTGGTCTGAGCTTCGGTGCGAATGAGAGAAAAATGGGCTGGCGGGCACAGCCCACTGCCCAGATGAATTTTGATGCAGCACGGATTCCGGCAGATCACCTGCTTGGCGATGAGGGGATTGGGTTCAAGATAGCAATGGCTGGCCTGGATGGTGGGCGGCTGAACATTGCTGCCGGCTCGCTAGGCGCTGCGCAGGCCGCTCTCGACCGCGCCATGGCATACATGCGCGAACGCCATGCATTCGGGAAACCGTTGACCTCGTTCCAGGCCCTGCAATTTACACTCGCAGACATGGAAACGGAGCTTCAAGCCGCTCGGACCTTTCTCTACCAGGCAGCTTGGAAACTCGATCAAGGCCATTCCGACGCTACAAAGTTTTGCGCAATGGCAAAGCGGCTGGTGACCGACACGGGATTCAAAGTTGCCAATCAAGCTCTCCAGCTTCACGGCGGCTATGGGTATCTTGCGGATTATGGGATCGAAAAAATCGTTCGCGATCTTCGAGTCCACCAGATTGTCGAGGGCACAAACGAGATCATGCGCGTGATCGTGGCCCGCCAATTGCTAGGCGACAATGCAAACTGACCCCAGCGGGATCATTTACCATCGACGGCCCAACGGTTTGGAAGTGGTTATGAAAGCACTAGCGTCTCCAAGACCTCGTAGTGTCGAACCCGCCTGTCGTAGTCGCTGAGTGCTGCCACAGCACCCGGCTCGATCACTGCCCGATCAGGATCATCGCCTGCGAAGGAATGGATCGCATCCATCGATGACCAGCGGCTCAAGACGACGTACTCGATCTCCTCATTGACATCTCGTCGAACGAGGTCGGCACCGAGAAAGCCGTTCACGCTTTGAAGTTCCGGCAATACGTTGCGTCGAAAGTGTTCAGGGTAGGCGTCCGCCCGTTGGCGGGCGGCATGCCCCCTCCATTCCCGGACGATCATGCGCTGTCTTCCCCTACCTCTTTTTTTGCCTTCTGCGCGACCCTTGCCATGAATCGCTCTACGTCGATCACCGCGCGTCGATGCGTGCCCGAGCCGATCGGTCCAGCTTCGTCGCGGATCTTAATGCGGAAGGTCAGCATCCGGCCCTCCACCTCGGTCAGTTCGGCGCTCGCGGTTACATCCATACCGACCGGCGTCGCTACGGTGTGCGACAGGTCCACATGCGTGCCGACCGTGTGCTCGCCCCCATCGAGGTGGCCGCGAAGGCAGGCGATGCACGTCGCCTCGACGTGGGCGATCATGAAAGCCGTTGCGAAGACAGGCGGCATGTCAACGAATGTCGCGAAACGAGAGGAGATATTTGGAACCGTCAACTCATCGATGATTGTCAGTTCCTCTTCGTGTACGAGACCGGATTGGAGGGATGGTTTCATCGCTACGAAATTCTCGCTTGGATTTGCATTAGCGCTAATGTATACGATGGATATGCGACAGTCCAGTGCTCCCGGTCTCGGCGAACTCCTTCGCCATCTCACCGACCTTCTCGATAGAGGTTCGGAAGCCCACTACCGTGCTGCCGGTTTGGCCATGCGCGCGCGCTACACTCCAATTCTGCGTGTTTTGGGTAACGGATCGCAGACCATTGGCGAACTTCAGGAGCGGACCTGCGTCACCCAGGGCGCCGTCTCTCAAACCATCAAACTGATGGAAGCAGACGGCCTTGTGCGCCGAGTGCAGGGCAAGGATGCGCGATCCCGGATCGTATCCTTGACAAAGGAGGGAGAGAAACTACGCGCTGGCCTCGTTGATCACTGGAAAGCAAGGCTCACCGCGATCGACGAACTGGAGCATGAAGTCGATGTACCGCTCCGCGTGATGCTTGCGGATGCGATTGAGGCGTTGCATGCGGAGGGTTTCGAACAGCGGATTACTCGCGCTGAAACCGGCCTTTCTAAACGCAGTTTGTTATACGAGAAAGCGGATGGTTGAGCGTCACTTCGAAGAGGGCGGCGCGGACTATCAGCGTCACCGCCCAAACTACCCACCCGAATTGGCTCAGGTGTTAGCCGCCGAATGCGCAAACACCTATCACGCACTCGACGTAGGGTGCGGAACGGGCCAGCTTTCTATTCTCCTCGCAGAGCATTTCAACGTGGTGACGGCGACCGATCCGAGCGAAACCCAAATCTCCAACGCCGTTCGGCGCGACAACGTCCGTTATCGGTGCGAACCGGCGGAGAAGATCATACTGCGTGACGGGTGCGTCGATCTCGTGGTCGCAGCGCAGGCGGCGCACTGGTTCGATCTGCCTTGCTTTTACGCTGAAGCTACGCGGGTACTTCATCCGAGCGGTGCGCTTGCTCTCGTTGCGTATGGTGTTCCGACTCTCGATGGAGTGATCGGAGAAAGGTTCTCGCACTTCTATTGGTACGAGATCCACAAGTTCTGGCCCGATGGACGCCGGCATGTGGAAGATGGTTATCGGTCGTTGGATTTCCCCTTTCAGGAGCGATCCCTTCCGCCGCTCACCATCGAGAGGGCGTGGTCGCTAGACGATTTGGTTGGGTATGTCTCCACATGGTCTGCCACCCGCCGCGCACGCGAGGCGAATTCAGATCAGCTTATTGTCCGCTTCACTCAGGAGCTCGCAGAGCTTTGGGGAAGACGGAGCAACTTAAGAAAAATTCGCTGGCCAATCACAGGACGTATTGGCGGAAGCGATGTGAGAAACGGGTCCGAATCGAGGAGTTTAAGAACCGCCGCAGGATAGAACTGCAAGTCACCGGTAGATTTCTGCGGCGATCAACATGCAACGCCATGACGATTGAACTGAGACATCTCCGCTATGTCGTTGCCGCCTCGAAGTGTGGCAGCTTCCGCCGTGCGGCGGTGTCTCTGGGCATCGAACAATCAGCCATCAGCCGGCGCATCCGTGATCTCGAAGACGAACTCGGCGCGTCGCTCTTCAATCGTCATTCCGGCGGTGTCATCCTGACCCATGCAGGCAAGAAATTCGTCCGCCATGCCCGGCAGGCGCTGAGCGAAGTTTCCTGCGCTGCCGCCGATATCGGGCCGATCGGACGCGGAGAAGAGGGCGTCGTCCGGGTCGGAATCTTCTCGTCGCTGGCGTCCGGGTTTCTGGCGCAAATGCTGCGTGACTACAGCGACCGCTACGGCGACGTGCGCATCGACATCATCGAGGGAGCGCCTTCCGACCACATTTCGGCCGTGCGTCGCAATGACCTCGATGTGGCGTTCGTCACGGGTTCGCCCTCCTTGACCGATTGCGATGCGGCACAGTTCTGGACCGAGCGCGTGTTTGTCGTGCTCCCAAACGAACATGCCTTGGCCGACCGTGATTATATCCAATGGGACGATTTGCGCGAGGAGGCTTTCATCGTCAGCGAGAGCGACCCCGGCCCGGAGATCCAGGACTTTCTCGTCAAGCACCTCGCCGATCTTGGCGTGCATCCCTCGATTGAAAAGCACCGTGTGGGCCGAGACAATCTCATGCAGATCGTATCGTTCGGGCGCGGGGTGACACTGACCAGTGAGGCAACCATCGCCACGCAGTTTCCGGGGGTGGTTTATCGGCGGCTGGAGGCCGAAGCGTTGCCCTTCTGTGCGGTCTGGTCGCCGAACAATGACAATCCCGCTTGGCGGCGCATGCTCAGTCTCGCGCGATTGACAGCGCGCCGAAACGGGATCTGTGACAGCAAAAGCATCAAGACGAATTCGACGTGGCCGGTATCGATGGAGTCCTCCGCTCACTGAGCGCCCTCCGCGCCTTCGCGAACTCCCGATCGGTCGCCATAAAGCGTTCGACCATCGGAGCGATCAGTTTTGCAGGCTCCTCAATCGGCTGGCCGGTCTCGCGACCCAAGACTTCGGCATAGTCGGCAAGGTCGCGGTGCACCGCGGCGGGCAGCTCGACGGTGAGCTTGACCGGCTTGTCGTCGACAAGGGGGCCGAGTTTCAGTTTGCTCATCACTGTCCCCTTTGCGGCTCGATGATCAGATCGCGGGTGACGATCACACTGACGGGGAAGCCCGGCCTGATGGTGAGCGTCGGCGCGCGCCCGACTTGGCGGCGCACGATCTCTTCACCAGCATCGCCGATCGTGTCCTGCGCCCCGTCGCGGATGGCCCGAGCGATCTCGTCGCTGTCATCGGTCACAAGCTCCGCTCCGACATTAAGGAGGGTCGAGAGGACCGCGGCTTTGGCGATGTCCCACCAGTGATGGTCGACGCCGTCCTCCAGCCCACTGAAGCCAGCGGAGTCTGCGCCGGGCTGCCGTTCCAAGACGATCGAGCGGCCGCCGGGCAGGATGATACGGTTCCAGACAAGGAGCACTCTGCGCTGTCCGAAGCCGACCCCGCTGTCATATTCGCCGATCAGCCGTGCGCCCTGCGGAATGAGCAGGTAGCGCCCGGACGGGCTGTCATAGACGTTCTGGGTGACCTGGGCGATGATCTGGCCAGGCAGGTCGGAGCGAATGCCGGTGACGAGCGCCGTCGGGATCATGGCGCCGGCCTGCAGCGTGTAGGGCGATGGCGGCGGGGTGACACGGTCCGGCGCCAGTGTTCGACGATCCGCGCCCTGATTGAGGAATGCCAACTGCCGCTCCTGCGCCGTCGGTGTCCTCTGCTGGCCCGGAAACGCCGTCGGAATGCCGCTCGCGAGATCGAGTCCGGGGCTTGTCGATGCGGCCTGGGTTCGGCCCGCCCGCGTGGCGAAGAAGAGCTCGCTGGTGCGCGCGGCTTCCATCTCGGCGAGCCGCCGCTGTTCTTCCGGATCGGGACCGGGAACAGGCGTCGCGGGGACCGGTCGCCCTTCTTCCTGCGCGCGGCGGATCGGCCGGCCGAGATCCCCAGGCAGCGCCGGTCCCAGTTGCGGAATGCCGCTATAATCGGAGGGCAATCGGCGCAGTTCGTCAGCCGTCGGCCGGTTCTCGGTGGTGTAGAGCTCGTTCGGCCCTTCTCCCGCATCCCGGCCCTGAAGCGCGACGATCAGCGCCGCGCCGATCCCTAGACAGGCGACGATCGCCAGCCCTGCCAGAACCTTTCGCGACAAACGCACCACACGCGGCGGGTCGGCGCGCAGACGGAACGCCTCCTTCGGATCGGTTCGATCGACAGGCTGTGGAGCATTGGTCTCCGGAGTCGGGGTTTCGGGTTCATCGGTCATGACGCCGCTCCTCCGATGCGCTGACGGTCCGGCTGCGCCGCACGCCATCGGTGCGCACGATCCGCACCATCTGCTGGTTTCGGCCGCCAAGGCGGAGTTCGGCGGCGGCGAACAGCCGGTCGACGATCAGGATGTTGCCGCGGACGCGTGTGTTGACGATCTGCGCTTCGCCGTCGGCGCCGATGATGAAGAGCGGTGGCATGTCGCCCTGCACGATCCCGCGCGGGAAGACGATGTAGACCCGCCGTCCATCGTCGAAGACGGTCTGCGGCCGCCAGGGCGGGCTGTCGCCTTCGAGGCCGTAGCGATAGCGCCGCTGCGAAGCGGGCGGGATAACCGGTTGCGCAACGATGGGCGGCCGCAGCTGGCCGCGAATACGCGGATAAGACCAGGAGACAGACGGCATGTAGGTGTCCTCGTCGGCGCGCAGTTCGATCAGATAGGTGCGCCGGTCGGTGTTGATCACGAGGTTGGTCGTGATGTCGGGCCGGGTCGGCTTGACGAGAATATGGACACGCTGGCTCCGCCCGCTGCCGCTTTCGGTATCGCCGATGATCCAGCGCGCGGTGTCGCCGGCGGCGATCGGTCCCGCGCCGGTCAACCGCTCGCCCGGCTCCAGCGCGATGTTGGTGATCTGCCCCGGCGCGGCGTAGATCTGGTAGAGGGCGCCCTGGCTGTACGGAAACACCTGGATCGCATTGAAATAGCCCTCCCGGCGGGGCTCGACGCGGGCAGCGGCGTTGGCGTTAACGACGCGGGCTTCCGGCGTGCGGGCGGCTTCGCCACCCCGCGAGGGCGTCCAGCCAGGCGGCGTGTGGACGGGCCTTGGTGGCTGTTCCACCACTGGCGCCGGTGGCGCCGGAAGCGGGGGCACATCATCGTCATAGGTGATCTCGGGCGGCCTGTAGGTCGCGCAGCCGGAAAGGACCAAAGCGACAGCCAGCGTGAGCGGGAGCGTGGGAATAGCGTGTCTCATTCCTGCAGCTCCCGCGACCAGTTGATGGCATGGACGTAGATGCCGAGCGGGTTCTTGCGCAGCCGCTCGGTGGTGCGAGGGGGCTGCACCGAAATGGTCAAGATCGCCGTCCAGCGCTCGGTCGCGGCCAGACTGCCGTCGCGATAGCGCCGCTCGGTCCAGGCGATGCGGAAACTGTCGGGCGAGGCGCGGATCACGCTGGAGACATCGACCGAGACCTGCATCTCGCCGACCTTCTCGAAGGGATCGTTGGCGCGCGCGTAATCGTTCAGCGCCATCGCGCCGCGATCGGTGGTGAAGTCGTAGGCCCTGAGCCAGTTCTGGCGTACGACGATCGGATCGGCGGCGATCGAGCGGACGTGTTCGATGAAGCGTGCCAGATGGAACGCGATCTGCGGATCGGTCGGGCGGTAATCGGCCGTTGCCGGTGCGACCGTACGCGCCTCGCCGAGTGCGTCGACCTCGACCACCCAGGGGACGATCGTGCCGCGTGCCGATTGCCAGACGAGACCGGCCGCGAGACCTGTGGCGAGCAGCAACGCCCCGAAGGCCATAAACCGCCAGTTCTTCGCCTGGACGCGGGCCGAGCCGATGCGTTCGTCCCAGACCTGCGCGGCCTTCTGATAGGGTGTCTCAGGTTCGGGGGTCTTGCCGTAATGGAGGGTAGGTCGCTTGAACATTATCGGTCGCTTTCGGAAAGAATGATGGACGCGCCGCCGCCATGGTTGTCGCCGGAGCGGACGGCATGGGCGGCTGCGGTCGTGCCGTGGTGGAGGGATTGGGAGCGCTTCATGCGCTTGGCCCAGGCGGGCGGACCGGACTGGGGCGCGCTGGAAACGTCGGCCGAACCGCCGGTGATCGTGCCGCCGCTTGCTTCGATGGCGGTGCGAGCGCCGCTGCGGGCACTGTCGCGCATGGCGCCTGCGGCACGTTTGAGCGGACTGGTAGCCACACCGGCCCCGGCGCGGGCGACACCGCCGAGGCCACCGGCGACACCGGCCGCCCCGCTCTTGCCGGCCGATCCGAGGCTGTAGGCGGCGGAGGTTCCGCCGGTCATGGCCGCACCGCCGCGTGCGCCGGCTGCGACACCTTTGAGAGCCGCACCGCCCGCCATCCCCGTTCCGGCCACGGCCGCGGCGGTCACGCCCGCGGCCGCGACACCCGTACCGATGGCCGCGCCCGCGCCGAGCTGCGGTCCACCGGAGATCAAGCCGTTGGCGATGCCAGGGCCGAAGATTCCGAGACCGAGTAGCGACAGCGCGGCGAGTACGATTGCCATGACGTCCTCGATATTGGGTTGCTCGCCACCGAAGCCGGCGGTGAATTCGGCGAACAAGGTCGAACCGATGCCGATGATGACGGCGAGGACGAGGATCTTGACGCCGGAGGAGACGACGTTGCCGAGCACCCGCTCGGCAAGGAAGGCGGTCTTGCCGAAGAGGCCGAACGGGATCAGCAAGAAGCCCGCCAGCGTCGTCAGCTTGAACTCGATCAGTGTGATGAAGAGCTGGATGGCGAGGATGAAGAAGGCGAGCAGCACCATCGCCCAGGCGAACATCAGCACGATGATCTGGATGAAGTTCTCGAAAAACGAAATGTAGCCCATCAGATCGGAAATGGATTCGAGGATCGGACGACCGGCGTCGAGTCCGACCTGGGCAACACGGCCGGGGCGTAGGAGATCGGCGGTGGTGAAACCGGTGCCGGTGGCCTGCAGACCCAGGCCCGCGAAACTCTCGAATACGATGCGGGCGAGCGTGTTCCAGTTGGAGATGATGTAGGCGAAGATGCCGATGAAGAGCGTCTTCTTCACGAGCCGGGCGAGGATGTCGTCGTCGGCGCCCCACGCCCAGAACAGTGCGGCCAGTGTCACGTCGATGACGATCAGCGTGGTCGCCAGGAACGCGACCTCGCCGCCAAGCAGACCGAAGCCTGAATCGATGTAGCGGGTGAAGACCTCGAGGAAGCGGTCGATGACGCCGGTGCCGCCCATGGCTTACTCGCTCCTCTCCGGATCGGTGTTGAGGAAGCGGCGGCGCCTTTCGGCCCAGGCATCGACACAGGAGGGCTCGTCAAGCGCCGCCTCGCCGAGCGCCTGACAACGTCGGAGCTCGGCGCGAGCCGGTTCTTGCCCAACGCCCGCTGCTGGCCGGGCGGCGCGCACCTCTTCCCCCTGCCGGCCCAGCTCGATGATCGCGACGACTACCGCGACAGCCAAGAAGACGGCGGCCGCCAGCCGGGCGAGGACCGTCCCCTCCATCGTCAGCCTCCGTTCGGGAACATCTCGGCATTGCCGGGCCGATAGCCCTCGCCGGGTTCGAGGAAGCGGCGGCGCTGTTCCCGCGCCTGCTCCTGCGCAGCAGCCCTTTGTGCCGCTTCGAGGTTCTGTGCCCGTCCCTGTGCGGCGATCACGGCGGTAAGATCCGAAATCTGCTGGGCCTGGAGCGCGAGAAGCTGATTGCCGGCCTGGGTCGCCTGCAACGCGCCCGTGGCGGATTGGCTGGCGCCGACAAGGGCCGACATCTGCGCGCGGTTGGTGTCGATATTGCCGACGACGCCGGCCTGCACGCGCATCGCGTCCTGCAATCCGGCCACGGTATTCTGCCAGCGGTCCTTGGCGCCGTCGATCAGCGCCTGGTCGGAGGCAGTCATCGACGCGTTGCCATAACTCGTCTCGAAGGCGCGGTCGATCTGCTGGACGTCGTAGGCGATCCGCTGGGCTTCACTCAGAAGCTGCTGGGTGCGCGCGACGGACTGCTGCAATTGCTGAAGTGACGAGTGGGGCAAGCTGGCGAGATTGCGTGCCTGATTGATCAGCATCTGCGCTTGGTTCTGCAGAGACGTAATCTGGTTGTTGATCTGCTCGAGCGCGCGGGCGGCCTGGATCACGTTTTGCGCATAGTTGCTCGGGTCGTAGACGATACGCCAGGCATGCGCAGGTTCGGTCAGGATCGGCGAGATCGCGACCGGTGCTGCCAGCATGAGTGCTGCACCGAGTCGGAGCGGAATGGATTTACGGATCATGACGAAGTCTCCTCGATATCGTGGGTTGGGGGTTCCGACCCGGAGTCCGGGCCGGACTGCTCGTCAGGCGCCTCTTGCCTGGTGAGATTGGGAAGATCGGCAATGAGATCGACGGCCCAGGCGACGCCGCGTTCACGGAGCCACGCTGCCGCGAAGTCCTCGCGTCCGCCCTCATCCAAAATGCGTGCGATTGCCGCCTGGTCGGTCTTTGCCGAAGTCGCGGTGAAGGCGAGCGCCACCTCGCCGAGACCGAGCTCGAAGAGCCGGTTGCCGCGTCGCGACTGACAGTAATAGTCGCGCTTCGGCGTTGCGCGGGCGAGGATCTCGATTTGCCGGTCGTTCAGCCCGAAGCGCCGATAGATGGCGGTGATCTGCGGCTCGATGGCGCGTTCGTTCGGCAGGAACAGGCGTGTCGGACAGCTCTCGATGATCGCGGGCGCGATGGCGCTGCCGTCGATGTCCGAGAGAGACTGGGTGGCGAAGACGACGCTGGCGTTCTTCTTGCGCAGCGTCTTCAGCCATTCGCGTAGTTGCCCGGCGAAGCCTTCATCGTGGAGCGCGAGCCACCCCTCGTCGATAATCAGCAGCGTCGGTGATCCGTCGAGTTGCTCCTCGATGCGGTGAAAGAGATAGGCGAGCACGGCAGGCGCCGCGCCGGTGCCGATCAGACCCTCGGTCTCGAAGGCCTGGACGCGCTCACGCCCAAGATGCTCGGCCTCTGCGTCGAGCAGGCGGCCGAACGGTCCGCCGACGCAATAGGGCTGTAAGGCGCGCTTCAAATCCTGCGATTGCAGCAGCACTGAGAGGCCGGTGAGCGTGCGCTCTTCAACCGGCGCGGAGGCGAGCGACGACTGCGCCGACCAGAGATGATCCTTCACCTCCGGTGTGACCATCACGCCTTCGCGGGCCAGGATGGCGGCGATCCAGCCTGCGGCCCAGCTTCGCGTCGCGGCATCGTCGATGCGGGCGAGCGGCTGCAGGGCAACCGGTTCGGCAACGTCGTCCGATAGTGAACCACCGAGATCGTGCCAATCGCCGCCCATGGCGAGCGCGGCGGCGCGGATCGAGCCTCCGAAGTCGAAAGCGAAGACCTGGGACTTTTTGTATCGGCGGAACTGCAGGGCCATGAGCGCAAGCAGCACCGATTTGCCCGCGCCGGTCGGACCGACGACGAGCGTGTGGCCGACATCGCCGACATGGAGGGAAAACCGGAACGGGGTGGAGCCTTCGGTCTGGCCGAAGAGCAGTGGGGGCGCTGCGAAATGCCCATCTTTGCTTGGACCTCCCCGTTCCGGCCCCGCCCAGACCGCTGAAAGCGGGATCATATGGGCGAGATTGAGCGTCGAGACCGGCGGCTGGCGGACATTGGCGTAGACCTGCCCGGGCAGGCTGCCGAGCCACGCCTCGACCGCGTTGACCGTCTCGGCGATGCAGGTGAAATCGCGGCCCTGGATGACCTTCTCGACGAGCCGCAGCTTCTCGTCGGCGATACGCGGGTCGGCATCCCACACCGCCACGGTTGCGGTGACATAAGCCTCGCCGATCAGGTCCGAGCCGAGCTCCTGCAGTGCTGCGTCGGCGTCCATCGCCTTGTTGTGCGCGTCGCTGTCGAGCAGGGCCGACGTCTCGTTGGTCATGATCTCTTTCAGGATCGTGGCGATCGACTTGCGCTTGGCGAACCATTGGCGCCGGATTCTCGTCAGCAGTCGCGTCGCATCGGTCTTGTCGAGCATGATGGCCCGCGTCGACCAGCGATAGGGGAAGGCGAGCCGGTTGAGATCGTCGAGGATGCCGGGGGTCGTTACGCTCGGAAAGCCGGTGATCGTTAGGATACGCAGATGCGCATCGCCCAGCATCGGCTCCAGCCCGGCGGTCAGCGGCTGATCGGCGAGCAGCGCGTCGAGATGCATCGGCACCTCGGGCACCCTCACGTGCTGGACCTTGGTCGAGATGGTGGAATGCAGATAGGTGAGCGTCTCGCCATCATCGAGCCAGGCGCATTCGGGCATGAAGCTCTCGATGAGCTGCAAAACGCGGTCGCTGCGGTCGACGAAGCCAGCCAGGGTCTCGCAGCCATCGGCCCCGGCGGCACGCTCGCGGCCTTCATACAGAAACCGCTCGGCGCGTGCAGCGTCCTCGACCGGCGGCAGGAACAGCAGGGTCAGGAAATAGCGGGACTCGAAATGGACACCCTCTTCCTCGAACTGCGCCCTGCGTTCGGCATCGACCAGCGCCGAGGCGGCATCGGGAAAACGGCTTTCGGGATAGGAGGCGGCGGGTACCCGCTGCGCTTCGACGAACACCGCCCAGCCCGACCCGAGCCGACGCAGCGCGTTGTTGATACGGCCCGCGACCGCGACCAGTTCGGCCGGCACGGCGCTGTCGAGATCGGGACCGCGGAATCGTGCGGTGCGCTGGAACGAGCCATCCTTGTTGAGCACGACGCCCTCTCCGGCGAGCGCCGCCCAGGGCAGGAAGTCGGAGAGGTGCTTCGCGTTGCGGCGATATTCGACGAGGTTCATCATCCGATCACACTCCGAGATGGCCGGGAATGCGGACATGGCGGCGCACGACATCGACGAAGAGCGGATCGCGTTTGGCCGCCCACACCGCCGCGAAATGCCCGATCGCCCAGATCAGGATACCGACCAGCCAGAGCCGCAGGCCAAGGCCCACGGCCGCTGCAAGCGTGCCGTTGGCGATCGCGACCGCACGCGGCGCACCGCCGAGCAGGATCGGTTCGGTGAGCGCGCGGTGCACGGGGATCGTGAAACCGGCGACGGGATCGGATTCGCTCATCAGATCACCGCTCCGCCGCCGAAGGAGAAGAAGGAGAGGAAGAAGCTCGATGCGGCAAAGGCGATCGACAGACCGAAAACGATCTGGATCAGCCGCCGCGCCCCGCCTGAGGTATCGCCGAAGGCGAGCGTCAAGCCGGTGATGATGATGATCATGACGGCGATGATTTTGGCGACCGGTCCCTCCATCGAATCCAGGATCGCCTGCAGCGGCGCCTCCCAGGGCATCGACGAGCCCGCTGCATGCGCGGTGTTCGCGAAGGACAGCGAGATAACTGCCGCGACGCACAGCGCCTCGACGGATCGGCGTAGTGGCTGAGCGGTCTGAATCATTTAGACGTTCCTTCCGGATTTTGGTTCGTGGATGTGAGGCGGTAGTCGCCGTCGGGGTCGAGGCCTTCGATTCGGGCGAGTTCGGACAGGCGCCGAGCCGCGCCACGGCCGGACAGGACGGCGACGAGATCGATGGTCTCGGCGATCAGCGCGCGCGGGACGGTGACCACAACTTCCTGGATGAGTTGCTCCATCCGCCGGAGCGCACCGAGCGCGGTGCCGGCATGGATCGTCCCGATGCCGCCCGGATGGCCGGTGCCCCACGCCTTTAGGAGATCGAGCGCTTCGGAGCCGCGCACCTCGCCGATCGGAATGCGATCCGGGCGCAGGCGCAGCGACGAACGCACCAAATCGGAGAGCGAGGCGACGTTGTCCTTGGTGCGTAGCGCGACGAGGTTCGGCGCAGCGCATTGCAGCTCGCGCGTGTCCTCGATCAGGACGACGCGGTCGTCGGTTCTGGCGACTTCCGCAAGAAGCGCGTTGGTGAGCGTCGTCTTGCCGGTCGAGGTGCCTCCGGCGACAAGGATGTTGCGGCGCTCGGCAACCGCAGTGGACAGGGTCTTCGCCTGAACGCCCGACATGATGCCGGCATCGACGTAATCGGCGAGCGTGAAGACGGCGACCGCCGGCTTGCGGATCGCGAAGGTCGGCGCGGCGACGATGGGAGGCAGCAGGCCCTCGAACCGCTCCCCCGTCTCGGGCAGTTCGGCAGATACGCGCGGACTGCCGGGATGGACCTCCGCGCCGACATGATGGGCAACCAGCCGAACGATGCGTTCGCCATCGGCGGGCGACAAATGGTCGTCAGTTGCCTGAAGCCCGTTTGACAGGAGGTCGATCCAGAGCCGCCCGTCGGGGTTGAGCATGACCTCGACGACCTGGGGGTCTTCCAGATATCCAGCGATCGCCGGACCTAGTGCGGTGCGCAGCATGCGGCTGCCGCGAATGATGGCCTCGGTGTGCTGGAATGAAGTGGTCATATGCGTCCCCAACTTGATGGGGCGCGAAACGAGGGCCCCGGATCGGGGATGATTAAAAGAACCGCAAACTAGCGCGGCGCAACAGCGTCAAGGGCGTAGTAGTGGAATGGCGTGGAAATACAGGGAAACGGCGGAACGGCCAACCAGTAGGAGCCCGTTCGGCGATTGGGTTTTGCCTCCTGTCGACGTTCGAATGACTTGCGGCGAAGGGCGGGAACGAGCCCATCCGGCTCATTCGTCAGGGTGCGGCGAACTACCGGTTTCAGTCACCGTTCGCCGCCGGGACCGGCATCGGCGCGGGTTTGTGAACGGCCACGCCGATCATGACGAGGGCCACGCCCAGGACATCCAAAGCGCTCGGAATCTGACGCAGGACGATCACGCCGATGATGGTGGCGGTCGCGGGCAGGAGGGCGAGCAGGAACGCAAAGCTGGCGCGTGGCAGACGGGCCATCGCGAGCTGATCGCAGACATAGGGGATGACGGACGAACAGATACCGACGCCAATCCCGGCCAGCACCAGCAAGGGCGCACCAAACGCGTCGAGGGTTTGCAGGAACCCGATGGGCATCACGAAAACGAAGGCTGCTGTCATGGCAGCGCCCAGGCGCTCCACGCCGCCTGATGCGCCACCTTCGGAAATCTTGTGTCCCAGGATGATGTAGAGGACGAACAGCGACCCGTTCAGGAGTGCCCAGAACAGGCCCAGAAGGTCGGACGTCAGGGCGGGTCCATCCGCCGCCAGTAGCGATGGCACGTCGATCAGTAGGGCCACGCCGCTGATGGCGAAGGCGAAGGCCAGATAGTTGCGCCCTGTGCGAAGGCCCCAGAGCGCGATCCCGATGGTGCCCACGAATTCGATGGCGGCGACGAGCGAAATCGGCAGCCGGTCAAGGGCCAGGTAGAAAGAGCTGTTCATCACGGCGAGGCACCCCCCAAGCGCCAGAAGAAGAAGTCGCTCGTGGGGCGATGACTTTTTGAAGGTGCGCCAAGGCTTCGTGATGGGAGCGAAGACCAGAGCGGCTGACGCGATGCGGAACCACGCGACACCAAGCACGCCGACGACAGGGAACAATAGGACTGCGAACGCTGGGCCGAGATAGTGGAAAACGGCGGAGACGCCGAACCATGCTTGAGGAGGAACGGCCTCGGACATGCGCGACATGGCTCCGGGGGCTTTGGCGAGAGCGGGGTTTACGGGGTCTTGATCTGTCATGTATCTATAATGCAAGGTAGAAACAGGTTTTGATATGGAGATCAGATATGTCGATTAACGAAATGCGCTCAAGAAAGAAGGCAAGCACATCCGATAACCTTCGATTCGAGGAAACCGGCCTCGACAGCATCGACGCAGCCATTCTTCGTGAGCTTTGTGCGGATGCCCGCGTCCCCCGTGCCGAGTTGTCGCGCCGCGTTGGCCTGTCCGCACCGAGCGTGGCCGACCGTGTGAGGCGACTTGAGGATGTCGGCATCATCACTGGATACGGCGCGCGCATCGACCCGGCCCGCCTTGGCTATGGCCTGACGATCCTGGTCCGTGCGCGCCCCTTGCCGGGTGAGATGAAGAACATGATCGAGGCGATCCGGGAGACGCCTCAGATTGTCGCTTGTGATCGTGTGTCCGGCGAGGATTGCTTCGTTGCCCGGGCGCATGTCCGTGGCGTGGCCGAGATGGAGGCTGTCATCGACCGGATCGTGCCCTTCGGTGCGACGAACTCGTCTATCGTTCAGTCTTCACCAGTCGAAGAGCGTTTGGTCGAACTCTGAGCTAACGCGAAAAGCCGACATTCAGCCAACGTCCGCTCCGTCCAGGATTTCGTTGAAAAAGTCGACTGAACGGCGCGCAGTATACCAGATATTGATTTTGCGGCCTCTCGGATCGCAGGTGTGGTAGCCGAAATTGACCGTCTTCGTGGCTTGCGGACTTTTTCAACGGAATCTCCAGCAAAGCTGAACTCGGAAACTAGTCAGATGGAGGACCGCTTCGCGAGTAAGCCTCCGGTACATGAGCGGCATGTACATCTTCCGAAATCTCCTGTCGCAGGGCCGGACCTTGCGCCAATCGCCGACCGAGCGCAGCGACGAAAGCATCGTACCGCTTGCCCGCTTGAGCCTTTGCAGCAGCTTGGGCCGGTTCGGGCAGCGGCGGATTGGTGGTCAGCCAGAAACGGATGAACGCCGCCATCGACTCGACCGAGATGCTCGCGTCCCGTTCGAGGCGTGCCAGCCTGCGGTCGATCCGGTCGAGACGCTTCGCGGTCGCCGCTTCCTGCCGCTCGGCCGCGTCGGGTGAAAGGAAGGACGCGATCGCCGCTTCGGCGACGAGCGATAGTGAATGATCGTGTCGCGCGGCGTAGTCGGCGAGCGACACCATGATCTCCGGATCGAGATAGACAGAAAGACGCTGTTTCTTCGGCTGCTTCATAGCGGCGCTCACAGTTCAATGCCGTCATCGGGATCGAGCGCGGCCTGGCGTGCTAGAGTTCGTGCCTGCCGATCGAACTGGCTGAGTTGAACGACGCGATCGGACGGAGCCTTTTCGCGATCCAATTCGAACTCATTGCAGACAGGTTCACTGGTTTCGACCGCACGCGCCGCATCCAACTCGGCCTGTTTTCGGTGCTCGATCTTGCTCTCCCCGTTCTCCTCGCTTTCGGCGTCCATGGCTTCCGGATCGGGCAGCTCAGGTCGCGGCGGCAACGGCATCTCGCTCCAGTCGTCAGTGCGTTGAACAGCACTCTTGGTCGGTTCCGGTGGCTCCAGGATGCGCGCCTGAAACTGTGCATCTTCGAAATAGCGCACCTTCTCCGCCCGGATCGGCGGTGTGCCCGCGACCATGACGATCTCATCGGTCGGCGGGAGCTGCATGACCTCGCCGGGGGTGAGCAACGGTCGCGCCGTTTCCTGTCGGCTGACCATCAGATGGCCAAGCCAGGGCGAGAGACGGTGCCCGGCATAGTTCTTCATGGCGCGCAGCTCCGTCGCGGTGCCGAGCGCATCGGAGACGCGCTTCGCGGTCCGCTCGTCATTCGTGGCGAAGCTCACCCGGACATGGCAATTGTCGAGGATCGAATTGTTCGGGCCGTAGGCCTTCTCGATCTGGTTTAGCGACTGTGTGATCAGGAAGCTCTTCAAGCCGTAGCCGGCCATGAAGGCGAGCGCGCTTTCGAAGAAGTCGAGACGCCCGAGCGCCGGGAACTCGTCGAGCATCAGGAGCAGGCGATGGCGTTTGCCATGTCCTTCGATATCCTCGGTCAGGCGGCGTCCGATCTGGTTGAGGATGAGACGGATGAGCGGCTTGGTGCGGTTGATGTCCGACGGCGGTACGACAAGGTAGAGCGTGACCGGCTCGGCGCTGTCGACTAGGTCCGCAATGCGCCATTCGCAGCGGCGCGTCACCTCGGCGACGACTGGATCACGATAAAGGCCAAGAAACGACATGGCGGTCGACAGGACGCCTGACCGTTCGTTTCCCGACTTGTTAAGGAGCTCCCTCGCGGCGCTGGCGACTACCGGATGCGGCCCTGCCTCACCGAGATGCGCGGTCGCCATCATCGCGCGCAGCGTCGCCTCGATCGGGCGCCTGGGATCGGACAGGAAGGCCGCTACGCCCGCTAGGGTCTTGTCGGCTTCGGCGTACAGAACATGGAGGATCGCGCCGACGAGAAGCGCGTGGCTGGTCTTCTCCCAGTGATTGCGCTTCTCAAGCGAGCCTTCGGGATCGACCAGGATGTCGGCGATGTTCTGGACGTCGCGCACCTCCCAGGCCCCGCGACGCACTTCCAGCAGCGGATTGTAGGCGGAAGATTCCGGATTGGTCGGGTCGAATAGCAGGATCCGGCCATGTCGTTCGCGGAAACCAGATGTAAGCTGCCAGTTTTCGCCCTTGATGTCGTGAACGATCGCCGATCCAGGCCAGGTCAACAGTGTCGGGATGACGAGACCGACACCCTTGCCGCTTCGCGTTGGCGCGAAACACAGCACATGTTCCGGCCCGTCGTGGCGCAGATAGGACTGCTCGAACTTGCCCAGGACAACCCCATCGGGATCGATCAGGCCGGCCGCTTTGATTTCCTTGCCGGTCGCCCAGCGTGCCGAGCCGTAGGTCTCGACATCCTGGGCTTCGCGGGCGCGCAGCACCGAGAGGAAGATGGCGACACCGACAGCGGCGAACCCGCCAGACGCCGCGATGATCGCGCCCTCGATGAAAATGCGAGGCGCATAGGCGTCATAGGCATACCACCACCAGAAGAAGGCCGGCGGATAGTAGACCGGCCAGCCGAGTACCTCGAACCAGGGCTCGCCGAGCTGGGGCTGAAAGCCGAGCCGAAGCGCCGTCCACTGCGTCGCTGTCCATGTCGTCGTCAGCACGATCAGCGAGACGATGACAATCTGGCCCCAGAGGATTTTCGTGGCGGGCATGGCCCTTTCCTTTCCGGCAATCGCCTCTGCTACAGACTGAGCCCTCGGCTCCTACCGAAGTCCCAATCGACGCCACCATTGCCGCGCGCGATGCCTGAGATGTGCTTGCCGAGATGCTTCTCGACCGAGGGGGTCCAGGGGACGAGTTGGAAACCGAGGCCGTCATCGATCATGGCGAAGCGGCCCGAGGCGAGCGCTATGCGTCGCTGATACGTGCCAGCGACATATTCCCCAGTCGTTGAAGGCGTGTACGGACGGCCAATCTCTTTTGCGAGTTTTTCACCGACGGCATCCAGCTCGCGCTTTCGCAGTGTGTTCAGAAGATCGCGATTGAAGATCACGCGCTGGCCTTGCCGCTTTGCCAGCCCTTCCTCGATCAGGTGTTCGGCGCGCTGCTCCAGCGCCTCGCTCACTTCGGCGCCGAACCCGCCGCCACCCAACGCGGCCGGTTCGCGGGCGATGGCTTGTCGGTCGAGCCAGGTTGCCCCAGTTGCGGTCACTTGCCGCTCGATCGAGAGGTCGGACCGGACGGCGAGCGCCACACGGCTACGGCCCCTCGCATCGTCGAATTTCCGCAGTTCGACGATCGACCCGGGCGCGCCGTCTCCCGCCGCATCGATGTGCGGCAGTCGAATATGATGGGTTCGGCCGTCGACGCCGTCGATCACTGCGTAGGCGGTGCCCTTGAGTTCGTCGTCCAAGCCGCGATCGATCAGTCGACCGATGACCGGATCGTTCAGGCTTTCGCCCGCCAGCACGTAGCTTGACGCGCCACGCTCAATGCTGCGCTCGGTGAGCCCGCGATGGATGCGCTTGATGATGTCGCCGCGCTCGCCAAGTTCGCGTAGGGTCGCCTCTGCGCTCTCGTCCATCACCCACTGACCGGGGCCGATCTGACTGGCGAGACCGAGGGATTCGAGCTTGCGCATTCGTCCGACCTTGAGCGCGTGGAGTTCGTCCGGTTGGCGTCCGCGCCGGGGCGCAAGGTCGATGATGTCATGGGGATTGGCGTCACGTTGGAGTTGGCGGTCCAGTTCAGTCCAGCGTTCGCTATCGATCTGGCGTTCCAGCGTGTTGTGGATGTCTCGATCGGTGCGATAGCCCAGCTCCCGCGTTATCAAGTCTTGGGCGCGGGCGCGCATGCCTTCCATGATGTAATCGCGGGATATAACGAGGTCTTCGCCATCGTCGGCGCGGCCGCGCGCGATGACATGGATGTGCGGGTGCTCGGTGTTCCAATGATCGACGCCGACCCAGTCGAGCTTCGTACCCAAATCTTTCTCGGCCTGACGCAGCAAGTCGCGCGTGAAGGATTTGAGATCCGTCATGTCGATGGCGTCTTCGGGCGAGACGATGAAGCGGAAGTGATGCCGGTCCTCCTCGCAGCGTTCGGCGAACACCTTCGGGTCGATCTCGTCGGCTTCCGGCCCGAACAGCCGGGCCTTCTCCCCATCGCGCGTAACCCCTTCGCGGCGCAGATAGGACAGATGGGTGGCGAGCGGTGCACCGTGCCGCCCATGCCGGACCACGCGCGTCTTAATGACGGCGATACGCGAACGGCTGGTCACCCAACGGTTTGCCTGGATGCTGGCGCGCTTGCCGCGTCCGAAATAGGAGCGATGCCCGGACGTAATTTTGCCCGAACGGGAGATGTGTCCACCGGCCCGCTGCGCCGAGGCGAGCGCCTGGGCGATGAAGGGCCGCGCGCGCTGGCTGGACGAAGAGCGGATGCGGCCAGGCCGGATGCGGAAGTCGTCTTCGTCGCTCATGCCCGAAGGCCCGCACATCGCGCGAAAAACCTGAAATCACAGCGAAAACGGAAGTATCGCAGGCTGCACTGTGATTGCGCACATCGCGAAATCGTCGCGTAAGTGTATGAAATCCCTCCCCACAACCGAGGCGCACATCGTGCCCTTTTATCTGGCCATCCCCTTCCCCTGTTGCAGACCTTTCCCGTCAATCCACTCCAGACTACGCCGCTGCTTTCTAAACTGCGAAATGTACAAGTCATCGTCATGGTCGGCCTCCGATACGGGTTTGTGCGATGAAGACGCCATCGGGCCGCATCTCCTTAGTGCGATCGCGCTGCTCCGTTCGTGTCGGGGAATCATCCGCCGGTTTGCGATTGTCCTGCGGCCGATCTGCATCCGAGTTGCCTTCGAGACGTTCGACGAAGAGCGGTGCTTCTCGCCAGTCGGGCGGCGGTGGAGCAACATTCACGGTGTCGGCGCGGGCGTCCAGCCCGAGCATCGGGAGTAACGTCGCGATGTAGACGCGGGTCTCGCGTGGCAGCGCGCGGCCGGTGTCCAAATGCTGCCTGTAACGTTCTGGCCCCGCATTGTAAGCCGCGAGAAAGCCGGGCGATCCGAAGCGGTCGTACATCTCCCGCAAGTAGGCCGTGCCGCCGAGGATGTTGTCGCGCGGATCGAACGCATCGCGGCCGAGACGATGGCGGATGCGCAAGCCGGCCCAGGTTTCGGGCATGATCTGCATCAGCCCCATCGCGCCGGCGCTGGAGACGGCGCGCACGCGGCCCGCGCTTTCGACTTGCATGACGGCGCGGATCCAGCGCTCGGGAATGCGAAAGCGTTGCGCGGCCTCGGCAATGTGAACGCTATAAGGATCGTGTACTTGCTGCACGGTCGGTGCGCTTTGAGCGATTGTTTCCGTTGGCAGAGCGGCAGCAATCAGAAGACCGGTAAGGAGGGAGAGAGCAACCGACCGGATGGCGCAATGCCATCCGGTGGCGCTGCAATGGCGAAGCATGCGCATCGCCTCAGCTCTGTTCGCGGCGCTTGGGCGGCCGGTTCCAGGTGAGCAGATAGGTGTCGTTCTCGCTCACCGAGTGGAACAGGTTGGCATGGATCGGATGCGGCAAGGCGGGATCGTCGATCATCAGCGAAACGTAATCTCCGGCCTTCTCGCCGGTGCGTTTCCAACCCGCGCCGATCTCCTGCGCCTGATCTTCCGTGCCGATATGGACGCGGTAGTCGGGCGCGTTCTCGGCGTCGGTTTGCTCGGCCGGAACGAGCGTCAGTTCGGCGTCGAGCGTGAGCGTCTTGAGGTGGCCGCGATAGCCGTCACTGGTGCGGGTGAAGTGTCCGATATGTGCCATGGGAATGTCCTTTCGGTTGGCGCTGGAGGGAAGTTCGGCGTGCCGGTCATTGGGTTGCGACGCGCCATCGGTACCGGCCCGAGCCGTCCTCGTCGGTCCACAGCGGGACCGCCGAGCCGATGATGGATGTGGCGGGGATCGGGCCGAAATAGCGTCCGTCGAGGCTGTTCTCGACGTCCCGGTTCATGAGGAAGAGTTCGTCCGCCGCGATGCGCCGGCAGCCCTGCCAGACGGGCATCGGTCGGCCGATGGAATCGCGGTGAAGGGCGTCTCCCATCGCCACGCCATCGACGATGATGGTGCGATCGATGCGGCAGACGGTTTGACCCGGAAGCCCCACGACGCGTTTCAGAAGCGGGATGTCCGGCGGCAGATAGCCGCGTTCCGACACGAAGCGTTCGAGACGCTCGGGCGGATCGACGGCAACGAGCTGCGGCACGTCAAGCCGCTCGACTGGCTGCACCTCATAGAACCCGATCGGTGCGGACGGGCTGGCGTTCCAGATGATCCTTGTTGGGAACTCGACGGATGCGGAGGCCGCAATCGCACCGATCGCAGCAACGCCGAAGAGGAGCAGCGCGTGGCGTTTCATCGGCCGACCCTCCGGCGTTTCAGGAAGGCGGTATGACGGGCCGGGGTGTAGGGCCGCGACTCAAGGCGCGCGGCCATTCGGTTGTGGACGTGTCGCCAATAGTCCGGTGGAACGTCGGCGGGATCGATGTCGATCGCGTCGATGGCATCGATTGCTTGCAACACGCGCTCGACCTTTGGCCAGCCCTCGACGTGCAGGAGGATGTCGCCGCCGGGGCGCACGAAGGGGAGCGTCTGATACGCCTCGCGGGGTTCTACTGCGCGTACGATGTCGATCCGCGACAGGATCGTGCCGTAGTCGTTGGACTGCCAACGCACGAAGGCGAAAACGCATCCGGGCGCGAAGCTGACGATCCTTCGGTGGCGGTCGATGATTCGTTCGCCAGCCTGACGGCCGAAGCGGAGCCAATGCTCGATCTGCTTCTCGATCCAGACCAGTTCGACCTGGGAATGGTTTGCCGGGAGCGCCGTCACTGTGGCTCTCCACTGCTTTCCGGATATTTGCGGGCAAGCAGGTCGCGCAGCATCTCGGCAACGGTGATGCCGCGCTGGAAAGCCGCGATCTTGATGCGTCCGCGTAGCTCCGGCGTGATGTCGACGGTCAGTCGGGCCGTGTAGTTTGCGTTCCCCTGGCAGCGCTTCGATGGGCGGTTTGCCTGCTTCACCCAGTCGTCGGGCGCGCTCGGCCGGGCTGCGAACTTCTTGTCGGCATCGTTGCGTTTCATGGTGCGAGCCTCGCGACTCCCGCGGCGAAGGCGGTGACCTCGGTTGCTGCCAGCCCGTCAGCGTTGGCGTCGAAGACGAGGCGGCCGGTCTGCGCGGTCTTCGCGAAAACGACACGCTGGCCTATCGTGGCGGCGAGAACCGGCGGATCGTGGTCGGTTAGCGCGTCGGCGGTTTCCCGCGCGATGATCGTGCGGGCCGCGCATCGGTTAAGCACGAAACGGGCGGTAAGCTCGGAGCGATAGATGCGCGCCTCTTCGATCAGCGCGAGCATCTCGGCCGATGCCCAGCCATCGAAGGGAGACGGTTGCACGGGCACCAGGACGAGATCGGCTGCGAGCAGCGCCGAGCGCATCAGCCCCGCAATGCGCGGCGGACCGTCGATGACGATGTGATCGAGGTCTTTGGCGAGCTCGGGCGCTTCACGGTGCAACGTGTCGCGCGCGAGGCCGACAACACCAAAGCTACGGGGCAAGCCTTCTCTGGATCGCAGCTCCGACCAATCGAGTGCCGAACCCTGCGGGTCCGCATCGATCACCGTCACACGTTGTCCCTGCCGCGCCCATGCACCGGCAAGGTGCAAGGCGAGCGTCGTCTTGCCGACACCGCCCTTTTGGTTGAGCAGCGCCACGATCATCGCCCCGTTCCCGGAGAGGAGCCTGAATGACGGTACGGATACGTTTCGGCGGCTCGGGTTTCCTCCGCCTCGGGCGGGTTTTCCACATCCCCACGCGCACAACAGGAGTTAGATTCTGGGTTAGAGTCTAAGTTAAGGGCGCGATTTCCGGTTTTATCTTCGGACGTTAGGCCCGGTTTCGGTTCCCGATAGCACGACACCCCGGTTCCCGATGGCACGATAGGCCGGGTTCCCGATAGCACGAGGCCGTCAACATCTTGTCCACAGGGCGCAGGCTCGAAGGCGAGCAAGGTCTTGCCGCCGATCTCGACCTCGATCGACAGGATGTATCCGGGGAGCGGCTGGCGGCGGACAATGTCGCGCAGTTCGAAGGCGAAGCGCTTGAAAGGCGAGAGGCTGCCGGATTTTAGATAAAGATGGCGGAACTCGAACCGCCAGCCGCCGCGCTGCTTTCCGCCATGCTTGCGCACGATGCGGTAGAGCCAGCGGTCAAAGCCTCCCGTGAGGGAAAAGTAGGCGCGGTCGATGGTGAGGATCAGCGCATCGTCGAGAACAGCGCTGTAGAACCAGTCCGGCACGATCAACTCGATGCCGGCAGGGTTGCCGCGATGGTCGGTGTGCTCCACCCATTCGTTGATCCAGGAGAAGCGGTGGCGCCGTCCCGACGCCGGCTGGCGGATGGTCGTCGCCACGGTTGTCGATTGCAGCCGGTCGAGCGCGGCCTTGAGGCGCTGGTAGTCACGTGAACTGACGCCGCGGCCGATGAAGGTGAGAATCTCGTAAGGTGTCGCCGCCATAAGGCGCGAGGTGCGCAGGCCCGCGTCGCGCGCTTCGACGAGCTGGCTTGCGGCCCAGATCAGGATGTCGGCATCCCAGATCGTCGCCATGCCGTGCTCGGGCACGGCTTCGACCCGGATCACGACATTCGCGACGTCATATTCGATCGGTTTGACGCGGTGCGATTTCGACAGACTGAAGAAGGGATAAGCCATTAGATCCTGCGCATCGCGCGGGGCAGGATCGGCGGCGGTAGCGCGGAAGAGTTCCAACTGCGCGCGTTCGGACGGTGTCGGACTTTTTCGGGACATGATGGAAACGGCCGAAGAGGTCAGTGCGAGCCGCCACTTGCGGCAGGCTCATCGTCGTCATGACGTTTGGCTGGCAGGACCGATCCGCGCGGATCGGAGGTCGATGTGACCATGCCGCGATCGGCCCAGGCCTGCAGGTCCTCGATCGCGTAGACGACGCGCCCGCCGAGCTTGCGATAGGCGGGGCCGGTCCCGTAGGTGCGATGCTTTTCGAGTGTGCGACCGGACAGGCTAAGAAAACGCGCCGCTTCCGGGGTCCTGAGAAATCGCGGTGGGAGGTCGACGGCGTTTGCGGACATGAGCGAGCCTTTCGTGGGTTGCGTGAGGCCGCTGGCGGAGAGCGGCGGATCACGGCCACGATGGCGGAGCCTGTCGTGCAATCGCAGGTGCGAAGATCAGGTGGGCGAATTCGCACCGCCCTAGGGCGACGTCGCACGGGCGATATCAAGCACGTCGACAAATGGTGCTGGATCGGAAGATCTATACGGTTCGGCGAGTGCGTAGAAGATTGCGATAGCCGCCGTCGATCATGGCTGTGCCGTCCCGCAACAGGCGCATGGTCGCGTAGCGCAGCGAGGACTCATGCCAGAGTTCAGCTTCGACACGCCGTCTGCCAAAGATCACTTCGGCGATCTCGCGTTGCGATGCATGGGCAGCCTTGCCGTCCACTGCGCGCATCATCTGGCGCAGGCGCAGGCGGCGCTGTTTGGTCAAGCGTGTGTCGGGAATCGGACGATCTTCCGCCAGCCGCCAGAGCCGTTCCGACGCGGCGAACCTATCGCCAGCCGATCCGTCGAGTGGCACGATGGCTGACACGGGTTCGTCGATACGCGATTGCCCGAGCAACACGGCATAGGCGACGCCGCGGCCGCTCCTTTGAGCGATGTAGAGACCGTCCGATGCGCGGCGCAGTTCACCGGGCTGCAGTATCGTCGTTCGCGCAGTTTCGGTGGGAAAACTAGGTCGGAACGTCGCGAGCAGCACGACGCTCGCGTTCACCTCCGGCGCCCAGAAGATTGTGGTGTCGCGCGCCGTATGCCTCGGTGCTGTTGCGAAATCGCAACCCCCAGTGCCGCCGACACGCATCATCTTTGGCCGTGTCGGGGGCGGGTTGGGTCAGGAGCTTGCCGAATTCGGCTTTGTAGGTCGGATTGCGGCGCAGGCATTCCCATGCGAGACCCTCGGTGTCGAGATCGTCGAAATAGGTATAGGCCGCATCGTCTCGCCAATGTGAAGTATCGGGCACCTTCCTCTCCTCCAAAGACTTGCAGGCGCGGTGCGCGCGTAAGTATCCATGATTGCGACGAAATCGGCTGGCGGGAAGCGTTGGGGCGGCACAGAGCGATGCCGGTGCGGCATCGCCAGTGTGTATCAGTGCTGGTTTCCGCGTAGGAGTTCGCGATAGCCGTGCTCGGTCATCCAGCGTGCGCGAGCCAAATGGGCCGCGTGGACCCGACGAGCCCGCTCCGGATCGTTGTCGGGATCAATAGCGAACAGGACGGAGACGACTTCACGCCAGTCCGCGCCGTCCGCCTCGGCGTCCAGAATACGCATGTAGAGTTTGATATGGGCCCGATCGTAGTCCGTCAGTGTCGCGATATCGGGCGGTTCGTCGAGATAATCTTTGTTGCTCATAGCCTTCCCCCAGCCGCCACGATAGCGGCACTTTCGTCGGCTGTTAACCATATCGGGATTGGAGAAGCGCTGTAGAGTGCGCCGCGGCATTGGGTGATGGCGTCAGGGCATCGGCGCGGCGCGAACGACCCCTTTTCAGACCGGTTCCGTGTTCTTCCCGCGAGCATCGACGATCATCACTCCTTCGCCCTGATCAGAGGTCAGGAAGACGATGCCGGCTCCTTCGAGCGTGCGGCGCACTTGGTCGGTGGTCGACTCGAAGACCTTCAAGTTGTTTTGCGACTCGAGGCGCTTCAAGGCGGTCAGCGATACCAGGGCGCGTTCAGCGAGCGTCTCCTGCGTCCAGCCAAGCAACGCGCGCGCGGCCCGCGTTTGTCGGGCGGTGATCATGCATGATCACCTCCTACAGACACGAATGCGCACGCCAGTACTACGGCTATAATAGTCGTTCTTGGCGCGTTTGGCGAGCAAATTTGTGAGGAAGAGCGGCCGTTTGCGTGCGAGGCAGCGATCTGATTCGGTCGCGTTGAAGACGGAAATATTCCCCGCCCGGATGATCCGGGCGGGGCGTTGTGCTGGGGGCTCAGTCGCCGTTGCGGCGGCTTGGGCGGGACCAGATGAGGCTGTAGCCGTCGTCTTCATCGTCGAAGAGGTTGGCGTAGATCGGGGCGGTGAAGCTCGGATCGTCCAGCTTGAGGCCGAGGTAGTCGCGACCCTCGTTCGAGGTCTTCGACCAGGCGGCCCCGATCTCGGCGCGGCCGACCAGGACGCGGTGGCTGGGAGCGTTCTCGCTGGTCTGGTTGGTTTCGGGGACGATGCGGACGTTCTTGGCCTGCACGTTGAGGGTGACGATTTCGCCGGTGAATTCGTTGCCGGACTTCTTGAAGGTGCCGATGGTTGCCATGGTAGTTCTCCTTGATCACTGGTTTCGAGCTCGCACCATTGCGGCCTCGATGGCGATCGGAAGGGCCGGTGGCGATCGACGGCGCATCGCTTGCGACCGCAGCGTCAGCGGAGGATGGCGATCCGGCGGGTTTCTTGGCTCGCGAGGAATGGCGGCGCAGCCGGCAGGGGAAGAAACTTGACGGGCGTCATTGCGCCATAGGCGATCGAGGCGTAGCCGGTCTTCGGCCAGATCAGCCAATTGAAGAGGCCGTTTGGAGCGGTCGGCTCACAGGGATTGTTCAAGGAGAAATTGGCAACGCCGAGCACCCTAGTTCATGTCCGACGAAGCAACGGAAATCGTCTGCGGGCCTTGCAGGCCAGGCCGCTTCATTTCCAGCGATGCCACCAGATGCGGAAACAAGCCACACAGCGTCCGGCACCGGTCGCGCTGTTCGGGGCACGCTAAGCCATTCCGTCGGGGGGCGCCAACTCTCAACCGAAATCGTCGGTCCGTCTCGCACCGCACGTCCACATTGCTCAGCCTTTGACACAGGCGCGGCACAAGGCCTCAGCCCCTGTCCCGGCTTCGCCTGCAAGGGCAGTCAGATGCTGGCAAGGGTCTGCCCGGCAGGTCCGGGCGGGGTCATTGAGGTCACGCGCACGAATGCGGTGATACCGACCGCCAATGCGCCGATCACGGAGAAGACGGTCTGCCAGGTTTCCGAAGGCATGAGATGTTTGACGATGCCATGGGTGGCGTGGAAGCCCGCAATGGTGGCAGGCGCGACGAAGGCGAGCGCGACGGCGAGCTTCAGCCACATGGGCCGGGCGAACAGGATGAGGAACTGGGCAAGTCCGAACACGAGGGCCGCGCCGACAAGTCCGACAAGGAGGCTGCCCGGCAGGCCCGCGCCGGTCTGATGAGCCCACATCCCCGCCGCCACGCCGCCGAGCGCTGGCAAGGCGTAGATGGCAAGCGTAAACAGCAGCCAGCAGAGGACGGCGATTGCAACGATGGATCCGAGAAGAGCGATAATCATGGTGGCATCTCCGTAAGACTTTGGACTCTGACGGTCGCGCCACCACCACCACCTCGGCGCAATATGTGAGTACCATATTGGCGCCTGAATAGCGAGCACGTTGGTGTTATGAGGCGTTCCCGCCCATTTGCTGCAACGGGCCGAAAGGGGCAACGCTATTCGGGAGGGGAGCAAGCTGACAATGCGCGTGGGCCACCGTTTCGATTATATCGAGTTCAGCTCAGTTTTTGGGCAAGCCCGATAAGAAGACCCTCAGGCCCGCGAATGTAGCAGAGCCTGTAGGTTTTTTCGTATTCTACGACCTCGCCGACAAGTTCTGCACCGCGACCCTGGAGCCTTTCGAGCGTCTCGTCGATGTCGTCCACGGTGAACATGACGCGGAGATAGCCAAGAGCATTTACCGGTGCGTTCCGGTGATCGGCGACGACAGATGGCCTGTGGAAGCGAGAGAGCTCGAGGCGGTTGTGGCCGTCCGGCGTCCGCATCATGGCGATCTCGACATGCTGATCGCCCAGCCCGGTGACACGTCCGGCCCATTCTCCTTCAATTGTGGCCCGGCCTTCGAGTTCGAGACCGAGTTCGCGAAAGAATTCAACCGTGTCGTCGAGATTTTCGACGACGATACCCATGTTATCCATCCTTTTGAGCGTCATGACTTCATCCTCTATGTTGTGGCCGGGTTCAACAAAGGACGGCTTCCGTCCAATTGTTGGGTGGTTACTAGAGTGGTTCATTCGAACCGCCATACCGGGATACTGAGCTTCCTCGCCTTATCAGCGAGGTTCTCCTGAATGCCGGTGCCTGGGAAGATCATGACTCCAATGGGCAAGACATCGAGCATCTGGTCGTTGCGCTTGAAAGGCGCGGCACGGCCGTGCTTCGTCCAGTCCGGTGCGAAGCCGATCTGAGTGACGTGGCGGTGATCGGCCCAGCGGGCGGCGATCTTCTCGGCGCCTTTCGGCGATTTGCCGTGCATCAGCACCATATCCGGGTGCTTGGCATGCACCTGGTCGAGCTTGTCCCAGATCAGCTTGTGATCGTTGTAGTCAGCGCCACCGGAGACGGCGACTTTCGGACCTTCGGGCAGCAGCACTTCACGATTGGCGCGTTTGCGCTCGGCGATGAAGTCCCGGCTGTCGATCATCGCCGAAGTCAAAGCGCGGTGGTTCACCTGCGATCCGGTGCGCGGCGACCAGGGCGATCCGGTGGTGCGCAGATAGAGGTCGGCGGCGCTGTCGCGGAAGACTTCCAGGCTGTCGCGCCGCTCGATGAGGCCCTGTCCGGTCTCGATGAGGCGTTCTAGCTCGACGGCCTTGATTTCGGAGCCGTCCTGTTCGCGCTGCCCGCGCTTCTGTGCCTGCTCGTTGTCGTCGAGCTTGCGTTCGAGCCGGTCGGCGGCGCGGTGGAACATGTTGACGGTCGACCAGAGAAGGTCATCAAGTTCGCCATCGAGGGCGGTATCCGCCATGGTGGCGATCAAGGCATCGAAGATGTCGGAGACAGCGCCGGTGATGACGTTGTCCTCCGGGACGAGGCGCGGGTCCGGGCCGTGCCCGTCGTGGCGGTAGCCATGGAGTTCCAGTTCGTTCAGCGCGTGCTCGGTCGGCGAGGATTCGTGGTGGGGTTCGAAGGTGTCGTCGTCGAGTGTCATCGGGTGGCTCCCTTTGTCGGTTGGCCGCGCCCGTCGCGGCCTTCATGGCGCCGAAAGACGGCGGGCGGACCGGGCCTGCATCCTGGAGCGGCAGCGCGAGGACCGGAGCGTCAGCGGAGGATGGCGGAGGCCGGCGATTTTGTTTCGCGATGGAAAGGCCCGCAGGGCCGAGGGAAAATCGTTGGCCGCAACCATTGCCGGACCGGGCCGTCTGCTGTCCGGTCGCCCTCTGAAGAAGGCCGGGGCGCGGCCCTCTCCGACATCCATGGGGAGCCATTGACGGCGGCTGCGACGTCACCGTCATAGCCCGCACCGCTGCCCCGTTCAGGCGGACAGAACGGACTCCATGAACCTGGCAACATCCTGTGGCGCGAGTTGGACCCGGATCGAGGCCCGGAAGGCGTCGAGACCACGCAGGCGCAGATCCTCGTTGAGATCGCCCAGCATCGGCGAGAGTGGCAGCGCTTCGATGCCGAGCGCATCGGCCCGTTCGACGAGCGTGTCCCGAGCGCCGTCGCCAGCCGGATCATCGTCGCGGACGATATAGAGTCGGCGCAGCGTATCCGGGAACAGGATGGCGGCAAGATGAGCTGCGGAGAGCGCGGCTGCTGTGGGCATCTCGGGCAATACGCATCGCAGCGACAGCATGGTCTCGATGCCTTCGCCGGCCGCCATGACCTCGCCGGCCACGCCAAAGCGCACCGCATGACCGAGCAGGTCGCCCATTGCCCGTCGCGGTGTCTCGATCGGGGCCTTGCCGAGTGTCGCCTCGCTGAACCCGTTTGGGTCGAGCCAGGTCCGGTGCGCACCGGTCTGCTGACCCTCGAGATCGGTGACCGATGAGATCAGCGCTGGCCAGGTCTCTGTCGGGCTATGCTCGTCGGGCCGGTAGTAGCAGCGCGGATGGAACCGCAGCGATCCGGCTCCGTGCAAGGCCGTAATGCCGCGTTTACGGAAATACGTTTCCGCACGTGTGCCCGTAATCGGCTGTGCCATCGAGAACAGGCGTTTCGCCGCCAGCGGCGAACCCGTTGGTGCGGGCGACGCCCGTCCCGGCGATGAAGCCGGCTCAGGCTCGGGATGCGGCAGGCTGAGGAACCGCCGTGCCTCGTTGGCCACGTCCCTGAACTCCGTCAAACCGCAGCATTCCCGGATCACATCGAGGAGATCGCCATGTTCACCCGTCGCCGCGTCGGTCCATTTGCCGGCGGCTCCCTTGCCGGATTCGGGGCCGGTCAGGCGCACGAACATCGAGCGACCCTTGGTGTTGCGCACATCGCCCACCATCCAGTAACGGCCCTCGCGCCGCCCGCTGGAGAGATATTCGCGGCACACGGCCTCGGCCTGCCGGCCGAGACGATGTGCGAGGTCTGAAGCATCGCGGGTCATCAGGCTGCCTCCCGCTCGGCGATGCGCTCGACCGGAAACCGCTCCAGCAGCCTGGCGAGGACCGCAGCGCCGGACGCATCGGTCGGCACGAACAGCCGGAACTTCCACGAGATGATCTCGCCGAAGAGGCCATAGGCCTTGAGGCGGTCGCGCATCGTGTCGGTGAAGCCGGTGAGTTCGATGCGGTTCGCGCCCATGACGCGGGCGCGGCGAAGCTGAAGGCCCTCGGCGAGGTCGAGGATCGTCCGGCCGTCGGTCAGCGCGGTGAAGGCGTCGTCGGCCGATAGGTTGGTGCTGCCGGTCGTCGCGGCGTTCGCGGCCCAGGCCGGTGAGACCTTGCGGCCGATGATGCGCTCGCCATCGTTGGTCTGGAGCCGGTAGACCCGCGTCGATTCATTGGGCAGGCGCTTCCAGATCGGCAGCAACAGTCCGGATACGATGTGGACGGTGCTGTCGGTAAACTCCGGGACCGCCGCCACTTCGGCGTCCCACATGCGCGCAAACGTCTCGCGGTCGGTTTCGACCCAGTGCGTGTCGCCCATCGTTGCAACGGGCACCTTGGTGGATTCCATCGGCCGGATCAGGCGCACGCGGCGTTCGACGACACCGTCGTCGTCGATCACGCTGGTGGTCGGGACGCGTACCGCGGCCCGACCCGATCGCTCGTTGATCAGCAGGGCGGCACGCGGAACGGCAAGATGGTCGAGCGCCTCGTCCAGCGCGACCGGATGGTTGCACTCCCGCTGGGCAATGGTGAGCAGCGTGGTCTCCGCGCCGGTCGCGGGATGGGTGTGGATCACCTGTCGGTCGGTGACGGTGAACTGCTCGCCCCTCAGCGTTTCCAGGCCGACATCATAGGTGCCGCTGGCAATGGCGCCCTCGATCCGGGCAGTCAGGATCTGCTCGAAATGCGCGAACAGGATGTTCTGCAGATCGATGGTGAGTGCGAGGAGCCGGTTGAGGAAGGTGGTGATCGGCGGCAACTCGTCCTTGATGCCGGTATCATCCATCAGCTTCAGGCCCGTCGCCGTTTCGAAGGTCTGGAGCGGGCAACCTGAGACCTTGCCGCCGACGATCATCAGATAGAGCCGGCGCAGCGCGTCGCGCGCATAGGCGCTTTCGAGATTGTCCTCGGCGCAGAACAGACCCTGGCCACCGGTCTGGCGCTGGCCGCGTGTGATCGCCCCGAGCGTGTCGAGGCGACGGGCAATGGTAGAGAGGAAGCGCTTTTCCGCCTTCACATCGGTGGCGACCGGCCGGAACAGCGGCGGCTGCGCCTGGTTGGTGCGGTTGGTGCGTCCCAGGCCCTGGATCGCCGCATCGGCCTTCCAGCCCGGCTCCAGCAGATAGTGGACCCGCAGGCGCTGGTTCCTCGCCGCGAGGTCGGCATGATAGGAGCGCCCGGTTCCTCCTGCATCCGAGAAGATCAGGATGCGTTTGAGGTCATCCATGAACGCCTGGGTTTCGGCGAGGTTCGCGGAAATGGCGCGTCCTTCGACAGCGAGGCGATCGGCCGTGGCACCGGCACCCGGCTTGCGGACGATGCGGCGCGAGCGGCCCGTCACCTCGGCCACCATGTCGGTGCCGAAGCGCTGGATGATCTGATCGAGTGCGCCGGGAACCGGCGGCAGCGACGCGAGCTTTTCGATCAGCCGGTCACGCCGGGCGACCGCCTCGCGGCTTTCGACGGGTTGGCCGTCGCGGATTACTGGGCGGGAGCACAGATTACCCTCACTGTCGGTGAAGGGCTCGTTGAGCTGCACCGGGAAGGAATGGGCGAGATAGTCGAGCACATATTCGCGCGGCGTGATGTCGACCTGCACGTCGTTCCAGTCCTCGGTCGGAATTTCGGCGAGCCGACGTTCCATCAGCGCTTCGCCGGTCGAGACGATCTGGATGACAGCGGCGTGACCGGCTTCGAGATCGGCGTCGATGGCGCGGATCAGCGACGGCGTCTTCATCGCCGTGATGAGGTGGTTGAAGAAACGCTGCTTGGCGCTCTCGAAGGCCGAGCGGGCGGCCGATTTGGCCTGCCGGTTCAGCGCACCCTCGCTGCCGGTGACGTTGGTCGCCTGCATCGCGGCATCGAGATTGTTGTGAATGATCGCGAAGGCGCCGGCATAGGCGTCGTAGATGCGCCGCTGCTCGTCGGTGAGTTGATGCTCGATGAGTTCGTATTCGACCCCTTCATAGGAGAGCGAACGGGCCTGATAGAGGCCGAGCGCCTTGAGGTCACGCGCCAGGACTTCCATAGCGGCGACACCGCCATCCTCGATCGCCTCGACGAACTCGGCGCGGGTGGCGAACGGGAAATCCTCGCCGCCCCACAGGCCGAGCCGTTGCGCATAGGCGAGATTGTGGACCGTCGTGGCGCCGGTCGCCGAGACATAGACGACACGCGCATCGGGGAGCGCGTGCTGCAGGCGCAGCCCGGCGCGGCCCTGCTGCGAGGCGGCCTGGTCGCCGCGTTCGCCCTTCGATCCGGCGGCGTTCTGCATGGCGTGGCTTTCGTCGAAAATGATCACTCCATCGAAGTCTTCTCCCAACCAATCGACGATCTGCCGCACACGCGAAACCTTCGATCCGCGCTCATCGGAGCGCAGCGTGGCATAGGTGGTGAATAGGATGCCCTGCGGCAGACGGATGGGCGTGCCCTGGCGAAAACGCGACAGCGGCGTGACCAGCAGCCGCTCCTGACCGAGCGCCGACCAGTCGCGCTGTGCATCCTCGAGCAGCTTGTCGGATTTGGACACCCAGACGGCGCGGCGACGGCCGTTGAGCCAGTTGTCGAGCAGGATGCCGGCAACCTGTCGGCCCTTGCCCGCGCCGGTGCCGTCGCCGAGAAACCAGCCACGCCGGAAACGGACAGCGTCGTCGGCGTCCTCCGCCGCAGCGGTGACGACGTCGCAGGTCTCATCGACGGTCCAGGCGCCGGCGAGATGCTGGGCATGGGCCTCGCCGGCATAGATCACGCTTTCGAGTTGTGCGTCGGACAGAGTGCCGTCGGCCACGAGTGCTGATGGAAGATGCGGGCGGTAGTCCGGCTTGGGCGGGGCGACGGAAGCCATGGCGGCGGACTGGACGAGCCTGGTCGGATGCGCCTGAGAGCCGGGAATACGGATCGACTGAAGCGCGTATTCCTCGTAGATCGCATCGGTGAGATGCCCGCCTTGCGGCGGGGTCCAGTCGACTGTCTCGTAGGAGAGTTCTTCGCCGGTCGGGGCGGCAATGGAAGATGCAGTGCTGATGCCACCGTTATGGCGCGGCGCGGCTGAGGTCGAACGCGATGGGGTGACCCGCTGTGCGGAGACCGCCGGCAAGGAAACCGGTGCGCGGGGTGGCATGTCCGTCTCGATCCAGCCGAGCAGCGTCGCGACATCGGGAGCGATACCCCGCGATGCCGGAATGGCGGTGGGATCGTCGGCGGCGATCTTGTCGATCACCGTCAGCCGGGTGTCGATGGTAGTGCCGTGACGCGCATAGACTTTGCCGTCGATCGCAGCGGTGAAGACGACTCGCCCATGCTCCTGCAGGCGCCAAAAGGCGTCCCGCCATTTGGGCGTGTCGGGCGCAAAGCTGGCGCCGGTGATGGCGACGAGGCGTCCGCCCGGCGCCAGGCGCGCCAGCGCCGAGGCGACATGGCGATAGGCGGCATCTGCCATGCGCCCGGAGACATTGGCCATCGCCGAGAATGGCGGGTTCATCAGCACGACGCTGGGAACGGCACTCGCCTCCAAATAGTCGTTGATCTGGGTCGCATCGAAGTGGGTGATCGAAAGAGCCGGAAAGAGGGAAGAGAGAAACGCACCGCGCGTCTCGGCCAACTCGTTGAGATGGAGCCGGGCCCCGGCGATTTCGGCGAGAATGGCGAGCAGGCCGGTGCCGGCGGAGGGTTCCAGCACGAAGTCGTCCACGGTGATCGCAGCGGCGGTCGCCGCGGCGAAGCCCAGGGGGATCGGCGTCGAGAATTGCTGGAAGGCTTCGCTCTCTTCTGAGCGCCGTGTGTGCGAGGGCTGAAGGCCGGCGATCCTAGTGAGCAATGGCAACGCGCCGGCCGGAGACCCGGCTTTGCGCAGAAGCGCCTTTCCGTATTTCCGCAGAAACAGGACGGTCGCGCCTTCGCAAACGTCATAGGCGGTCTTCCAGTCCCAGGCGCCGTTGGTGTCGGAGTCGCCGACGGCGGCGTCCATTGCAATACGGAGCGCGGGCGCGTCGATGCGCCGGCCTTGTTCGAGAAGCGGAATGAGCTGATGGGCGGCGCGGGCGAGCGCCGCCGCGGGAACGATCTCTGTCATGGGAAGAACCTCGGGAGAGCGGGAACGGGGCAAGCCGGGCAGCGCTCTCTCTGGACCGCACCGGCTCAAACCCGTTCCGGCAACCCTCTCCCTTTTAGGGCTCGGGCGGCCGATAGGCCTCGTATGGATTGCCATCGGCGAGATGACCGAAGGGCGTGAAGAGGAACTCGCCGCCGTCCCGGCCGACCGCGCAGATCACGTAGCGCACCGCGCCGGTTTCGGCGTCGGCGCATTCGAGCAGGGCGAGATTGCCGTCGGCGGCGGCGCGCAGCAGCGTCTGGAAATTGGCGCGGGCATGGTCGGGAATGCTCATGGCCGATCTCCCCGGAGCGTTTCGGCCAGCCATTCGCCAGTATAGGTCCACGCCACGGTCTCGCCGGTGGCGAGGTCGAGGACATGCCCGCCGCCGCCGAACGCGTCGATGCGGGGCCGTGAACAGGTGTTGGCGTATTGGAAGCCCCACCGTCCGGTCAGCGCGAACGCTGTGGCGCAGCGCTTGACGAACTGGATGACATGTTCCAGATCGCCGGTGCCATCGTCGCGTATCCAGAGGCAGGTGCCGCCATGTTCGGGCACGATGGAGAGATCGAACCTCTCTGATGGTGGGTCTTCGGCTGCGTTTTCTTCGGACAGGCGATTGTAGAGATCGAGCGCGCGCGCCGCGTTCTCGGGTGTTCCGACGTCGAGGACGCAGGAGAAGTGGGTGAAGTAGTCGGCCATGATGGGCTCCTGAAACGAGAAAGCCCGGCGCGATGGCCGGGCATTGGTGGATTGAGGTGAGTGCGAAGTGGCGTGGTGGCGGCGCTAATCGTCGAAAACCGGCAACGCGTCCGATGCCGGTGTGTCGCGGTCGAAGAGCACGTATTCGGCGCCGAGCTGCCGCGCGTGCGTCATGACCCGTCCGAGATCGGCGGGGTCATCGGGCCGGGGGTCTTCATCGACCCAGAGAAACCAGCCATAGGGTGTCTCGCCGATCATGTCCTGACCGCCTGCCGCCCGGACATCGAGCAGAGCGCGGGATGCCGGTGACAGATGCGCGGTCGAACAGTCGAGGAAGAGGCGCAGCGGGTATTGCGGTTTCATGCCACGCCCTCCCGGTGTTGGCGGTGCGAGTCGGCGGAGGCAGCGAACGGATCGACGATCTTGTGAATGGGCTGTGCCCGGCCCATCCAGGGCTCGGGATGGATACAGCGCACCCAATCGGCGAAACTCGGGATGAAACCGAGATCTTCGATGACGTGCTGCTCGCCGATCAGACGGGTGGGCACGACGCGCCCGGTCGAGATCGTGATCGTCGCGCCGAAGAAGCGTTCGAGCATGAAGATGCCCTCGGCATGATGGCGCAGCGCCCGGTGCCGGAAATCGGCGGTCAGCATCTTCGATTCATCGAACCATTGATGCAGGTCGAGATAGTCTTCCGCCGTCCCGCCCCATTTCCGGACCGAGGACAGCGCGTGATGGTAACAATGTCCCATGGTGGCCTCCCTCAGAACTCGTGGCTGTAGGATTCGGTGGCGGTGTAGCGCTCGTTGTAATCGAGCGAGATCGTGCCGCCGGCGACATCGAAGGTGAACTCGCCATAGGCGCCGTCATTGTTCTCCCATCCGCCATGGGTCTGACCGAGGAAGTCATAGGCCATCGTTTCGACGGCCTCGGTGACACTGCAGCTATGCCGACGAACCTCGTCGCTGCCCCAGACTGCGGATGCAATCTCGATCGTGGCATCGGGCAAATCCGTCGTTTCGTCGCCTCTGTGGGCGGCGATGTCCTCGACCTGCCCGCTGTCGCCATAGCCGTCGAACTGCACGGTCACGGTGGTGATGCCGGCCTCCGTGAGCACAGCGAAGAGTGCGGATTTGTTGGCGGTGGCGAGTTCGCCAGCCCGCGCGGTGAAGGCCTGCCGCTTCGCCTCGTAGGCGGCATAGTCGATCGTGAAGGATGTATTGGGGGTGTCGCTTGTCATGGGATGTCTCCTGAAACGAGAAGGCCCGGTGCGGTGACCGGGCCGGATTGGGAATGGTTGTGGGATGCGGGGCGGCTCCGGCCGCCCCGCAGGAGCGGCTATTCGGCAGCGACGGTTTCCGGCTCGTCGACCGGCTCTTCCGCGCCGTCGTCCTCGTCGGAGAGGAAGGCCGGCAGGGCTTCGGCGTCGTCCACTTCGGCATCCGGGGTGGTGCCAGCGTCGACGTCGGGCAGACGCAGCGGTTCGGGCAACCAGCCGCTGTCGGCGAGCAGGCGTTCGGCCTCT
Organism: uncultured Aurantimonas sp.; assembly: GCA_947488615.1. Taxonomy (GTDB): domain Bacteria; phylum Pseudomonadota; class Alphaproteobacteria; order Rhizobiales; family Rhizobiaceae; genus Aurantimonas. Next base: position 79,143 of record CANKZU010000009.1, read on the forward strand.
TTGGCCATGTCCGATTTCTTCAGATGGTCGATGAGCTGCGCGGTTTCCTCGCCCTTGGCCTCGCGCACCGCTTCGAGGATGCGGGGCTTGGTCACCCGGCCGAAATAGTTCTCGACCGTCGGCCGCCATCCGGTTTCCACCATGTCGAGCCCGACGGCACGGGCGAGCCGGTCCGCCTCGTGGATGCGCTGCTGAACGCCGCGCGCGGTCGGCCCCGCACCATAGGGATTGGCCTTCTCGTAGAGCGCGTTGACGCCGAAGGAGACGCAATGGGCGAGGAGCGCCATGCGGCTTGCATCGTCGAGGCCGCCGATCTTCGCCCAGAGCGCTTCGTCATCGTCGAGGGGCAGATTGGCCTTCCAGGCCTCGTGCCGGTCGTCGACGGACTTGGCGGCCGCGCTGTCCTTCAGGTCATCGCCCTGAACCGGGAAATAGACCTGCCGGACCGACGCCTCCAGGCATCCCGGTGCCGAGACGTGCTGGAAGGCGTCGCGCACCAGCTTGTGGATCAGCGCGGTCATGGCGACGGAAGGGTTGTCGGCGAGCGCATCACGCAGCGCCAAGGACCGATGCGCCGTCAGTTCGATCACCAGCCGCTCGGGCAGCGGCTTGATCGCGTCATCCTCCTCGTCCTGCTGCTCGGGTTCACCACCCACGGAGATGACGGTGCGCTGCACGGCGCCGGGACCGGTTGCCGCATCGCCATCGCTTCCCGCGTCATCGTCGCCCTCGGACACTTCGTCCTCAGGACGGACATAGCCACGCTCGACGGAGAGCTGGCCATCGTGGCGGATGCTGACAAATGCACCGGCGCGGCCGATTTCGGCCGGATCGTACTGCTTCGGCCGATCCTCGAAGGCGTCGAGTGCCACCTCGATCTCGCCGAGGCGTTCATCCACCTCGTCGGGCAATTCGTCGGCCTCGGCATATTCGGCTTCGAGACGGTCGAATTCCTCACGCAGGGCCTCGCGGGCGGCCCGCTCCTCCTCGGTCGGATCGACCGGCGTGCCGGTGAGCGCCCGCAAGCCGTTGGTATGGCCATAGGGGAAATCGGCTGCGACCGAGATCCATTTCCAGCCCTCCTTGGCGATGGTCTCCGCCTCGGCGGTGAGCTTCTCGCCGACCAGCCGTTCGAGCAGAGCGACATCCTCGATCCAGCCCCCGTCATCGTCCTGGAAGAGATCGCGCAGGACGGTGCCGCCGGCCTCCTCATAGGCTTCGATCGTGACGAAGCGCACGCGCCGGTCCGACGCCCGCACGGTGTTCTCCGTCAGCATGCGGCGGATCTGATAGGGTTCCTTCGACCAGCTATGCTCGATGGCCTCACAGACCTGTTCCTGGCGGGCATGATCTGTGGAAACCGTGAAGGCCATCAACTGATCGAGCGTCATGGCGTCCTCGGCGTAGAGGTCGAGGAGCTTTTCCGACACGGCAGCGAGCTTGAGACGCTGCTTGACGGTGTTGACCGAAACGAAGAAGCGCGCGGCGATGTCTTCCTCGCTCATGCCCTGGTCCCGGAATGTCTGGAAAGCACGGAACTGGTCGAGGGGATGCAGCGCTGCGCGCTGGACGTTTTCGGCGAGCGAGTCTTCCTCGGCCGATATGTCGCTGTCCGCCTCGCGCACATGGCAGGGCACCGGCGTGGTCCGTGCCAACCGCTTCTTCTTGGCGAGAAGTTCGAGCGCCCGGAACCGCCGGCCGCCGGCCGGAACCTCGAACATGCCGGTCTCCTTGCCATCGCCATCAAGGACAGGACGGGCGTTGAGATTCTGCAGAAGGCCGCGGCGGGCAATGTCCTCGGCCAGGTCCTCGATCGAGACGCCGGCCTTGATGCGCCGGACGTTGGACTGGGAGAGGACGAGCTTGTTGAAGGGAATGTCGCGCGAGGCGCTGAGGGTGATCTTCTTGGCTGCTGTCGCCATGGTGATTTACTCCGCGACGGGCGCCGAGAGCCTCTCTCTCGGCTTGAAACCCGTCACGGAAACAGGGCGCAGCCCTCTCACTCTCCGGGCGGCGCGGTCGCCGCCCTGCGACTCGCCGCCACATGGGAAAATCGGATGCGGATAAAGCGAGCACCAAGTGTCTGCCCGATGCGCAGTCAGATTTCGCCTCGGCCGCGCAGACTAACCTCCCGGCCGATGCCGACGATGATATGATCATGAAGCGTCAGACCCATAAGCTTGCAGCCTTTCTGGATTTCCTTCGTCATCGCTATGTCGGATGATGAAGGTTCAGGATCACCGGTAGGATGATTGTGCACGACGATCAGCGCAGTCGCGTTGAGTGCCAGAGCACGCCTTAATACCTCCCGGGGATAGACGGGAACGTGATCGACCGTGCCTATGGCGAGGCACTCATCCGAGACGAGACGGTTCTTCCGGTCGAGATAGAGGACATGAAACCGCTCCACTTCGCCGCGGATGGTGAGTACGCAATAATCCAGCACTGCCTGCCAAGATGACAACACCGGGTTCTGGTTGAGGTGGCGCAGCAGGATCTGGCGTGCCTCATAGATGACGACCTGTTCCTGGGCCGAGAGCAGTCCGGACTGAGGCTCCATACCAAGCGTCCTGTGATGTCTTGTCATGTCCAACCTGCCGCGCCGGCCATCGGTCAACAGGATCATGCCACCCTCCTGTCGCTGGAGGTCTCGATCAGGCTGGATTCCGCATCGGCTGGCGCGAAGGCGAGAAGCCAGTCGGCGGCCTTTCCCGCCTGGCTGGCGGCGCGAACGATGGCGCGGTCGTCGCAGCGAAGCACCTCGAGCCAGGAGCCGATATAGTCGGCGTGCCGGACCGTTGGTGCGATGCCGAGCGAGGCACAGCAGAAGGCCGCATTGATCTCGGCGACGAGCTCCTCAAAGGCGTATTTCTTCGTGCCGAACGAGCCCGAGAAATCCCGCCCCAGACGCGAGGTATGACCTGTCGCATGGCCCAGCTCGTGCAGCGCGGTGCGGTGCCAATTGATGGGCTCGAAATAGGCCTGCGGCGGCGGCACCTGCACGTAGTCGTGGGCCGGCACGTAGAAGGCGCGGTTACCGCCGATCCGGAAATCGATCCCCGTCGCCGCGATCAGCGCCTCGATGCGCGGTTCGATCAGACCTGTCGGCACGGGCGGCGCGGCGGTCGCGACATCCTCCGGCAGGTTCTCGCACTGGTCGGTGTTGAAGACGGTGAAGCGCTTGAGGAACGGAATCGCCTGGGCGTCCTCGCCAGTCTCGCGCGCGCGGCGCTTCTCATCCTCCGGCACGAAACGGTCGGCATAGACGACGGTGGTGCCGCGTTCGCCTTTGCGGACATTGCCGCCGAGAGCCAGTGCCTGGCGGAAGGTCAGCCAACTCTGGCCGGTAAAGCCGCGTTCGATGACGGCGCCCCAGAGCAGCAGGACGTTGATGCCGGAATACTGACGATCGGTTGAGGCGTTCTTTGGAAGGCCGAGCGGCGCATTTGCGGCCGCCGTGCCCCAGGGCTGGACCCAGGGCACCCGGCCGGCCTCCAACTCGGCGATGATCTTGTCGGTGATCTCGGAATAAAGATTGGTCCGGTCGCGCCGGGCGCCGGATTTGCGGTTCGGTCTGGACATCGCGGGTCTCCGCGACGGGCGCCGGAGGCCTTTCCTCCGGTCCTCATCCCGTCACGGAAAACCCGTCCGCACTCTCACTCTCAAATGGGGGCGTTGCGGGAGAATCCCCCCGCTTGAAGGGGTCGGCCGAGACTACAGGCTCGGCCGCAGGGGAAGGCTTTCCCCTCCCCATCACCCGGATTGTCGCCCACACTTCCAATCAGCCGAGATCGATGTTCTTGCGGTTCGGCGACCGGGACCAACCAATGCGCGGAGACTGGCGCGAGTTCTTTCTGGCCTAAAGGCTCTCGGATCACATCGCGCCGTGTCTCGACTTGCTGTGACCTTTGCTATGCTTTTGTCGGCAAGTGCAGAGGTTTCATCACGAAGCTTGTCGAGGTATTCAGTCAGCCGGAAGTCCGGATTTTATTTTTTGTGTGATACATAATCTCACACGGTGGATGGCAAGGTGAGAGAATAAATATCGGTGGTCCAGTTCGATCTCAGCACGAGTCCTGGACCTCCTTGAGACGCACGGAACCCGCGCCTTGCGGAACCCTGGAATGCGGGAGGGGGAAACGGAAAATGAGAATCCGCCGACTGAGACTGTCGAACTTCCGAAGCGTCGCCGACGGTGAGGTGATCTTCCCGGGTCACACGGTCATCATTGGCGGGAACAGCGTCGGCAAATCGACGATGTGCGAAGCCCTGGACCTGCTGCTCGGTCCGGATCGCTTGTCGCGGGCATCACCTATCGACGAGCATGACTTCTTCGAGCGCCGGTACCTCGATGACGATGGTGATCCCATCGTCATCGAATTGGAAGTGATTCTGACCGATCTTACCGCTGACGTGCTTACGAAGTTCCGAACCCACCGCGAATACTGGAACACGACCACGAGCACGCTGCTGGATGAGACAGCAACGCCGGAAGATGTCGAGGCCAACGACGTTGTGCCGGCGCTTCGGATCAGGTTCGAGGGCGCATACGATATTGAGGAGGACGAGTTCCGTGCGGAGACCTACTTCGCCAGTCCGCCGCCGGACGATGAAAGCCGACGCGCCAAGGTCACGCGTCCCGCAAAACGTCAGTTCGGGTTCATCTATCTTCGCGCGCTGAGGACCGGCTCCAGAGCGCTCAGCCTGGAACGCGGCTCCCTGCTCGACATCATCTTGAAGCTCAAGGACGATGATCGCTCCGCCATGTGGGAGCAGACGCTTGGGGCAATGGAGGATCTGGATCCGGCGATTGACGCCATACCCCAGCTCAGAGCGATCTTGGACGAAGTCGACAGGCGCGTGCGTCGGTTTGTGGGTCTTTCCGATGATGATCGGACCTTCCGCCTGTATCCGTCCGCGTTGACACGAGAGAGCCTGCGTCGCTCGATTACGCTGTTTGGTTCCTCGGAGTGTTCGAACACCCCTGTTCCGTATTGGCGTCTGGGGTCGGGTGTCATCAATTCCATGGTGTTCTCGCTCCTGACGTTCATCGCGGACCTCAAGTCCAACGTGATATTCGCGATGGAGGAACCGGAGATCGCGATCCCTCCGCATACGCAGCGCCGCATTGTCCAATTCCTTCAAAGGGAAATGGATCAGTCGATCCTCACGACCCATTCCCCGTTCGTGCTTGAGCAATACGACCCGGAAAACGTCATCCTCCTGGAAAGGGGGACTGGCGGGAAGGTCGCAGGCCGTCGGATCGAAGTCACCGGCATCAAGGCCAAGGCCTATCGGGGAAACCTTCGCCGCGTCCTTGCCGAAGCCATGCTTGGCAATGGTGTGCTCTGCGTAGAGGGCGTTTCCGACGGCGAAGCGATCTACTCCGCTTCCGCCATTCTCGAAGAGCACAGTGCTGAGGGCACGTACACGCCGCTCGATCTGTCGGGCGTCACGGTGGTGCAGTGCGAGGGGGATGGCGGGCTGTTGCGGTACGGCGAGTTCTTCTCTGGCTTGGGCCTGAAGACCTACGCCTTCTACGACCGACAGAAGAATGAAGCGCTCAGTGAGGAGATAGTCGAGGTCTTCGATGCGGCCTGGGAGTTGGAGCAGACGGGGATCGAGTATCTGCTTGCCGACGAGATTACGGTCGGCGTCATCCGCACATTCCTCATCGAGGCTTCGGACTGGGACGACTATCCGTACAACGCGAAGAACGCGAGCCTGTTCGAGTACGACCCCGATGCGGATGACGAAGCCGTACAGGCACTCTGCAAGAGGGTGCTCAAGGCCCGGAAGGGTGCAGGATACGCGCAGCGGCTGGTCGAACTTTGTACGGAAGCGGATCTGCCAGCCATCGTCGTCGAAGCCCTGGAGCGCATCAGCGAGGATCTTCCCAACGAGCTTTCCGCCAGTGATGGAGATGATGATGACGACGATGATGGTGATCCAGAAGCGCCCGACGACGAGACATGACCAACCCGGAAGACCGCTTCGACCTCTGCGACAAACGCCGTGCCATTCTGGGTGATGCGGGTCACATGCTGGTGTTGGGCGGTCCCGGGTCCGGCAAGACGACCATCGCTCTCCTGAAGGCCAGACGCATGGTCCTCGAGCGACTGCAACCGGAACAGTCGGTTCTCTTTCTCAGCTTCTCCAATGCAGCGATCCGGCGCATCCTGGAAAGTGCGGGGAGCGTCCTGACGCGCGACGTCAGTCGCCAGGTGGAGATCAAGACCTACCATTCATTCGCATGGGATATCCTGCAGTCTCATGGTTATCTGCTGTCATCACAGCGAAAGCTTGGGATCGTCGCGGCGCAGGACGCCGCCGTCATTCGAGCAGGGCTGGAGGATGACGCGTGGCTTGCCGAGGAAGACCGGCTGTTTCACGAAGATGGCCGTGCCACCTACGACCAGTTTGCGCCGCGCGCTGCCGATATTCTTGAAAGGTCTGCGGTCGTTCGCGACTGTTTTTGCTCGGCGCATCCGCTGATCCTGGTCGACGAGTTCCAGGACACCGATGAGGATCAATGGAGACTGGTTCGGGCATTGTCCGAGAACTCCGAGATCATCGCTCTCGGCGATGCCGAGCAGCGGATCTACGCCTGGCGCAAGGGTGTCAGCCCCAAGCGTCTGAATGAGTTTGCCGAAACGCTGGGCGCGGCCACCTATGATTTTCAGGACGAGAACAATCGCAGCCCGGCAACGGGCATTGCCGGATACGCCCGCGGTCTCCTGTCTCCTGACGCCCATCTCGAACTGCCCGATGACATTGCATTCAAGCGATTTCGGCCTGGCCAGTTTGCGATTGGCCTTCGCGCCGGGCTCATCAAGACGTGGAACGAGACCGTGAAGAGAACTGGACATCGCGACATCACGGTAGCGGTCGCCGCCCGCAGTCGAACGATGGTGCGCCTGATCTCGGACGCATTGGCACAGAAACTCACGCTGGGCGTGAAGGAGCACGGGCCCGTTCCGCATGATGTGATGTTCGACCAGATGCAGATCACCCTTGCATCGCGGGTGATCGCCTATCTGCTGGCTTCGCGGGAAGACCCGCGAGATGAAAGGCTGGCCGGAGCGCTGGAACGGATGAGCGCCGTTTTCCGGTCCTCTGGAAAGAAGACGGCGATCAAGACATCCGATCGCTTGTTGGGTTGGGCGGAGAAGTGTCGGGACGGAAAGGCGCCAGGCACGAAATGCGTCACCGCGCTGACGGCCGCATTTGATGCGATCGACGCCGACGGATTTTCAGGCTCACCGACCGAAGACTGGCTCCTGGTCCGCCGAGCCCTGGAGCGGGCTGACGCTGACGAACTGAAACGCACAGGAGATCATGCGCGGTATCTCCGACTGCTGCGGCGTGGCTCGGCAATCGAGGATCAACTGGCGGAATTGTGGAAGCAGACTGGAACCTATGCCGGCGCCGAAGCCGCGTTGGACAATGCGATCCTTCAAGATCAGATGACGGATAGCCATCGCGAAGTCTCGAGCATCAGCGTCATGACGATGCATCAGCTCAAGGGCCGGGAATACGATGCCGTCCTTCTTGTCGAGGACCTGCACAGGACATTTCGGGGAAGAGACCAGGAACCGCCTTACATGGAAACACGGCGACTGCTGCAGGTCTCGCTGACGAGGGCTCGGCATTTCGCCTATGTCCTATCGGCAACGAAGAACGCCACGCTGGATGTCCTTTTCGACGACTGAGCATCCGTTTCTCCACCGACCGATCAGATCCGTATCCCTCCCGCGCCCAGCAGTTGCTTCTGCTCGAACGCTCTGCTAACCTTCATATTTGACGATTAAATACAAAATGAGCATCAGATATGGCGGTTAAGGTAAGTTCCTTGAACGCGCGGCGAGCCCTTGAGGCTCTGGGCGCGAACATCAAGACGGCCCGTTTGAAGCGGCGCATCTCCGTGCAGGGGTTCGCCGAACGGGTCGGTGTGTCCGAGAGTACCATCAGCCGCCTTGAGAAGGGGGACGATGGCGTCAGCATTGGCACGCTGGCAATGGCCTGCCTCGTGCTCGGCGAGATCGGACGGATTTCGGACTTCCTCGATCCGGGGTCCGACGACACCGGACTGCTGCTCGACAGGGAGGCACTGCCCAAGCGGATCGACCGGAAGCGAGGGACCAGGGCCACTGGATCTGCGAAGGAGGAAAACACTTTTTCGGACGGTGACGATGATGACGAAGGGATCGGTTTCTGATGCCCGAAGCGATCGTCGCCCTTGGAGAAGGCAAGCGGGTTGTCGGGCGGTTGCGTTTCGAGAGCGACGGTCGGCGCCAGCATTCGCAATTCGAATACGCCGCCGAGTGGTTGGCGGCGCCCGATCGCTTCGCGCTCGCTCCCGGCCTGCCTCTGCGCGAGGGCGGCCATTTCAGCGCGGGGCGCGGCGACCGCCGTTCGGCGCTGCCAGGATGTTTTTCCGACGCCGCGCCGGATTCCTGGGGACGCGCGCTCATGACCAAAGCCCTCGGCGGCGGTCTCAGCGAGTTCGACTATCTGGTTCTGTCCGACGACCGCACCCGACAGGGCGCGTTGCGGTTTCTCGGAGACGACATGGAACCACTGTCCGACCTGACCCCACCAATCCCGCGACTGGTCGAACTGGACCGCCTGCGAACGCTTGCGCACCGCTTCGAGCGCGATCCCGGCAGCGCAGAGGAAGAAGCGCGCGATCTGGCCGGTGTCGCCGGATCGCTCGGCGGTGCCCGTCCGAAGGCCAACGTCGAGGGCGACGGGCATCTGTGGATCGCAAAGTTCACGTCAGCCCAGGACACCAAGCCGGTCGAACGCGTCGAGGTCGCCACGCTCAAGCTTGCGGCCAAATGCGGCTTGCGGGTCGCCGAAGCAGAACTCGAGATGCGCGACAGCGACAGCCCGATCGCGTTGATCCGACGGTTCGACCGCCGCGGCAACACGCGGATCCCGTTTATTTCGGCCCGGACCGCGCTCGACTGGGACAGCGACGAAGGCGGGTTCTACACGGACATAGCCGATGTGATCCGCCAGATTTCGAGCAAGCCCACCGACGATCTGCACGAACTTTGGCGGCGGATCGTCTTCACGATCCTCGTTTCCAACAAGGACGACCATCTGAAGAACCACGGCTTCATCTATGCCGGCGGCGATCGGTGGCGGCTGTCGCCGGCCTTCGACATCAACCCGTCCCCTTCGCGGCACCGGGTGCTGGAGACCGGCATCATGCAGGGCGGGTCGTTCGACGCGTCGCTCGATATCGCGCTGGAGGCATGCGAGTTCTTCGACCTTGCGCCCACCGATGCCAGGCAGCAGGCATTTCAGATGGCCGAGACGCTCGCCAACAACTGGAAACCAGCCTTGCGAGATGAAGGCTGCTCTACAGTGGATGCGCAGAGCTACGCAGACGCCTTTGAGCACACCGAATCGCGAAAAGCCCTGACTTTGGCAACGTAGGGACTGGCTGCTGGTGTCTGGGTACTTCAGAGTGCTCAGATCACGACCCAAAGAATTTCCGACGCAGTTCAGGTCTTTGATTCAGGAACCGTTCGATCTCGAAGGATGAGAAGTGCTTCTGCGCAATGTTGCGTCGCTCGCAGATTGCATCTGCGGCGTCGAAGAGCGTGGCGTCGATCGTGGCCGAGGTCATGATGCCGAACCCCTCAGCATCATACTGTTCCAGCATGTCACCGATGTCGGGAACATCACGCTTGCCGAGGGATCGCTTGGAGGTGACCAATTTGCACTGAAAAACAAACTTCTTGCTTGGCTCCCGGTATGCAACCGGCTGTGTCCAGACGATGATATCGCGTCCCCCGTCCCTTGAACGGGAATGGCCCATTTTCCTGATCGTTTCATGATCAAATCCGGGATGGGAATATATCAGATCATAGCAAAGAGCTTCGAATTGTTCGTCGTCAAGCGACTGCCAATTCGACCGATGGCTCCCTGACACACCAAGGGCACGATCGATGCCGGAGGACAGATCGGCAACCTGAAGCCCCAGCTGCTTGGTCTCGAGAATATCGAGCGCCCGACTTTCAAAGAATATATGATTCCATCCCTCATCGCCGTCCGTGAGGATGATTAGTTCGCCGCTTTCGTGAACGAGGCAGGCGTGTCCCGAGACGATCTGGTTGACAGATCCGTACTCTCTCGTCGACAGCATCGCTGGCGTGACCGAAAACAGTGGTCGTTGCCATCCAAGGCTCAGAACCTGGTCTTCATCGCCAAGAAACGACTGACAGACGCGCGCCTTCAGAAAGCCGTCCAGCGGAAAATGCACGTGAAGATCACCAGCCGTCGCAATGCACACATTGTTCAGCATCGACAGCTTGGCAGAATGGAATTGTGATATCGCCACATCCTGATTGAGGGTGCGAAAAAAGTCACCAAGATCGATCTTGGCGGAAACGATCCAGCTTTCGATTGAGGCGAAGGCATCACCACCCAGCTGAGCCGAAAAGGCCGATTTGTGAAACCCGAAGCGCCTTTCCGGATATCGCGCGAGATCGGCTTGTACCCAGTCGGATTGTTCGTAGGTATAGTAGGCACCATTTATCAGATTTGCGTGGTAGTCATCGATCAAGGCTGGAAAGAAGAAATGCCGTTCATCAAGACTATCCTTGTAACGCTCCATGGTATCAGGATATTTCTGGAAATAGTCCAAATACAGTTTCGCGATGTCGGGATCATCGCCACCAAAATGCAAGCAGCTTTGGCGCAGTTTGCCAAGGAAATCTGGCCCGGGATCCTTTCCGTTGAATACGAATTGCGTTCTGTAGGGAGAGGTCGATTGCCGTCGCATTGAAAGCGACGGATTTGATACGCAGGCCGCCATGGCTTCCGTGACATAGGAGATGTCCAGAAGATCCTCGCATATCGAGAGATGTTCGTTTGCATGTCCTATGGCATACGAAGGAATGATAATCGTGATCTCGTCGGGACATTGGCAGCCAGCTTCAATCATTTTGATCACCCTCAAAAGATTATCGGCTTCCAGATCGATCCGAGGAGGAATACTTTCATTCATCGTTGTCGAGTTCTGTCCTCAAGGCCTCTGTTCGAAGTCATGCTCAAGAAGCAGACCCGTTTTTGAAATGGATTGTAACCCGTCCTCTCGATCTGAACGTGAGCACAAACGCAGAATGCACTCATTTAGCCCCTGAAGCCCAACTTTCGCGCTTCTGCGAGAATTGTCTCCCCATGCATCGCCTGCTTTCGAGTGGGGGGCTTTCCGTTAGCGGCGAGCTTCCCAAGGCTGAAGGACAGGCTTCGTTGCCAAGGCTGGAGTGACTGGGTGTCTTTCGCCCAGGCTGACAGGGCAAACCATGTATCGGCCGAAACTGCCGCGACGCGATCGATCAGCTCCGCTTCCTGGGCTGTCGTCTGTTCTTCAAGTGCATGCCTGATGCTCTGCGTCCCTGCCTTTTCGCGGCTTAGCAATTCGTCCTCAAGAACGGGCGGGATGTCGATCTCCATATCGCGAAAAGATTCCCAGCATCTTTCCTTCTTGCACCATTCAGTGACGTTCTGGCCGCCAGGAGAATTGGTGATGTGTTCATGGGCACGCACGCAAAGGGTATCGATGAAGTTCGAAAGCGCGGGCGACAGGCCCTGACGGCTCCAGATCGCTTCAAGGTCGATGCGCTTTGCGGTACGGTGAGACAGCCATGCCAATGTGTAGGTGACAATATTTGCGCGATACCCGCCGAATTTTCGTCGCGAGACGATACGCTCGGTTTCCTTGAACAAGATCGCTCGCGCGACAGCCCGATTGAAAAACGCGTCATCCGGCAGAAACTGACCCCGTCGGTCCAGGATATCCATGAAGTCGAGATAGCACTTCTGGGCACCTCGACTGACGACGTAGGGCAATTGTGACCAGGTATGTTCAAACTTGGCGAGGTCCGTCTTTGATATCATCTGCCGACGCGGATGAATTGCCTCGAACGCCTTGCGTTGTGCAGTAGTCTTGTTCTGCGCAAGAGCGTCGTGATACTGGCCGCGCGCCCGTTCGTAGAACCAGCGGGATTGACGCTGCAGGCCCGGTGCCGGTGGTGCCCAGATCGAGCGCGACAATTCCTCCATTCGCCTATGAAAGGGATGATTGGACGAGAAGTCCGCCATATTGACCTTGTTCTGATTGTTGGCGGACTGGGAAATGCGGGGCGCGATTTCCTCGACGTCGCCGCCCGAGAGAATTTCGGTGATCTTGACCGGGACCTGAAGGCGGCTGAGGTCGGCGGAATCCTTTCGCGAAGCTCGGAATATCGAGCCGGTAGTCTGGCCGCCGTTCACGATCTGAAAATCCTCGGCAGAAATCAGGGTCACCGTTCCGTCGCCATGATCCTCGAGAGCAAGCCCGGAGGCAGTGACAGACAGGCCGTTGTTGAAGGCGAGAAACATCTGAGGCTCATCAAGGATGGTCTTGCGGATGCTCTGGTTCACCTTGCCTCGCAACTGGAGAAAGCTCCGCACGTTGCGTTCGAGCAGCTTGGGCCCAAACCGCTTGTACATTTCGACGAGAACGTCACCGGGGATGACTGCCAGCAGGCAGCGATATCCGGCATTCTCTGGTTCGGAAACAATGCAGCGAAGCGGGCTTGCGCACATCTCTGAAAAATTGACGTGAATGGCTTCGTGCCCCGTACCCGACGAGACAGCACGATGAATGCGACGCAGATCCCAGAGATGACTCGATATCTCGATGCCGAGCAGGGTTTCGTCCTCAATCCGTTCGATTGTTGCCAACCCGTCGGTGATCACGAAAAGACGAACGTGGCTGATGTCGTTTCGCGCCTGCCAGATCGATCGCGCCATGTCATAGCCATCCAGCGCTTCCTCACGTCCTTGGTGAATGCCTTCGATCGCCTTTTCGAGGAATGTGAACAGGCGCCGGAAACCCGTGTCTATTTCGGTTTTGGATGTCGTGCCTGCTGCTCCGTCGAGGCGCGGAATGGTCAGGAACAGATCTAGACGGTCGTTGTCTTCGGAAAGATAGTAGCCACTGCATCGCATCCCACGCGCTTCGAAAGGGCACGATATTCCATCGTCTATCTCGCCGACCTCCGCCAGATAGCCAATCACGATCTCGGTGAATGCTTCCGCTCGTAGCGCGCCATCCTCGACGGCATCAGCGTGAGCGATGACATCCTGCTGTATGTTGCGCCCGAACGCGTGGAGCTCTTCAAGTTCAGTCATTGGGCTCCATCAGGAGCTGGACCGCCCTTTCGCGGGGGATCGCATATTCGGACAGGTCGCCGGCGATGATGGTGTAGCGGATGTCGCCCACGCCGCGTGGAAGATTTGCTTCGGTCAATCGGGGGAAATTCCCGCGGACGTGGAAACAATGCTGGTCGGTTACGCGATAGCGGCCCTTCGCATAGAGTGGGGCGTGTACTTCGAGGTATCCACCCTGTAACAGGCGATCGTCGAACTCCCGTGCTGCCAAATGATCTGACTGCAGTTGCGAGCGTATCCGGGCAACCAGCGCTGGAAGCGCTATCCCTCGCGCACTGCTTTCCTCGATGCACACATGTGCGAGCAGCAGCGCCCGGTGTGAGCGCTCGTCAAGCTGTCTCTCGTTGGCAATCGCAAGCCGTGCATGCAGCTTCGAGAGTGTCGTCTTCACTTCGACTGCTGCGTCTCTGATAGTGAAATCCTGATGTGACGCGTTCGGTCCCGACCAGGATGTTACTGCCTCATAGGCCTCCATCTCGGCGAGGCAAAGGCTCTCAAGAATGATCAGTTCACCGAAGAGGCCACGTTGCGCTTCCTGCGAAAGTCCTTCTGCGGGGACGCGTTCGAACAGTCCCTGCCACATCGAGAGACGGTCGATGCATCGGCGCAGACCAGCGGTCGTGTTCTGCTCCGCACCAACGGCATTAACGAGGTCTGCGGAAAGCACGGCAAATATCTCGCGAAGCCGATCATCCTCCAGCATGACGCGCAGGACGGTCCGAGGGTTCGCCGGGTCAACTACTTCGTGCACGACCTTTACACCTCGGCAGATCGGTATTCTGTCCGTCGGAGGGCGCTGCTCTCCATCACCTTCGATGAGGAGTCCGAGACGGCCACTGGGCCAGAAGATGCAGGCGAACAAATCAACCGCTGCGTCCGTATCCAGTCTGCGCCGATCCATCCCGGAGGTGCCTTGTCCCTCGGCAAGACTTCGCCAGAGTTCGATCAGTTCGTCAGGGTTCATGCGAACAGCTCCTCGAGCTGTTTGACGCTGTTTTCGGCGTAGTCGATCAGCGGTGCGTCGGCATCGAAAGGAAAGCTGACGGCAAAACCCATGATCGGGATGTTGCCATCGAGGCTGGCGTCGATTGGATAGATCAGCAGAAGTCCGCGATCCGGGCTCCGCTGCCTGCGAATGAAGGGACCACTCGCCGACTTGGGCTGATCGCGCTTGGGTGGTGATTTTCGTTGCCATGCGGCAATGGTCTCTGTCATCGCCTTGTCGATCTGATCCTGGCTGAAGTCGATGGTTTCGTCGCGCGGGCTGACCAGCCGACCAATGGTCACCTTCTCGCGATCTCCGGGCATGTGGTTTTCGCGTTCCGTGAGAATGACTTCGTATGGACCGATCCGGGCAGGCACCTTCGAGCGGCCGTTCGCGATGAGCGCTATTGTCCAGTTTTTGAGTCGACCAGCGCCCACACGATTGGTGACGTAGTCGGAGATTGCCCTTGAATTGGCCTTCCAGGAGTCGCGTGAAGTTTCCAGCGATCCCATGAGCTCTGCCACTCTGCCGCCATCGACATCTGCCCAGACAAAGCGGCCATTGCCGGTTATGCGTGGCAATCCCTCCAGAAACTCAGAGAAGACATTCAGATTGTGCTCCGCGCTGGATATGTCGAATGAAACGGTCTCCGAGATCGTTCCGGAAAAGCCCGCGCGAACCGAGGCACCCGAGCGCATCTTGTTGGCAGCCGTGATCAGCATCCCATCTGGATGAGTTCGCACGCGGTTGCCGAACTGGAGCGGGTTCTCGCCGTTGGCGAACATCAGATCGAATTCCTCGCGGAGCTCGGCGGTGGCTGTCGCGATGTGACGGTACCAGTCGACGAGATCGGATGACGTGTAGAGGCGACAGAGGTCCGCATAGCGCGGTCGATAGCCGAACCATCTGCCCATCTGCATCAGAGTGTCGTACATGCGCGATGTGCGTACGAAGTAGCTGACGCTCAGTCCTTCCAGAGTCAGTCCGCGGGACAGCTTGTCGCCTCCCACCGCAATCACCGAAAGGCCAAGTGGGTGGTCGGTATAGTCAAGTGCGTCTTTTGCAGACCCGTTGATTCTGCGAACAGTCATGCGCTTGGTTGCATCGAACAGTTGCTGCCGTACCTGGTCCCATATGAGTTCCGGCAGATCGTGATCGGGCAGCAGTTCTCGGATTTTCGGTGCGTTCGCGTCAAAGTCTCTGTCCCAGAGCTGTCTCAGCCTTTCTTCGGCGTCACCACCTGTTCCAGGAAATTCAAGCTGCCGCCTGATGTCGGCGAGTTCCTCTTCGATCAGCCGGGCAACTTGATCCTGCACGAGTGTGAAGCGTGTGACATGGACGAGCATGGAGTTGTCTGCATCGACTTCGCCACGAGCACGGCGCGCGGAACACGCCAGAATGTAGGCCAGGATGGCCTCTTTCAGCGATGCTGGTAGGGCCGAGACGGAGAGCTCCTTCTTATGTTTCGGTGGAAAGTAGGGGCTTGCGTCCCGGACGCGCCTGATGATCGGCAGGCCGGGCGTTTCACCCTCGGTTCCCGGACGATTCAGCCCGAACACCTTTTCGGGTCCTATGTAGTTCGATGGCGCCGGGATGTTGATGATGAAGCTTCGGGGAAAAAGGTCCTGGCCATGCACGTTCGAATAGGCTTGATGGTGCATGAAGACATTTGCGAATGGTGTCGCCGTATAGCCGACATATGCGCTCTTCTCGAAAGCGGTCAGCAGGCTTCGAATGAAGCCATTGGTCTTTGTCGGATCCGCATCTTCATCGATGTTTCCATCGTCGTCGCGGTACTCGTTCGTGTTTGCCGATGCGTTGTCGGCTTCGTCATCGATCACGAGCAAGGGCACGTCGCGGATTGTCTTTCCGCCTGGGACGTCGGGGTCGTCGACGCCACGCACCGAGAGAACCCAGGCGAGCAGGTTCTTCAGTATCGACACACGCTTCTTGACAACAAGAATGACCGGATCACGGCCTCCGGGGATGATCCGCGTGCCTTGTGCCGTTGCCTGCTTGAAATCGCCGCCATCCGTGCTGCTGGTCAGTGAGTGTGCGACAAGGAACGGCGCACTTGGCATCTTGCCCGCACCGATCCTCTGATTTTCCTGTTCGGCAAGAAGGTTGAGGCGGGTGTCAAAGCCAAGAAACCCCTCATCCAGTCTGAGCTGGGTCTGGCTTCGAAGACTGTTGTGAATGCCTGCCAGGACGATCACGAGTGGAAAACCGGCGTCCACGGCCTTGCAGATCAGGCCGGTATAATTGGACGTCTTGCCGGACTGCACGTCGCCGACCACCAGACCGCGCCGATCCCACTCGCCGGCAGTCTCCGGGTTGCGTAGGCGATCCAGGATATCGTCCGTTAGGCGATCGAGCTGATCCAGCACCTCGCGGGGCAAACGCTTCTTCTTGTCGAGATAGTGCCGGTAGCGTTTCCAGAATTCGAACGACCGTGTTTCCTGCGATGCCGCAATCCAGGCACTGAAGTCATTGTCGTCGATGACGGAGTAGCCGCTGACATGGGTATTGTTCTTTGCCTCCAGCTCCTTCAGGAGTCGACTGCCGTCTATGCTCCCGAATTGCGGCATGGAAAGCACGGCTGTCACGGTTCGCTCCAGCGCGTCCTGGGTGATGCGCGGCTCCATCAGAAGAAGCGAGTCAGCGACTCCATAGGCGCTGGAGAACAAGGATTCATTTGATCCTGCAGTCATTCAAAGCCCCTTTTTTCGATGTCTTTCGCCGCCATTGCGCTGGCGATCTCGTCCAGGAAGCCGGCAATCAGTTCAGGATACTGATTGAACGGTTCCATCCCCATCAGTGCTCGGGCGGCCGAAGCAGGTTCGTTTCCTTCGTGTCTGAGTGCCGAGTACACCGCCTCCATCGCTTTGCGCAATTCGCCGGACGCGCCCTCGAAGGGCAGGCCGAAACCGTCGGGTGACTCTGCGTTGTTGATGACAATCAGCGGGGCAGGGACTGTCTGCTCGATCAGATTGAGCAGAGCACGAGAGGCGTCGCGATCGACGGAATCCTCGAGCACCTTGCGAACGAGTGGATGCTCTCTATTGATTTTGTAGAATGTCTTCCCGTGCCTGGTGAGATGCGTCCAGAGAAACGACTGCTTGTCGCCATGCTGACGCTGCAGAATTTTTCCACGATGCCTGTAGATTCGGGATGCCCGACCGCGAGCGACTCGGGCGATACGCTGGAGGTCCTTGCGCAATTTGGCGGGAGGGCGCGCGCGTGACTTCTTGACATCGATCTGCCACGAAAGATCGGCGGAGTTGGGCAGATCGATCCTGATGCGCGCCAGCTTGAAATGCTCTTCCTTCTGCATTCCCAGCCCGAGCCAATCACCCGCGACCAATAGGCGGCGGTTCCTGTAGATATAGAAACCCTGATGTGCGTTCCAGCCTTTCGGTCCGGCGCCAAGCGCATGCCGTTCAGACGAAATCTTGCTGTGATGAGGGAGAATGAAGGCTTTGATCTCGACTTGCGCGCCGTCCGCAGACAGCGTTTCTGCGGGCAGAGGGTCCACCGCGTCGATGTCTTCCATGAATGGATCCCAAGGCTCGATCTTGCGTCCGTTCAGATGGATGCTGATCGCATTCCGCCCTGTGAGAAAGCGGTGGAATACCATTGCCAGATGCTGTTTCACGGCGTCTGCGCGTTCACGAAAATGCTTCTGCGCGGTTTCATCGTCGGCTGAAGCTGTGCCAACGAGCTGATCGAGTCGATCCCAGAACAGCACCGTGCCGGATGCCTGCTTGGCAAGCAGACCAAGGTCACCCTCGCTGACAAGATCAGGACCCTTGAGTAGCCGCCATTCGCCAGTCTCGGTTGAGGCAATGTAATCCAAGTCCCATCGCCTGACGGCGACAGACGTAGGCCCTGATCTGCTGAGTACGGTGAGACAGCGGCAATGGGATATCGACGCCGTCTTCATGCCGAGCCCGAACCGCCCGAGGTCGCTTGAAGATCGATGTGCAAGCGGACTCATGCTTCCGGGGCGCATCGCTTGCACCAGCGCCTTTTCGGACATGCCCTCGCCATCATCGCGAATTGTGATGCGGGACTCCTGACCTGCCCAGATCAGATCGATCCAGACGTTGCGAGCCTTGGCTGCAATGCTGTTGTCCACGATATCCGCCAGCGCGGTAGGAAGGTCATAGCCGAAGGCGCGCAGCGACTCGAACAACTCTGCGGCCCCCGGATTGGCTATGTCGTATTCAGCCGACACGGGCCAGTTCTCCCGCTTCGCGTTTCTGTTCATTGCTCTCGACCTTGCCGGTCAGAAGGGAATGAAGAGCCTCGCCTATCCACATCGCGAGCAGCGGAGGAACCGCGTTGCCAACCTGCACGTATTGCTGCGTGCGATTGCCCTTGAAGAGATAGTTGTCTGGAAAGGTCTGCAGTCGAGCAGCCTCACGAACGGAGAGGCTCCGGCACTGCAAAGGGTCCGGATGAATGAAGTAATGCCCATCCTTTGAGATGTGAGACGTGATGGTGGTCGAAGCCGCATCCCATAGTTGGACGCGAAAACGATCGGAGAACTTACCCGTGGACCAGTTGTTGTGGTTTGGCGCCAGTTCGGAAGGGAAATCCGTTGCCTTCGGTGAGCGGCCGACAACCTCGCCAAAGACGGCAGCAAAAAAATAGCGGGCCAGGTCCTCCGCCATGTGACCTCGCGTCTGGTTGTTGGGCAGTCGCGTGAGTTTCCTGTCGACAAGCCAGTTGCTGAGATCCTCGGAGCAGAGCTTCGAGCTGCCAGTGCTGTCTCCTTCCCTCGGAGGGACTACATTCATTTTCTGAAGCAGGGTCAGGTAGTGTTTTGCCTTGGACGTGAATGAGAGTTTCTCGTCCTCGGTCAATCCCGGATCGAGACTGGAAACCTTCGCCATTGCCGACGAGACGACAGCACGCCATTCGTCGGGTCCATCTGCAGAACGGCTGAGCCCGCTGCGCAGTTTCGGCATGCCTCCGATTGCATCCCGGACTGTAGCTTCAGCGCGTCGTCTCTCGATAAGATCAGCAACCGCCTGATCAGAGATGTCGCGTGCCAGATCTTCGCGAACTCCGACGACGATCACCCTGTGTCTCGCTTGGGGAATGCCGAAGTCTTCAGCGCGCATCACGAAATCCCGCGATCGCGGAACAGCAGTTTCGGTCTTCGGCAGGCGGCGCGGCAGGGGTGAAAGGGCAAACAGCCGGTAACGCCCAGCATCGCGCTGGTGCCCCCGCAGATCCTCCAGAACCTGGTCGAAGATGCGACGCTCTCCATCGATTGACGAGGAGAGCATGCCCTTCACATTTTCCATGACGAATGCGGCTGGTTGCAGCCGATCTAGAATACGGATGTACTCCTTGTAGAGAAAGTGTCGGTTGTCCTTGCTCGCGACATAGCCTTCCTTGCCTTGGTTTCGGGCGCGTCCGACCAGCGAATATGCTTGGCAGGGCGGACCACCGATCAGGACCACCCTGCCGCTGTTGGCCTCTCGGATTTCGTCCAGACGGGCGTCAAGCAGCGCGGTTGAACCCTCGCCACCGAGCTCGAGTTGCCATGCCTCCCTCTCGGCGCGCTTCCATTCATCCGGAAACTCCTTCGACCACTCGGGTTCCTGGGAACCGCTGTTGATGAAATCGTAGTACAGCTCTGGGGGTGAGCCCTTGAACTGGCGCAGAAAGCTTCGGAGAAGCAAAGTTGTATGGGCAGTTGCCTCCTTCTCTATGGAGAGGTCGATCGAGAACGCGTATTTTCCATTGTTGTCGCGGACGTTGGAAAAGCCTTCGGCGAGTCCTCCGGGACCAGCGAAAATGTCGACGACTGCGTATCTTGGCAAAATGGAAGTCCCGGCAATAAGTTATGAAGACGAGTTGATTTGAATCATCCTAGAGGAGAATTACTTCAAGCGGTATGGTTGATATTGTAAATACTTCAACACGTTCTCGCATGATGGCCTCCATCCGTGGCACCAACACGAAGCCCGAAATGGTGCTCCGTCGTCTGTTGCACGCATCTGGCCTGCGCTACCGACTGCATGCAAGGGATTTGCCGGGAAAGCCGGATATCGTGTTCCCTCGCAGGAAGGCGGTCGTTTTCGTGCATGGGTGTTTCTGGCATCGCCACTCTGGCTGCCACTGGTGCACGACACCTGCTGCCAACGTCGATTTCTGGAGCAAGAAGTTTGCTGAGAACGTGAAACGTGACCAGCGGTGCGTCGAGGCTCTTGTCGAACTTGACTGGCGCGTTGGAACGGTTTGGGAGTGCGCGTTGAGAGGTGATGAGGCGCCACGAACGTCGATCATGCTTCAGGATTGGCTGGATTCGGACAGTCTAGAGTTCGAGACGGACTTGATTCGCCCGAGGGCGACTATTCCATCGGCCTCGACTCCGTGAGCATTGACTCGATCGCGCTTCGCCGGGACTGTCGATCCAGCGTGTACGTATTCCGCCTGAACTCGACCCCATCGAGCAGAGCCTTTACGTAGCCGGAGACAGTGTCCGCAGCCATGATCAGCGTCGAGTCGAGTGTGTGGACGTATTTGCTCGTGACTGATCCCTTGGCATGACCAATCAGCGCGGCAATCGTGATCTCGGTAAAACCCAGATCGTTCGCAATGCTCGCAAAACTGTGCCGGAGCACGTGAGGCGTGACGTCCCAGAGCGGCGTGTCCTTGAACAGCTTCTTCCAGCTCTGCGGGAAGTTTCCGACCGCGTTGTCGATGCCCTGGCCGGGAAAGACGTAGGTGCCGGTTCTCTGAGGCCGCTCAATCTCCAGATACTCCACGACGGGAAGCCCGACCGGACGAACCGATGAACCTTCCTTGCTGTCGATCAGCCGCAGGCAGCTCCCTTCGAGATCCACCTCGCTCCATTTGAGATTGACGATTTCGCCGCGCCGGCAGCCTGTTACCGCGATCAGCCGGAGGATCTCGGCATGTAACCTGTAACGGTCGTTTCTCTGTGCCTCCCTGAGAATGCTACCCAGGACCCGATACTCGGCTTCGCTGAGCCGGCGGTCGCGAACCTGGTACTTCGGTTTGCGGAGGCCATGCGTCGGATTGTGTTTGATCACTCCGGCCTCGACCGCATAGGAGAATATGCCGCCAAGCAGGCCCATGGTCCGGATCGCGGTTCCGCGACCGCCGCGAACGATGGCCTTGCCGCGCAGCTTTTCGGTTTTCATGGTCACGCGTGTCTTGCCGGCGATGATGTCCTTCATCAGGTTATTCATGTCCGGCTTGGTGATGTCCCGCACACGTCGCGTCCCAAGAAGAGGAATGATGTGCCTACGGATACGGCCGACATCGGTGGCGATGGTGGTATCCTTCTTCGGCCGTCCGGCTTTCCCAAGAATGAGTCCAGCTTCCATGTCGGCGATGTACTGTTCGCAGAGCTGCTTTATGGTCAGCGCTTTCCGATCTTCTTCTCGTTCCTCTGCGGGGTCATCACCATGAGCGACTCGGCCAAGCTGCGCTTTCGCTTCACGACGCGCGGTCTCTGGGGTCCATATGCCATGGAGGCCTATTGTATAGCGACGCGAACGTCCTCTTGATCGATATTGAATCACATAGCTGCGCTTTCCGGATGCGAAGACGCGCAGACCAAACCCAGGGAGTTCATCATCCCAAATGACGTAGTCTTTGGTGCCTGTTTCGGCCGTATCGACGACCCGTTTGGTGATCTTCGCCATGGTCCCAGTCCCTGCCGGACCCGACTTTCACGTAAGCACCACGTAAGCGCTTCGCGGCAAATTCGGGCGTATTCTCGGATAGAGACTTCGGAGAGCGGATTCTGAAAATCAATGTTTTTCAGGTGGTTATCGTTCTCTGGCGTACCCTATCGTGCAATTCGGATAGGCCCTTAGACCAGCTCCGAAGGCAGAGGTCACTGGTTCGAATCCAGTCGGGTGCACCACTCTTTTCAATGATTTTTCAGCGCGATGCCTATGCCGGGGCGAGAAGAATCGCGAATCCTTGAACGAGATAGACCGCGCCGATCCCCAGCACGATGGTCTTGGTCCAGGTTCGATACTGGCGATCGGTGATCCGATCGAGGACGGTGCGGGCAAGCGAGGTACCGACGACCGCCAAGCCCGCGCCCATCAGCAACAGCCAGGCGGAGACCGCGCCGTCCCCTGCCGTCACGATGACGCCGAAATAGACCAGCTTCGTTCCATGCGCCATGACCTGACAAGCCGACTTGCTGGCCACGATGATGCGGCGATCCACCGGCATGCGGACGAGAAACGCGTCGAGGAGCGGGCCTGATACGCCCGAGACGAATTGCAGGCCGGTGCCGACGAAGCCGGCAAATTCGGCCGCGCCGCGCCGCCGGGCATGGGGCGCGTAGCGCTCGGGCAGGGCGAAGGCCATGAACGGCACCAGCCCGAGGCAGATCAGCACGGTGGCGCGATCCGGCACGATCAAGAGAAACGAAAACAGCGCCAGCGCCGCCGCCGATCCGGCGGCGAACCGCGCCACGACGCGAAAATCGATATAGCGCCACCACAGCACCGCCCGCCAGCCATTGGCGGCCAGCTGCGTGACGCCGTGCAGGATCATCGCCGCCGGGACGGGCAACAGGAACAGGAGCCCGCCCATCAACACCATGCCGCCGGCTATGCCGAACACGCCGCTGAGGAACGACGTGCCCAGAACGAGCACGGCGAGCCCGATGAGGGCGAGCGGTCCGCTCAGCATCAGCTGCGCCCTCGAACCTACTGGAAGCTGTTTTCGAGCGTGCCGAGCCCCGTAATGCTCATCCGCACGACATCGCCCGGCTTGAGAAACCGCGGCGGCTTGAAGCCGATCCCGACGCCGACCGGCGTGCCGGTGGCGATGATGTCGCCGGGCACCAGGGTCAGCCCGGCGGAAATGGTCTCGACGAGGCTGGGGATGTCGAAGATCAGGTCGCTGGTATTCGCCTGCTGCCGGACCTCGCCATTCACCCGGGTCTCCAGGTCCAGGTTCTCCGGGTCGACCTCGTCGGCGGTGGCGATCCACGGCCCCATCGGGCAGAAGGTGTCGAGCGCCTTGCCGAGGAACCACTGCTTGTGCTGCTTCTGGCGGTCGCGCGCCGTCACGTCATTGACGATCATGTAGCCCCAGATATGCTCGTAAGCCTTGGCCTTGGGGATGTTGCGGCCGCCCTTGCCGATCACCAGGGCGAGTTCGATTTCGTAATCGACAGACTGCGTGACGTCGCCATGCAGCTCCACGACAGCACCCGTTCCCACCACGCAGGAGGCGGGCTTGGTGAAGACCGCCGGAAATTCGTCGACCTCCGCGCCCGCCACCGCGCCGGCCTCAAAGCCGCTCTGGGAAAATTCCTTGGCGTGGGCATGATAATTCTTGCCGACGCAGAAAATGTTGCGGCGCGGCGCCGGGATCGGTGCTTCAATCGTCACGCTGTCGACCGGCATCGGTTCTCCGACGGCGCGGATCTCGCCGCGCAAGCGATCGAAATTCTCGATCAGTTCGACCATGTCGGAGACGGCCGGCTCGATCGCCCGCACCATCTGATCCGCAACGACGCCGATCCGGGATTCGCCGTTCTTCGCATACCGTATGAACTTCATCCTGCCGCGTTTCCTCTCCAGTCCAGTGTCCGCTTTTCGTGGTCAATTCAGCCGTGATAGTCCGATGCCGGCCGTGTGAAGAAGCCATGCAGGATCTGATAGGCGATCAGGAAGTTCTTCTGGGTGAAAGATGCATGCGAGATGCCCTTCATCACAGCGAACTCCTTGTCGGCGTTCGGCAAGCGCTTGAAGAAGGCGAGCAGATCGTCGACGCCGGCAATGCCGTCGAACTCGCCGCGCATGACGATCGTCGCCGCCTCGAGCTTTTCCGGATCGACCAGCGGCAGCCTGGTGCACATGTCGATATAGGTGCCGTTCGGCATCGAATCGTCGAGCGCCAGAACCTGATCGATGAAGGGCTGGGCGAAGCTGTCGTGGACGGTGCCGGGGTGGTCTCGATTGAAGATCGACCACATGAATTCCTGGTTGACCGGTCGCCGGACGGTGCCGCGCCAATCGTCGATCTTCTTGCTCCGCTGTTCCAGCGTCGGGCTGCCCTCTCCGGTCCAGACCATTGCGTCGAGCGCCAGGCGACTGACGCGATCGGGATGGCGTTCGGCGAACATCGCCGCGCGAAGCGCGCCGGACGAAATGCCATAGGCAAAGAGCGGCCCGCTTTCGCCGCGCTCGATGATGAAATCGGAAACCGCCTTGGCGTCGTCGGCGCCGTCGGCGATCGTCGCCAGCACGTCCTCGCCCTTGTAGGAGCGGCCATATCCGCGGCAGTCGAAGCACCAGGTGTTGAAGCCGCGGCTGGCGAACCAGTCCATGACAGAGGCTTCCGGCATGCCGTCGACCTGCAGGTCGAAGGTCGGTTGGCTGGCCATCGACGAGCCGTGCACGAACAAAATGGTGCCGCGAACGGGGCCGTCGGCGACGCTCGGCTTTTCCCAGATGAAAACCTCCTGGCCATTGGATGTCGTGCGGTGCTCCTTGCCTTCGGTCTTCGTCGTCGCGCGAATGTCGTCCTGCATGTTTCGGTCCTGATTGTTGGCGATAAGGGGGTGGGTCAGATGCCGAGGCGCTTCATCTGCGGTTCCGGATAGCGAAGGCCCGCTGCCGCGCCGGCGGGGAAGGCCGCGTCGAGGTGCGCCAGTTCGGCTTCGGTGAGATCGAGGTCGAGCGAAGCGGCATTCTCGTCCACACGCTGCGGTTGCTTGGTGCCGGGAATGGGAACGATGTCGTCTCCGCGCGCCAAGAGCCACGCCAGCGCCACCTGAGCCGGCGTCGCACGATGGGCATCGGCTGAGGCCCGCAGGCTCTCCAGCAGACGAAGATTTTGGGCGAGATTCTCGCCGGTAAAGCGCGGCATGTCGCGGCGCCGGTCCTTCTCCGCCAGATCGGCCTCGCCGCCGATCGCGCCCGTGAGGAATCCCCGCCCCAAGGGGGAATAGGCCACGAAGCCGATACCGAGTTCGCGGCAGGTCGGCAGAATCTCCGCCTCGACGTCGCGGGTCCACAGGGAATATTCGGTTTGCACGGCGCTCAGCGGATGCACCGCGTGAGCACGGCGGATCGTCGACGCCCCGGCCTCCGACAGCCCGATGAAGCGCGCCTTGCCGGCCTCGACCAGCCGCGCCATCGCCCCGACCGTGTCCTCGATCGGCACATTCGGATCGACGCGATGGACGTAATAGAGGTCGATCACCTCGGTTCCGAGTCGTTTCAGGCTCTTCTCGCAGGCGGCTTGCGCGTATTCCGGGCTGCCATTCACCCCGGTCTGGCCGTCGGGCAGCCGCAGATTGCCGAATTTCGTGGCGAGAATGGCGTCTTTCCGCCGGCCTTCCAGCGCTTCGCCCAGCAGCTCCTCGTTGCGGCCGTTGGCGTACATGTCGGAGGTGTCGATGAAGTCGACGCCGCGATCCAGCGCATGGTGGATCGTCGCGATCGACTCCTCTCGATCCGCCGGACCATAGATATCGGTCATCGACATGCAGCCGAGGCCGATGGCCGAGACGGTCAGTCCCTGTTCGCCGAGCTTCCGGGTTTTCATGTCGCCTCCGATCCTTCGTTCAAGACCTCACGCCCCTCGAATTCCAGAATATGCAGGCCGCGATTGCGGTCGAGCAGGTAGATGACGCCGTCCTCGCCGACGGCGACGTCGTTCGACTGCGGGCTCGGCTCGCCACCGAGCGGTTCGGGGATGAAAAAGCCGACCTCCTCCGGCAAGGCGGGATCCTTGGCGTCGATGATGCGCAGGCCGCCGGAAAACCAGGTCGCGTAAATCAGCGTCGTGTCGAGCCGCTCGTGGAATTGGTGCGCGCCGAACCGGCCGGGCGCGCCGCTGTAGGGTGAGGCGCTCTCGCCCAGACTGAAGATCGACAGCGGCTTGAGATCGGCGACATCGGTCGCGTCGAACAGCCAGAGGAACCCGTGCAACCGGCCATGCAAATGGTCGTGCTCCTCGTCGATCGCCGCGGCGATGCGCCGGCCACCGATCGGGTTCTCGAACGGCATGACGGTGTGGGTCGGCTCGGGAATCGCCGGATGGTAATCATAGGCCCCGATGGTTCTGAGGTCGGTGATGTCGGTCGCGTCGATGACCCGGATCCCGGCGTTCCAGACCGCCGCCCACAATTCGTCGCCGCAGCGCATGGCGTGGTGGAGGCGGTTCTTCAGGCCCTGCCAATGTGGCGTCTCGCCGCCGGCCACGTGCTGGCCCGGCATCGCCCAGCGCGCGACCTCCCGCGGCCGGGCGGGCTCGGCCAGGTCGTAGACGACCAGGATATTGCCGACATAGCCCTCCATCTCGGTCGAGATGTAGGCGTAACGTGCGTCGGCATCGAAACGGTGGACGCCGACGCCATGGGTGCGCTCGTAGGCTAGCAGGGACGGCCGGGTTCGGTCGGAGATGTCCCAGATCTTGAAGCCGCCCTCGTCATAGCTTTCGTTCGCGGCCTTGCGCAGTCGCGGCATGTCACCGGGCGCGACGCCGACCCGCGCGGCCACCTCCGCCTCGCCCGGATCGCGGCCGAGTTCGTCGCGCAGCGCCGCTTCGGCGGCGGCGATGCCCTTGGCGCGGCGTTTGAAGTGGCGGTCGTTCTGCTCGACATTGGTGATCATCAGGTCGCCGACGACCCGCAGCTTGTGGGTGTGCGAGGCGTCGGTCTCCAAGCGGATGTCCGCCACGACCTTCGGATTGCGGCGGTCCGAGACGTCGATGATCGAAGTGCCGTAGGGCGGCTTCATGTGGCCGATGAAGACATGATCGCCGTCGACCACGACCTGACCGCCGCCGGGGATGTCGAGCATCGCGATCTGACGCACCCGGTGGGAAAGCGGCTGATCCGCGGGGCTCATCGACGGGCCCCCGCCGATGGTCCCGCCGCCTTGGCCCGCCGGTCGCGCCACCGCGCGGTGACGGCCGGCAGCAGCAGGCTCAGGATCAGCAGCACCCAGAGGATGTTGCCGATCATGGAGGAGAACATCACCATCGGGTCGTTTCCGGAAATCCGCATGGCCAGGATGAAGGAGCGCTCGATCAGCGGGCCGAGGATGACGCCGATCAAAATGGCGGCAACGTGATAGCCGGTCTTGCGCGCCACATAGCCGATGATGCCGAAGGCGAAAGCGATCCCCATGTCGAACAGGAACCCACGCGGGACGAAGGCGCCGACCAGCGTGAACGCGACGATCATCGGCGCGAGATACATCGTCGAGACGACGGTGATCCGCGACATGTAGCGAACCATCGGGACAATGGTGAGGAACATGAAGACGTAGGACACGGCCATCGCCGTGATGACGCCATAGGCCAGCTCCGGGGCCTCCACGAAGAGCCGCGGGCCGAACGGAAAGCCGTGAAATTGCAGCACGATCATCATCACCGCCGCCGTGCTGCCGCCCGGCACACCGATGGCGAGCAGCGGCACCAGCGTTCCGGTGGTGACGCCATTATTGGCGGCCTCGGGCGCTGCAACACCGTCAGAAAAGCCGGTGCCGAACCGTTCCGGCGTCTTGGAGAACAGTCGGGCCTGCTGATAGGCGACAAAGGCCGCGATTGAGGCGCCGGCGCCCGGAAGCACGCCGATCACCAGCCCGAGAAGGCTGGTCCATGTAATCAACCACCATTTGCGGAAGGCCTGGAGGGTCTCGCTCAGGCTGTTCGCCCAAGTAGCGGTCGGCACGGCGACCGTCCCCTTGGTGTCGACAAGCCATTTCTGCTCGAGCATGACAAGCGCTTCGGAGATGGCGAACAAGCCGATCAAGGCGGGCACCAGCGGCACGCCGTCGAAGAGTTCCAGAAAGCCGAAGGTGCCGCGCGGCGTCGCGTAGATATGGTCGGCGCCCATCGCGCCGAGCATCAATCCGAAAGCGCCGGCGATCAGACCTTTCAACATGTCCTGGGCGGCGATGGAGGCAATCAGCGCGAGGCCGAACAGCATGATCACGACCATCTCGACGCTGTGGACGTAGTAGCCGACGCGCGACAGCACCGGCAGCGCGAACAGCGTCACGATCGAACTGATCAGTCCGCCCATCACCGACGCCACGAAACAGACCGCGAGCGCCTTGCTGGCCTGACCATTCTTGGTCATCTGGTAGCCGTCGAGCGTCGTCGCCGCCGCGCCGCCGGTGCCGGGAATGTTGAGCAGAATCGCCGGTATTCCGCCACCCAGATGCGAAGCGCTGTAGAGCGCCACCATGAACACCAGCGCCACTTCGACATCGAGGGCGAGCGTCAGCGGCAACAGGATGATGATCGTGTTGTGGGCGGCGAAACCGGGGATCGCCCCCATGACGATGCCGATCAGCACGGCAGGGATGATCACCCACCAGAGACTGAAGGAATGCAGGAATAGGCCCGTGATAAAGGCGGCGTCGAACTCCATCAGAAAATGGCTCCCATGAGCTGCTCGAACGGACCCTTGGGGAACCGGGTATTCAAGAGAACGATGAAGAAGAACCAGCCGCCGAGGGCGGCAAGGCCGGCCGTCAGCAAGGCGCGCCCGACTGGTCGCGCGCCGGCGACGTGAAACGAGAGCGCCAGAAAGGCGAAGGTCGTGATGGTGAAGCCGAGATAGGGAACCGCGAAAATATACGCGACGATCAGCGCGACGAAGATCGCCCGACTGGCGCGCGAATCCGGCGCCCCGAAGAAGTCGCCGAAACCCATCGAATACCGGCCGCGGCGAAGGCCGATCGCGACCCGCGCCAGATAGATCAGGACGAGCAGCAGCATCAGCCCGGCGAGGATCATGCCGCTCATCTGCGCCTGCCAGGGAAAGCTCCGGACGGACAGCACGTAATAGATGGCATATGCGCCGGCGGCGACGGGGATGATGAGATCAGCCCCGACTGGTTTCCTGGTTTCGCGATCCAACATCGGCGAGATCCTGCTTGCGACCGGATGGGATAGGGGCGGTCACACGACCGCCCCCGTCAGGCAAAAGCCTTCTTGCCCGAGGTGGGATTACTTGCCCGTCAAAAGATCGCGGTAGCGCTCCGCCAGCTCGCGCGTTTTCGCGGCCTCCGCCATCGCCGTTTCCTGGTCGCCCGGCGTGATGAACTCGGGCGGAACGCCGGCCGCCTTCACTGCCTCGACATATGCAGGATCCGCCATGGTCTGATCGATGGTGGACTTCAGCAATTCGACCCGCTCGGGATATTGCTCGATCGCCGCGGCGTGGACCGCCCAGGCGCGCGAACTGAACAGCTCCGGCAGATCGGTTCCGAGCGCCTCGTTCACCGTCGGGGCGTTTCCGGACGCCTCGGGAACGGTGTTCTTATTCGCGAAGATGCCGAGGATGCGGGCCTGATCGCCGAGTGCGATCGGGTTGGCCAGCGGCAGGGCGGAGGCGTCGACCTCGCCGGTGATCGCCGCCATCGCCGTCGGATTGCCGCCGCCGAACGGGATCAGGTTGAACTGGGCGCCGGTCGCCTCGCCGAGCGCCAGCATGCCGATCGAGGCCGGATGCGGCAGACGGCTGACCGAAATGCTCACTGGCCGCTTCTTGCCTTCCTCGACAAGCTGCTCGAGCGATTCAAACGGCGAGTCCGCGCCAACCCAAACCGCCATTGGTTCGGTGCTGGTACGCCGGATGTAGACCAAATCCTTGCCGATATCGATGCCGACATTCTGCAGCGTCAACATGATGACCTCGGGACCGAGGTTCGAGAACAGCAAATTGTAGGCGTTCGGCTCCTTCTGCATGAAGAATTCGTAACCGACCTGCCCTGCGGCGCCGGGGTAGTAGCCGAACTCGAAGTTCGTTTTCAGATATTTGTTCCAGACCTGCACGAAAGCACGGGAATCGCGATCCGCGCCACCACCTTCCCCGGTCGGGATGGTGATTTCCATGTTGCCGGCGGGGTAATCCTGGGCAAAGGCCGAGCGACCGAGACCGAGCGACAGCGCCGCGGCACCGGCCGCCGTGCCGGCAAGAAACCTGCGGCGAGATGGATTAGTGGTGAATTTCATCGTGGAACCTCCCTGGTAAACGCGGTATGCCGCGTCGTTCTCGTTTCTGTCCAAGGCCTTATTGGTTGACCTTTATGGTGGTCTGGTATAGTTTTGGTTGTATATTGTCAACCAATGAAAGACGCAATGCAAGGTTTCGATTCCAAGCGAGGCTCCGCCGATCTGGCGCTGGACGAACTCCGGCGGCTTTTGCGCGACGACGGCCTGGCTCCCGGCGTCAGGCTGCCGACGGAGCGCGCGCTCGCCGATCGGCTCGGGATCAATCGGGCGACCTTGCGCAAGGCCTTGGCACGCCTGGAGATGGAGGGGGCGATCGTCCGACATGTCGGACGCGGCACCTTCGTCAGCGCGCCGCCGGACGCTTCGAAAGCGACCGGCGAAAACGCCTCGCCGATCGAACTCATGGAGGCCCGCCTGGTCCTGGAGCCCGCCATCGCGCGCGAAGCGGCCTTGCGAGCGCGCAAGGAGGATCTGGAGCGGCTGGAAATATGCCTTGTCCGCTCCGAAACGGCCGATGAATTCGAGGCCTTCGAAGAATGGGACATTGCCTTTCACCGAGCCTTGTCCGCCGCGACCCACAACGCGGTCTTCACGATGGTGATGGAGATGATGCGGACCATGCGCAGCACAACGGAATGGGACAGGCTGAAGCGGGCGTCGTTCAACCCGGACCTGCGGGACCGATATCGCATCGAGCACCGGGCCATTCTGCGCGCCCTTGAGTCCCGCGATCAGGCCGCCGCCGCCATGGCGACGGTTCAGCATATGCAGACCGTCTACGCCGCGATTTCCGGCAAGCAATCGCCTCCCGTCGATCAACCCGCTATGCAAGGGCGCCGCATACGGGAAGACATGGCGGACCGCGTCTAGCCGGAACGGCGGGAACCGGTTTTCCGCTTGCATTCCGCGCTCAGGGGCTGGAAGCAATCCGATGTCATCGTGATCTGGACAGTCAGCGGTTCGTCCGGAGGCGATCAGGACCCGGTGTTGGAACGAAGAAACCCATCCATCCGCGCCAGCGCCTTGCGGATGTTTTCCTCGGAATTGGCGTAGGACAGCCGGACATAACCCTCGCCGAGGATGCCGAAGTCAGGACCGCCGATCAGCGCGACACTGGTTTCCTCGAGCAACGCTGACGCCAGCTTCTTGGCCTTCCAGCCGGTCCCGGAGATGTTGGGGAAGGCATAGAACGCCCCTTTCGGCGTCGCGCAGGTCACGCCCGGCAGGGCGTTGAGCCCCTCGACGACGACACGGCGGCGGCGGTCGAACGCAGCCATCATCGCCGCGACATCGTCCTGCGGCCCGTCGATCGCCGCGATCCCGGCGAACTGGCTCGGCGCGTTGACGCAGGACCAGCAATTGACCGCGAGCTTGCGGATCTTGTCGTAGAGCTGGTCGGGCCAGAGCGACCAGCCCATACGCCAGCCGGTCATCGCCCAGGTCTTCGACCAGCCGTTCAGCACGATCAGCCGATCGCGCAGTTCGGGAAAGGTCAAAAGCGAGCAATGCTCCTCGCCGTCATAGGTCATGACGTCGTAGATCTCGTCCGACAGGATCGCCACGTCCGGATGGTCGGCGAGGCCTTTCACCAGTTTCTCGATCTCGGCGCGCGGGGTGACGCCGCCGGTCGGGTTGGCCGGCGAGTTCAGGATCAGGAGCCGCGTCTTCTCGGTGATCAGCGACAGGGTTTCGTCGGCGGAGAAGGCAAAGCCGTTCTCTTCACGCACCGGGACCGGCACCGGCGTTGCGCCGGTGAATTCGATCATCGAGCGATAGATCGGAAATCCCGGATCGGGGTAGAGGATCTCGGCGCCCGGCTCGCCGAACATGACGATCGCCGCATACATGGTGGGCTTGCCGCCCGGCAGGATCACGATACTCTCCGGCGAGACCTCGACGCCGGTCGTCGTCAGCGTTCGCCGCGCCACCGCCTCGCGCGTCGCCAGCAGCCCGGTCGCCGGCGTATAGCCGTGATGGCCGTCGCGCAGCGCCTTGATCGCCGCTTCGACGATATGATCCGGGGTGCGAAAATCCGGCTGGCCAATGCCGAGATTGATGATGTCCTTGCCCGCGGCGTTGAGTGCCGTCGCGCGGGCGAGCACGGCGAAGGCGTTCTCTTCCCCAATGCGATCGAAGCCTGAAATCGTGTGAAGCATCATCGTCTCTTAGAAAGCGTGGGCGCAAGACCGTGGCTCTCGACGCGCATCCACGCGCCGGGATTTTGCGGCCACTGCCTAAGCCATGCCGGCGTCGAAGTCGAGTTGCGACGCTTGGGTGCGGCCGGAGCCAGCGCCGCCGCATCGCCTCACAGACAGGCGCGGATCAGGTCGCGGGTGTTCTCGGCCGTCATCGCGACCGGATTGCCGCCGGTGCTGGGATCGCGCAGCGCCATCTCGGTCAGGCGATCGATGTCGGGCTCGACGACGCCCAGCGCCGTCAGATTGGCCGGAATGCCGAGCTCACCGGTCAGCTCGCCGACAAAGGCGTCGAACCCCTCGAAGCCGCCCGAAATGCCGAGATAGGCCGCCGCCCTGTCGATCCGGGTTTCGATGGCGTCGCGGTTGAAGGCCAGTACCGGCCGCATGACGACGGCGTTGGTGGTGCCGTGATGAGTGTGATGAAGCGCCCCGACCGGATGCGAGATCGCGTGGATGGCGCCGAGCCCCTTCTGGAAAGCGGTCGCGCCCATGGCGGCGGCGGCCATCACCTGCGCACGAGCCTCGATGTCGGAGCCGTCACGAAAGGCGCGCGGCAGATAATCCTTGACCAGCCGCAGGCCTTCCAGGGCGATGCCCTGGCTCATCGGATGGAAATGCGGCGAGCAATAGGCCTCCAGACAATGGGCGAAGGCATCCATGCCGGTGCCGGCCGTGATCGCCCGGGGCATCCCGATGGTCAGCTCGGGATCGCAGATGACCACCCGCGGCATCAGTTTCGGATGGAAGATGATCTTCTTGGTCTCGGTCGCCGTGTCGGTCAGCACTCCCGCGCGGCCGACCTCCGAGCCGGTTCCCGCCGTCGTCGGAACCGCGATGAGGGGCGCGATCGCGTCGGCATCCGCCCGCGTCCACCAGTCGCCGATGTCCTCCAGGTCCCAGACCGGGATCGACTGCCCCGCCATCAGCGCGACGAGCTTGCCGAGATCGAGACCCGAGCCGCCGCCGAAGGCGATCACGCCGTCATGGCCGCCGTCGCGATAGGCCTTCACCCCGGCGTCGAGATTGGCGCCGTTCGGGTTCGGATCCACCTCGGCGAAGATCGCGCGCCCGAGCCCCGCTTCCTGCATCAGGTCGAGCGCGTGGGCGGTGACCGGTAGCTTGGCCAGGCCCCGGTCGGTGACCAGTAGCGGGCGCGCGATGCCGGCGGCCGCGCAGGTCTCGGCAAGCTCCGCGATGCGTCCTGCGCCGAAACGGATGGCGGTCGGATACGACCAATTGCCCCAGAGCGTCATGGGTCAGGCTTTCTTCAGATGATAGGATTTCGGGCGCGTCACGCTGCGATAGCCGAGCGTCGACAGCGCCGCGCCACGGCCGGTGTCCTTGCAGCCGGTCCAACAAAGGGCCGGGTCGAGATAGTCGCAGCGGTTCATGTAGATCGTCCCGGCCTCGATCTGGCGGCCGATCCGCTCGGCCGCGTCGGCGTCCCGCGTCCACAGCGAGGCGGTCAGTCCGAAGGGCGAATCGTTCATCAGCGCGATCGCTTCTTCATCAGACGACACCCGCATGATGCCGACGACGGGGCCGAAGCTCTCGTCGCGCATGACGCGCATGGAATGATCGACATCGACCAGGATCTGCGGGGCGAGATAGGCGGTGTCGCCGGTATCGGCCGGAAACAGCGCCGGATCGATCAGCGCCCTGGCGCCGGCGTCGATCGCTTCCTTCACCTGGGCCCGGACCTCGCGCGCGAAGCGGATGTTGGCCATCGGCCCGAGCGTCGTTTCCGGGTCGAGTGGATCGCCGAGACGATAGGCTTCGACGATCTTGACCGCCTTCTCGACGAAGGCGTCGAAAAGCGCGTCCGCGACGTAGATCCGCTCGATGCCGCAACAGCATTGGCCGGAGTTGAACATCGCGCCGTCGATCAGCGTCTCTACCGCCGCGTCGAGATCAGCGTCTTCGCGGACATAGCCGGGGTCCTTGCCGCCCAGTTCCAGCCCGACGCCGGTAAAGGTGCCGGCCGCGGCGCGCTCGATCGCCCGCCCGCCGCCGACCGAGCCGGTGAAATTGACGAAGTCGAAGGCGCGGGCGCCGAGTAGCTCGGCGGTCGTCTCATGGGTGACGTGGATCGCCTGGAACAGCCCGTCCGGCAGGCCGGCGGCGCGGAAGGCGGCGGCGAAGCGATCGCCGGCGAGGGTCGTCTGCGTCGAATGCTTCAGCACCACCGCGTTGCCGGCGGCCAGCGCCGGCACGATCGTGTTGACGGCGGTCAGATACGGGTAGTTCCAGGGCGCGACGACCAGCACGAGACCGAGGGGCTCATAGGCGATGAAGCGGCGAAAGGCGGCCGAATCCTCGATCACCGTTGGCTCCAGCGCGTCCTTCGCCAGCGCTGTCATGTGGAAGGCGCGCTCCTTCACGCCGCCGATCTCGCCGCCGTAGCGCACCGGCCGGCCCATCATCCGGGCGAGTTCGGGGACGATCTCGTCGTTCATCGCCTCCAGCGCCGAAATCGCCCGATCGATGATCGCGACACGCTCGGCCAGCGGTCGCGCCGCCCAGTCCTTCTGCGCCGTCCGCGCGGCTGCCAGGCGCGGCGCCAGCGCTGCCGCGTCCTCGGTCGCCCGACGCACCAGGACGCCGCCGTCGATCGGCGATATGCAGGTCAATTCGCTCATCATACCCTCTCAGGCGCGTTCGAAGCCGCGCCGGACTTCCCAGTCCATCACATGGGAATCATATTCGCGCTGCTCCCATCGGGCGGCATGCACATAATGGTCGACGACCTCGTCGCCGAAGGCCTGTCTCAGCATCGCGGATTGGTCGAACGCCTCGCTCGCGGCGCGCAGCGTCGACGGGACATGCCGCATCCCTTCGCGCGCGCCATAGGCATCGCCCTCGAAAGCCGGTTCCAGCGCCAGCTTTTCCTCGATCCCGGCGAGCCCGGCGGCGATCTGGCCTGCGAAAGCGAGATAGGGATTGAGGTCCGAGCCGCCCACGCGGCACTCGACCCTGACGCCCTTGGTACCTGCGCCGCACAGGCGATAGCCGGCAGTGCGGTTGTCCAGGCTCCACACGGCCATGGTCGGCGCGAAGGTGCCGGCGACGAAGCGCTTGTAGGAATTGACGTTCGGCGCCAGCAGCAGCGTGACGTCGTCGGCGTATTTCAGCAGCCCGGCCAGATAGTGCCGCATCAGTTCCGACATGCCATGCTCGGCCTCTGCGTCATGGAACGCGGGCTTACCATCGAGGGTCTGCAGCGATTGATGGACATGGCTTGAGGAGCCGGCGGAGGCGTCGCTCCATTTCGCCATGAAGGTCGCCGCGCGGCCCTTGGCCCAGGCGATCTCCTTAACGCCGTTCTTGACGATCACATGGTTGTCGGCGGCGGTCAGCGCGTGATCGTATTTGACGTTGATCTCTTCCTGGCCCGCCGAGGCCTCGCCCTTAGAGCATTCGACCGGGATGCCGGCGCCGTAGAGGCCGTTGCGTACGGCGCGCATGACCTCCTCTTCCTTGGTCGTCTGGAGGATGTGGTAGTCCTCGTTATAGGCGCTGATGAGGGAAAGATCGCGGTAGCCGGCCCGCTCGGCGGCCGCGAAACTATCCTCGAACAGGAAGAATTCGAGCTCCGAGGCCATCGTCGGCCGCAGCCCCATCGCCTCCAGCCGCGCGATCTGCCGTTTCAGGATGGCGCGGGGCGAATGGGCGACCGGCGCGTGGGCGTCATGGTCCTCCACGTCGCAGAGGACCAGCGCGGTTGCTTCCAGCCAGGGCACGCGGCGCAGCGTCGACAGGTCCGGCCGCATGACGTAGTCGCCATAGCCCGCCGCCCAGCTCGTCGCCTTGTAGCCCTCGACCGTGTTCATCTCCATATCGGTGGCGAGGAGATAGTTGCAGCCATGGGTCTCCTCCCAGGCGCTCTCGACGAAGAACGCCGCGTGGAAGCGCTTGCCCATCAGCCGCCCCTGCATATCCACCTGGACTGCCAGAACTGTGTCGATGTCGCCGCTCTGAACGGCCTGTTTCAGTTCGTCGAAGGTCAGTTTGCCAGGCATCGGTGAGACATGTCGCAGCTGGAGTGAGGGAACCGCGGCGCCGATCGTGGCGCCGCGGCTTGTTGGGGTTCGGTCAGCTCAATTCTAGGTATAGCGGTAAGGCTTGCCGGCCTTCGCCATCACGTCGTTGTACTCGCGGAAGATCTTGACCACGCGGGCGTTGCGCTCGCTGGTTGCCGCGATCTCGTCCCAGAACTTGAACGCCTCGGCTTCCACCGTCGCCCATTCCTCTTCCGGAATGGTGGTCAGCTTCATCTTCTCGCCAGCCGTCCGCAGCTTCGCCTCGCCGCCCCAATACCAATGCTGACGGTAATAGTGCGAGGAATCCATCGCCAGCTTCAGCAGCGTCTTGAGATGGTCTGGCAGCTCGTCATACTTCTCCTGATTGGCGAAGAAGGAACCGCACCAGGCGCCCGAGATGTTGTTGGTCAGGAAATAGTCGGTCACGTCGGCCCAGCCGACGGTGTAGTCCTCGGTGATACCCGACCAGGCGATGCCGTCGAGTTCGCCGGTCTGCAGCGCGACCTCGACATCTTCCCAAGGCAGCGTCACCGGCACGACGCCGAAGCGGGTGAGGAAGCGACCCGCCGTCGGGAAGGTGAAGACGCGCTTGCCTTCGAGGTCCGCAAGCTTGTTGATCGGCTCCTTGGTGGCGAAGTGGCAGGGGTCCCAGGAGCCGGCGGAGAGCCATTTGACGCCTTCGACCTCGCCATAGGCCTCTTCCCAGATTTCCTTCAGGCCGTACTCCTCGAACAGCACGGGCACGTCGAGGCTGTAGCGGGTGCCGAAGGGAAAATAGCCGCCGAACACCGAGATATCGACCGGCGCGGCGATCGAATCGTCGTCCGACTGGACCATGTCGATGGTGCCGCGCTGCATGGCGCGGAAGAGTTCGCCCGTCGGCACGAGCTGATCGGCAAAGAACAGCTCGATCTCCATCTGGCCGTTGGCCGCCTTGTTGAAGTCGTCGACCATGCCCTTGACGACGTGCTCGGCGAGGGCCGGACCGGCATAGGTCTGCAGGCGCCATCGGATAGGCGCGCTTTGGGCGTGAACGGCCGGGGCGGCGAGGGTCGAGGCACCGGCGGCTGCCGTCACGACGCCCGCCTTCTTGAGGAAATCGCGTCTGTTCGTCATGTCGTCGCTTCCTTCTGTTGCGGCCCGGTCAGGCCGGTTGCGCGGGCTGTGCCGCCCGCTTGTTTTCGCCGACCAGCCTGGTCAGCGGCCATTGGAATAGGCGTATTCCGGCAGCCACAGCGCGATCTGCGGGAAGGCGGTGACGATGCCGAGGCCGACGATCATGATGCCGACGAACGGCCAGACCGAGCGGTAGATGTCCGACAGCGAGATTTCGGGCGGCGCCATCGCCCGCATCAGGAAGAGATTGTAGCCGAAGGGCGGCGTCATATACGCGATCTGGCAGGTGATCGTGTAGAGGATGCCGTACCAGACGAGGTCGAAACCGAGGACGCCGACCAGCGGAATGTAGAGCGGCGCGACGATGACCAGCATGGCCGTGTCATCGAGGAACATGCCAAGCAGGATGTAGGAGATCTGCATCATGATGAGGATCTGCCAGGGCCCCAGCCCCAGATCCTCGGTGAAGAAGCTCTCCAGTGCTCTCGACGCGCCGACACCGTCGAAAATGCTGCCGAAGGCAAGCGCCGCCATGATGATCCAGAAGAACATGCAGGAGATCAGGAGCGTCTTTCGCACCGTCTCGTGCAGCACATGGAGGGTCAACCGACGCTTGACCAAGGCCGCGATCATCGCCGCCACTGCGCCAACGGCGGAGCTTTCCACCAGGCTCGTGACGCCCATGACGAAAAGCCCGGTCATGGCGAAGAAGATGAACAGCGGCAGGATGCCGGCCTTGAGCAGACCGATCTTCTCCGCGCGGGTGATGTTCTCCCGCTCTTCCAGCGGCAGGACGGGGCCCAGCTTAGGGTTCGCCCGACAGCGGAGGTAGATATAGACGATGAACATCGCCGCGATCATCAGCCCCGGAAAGACACCGGCGAGCCAGAGCTGGCCGACCGGCTGGCGGGCGATCATGCCGTAAAGGACGAGGACGACACTCGGCGGCACCAGGATGCCCAGGGACGATCCCGCCTGGATCACCCCCGTCACCATGACCTTGTCGTAGCCGCGCCGCAGCAGTTCCGGCAGCGCGATCGTCGCGCCGATCGCCATGCCGGCGACCGAGAGGCCGTTCATGGCCGAGATCATCACCATCAACCCGATCGTCCCAATGGCGAGGCCGCCGGCCGTGCCGCCCATCCAGACGTGGAACATGTGGTAGAGATCGTCGGCGATGCCGCTCTCAGACAGCATGTAGCCCATGAAGATGAACAGTGGCAGCGTGAGCAGCGGATACCATTTCATCAGCTTCATCACGGCCGAGAAGCCCATCTCCGAGCCACCGTCGCCATAGAGGAACAGCGCGGTCACCACCGCCACGCCGCCGATGACACCGAAGACGCGCTGGCCGGTCAGCAGCATCACCATCATGCTGGCGAACATGAGGATGGCGATCATCTCGTAGCTCACGAGGCGGCCCCCCGCTCGACTTCGTCCGGTTCCCCGCCACGCGGGTGATCGAGCTCGTCTTCCCGCGGCAGCCGCTCGACCCCCGGCAGCACAATTCCCCGCGCTTCGGCGACGTTGCGGATCAGCATCGCAATGGCTTGCAGCAGCATCAGCACGATGCCGCAGACCATGACGATCTTGATCGGCGCCATGTAGGGCCGCCAGGACGAATAGCTCCGCTCGCCATATTCCAGCGCATAGGCCGTCGATGAGAGGCCCCCGTAGAGGAGGATGCCGAGGTAGAAGATCAGGAGAAGGATCGTGACCGCGTCGGTCGTTGCCTGTGTGCGTGGGCTCCAGCGCCCGTAAGCAAGGTCCATGCGGACATGGGCGCCCATCTTGAGCGAGTAGCCACCGCCGACCAGGAAATAGGCCACCATCGCGAACTGGGCCATTTCCAGCGTCCACAGCGATGGCAGGAAAAAGGTCTTGGTGATGGTCGAATAAAACAGGATGCCGATCATCCCGAAGATCGAATACATCGTGACGAGACCCACCCAACCGTTCACTCGGTCGATGAACCGGACATAGGCGGCCAGCCGCTTCATGCCGCCGCCCCTTTGGAGGCGTCGGTCGAAAGCGAGGCGTGGGCGCGCGACACCCAGGCGGCCAGGCGGCTCGCAATCTCGACCACGTCCCCGGGCGTGGCGATCAGGTCGTTGCGGATCTCGATCATCGCGTTGAACATCCCCGTCGGAATGGCGTGGGTCACCAGCGTATGCATGACCCCGTCAGCCGGACCGTATGGCTCGTTGCGGCGCATGTCGAGCGAACCACCGGCCGCCGCCAGGATGGCATCGGCGAGGCGCTGGTCGCTGTCGTGCAGAATGCCGATTTCCACGGACCGCCGCTGGCCGGCATAGATCGGCGTGAAGGAATGGATCGTCAAAAGGATAGGGTTGGCATGGGTGCCGCGATGCCGCGCGACGGCCTGCGCCAGCGTCCGCTCGAACGGCCGATAGAAGCGTTCGACCCGGTCGGCCCGCGCCGCCGCGCTCAGCCCCGTATTGCCGGGAATCTCGTGGATTTCGCTGCGCGCGGGAATGGCGTCGCCGGCCTCCGGTGGCCGGTTGCAGTCATAGACGAGACGCGACACGGTCTGCGCGACGAGCGGCGCGTCGAACATCTCCGACAGATGCCGGGCAACCGCCAATGCTCCCGGGTCCCAGGCGGCGTGACTGGCTTTCGTCGCCGCGCCGATGCCGAGATTGGCGAACTCGGCGGGAATGTCGTTGGTGGCATGTTCGCAGACCAGGAGAATGGCGCCGGCCCCGTCCGGATTGATCACCTCGACCGTCTTGGCGCGCGAGCCGTCGGACGGCTCCTTCGGCATTGCGCTCCCATCGGACAAGGCGTTACCTCTCGACTGACTCTGAAACGATCATTACAGAGTTGCCTCTCATGTCAAGCGCGCCCGGCCGGGAATTTCGTCGGCGGCGCGGCACCATGTTACGAGGCTGGCGCGGATGAACGGGGAGCTTTTCCATGACGACGAGCGATGACCGGACGGTCGCCGAGCTGATCCGCGCCGCCTTTCCCGATCTGACCCGCGCCGAGCGGCAACTGGCCGACGCCATCCTCGAGGACTATCCGATCTCCGGGCTTGGCAGCATCACCGCCCTGTCGGAAAGCTCCGGCGTCTCGACGCCGACGGTGCTGCGCATGGCGCGCAAGCTCGGCTTCGACGGCTTCACGCATTTTCAGGCGAGCCTGCGCGGCGAACTGAAGATGATGATTTCCGATCCCGTCGCCAGACGCGAGCACTGGACCGACGAGCTACCGCACGCCCATATCCTCAACCGCTTCGCCGAGGCGGTCTCCGACAATCTGCGCAAAACCCTGCAACGGATGAACGTCGAGACCTTCGACGCCGCGACGGCTCTTCTGGCGGACCCCGATCACGCGGTGTTCGTCGTCGGCGGCCGCGTCA
The DNA here is from genome assembly GCA_947488615.1 of uncultured Aurantimonas sp. Taxonomy (GTDB): domain Bacteria; phylum Pseudomonadota; class Alphaproteobacteria; order Rhizobiales; family Rhizobiaceae; genus Aurantimonas. Next base: position 120,096 of record CANKZU010000009.1, read on the forward strand.
CCCGCTCGCTCGCCGACTATTTCTTCAGCCTGCTCCAGGTGATCCGCGAGGGCGCGCATCTGTTGCCGCCCAACGCCAATATCTGGCCGCACAGCGTGTTGAGCATGAAGGAGGGCGATGTCCTCCTGATCTTCGACATCCGGCGCTACGAGCGCGAACTCCTGAGCCTCGCCAAGATGGCGCGCGCGCGCGGCGTGACCATCGTTTTGATGACCGACCAGTGGGGCTCGCCGATCACTGCCCAGGCGGCGCACGCCTTTCATGCCCGGATCGAGGTGCCGTCGGCCTGGGATTCGACCGTCGTCCTGACCTACCTGGTCGAGGCGCTGCTGGCCGGCATCCAAGCGCTCCACTGGGACACCGCGCGGCGGCGGATGACCGAGCTGGAAGGCCTGCTCGACGAAACCTCGATGTTCAAGAAGTTTACGTGAGCGACGTGGATTGGGGCGTGTATGGCGGAGCGGGGTCCGGCCCGAGACGAGCTGACAACTGGACTTGGATGTTGTGGCCGAAGGACGCGTTTTGGAACACGAAACGGGCCTGCCATATTCACCGAAGGACAGGGAACACATGCAGGCGACCTTCGACGGATCACTTGCCAATCGGAAGAATCTCGGTCAAGTTCGTGGTGATGGTTCTCGCCGCCCTGCAAGGCGGTGGGATTAAAAGGGAACACGGTGCGACGTACCCAACAGGGCGCAAAACCGTGGCTGCCCCCGCAACTGTAAGCGGCGAGCTTTTCCGGGAAGAACCACTGGCCTGATGGCTGGGAAGGTCCGGAAACGCGGCGACCCGCGAGCCAGGAGACCTGCCGTCATCCTTAGCTCAAACCCGGCCGGGGTGTGCCGTGGAGACGATGATGACGCTTCACTATTTCATTGCGGGAAGCAGCTCGATCGGATCGCTCGGTTTGCCTTGCCTATCGGCGGAGGCAGATGGTGGCCCGTTCGTTTTCTGCGGCTAGCACTTTAGCCGGCTCATTCCCCGCGCGCCTTACAGCAGATCGCCTTGAATGGGGACCGTCCGCAAGGCACCGCGTGGTGGGGCCCGTCACTTTTGGCGTCGAGCCTGGCGAAATGCTTGCGCTCGTCGGACCGAACGGCGCCGGCAAGTCCAGCCTGCTGCGATGCCTCTATCGCTTCCACCGGCCAATTGCCGGTTCGGTACAGCTCGACGGCAAGGACATTTGGAAACTGCCTGCGAAAGATTGCGCCAGACGCATCGCCACCGTGCTGCAGGAGCCGGTCTCAGACTTCGGACTGACGGTCGCGGAGATCGTCGAGCTTGGACTTACCCCGCACATGGAACGCCGGGCCAAGACCGATGATGGCCTCGCGCCGGTCGATCTTGCGCTGGAACTCATGCAGCTCAACGCGCTTGCCGGACGTGACTTCGCTACCCTTTCAGGGGGCGAGAAGCAGCGGGTCATGATCGCGCGGGCACTGGTTCAGCGGCCCGATCTGCTCATCCTTGACGAGCCGACCAATCATCTGGACATCCGGCACCAACTCGAAGTGCTCGAGTTGGTACGCGGACTCGCCTGCACCACGATCGTCTCGCTGCATGATCTGGGGCTCGCGGCGGCCCATGCGGATCGCGTGCTGGTGCTCGAACAAGGCAAATTGGTGGAGATCGGCGCGCCGCTGAGCGTGCTGACGCGGCACAGTATCCGCCGGACCTTCGCCGTTGAAACCGAAATTGATTCCCATCCCGCGACCGGACGGCCGCGCTTTTCCTTCCATCTCTAGCAAATTCAGAAGAGCGATCTTATGCGACCGTCATTTCTGCTCGCGTCACTACTCCTGCTGATAACAACCTCGAACTCTGCCGAATCTTTTCCGGTGACGGTCAAGAGCTGCAATCGCGACGTGACGTTCGATTCGGCACCGACCCGCGCGGTCTCTAACGACGTCAATTTGACAGAGATGATGCTGGCGCTTGGGCTTGAAGATCACATGGTCGGCTTCACCGGGGTCTCCGGGTGGAAGACGCTTTCCGAAGGTTTGCGGGCGGGCATTGGCGAACTCCCGGAACTCTCGCCTGACTATCCAACCAAAGAGGTACTGCTCGGTGCTGACGCCGACTTCTACTTCGCGGGATGGAATTATGGCCTTCGGGTGGGAGGCGAAGTGACGCCCGCGACGCTCGCCGGGTTCGGCATCCAGGTCTACGAGCTGACCGAGAGCTGCATCCACCTTATGAGCAGGCCGAAAGCGTCGTTTGATGATTTGTACAATGACCTGATCAACCTCGGCACGATCTTCAACGTTCAGGACCGCGCCGAAGCGCTCGTCGCGGGCTACCAGCAGGAACTGCGCGACATCCGGGCGACGCTCACCTCAACCGAGTCGCCGGTCAAGGTTTTCGTCTACGATTCCGGCGAGGACAAACCGTTTACGGCGGGCCGCTATGGCTTTCCCACCGCCATGATCGAGGCGGCTGGCGGCACCAATGTCGTCGACGACGTGGAATCAAGCTGGGTCGAGATCGGGTGGGAGCCCGTGATCGAGCGCGATCCCGATATCGTGATCGTCGTCAATTACGGCCAGGTGACGGCCGAACAGAAAATCGCGTTCATGCGGTCAAACCCAGCGTTCAAGGACCTCTCCGCGGTCATGAACAACCGCTTCGTCGTACTCGACTATGTCGAGGCGACTCCCGGACCGCGTAACATCGATGCAGTCAAACGGCTGGCCGCATCATTTTACCCGCAATGAGCCGCAGGCACATCGCCGTTAGCCCGCGCCGTATTCTTTCCTGCCAGACGCCAGCGCTTGTCGTCGGGCTGTCGCTTGTCCTCGTGGCCGTGATCCTGATTGCGGTTGGCGTGGGCGCGGTGCCAGTGCCGCTGGAAACCGTCTGGGGCATCATTGCCAATAAGCTGATGCCAGGAACCGTCGAGGCGGATTGGTCTTCCGGGCGGGAGAACATCGTATGGGAGGTGCGCCTGCCGCGCACCATCCTCGGCGCCATCGTCGGGGCTTCGCTCGCTCTCATCGGAGGCGCGTTGCAGGCGGTGACCCGTAACCCCTTGGCCGACCCGCATCTGCTCGGCGTATCCTCAGGTGCGGCATTCGGGGCGATTCTCGTCCTGCTGCACACCGGCAAGTTTCTCGGGCTGGTCACGGTGCCGCTTTTCGCCTTCGGTGGCGCGTTGGCGGCGACTTTCCTCGTCGTCGCCATCGCCCAACTCGCGGAGGCGCAAAGTGCCGGCAGATTAATCCTAGCCGGTGTGGCCGTTTCCTTCGTGATCACCGCTGGAGGCAGCCTCCTGATCTTCCTCGGCGACCCGCGCGCAACGCACACAGTGGTCTTCTGGATGCTGGGCGGGCTCGGCCTCGCGCAATGGGCGCAGCTACCCTTTTCGCTTACCGCCTTGTTCGCCTGCGGCACCTATTTCATCGCCAATGCGCGCAACCTCAACGCCATGACCCTGGGCGATGAAAGCGCCACGACGCTCGGCCTTTCTGCCCAGCGCTTTCGGCTCATCGTTTTTGTCGTCTGTGCCCTGCTGACCGGCTCGGCCGTCGCTTTTTCAGGCGTCATCGGATTCGTCGGGCTGATGATTCCCCATATCGTCCGCATGGCGGTCGGCGGCGACTATCGTCGTTTGCTGCCGCTTTCGGCATTGACGGGCGCCATCTTCCTCGTCCTAGCCGACATAGCCGCACGTACATTGATGCCGCCGCAGGATATGCCGATCGGCGTGCTGACAGGACTCGTTGGGGGCCTGTTCTTCCTCATTCTCATGCGCCGCAAGGGCGGCGTTTAGCGGATATTCTTGTCCGCTTGGGGCCGGTTGGGACAGTTCCATTGCCGCCGACAACGAACGCTTCCGCCCAATCCAGCCGCCAATCGCCCTTCCTGACGCCGCTATCCCCCACCCTCGCGCTGGCCGCGGCGGCGGGCCTGAACGATCTCGGCGAGGATCGACAGGGCGATCTCCTCCGGCGTGATCGCTCCCAGATCGAGGCCCGCCGGCGCCTTGACCCGGGCGAGCGCCACAGGGTCGGCACCCTCGACGCTCAGCGTCTGGCGCAGCGCCGTCATCTTGCGCCGGCTGCCGACGAAGGCGTGGGTGTCGGCCGCGATCCCCAGCGCGGCTGTCAGCGCCGCCTTGTCGCCCCGCCCTTGCGTCGAGACGACGACGAAGCGCCGGGCCTCTTGCAGGCCGTCGACCGCAAAGCCGTCGATGACGCGGTCGGCGTCCGGCGTGCCGGGCCGATCGTTCGCCGGGGCCGCAAGGGTGACGTGGAAGCCAAGCGGGCGGGCCTGGCTCGCCAGCGCCATCGCGACGGGACTGGCGCCAAGGATCACCAACGAGGGCTGCGGCAGGACCGGCTCGATGAAGATGTCCATGGTGCCCTCGCTCGGGCACATGTTCCTGGCGAAGCGCACGCCCTCGCGGCTGTCGCCGGGGCTAACGCCGAGTTCGGCGAGGAGGTTTTCCGGCTGCACCGAGACCAGCCGCGCCACCCCGTCGGCGAGCGCCTCGCGCGCCGCCGTCAACACCGCGCCGCGGGCGCAACCGCCGCCGATCCAGCCGGCCGCGATGGTGCCGTCCGCACGAATCACCGCCTTGGCACCGGCCTTGGCGGCGGTCACCGAAACGGTCCGCACGACGGTCGCCAGAACGAAGGCTTCCTCGGCCGCCTTCAGCCGGGATATCAGGTCGATCACGTCGACATGGGCGGTCATCGCAAGGGGTCCGTCACAGTTTCGCCAGATAGGGTTCGAGGTCGGCAAGGCTTTGCAGCGTATGCGCCGGGGCATAGAGATCGACATGGGGCAGCGCCGCCTTGATGCCGGCGGCCTCCGCGGCGTAGCCCTCCCAGCCGATCATCGGGTTCAGCCAGACGATCCGGCGGCAGCGCCGGGCAAGCCGCGCCATCTCGCGGCCGAGCAGCGCCGCGTCGCCGGTCTCGTAGCCGTCGGAAACGATCATGACGCAGGTCCGCGAATGGATCACCCGCGCCGCGTGCCAGCGGTTGAAGGTCTGAAGGCTCTCGCCGATCCGCGTGCCGCCGCCGGCGCCTTGCGCCATCATCGACAGGCGGTCGAGCGCGCGGACGGGGTTCTTCTCCTTCATCGCGTCGGAGACATGGGCAAGCCTCGTGTGGAACAGGAATGCGTCGGCCTCGCGGAACTCGTCCAGAACGCCGTGGATGAAGCGGAGAAAGACGCCGGTGTAGAGGCTCATCGAGCCCGACGCGTCGAGCAGCATGACCAGCCGCAGCGGTTTCTCCTTGCGGCGGCGCTTCACCAGGGTGATCGGCACGCCGCCATGGCTGATATTGCGGTGGATAGTGCGGCGAAGGTCGAGGCGGTAGCCGCGGCGGCGGGCGAGATCGCGGCGGGTGAGCCGCGTGCGCATGGTTCGCGCCAACCGCGCGGCGATGTCATGGGCCGCCGCGATCTGCGCCGGATCGGCGATCTTGCGAAAATCGGTTTCGGCAAGATTGTCGGCCCGCGACGCGCCTTCCATGCGGCCGACACCGTCGCGGTCCTCGCCGGGCTCGTCGCCGGCCGGCATCTGGTCCGGCGCCGTGTCGCCGCCGCAATTGGCGGCGTCGTTGCGCAGATTCTTGAGCGACGGGCTGTTGGCCGCCCTGGTCGAACCGGTGATCGCCGAGCGCGAGCGCACCCGCTTGCCGAGCCAGAAGGCATCGAACAGGCCGTCGAAGACCTCCCAGTCGGCCTTGCGCGCCGCAAACAGATGTTTGAAGGTCGCCCGCAGCAGGCCCGGCCGATCGCCATAGCCGGACGCCAGCAGCATCGCCGCATCCTGGCCCTCGCTGAGGCCGACGGCAAAGGCATTGTCACGCAGGGTGCGCAGAAACGCCGCGAGCCTGTCGGCGACGCGCGCTGCCGCCATGTCGGGCTCCTCCGGCACAAGGGTCGGCGCGGGGCCGGGGGCTGTCATGCCACCTTCCCCAGCAGGCGCTCCGTCACTTCCCGCGACAGCCGCGCCTTGTCCTCATGGGTCTTCAACAGGCACATCAGCGTTTCATGCACTGTCTCCGGCCGATCGGCGAGATCGCGCACGTCGAGCCCGACCAGCGCCGCCGCCCAGTCCAGCGTCTCGGCGACACCGGGAACCTTGCGCAGATCCTCCTTGCGGATGCTCTCGACCATCCGCGCGATCTGCAGCGACAGCGAGGCGCCGGCGCCCTCGACCCGCGCCATGATGATGCGGGCCTCGCGATCGACGTCGGGATAGTCGACATAGTGATAAAGGCAGCGCCGGCGCAGCGCGTCCGACAGCTCGCGCGTACCGTTCGAGGTCAGCACGACATGCGGGATCGAGACGGCGGTGATGGTGCCGAGCTCGGGGATCGTGACCTGGAAGTCCGACAGGAGCTCGAGCAGGAACGCCTCGAATTCCTCGTCAGCGCGGTCGACCTCGTCGATCAACAGGATCGGCGGCTTTTCCCGGCGGATCGCGGCGAGGAGCGGGCGCTCCAGGAGATATTTTTCCGAGAATATCTGGTCCTCGATCTCGCCCGTCTTGCCGCCTGCTTCGGCCTGATGCGCCTGGATCGCCAGCAATTGCCGCTGGTAGTTCCATTCGTAGAGCGCCGCCGACTGGTCGAGACCCTCGTAGCATTGCAGCCGGATCAACTCGGCCGAATGCACGGCCGCCAGCGCCTTGGCGACCTCGGTCTTGCCGACGCCGGCCTCGCCTTCCAGAAGCAGCGGGCGCTTCAGAAGGTCCATCAGCGAGATCGCCACCGCCAGTTCGCCGTCGGCGATGTAGCCCGCCGCGGCGAGGCGCTCGGCGATCTGGTCGCGGGACAGGTTCATGGCCGGTGCTCCGGTGTCCCCCGCGGCGTCGGCCGCGCGCCGATCGTGACGCGCGCCGCTGCCTTGTTTTGCCCTCTCACGACAGGCTCAACCGAGCGCGCCGAGGTCTTTCGCCGCCTTCCAGTTGCGCCAGAAATCATGCGGCATCTGGATATGCGTCGAGCCCAGAAACGAAAAGGCGTCGTTGACGGCGTTGGAGAAGGCCGGCACGCCGCCGACATTCGGACTTTCGCCGACGCCCTTGGCGCCGATCGGGTGATGCGGCGAGGGCGTGACCGTGAAATCGGTCTCCCAATGCGGGGTCTCGACGGCGGTCGGCATGAAGAAATCCATGAACGAGCCGGTGATGACGTTGCCGGTCTCGTCATAGCGGATTTCCTGGCCCATCGCGATGGCAAAGGCTTCGGTCAGACCGCCATGGACCTGCCCCTCGATGATCATCGGATTGATCCGCGTGCCGCAATCGTCCAGTGCGTAGAAGCGGCGGACCTTGTAGACGCCGGTGTCGACGTCGATCTCCATCACGCAGATATAGGCGCCGAAGGGATAGGTCATGTTGGGCGGGTCGTAATAGCTGACTGCCTCCAGCCCCGGCTCCATGCCCGGCGGCACCGAATTATAGGCCGCCCAGCAGATGTCCTTCATCGATATGGTCTTTTCCGGCAGGCCCTTCACCCGGAAACCATCGATGTCCCATTCCAGATCGCCTTCATGGACCTCGAGCTTGTAGGCCGCGATCATCTGCGCCTTGGCCTTGATCTTGCGCGCCGCCATGGCGATTGCCGCGCCGGCCACCGGGGTCGAGCGCGAGCCGTAGGTGCCGAGGCCGTAGGGCGCGGTGTCGGTGTTGCCCTCCTCGACCATGATGTCGTCGGCGGGAATGCCGATTTCCGTCGCGATGATCTGCGCCCAGGTGGTCTCGTGGCCCTGGCCCTGGCTCTTCGAGCCGACGCGGGCGATGCCGGCGCCGGTCGGATGCATCCGGATCTCGCAGCTGTCGAACATGGCGATGCCGAGGATGTCGCAGTTCTTCGACGGGCCGGCGCCGACGATCTCGGTGAAGAAGGACACGCCGAGGCCCATGATCTCGCGCGTCTCGCCGCGCTTGAAGGCCTCGCGCTTCTCAGCCTGCTCCTGGCGCAGGCCGGCGTAGTCGACCGTCTCCATCATCTTCGTCATGGCGGTCTGGTAGTCGCCGGAATCATATTCCCAGCCGAGCGCCGAATGATAGGGAAACTGCTCCGGCTTGATGAAGTTCTTCAGCCGCAGCTCGGCCGGGTCCATGCCGAGCTTCTGGGCAAGAATGTCCATCCCGCGCTCGATGCAATAGGCAGCCTCCGTCACCCGGAACGAGCAGCGGTAGGCGACGCCCCCCGGCGCCTTGTTGGTGTAGATGCCGTCGACCGCCACATGCGCCGTCGGGAAGTCATACGACCCGGTGACGATGTTGAAAAAGCCGGCCGGCCATTTGGACGGATCGGCGCAGGCGTCGAAGGCGCCGTGATCGGCGAGGACATGGACGCGAAGCCCGGTGACCTTGCCCTCGCTCGTCGCGGCGATCTCCGTGGTCATGTGATAGTCGCGAGCGAACGACGTCGTGGTCAGGTTCTCGATCCGGTCCTCGACCCATTTCACCGGCTTGCCGGTGACGATCGTAGCGACGGCGGCGCAGATATAGCCCGGATAGGCGCCGACCTTGTTGCCGAAACCGCCGCCGATATCCGGCGCGATCACATGGATCTTGTGCTCGGGAATCTTGGCGATCAGCGCCACCACCGTGCGGATGACGTGCGGCGCCTGGAAGGTGCCCCAGATCGACAGCTCGCCGGTGATCTTGTCGAAGGAGCAGACGCACTGGCAGGTTTCGAGCGGCGATGGATGGGTGCGGTGATAGGAGAGCATCTCCTTGATCGTTACGTCGGCCTTGTCAAAGGCGGCATCGGTCAGTTCCCGGTCACCGACCGTCCACTCGAAGACGTGGTTGTGGTGCTTGCGCGGTCCGTGCGCGCCCTCGGTCTTGCCGGCCAGGTCCTCGCGCAGCACCGGCGCGTCGGGCGCCATCGCCGTGAACGGATCGATGACGACGTCGAGTTGCTCATACTCGACCTCGACGGCGTTGATTCCGTCGTCGGCCGCATAGCGGTCGGTGGCGACGACGAACGCCACCTCCTGGTTCTGATAGAGCACCTTGCCGTCGGCCAGCACCATCTGCACGTCGCCGGCTAGCGTCGGCATCCAGGCGAGATTGACGCCCTTGAGATCCTCAGCGGTCAGCACGGCCAGCACGCCCGGCACCTTCAGCGCCGCCTCCGTGTCGATCGAGACGACCCGCGCATGCGGATAGGGCGAGCGCACGAAATCGCCGTGCAGCATGCCCGGCAGCTTCAGATCGTCGACGTAATTGCCCCTGCCCTGGGTGAAGCGCACGTCCTCGACGCGCTTGCGCTTGCAGCCCATGCCTTCGAGCTTGGCTTCGCGTTGTTCCCGCGTGGGTGTCATGTCGTTCATTGCGCGGCCTCCTGAAATTCGGTGCCGTTGATCTTGGCGGCAGCGTACTGAATCGCCTTGACGATGTTCTGGTAGCCCGTGCAGCGGCACAGATTGCCGGCGATGCCGAAGCGGATTTCCTCCTCGCTCGGCGCCGGGTTCTCCTGCAGCAGACGTTGGGCGCGCAGGATCATGCCCGGGGTGCAAAACCCGCATTGCAGGCCGTGCATCTGCCTAAAGCCCTCCTGCAAGGCCGACAGCGTCCCGTCGGCATTGGCCACGCCCTCGATCGTGGTGATCGCGGCGCCTTCCGCCTGGACGGCGAACATCGTGCAGCTTTTCACCGACATGCCGTCGATATCGATGGTGCAGGCGCCGCAATGGGTGGTCTCGCAGCCGATATGCGTGCCGGTGAGCTGCAAATTCTCGCGGATGAAATGGACGAGCAGCGTGCGCGGCTCGACGAGGCCTTCGACCGCTTCGCCGTTCACCGTCATCGTGATGTGAGTCTTCGCCATGGTTTTCCCCCTCAGCCGGCGCGGCCGGCGGCGCGGGTCAGCGCGCGCGCGACCATGATGCCGCCGACATGTGTCCTGTATTCGACCGGACCGCGCGTATCGGCGGCCGGCGACATGATCGCCTCGGCGGCGGCGGCGGCCTTCTTCAGCGTCGCGTCATCAAGGTTGGTGCCGATGACGATCTCGGCCGCCTCGTCGGCGAGCAACGGCGTGTCGGACAGATTGGTCAGCCCGATCGCGCAGGTCGCCACCGTGCCGCCGTCCATCGTCAGCATGACGGCGGAGGCCGCCGTCGCGTAGTCGCCGACCTTGCGCTTCAGCTTCTCATAGGCGTAGCCGTGGCCCTTTGTCGGCGCCGGAATGGCGATCGCCGTCACGATCTCGCCCGGCTCCAGCGCGGTTACATAGGCGCCCTGATAAAATTCCGCCGCCGCGACCTCGCGGGTCCCATCCGGCCCTTCGATCCGGTAGCGCGCGCCCAGCGTCATCATCAGCGCCGGCATGTCGTTGCCCGGATCGCCATTCGCCACATTGCCGCCGATCGTGCCGCGATAGCGCACCTGCGGGTCGGCGATCAAAAGCGCCGTCTCACGAAGGATCGGCAGCGACGCAGCGATGGTTTCGTCGGCGAGCAGCTCGTGCTGGGTCGTCATCGCGCCGATCACCACCGTATCGCCTTCGCGGCGAATACCCTTTAGGGCGGCGATGCCGTGCAGGTCGACGAGATGCTCGGGCGCCGCGAGCCGCAGCTTCATCATCGGGATCAGGCTGTGGCCGCCGGCAAGAAGATTCGCGTCTTCGCCCAGCGAAGCCATGAGCTTGACCGCTTCGGCGACGGTCGCTGGCCTGTGATAGTCGAACTGACCGGTTATCATCGTTCCCCCCTTGTCCTTTTTCGCGATAGGCGCGGACATTTGGGGCGAGGCTGTTCCGCGGTTCGCGCGTCGGCAAGACGGCCGGCCTCAACGCGTCACGAACGCCCGGATTGCGCACGAAACGCGGCATTCGGCGCATGAACCGCGTCAGTCTTTATGACCTATTGCCGGCTTGCTGCGGTCGGGCGCCGTGCCGGGCGAGGCCGAGACGGGTCTTCAGTTCCGCGATCCTGGCCCGGCTCACCGGCACCTGATGCGGCGCCAGTCCGTCGAGTTCGACGATGCCGCCATCGCCCGCCCGGCGCACCAAGGTCACATGCGGAATCGCCACGATGTGGCTGCGATGCACCCGCAGGAACTGGGCCGGGTCGAGCCGCGCCTCGGTCGTGGAAATCGACCACGGGCACATCCGCTCGCGGGTGCCGTCATGCACTAGCGTATAATGCGCGTCGGCCTTCACGCCGCGAACCTCGGCCACTTCGATGAAATGGGTGCCGTCCGGCCCCTCGACCGGCAGCCGCGTCACCGGCGACGACGATAACCGCCGCGCGTCGTCCGGCGGATGTGCGGCGCCCGCGCCGAGGGCGTCGGCGGCAAATGCCGCGTCGCTGAAACCCGCCGGAGCAAAGGCATGGACCCCGCGCTGGCGCGGTTCCGGCACCAGCAGCAGCAGGAAGCCCGCGGCGATGACGAAACACAGCAGCGCGACAATCAGCGCCAGCACGTCGGTCGAGGCGACCAAGCCCCCGGGGTCGGCGCCGTCCAGGGAAGCGAGCGGCTGCAATCGCATCCCGTACATCGCCGTATAGTGCATGCCGGAGACGGCGAGGCCGACGGCGACGGCACTCAGCGCTAGCCGCCGGCCATCATGCCGCGCGATGAGGATCCGCAAGCCGCCATAGGCCGTGCCAACCGCGATAAGCGCCGCAAAAGCGACCATGACGGAGTCATGCTCGATGGCAAAATCGCCCGCCAGACCGTGAATCCCGACATAGTGCATCGAGACGATACCAGCGCCGAGCAACAGCGCCGAGGCGACGACGCGCCCTTCGGACGGCTCGCCAACGCTGACGAAGAACAGCGAGACGCCGACGACCAGCGCGCAGATCAGAAACGAGACGATCGTCGGCAGGACGAGATAGCCGGCGGCCTGCGGAAGCGGCGCGGCCAGCATGCCGATGAAATGCATGGTCCAGATGCTGACGGCGATGAACACGGTCGCGCCGCCCAGCAGCAGCCGGCGGGTCAGCCCCGGCGCGCCGCGGACCCGGGCCGCGAGGCTAAAGCCGGTGTATCCGCCCAAAATCGCAACAGCCAGCGAAAGGGTGACCAGATAGGGATTGTGCCCATCGAACATCTTGATACCGGAACGCGCCGGTTTCCTCCCGGGCGCGCCTTCTCCTCGCGGGGAAGTCTATAATCGCAGGGGCGGCAATGACAACGTGCCGATGCCGCCGTTTCGGCCGCGACCATCGATCGAGCCAGCAGCTCTCGACTGACCGGCGTCAGGCGGGCCTTCTGCGGAATGTTCATCCGATTCCCCGAGGTTCCTCAAGCGTCGCAACCTCAGCGTCCTCGGTTCGAAGCGGACGCCTATAGAAAGCTCACAGCTAGCCCAAGCGGGCCAACATGGACCGGGATTCGTCGCCTCGGGCGACCGCCTCCAGGAAGTGCCGGAAGATGGGGTCGAATGAGTCCGGCGTTTGCCGGAAGGGCGCGTGGCCAGCACCGTCGAGGACATGGCATCGGCCTTCCCAGCACGTCGGGCAAGACAAGCTCTCCAGATAGCTCAGTTCGGTGAACGGTTCTTGCGATCCGTTGACGATGGCGACGGGTACGGATGCGTGTTCGACGACGACTTTCTGATCCGCCCAGTCGCCGCTCATCATGCTCCTGGCCAGAAGCGGCCGCACGCGCTCGTCGGTCCGGGCGATCATGCGTTCCATTTCCAGATCGCTTGTGTCTCCCAGGCAGACACGGGCAAATCGTTTGATTTCACGCGGCGTCAAACAGCTCTTGGTCAGGAGATAAATGTCGCGTCGCAATTGATAACCGCGCATTACTCCGAGTATTCCGCGCGCGATCGGGGGTGTGCCGACGATCATCACGCCGGCAATCCCGCGATGGCGATGCAGCATTTCCAGCGCGACATGGCCTCCAAACGACCATCCGAATACAGCCGCATGCTGGATTCCGAGGGCATGAAGGAGGTCTAGGGCGACGTCTGCATACCCGGATACCGAATAGGTCCGCGCTGGGTCGCGCGCATCGCTCGACCCGCCGTGTCCGGGAAGATCGAAGGCGATCATTCGGTAGATATCCGCCTCCGGACTCTCGATCTGCCGGCGGAAGACCTCCTTGCAGCTCGAGTTACCGTGCACGAACAGAACAGGGAGACCCTTGCCGGAGGTCGCGACGACAGAAATATCGCCGTGGGTCGTTTGGACCGTTTCATACGCAACCGACATTCGCTCGCACCGCGTCAAGACGCAACAATACGCATCAGGAGCTGATATTTATACGACGCAAGAGTTTACGTTGGATTGATGTCGGCTATTTTCCCGGACGTGACGGCACCATTTGGTGGCAATGACGCTGCTGACGTCTTTTGCAAATCGCAGCATGCAAATTCTGATTGCATTCTGCGAGAGGCTCCGCGATCATCTACCTGGCATCACCGGTTCAAAAAATATTTATGTTGGCAGCCATGCTGAACGATTTTATTTTATCAATATCCAGTGTTTCACTATTTTTATGCTTTTCTTGGGCAGTTAAAAATCATTTCGCCGGAATGTCGATCCCACCCGGCATGAAAATTATCATGGCGATGTCGACCCTTGGATTGGTGATATTCATCACCACACTTTTGTATTCGACGCCATCTGCGTGGCTAACTCCAATAGCTTTATTAATACAGATTTTGTCGTTTCTAATTTTTATATGGAGCTTGCGATCATCGGTCGCCCATCAGCAATTCCTCGCTTTTAGCGATGAAGATCCGCTTTGCTTGATCGAACACGGTGTTTATGGTTATATTCGTCATCCGTTTTATACTTCATATATATTATTTTGGCTGGGGTGCTTCGTGGGAGCGCCCGCCTTGGCGACTCTCTTAAGTTTGATCATCCTAACGGCATTGTATGTAACCGCCGCGCGTAAAGAGGAAGCCAGTTTTCTCAGAACCAGCTTTGCTGAGCCCTACGCCAGATATCAATCTCGCGTCGGCATGTTTATCCCAAAATTGGGACTACTCCCCGCAATGCGAAAAGATCCACAGTGAGAATCCTTGCGTCAGCGTGGTGATTGCCGAACCTTTCTCGTCAGTGAGCAGCCGTCAGTTGGCGAGCCCCACAACCATCGCGCCGAGAGCGACGAGGTGGATCAGAATGATCGCCCGATCGTTCCACAGCACGCCGACCGCGAACCAGCCGATGAGCCCGGCCAGAAACAGATAGATATTCCACGGCGTCCACCCGAAGGCTGTCGCGGTATAGCCCATGACCTGGATGATCGACGCCACCCATTTGATCGCGAAGGCGATCTGGCCGGTGTCACGCGATGCCGGTTGTGCGACGGCGTCAGACAGCACGGGTCAATCCGCCATCGACGCGAATGTTCTGACCGGTCATGTAGGCGGCGTCCTCGGAAGCGAGATAGGCGATCAGCGACGAGACCTCGCCGGCCTTGCCGTAGCGGCCCATGGGAATGCGGGCGCGGCGGTCCTCGGTCTCGGGCAGGCTGTCGATAAAGCCGGGCAGGACGTTGTTCATCCGCACATTGTCTGCGGCGTATTTGTCGGCAAACAGCTTGGTGAAGGCGGCAAGCCCCGCCCGGAAGACTCCCGAGGTCGGAAACAGCGGGTCCGGCTCGAAGGCGGCGAAGGTCGAGATGTTGACGATCGAACCGCCGCCCTGCGCCACCATGATCGGCGCGACGAAACGGGTCGGGCGCACGACATTGAGCAGATAGACCTCCATGCCGGCGTGCCAGTCCTCGTCACTGATCTCCAGCACCGGCCCCTTCGGCCCGTGTCCGGCCGAATTGACCAGCACATCCACCCGGCCCCAGCAGTCCATCGCCAGATCGACGAGCCGTTGCAGATCGGCGACCGACCGGTTCGAACCGGTGACGCCGACGCCGCCGAGTTCGCCGGCCAGCGCCTCACCCTTGCCCGAGGACGACAGGATTGCGACCTTGTAGCCTTCGGCTGCCAGGCGCTTTGCCGCGTGGGCGCCCATGCCGCTGCCGCCGGCTGTGACGAGGGCTACTTTCGAGGTCATGACCGTTCTCCGTTGTCTCTATCCGGCGCCAGAATGGACCTCCAGCGGGGGCTTGACCAATCATGTCTCGTCGCGCAAGACTGTAGAAATTCTACTGCCTGAACAGGGACGCACCCGGTGCGAACGCCGAATCTGAATGCGTTGCGGATGTTCGACGCCGCCGCGCGACATCTGAACTTCCGGCTTGCGGCGGAGGAACTGAACCTGACGCAAGGGGCCGTGGCGCAGCAGGTGCGCCGGCTCGAGGCCGATCTCGGGCAGGTGCTGTTCCTGCGCAAAGCACGCGGCCTCGCGCTGACCGACATCGGGCGGAGCTACCACGCGCCGGTGCATCGGGCTCTCGCAATCATCGATGACGCTACCGGGAAGCTGCGGCCGGAGACCGCCCGCATCACGCTGAGCGTCACGCCCTCCTTCGCGGCGAAATGGCTGGTGCCGCGACTGAGCCGCTTCGAAAAGGCCCACCCGGAGATCGATCTGCGGACCGTCGCCAGCGAACGGATCGCCGATTTCCAGCCCGACGGCGTCGACATCGCCATCCGCCACGGGCATCCGCCGTTCGAACGCGGCACGCACAGCACGCTTCTCGCCCCGCTCGATCTCTGCGCGGTCTGCAGCCCCGGATACGCGGAGTCAGCCGCGCCGATCGACCGGTTCGAGGATTTTACCCCGCACCGGCTGATCCAGGACAGCCATATCTTCTGGGAAACGCTGTTCGAGCGGTGCGGGACGACGGCCCGCCATCGCATCATGCAATTCAATCAGACAGCGCTCGCCATGGACGCGGCGGCGAACGGACAGGGCGTCGCGCTGGCGCCGCGCCTGCTTCTGGCGGGCGAGATCGCCAGGGGCCGACTGGTCATGCTGTGGCGGGACGAAAGCGAAGATCAAAGCGGCTACCACATCGTCCACCCGATCGCGGCGAAACCGAACCCCGCCAGGGACGCCGTGGTCGCGTGGATCCTGTTTGAGGCCGACGGAACCGGCGACGGACATCCATCGCGATAGATCGACCTCGCGCCGCGATTCTCCGTCACTCGCCGAGGGCGCGGCGGCGCTCCTCGAAATCGTCCTTCTCGATCTCGCCGCGCGCATAGCGCTCCTTGAGGATATCGTGCGGCGAGCGTCCGCCCTGTTGATTGGTTGCCTGCATCGCAGGCCAGGCTCCGCCGCCGAGCCAGCGCACCAGCAGGACGATGAGGCCGATCACGATGGTCAGGAACGCGATCATGAAGAAGGGACCGAAGATCATGCCGTACCAGCCTCCATCCCAGCCCATATGCGGGCCATAGGCGTATCGATAGGGTTCCGTCTGCTGCGCCAGGGCCATGCCCGGCAGTAGGGCGACGGCCGCGACCGCCGCCGGAATGAGTCTGTGCCTGCTCATTGTGTTGCTCCGTGGTTTCCGGCTCGGGCTGTGCGCACACGCGCGCTCCGCCTTGCCAATCCGCAAACCATGAAACCTTCCAGAAACCGCCGCCTTGATGCGGATCAAACCGGGCGCGAGCGCGGGCCTTATCCTTGCTGTGCCGACCCGTAATCCCCGACCAGCTCCGCCAAGCCCTCGCGATAGGTCGGATAGCGGAAGGCGTAGCCCGCCGCCTTGATCTTGGCGTTGGAGACCCGCTTGTTCTCGCCGTAGAAACTGCGCGCCATCGGCGACAACTCGGCCTCGCCGAACCCGGTTTCCGGCGGCGGCGTAACGCCGGCGAGTTCCGCGGCGTGGGCGACGACGTCCTGCGGCGGCGCCGGCTCGTCGTCGGTGACGTTGAAGATGCCGCCGAGCCGCTGGTCGGCGAGCAGCGCCAATGCCCCGGCGATGTCGTCGACATGGATGCGATTGAACACTTGGCCGGGCTTCACCAGCCGCTTGGCCGTCCCTCTGGCCAGATTGACGAAGCCATTGCGGCCCGGTCCGTAGATGCCGGAAAGCCTGAGGATCGCCAGCGGCACGCCGCGCGTTTCCGCGACCTTGCGCCAAGCATCCTCCGCCGCGACCCGCGCCGTGGACCGTTCGGAGACCGGCCGCGTCTCGCTGTCCTCGTCGACCCAGGCGCCGTCGTGGTCGCCGTAGACGCCGACCGTCGACAGATAGCCGATCCATTGCAGGTTCGGGCTGCCATGGGCGATCTCGTCAGCATACCAGCGCAGCACCGGGTCGCCGGCCCGGGCGTTGGCGCCGCCGACGGAGGCGCCGGCCGGGGCGGCATGGCCGGGCGGGATCGAGACCAAGAGGTGCGTGGCGCGATAGAGCGTCGAGGCGATGCCGTCGGCGGGATGCTCGCCGTCGAAGACGAAGGGCTTCAGGCCGTGCGCCGCCAAGCTTGCCGCCTTGTCCCGGGAGCGTACGGTAACGCCCGTAACCGTCTTCCTGTCGAAGGTCGCCGGCTCGAAACTCTCGACGAAGCGCGATGCGGAATAGCCGTGGCCGAAGACGAAAAGCCGCATCCTGGATAGATCGGATATGTCCGTCATGCGGCTCGACCCTTGAGACGAGAATGACGCCGGTCGGCTGCAAAGATCTCGTCGACCTCGAGCCGACCGATCCTGAGACGGCCAATGTCGGCGGAGCCGACCTTTGCCCGACCGATCGACAGCCGGCCGATCGCGAAGGCGCCGACCGCGATCGCTCCGACGGCGAGCGCGCCGATCGCCAGTGCCCCGACCGCCCCTGCGCCGATCGCCTGGCGGCGGCGCTGGGCGTCGGGCAGGCTGTCACCGGCCCATTGCAGCGAGTGGCGGGCCCGCTCGACGCTCATTCCGCCAGCCTTGACAGCGGTTTCGCCGGCCGTAACGGCCGCATCACGCACCGTCTCGGCCGACTGCCTCGTCTTCCTGCCCCAGCGCATGCCATTCGCTCCTGACGTTCGGATTGTCTTCGCTATCGAGTGCCCCGACGCGTTCACGCAATGCGTTGGCACGATCGAGACGGTCCAGCGCCCAGATCGACATCGCCCGGACCAGCGGCGCTGGGTCTCGCAGCAGTCCCCACACCAAGGGAGCCAGATCCGGATCCCCGGAATTTCCGGCCGCGATCAGGCAGTTGGAGACGAACTTGTCGCGCCCGATCCGCTTCACGGGCGAACCGGAAAACAGCGCCCGGAAGCCAGGATCGTCGAGGGCGAGCAGTTCGGCAAGGCGCGGCGCGCGCAATTCGTCGCGCGCGATCAGCTTGGCCTCGCGAGCATTCCCCGCGAACTTGTTCCAGGGACAGACGGCGAGGCAATCGTCGCAGCCATAGATGCGGTTGCCCATCGCGGCGCGGAATTCTCGGGGGATCACCGCTTTGGTCTCGATCGTGAGGTAGGAGATGCAGCGCCGCGCGTCGAGTTTATAGGGCGTGGGGAACGCGTCGGTCGGGCAGATGTCCTGGCAGGCGCGGCACGAGCCGCAAAGGTCGCGGCCCGGCGCGTCGACGGGAAGCTCGAGGGTGGTGAAGATCGAGCCGAGGAACAGCCAGGAGCCATGTTCCCGGCTGACCAGATTGGTGTGCTTGCCCTGCCACCCGAGCCCGGCGATCTCGCCGAGCGGCTTTTCCATCACCGGCGCGGTGTCGACGAAGACCTTGACGTCGTGGCCGCTGGCGGCGCCACCGGCCTTGGCGATCAGCCGCGAGGCGAGTTCCTTCAGCCGGCCCTTGATCAGCTCGTGATAGTCGCGGTTGCGGGCATAGACCGAAATCCCGCCGCGATCGGGCCGCGACAGGATCGCCAGCGGGTCCTCGTCGGGCGCGTAGCTCAGGCCCAGAACGACAATCGAGCGCACCTGGGGCCACAGCGCCCTCGCCGAGCGGCGGCGCGCCGCCGTCTCCGGCATCCAGCCCATGGTGCCGTGACGTCCCGCGGCCAGGAACTCGTCGAGACGCGGCCCGGCCGCAACGTCGCCGGTGCCCGGCGCGATGCCGACCGCGTCGAAGCCGAGACGGCGCGCGTCCTCGCGGATGAAGGTTTTCAGGCGGTCGGGCAGATTGTCGGGTGGGGCGACCATGCGTCACTTATAGCGGAAGCTTGCGGCGAGCGGCACCGCCGCTCCGCTTAGAAATCCAGTTCGCCGTAGTGATGCACCGGCGGGAGGCCGCGCACCCGTTCGCTGAGCAGCGGGCGGAAGGACGGCCGGGATTTCACCCGCATGTACCAGTCCTTGGCCGCCGGCTCCTGATCCCAGGGGACCTCTCCCAGATAGTCGAGGATCGATAGCGCCGCCGCCGCCGCCAGATCGGCGTAGGACAGCTTCGGCCCAGCCAGCCAGTCTCGGCTTTCGGCCAGCCAGTCGAGATAGCGCAGATGGTGTTTGAGATTGGCCCGCGCGGCGCGGATTGCCGCGGCGTCGGGCGAACCGCCGCCCTCGTGCGGCTTCATTTCCAGTTTGAGGACCCGCTCGCGCACCAGATAGCGCGTGACCTCGCCGTCGAGCTTGGACAGGAACCATTCGGTCAGCCGGCGCGCCTCGGCCCGCTCGATCGGCTTTTCCGGCAACAGCCGCCGGTCGCGCTGGAAGACGCCGCGCGTTTCGTCGAGATATTCACCCACCACGGTCGCGCCGACGATCGGCGGGCCGTTGTCCTCGATCATCACCGGCAGCGTCGCCGCCGGATTGAGGGCAAGGAATTCCGGCCGCTTTTCCCAGGTCCGCTCCTGCAGGAGTTCGGCCCGCTCCCCGTATTCGCCGAGCACCAGCCGCACGAAGCGCGAGGCGGCGGACATCGGATGATGGTGAAGCTTCAGCATGAAAACGGATCGGGAGCTCTTGCGTGGGGTCGCCGGGCACGGCTGGCGACGCCGGACCATGATAATGTCGAAACGAACGCCCGGCCGATCGGGCGGACCGGAATTGTCGCAGGTCCGCGTCAACGAACCCTGAACAACCTTGCCTCGGTGTTTCCGCGCCACATAGCAGCATCCGTGTGGCTTGCAAGATGTTGCAATCCTCGGCCGAAGAGAGTCAAAGCGCTGCGGGTCACGTTCCGCGTCGCGCTTCACTGCCCATGCGCGTTCCTCTCCCGGACCGGCATCGAATGCTTCGCATCGGCCTTCCCGCCTAGATCAGAGATTCATCAAGGACGACGCTTTCATGGAAATCGGGGACATCATCGACGCGGTCATCCTCGGCATTACCGAGGGTCTCACCGAGTTCATCCCGGTCTCCTCGACCGGGCATATCCTTTTGCTCGGCCATTTCCTCGGCTTTCAATCGACCGCCCGGAGCTTTGAGGTGCTGATCCAGCTCGGCGCGATCCTGGCAATCCTCGCGGTGTATTTCGCGCGGCTGTGGCAGCTGTTCGTCACGCTGCCGTCGAGCCCGCGAAGCCGCCGCTTCGTCGCCGGTATCGTGCTGGCCTTCCTGCCGGCGGCCTTCGCCGGCGTCCTGGCGCATGATTTCATCAAGACGGTGCTGTTCGAGACGCCGATCGTCATTTGCGTGGCGCTCGTCGTCGGCGGCATCCTGCTGCTCGTCGTCGACCGGATGCCGCTCACCGTGCGCTATCACGACGTCATGGATTATCCGCTATCGCTGTGCCTGAAGATCGGTCTGTTCCAGACCCTGGCGCTGATCCCCGGCACGTCGCGCTCGGGCGCCACCATCGCCGGCGCGCTGTTGATGGGCACCGACAAGCGATCGGCCGCCGAATTCTCGTTCTTCCTGGCCATGCCGACGATGGTCGGCGCCTTCACCTACGATTTGATCAAGAACCGCGATCTCCTGTCGCTCGACGATATCGGGCTGATCGCCATCGGTTTCGTCATGGCCTTCCTGTCGGCGCTCGTCGTCGTCCGCGGCCTGCTCAACTTCGTGTCACGGCACGGTTTCGCGCCCTTCGCCTGGTGGCGCATCGCGGTGGGTCTGGCCGGTATCGTGGCGCTCGTGGCGATCGGCTAGAGCATCGGACGACAATATGAATGCGTTCTGCCAGCGGGATTTCGGGACAAGGTCGAGGGGGTCGGTGCGGGTCGTAGCGGCGCTACGGCCAAAACGAGACCCGATGGAATTGGCCCGAAAGCCCCTGGCCCACCGATCGCCCCGCGCCGGATGGCGCGGCAAGGTCGATCGGCAGGTTTTCAAGCCTGCCGTTTGCCGGAGGCAAACAGGCGGGTGGGTTTCCGGTCGCCGGGCGCCCACTTTGTCGGCCGGCTCGACCGTAGCGCCGCTACGCTCGTCGCCAGCCTCCGCGTGGATCGCCCCGCCGAACCGAGAAACAGAACCGCGTCCCTCTTGTCGTCCGATGCTCTAACGCGGAATGAGGAAAAGTGGGAACCGGTTTTCCGCCCGCATTCCGCGCGGACTTGCTGGAATCGGCCATGGTCATGACATTCGGATCGAGAGCCAATACGAGCCCGGACGCCGGCTGTCGTCCCGGCCTTTGCGCGGTCCGGCTCAGACGACTTCCTTATCCTCCGGCGTCAGGCCACCGGCCTGCGGCTGCGGGGTCGTGAACTGGCCCTCGGGGCGAAACCGAACGAGATAGGTCGGCAGGATCGCGTCGATCGTATGCCCCTTCAGCCCGAAGGCGGCGAGGTCGCGGCCTTCAGCGATGGCTTGCCCGGAGACTACATTGTCCCGCTGCAACTGGCGGACCTGGTCCTCGGTCAGCGGGGCGCCGGGCAGAAACCGCATGGCCCTGGCCATCGAAGCCGCCGCGCCGAACGGAATGGTGACGAAGCGGCGCTTGCGGCCGATCACCGCGAGCATCTCTTCCATCAACTCGCGGAAGGTGAGGACCTCCGGCCCGCCGAGTTCATAGGCGCGGCCGCCCGCCACCTTGCCGTCCACCGTGGCGGCGATCGCCTCGGCGACGTCGCCGACATAGACCGGTTGAAAACGGGTGCGGCCGCCGCCGATCAGCGGCAGGACCGGCGAAAACCGCGCCATCTGGGCGAAGCGGTTGAAGAACTGGTCTTCCGCCCCGAACACGATCGAGGGCCGGATGATGGTAGCGTCGGAAATCGTTTCGCGCACCGCTTGCTCGCCGGCTGCCTTGGTGCGGGCATAGGCGGAGTCGGAGGCCGCGTCCGCGCCGATCGCCGAAATCTGGGTCATTCGTGCCCCGACGCCCCGCGCCGCCTCGGCCACCGCCTGCGCCCCGAAGGACTGCACCGCCTCGAAATTCTGCCGGCCGCTTTCGGCGAGAATGCCGACGAGATTGATCACATGATCGGCGCCCGCGACCGCCCGGTCCACCGACCAGCGATAGCGCAGATTCGCCTGGACCGGCATGATCTGGCCCATATTGCCGTTGGTCTGCAGGTGATAGGCCAGATCCGGCCGCCGGCAGGCGACGCGGATGCGATAGCCGCGGCGAGCGAGCGCCAACGTCACATAGCGGCCGAGGAAACCCGAACCGCCGAAGACCACTACTGTCTTGCCCGTGTCGACCGCCATCGTTCCTGCGCTCCTTGCTTCGCTTGCCGTGTCCTCACCCGGTGGCCCGCATGCGCCCGGCTTCGCCTTGCCTCATAACCGGTTCGCGCGCCAAGGTGAAGGCGCGAAAGCACCGCCGCTTTCCCGTGGTCGCCCGCGCCCGGGCATCGCCGATCGCGGCGCGAAAAAACCGCGTTGACAGCGGCGGGCCCAGCTTCTAATTGTCCGCGCCGTGCCCAGGTGGCGGAATTGGTAGACGCGCACCGTTCAGGTCGGTGTGTCGCAAGGCGTGAAGGTTCGAGTCCTTTCCTGGGCACCATTTCCCTATTCGAGACGGTCCTAAACAGTCCGAATAACGGTCTAATACCCCCTAGAAACGCTGAATTCTTGATCCGACGTTGTCCAACGCGGGGCGCGACCTCAGGATATTGACGACGTTCGGACTGGCCAATCAGCCTGGTCGACTTCCTCAATATTCGATCCGCGCGAGACACCGTCCGTGTCAGGGAAGGTGATTTACATCTCCGCCGATCGCCTTGAAAACGATCGCACTTGCGAAGCATTTTGTCGCCCGCCTGGATATCTTAACGAAGTCCGCACCCGGCTTTGATACTTTGTCTGCCACCGGCTTCGATACAGCCAGGATCGGCCCTGGTCTCGCCGCGGAGGTGTTCATGACCACCGGGGCGGCACGTTTCTCGATTCGACAACTGGAATGGACGACGAAATGCCTGCAACCACCACTTACGCGTTGACCGGCAATGCCTATATCGACGGCGTCCTCGGCAACTCGAAATGGGCAGTCAACGAGTTCACCTTCAGCTTCCCGACCAGCGCCTCATTCTACGGTACCGGTTATGGCTATGGCGAGCCACTGGACAACTTCGAACCCCTGAATGCTGCCCAGCAAGCCGCAGCCCGCGCCACATTTGGCGCGCTTTCTTCGGTTGCCAATCTAACATTCACAGAGATCGCTGAAACCTCCACGCAACATGCCGACCTGCGTCTCGCCCTATCTGATGCTCCAAGCACCGCCTGGGCATATTTGCCAAGCACCGCGGCGGAGGGTGGAGACGCATGGTTCAACAAAACCTCCGGCTATTACTCAAATCCGGTGAACGGCAATTACGCCTATATGACCTTCCTCCACGAAATGGGCCATGCGGTCGGGCTCCAACATGCCCACGACGCATACGTAATGCCCATCGATCGCGATTCGATGGAATACACGATCATGAGCTATCGTTCTTATGTGGGAGCGAGCTTGGGCGGCGGCTATACGAATGAGAGATCGGGCTATGCGCAGTCGTTGATGATGTACGACGTCGCCGCCCTGCAACATCTCTACGGCGCGGACTACACAGCCAACAACGGCGACACGCGCTACGCTTGGAATACGACAACCGGCGAAATGCTGATAGACGGCGTGGGTCAAGGGTCGCCGGACGCCAACCGAATCTTTCTGACCATATGGGACGGCGGCGGAACGGATACTTATGATTTCTCCAATTACGCGACGAATCTGAAGGTCGATTTGCGGCCGGGCGAATGGACCACGACCTCGTCCACCCAGTTGGCAAGGCTTCACTACGATGGCTCGAAAGTCGCGGCTGGGAATATCGCCAACGCGCTGCTGCACAACAATGACGGCCGCTCGCTGATCGAGAACGCGATTGGCGGGTCGGGAGATGATGTGATCATCGGCAACAATACGGGAAACATCCTATGGGGTGGCGCAGGGAGCGATCGTCTCTACGGGATGCAAGGTGACGACCGCCTTGTCGGCGGTATCGGTGACGATATTCTGGACGGAGGCGAGGGGATCGACACCGCATCGTTCGAAAGTGTCACGCAAAACGTCACCGCCAGACTGGGCTACACGACGGGAATGGATACCGGCGCTGGCATCAAATGGCTCTGGAACATAGAAAACCTCCGCGGCGGATCGGGAGACGACCGGCTTGTCGGCGATGCCGGCAACAACCGCCTAGAGGGCGGACTGGGGAATGATATTCTGGACGGCGGCGAGGGTATCGACACCGTATCGTTCGAAAGTGTCACGCAAAACGTCACCGCCAGACTGGGCTACACGACGGGAATGGATACCGGCGCTGGCATCA
>CANKZU010000010.1 GCA_947488615.1 uncultured Aurantimonas sp.
TCGAAGGCTCCGCGCCTCCGCCGGTTGATCAACCCACGCATCAGGGCGTAACAAAAACGACAAAGGCTCTAATCGCCACTGGATGACAGTTCAGTGGCAGGTCAATAAAGCCCACGCTGTGTGAGACTATATCCAACCTTGCCCTCGCCCCAAACTACAGAATTTATAAGGCCAGCACGAAGCAGTATTCCGACGTCTCCTCTGAAGTCATTTTCCTCGTAATTGTCCAGCATGAACAGGGCGAAGGACTCAAGATTGTCAGCTTCGACGGGTTCATCGTATTGACCGTTAGCTGTACAGAAAATGTTATGCAGCAGCCAAAAAGCGTTGTTCGTGATTTGCATGAGATTTCTGGACAACTGGCCTGTGAGGAAATGCGAGGCTTTTATCACAGTTCCCCTCTAGGCGCGCACAAAAGCGATGCAGAGTTAAACAGCAGTGCAATCATTCTAGGAACCGAATTCTCCCGTTCGCAAGCCCGCTCCTACCGCACCAGGAGCAGCCCGCCGGCGAATTCAGCTCGGCAACGCCTCGAAGCAGGATACGCGCGCATCAGGTTCTGCGAGGTTCTCGCTGGAGCCGAGCTGGCGGATTGCGGCCCATAGCCAAAAAATTTATCCCCACCCTATTCCCCTCCCGCATACTGCCCTCACCGCCGGCCCACGGAACGGGCGCGAATGATCACCGGGATCGTTCGGGGGCTGGCGGGCGGTGTCCGCGACGGGGCTTCTTCCGGAGAAGGCTCGGCCCGGACGGCCCTTTGCTCCCGCCGGACCGTCCCCCACTACGAGGGGTCTACGGATCGGTCCGCTTGAACGCCCCGCCAAGGGCGTGAAGATCCGGCAGCGCACGCGAACCCATGGAAAAGGCGGGGTTTGCGTGTCGAAGGGTTGGTCAAACGCCGCGCGGGATGCCGGAGGCGGACCGTATTGACTTAAAACAGTCGGAGGGTTCGCCTCCGGCGTCCCGCCGCTCGCCTCGTCAGAGACGAGACGGAAACAGGGGCCCGTCAGTGAGCGGCGAAGCCGCGAAACTTAAGGACGGGACAGAGAATCGACCCCGCCCTTAAGCTCCTCGCTAAGCTCGTCGCTGGCGGGGACCCCGAGGACGGAGAATGGAAGCAAAGGGAGGCGAAGCGAGTGTGGAGGAATACATACGCCGGCCGTGAACGCGGTGCGGGCGATGCCGCGCGCCCTCTCGCCCCTTGTGGGAGAGAGGGGCGCCGAGCCCGTGGCCCACCGCCGCGCCCCCCACTCTCCCTCATCCTGAGGCGCGGAGCGAAGCGGAGCCTCGAAGGGCGAGGGAGAGAGCCCCCTACCGCGCCAGCAGCAGCACAGCGACCAAAACGAGGACGGCCAGGCCCTGCAACAGGATGCGGGCGCGCATCAGGTTCTGCGAGGTGCTGCTGGAGCCGCCCTTCATCAGGTTGAGGAGGCCCGCGACGAGAACGCCGGCGGTCGCGAGCATGAAGAAGAGGGCAAGGTAGATCATTATATCGGACATGCCGGCCTTGTTCGAAGTTCGAGTCGCGGAAAGCGCAATATAGGCGGCGCGGGCGAGCGCGCGAGTCCCCGGTCACCGAGGTGGGATCGCGGGCCCGAACCGGCGGTTCAAAGGCCTGGCGGCACCAGTTTGGCCTTGCGCTTGCGCGTCGCGGCGGCCACGCCGACCCCGGCGATGACGAGGCCGACAAGCTGGACCGGCGACAGCGTCTCGCCGAACAGCAGCCAGGCCGTGACGGCGGTGACGCCCGGCACCAGATACATCAGCGAGGCGACCGACGACACCGCGCCCTCGCGGATCAGATACAGCATCAGGAACACCGCGCCGATCGACAGGACGAAGACCAGCCAGACCAGCGCGAAGACGAGTTCGCCGGTCCAGTCGAGCACCATCGTCTCGGTCGAGACGGCGAGGATCAGCGTCGGCACGAGGGCGCCGAAATATTGCAGGGCCGTGCCGGTGCGCAGGTCGACGCCGCCGACGAAGCGCTTCTGCCAGACCGAGCCGGCGGAGATCGCCAGCGCCGACAGGACCACCGGGCCGAGCGTCAAGAGGCGGTAGTCGCCCGAGCCGTCGAGCTTCGGCAGGATGACCAGGGCAACGCCCAGAAGGCCCAGCGCCAGGCCGGCGAGATGGCGCGGCTGCACCCGCTCGCCGAGGAAGCTGGCGGCGAGGATGGTGGTCAGCACCGGCTGCAGCCCGACGATCAGCGCCGCGATGCCGGCGTTGAGCCCGTGGCGGACGGCGAAGAACACGCCGCCAAGATAGACGCCGTGGATCAGGCTGCCCGCGATCATCGCGTGCGCCGCCGGCCGCCAGCCCGGCCAGGGCGCCCGCATCAGCAGGACGACCGCGCCGAGGATCAAGAGCGCCAGCGCATAGCGCAGCGACAGGAAGGTGAACGGCTCGGCATGGGGCATGGCGTAGCGCGCGCCGATGAAGCCGGTCGACCAGAGCAGCACGAAGATCGCCGGGAAGAAGGGCAGCAACCGGTTCACTGGGGACGGCCTTTCGGGATGGACGGGTCGGCGGCCGGGATCGATGGATGGCCGATCGCCAGCGCGCCATTCGATAGCAGGGCTGAGCCCGGGCCGGAAGCCGGATATCGTCAGTCTGTCTGACGAAATCGGGCCGTGTGCGTTTGCCTTGCAACCCGGCGCGGTCTATCGCCGGGGCTCAGCCCACCGCCCGGCCCCTGTCATGCAAGACATCCTCAACGTCATCGTCCCGATCTTCAGCCTGATCGCCCTCGGCTTTCTGGCGGCCCGGGCGAAGCTGTTGTCGGACGCGACCGGCGAGGCGCTGGCCCGCTTCGTCTTCGTCGTCGCGGTGCCGGTGCTGCTGTTCCGCACCCTCGCCACCTCGGCCTTCGGCGATGCCAACCCGCTGTTCCTGTGGCTGACCTATTTCAGCGCCATCGCCATCGTCTGGACGATCGGCAGCGTCGTGGTCCGGCGGCTCACCCGCGCCGACCGGCGCGCCGGTGCCATCGCCGGCATCTCGTCGAGCTTCGCCAACACCGTCTTCGTCGCCATCCCGACCATCCAGCGCGCCTATGGCGACGCCGGCCTGGAGCCGCTGCTCTTGATTCTCGCCATCCATCTGCCGGTGATGATGATCGTCGCGACGCTGATCGTCGAGCGCGCGGCTGTCCTCGACGCGCGCGACGCCGGCACCGCGCCGCCGCAGGTCTCGACGGCCGCGACGATGAAGCGGGTCCTGAAGAATCTCGCGACCAACGCCATCATCGTCGGCATCCTGTCGGGTGTCGCCTGGCGCGCCACCGGCCTGCCGCTGGAAAGCCATATCGACGAGGTCACCAAACTGCTCGGCGGCACGGCCGGACCGCTGGCGTTGTTCGCGCTGGGCATGTCGCTGACCCGCTACGGGTTGCGCGGCGACATCCTGTCGTCGGCGATCGTCGCGACGCTGTCGCTGGTGGTGATGCCCGCGATCGTGTTCTTTCTCGGCACCTGGCTCGCCCTGCCGCCGCTGTGGCTGAAGGGGGCGGTGCTCACCGCCGCCGCGCCAGCCGGCGTCAACGCCTATCTCTTCGCGGCCTATTTCCAGTCCGGCGAGAAGCTGGCGGCGACGACGATCCTGGTTTCGACGGTACTGTCGGTGATCACCCTGAGCGTGTGGCTGACCGTTCTCGGCTGAAACATTCCGCCGCCGGCCGGCCGGGAAATCCGACCATGCGGCGAATGTCCTCGGCGCCGAGACCGGCCTCGCGCAACGCCTTCAGGGAGGTGTCGCGCTGGCTTTTCGACAGCTTGCGACCGTCGGCGCCGAGAATCAGGTCGTGATGGTGGTAGCGCGGCGCCGGCAGGCCGAGCAGCGCCTGCAACAGCCGATGGACGCTGGTGGCATGGAACAGATCCTGCCCCCTGACGACATCGGTGATGGCCTGCAGCGCGTCGTCAACGACGACGGCCAGATGATAGCTCGTCGGCATCTCCATGCGGCCGAGCACGACGTCGCCCCAGTCGAGCGGCCGCGCGGCGATCTCGCCGCTGGCGCCATCGGGCGAGCGCCCGGTCTCGGTAAAGCGCAGCGCCGACACCCGTTCGACCGCCGCCTCCATATCGAGCCGCCAGGCGAAGCGCTCGCCGTCGCTCATCTTCCGCTCGCGCTCGCGCGTCGACAGCTTGCGGTCGAGACCGGGATAGAGCGGCGCGCCGTCGGGATCATGCGGCCAGGGCTGGCCGGTTTCCTCGATGTGGCGCTCAGCATGGGCGCGGATGTCGCCGCGCGACATGAAAGCCGGATAGATCAGTTCCTCGTCGGCCAAGGCTTCGAGTGCTGCGGCATAGTCGGAAAAATTCTCCGACTGCCGGCGCGGAGTGTCGTCCCAATCGATCCCGAGAAAGTACAGATCCTCCTTGAGCTGCTTTTCATAGGTCGTCGTGCAGCGGGCCCGATCGATGTCCTCGATCCGCAAGAGGAAGGCCGCGCCGGCCTCGCGCGCCATCTTGTGGTTGAGCAGCGCCGAATAGGCGTGGCCGAGATGCAGTTCGCCGTTCGGACTCGGTGCGAATCGGAACACGGCTGGCGTCAAATTCATCGAATTGATTCCCCTCGTTTGCCGCCCGCACTAGACTCCGATTGCGTGAGCAACGTGACAGAGTCGCGGCAAATGAGGAACCAGGCGCCATGATCCGGACTGAAGCCGACATCACCGCGGCCCTTGATGCCCTGCGCCTCGCGGACGATCGCCTGCATCCGGTGATCGACACGGCGGGCGTTGTGCCGCTGCGCCGTGGCGCCGGCGGGCTTCGGGGTCTCGCCAGCATCATCGTCGCGCAG
Organism: uncultured Aurantimonas sp.; assembly: GCA_947488615.1. Classification (GTDB taxonomy): domain Bacteria; phylum Pseudomonadota; class Alphaproteobacteria; order Rhizobiales; family Rhizobiaceae; genus Aurantimonas. Next base: position 4,810 of record CANKZU010000010.1, read on the forward strand.
CAGGTGTCGAAGGCGAGCGCCGACGCGATTTTCGCACGGTTCACGCAGGAGATCGACGTCGATGACGCCGGGGCGATCCTTGCCGCGCCCGACGAGGCCTTCCGCCGCGTCGGCCTGTCGCGCCCAAAACAGCGCACAATGCTGGCCGTTGCCGAAGCCGTCCGGGAGGGCACGGTCAATTTCGCGCGGGTCGAGGCTGCGCCCCCCGAGGACGCGATCGCCGAGCTCGTCGCCGTGCGGGGCATCGGGGTGTGGACCGCCGAATGCTATCTGTTATTCTGCGCCGGCCATCCCGACATCTTTCCCGCCGGGGACCTCGCCTTGCAAGCCGCGCTCGGCCATGCCTTCGACCACGAGGCACGGCCGGCGGCAGCTTCCGTCGCCTTGATCGCCGAGCGTTGGTCGCCGCACCGTTCGGTCGCCGCACGCCTGTTCTGGTCCTATTACGCGACCGTCACGCGCCGCGACGCGGCTCCGGCGCCCGCCGCCGAATGACCCCCGCGACATTTATCCACAGAACTTCTCCACGGGTCGACCGCACTGCGGGAAACGGGGGAACCCGTTCACGAAACTCGCTCGCGACCAGGCTTCACAAAGGCGACGCGATAGAGCACGATAGTCGCAATAGCTCAGTTCAGATCGTTGGGAGTTAGGGAGAACGACCGGTGACGATCGCCGTGAATCAGGACTTATCCCCAGCACTCGTTCTGAACGCCGATTTTCGGCCGCTCAGTTATTACCCCCTGTCGCTCTGGTCCTGGCAGGACGCCGTCAAGGCGGTATTCCTCGACCGGGTAACGATCCTGGCGGAATACGACCGTGCGGTGCGAAGTCCGACCTATTCGATGCGGCTCCCCTCGGTCGTCTGCCTCAAATCCTACGTCAAGCCGGCGCGCCATCCCGCCTTCACCCGCTTCAACGTGTTCCTGCGCGATCGCTTCCAGTGCCAGTATTGCGGCTCGCCGCAGGAACTGACCTTCGATCACGTCATCCCCCGCTCGCGGGGCGGGTTGACGACGTGGGAGAATGTCGTCGCCGCCTGTTCGCCCTGCAACCTCAAAAAGGGCGGGCTGATGCCGAGGGCGGCCCGCATGTTCCCGCATCAAAAGCCCTATCAGCCGAGCGTCCACGACCTGCACAACAACGGCAGGCTGTTTCCGCCGAACTTCCTGCACGAGAGCTGGCTCGATTATCTCTACTGGGATTCCGAACTCGATCCCGAATAGGCGCACCAATCAGCAGCGCGATTCTCGACCGGCCCGATTGAAACCTTTCGTCCCGTTCGTTCGAAGCTGCGGCGGCGACGCAGTGAGGCGCACCGCCCGCCACGATCCTTGATGCTGGTGCATCGGACGATAATGGGATGGCCGGCGAAGCGCCTCGCCTGAACCGGGACGATCGATGGACAATCTGCCGGACAAAGACCGCGCGAAGCCGAATAGCACCGGCCTCGACTTCTACGCGGCGTTGCCGACGTCGGCGGACTTCAGCCGTCTCGGCGATCCCGCCGCCTATGTGCCGCTGCAGGACGATTGGGTGGTCGGGGTCGCCGACATCGTGCGCTCCACCGCCGCGGTCGAGGCCGGCGGCTACAAGCAGGTCAACACGGTGGCCGCGGCGGTGATTGCCGCCATCGCCAACGGCCTTGGCGAGAAGGATTTTCCCTTTGCCTTCGGCGGCGACGGCGCCGGCTTCGCCCTGCCGGCCGCCGAGGCGGAGCTGGGACGAACCGCGATGGCCGCCGTTGCCGGCTGGGCGCGCGAGGCCTTCGACATGACGCTTCGGATCGCCATGGTGCCGGTCGCGACCATCCGCGAAAGCGGCCACGATGTGCGTGTCGCCCGCTTCTCCCCCTCCGCGGACGTCTCCTACGCGATGTTCGACGGCGGCGGTCTCGCCTGGGCGGAACAGCGCATGAAGGCCGGCGCGTATCAGCTGGAACCGGCAACAGGCGATGCGGCCCGGCCTGACCTGACCGGCCTGACCTGCCGCTTTTCCGAGATCCCGGCGAGCCGCGGCCTGATCCTGTCGATCATCCTCATGCCGGCCCCAGCAGTCGCTCCAGAACGCTTCACGTCCCTGGCCGGCGAGATCCTGGCGCTGGGCGCCGATGGGGTAGAGGTCGGCAGTCCCGTTCCGCCCGAGGGGCCTGAGCAACATTGGCCGCCTGCCGGCTTTCCCATCGAGGCGAAAGTATGGGCCGCCAAAACCGGCCGGGCCTTGTGGTCCTCCCGGTTATCCGTCCTCCTGCGCTCCTTCCTCGCCCATCTGACGTTCACGACGGGCATCCGGGTGGGCCGGTTCGATCCCAAGCGCTATCGCGCCGAGCTCGTACGCAACACCGATTTCCGCAAATTCGACGACGGCTTGAGAATGACGCTCGACTGCACGCCGGCCGTCGCCGATCGGATCGAGCAGCGGCTGCGCCTGGCAGCGGCCGATGGAATCGCGCGCATCGGTACCCACCGCCAGGAGGCGGCGCTGATGACCTGCTTCGTGCCTTCGGCGAGCCGCAGCGACCACGTGCATTTCGTCGACGGAGCGGCGGGCGGCTATGCCGCGGCTGCGGCGATGCTGCCTGGACGCGACGGCGAGGGACCGGCCTGATCAGCCGAACACAGCCAGGACCAGCGGCAGGCTTGCCGCCGCCAGCAGCGTCTGCAGCGTGACCAGCCCGGCCATCAGCGTCGCGTCGCCCTTGAGCTGGGCCGTCAGCACATAGGCGGTCGGGGCGGTCGGCAGCGCGAAGAACACGACGAGCAACGACGTGTCGAGCGGCGACAGAGCGAACCAACGCGCAATCAGGGCGGCCAGGATCGGCATGACCAGAAGCCGGGCCGCGCTGTTGAGAAGAAGCGTCGTGGTCTCGGCCCGCGCGGCCGATAGTTTCAACGCCGCCCCAACGCACAGGAGCCCGAGCGGCAAGCTCGCCGCCGCCAACAGGCCGAGCAGGCGGTCCGTTCCGAAGGGAAGCCCAATGCCGGTAAGGGCAAACGCGGCGCCGGCGGCGCAGGCGAGGATCAGCGGATTGCGCACCAGCGGAATGAGCAATTGACGCGCGCTGGTTTCGCGCTCCGCCGTCAGGGCGATGACCGAAAGGACATTCACGGCGGGCACCAGCACGGCGAGGACGACCGCCGCGCGGGCCAGCCCCTCTGGCCCGTAGAGGCTGGCGACGAGGGCAAGCCCCAGATAGGTGTTGAACCGGACGGTTCCCTGGACCAGCGGCCCGTAGCGCGCGGCCGGCCACCCTCGCCAGCGGCGCAGCAGCGCGAGAACGACGGCGGCCACGGCCAGTACGGCCAGAATCGCCGCGGCGAGGCCAAGCAGCGCCGGGTCGGCCAGCGGCGCCTTGGCGAGACTGGCGAACAGCAGCGCGGGAAACAGCACGAAATAGTTGAGCTTTTCCGCCGCCGGCCAGAAGCTCTCGCCCGGAAAGGCCGACCGCCGGAACACGAGGCCCGCGAGGATCAGGGCAAACAGCGGCCAAAGGGTCAGGAAGATCGCCTGCATCGCCTCGTATCAACCCTCGCCGGGGAGATCGCCACGCTTCTCCTCAAGCGAACCGATCGGCCTTGGCGACGGCGCTGCGCAGCGCCACGGCCGCGAAGAGGGCGGACGCGACGGCGTTCCAGCCGGCGAAGGACAGGCCGAGGAAGCGACCGGCCGCCTCGTCGCAGGAGGGCGGACGGATGGCGTCGATGGTGGCAAGGAGGTCGCCGCCCATCAGGTCGCTGCCGCCGACCTGTCCGCAATCGGCCGGTCCCGGCCAGAAGCCCCACTCGACGCCCGAATGGAAGACGCCGAGATAGAGCGAATAGAGCATGATCAGACCGATCGCGAGGAGCAGCGCTCGGGTGAGAACCGCCGGCGCCCGCCCCGCCGCCGCGACGAAGGCGACAAGCGCGATGGGGATCGACACGTAATAGGGAATGCGCTGTTCCAGGCAGAGCGCGCAAGGGATGTAGCCGCCGACATGCTGGAAGAGTAGCGCCGTGCCGACGGTCATCGCCGTTCCAGCAGTGAGGAACCCCGAGGCCAGCGTCTGGCGAAAGCCGGTCGGGCGCTTGAAGCGTTCAGTCAATCCCATCGAAATCATCCGTTACATCACATACCGCAACACGACGAAGCCGCCGACGAGCAGAACCATGAAGAGGGTGAAGAGCATGCCGAGATTGTTCTCGATGAACCCTTTGATCGGCGCGCCGTAGCGATTGAGCAGCCAGGCGACGAGGAAGAACCGCACGCCCCGGCCGATGATCGAGACGACGGTAAAGGTCACCAGATTGAGCCCGGTGACGCCGGAAAAGATCGTCAGAACCTTGTAGGGAAACGGCGTCATCGCTGCGAACAACACCGCCCAGCCGCCCCAGGCATTGTAGCGGGCCGTCAGTTCGGCGAAAGAGTCCGCCTTGCCGTAGAGCTCGAGAAGCGGTCGGCCGACGAGATCGAAGAACAGGGCGCCGATGGCATAGCCGAGAAACGCCCCGAGCACCGAAGCGACCGTACAGACCAACGCGATTCGGAACCACTTCGCCCGCTCCGCGATCACCATCGGGATCAACAGCACATCCGGCGGGATCGGGAAAACCGAGCTTTCGATGAAGGATACGGCGGCCAGCGCCCGCTCCGCATGGCGGGTCGCGGCCAGTGACATGACCCAATCATAGAGGCGGCGGAGCATGGCGGGTTCCAGACCTGGGGTGCGAGACGAGGCCCGCGCACATGGCTGGCGCATAGGACGAACGCGGCGCAAACGCAATTGCCGTTGCCGCATCGCACAGAAGGGAGAACGCCGGCATTGACCGAGGAACCGTTGCGGCTATAGTCCCGCGTCGAATGGCCGAGGCCGTTCGCCCCTGTGGCGGAATTGGTAGACGCGCGCGACTCAAAATCGCGTTCCGCAAGGAGTGCTGGTTCGATCCCGGCCAGGGGCACCAATGTTCCGGCGCTGTTCTGGAACGACATGACCACATCATCATCCTATGCCGATCTTTATGCCGGCTTCCGCTGGAATCTGCCGGACCGCTTCAACATCGCCGCAGCCTGCGCCGATGTCTGGGCGGCGCGCGAGCCCGACCGGATCTGCCTGATCGAGGACCGGGGCGGTGATGCAGCGCGAACGCTGACCTACGCCGACCTCTCGCGCCGCTCTGCTCGGCTGGCGGCCAGCTTCGCGGCGCGCGGCGTCAGGCGCGGCGACCGGGTCGCGATCGTGCTGCCGCAGAGCTTCGAGGCGGCGATCGCGCATCTGGCGGTCTATCGCCTCGGCGCCATCGCCGTGCCGCTGGCGCTGCGTTTCGGGCCCGAGGCGCTCGGCTTTCGTCTGAAGGCGTCGGGGGCGCGCATGGTGGTGATCGACGCCGCCGGGCTTGCCACGCTCGCCGCTGTCGACGAGCCGCTGCCGGACCTCGCCGAGATCGTCGCTATCGAGGCCGAAACGCCCGGCATTCTCGACTTCGCAGCGCTTGAAGCGCAAGCGGGTCCGGACGCCGGAACCGCCGACACGACGCCCGACGATCCGGCGATGATCATCTTCACTTCCGGCACCACCGGGCCACCGAAGGGCGCGCTGCACGGCCATCGCGTGCTGCTCGGCCATCTGCCGGGCATGCGCTTCCACCATGAAGGCTTCCCCCAACCCAGCGACCGTCTGTGGACGCCGTCGGACTGGGCCTGGGCCGGCGGCCTGCTCAACGCGCTCCTGCCCTCGCTGCTCCTCGGCGTGCCGGTCGTCTTCACCAAGGCGCGGTTCGAGGCCGGAGAGGCCTTCGCGCTGATGGCGCGGCAAAAGGTTCGCAACGCCTTCCTGCCGGCGACGGCGCTGCGCATGATGAAGGGCGCCGCCAGCCCCGACGCGGTCGCCGGGCTCAACCTTCGCACGATCGGTTCGGCCGGCGAGACGCTGCCGCGCGACACATTCCTGTGGGCGCGGGAGACGCTTGGGCTGACCGTGAACGAGTTCTACGGCCAGACCGAATGCAACATGGTGCTCGGATCGTCGGCGGCTTATGGCGTGTCGCGTGCCGGGGCGATCGGCAAGGTCGTACCCGGTCACCGCGTCGCCGTCCTCGATTCCGACGGTCGCGAGATGGCGCGCGGCGAGACCGGGACGATCGCGGTCAAGGCGCCCGATCCGGTGATGTTTCTCGGCTACTGGCAGGACCCGGCCGCGACGGCGGCAAAGTTTTCCGGCGACTGGCTGACCACCGGCGACCAGGGCGTCATGGACGAAGAGGATTATGTCACCTTTTTCGGGCGCGACGACGACGTCATCACTTCCGCCGGATACCGAATCGGGCCGGGCGAGATCGAGGATTGCCTGCTCGCCCATCCCGGCGTCGCCCTCGCCGCCGTCGTCGGCAAGCCGGACCCGATGCGCACCGAAATCGTCAAGGCCTATGTGGTGCCAGCCGACGGATTTGCGCCGGATGCCACACTCGCGGCGTCGATCCAGCAATTCGTGCGCGAGCGGCTGTCGGCCCATGAATATCCGCGCGAGGTCGCCTTCGTCGACGAGATGCCGCTGACGACGAGCGGCAAGATCGTGCGCCGGGTGTTTCGGGAGCAAGCGAGGCAAGAGATCGCGGCGGTTTAGGAACGTGCCGTCGTAGCCTTGAAAACCGGCAATGAAAGATGCCCCGTTCGTTACCCGGCCACAGAAAGAATAGAGGAAATTGGCGCTCCTCTCTCGCCGGGCTCTCAAAAATTTGATCGATATGGAACGACTTGGAGGCCGTTTCGTTCGGCAACCGGATACGTCGATCACTTTTAGGAGAGCAGTTCATGAAACGGTTGATCATTGTCGCATTTGCGGCCCTTGCCCTCGGGGCCTGCAGCAGCTCCGGCTCGGACGGCAGCGGCGGAACGGGCGGAGGCGGTGGCGGCTTGGTCAGCGTCAACATTTCCGACGTGCGCGCGGAAATCGCCAAGAACGTCAACGTCTCGCTCGAGGACGTGCCGATCACCATCCAGCTTCCCGTCGACGTCGCCGCGAATGTCTGCGGCACCAACGTCAATGTGTTGACCCTCCAGATCAACGCCAACGAAAACACCTGCCGCGCGACGACGACATCGGCCGCGCTCGAGCAGGCGGTGCGCAATCAGATCTAGGAAGCATTTCCGCGAGCGAACAGGCCGTCCCGCAACGCGGGGCGGCGCCACACCCGCCCGAGGCAGGGCCAGCATTCTGGAGAATAAAATGCTACGACTTCTACTGGCGCCCGCCGCGGCGTTACTTCTGGCGGGTTGCCAGTCCAGCGGCTCGGATAGTGGCGGGTCGGGCGGCGGCGGCCTGAGCGGCCTCGTCAACGTCAATCTGGAAGACATTCGCGCCGAGATCGCCAAGAACGTCAATCTCGACCTCGACAGCGTTCCGATCACGATCCAGATCCCGATCACGATCGCCGCCAATGTTTGCGGGACCAACGTCAACATCCTGACGGTGCAGATGAACGCCGGCGACAACAACTGCACGGCGAGGGCCTCGACCGCCGAACTCGAGCAGGAAGTGATCAATCAGGGCGTCTGATACACCGACGCCTTCAACGGCGTCCCGCTTTCTCGGGTCGCCCATCGTCGCATGAAACGTCGCTCCGGGATGGCACAGCCGTCTCGGAGCGCTATCCCAGCGACAGCATGGCCCGCAGCCGCTCACGCATCAGGCGGGCGAAATTGCGCGAGCGGTGCATCGACGAGAGCCCTTTCGCCGCCGCTTCGACACGCCGCGCGCCATTCGGATTCAAACCGAGAACGATGGTTGCGATCTCAATCCGATCGGACCAGAACCGGTTCATCACGAAATGGTCCGGCATGGCACAGGAATCGGCGCGCTTGACGGCCGGATCCGCCAGCAAGGCAAGGGTCGCTTCGGCGACGACCTGCTGCCCCGGCGAGGCGGCCGCGAAGGCTTCGTCATACGCGCTCTTCCAGGCGTAGGCCTCGCCGCGATCGACAAAGGCGACAAGACTGGCCACGGTCCGCGCGCCCACCTTGAGCGTGAAGACGCGCACCCGCCCATCGGCGGCCAGAGCATTGACCGCTTCGCGGGCGAAAGCCGCGCGATAGCGGTCGGTAATCAGGGCGCTGCGCTGCCGGCCCTTCCAGCCGCTGGCCTCCAGAGCGAAAAAATCCTCCAGCGCCAATCGGACATCCTCCCTGGCGCGGGCGACGTCGAAGCTGACCGGACCGGTGGCTTCCAGAAGACGGCGCTGGCGGGCGCGTTCGCGCCGACGCCGGCCCGAAAGGGCCGACAGAGTGTGAGGGCCGCCGTCCGCGTCCTTGAGCAGCGCCGCGCGCGTCATGCGGTTGACGCAGGTGGCCGGCAAGCCGCGTTCCTTCGCCACCGCCAGAAGAGTCGTCGCCATCGCGCCATCGATGCGGACATCTGGCAAGACGAGGACGTCGGGCAGGGCGAATTCAGGCCGCGCGATCGTTTCGAGGAAGCTTGCCAGCGTGTCCGTCGGATCGTCGCCATCGACAGGAATCGTGCCCAGCGGACCGAACGGATGCGTCCAGGCGCGGATCGTCGCGGGTCCGCCGACGGCCGCGGACCGTTCCAGCGAAAACGGCATCAGGAGGCGCAACCGGCTGCGCGACCCGGCCTCGTCGCGGACCACCATGAGCCGGACCTTGCGTTCGTCGAGCCGCGGCATGGCGGGCACGAGGAACTGCGGATCAAAGAAGACGTTCGGCTCGATCGCCCGGCGGGACAGATGCGACAGCTCCTCGACCAGACCGAACGCGGCCATCGGGGCATAGATCGAGAAATGGCGGACAGTATCGCCGCGCGAAACGGCGATGTCGCGCTCCGGATCGTGGACAAGCTCCGCTCCGCCAGCCAGCGCGATCTCGGGAGCGGCCAGAGGCGGGACGAACAACTCGTCGACAAGAGGCTTGGCTGCCATGACTCGATGATCCAAATGCAATCATTCGACGTAATTCGCGCATCTCACGCACGAAGCCGATCGGTTCTCCCGCAAAGATTAGGCCCATAGCCTTAAGATTCAGTCGCCGATAAGGGTCGGAATTTACCCGGCGAACCCGCCCTCCACGAGAAATTGCCGCTCCGCCTCGCTCGACCGCCGACCAAGGATGGCGTTCCGATGGGGGAAACGCTGGAACCGCGCGATGATGTCGCGATGCTCTTTCGCGAAAGCAACATTGCTCTCGTCGCCGATCTCGCCCATCCACGCGACGCACGCGTCCTGATCCGCCAGGCTCTCCGCATGCATCATCGGCATGGCGAGAAACTGGTTCACGTCCTCCGCGACCGTTCGATGGTCGCCGCGGGCGAGCGCCTCCCGTGCGATTTCCAGCGCCCGCTCGTCCGTCGCGAAGGCTTTGGGCGTGTTTCGGAACATGTTGCGAGGGAATTGATCGAGCAGAATCACCAGCGCCAGCGCTCCCGTCGGGTCCCTCCGCCACGCATCAAGTTCGCCGCGAACCGCCTGCTCGTAGATGTCGCCGAAGCGCCGCAGGATGGCCTCGTCGAATTCGGCGTCCTTGCCGAACCATCGCTCCGAACCGGCCTCGCGCCAGAAATCGACGATGGTCTGGGGATCGATCGAAACGGTGCTCATGCACGACTCCATTGGGCAGGCAAGGCGGCGGGAGTGCCGACGGAACGCGGTCCGGTCAGCCGAAGCGATGTCCCGGCACCGCCAGCGGGTTGGCTTCGAGGGCGGTCCGGTCGGGCGCGTCGGTCCGAACCCCGCCGGTGAAGGCGGCGAAGAGATCGCGGACATAGGTCTCGGGAAGCGCTTCGCCGATCAGGACGATCCGCGTTTCCCGGTTCGCGCCGGCCGGCCAGGCGGGAAGCTGTGCGGGCGGATGCAGATAGCCCTGGACGCCGTGCAGCACGACCGGCCGCTCAGGGTATTCGCTGGTATGAACGAGCGCCTTCATGCGCAGGATGCGCTGGCCCTGGGTCGAGCGCAGAAGATCGAGAAACCCGTCGATGGAGTCCCAGAGCACCGGTTCGCGGCACACCAGCGAGAACGAGCGTACCGCGCCGTGGTGCGCGTGCGCGTGATCGTGGTGCGCGTGCGCGTGATGATGTGGCAGCGCGCCATCATCGGCGCCGTGAGCATGGTCGCGGGCCGCCGCAGGGTGAGATTCGACGCCGGATTCCAGGCCCAGCCATCGGTGCGGGTCGGCGGTGCCGGAATCCGGATCGTAGACGCCGCAATTGAGCAGACGCGGTGCCAGCGGGCGCCCGTCGCCCGCGTCGATGACCGGCGCACGCGAATTCAGCGCGGCGATGGCCGCGTCCGGAGACACGGCCCCGGTCTCCACCGCGAGATCGGACTTGGTGAGGACGATCCGGTCGGCCACCGCCACTTGCCGTTGCGCCTCTTCCCGCTCGGCGAGGTTCCGGGCGCCGGCCAGCCGGTCGACCACCGCGACGACCCCGTCCAGCGCGTAGGTTTCCAACAGCCCCGGATGGGTCATCAACGAGGCCAGGATGGGAACCGGGTCGGCAAGACCGGTGGTTTCGATGATCACCCGCTCCAGCGCCGAATTGCCGCTGGAGCGCGGGCGCGTCGCCAGCGTGATGAGGGTTTCGACGAGTTCGCCACGCACGCTGCAGCACAGGCAGCCGTCCGACAATTCGATGACCCCGTCGCTCGACGCCGTCTCGACGAGGAGCTGGTCGATCCCGGCCTCGCCGAACTCGTTGACGACCACCGCTGTGTTGGTCACGGCCGACTCGCGCAGCAGACGGTTGAGCAGCGTCGTCTTGCCGGACCCCAGAAACCCGGTGAGGATGGTCAGCCGGATCGGCCGTCGCACCTGGCCGCTCGGGAACTCAGCTGCGGATGCCATCAGTTCGCGGCCGGCGGTGGCGGCGCCGGAAACGGGACAGGGCTTCCCGGCTGAAGGGCGAGAGCCGCATCGCCGCCCTCGCGGTATATGTCGAGCCGCGACGTCTTCCCACGCAGGCCACCCGTCGCGGCCTCGGACGAACGCAGGTCGGATGCCGCAGGATCATCGAAGCGGGCATTCCCAACCATTGTCGCTGGCTCGGCAACGGCTTTCTGCGCCGCATCGCCTTCCCCGCCATTCTCCTCGCCATCAATCAGGTCATCCGTTGCGCCGGCTTCGTTGGTGACCGCTGGCGGTATGAGGTCGTCCACCGTCAGTGGCGGCGTCATCGCCATGTCCTGCGGCCGGGCGGGCCGGGGCGTCGGCAGCGGGATGCCATAGGCCGATATCAAGGAGATTCCGGGTTCGGCGATCTCATTGCCGGCCGCGCCGCCCAGACTGACCGGAAGGACGACAGGCGAACGATTCATGTCGTGAAGATAGGGCGAGCCGTAGGTCTCCTCGCGCTCCTTTTCCTCGACGCGCTCATTGGCGCGGGCCGAGCGGCCCTTGGACGAACAGATGTAGCCGCTGACGTCGAGCGGTTCGCCGGCGGCGGTCGGCAGTTCGTCGACCGTGGTGTCGATCTTCGCGGGATCGGCCTTGAAACCAGCCTCCAGGATCTCGGCAGCGTTGCGTTCACGCTCGATCGTGCCGTTGGCGCCAATGACGACGGCGACGAGCGTGCGCCCCTCCCGCGTTGCCGACGACACCAGATTGAACCCGGAGGCACAAATATAGCCGGTCTTCATGCCGTCGGCCCCGTCGAAGCGGCCGAGCAGCTTGTTGCCGTTCTTCATGACCCTCTTGCCGCTAGAGATCGCCTCCGTGTTGAAAAAGTCCGAGAACGCCGGAAACTCCCGGCGAATGGCGACACCGAGAATGGCCAGATCCTTGGCACTGGTGTACTGGCCGTCGCCGGGCAGGCCGTTGGGATTGATGAACCGCGTGTCCAGCATCCCGAGCCGCTTCGCCGTGTCGTTCATCATAGTGACGAACGTCTCCATCGAACCGTCGCCGATCGTCTGGCCGATGGCAAAGGCGACGTCGTTCGCCGACTTGACCAGCATCATGCGCAAGGCGTTGTCGAGCCGGATGACCGAGCCGGGCTGATACCCCATCTTGCTGGGCGGCTCGGCCGCCGCGCGGCGGGTCATGACCACCGGCGTATCAAGCGCCGCGCGTTCCTCACGCAGCGCTTTCAGCGCGAGGTAGGCGGTCATCAGCTTGGTCGTCGAAGCCGGGTAACGGCGCTCCGTCGCCCGATCCTGAGACAGCACTTTACCGGTCTCGACATCGACGACGATCGATGCCATCGGCTGCGCGGTGTCTTCGGCGGCGATCGCGCGCGAATCGCGTCCCGCGATCGGCATCGCGCCGAGCAACGCCACAGCGAGGCAGGCCGCGGTAAACAATTGAAAATGACGGGAGGCGAGCGTCTTCACGCTGGATTCCTTCATTGATTGCGGTCAGTCTGCGCGCTTTGCTGAACCTGAACGATTCAACGGGGCGCTTAGCTCCAAGCTGTGACGCAAGCATGGCGTGTTACAGCTGCCGCCGATGAATGTGCCAGGGTTCTAGCCTGCATCAGGAAAACCGGAAAGCATCGATGCCTGTCAATAATCGAATTGCCGAAACGCAGACCGAGATCGCGGGATGGCGCCAGCATCTCCATGCCCGCCCGGAGATCCTCTACGACGTGTTCGAGACGGCGGATTTCGTCGCCGGCAAGCTGCGGGCATTCGGCTGCGACGAGGTCGTCACCGGGATCGGCAAGACCGGCATCGTCGCACTGGTCCATGGCCGCGGCGGCGCCGGTGGCCCGATGATCGGGCTGAGGGCCGATATGGACGCGCTGCCGATCGTGGAGGAAACCGGCCTCGCATACGCATCCCGGACGCCGGGGGCCATGCACGCCTGCGGTCATGACGGCCACATGGCGATGCTTCTGGGCGCCACCCGCAGCCTTTGCGAGACGCGCGCCTTCGGCGGCACGGTAGCGGTGATCTTCCAACCCGCCGAGGAAGGCGGGGCCGGCGGCAAGGCGATGCTCGACGATGGCCTCTTCCGGCGTTTTCCGATCGCCAAGATCTACGGCATGCACAACCTGCCGGGCATGCCGGTTGGCCAGTTCGGCATGCGCCATGGCGCGACCATGGCATCGACCGACGAATTCGCCATCACGATCGAGGGGCGCGGCGGGCACGCCGCCCTGCCCCATCGCACGATCGACCCGATTCTCATCGGCGCGGCACTTGTGCAGGGGCTTCAGGCGATCGCCGCCCGCAACGCCGACCCTTTGCAATCGATGGTCGTTTCGGTGACGCAGTTTCACGCCGGCTTCGCCCACAACATCATACCGGACACGGCGGTCGTCTCCGGCACGGTACGGGCGCTCGACAAGGATCTGCGAGATTTCGCCGAGCGGCGCATCCACGAGATCGCGCGCGGCATTTGCGCCGCGCACGGCGCCACGGCCGCAATTGCCTACGATCGCAATTACCCGATCACGGTGAATGATCCGGCGGAGGCGGATTTCTGCGCCGAAATCGCCGGGGAGATCGTCGGCGCGGACAATGTCGACGCCAATGCGGAGCCGATGATGGCCGGCGAGGACTTTTCCTACATGCTGGAGGAAAAGCCGGGGGCTTATGTGTTCATCGGCAACGGCAACAGCGCCAGCCTCCACAATCCCGCCTACGATTTCGCCGACGAGGCGATCGCATTCGGCGCAAGCTACTGGCAGCGCCTGGCCGAACGGGCGCTCGATCGGCTGTGAGGCGGCCTCGCCGTCACGGCTAAGATGTTTGTCGGCACGGGCCCGGACCGACCGTGCTAGCTATGGCACCGCTGGCTGCGAAGGCACAGCGCCGGCGTGGATGTTCGGATTTTTGCGGGGAGAAACGACCATTGGCGAATGAGGCACAAAAGGCATTGATCCGGCGCCTCGATCTGGTGGCCGCGCTGGACAATGACGATCGTGAGGCGCTGGCCCGGCTGCCGATCCTGGTAAGGGAAGTGGGAGCGGGGGTCGATATTGTCAGCGAAGGTCAGCACGTCACGCAATGCTGCATCCTGATCGACGGCTTCACCCATCGCTACCGCCACACCTTCGAGGGGAAGCGGCAGATCATTGCCTTTCACGTCCCTGGGGACATTCCCGACCTCCACAGCCTGCATATCAACATCATGGACCACAGCTTCGCGGCAACGACGCGATCGCTCATCGGCTTCGTGCCGCATGAGGCTGTCTGGTCGCTGTGCGTGTCGCGTCCGAACGTCGCGGCCGCGCTATGGCTTGAGACGTTGATCGACGGAGCGATTTTCCGCGAATGGATCGTGGGACTGGGACGCCTGTCTGGCACAAGCCGTACGGCGCATCTTCTTTGCGAACTCGCGATGCGATTGCGCTCCGTGGGAATGGCGCCGGAAAATGTCTACCGGATTCCGCTGACCCAGCATGAACTGGCCGACGCGCTTGGCCTGACCGTAGTGACCGTGAACCGCGTGCTGCAGGAACTCAAACTCAAAGGTCTGATCGAACGCGAACGCTCGCGCCTGGTGATCAAGAATTGGCCGGCCCTGGCACGGATCGGCGAGTTCGACCCCGATTATCTTCACTTTCGCACGGGTGTCGACATGATCGGCGGCAGTCCGCCCGCGACCTGAGATACAACGGGATGCCATCGGTGGCTGACTGAAGTGGCCCCTCCCCGATACCGCACGCTCGATCACGTCGCGGCCCCCGCCCAAAGAAACAGGCCGCCGGCCAAAGGGGCGGATTTGCCGGCGGCCCGTCGGCCCCACTCAAAAACCGAGCCGGCGGGGAGGAAACGAGAGCGGCGGTCGCTCGGGCGCCGCGAAACGATTCGCCTGATTCGCAGGCGGTCGCGATGCTGCGCCGCACGAAGAGCGCTTAAACGCCCAAAAATCTTGAATTTTTCGCCAGAACGGTGTAATGTGGAAAAACAGTCGGGCATTGTGGTCGCGAGGCCACGCCATCTCGCCCCGTGGGTCTTTCCGAAAGGTCGCTCCCTCATCCTCTGGAAAATCACGGCTGCGCAACACCGGATGGTTTGCGCGGCGCCCGTGAGGATGCGAACGGCCTGAACCCAACGACTGCGGTCCGATCGGTTTCCGAGGGACCCGTGCAATCGGCGACGCCAGCGTCGTCACCCGTGTCTAGCGGCTGTCGCGGCCAGGCACAACAGGGAGTTATAAAAAGCGTATGAGCAGTCAGAAGAAGACATTTACGCGCCAGGGCTTCAAGACCGGCGAGAGCATCGTCTATCCGGCTCACGGCGTGGGCCAGATCGTCGCGATCGAGGAACAGGAAGTCGCGGGCATGAAGCTCGAACTGTTCGTCATCGACTTCGAGAAGGATAAGATGCGCCTGAAGGTGCCGGTCGCCAAGGCCGAGTCTGTCGGCATGCGCAAACTCTCCGAAACGGATTTCGTCGAGCGTTCGCTGAAGGTCGTGCAGGGACGCGCCCGGGTCAAGAAGACCATGTGGAGCCGCCGCGCCCAGGAATACGATGCGAAGATCAATTCCGGCGATTTGATTCAGATCGCCGAGGTGGTGCGCGATCTCTATCGCGCAGAGAGCCAGCCGGAGCAGTCCTATTCCGAACGCCAGCTCTATGAGGCCGCGCTCGGCCGGATGGCGCGCGAACTCGCCGCCGTCAACGAGGTGTCCGAGACGGAAGCGGTTCGCCTGATCGAGACCAACCTCAACAAGGGTCCGAAGCGTCTCAGCAAGGCGGAAGCGGAGGCCGAAGCCGAAGCGAGCGAGGACGAGTCCGACGCCAATGGAGAGGCCGCAGCAGCCACTCCGGCGACCGAGACCAGCGAGACCGAGCAGGTAAAGGCCGCCTGACAGGCGCTTTATACGCCTGATCCCGGCACAACGAGGGTTGCACCATCAGAATCCTGTGCAACATCCAATGAGGCCGGCCACTCGAACAGTGGGCCGGCCTCACTCCTTTGCGCGACCGCTGGCAAGCGTGTTTGACAAATCCGCTGCGCGGTCCGTTGTGGCTGCGGAGAAGGGAAGTATTTCGCGATAGCGGCTTGTCAGCGATGGCCCGATTGCGCATGATGGATTAAGGCTGTTCACGATTTGCGATTTTGGCTCGCGCATGAGCTTGCCCTTAAACTTTCCTCCTCTACATTCCCGCTAAAAAGTTTTCCCCTCCGGGAACGTTTGCGTGTGGTGCGCGTTTTGCACAGACCAGGCGCGGATTCCCAAACAGCTTCGCGCAACAAGGCTCAAAAGCCTCGAAAGCTTGACTGGAGGGTAAGCAATGAAATCCCAATCCGCCGGCCGCACCTTGATCCGCGCAGCTATGTCCGCGCCGTACCTCCAACGGGAGGAAGAGTACGACCTCGCCGTCCGCTGGAAAGAGCAGCACGATCAGGAAGCGCTTCACAAGATTACGTCCGCCCACATGCGGTTGGTCATCTCGATGGCCTCGAAATTCCGGCACTTCGGACTTGCCATGAGCGACCTCATCCAGGAAGGCCATGTCGGCCTCCTGGAGGCGGCCGCGCGCTTCGAGCCGGAACGCGAAGTCCGTTTTTCCACCTATGCGACATGGTGGATCCGCGCCTCGATCCAGGACTACATCCTGCGCAACTGGTCGATTGTCCGCGGCGGCACGTCGTCGGCGCAAAAGGCGCTCTTCTTCAACCTTCGCCGGCTGCGCGCACGGTTGAGCCAAGGCTCCGAGAGCTTGACCGGCGTCGCCATGTACCGCGAGATCGCGACGGCGCTGAAGGTTTCGGAAGGCGACGTGGCCTTGATGGATTCCCGCCTCTCCGGGCCGGATTCGTCGCTCAACGCGCCGCTGATGGAGGACGAATCCGGCAGCGCCGATCGTCAGGACTTCCTGGTCTCCAACGACCCCCTTCCCGATCAAATGGTCTCCGACTCGATCGACGACGAGCGCCGCGTCACATGGCTGAACAGCGCCCTGAATGTTCTGTCCGATCGTGAGCTGAAGATCATTCGCGAGCGCCGCCTGCAGGATGACGGCGCCACGCTGGAAGCGCTGGGACTGAAATTGGGAATTTCCAAGGAGCGTGTGCGGCAGATCGAGACGCGGGCGTTGGAAAAGCTCAGGGCTGCGTTGTTGGAGACGAACGCGGACCGGGCCGCCTACGTCAGCTGAGCCAGCCCGCCTGACAGACTTGCCGATGGGCCGCCGGAAGGTGGCCCTTTGGTGTATTCGGGCTCATACCAACCTGCGTTGCAGGTGGACAGCCCAGCGGCCCAGCGGCCCGAACGGGCCGTAGGCGGCGGGCACGGACGACGATTGCCGCGCCTCTGTATTTGCGGCTAGGGTTCACGCGATACACTGTCATCTGCTCGACACCAGCCGGACGATATCCAGACGCAAAATGACTGATGCCACGCTCGCCAACCCATTGGACGGACCATCCGACGGACGCTCCTCGGCCCCCTCGTTGAGACAATTTCTGCGCTCTGGAACCACCGTTCGACATGCTGCCCTCGACCGATTTTTCGAGGGCATGACCGACGCCTTGGACCCCGGCCTCTATCAGCGTTTCATAGCCATGAATTTTGCCGCGCATTCGGTCCTGGAACCGCTTCTTGACGGACATGCGGGGCTCGACGCGACGATCGGCGCAAATCCGCGGACCGTCCTCTTGCCAGCCCTTGCCGCGGACATGCAGCAAATGGGACTTCGCCCGGCCACTCCCATCCCCTTCCCTGTTGGACCCGTCGGGCTCCCGGAGGCGGCGGGCATTGCCTATGTGCTCGACGGATCGCGGCTCGGCGCCCGGTTCATCCATCGTGATTTCGTCGCACGCGGCCTTGCCCGGCGATGGCCGGGCATCTCGTCCGCCTATCTGGAGGCGGCGGCGCTCGCCGACAGTTTCCGAGACCGGATGATCGACCTGTCGGCCGCCATACGCGGCGCGCCCCATCGCGTCCGCGCGCTCGCGGCGGCCAACGCCGCTTTCGCTCTATTCGAGGCCGCGATCACCCGCGTCTCGCCCCCATCCGAATACGGGAACGTCCCATCGTGAACACCGACGCCGCGCTTGCCTATCAGGTCGATCTGTCGAACTGCGATCGTGAGCCCATTCATCTGCTGGGTCGCATTCAGGAATTCGGTTTTCTGATCGCGGTCACCTCGGACTGGTTGATCCGGCACGTGTCGGTCAATATCGGCGATTTCGTCGGCAAATCGGCGGACGAACTTCTCGGCTCACCGATCGCCGCCATCTTGCCGACATCGACGGTGCATGCCGTCAGGGGGCGCTTGCAGGTGCTGTCGAACAACGACGGTTCGGAGCGGCTCTTCGCGGTCGATGTGTTTGAGAACGGCCAGTATTTCGACATCGCCATCCACTTGTCCGGCGATTCGATCGTCCTGGAAATGGAGCCGGCCTCCGCGCGACGCTCGGCCGATTCCGGCGCTCTGGTCAAGGCGATGATATTGCGTATCCAGAAAGCGCCCGATCTGGAAACGCTCTATCGCGAATGCGTGCGGCAATTGCGGGCCGTGACCGGCTTCGACCGGGTCATGCTCTATCGATTTCATGGCGACGGGGCCGGTGCAGTCATCGCCGAATCCGTGCGCGGCGGCTACGAAACCTTTCTCGGCCTCAATTATCCGGCGAGCGATATTCCGCAGCAGGCGCGCGCTCTGTACATCCGCAACCAGATCCGGATCATCGCCAATGTCGATGCCGAACCGGTCCCCATCACGCCCGCGCTGAGCCCCGACGGGAAACCGCTGGATCTCTCGCTCTCGCTGCTGCGGGCGGTTTCGCCCATTCACGTCGAGTACCTCAAGAACATGGGGGTTTCTGCCTCGATGTCGATCTCGATCGTGATCGACGGCAAGCTCTGGGGCCTGTTCGCGCTGCATCATTACGCGGCACGGCATTTACCGATGGAGTTGCGAAGCGCCATCGAGCTCTTCGGCCAGATGGCCTCCTTCGTCATCGAGGGCCGGATTCACAAGGAGCGTCGTGAGGCAGACGAGACGGCGCGCAACCTGCACGATCGCTACATCGGCAAACTCGTCGCGACGACGCCATCGGTCGCGGCGCTCGCCGACCATGCCGACGAGTTGCGCGACTTCATCACCTGCGACGGGTTCGCGGCTTGGGCGGACGACGAGGCCAGAACTTTTGGTCAGTGTCCGAACCAGCAGGAGATCGCCGAACTCGCGCGGTTTCTCAACCGTGCCTCCGCCAGCAAGGTCTATGCGAGCGACAGGCTGAGCGAGGCCTGTCCGGATGCCGCCGCTTTCCACGATCGGGCCGCCGGCATGTTGGCGATCCCGCTTTCCCGCATCCCACGGGATTACCTTATGTTCTTCCGCAAGGAGATCGTGCAGACCGTCAGCTGGGCCGGCGACCCCACCAAGAAGCAGTCTGTCATGGGGCCGAACGGGCCAAGGCTGACGCCACGCGAGAGCTTCGAGGTCTGGAAGGAGACGGTGGTCGGCAGGAGTTATGGCTGGACCGAAGCCGAGATGAAGAGGGCCGAGGCGTTGCGGGTTTCGCTTCTGGAAGTGCTGTTGCACTTCAACGAAGAGAACGAGCGAACCCGCGATCTCGCCGCCCAGCATCAGGAATTCGTCATCGCCGAACTCAATCACCGGGTTCGCAACATCCTCAGCCTGATCC
Source organism: uncultured Aurantimonas sp. (assembly GCA_947488615.1). Classification (GTDB taxonomy): domain Bacteria; phylum Pseudomonadota; class Alphaproteobacteria; order Rhizobiales; family Rhizobiaceae; genus Aurantimonas. The sequence goes on from CANKZU010000010.1 coordinate 24,343, forward strand.
GCGCCCTGGTCGGGCAAAGCCAGGCGGGCGCCAGTTCGGTCGACGAGTTCGGCGGCATCATCGGTGGGCGCATCCAGGCACTGGCACGGGCGCACGACCAGATCACCCGCCAGACCTATGTCGCCCAAAGCCTGGGCGACATTATCCGGACCGAGTTGCAGGCCTATGTCGGGCGGAACACCAGCGGCGTTCATCTCGACGGGCCGGACATCTTCATCGAGGCGAACGCCTTTTCCACCCTGGCGCTGGTATTCCACGAAATGGTCACCAATTCGGCGAAATACGGCGCGCTTGCCGATACGAAGGGTGTCGTGCACGTCGACTGGACGATCGCGGCAGACGGCTCATGCGATATCCGTTGGCAGGAGAGCGATGGGCCGCCGGTCACCCCGCCCACACGCCGCGGCTTCGGATCGACCATCATCGAGCGCGCGATTCCCCATGACCTCGGCGGCGAAGCAGAGGTGAATTATCCAAAGTCAGGTCTGATCGCCCGCTTCCTGTTGCCGGCGTCGGCCTTCCACCTGGACAGCGGCGATCAGAAGCGTCCGAATGCACAGATGCAGCTCCAGAACACCGTCGCGACGAACGATCCCGTGACATTGACGGGTCTCAGGGGTCTCATCGTCGAGGACAGCGTCATCATCGCGCTCGACACTGAGCAATTGCTGCTCGACAACGGCATGGAAAGGGTTTTCACGGCCGCCAACCTTGCCGAGGCCCGCCAGCTCATCGAGAGTGAATCCTTCGACGTGGCGTTGCTCGACGTCAATCTTGGTACTGAAACCAGCTTTTCCCTGATCGGACCGCTCAACCGTAAGAACGTCCCCTTCGTCTTCGTCACCGGTTACGGTGAGCGACTGGAAATGCCCGAAGACAACCCTCCCGATGTCGAGGCTATCCGCAAGCCATTTGCCGGACATGAAGTGGTGGAGGCGATCGCGCGGGCCGCAGCGCGTCGCAAGGGCGAGCGATAAACGCCTCCTGATAGGATGGGGATTGAGTTTTTCCGGGGTATGGAAAAATTCAATCGATTAGACTAAGCAGATCGCGTGCGCGGCCGATGTGGGTCCCCCACGACAGAAAGACGAGCGATGTCCAGCCAGATCATACCCGTCGAGCCATTCGACTACGTCGTCTTCGGCGGCAATGGCGACCTTGCGGAACGCAAGCTACTGCCGGCACTCTACCATCGCGATCATGATGGCCAGATACCCGACGACTCGCGCATCATCGGCGCGTCCCGCAGCGAGATATCCGACGAGGATTACCGCGCCTTCGCCCGCCAATCCATCGCCAAGCATGTCGATGCGGCCGACATGCATGAGGTGTCGATCGACCGTTTCCTGTCGCGGCTCCACTATCGCAAGGTCGACGCGCGCGCCGACGAAGGCTGGGGCGACTTGCGCGCCCTGCTCGACGAGGCGGGAGAAGACCGCGTCCGGGCGTTCTACCTGGCAGTCGGTCCTTCGTTGTTCGCCGATTTCGCCAGGCAGATCGCGGAAAAGGGCCTGTCGAGTCCGAATATGCGGCTGGTCGTCGAAAAGCCCGTCGGTCGCGATCTGAAATCGGCCTGCGAGCTCAACCGCATCATCGCCGAACACTTCACCGAGGAGCAGGTCTTCCGCATCGACCACTACCTCGGCAAGGAAACCGTGCAGAATCTGATGGTGCTGCGCTTCGCCAACGCGCTTTACGAGCCGATCTGGAATTCGGCGCATATCGATCATGTGCAGATCACCGTCGCCGAATCGGTCGGCCTGGAAGGTCGCGCCGGCTATTACGACAAGTCAGGCGCGTTGCGGGACATGGTGCAGAACCATATCGTCCAGCTGATGTGCCTGGTCGCGCTCGAGCCGCCCTCGGCCCTCGACGCCGACGCGCTCCGCGACGAAAAGCTGAAGGTGTTGCGCGCGCTGCGTCCGATCGACGCCTCGAATGTCGAAAGCCGCACGGTGCGGGGCCAGTACAAGGCGGGCGCCTCCGACGGAGGCGCGGTCAAGAGCTATCTCGACGATCTCGGCAACGGCGAGAGCAACACCGAAACCTTCGTCGCGATCAAGGCGGAGATCAACAATTGGCGCTGGGCTGGCGTGCCGTTCTATTTGCGCACCGGCAAGCGGCTGTCGGAACGCATGTCGGAGATCGTCGTCACCTTCCGGCCAATCCCGCATTCGATCTTTGCCGGAGCCGCCGGCAATATCGTCCAGAACCAGCTGGTCATGCGCCTGCAGCCCAACGAGGGCGTCAAGCAATGGCTGATGATCAAGGACCCGGGTCCCGGCGGCATGCGGCTCCGTCACGTACCGCTCGACATGAGCTTCGCCGAGTCGTTCCGGGTGCGCAATCCAGACGCCTATGAGCGCCTGCTGATGGACGTCATCCGCGGCAACCAGACGTTGTTCATGCGGCGCGACGAGGTCGAGGCCGCCTGGAACTGGGTCGACCCGATCCTGGAGGCTTGGGAGGAGAAGGGCATGAAGCCGCAGGGCTACACCGCCGGCACATGGGGGCCATCCTCCGGCGTCGCGCTGATCGAACGCGACGGACGCACCTGGCACGAGCCCGATTGATGGATGCGATGATCCCCGCCCCCGTCCTGCATCGCTATCAAACGCGCGAGGCGCTCGCCGAAGCGCTGGCCACCGGCGTCGCCGCCGTGCTCGCCGGCGCGATCGCCACCCGCGGCTCGGCGACGCTGGCGGTCTCCGGCGGCTCGACGCCGAAGCGCTTCTTCGAGCGGCTGGCCGAAGCCGACATCGATTGGTGTAACGTCCGCGTCACGCTGGTCGATGAGCGCTGGGTCCCGGAAACCAACGAGCGGTCGAACGCGGCCATGCTGCGCCGGCACCTGCTCAAGAACGGCGCGGCGCAAGCTCGTTTCGTGCCGCTCTACCTGGATGCCCCGACACCGGAAGACGCGCTGACCGACCTCGGCGAGCGGTTCCAGCGGCTGGCCCGTCCCTTCGACGCGGCGATCCTGGGCATGGGCGCCGACGGCCATACCGCCTCGTTCTTCCCGGACGCCGACAATCTGGCCCAGGCGATCGACATGGCGACCAACGAGCCGGTCGTTGCGATCCGCGCGCCGGGAGCCGGCGAACCGCGCGTGACCCTGACGCTGCCGCTGCTGGTCGACGCGCGCCTTCTCGCTCTCCATATCGAGGGGGAGGAAAAGCTGGCCGTCTACGAGACGGCGCTCAAGGACGGCGCGGCAATGGACCTCCCGGTTCGAGCGGTGCTGCGGGCACCGCGGAGCGAGCCGCTGAACGTATTCTGGGCGCCCTGACTTCCTCTTGCCAAGAAGGTCGACACCATGACCGCAGATCCTCGCATCGAAGCCATCACCGACCGCATCCGCGAGCGCTCGGCGCCGACCCGCGACGCCTACGTCGCGCGCATCACCGCCAAGGGTGCCGAGGGGCCGAAGCGCTCGACGCTGTCCTGCGGCAATCTCGCGCACGGCTTCGCCGCCTGCGGTCCGGTGGACAAGGACCGGCTGTCCGACGGCCAGACGCCCAATCTCGGCATCGTCACCGCCTATAACGACATGCTCTCGGCCCATCAGCCGTTCGAGCGCTTTCCCGAACTGATCCGCGACGCGGCGCGCGAAATGGGCGCCACCGCACAGGTCGCCTCCGGCGTTCCGGCGATGTGCGACGGCGTCACCCAGGGACAGGGCGGCATGGAGCTGTCGCTGTTTTCGCGCGACGTGATCGCCATGGCCGCGGCGGTCGGCCTCTCGCACGACATGTTCGACGCGGCCGTCTATCTCGGCGTCTGCGACAAGATCGTGCCGGGCCTGACCATCGCGGCGCTGACCTTCGGCCATCTGCCGGCGATCTTCGTCCCGGCCGGGCCGATGACCACCGGGCTTCCGAACGACGAGAAGGCCCGCATCCGTCAGCTCTACGCGGAAGGCAAGGTCGGCCGCGACGAACTGCTCGAGGCCGAGTCCCAGTCCTACCACGGGCCCGGCACCTGCACCTTCTACGGCACCGCGAACTCCAACCAGATGCTGATGGAGATCATGGGCCTGCACACGCCGGGCTCCTCCTTCGTCAATCCGAACACGCCGCTGCGCGATGCCCTGACCAGGGAGGCGACGAAGCGGGCGCTTGCCATCACCGCGCTCGGCAACGAATATACGCCGGCCGGGCTGGTCGTCGACGAGCGCGCCGTGGTCAACGGCGTCGTCGGCCTGCACGCCACCGGCGGCTCGACCAACCACACCATGCATCTCGTCGCGATGGCGGCCGCGGCCGGGATCAAGCTGACCTGGCAGGACATTTCCGACCTGTCGGACGCAACACCGTTGCTGGCGCGGGTCTACCCGAACGGCCTCGCCGACGTGAACCACTTCCAGGCCGCCGGCGGCATGGGCTTCCTGATCCGCGAACTGCTCGGCCGGGGGCTGCTGCACGAGGACGTCCGCACCGCCTGGGGCAACGGCTTGAGCGCCTACGCCGTCGAGGCCCGGCTCGCCGACGATGGGCAATCGGTGACGCGCGTGGCGGCGACGACGGAGAGCGGCGACCCGAAGGTGCTGACCACCCCCGATCAGCCGTTTTCATCGAATGGCGGCGTCCGGATGCTGACCGGCAACATGGGCAAGGCCGTGATCAAGGTCTCGGCGGTCAAGCCCGAGCGCCGCCTCGTCGAGGCGCCGGCCAAGATCTTCCACGACCAGAACGATCTGAAGGCGGCTTTTGACTCCGGCGAGCTCAATCAGGATTTCGTCGCCGTGGTCCGCTTCCAGGGACCGAAGGCCAACGGTATGCCAGAGCTGCACAAGCTGACGCCTTTTCTGGGCGTGCTCCTGGATCGCGGCCACAAGGTCGCGCTGGTCACCGACGGCCGGATGTCGGGCGCGTCGGGCAAGGTGCCTGCGGCGATCCATGTGACGCCGGAAGCCAAGGCCGGCGGCGCTATCGCCCGGATCCGGGAAGGCGACATGATCCGGCTCGACGGCGAAAACGGCACGCTTGAAATCCTGGTCGACGCGGCGGAACTCGATGCCCGCGAGCCGGCCAAGCCGGATCTGACCGGCAACGAATTCGGGCTGGGGCGCGAGTTGTTCGCAGCCTTCCGAGCAGCTGTCGGCACCGCCGACAACGGCGCCAGCGTCTTCTGACGCGAACAGGGATCGCCGCTTTCGGCGGTGTCCCTTGTCTGTGACCGTCAGGCGGCGACGCGCTGCGGCGCCGTGCGCATCGCCTTGCCGTCCTCGCCGAACAGCCGCATCGCGTCGGGGTCGGCCGTCAACGCGACGGTGGTCCCACGCTCGATCGTCACCTCCCCCGGCAGTTTGACGACGAAAGGCTCGTCGGTGCGGCCGATGTCGACATAGACCAGCGTGACTTCGCCGAGCGACTCCGTCAGCAACACCTCGCCGCTGAACGGCGCGTCCGGACTGTCGGACAAAACGAGATTTTCCGGCCGGATGCCGAGATGGCCCTCGGTGCCCTTCGCGTCTGGCGGCGACGCGATCGGCAGCGTCACCGAGCGGCCGCCCGTCGGCAGCACCCGGGTTTGCTGCCCTGTCTCTTCGATCGTCGCGGGCAGAATGTTCATCGAGGGCGAGCCGAGGAAGCGGGCGACGAAGAGATTGTCCGGCCGGTTGTAAAGCTCCATCGGCGATCCGACCTGCTCGACATAACCCTTGTTGAGAACCACGATCTTGTCGGCGAGGGTCATCGCCTCGACCTGATCATGGGTAACATACACCATCGTCGTGCCGGCCATGCGCTCATGCAGCCGGGCGATCTCGATCCGGGTCTGGACGCGCAGCGCGGCGTCGAGGTTGGACAGTGGCTCGTCGAACAGGAAGACCTTCGGATTGCGGGTGATCGCCCGCCCGATGGCGACACGCTGGCGCTGACCGCCCGAAAGCGCCTTGGGCAGCCGGTCGAGATAAGGCTCGATCTGCAGGATCTCCGCGGCCTCGCGAACCCGCCTGTCGACTTCCTCCTTGGAGTTGTTCTTCTCCAGCTTCAGGCCGAACGCCATGTTGTCGTAGACATTCATGTGCGGGTAGAGCGCGTAGGACTGGAACACCATGGCGATGCCGCGCTCCTTCGGGGTCCGGCCGTTGACGACCTCGCCGTCGATCTCGAGCGTCCCGCCGGTGATGTCCTCGAGGCCCGCGATCACCCGCAAAAGGGTGGATTTGCCGCAGCCGGACGGGCCGACGAAGACGATGAACTCGCCTGGCTCGATATCGAGATCGATACCGTGCAGCACCTGCACCTGTCCGTAGGCCTTCCTGATGCCGGTGAGCTTGACGTTCGCCATGGTCCTGTCTCCCTTCCAGCCGCGCGCGCTTGCCTCACAGCCTGCCGATAAACCCGTCGAAGCCGTCGAGGCGAATCATCGCCCCGTCGGCCATCCCTGAAAATCCATGTCCGGACAGCGCGGTCGGAACGGAGTCCGCCGGCAAATTGAACTCCGTCGCGGCGGCGGCGAAATTGAACGCGCAGACGAGGCGCTCGCCGTCATGCTCGCGCGTGAACGCCAGAACCGCGGGCGGCGACGGCAGAAACGTCATCTGCCCCTTGGCGAACGCCGGATGGGCACGCCGGAAGCGCAGGAATGCCCGGTAGAAATCGAGCAGCGAGTCCGGCGCCCCTTCCATCAAATCGACAGCGCGGTCCTTGTGCGCGGCGGCAACGGGCAGCCAGGGCCTGCCGGTCGAAAAGCCGGCATTGGCGGCGTCCGCCTCCCAGACCATCGGCGTGCGGCAGCCGTCGCGCCCTTTCACTTCCGGCCAGAAATTGATGCCATAGGGATCGACCAGATCCTCATAGGCGATGTCGGCCTCGACCAGCCCCAGTTCCTCGCCCTGGTAGAGACAGACGGAGCCGCGCAGCGTCAACAGAATGCCGGCCGCGAGACGCAGAACCTTGTCGGCCTCGTGGTGATCCTCGGCCCAGCGCGTCGCGTGCCGCTCGACATCGTGATTGGAAAACGCCCAGCAGGCCCAGCCATCGGCCGCCGCCGCCTCGAAACGCCGCAGCGTGCCGGTCAGATCGTCGACCGCCGGCATACGCCCGGACAGGAAATCGAAGGCGTAGCACATATGCAGCTTGTCGCCGCCGGCGGTGTATTCGCCCATCAGCTCGGCGCCGTGGATGCGCTCACCGACTTCGCCGACGGAGGCCGCAGCCGGATATTCGTCGAGCAACGCCCGGAATTCCCTCAAAAAGGTGAGGTTTTCCGGCCGGTTCTTGTCGTAGATATGCGCCTGCCAGTTATAGGGCTGGTTGCGCGAGGCCATCACCTCGGACTGGAGCGCAGCCTCGAGCGGCGGATTGTCCCGCAATTCGCGGTCGTGAAAATAGAAATTCGCCGTGTCCAGCCGAAACCCGTCGACGCCGCGATCGAGCCAGAAGCGGACGTCCGCGAGCAGCGCTGCCCGAACATCCGGATTGTGGAAATTGAGATCGGGCTGTGCGGTCAGAAAATTGTGCAGGTAGTACTGCCGGCGCTTGGAATCCCATTCCCAGGAGGAGCCGCCGAACACCGACAGCCAGTTGGTCGGCGGCGTCCCGTCGGGCTTCGGATCGGCCCAGACATACCAGTCCGCCTTGGGATTGGCGCGGCTCTGGCGGCTTTCGACGAACCAGGAGTGGCGGTCGGAGGTATGCGACAGCACCTGATCGATCACCACCTTCAGATTCAGCCGATGCGCCTCGACGACCAGCGCGTCGAAATCCGCCAGCGTTCCGAACAGCGGATCGACGTCGCGATAGTCGGAGATGTCGTAGCCGAAATCCTTCATCGGCGAGGTCATGAAGGGCGACAGCCAGATGCCGTCGACACCGAGCGAGGCGACATAGGCGAGCCGGCGGGTGATGCCGGGAAGATCGCCGACGCCATCGCCGTCGGAGTCCTGGAACGAGCGCGGATAGATCTGGTAGAGCACTGCGCCGCGCCACCAGTCGCGATCCACCGTGGCGGCTTGCGGCGAGGCTGTCGACCGGTCGGTGGTCATGGACATATCGTTCGTCTGCCGCATCGTCCGCATGTCAGCCTTTCACGCCGCCGGCGGTCAGGCCGGAAATGATCTTGCGTTGGAAAACCAGCACCAGGACGATCAGCGGCACCGTCACCACGACGGAGGCAGCCATGATCGTGCCCCAGGGGATCTCCTGCTCGGAGGCGCCCGATAAGAGCGCGATCGCCACCGGGACGGTCCGCGTGTCGTTGTTGGAGACGAAGGTCAGCGCGAACAGGAATTCGTTCCACGCCGCGATGAAGGCGAGCAGGCCGGTGGTCACCAGCGCCGGCCACATCAGCGGCAGGAACACCTTGACGACGATGGTGAAGGGCGAGGCGCCGTCCACGATCGCCGCTTCCTCGATCTCGATCGGCAGGTCGCGCATGAAGGTCGTCAGCACCCAGACCGTGAACGGCAGGGTGAAGATCATGTAAGCGAAGATCAGCGAGAACAGCGTGTTGTAGAGGCCGGCGACGCGGACCATCTCGAACAGCCCGGCAAGTACCGCGATCTGCGGGAACATCGACACCGCGAGGATGGTCAAGAGCAACAGCCCGCGCCCGCGAAAATTGATCCGCGACAGCGCATAGGCGGCGGTCACCGCGAGGAACAGCGAGATCGCCACGACGACCGAAGCGACGATCACCGAATTGAGGATGTTGGTCGGAAACTCGCCGCTCGCGAAGATGCCGCGATAGTTTACGAGCGAGAAGTCCGTCGGGAAATAGTTCACCCGGAACAGCGCGGTACCGGATTTGAAGCTGGTCAGGATCGCGTAATAAAACGGGAAGATCGAGAACAGGACGATGGCGACGACAAGGGCGTAGAACGCAGTCCGCTTGATGACGACCGGCATGTCAGCGTCCTCCCCCGAGATCCAGTCTGGCGACCTTGATGTAGAACAGGGTGATGAAGGCGATCACCAGGAACAACAGCGTCGAGGCCGCCGATCCATAGGCGAACTTGTCGAACTGGAAGAGGTTTTCCTGGGCGAAGACCGACATCGTCTTGGTATCGGTGTTGTTCGGCGTCAGCACGTAGATGAGGTCGAAGACGCGCAGCGCGTCCAGCGCGCGGAAGATGACGGCGACGAGGATGGCCGGCCGGATCAGCGGCAGCGTCACCTTCCAGAACACCTTGACCGGGTGCACGCCGTCGATCTTCGCGGCCTCGTAGACGTCGCCCGGAACCATCTGCAGGCCGGCGAGGATGAGCAGAGCCATGAACGGCGTCGTCTTCCACACATCGACGATGATCACCGCCCACATCGCCGTTTCGGGCGTCGCGGTCCAGGCGACGGGGGCGGACAGGACGCCGATCGCCATCAGCATGTCGTTGAGGATGCCGAACTGATCGTTCATCATCCAGGCCCACATCTTCGCCGAGACGATGGTCGGGATCGCCCACGGAATCAGGACCGCGGCGCGCACCAGGGCGCGCCCCTTGAATTCGGCGTTGAGAATGAGGGCGAAGGCGAGCCCCAGCACGGTCTCGATAGAGACCGATATCACCGAATAGTAGACGGTGTTCCAGACCGAATTCCACCATTGCGGATCGAACAGAAGACCGAAATATTCGCCCTCCCCGTCGCCGTAATCGACATATTCCCAATAGTTCCGGAAGCCGACGAACTCGGCCCCCGCGACATTGTCGAGACTGGCGTTGGTGAAGGAAAACCAGATCGTCTGAAGCAGCGGCCAGCCGGCGACGAGGGCCAGCACGACGAGCATGGGGGTCAAAAACAGCCAGGCCGATTTCAGCCGTTGGCGGGAGAGATCGGAGCGGACCGCCGCTCCCTGCTCCTCGGCCGCGATCGCCTTGGCTGTCGGCGGCACTCCCAGCGAGACATTGGCCATCGTCGTCCCTCCCAATGGACTTTCGATCTGGTCCGCCGGCCGCCGCTTCGCGGTCTATGCCCGCCGGATGACGTAAAGGGGAGGGAGCGCTTCCTCCCCCGATAGGTTTAGGGGGACCTCACTCCCAGGCGCTGCGCTTCAGCCGGCGCAGGCGCTTTTCCAGCTGATCGAGATTGTCGGCGGCCGAGCCCCGACCGGATATCGTCTCGTTGACGGCCGTCCAGAATTCCTTCGAGACCTCGTTGTACTGCCGCTTGGTCGGCGCCGAGGGACGCGGCACGGCATTGGTCACGACTTCCTTCCATTCGGCCACGATCGGCTGCTTCTCGGCGATCTCCGCATCGTCGTAGAGCGTCGGGATCGTCGGCAAGCGCGACTGATTGACGGCACGCTGCTTCTGCGCCTTTTCCGAACTCAGGAACTTGACGAGGTCGATCGCCGCCTCCTGGTTCTGCGAGTATTTGGAGACCGCCAGGTTCCAGCCGCCGAGACAAGCGGCCGACGAACCACCTTCCGAGGCCGGCAGCGGCACCACGTCGAACTTGCCGGCGACGGCGGAATCGTCGCCGTTCGACAGCGCGTAGGCATAGGGCCAGTTGCGCATGAACACGGCGTTGCCGGTCTGCCAGACGCCGCGCGACTCCTCCTCCTTATAGGCGAGGACCCCATCGGGGGCGATCGTGCCGACCCAGCCCTTGGCCCTTTCGAGCGCGGCGGCGGCCTTCGGATTGTTGATGGTGATCTCGCCGTCCGGCGAGACGATCTGGCCACCGCCGTTGCTCGCCACCCATTCCAGCCCGTCGCAGGTCAGCCCCTCATAGGGCGCGCCCTGGAAGACGAAGCCGTTCATCTGGCCGTTGCCGGCCTCGCGCTCCTTGTCCTGAATCTCCTTGGCGGTGGCCTCCAGTTCCGACCATGTCTTGGGCGGCTCCTTGCCATATTTCTCCAGGAGGTCGGTGCGGTAGTAGAGCGCCGGCGCGTCCGTATACATCGGCAAAGCGACGAGCTTGCCGTCGACGGTCTGGGATTCGATCATCGAGGGGAAGTGCTGACCGACGATGTCCTTGGCGGCCTCGCTCAGGTCGACGAGACTGCCGGCCAGTTGCGGCGCCCAGATCACGTCGGTGCGATAGACGTCGATGTCCTCATTGCCGGCCGACAACCACAGCCGGTACTGCCCGAACTGGTCAGTGGTGGAGGCCGGCATTTCGACGATCTTGACCGTGTGGCCGGATTCCTCCTCGAAATCGTCGAGCTGCGCCCGCAATTCCTCGATGTCCTTGCCGACAGAACCGGAGACCAGTGACAGTTCGGCGGCGAATGCGCCGCCGGTGAAAAGGGTCGAGGCAGTCAATGCCAAGATCAGCCGCGAAAGCGTCATGAAATTCCTCCCTGGTGTCGCGTTCGGCTTCAACCGATCGCGGATACACTGCGAACGACCATCCCACCGGCCGCCCGCCACGCCTTCTCCCGAAGCGTTCTTTCAAAGCTAGCTCGGCAGATTGCAAACGCAAGGGCGGCGGCGCTCCGTCAAGCGAGCCACCTAACGATACAAGCGCTTTCAAGAACGGAGCGAAAGTATTTCCGCAGGAAAATCAAAGTGGGATATGGCCGCAATTTGTTCCGACTTGGTCAGCCGGCGTGACGCCGTTCGCGGATTTCGGCGATGTGCCGCTTGACGGCGGCGATGTCGAACTGGAGCCGCTTGACCTCCGCGTCATCCGTTTCGGCGAGATTGTCCTGCTCGCCGATTTCGGGACGCTCGGCGGCAAGCGCCCGGATGCCATCGCGCAATTCCTCGCGGCTCTGCGGTTCGCCGTCGACTGGGGCGGCCTCTACCACCGCGTCGGGCGAATCCAGGGAGCCGCTCGTTGGTTGTGGGTCCGCATCCTCTTCGCTGGCCACGCGCTCCTCTTCGACCAGGCTCATTTCTGCCAGGCTCGTTTCGGTCGGCTCGTCGGATTCTTGCGGGTCGCCGTCCAGATCACCCGCCGTGTCACTCGGACGCCGGAGATCCCCCGTCTCGGCATGGACCGCCGGACGAATTCCGACCGCGTCAGCCAGAGCCACCTCGCCAACGGCGGCGGCGGCGTCATCGCTGCCAGTCTGTCGCGCGTCGCCCATGCCGCCGGAAGCGGCGGAATAGAAGCCGGCAGACGGATAGAATCCGGACGAATAGGGCGAGCGCTCGCGATATCCGGGCGCCTCGAAGCCGACGGGGACGCGAGCGCCGTCAAAGGCGACACGATCGAGCGGCCGGACTTCCTGGAAGAACCGCACGGCGCCGCGGATGACGGCGATGCCGATTCCGACGAAAAAGCCGAGAATGGCGCCCAGAAGAACCAGCGTGCGCCGAGACAGACTCGATGGCTCCAGCGGCGGCGTTGCCTCGGAGATGACATGGACATTGGCGGTATTCAGGCTTTCCTGCTCGCCGGTCTCACGCGCCCGAAGCAGGAACGCCTCGTAGACCGCGCGCGAGGCCTCGACCTCGCGCTCGAGCTCGCGCAGCTTGACGAAGGATTCGCTGGTCTCCAGCTGCTTGGTCTTCAATGCGGTGATCTGCGTGCTCAGATCGCGATCGGTACGCTCGGCGCGGGCCAGATCCGTCTGCGCGGCCGCGACGATACGATTGAGTTCGGCGCGGATGGCATTCCTCGCCGAGGCCAGCGCCTCGCGGCTGGCCAGGCGTTGCGGATGCCGAGGGCCGAGCGTCGTGCTGAGGACGGCCGCCTGCTGCGAAAGTTCAGAATAGGTGTTGCGCAGCCGGGTCAGCGCTTCCGACGTCAACTCCTCGGGGAAGGAGCCTTTGACGACATCGTCAATACCGACGTTTTTCATCTGCTCGGCGCGCACCCGCAACGCCGCCAGTTCGCCGCGCGTGCGGGCAAGCTGGTCGTTAGTGCGCAGGATGTAATCGTCGTCGACCAGCCGTCCGCCGACGCCGACGAGCCTGTTCCGGGTCTTGTATTCCTCGACGGCCCGTTCCGCTTCCGCGACGGTCTGGCGCAGTTCTGCCAGACGCGACGACAGCGCGTCGCTGGCCCGGCGCGCGGTCTGCGACTGCACGCGTCCGAGCTGGTCGATGAAAGTGGCCCCGATCAGGCGGGACAGCTCGGCGGATTTTTCCGGGTCCCTCGTCTCGACCGAAAGATTGAGGATGAAACTCTTGGCGTCGCGCGTGACGGTCATCGCCTTGCGAAGGTTCTTCACGGTCACGAGCCGTCGCCGCCCGCTCTGAGCGTCGTCCTCGCGCAAGAAGGACGTCAGATTCGGAAAGATCGAGCCGAAGAACGTTTCGGCCGTTCCGTTGAATTCCGGGTCGCTTTCGAGCCCGGCCTCGTCGATCACCCGGTTCAGGACATTGTTCGAATAGACGACCGCGATCTGGCTTTCGATCAGCGCAAGGGTCGCCTCGTTGGGCAGACCGTTCGGCGTGACCTCGTTCTGCACCACCTTGATGTCGCGCGGGTCGACCAGGATCTGAGTGTCGGCGGTGTAGAGTTTCGGCGTCGATAGGGCCAACAGAATGGCGAGCGCGATGCCGAGAAACGTGGTGAGGGCGATCAGCGGCTTCGACGACCAGACATGGCGGAAAATGTAGACCGGGTCGATCAGCGAAGCCTGCCCGGAACGCTCGACGACCGTCACATGCGAGCGTGTTCGGGCGCTTGCCGTCGGATTTGTCGCTGAGGATGTCGAGAACATGGGCGTCACCGAATTGCCGGAGCCGAACGTCTGTCGCGGACCCTGATCCGTCGAAAATGCGGTTTTATGCTCAAGAAACGGTTAACGCGGGGACGACGACGGCCTTTTCACATTGCGTCAGATCGATCGTAGACGCTGCCGCAGGAGGGCCATCCAGCGCTTCGGGGCCATGTCCCGATCAAGCGGCAACGGGCGGCTCGGATGCCCGTCCGGGCGGGGAAGCACGTCCGAAACCCAGCTATAGCGGTCGCTGACGCCCCACACGATCACCGATTCCGGCGCCTTGAAGGCAAAGACGCCGTCGAGGAGATCGGCCACCAGCCGTTGCGCCGTCGCATCCTGGGGTTCGGCACCGGGCACGCTCTCCCAGTCGATCACATCCAGCTCGGTCACCAGGAGGCCGACTCCCAAGCCATCGAGCGTGCGATGGAACGTCTCCAGCGCGTCCTTGTCGATCGTCCGGTCGGCGTAAAGATGCCCCTGGATGCCGACGCCGGTGACCGCCACGTTGCGGTCCAGAAGCTGGCGGACGATGGTCAGCATCACCTCGCGGCGGGCATCGTAGCGGGGCCCGACGAATTCGAGATCATAGTCGTTGATCACCAGCCGCGCGCCCGGATCCGCCCGCGCCGTCGCCTCGAAGGCGATCGGGATATGCCGCGGCCCGAGTTTTTTAAGCCAGGCGGTTCGGCGCAGCGGACCCTCGCTGATCGGATTATTCGAGATCACCTCGTTGACGACGTCCCAGCCGGTCAGCTTGCCCTTGTAGCGATCGCCGACCCGTTCGATGTGCTCGATGAGCGCCGCCTCTGCTTCCTTCGCCGTCTCGATCCGCTCGACCCATTCCGGCGTCGAATTCCACCAGACGTGGCAGGTCCCGCGGGTCAAGCGGCCGTGGGAAAGGGCAAACTCCACCAGCCGGTCGGCGGGCTCGAAATTCCAGCTGTCGCGGGTCGGCCGGATTTGATCGAATTTCAGTTCGTTCATCGGCATGATCAGGTCGAAATACTCGGCCGCTGCGTTTCTGTAGGCTGGATCGGCGTCGAGATACTCGGCCTGGATCGCGCAGCCGAGAGGCACCGGGCCGGAACGGGACGCCCCATGCCGCTCGGCCCTCGCAGACGCGACTGTCCCCGGGATCAGCGCCAGTCCAGCGCCCGCGGCCAGCAGAGAACGGCGCGTTAAGGTTCCCGCGCTATTTGAAAGGTTGGACAAAGACCCATCCGCCGCGTCCCGGTGCGGGACGGCGAATGCGGATTGTGCGGCTCGACGGCGGTGAAGTATCGTCATCTGCCCCTCGGCTCCAAGGTTGTCGATCATGCAACGTTTCGCAGTCTGGATCGAAAGGCTTAAAGGCAACCTAAACCTCCTGCGGGACTATGCCTCGTTGCTCGGCGGATCGGCCGGGCGCCTCGTCCTGTCGCTCGCCTATTTCGTCTCCATCGCCAATGGGCTGTCGGTTGGCGATTTCGGCCTGTTCGCCACGGCGTCGGCAACCGGGATCGTTCTGTCGCGCATCGCCGGCTTTGGCTTCGTTTCGCCACTCTATCGCGTCGCGACGGTGCGCCGGCGCCTGGTGGGAACCTACACCGCCGGGCTGATTGTCGCCTTTATCCTGTCGCTGCCGTTGGTGGCGATCGCGGCGGCGGGCTTCTATGTCGCGTTCTTCGAGGGCGAGATGAGCATCGGCGCCTTCGCTGCCGTGGTCCTGGCGGAGGTCGTGTTCTGGCGCGCCCTCGAGGTCGTGGTCATTGTGAACAACGGCCTCGAACGCTTTATGCGCGGGGCGATCATCGTCATCGCCGGCTCCGCGATCCGGGCCGTAGCGGCCGTCGGTTTCGTGATGATCGGCGACGGCTCGTTGGTGCAGTGGGCGCTCGCCTATGCCGGCGCGAACGCTATTGCCGCGGGCTTTGCCGTTATCGCCTATTATCCCCGGCAGCGTCTGCACCTGCGTCCGACTCTCTATCTGGCCAGGTGGCGGGACAGCGTGTCCGTCGCCAGCGCCGAGATCATCTTCTATCTCCAGTCCGAGCTCGACAAGCTGTTGGTCCTGTCGCTCGGCGGGCCGCAAATGGCCGGCATCTACGCGATCTTGATGCGGCTCATCGATCTCACCGCCCTGCCGATCCGTTCGTTCAACACGATGGTCGTCCAGAAGCTGATGCGCACGCCCGAATGGCTGACACAATGGCGAATCCGTTGGGGCATCGAGGCCGCTGTCGCGGCCGTGTCCGTCGCCGGCCTCGCCTTTCTCGGCGGATTTCTGCATGTCTTCCCGACAGCGCTCGGCAAAAATGTCGCCGAGGCCGCGCCCTTGGTGCTGCTCGCGCTGTTGGTGCCGGCCTTCCGCAATCTGGTTGAATATGAGAGCGAGCTTCTCTACGCCCGTGGCAGAACCGGGATACGCGCAATGATCTTGGCGGTCGTTGGCCTCATCAAGGCGGCGCTTCTCATCGTTCTGCTACGCGCGGCGCCGCAGACGGAGACCTGGATTTTCGGCCTGAACGGGTTGTTCCTGGTGCTCTGGATCGTGTCCGCCGCCGCGACCTATGCAGCGTTCGACTGGACCGGCCCTCGGGTCGCGCGCTCGGCGGCGCGTCTCACGCCAGCCCAGCAGCCCGGCGAATGAGGTCGGGATCGGTGCCGGTGAATGACTGGATGCCGGCCGCGACCTGATGCGGCTCCAGCCCCGCGGCGAAATCCGTCAGTTCGCGTGAGCCGAGGGCCGCGCCGTTCCAGTAGACCTGACACAATTCCAGATCGCTCGACGCGTGGCGATCGGGCCGATCTTCGCACTCGTCGACGAAGCGCCCGTAGATCGTACATTCCGACAGGCTGCGCGAGGCCGCGATGGCCGCGAGCCAAGGCTTGCCCATCCGGGTTTCGACGCGCCGCCGCAGGTCGCGAACCGTGTCCGTGCGCCAGGCCAAAAGCGTGGTGATGTAGGCCGTATCGGTCCAGGGTGGTGCCGCAATGCCCAGCAATTCGCCGGCCCGTCGCGACCATTCGCGGTGTTCGTCGCGCGCGGCGGGGTCGATGGTCGCAACCGCGCCCTTGCGACGGAAGAAACGAACCTTGCCGTTGCTCGACAGGCTGCCTAGGTCAAATTCCCGCAGAAAGACCACGTCCGAATCCACGGAGAGCATCAGCTCGTCCTCAATCGTCGCGGCGATCGCCAGCCGCCGCAATTGCTGGACATGCCAGCCGCGCAGAGGCGGACCGTAAGCCGACAGCCAAATTCGCCGACGGCCGAAGGACAACGGGTCCGGGAACGGGCGCAACCAACGCGGCAGCAATTGGCGCTCGTCGATGATCTCCCGCTTCGGCCCGGCCAGTTGCTGGAACAGCGCGAGGTCGCCGGCCTCGACCAGAATCAGATGGCGCGTAAAGCCGGTCACGCGGCGATCGATGCTTTCGCAGAGCAACCGGCATCGCTCGAAATCGCCGCGATAACTCGCGGTCACGATCGCCGATCGCATGGGCCGCCCTTTGCCGGCGCCCTGCCTTGGCGCGGCGTCAGACATCGGCCCGCTCCCGCCGCGACCGATCGCGCAGGATGCCGAGGAGAAAGAGTGGATTGCCGAGAATATAGCGGCGCCAGAGTCGGCCCGGCTCGAGCGCCAGACGCCAAGCCCATTCCATACGCAGGCGTCGAATAGCGAGCGGCGCCCGCGCGACGTTGCCGGCGAGAAAATCGAAAAGCGCGCCGACGCCGACGAAGAGCCGGCCGTGGCGCTCGCCCAAATGATCGGCGATGAAGAGTTCCTGGGCCGGAACGCCCATGGCGACAAGGACGATGTCGGGCTTGGCCGCGGCGAGGTCCTTCAGGACGCCGGCACAGGCTTCGCGGTCGAAGAACCCGTCCGACACCACGAGATAATCATGCGCCGGAACCTCGGCGGCGAGCCGGGTCGCCGCTCGCTCGGCGATGCCCGGCGCGCCCCCGATCAGGGCGACACGCAGGCGACCGTCGAGCGAGGCGAGAAGGCGGGGCAGGAAATCGGTGCCGTTGAGGTTCTCGGTGAACGGTTTGCCGTAGAGCATCCGCGCCGCGATATCGACACCGATCCCGTCGGGGATCACCAGAAATCGCTCCAGAGCGCGTTTGTAGGCTGCGTCCCGGCGGGCGAGATTGACGCAATGGGCGTTGAGGAAGGCGAGCCGTGTGGTCCGGCCGGCCGCAAGCGCGTCCGCCAGCACCGCGATGACCGCCGCGCCCGAGCGGTCGGCGACCGCGATACCGGCGATGTCACAGCTGACGACGGCTTCGTCTGGCGAGGAACCCGCCGGCCAGATGGCGCTCGCTTCCATCATCGTCCGGCGGCCCCGTCGGCGAGCCGAGACGTGACGATTGTATCCGGATCAACCGGTGCAACCAGAGCCTGAGACGTATTGATGGCCCTGGTGAACCGTTCCAGACCGGCGGCAATGCCGGCCTCAAGCGCGGTCGCCTGGGAGCGCGCGAAGGCGGCGCCGTCGAGGCGAAGCGACTGGCCGCCCCTTTCTGCAGCGACGAGTTCGACGATCCGGTCGGCGAAGTCCCGCGGAGTATCCGCGACCCGCACATTGGCGGGAACGCTGTCGACGCCGCGCAGGGCCTGCGGCGTCGCGACCGCCGGCATCCCCTCCTCGAAGGTTTCGATCGTCTTCAACTGAACGCCGGTGCCGCCCTTGGTCGCCAGAGCGAGCACGCGCGAGGCGCCGACGAACCGCTGGGCGTCCTCGACGCGGCCGAGAAAAGTGACATTCGCGGGGGCGGCGGGTGGCACGCCATCGAAGCGCCCGGCCACCGCGATGGACATATCGGAAGGAAGCAGCGGCACGACCGCGTCGACGAACCAGTCGAGGCCGACCCGGTTCGGCGCCCAGCTCCAGGTGCCGATCAGTCCGACATCATGGGTTCGCTCGCCCGCGTCGGCAACGTTCGGGCGCCCGACGGTCAGCGCCAGCGGCACGCATTTGTCGGATCCGGCAAGGCCGAGCCCGGCCCGGTCATCCTCGCTCAGCGTATGGACGACCGCCGCGTCCCGGCAGATCGTTGCCTCGGCGCGCTCGAGCAGCGCCGCCTCGCGGCCGAAGAGAAGCCGGGTGTGGAGACCGCCAGCATTGCGGGCGTTTTCGCGGGCGGAGCGATGCTCGACATTGTGGGCGATGAAGATCGACGGTTTTTCGCGCGCCAGGAAGGAATAGGCTGCCGGCATTTGCACGGAACTGAGAACATATCCGCCCACCGGCCCCGCTTCGGCGAGACGCCCGAGAAGTTCGGCGCGGCCTAGCCCGGCCACTTTCGCGGCTCCGACTGGCAGGTTGCGAGCGAACGCTTCGCCGACCCAAGCCGCCTTCCGAAGCGTCGATGCCCCGGAATTTTCGATCGCCAGTTCGCCGAGGCAGATTTCGTCCGCCTTGGCGGGCCGCGACCCCGGTCGACGGAAGCCGACAAAGGTCAGTTGCACGCCATGGTGGCGGTACGCCGCGACGATGGCGCGGTTCGCGATCTCGAAGCCGGTCGATGGATCGTCGTCGGGAAGGAGCGATGAAACGAACAGAAGATGCATTCCGACCGGACCACTCCGCGCATTGCAGGAAAATCCGATTGTCGCAGCCGGGCGTTGAAATTGCCCTAATGCCGCCGGCACGTTTCGGCGGCTTGATCGCCGCGCGACGTCGTGGAGCACGTCGAGACGCCATGCGGAGGCATCGGAAAGAACGTCGCCGGCCCCGCCGCCCGTTTGTCGTGCAAGGCTCGCAACCGAATTTCGCGGGTTTTGAGGGCCGCGTCGAGACTTCGTTCATCTTCTTCTGATTTTGTTCAGGGACCTGCATCGACCCATCTTCAGTTACGCGACCCGATCGAACGACGCCCTATGACTGACGCCATCACTATCGAGTGTATCTCGCCGGACCTCGATTTCGGGCGGTACGAGGTCGTCGTCACCCTGCCGACCTTCCGCCGGCCGGAACATCTTTTGAAGACGCTTCATTCGCTCGCCGCCCAAAAGACCGAAAGGCGATTCGCGGTCATCGTGATGGAGAACGATGCCGAAGGCCGCGAGGGACTGACCGCCGCCGCCGACTTGTTCGAAATCGGCCGGATTCCGGGAATGATCCTGATCGCCCATCAGCGCGGCAACTGCGCGGCCTACAATGCCGGGTGGCAAACGGCCCTCGAGCGCTTCCCGGCGATGCGGTATCTTCTGGTGATCGACGACGACGAGATTGCCAGCGAAAGCTGGATCGAGCAGCTCGCGACAACCGCCGAAACACTCGCCGTCGACATCGTCGGAGCCGCGCAAATCCCGATTTTCGAGGGCAACGGACAGGCGCGCTATGCCCGCCACCCCGTGTTCACACCTCATTACGCCCGAACCGGTCCCGTACCGATTCTCTATTCTTCCGGCAACGTTCTGATCCGGCGCCGTGTCCTGGAAGCGGTCGGCGCCCCCTATCTCGATACCGCCTTCAACTTCATCGGCGGCGGCGACAGCGACTTCTATTCGCGCTGCCGCGAAAAGGGCTTCACCTTCGGATGGTGCGCCGAGGCGCCCGTCCATGAAACGACGCCGGCCCGCCGCACCGAATTCTCGTGGCTGAACGCGCGGGCACTGCGCAACGGCGCCATCTCCTCGATCATCGAGCGCCGCCGTCGCGGCGGTCCTGCCGACCGGCTGCGCCGCCTCTCCAAGAGCGCCGCCTTGCTGGCCGCCTCACCGTTCCGATCGGCACGGCTGGCCTTCGACACCAAGTCGCCTGTCATCGGGCTTTATCACATGCAGGTCGCCGTCGGCCGCCTGCTCGCCGAATTCGGCCTCGTCAATGAACAATATCGTCGTCCCGAACAGAACTGACGCCGTCGGCGTCCATACCCCGATCAGGACGCTTCGGCTCGTCTTCGCGGCGACGATCCTGACGTTTCTGCTCGTCTCCTTCACGCCCTTCGTGCTGGAATACGAGACCGACGTTCAGAGCAATATCGTCAATCAACTCGGATACAGTGCGCTCGCTCTCGTCGCGATCGTCGGCCACCTCCTGTTCACGGACCGGGCCGTCGCGCTCTCGCTGCTGCGGCCGGTCTGGCTTTTGACGGTCGCCCTGCTGGCCTTTTCCGTCCTGCAATCCGCGTCGCCGGGAGCCGCGATCCGCGCGATCCTGTTCACCCTGACCGCAATGCTCGCCATGACCGGCGCGCTCAGCCTGCCACCCTCGATCCGCGACTTCCGGCTGGCGCTCGCCATTGCCGCGCTCGTCGTTCTCGGGCTCTCCTATCTGGGACTTCTCGTCTTTCCCGGATTGGCTATCCACGGATCGGACGGGTTCGAGCCGCAGCATGCCGGGTTGTGGCGCGGCATCTACAGCCACAAGAACGTCGCCGGTCCGATCATGGCGATGCTGTTTTTCGCCGGGCTCTACCTGATGCGCTGCGGCGAGCGTTGGTCCGGCCTCGTCATCGCGGTGCTGGCGGCGATCTTCGTCTACAAGACCGGTTCCAAGACCACCCTGGCTCTGGTTCCGCTCGTCGCCCTCCTCGTCACCGGCGGCCGGATATTCGGCGGCCGGCTCCTGCCGATCGCGGTGCTTCTCCTCGCCATCATCATGACCGCGCTGTTGACGCTGGGAGCGGCGATATCGCCCGCGCTCGACGTCGTGCTGCAGGCGGTTCTGCCCGGCACGACCTTCACCGGTCGCCTGGATCTATGGCGTTTCACCCTCGATTTGATGGGCCATCACCAATGGACGGGCTTCGGGTTCGAAACCTTCTGGAACACCAGCATCGTCTACAAAGCCGAGGCTCCATTCGAGCTGTCCTGGGATCCGCGCCTTATCGTCAACGCCCATAACGGCTATCTGGACATCGCCATCTGGGGCGGATGGCCAACACTGGCGGTCGCGGCCGTGATGCTGGTGTTGCTGCCGTTCAAGGATTATCTGACGACACAGCCCACCGTGGAAAACCGCCGCCTGGCGGATTTTCTCCTGATGATCCTCGCGTTCGCCCTGTTGAATTCCTTCTTCGAGAGCTATTTCTTCAGTCGCGGCAACCCGGTCTGGCTGATGACCTGGCTCGCCATCGTCGGGCTCTGGCTTTGCAGCCGCTTCCGGCTTGAATAATCGCGTTCCAACGCCGTCGTGATCCGGACGACGGGATAACCATTCCATTTCAGCGCCGCTGGCCTAGTTTGCGGTGCAGTAACCCATTCAGCCAGCCCGTTCAGACAGAAAGCAACGCTCATCACGATGGACCGCCTGCGCCTCCTTGCCGTCGATACCGACGATCTCGCCATCCTGTCGGCCTATTGCCAGGATGCCGTCGTCACATTGCGGGACTGTCGCTACCGGGCCGCTGAGCAGCAGTTCGTCGTCGAGATGAACCGCTTCGTCTGGGAGACCGCCGAGGGGATTTCGCGCTTTCGCCTGTTCCGCAAGGCGGAATACGAGCGGCGGCGCGCCGTCCTGCATTTCGATCGGGTACAAAGTGTCAAACGGATGGGCCTGGACGCGGCCGCCGGCGATCAGGTGCTGGTGCTGCTGGCCATCCGCTTTACCCCCGCCGATGCCCCCTCCGGGATCGTCGAACTTGTCTTCGCCGGCGGCTCCGCGATAAGGCTGGACGTCGAGGTGATCGAAGCGCAACTCAGCGACGTCGGCGGCGCCTGGAGCACGTCGGCCCGGCCGGAGCACGACCGTTCCGATCCGTCGGCCTGATCGAGGCAGTTCGGCGCGTCGCCGGTCGCCACACCGCCGCAGTTCAAGAGGGGAATTGCCACAGTGCCGTCGAGGCTTACCAGCACGGACGCCGATTTCGAGGCGAAGTTCCGGGCGCTGCTCGGCGCCAAACGCGAATCCGCCGCCGACGTCGATGACGCGGTACGCGCGATCGTCGCCCGTGTGCGCGCCGAGGGCGACGCGGCGCTGATCGAGCTGACCCGGCGTTTCGACGGCCTCGACCTGACGGTGGAGACATTGCGGGTCGAATCCGACGAAATCGACGCCGCCTTCGCGGCAACCGCTCCGGAGACGCTTCAAGCGCTGCGGATCGCCCATGAGCGCATTACCAGCCATCACGAACGTCAGCGGCCGAAGGACGATCGCTATGTCGACGCGCTCGGCGTCGAACTCGGCAGCCGCTGGACCGCCGTCGAATCGGTCGGCCTCTATGTTCCTGGCGGTCAGGCGAGCTACCCCTCCTCGGTCTTGATGAACGCGGTTCCCGCCAAGGTTGCCGGCGTGGAGCGCATCGCCATGACCGTGCCGGCGATGCGCGGCGCGCTAAATCCGCTGGTGCTTGCAGCCGCGAAGATCTGCGGCATCGACGAGATCTACCGCCTCGGCGGCGCCCAGGCCGTCGCGGCCTTCGCCTACGGCACCGGAACGATCCCGCCGGTCGCCAAGATCGTTGGCCCCGGTAATGCCTATGTCGCCGCCGCCAAGCGCCAGGTATTCGGCACGGTCGGCATCGACATGATCGCCGGTCCGTCCGAGATTTTGGTGATCGCCGACGGCGCCAACGATCCGGACTGGATCGCCGCCGATCTGCTCAGTCAAGCCGAGCACGACGCGGCGGCGCAGTCGATCCTGATCACCGACGACAGCGATTTCGCCGACGCGGTCGAAGCAGCCGTCGAGCGGCAGCTGCGGCTTCTATCGCGCGGCGAGACCGCTACCGCCAGCTGGCGCGACCACGGCGCCATCATCCGCGTGGCATCGCTCGACGAGGCCCCGGCCCTGTCGGACCGCATCGCGCCCGAACATCTGGAACTCGCCGTCGAAGACCCCGAGGAGCTGTTCGCCAGGGTGCGCAACGCCGGTGCGGTGTTTCTCGGCCGCCATACGCCGGAGGTCATCGGCGACTATGTCGGCGGCTCGAATCACGTCTTGCCGACCGCCCGCTCGGCTCGTTTCTCGTCGGGATTGTCGGTTCTCGACTTCGTAAAGCGCACGTCGATCCTTAAGCTCGGGCCGGAGCAGTTGCGGGCCCTCGGCCCCACGGCCATCGAACTGGCCCGCGTCGAAGGCCTCGACGCTCACGGCCGGTCCGTGGCGATCCGGCTGAACCTTTGATCGCGCGATGACCGACGGCGGCGACCAGAAGAGCGGCAGGCTCATCGACATCGAGCTCGACGAGACCATCGGCCGGGCAACGCCGGACGTCGAGCACGAGCGCGCGGTGGCGATCTTCGATCTCATCGAGGAAAACGTCTTCGATCCGGCCGGCGCTCCCGAGGGCGGCAGCTTCAAGCTCAAGCTCTCGCTGGCCGACAAACGCCTGGTCTTCGACATTCGGGACGAGGCCGATGAACCGATCGTCGCCCATATCCTCTCGCTCACGCCTTTCCGCCGTGTGATCAAGGATTATTTCCTGATCTGCGACAGCTATTACGAGGCGATTCGCAGCGCGACGCCGCAGCAGATCGAGGCGATCGACATGGGCCGACGGGGCATCCACAATGACGGATCGCAGACGCTGATGGACCGCCTGAAAGGCAAGATCGTCGTCGATCTCGATACGGCGCGCCGGCTGTTCACGCTGATCTGCGTTCTGCACTGGCGGAACTGAGCCCACGATGGCGCCGCGAACGAAACCGGCAATCGGCACAATGTCTGGCGTATCGTGCGACGACCGAGGCGGTGGATTCCACTTTGTCGACGCAGTGGGGGCGGGCCAATGACGACGGCGGCCGACCCCACCGGCAAGGCCGCGGTCTCGTCCCTCTTGTTCGTCTGCGGCATGAATGCGATCCGCTCGCCGATCGCCGAGGCGATCGCCCGTTCGATCCTCCCCGCCTCGGTCTACATCGCCTCGGCCGGCGTCCGCAGCGGACAGCGCGATCCCTTCGTCGACATCGTTTTGGCCGAGCGGGGCCTCAGCCTCGGCGACTATAGGCCGAAGCGCTTCGAGGAACTGCAAGACGGCTATTTCGACCTGATCGTCACCATGGCGCCGGAAGCTCACCACACCGCCCTCGACGCCACGGGAACGGCCTCGGTCGATGTCGAATTCTGGCCGATGCCGGACCCCTCCGTGGCGGACGGCAGCCGGGAGCAGATTCTCGACGCCTATCGCGAAGTCTGCGACCGGATCGAGGCGCATATCCGCAGGCGGCTGCTGAAAAAAGACGGCTGAAGGTGCTTCGATGGTTGGTCGACAAGGCATGCTCCGACAAAAACGACGCCGTATTGCTCTCGCTCGATCCGGCGCTTAGCTTCGCTGTGTGACCCCGGAGACGCCCATGCCCGACCCAGCATGCACTACCAGCCTCGCGATCGACCCGACACTCTTTGCGGAAGCGAAGGCTCTGAAGATCGACCTTGCGAAAGCGGCAGAGGACGGGATCTCCAAGGCCGTTCGCGCCGTCCATGCCGCGCAATGGCAGGAGGCGAACAAAGACGCCCTGGCCAGTTCCAATCGCTATGTCGAGACCGAGGGCATTCCGCTGGCGAAGCACCGCCAGTTTTAGATGGCGCGCCATGACGTTCACGCCCTGAGTGACGGGCGCGGCCTTGTTCTGAATGTGCAGGCGGACATCCTCGATGCCCTCAACACGCGGGTCGTCGTTCTGCTTCTGCCGATTGCGCAGGCGCCGAAGCCGGCAAAGCGTCTCAATCCCGTCTTCGAGATCGGCGGGATGAAAACGGTCATGGCGACGCAGTTCCTCTCCGCCATACCGCTCTCCGCGCTCGGCGAACGCGTCGCAAACCTTTCGCCGGAGCACGATGCCATCGTCGCTGCGCTCGACATGGTCTTCCAGGGGTTCTGATGTCTTTCGCGCTCAGTCCGCCAGCGACTGGATTTCCGCCTTGAGATCGTCCAGCCCAACGCCCTTTTCCGACGACGTCGACAGGATCCGCGGAAACGCCGCCGGCCGTTTGGCGATCGCGGCCGCGGTCGCCTCGACCAGCTTGGGAACGGCCGGCGCCTTGATCTTGTCGATCTTGGTCAGGACGATCTGGTAGGAGACGGCGGCCTTGTCCAATAGGCCCATCACCTCTGCGTCGTTGGTCTTGATCCCGTGCCGCGCGTCGATGAGCAGGAAGACACGCTTGAGGCTCACCCGTCCGCGCAGATAGGAAAACACCAGCCGCGTCCAGGCGTCGACCTGATCCTTCGGCGCCTTGGCGTAGCCATAGCCGGGCATATCGACCAGGGCGATGGGCGGCAGCTCCGTCGTCTCCCCGCCATAGCCATCCGGCACGAAGAAATTCAACTCCTGCGTGCGTCCCGGCGTGTTCGAGGTTCTGGCCAGGCCCTTGCGGCCGAGCAGCGCGTTGATCAGCGAGGATTTGCCGACATTCGAGCGGCCGGCAAAGGCGATCTCGGGTGGGCCTTCCGGCGGCAGGAACTTCATCGCCGGGGCGCCGCGCACGAATATCCAGGGCCGCGCGAAGAAGCGCGGGTCCGCCGCTTCCGGAAGCGTCTCGCCCTGGTCGGTTTCGTCAGCCATGGTCATTGCGCCTTCTCAAGCTCATCGATATCGGCACCCCGGATCGCGCCGAGATTGCAAGTGATCTTGTCGATCGGCCAATCCCACCAGGCAAGCCGCAGCAGCCGCGCGATAACCTTCTCGGAAAACCGCAAGCGGATGACCCGAGCCGGGTTGCCGCCGACGATGCCATAGGCCGGCACGTCCCCGGTCACGACCGACCGCGCGGCGACGATCGCCCCATCGCCGATCGTCGCCCCCGGCATGATCGTCGCGCCCTCACCGATCCAGACATCGTTGCCGATGATCGTGTCACCCTTCATGCCGGCGAGGATGGTCGCGAAATCGAACCCCTCTTCCCAGCCATGGCCGAAGATATTGAAGGGATAGGTCGAGATGCCGGTCATCGCGTGGTTCGCGCCGTTCATCACGAAGGACACATCGGCCGCGATGGCGCAGAAACGGCCGATCACCAGACGATCTCCGAGAAACGGATAGAGATGACCCACGCAGCGCTCGACGAAGTGTTCCGGTCCCGCCGGGTCGTCGTAATAGGTGTATGCGCCGATTTCGATCTGCGGATGATCGACGATCGGCTTCAGGAAACCGACCCGTGGATGCCCCTCCACCGGGTGGGGATCGTCCGGATTGGGTCCATGCATCGTCGGCCCCTCGCCTCTATCCGTCGATGCCGGCTCAGCTTTCGGACGGCTTTTCCCGTCGCCGGAACAGGCCGCGCATATTGTCCCACAGCTCGATCTTGGTGCCGTTGCGCTTCATGATCACGCTCTGCTGGATGATCGACAGGAAGTTGTTCCACGTCCAGTAGATGACGAGGCCGGCCGGGAACGAGGCCAGCATGAAGGTGAAGATCACCGGCATCCAGGTGAAGATCATCTGCTGGGTGGGGTCCGGCGGGGTCGGGTTGAGCCGCATCTGGATGAACATCGTGATGCCCATGAGGATCGGCCAGACGCCGACCAGCAGAAGGCTCGGCAGATCGATCGGAATCAGGCCGAAGAGATTGAAGATGCTCGTCGGATCAGGCGCCGCGAGATCCTGGATCCAGCCGAAGAACGGCGCATGCCGCATTTCGATGGTCACATAGAGGACCTTGTAGAGCGCGAAGAAGACCGGAATCTGGATCAGGATGGGCCAGCAACCGGCCGCCGGATTGATCTTCTCCTCCTTGTAGATCCGCATCATCTCCTGCTGCTGCTTCTGCTTGTCGTCCTTGAAGCGTTCGCGCAGTTCGGTGATCTTGGGCTGCATGTTTTTCATGCGCGCCATGGATTTGTACGACTTGTTGGCGAGGGGAAAGAAGATCAGCTTGAGGACGACAGTGACCGCCAGGATCGCCAGGCCGAAATTGCCGATGAAGCGATAGAACCAGTCGAGCGCGTGGAACATCGGCCGGGTGATGAAATAGAACCAGCCCCAGTCGATCAGCTGGCCGAACTGGCGGATGTCCAGCGTTTCCTCGTAGCCGTCGATGACGTCGACCACCTTGGCCCCGGCGAAGGTGCGGTTGGTCGCGGTCGCCATGGCGCCCGGAGCCAGCGTCATCGGATCGGCGACATATTCGGTCTGGTAACGCTGCCGGTTGCCGGTCAGATAGAGGAAGCGCGACTGGAATGGTTGTCCCGCATCGGGAATCAGCGTCGTCGCCCAGTATTTGTCGGTAATGCCGAGCCAGCCGCTGGCGACCTTCGGCGGGACGTAGCGCAGATCATCCTCGATCGCGGAATATTTGACTTCGGAGAGCCCGTCCTCGCCGAACACCCCGATCAGACCCTCGAACAGGACGTAGACGGAGGCCACTTCCGGCTTAGAGTAGCGGGTGACACGCCCGTAGGACGACAGGGTGACCGGCTGCGCGCCGTCGTTGCGCACCGTGTCTTCCACGGAGAACATGAAATTGTCATCGACGGAAATTTGCCGCGAGAAAGTCACGCCCGCGCCGTTCGTCGTGGTCAGCGTCACCGGCGTTTCCGGCGTCAGGCTCTGGTTGCCCTCGGCTTGCCAGACGGTCGTCGGACCCGGTAGATCGCCGGCATTCTGCCCGATATAGCCGAACTCGGCGAAATAGCCGGTCGGTAGGTTCTCGGGCGACAGAAGCACGATCGTCGGCGAGGTATCCTTGACGGTCTCATGGTAATTCTTGAGCCGCAGATCGTCGAGGCGGGCGCCGGTCAGGTTGATCGAGCCCGACAACGCCGGCGTGTCGATCGGGATGCGCGCACCGGAGGCGACGGCTTCCTCGCGTGTTGCCGGAACCGCGGCGACGGAACCCTCGCTCGGCACGACGCTCTCGCGCCCGGCCGGCGCGACGACATTGTCCTGGGGGGTGCCGGCCGGCGTCTGCGGGGTCTGCAACGAACCGTCGTTCTGAACCGTCTCCGCAGCCTGCCTCTGCGCGTCCATGCGCGGGCTGACAACCAGAAACTGCCAGCCGACGAGGACCGCGATGGACAGCGCCATGGCAATCAGAAAGTTGCGGTTGTTTTCCATCAATCAGACCCCGATGGACGCCCTGGCGGACGCCGCTTCACTATGGTCGGCTCGCGATCCGGCCGCTTCGCACGCGCAAACCGTCGGGACAGCTCGTCCTTCAGGGCGGCGAAGGGCATGGCCAGCACCTCGCGCCGCGCGACGATCACATAATCGATGCCGGGCGCCATGTCAGCCTCGGCGTCGAGGCGGATCGCCTCGCGCAGCCGGCGGCGGATGCGATTGCGCACCACGGCGTTGCCGACCTTCTTGGTCACGGTCAGACCGACGCGGGGAGCCTCGCCATCGCCCCGATCGAGGGCTTCGACAAAGAAAAACGGGCCGTTCAAGCGACGGCCCTTGCGCGCGGCCAGAAACTCCGCACGATTTTTCATTCTGCCGACGGCCATCGGAGATCGTCCGGCGGCCGCGACGCGACTAGAGCGCCGTGCGTCCATTCGGACGCACAAAGGCCGCTCTAACACTTTGACTGAGCATCGGAATGATCCAAAAACCGGATTCCACTTTTTGGTCCGATGCTCTAGGCCGAGAGCCGCTTACGGCCCTTGGCGCGACGCGCCGCGATGACCTTCTGGCCACCGTTGGTCGCCATGCGCGAGCGGAAGCCATGACGGCGTTTACGGACGAGCCGGGACGGCTGATAGGTACGCTTCATCGTATCAATCCCGCGCTCGGATGCGCGGACCCTTCATGTGTTCCGAAATCTGGGTACGGAGCGGGAGGAAAGCGCACAACAACCCGTCGCGCGGAACGCCGCCCGCTCGTGTGGGCGCTTATAGGAAGGGTGGGGGGCAAAAGTCAATCGGCCGATGGCGCCTTCAAAGCGCGTTCGTGCAACACCGCCGACTCGATGCCCCGGGGCTTCACGGCGACTGCGTCCCACCCGACACTATTCCGTGACGATCTTGTAGCGCCCGCCGGCACGAACCTCTTCCCTGCCGTCGAGGCCGTTCAAAAGACGGAACATCTGCGATTTGCGGTCGACGCCGACCATGCGGGCCGCAAGCCTTTCGGCTGTGTCTGCAGCCGCAGCCGTCACGATCCGAATTCGCAGGGGCTTGAGCGCGGCCTTTTCCGAGGCGCTGAGCAGACGGAACGAACTGGCGACGCGATCGGCGATGGTGCCGACGGAACCTGCGGACGCGGCCTGGACCGCCGTCAAGAACCGGTAGACCTGGCCGCCCACGCGGATGATCGTCACATCGAAGGCGTACTCGCCCCCACGCGCCCGCGCCGAAACCGCGTCCAGATTGCCGATCCGCCGTTTGCGGATGGTCGATGGATCAAGTCCACCGATCCAGCCGCTGTTGACGTAATCGACGAGGCTGGTGGTTGCCGGCAGGGCCACACCATCGAACCGAATCGCGGTATCGCCGGGCCCGGTAGCCAGAACGGCTTCGGCGGTGTTGTCGATAAGGAAGCCATCGGGCACCTCGAAGGTGATGCCGAGGCCGGGATGGTAGAAACGCCGCTCGCGCACGTAGCCTTCGGCGGCGGAGTCCCCGAACAGCATCCCGTCGATGCCCGACAGATAGCGGTCACGGTCGGTCGCGCCGGTACCGGATGGGCCATATTGGCGGGCGTGGCGCACGGCGAGGTCGATGCGCTGCGGCGCCGACGGATGCGAGGCGAGAAAATCGAGATTGGGATCGTTGGCCTGAAAAGCATTCCGAATTCTGGAATAGGAATCCATCGCACCCAGGAAGCGCGAAGCCGCAAACGGGTCGTAGCCGGCGCGGGCGACGTGGCGGATACCGAGCACATCGGCCTGCAATTCCTGCTTGCGCGAGAACTGGGCGAGATTCAGCCGGTTGCGGGCGAGTGCGATCTCCCCGGCCGGCTCGCTGGCCAGAACTTCGTTCACGACACGGCTGGCGATCTCGGCCGCCTGCTCGCGCTGCTGGCGCTCGATGCCGTGATTGGCGGTGACATGGCCCATCTCGTGACCGATCACGGCGGCCACTTCGGCGGAATCGTTGGCGAGCGCAAGCAGGCCGCGGGTCACATAGACGTAGCCGCCCGGCAACGCGAAGGCATTGACGTTCGGAGAATTCAGAACGGTGATCCGGTAGGCGCGGTTCGGATCTTCCGTTACCGTCTGAAGCTTGCCGACGACTGTCGCCAGGGTTCGTTCGAGTTTCGGGTCGGAATAGGTGCCACCATAGGCCGCCAGGATCTTCGGATGCTGCGCCCGTCCGATGACCGACTGCGGGTCGCCCTGCTGGATGTTTTCGAAGGTAATCGGCTGGCGCGTCGCCACATAGCCCGACTTGGCGTCGCGGCCGACATCGCCGGCCAGACCGTCCAGGCTCGCCTCCAACGAGGTACACGCGCCAACCGCCATGAGCGCGGCCAGCGCCGCGCCGCGAAGCGCCGCGCGTGTCACACGCCTTGTGGACCAGACCCCGGACATGATTTCCATCGGTGCGATCACCGCCCCCGCCAATATGCCGCAGAAATTCAGCTCTGCCCTGTTCGCACAAGACCCTTAGCCGAAACGCGACGCTCCGCGGAAGGATCGATCCGCAACACGGCGTCGCAAATCCGCGGCGCGTCCCCTCATCTCGGATAACTTCCCGGCTAACAAGCAATTTCGCCGGAAATACGTCATGAACCAGAATCCTGTGTGCCCAGATAACGAGCGACACGTGGATCGGTCTGGCCCGACAGGATCGCGCGCGTCGGCCCGACCGCGAGCACGACGCCGCGATCGAGGAATGCGACGCGATCGGCGTGATCGGCCGCGTCGTCCGGATGATGGGTCACCATCACCACGCTCATGGGGCGCTCTGCGCGTGCCGCGCGAAGCGCCTTCAGCATCTCCAGCATCTCCTTGCGCAGCGCCGGCCCCAGCGCCGCGAAGGGCTCGTCGAGGAGCAGCAGCGGCCGATTGCGGAGGAAAGCGCGCGCCAAGGCGACGCGCTGGCGTTCGCCACCGGACATCGTGGCGGGACGGCGGGCCTCGAAACCCGCGAGCCCCACGGCCTCCAGCGCCTCCAAGACGCGGCGCCGGTCGCCGCCGGACAGACGAAGATTCGGGGCGATGCCGAGCGCGACGTTACGAAACACGTCGAGATGGGGAAACAGATTGTTTTCCTGGAAAACGATGCTGAGCGGGCGTTCGGCGGGGGCGATCCCGCGCATATCTGCGCCGGCGATGACGACCCGCCCCGAATCGGGCGTCGCGAAACCGGCCGCCAGATCGAGGAGGGTCGACTTTCCGGCGCCGCTCGGCCCGATCACCGCCAGCCATTCGCCCTCGATCACCGCGAGATCGAACCGCATGTCGCTGCCCTCATAGGCGAGCCGAACATCTTCGAAGGACAAGGCCGGCACACCGCTCATGGCTTTTCTCCCGCGCCTGCCAGCCCGCGCTCGGCCAGCGCCATCAGGCCGAGGCACAGGATTCCGAGGATCAGCGCCAGTCCGGCCGCGTCGCTGGTGCGATAGCTGCCCATGCGCTGCAACAGCAGATAGGGCAGCGTGACGAGGTCCTGGTTGCCGAACAGGGCGATTGCCCCGAGATCGCCCAGCGAGATTGCCAGCGCGAAGGCGAAGGCGAGGCCGAGCGCCGGGCGCATGGCCGGCCAATCGACGACGCGCAGCCGCGGCAGGCCGGCGAGCCCCAGACTGTCGGCCAGTCGCCCGGTCGCCTGATGGGCGGCGGCCAGCGCCGGCCCGACGATCCGCACGATGAACGGCACCGCCATGGCGGCGTTGGTAGCGACGACGACATAGGGCGCCGCGGCAAAAACGTCGGTGACCTGCCGCAGCGCCAGAAACCAGCCGGCCCCGACGACGATCGGCGGCACCACGAGGACGAGACTGGCAGCCGTCTCCAGCCCCTTGCGTGCCGTATCACGGCCACGACGCACCCCGGACGGCGCGCCGCGCAACGCTTCGAGGGCGAGGATCACCAAAATCGAGACGAGAAGCGCCAGCGACGCCGCGGCAAGGGCGATGACCAGGCTGGTCAACGCCGCGCGGCTGACCGCCGGATCGATGGCGAGCGAGACGAGGTCGG
Organism: uncultured Aurantimonas sp.; assembly: GCA_947488615.1. Taxonomy (GTDB): domain Bacteria; phylum Pseudomonadota; class Alphaproteobacteria; order Rhizobiales; family Rhizobiaceae; genus Aurantimonas. Next base: position 56,860 of record CANKZU010000010.1, read on the forward strand.
CCTGCAACCCGCGCACCAGAACCGCGACGAAAGGCGAAAGGACGAAGGCTACTCCGAGCGACAGGATCGCGGCATCCATCGCCGCCCTTGCCCGGCTGGGGCGGTCGTAGCGCAGCGCCCGCCCGCCGAGGCCGAACCCGGCCGCGACATCGCCGCCGAGCCGTGTCGCCAGCCACAGGATGATGCCGGTCAGGGCGATCTGCAGAAGCGACAGGGCGATCGCCCGGCCGGGATCGAACTCATAGCGCAGCGCCTGATAGATCGCGACTTCCAGCGTCGTCGCACCGGGCCCGCCGCCGAGGACCAGTACCAGCGTGAAACTTGTCACGCAAAGCATGAAGACGAGGCTCGCCGCCGCCGGAAGGCTGGCGCGGATCGCCGGCCATTCGAGCAGGCGGAAGGTGGCGAGCGGCGTCAGGGACAATTGCCCGGCGAGCTTCCAGCTTTCGGCAGGAACCCGATCCAGCGCCGCCACCATCAGCCGTGCGGCCAGCGGCAGGTTGAAGAAGACATGGGCGATCAGGATGCCGGCCAGGCCATAGACGTCGAGCCGCGGCAGCCCGATCGCCGCGAAGGCGCTGGACAGCACGCCGTTGCGACCCCAGATCGTGATGATGGCCAGCGCCCCGACGAGAACCGGCAAAGCCTGCGGCAAGAGAAACAGCCGCAGCACGACCCGGCGTCCGGGAAAGCGGGCGCGGTGGAGCGCGACGGCCAGCGGCACCGCGCCGGCAAGCGACAACAGCGTCGACAGCGCCGCCTGCTCCAGCGTGAAAAGCACGACGCCCCGGATATAGCGGTCGGCGAAGAGCGCCGGCAGATCGGGCGCGGCACCCGTCGCCACTAACAGGAACACGAACGCGCCGCCGAGAAAGGCGATCAGGATCGCGGCGGCGAAAAAGCCGAGGCCGATGCGCAGGGTCCGGTCGGTGGCGCCGGTCATGACCGCGCGGGCAGCCGAGCCCCGCCGCGCCGTCCAACGCGAACGACGAGGCGCATCAGCGGCCGATCGCCTCGAGCCATTCCTGCGTCCAGGCCTTGCGGTTTGCGGCGACCGTCTCGGGATCGATGAACAGCGACGTCTCCACCTTGACCAAGCGGTCGAATGCCTCCGGCATTTCGATGCCGTCGATCACCGGCAGCGTCCAATTGGTGGTCGGGATGATCGACTGGAATTCGGCGGTCAGCATGAATTTTAGGAATTGCCGGGCCAGATCCGGCTGATCGGCGTTCTTGAGCAGGCCCGCGACCTCGATCTGGAGATACTGGCCTTCCGAAAAGGCGGCGGCCTGATAGCGCTCGGTGCCTTCCTCGACCATGTGATAGGCCGGCGACGTCGTGTAGCTCAGCACCAGCGGCACTTCGCCGTTGGTGAACAGGCCATAGGCTTCGCTCCAGCCGGGGGTGACGGTCAGGATGCGGTCGGAGAGCTTCGCCCACTTGGCCTTCGCCTCCTCGCCATAGACCGCCTTCATCCATAAAAGCAGGCCGAGCCCCGGCGTCGAGGTGCGCGCGTCCTCAATGGCGATCTTCTGCTCGGGATCGCCGGAGACGAGGTCGTCGAGGCTCTTGGGTGGATTGTCGATGGCCTGGGTGTCGTAGACGACGGCGAGATAGGAATAGTCGTAGGGCACGAAGACCGGATCGGAAAAGCCCGTCGGCACCGTCAGCTTGGACAGATCGACGTTGCTGTCGGCGAACAGGCCCGTCGCCTTGGCCTCGGGGATCAGATCGGAGGTCAGGCCGAGCGCGATGTCGGCGTCGCTCGTTTCGCCTTCCAGCTTCAGCCGATTGAGGATCGCGACGCCGTCCTCCAGGCCGACGAATCTCAGGTCGCAGTCGCAGACCGCCTCGAACGCCGTCTCGATCTTCGGCCCCGGACCCCATTCGGGCGTGAAGCTCTCATAGGTATAGACGGTGAGCGTCGGCTTGCCGTCCTGCGCCACAGCGGTAGCGGCGAAGGCGGACAGCGCGGCGACGACAGTCGCGCCGGACAAAAGCTGCGGTGGGATAGGAATCATAAAGGGCCTCTCGATGCAGCGACGTCGGAAGAGCCGCGCCGCGAGGACCCCGCGAACGCCCGCAATCCCTCCGCCGGTACGATCCGGATCAGGTTCGACGGGTTGGCGTGACGCCTCTCAGCCCGAAGGCACCCCGTGTGAGCTGCGGAAGATTTAGCGGCAAGCGGCGCCACCGGCAAGGGCAACCAGCCCATCACCCGCCACTTTGAGCGGGCCAAGACGTTTTCCCCTCCCCTTCGCGGCTTCCCCGCGCTAGATCACGGCGCCATGCGCTTCACCATCCTTCTTGCCGGCCGCGTCGATCCGACCCCTGCCCTGATCGCAGCAGTGGCGGACACCCGGGTAATCGCCGCCGACGACGGAATTCGCCATGCCGCCGCACTCGGCGTGACGCCGGAGCTGTGGGTCGGCGACTTCGACTCCAGTCACGCACTCCCTGCAATCCAGGCCACAAGCACGCCCCGCGAGACCTTCCCGACCGACAAGGATCAGACCGACGGCGAACTCGCCATCGACGCGGCGATCAGCCGGGGTGCGACGCAGCTGCTGCTCGTCGGCGCACTCGGCGGTCCGCGCAGCGACCATGCCTTCGCCCATCTCATCCTGGCGCTGCGCTTTGCCGCGCACGGCCTCGACGTCGAGCTGTTCGACGGTTACGAGCACGCTTGGCCGCTGTCTGCGAACCCGCGCCGCTTCGCGCTCGCGGCCGGGACGCAGTTCTCGATTTTGAAGTTCTCGGATCTATCGGGGTTGTCGGTCGCGGACGCGAAATGGCCACTCGCCGATGTCGAGGTGCCGTTCCACTCCATCCTGACCCAGTCGAACGAGGCGCTCGGCCCGGTCACGGTTCGAGTCCGCGAGGGCGTCGCGATGCTGATCGCCCAGGCCGACCCGACGGTGCGGTGAAGTGACGCCGAGCGGTTCAATCCTCCCGGAAGGCCCTTGAGAAACTGTCGGTGATGGGCTTGGCGAGATATTCCAGGAAGCTGCGTTCGCCGGTGGCGATATAGGCCTCCACCGGCATGCCCGGATAGATCTGGTCGCGGCTGATCTCGGGTGGCAGGTCGTCGATCATGCTGAGCCGGGCGGTGTAATAGGGCTGCTGGGTCGTCTGGTCGATCAGCCGGTCGGCGGAAAGATAGGTGACCTTCGCCTCCACGGTCGGCGTGGTGCGGGTATTGAGCGCGCTGAACCGCAGCCGGGCCCCTTGTCCGAGCGAGATGACATCGACATCCTGCGGCGAGACGCGCGCCTCGATCAGGAGGTCTTCGCCGGTCGGCAGGAGTTCGAGCAGCTGATCGCCGGGCCGCACCACGCTGCCGGAGGCATTCACGCTCATCTTGATGATGATCCCATCGCTCGGCGAACGGACGATGATGCGATCGAGCACATCCTCGGCCGCCCTCAGCTGCTCTTCGGTATCGGAGACCTGCGCCCGAATTTCGTTGAGCCGCGTCACCGCGGTCTCGACGCGCTGCGTTTCGAGACGCGCCAGCTGCGCCTGCGCTTCGGCGATCTGGGTTTTCGCCGACAGAATGCTGGAAACGCTCTGTCCGACCTGACCGACCAGATCCGCCTCGCTGCGAAGCAACGCGGTATATTCCGAACGATTGGTCAGACCCTTGTCCAGCAGCGTGCGTTTGCGCGACACTTCCTCCCGGACGACTTCGAGTTGACGCTCGATCGCCGTCTGTTGCGCGGTCATCCCCTCGATCTGCTCGCGGAGGGCAAGGACCCGTTGGCCCATGATCACCTGTTCCTGGTGGTGACGGTCCAGACGGGCGGTGAACTCGCGTTCCTGCTCGATGAGAAGGTCGCCGATGCCTTCCGTCGCGGCCAGTTCGCGCAACACCAGCGGAAACGACAGCACGTCCAGCCCATCGCGCTCGGAAGTCAGTCGCTCGATTCGTGCTTCCAGGCCGACCTTCTGTTTCTGCAGACGATTGCGTTGCGCCTCGGGAGCCGTCGGATCAAGGGCGAACAGCGCCTGGCCCGCCTTGATACGCTCGCCCTCGCGCACCAGAATGGTCCGCACGATCCCACCTTCCAGATGCTGAACCCGCTGGTTCTTGCCTGCCGCCGCCACGACACCCGGCGCGACCGCGGCGCTCGCCAGTGGCGCCAGCGCGGCCCAGGCGCCGAAGCCCAACAGGAAGATCGCCGAGAGAGCGACTCCGGTCACGGTGATCAGGCGTATGCCGGTCTTGACGTCACGGGCCCAGCCGTCGTCGTTTTTCGTCATGGGTATCCGCTCCATTGTCGGCGACCGCGCCATCAAGCCGGTGCTCAGCTGTCAGCCTTTTCGGGGTTCCACCCGCCGGTGACCACTGTCGGAAAGCGTCCCGTGACGATCGGGAACGGCGCCGGCGTGGCTTGCGCCCGATCGTTGGCAGCCGCGCGCGCGGCCTCCTGGGCCGCCTTCGCCTTCTGGACCTGGCGCGCGAGCACCTCCTGCCGCGGCCCGAAATCCTGCACGGCTCCTTCGCGCAGGATCATGATCTTGTCGGCTCGTTCGGCAACCGGCCGGCGCTGGGTCACCAGAAGTACCGTCACCTTCGCCTCGCGGGCCGATGCAAGCGCCTTGTCCAGCGCCATCTCGCCTTCGGTGTCGAGATTGGCGTTCGGCTCGTCGAGAACGAGCAGCTTCGGCGATCCATAAAATGCCCGCGCCAGACCGACGCGCTGACGCTGTCCGCCGGACAATTGCTGGCCCGCCGGCCCGATGATCGTGTCGTAGCCCTTCGGCAATCGCTGGATCAGGTCGTGAACCTCGGCTTTCCTCGCCGCATCGATGATCGCCTCGTCATGCGCGTCGGGATCGAATCGGGCAATGTTCTGCGCGATCGTCCCCGGCAGGAGTTCGACGTCCTGGGCCAGATAACCGACATGGCGACCGAGATTCTCCCGGTCCCAGTTGCGGATATCGGCCCCATCGACACGAATGGCACCCGAACGGATGTCGAAGCCCCCGACGATGGCGCGCATGAGCGTCGACTTGCCGGCGCCGGAAGGACCGACCACCACGACGCAGTCACCGGCCGGAATCTCTGCCGAGATTCGTTTGAGCAGCGGATCGGCGTTCGCTGCATTGGGCGGAAACACGACGACGTTCTCGAGCGACAGCCGCCCGACAGGATCGGGCAAATCGGTCGCGGCCGGCCTGGCTCCGAGGGCGGCGAGGAGCGCGCTCAGCCGTCCCCAGGCTTTGCGGGCATCGACGGCGGGCTTCCACCCCGCGATGACCTGGTCGATCGGCTGGAGTCCGCGACCGGAAATCAGCGAGGAGGCGAAGATCATCCCGGCGGTCATTTCCCCGGCCAGCACCAGATAGCCGCCATAGCCGAGAATCGCGATCTGCAACCCGATTCGAAGCGTGCGGGAGACACCGGCATAGATCGCATTGATGCGGTTCAGCCGGTCCTGCGCGTCGAGCGACCGCGCTTCCTGCCCGCCCCATGCTCCCACGACGTTACCCACCATGCCCATCGCCGCGATACTTTCGGCGCCGCGGGCAAAGGACTGCGCCGCAAGCATCGCGGCCATCGCCTGCTCGCCGGCTTCGCCGACCGAGCGCTGCATCGCGTGCTGATTGGCCCAGGCGAGCAGAGCCAGGACGGTCGCGCCACCCAGCGTCAACCAGAAAAGATGCGGGTGGACGAAATAGAGAATGCCGATGAAGAACGGAACAAAGGGCAGGTCGAAATAGGCCAGCAGGGCGCGGCCTGATATGAATGCGCGGACCGTGGCGAGATCGCGGAGCGGTTGGACGTCGCCCAGCGAGGCCCGCGGACCGCGCATCGCGCCGACGAGCGCCCGGGCGCCGGTCCCAGCCTCGAGCCGCGCGGCGATCCGGCCGCAGATCATCGAACGGATCGCGTCGATCGCGCCGAGCAGCACCAGCGCCGCCACTGCGATGACGGAAATGAACGCCAATGTCTCGACGGAGGCCGACGACAGCACGCGGTCATAGACCTGCAGCAGATAAATCGGTTGAACCAGAAGCAGAATGTTGATGACGAAGCTGAAGACGATCAGCGCGACGAAGCCGCCGGTGAGATCAAGGCCGAAACGTCGGTCATGTCCGGTCAATTCAATCCCGCCCCGCCCCGGTTCTCATCAATGAAGTGACTCGCGATAGCACGAGACGAGCGAAACCCCGACCCAAATCGTCGATCACGCGACAGTGGTCGGAAGCCAGCCCCTACGAGACTTGCCTTATTTCATTCAAACGCAATTATCGGGCAACGACAAGACGATTGCCGTTGGGCGCGCCATGCGCAGGCACGGAACAGGATTTGTCCGGCGATCCCGATGGGCGGCGTGGTCCTCGACGCCCGGCGCTATCGAACAAGGCTTGGCGCCGGCGGCGGGATTCGCTTATGGTGCGCCCGCGTGGTCCCGTAGCTCAGCAGGATAGAGCATCAGATTCCTAATCTGAGGGTCACTGGTTCGAATCCAGTCGGGATCACCATTTTGATTTCATCGCAGCGATCTCCCCGCGATACCCGACGAACGGTCCCCGAAATCGTCATCCCCGCGGAAGCTAAGGTCGCCCCCCGGGTGATGCAGCTGGGCGGTCATGGCGGGTTCGGCGGTAGCTGGAACTGCTGACGGCCACCAGAACCGAGGACTGATCGCGATGACCAAACCCATGATAGATCTGCGCGATCTGGACAAGAAGAGCAACCAGAGGCTGGCAGACCTCACGCTGGATCTTGAGGGAGCGAAGCAGGACATCCGCGCTGTGAAAGCGTCGGAGGATGGATATCGGAAGCGGCAGAGCAAGCCGCGGCACGGCTGGAAGCGCGGGGCCCTGCTGACGAAGTTGCGAGTGTCGACGCATCACACCGACAATGAGGACAGCCTGGCAGGCCGGATGGACGAATCCTGCGGGAGCAAAACCGGCGGCGGCATTCGTCGCCACTTCCGCCCCCCCGAACGCCTCCGGGCGGCTAGAAGATCCGTGCCACCGTGGCGGATCCGCCGACCGATCCGGGCCGGATCGTCTGCGCCGACAGGGCATGTCCGTCATCGACAAATGACCGCGTTGCGGAGGTCTATTTCTGATACACTGTAGAGACAGCCGAGCCGATGAGGGCTCTTTTCACAATCAGCGGGGAAAAGGTCGATGAAGGAAAGCAAGGGAAAGACGAAGAAGGCGCTGCCGCCGAAGCCAAACGCCTCCCAGCCCAGTCAGAAGGGAAATATCGCAACGCCGCCCAAACCGAAGAAGTAGCTGGTTTCCCCACCTCTACCAGATTGCCGCAAGGACCCGCTCACGAGAACGGCGGGCGCAGTCTACGATCGTCGGCTGCGCGTGGCTCGCATCGACACGGAACTCACAGTCGCGCACCGAGCGCCATCATGACCGGCGCATATGCCGAGGAGCATCGGGGCAACCTCGTTCCGACTACCGGTCTGATTGTTGTTTGAAGTGGAAATGGTGCGCCCGAAAGGATTCGAACCTCTGACCCCCAGATTCGTAGTCTGGTGCTCTATCCAGCTGAGCTACGGGCGCACTGACGAGCAGGCCCTGACGAGGCTGCTGCGTTGGTGAGGGCTAGGTAGCCGCTCGGGTCTTGGAATGCAAGCCGGCATCAGCCGCAAATTTTCAGCTGGAGGTCCCTGCCTCAAGCGGTCGGGGGTGTGGCCGCCGCGACAAGCGGCGAACGCGACGGCAGCCGAATTTCGAAGCGGGCTCCCGGCGTTGCGCCATCGGCGAGTGTGATGCGGCCGCCATGTGCCTCGACGATCTCCGCCACGATGGCGAGCCCGAGGCCGGTCCCGCCGGAACGCACCGACCCCGTGAAAGCCTTGAACAGGTTTTCGCGGGCCCGCTCGGGCAGTCCCGGTCCGGTATCTTCCACGACGACGAGGGTCTCGCCATCGACTTCCTGTCGCGCCGCGATGGTAATCCGCCGCACGACCGAGGGCTGTTCCGTCTCACTGCCCTCCAGCGCCTGAAGGGCGTTGCGGCAAAGATTGACCAGAACCCGGTGGAACTGGTCCGGATCGACCTCCACCTCCAGCCCCTCGCCGACCGCGTTGACGCAGTCGATTCCGGATTCAGGCGACACCGCGACCATCTCGAAGACGTCGATGACCAGTTGTTTCAGACGCACTTTGCGCTTCACCGGCGCGTTTTCGACCGCCCGTCCGTAGGCCAGCACCGACTGGGTGTAGCTCAAGGCCCGGTCGAGGCTGCGCAGCAACATGGGCGCGACCCGCTGGACGCGCGGATCATTGAGGGTCGCCAGGCGGTCGGAGATCATCTGCGCCGAAGCCAGGATGTTGCGCAGATCGTGGTTGATCTTGGAAACGGCGAGGCCGAGATCCGCCAGATGGCGTTGTTCGCGCAGCGTGTCGGCAAGCCGGGCCTGCATGGCGGCCAGTTCCGCCTCGGCGACGCCGATCTCGTCGTCGCGCTCCGTCGGCTGGATGATCCGGGAGGGGTCCGCCGGATTCTCGCCGAACCGGATCATCGAGCCTGTCATCGCCTGGATGGGCCGGATGAGATAGGCGCTGATCGACCCGTAGACCAGGAGCGCCGCGAAGGCGGCGATCGCCAGCGACAACAGCAGGATATTGCGCGAATAGATCAGCATGTCGCGGCGCAGCGGGTACTCCGACATCACCACTTCGCCAACCAGCGAACCGTCGCCGACGGCGCCGAACACCCGCATGGTTCGGTTGCCGCCGGACAGAAGCGTGTTGAACGCGCCAGTGACCATCCGGAACGGACTCTCATTGCTCAGATCGATCTGCAGGTCGACGATATCGAGCGTCTCGTCACGGGCGAGCAATCGCGAGACGTCGTCCTCGACGATGGCGACGAGCTTGGCATCGAGAGCCTTGAGCAGGCTCGCCTCCTGGGCGGGGCCGAGCACCACGTCGCCCTGTGGATTGTTCTGGCTTGAGGCGAGCCCAGCGACGGCCGCCGTCTCGATCTTGGCCGACAGCCAGTCCTGGCGAAAATTGGCGATCGAGGGAACGAAGATCAGCACCTCGGCGAGCATCACCGCCAGCATGGTGACGAGCAGAAGCAGCGTCGAAATGCGCCGCCGCACGAGCGGCACGCGCGCGACATCCATCGATCGCCGATCGGCAGGTCGCTTCGTGTCCTCCGGCAATACGACGCTCGTCCCTTCGGTTGCAGCCTTGAGGCTTGGGGATTCGGCCGGGTCGACGCCGCCCATGCGCCGGTCAGCCGAACCGGCTCAAAAAGCCGATAGCGCGGCGCACCAGTGGACGTCGCGTATAGGGATGATAGTAGGAGGTGGCCGCCCGTTTGCCAATTTCGGAGAAGGTCGGATAGGGCGAGACAAAATCGCGCAGATCGGAAATCTTCAGGCCACTGCCGATCGCCAGCGAAAACAGATTGGTGAGTTCGCCGGCCTCGGCCCCGACGACGCCGGCCCCAAGCAGCCGTCCGCCGCGCCCCGCGACGAGCTTGACCAGCCCCTGGGTGCGCCGTTCGGTCTGGGCGCGATCGTTTTCCTCGAAGGGCCAGCGCAACACATCCACCATGAGCCCGCGCGAGGTGGCCTGCGCCTCGGTCAGGCCGACCTGACCGAGTTCCGGATCGGTGAAGGTCACATGCGGGATCTTGTCGTGGTCGGCCTTGATGGGCAGGCGAAACAGGATCGCCCGGATGACGAGCCCGGCGTGGTAGTTGGCGACATGTGTGAATTGCGGGCCGCCGGCGATGTCGCCGACGGCATAGACGCGCCGGTTCGAGCTACGCAGATCGGCACCGACCTTGATACCGCGACGATCGCAGTCGATCCCCGCCACGTCGAGGCCAAGACCCTCGACATTCACCGCCCGGCCGACCGCGACCAGGAGATGGCTCCCGTCGATCGTCGCTTTCTCGCCGTTCTTGCGCTCGACGGCCAGCCGCACCGCGCCCCCGCCTCCTTCGACGCCGACCACCTTGGTGTGTTCCTCGACGGCGACGCCCTCCGCGCGGAGGCGGGAAAGGACGACGGCGGCGAGTTCCGGATCGTCGTTTCCAAGCGCCGTCTCGCCTTCCACCACGGTGACCCTGGCGCCGAGCCGGCGATGGGCCTGCGCCATTTCCATGCCGATCGGGCCGCCCCCGATCACCAGGAGATGGTCCGGCCGCTCGGTGAGCGAGAAGATCGTCTCGTTGGTGAGATGCGGCGTCTCGGCCAATCCGTCGATGGGCGGAACCAGCGGCGAGGAGCCGGCGGCGACAACGAATCGCCGGGCGCGGATCAGCTGTCCCCCGGCATTGACGGTGTTCGGATCGATGAATTGCGCGTCGGCCTTGATCACCCGGACGCCGAGACCCTCGAAGCGCTCGACCGAATCGTTCGGTGCGATCGCCCCGATCACGCCGTCGACATGCGCCTTGACGGCGGAAAAATCGACCGTCGGTTCGCCGGCTGATACGCCGAACAGCGGCGCGGCGCGGATCGCGGCCGCGTGTTTGCCGGCGGCGAGCAGCGCCTTTGAGGGGACGCAGCCGTAGTTGAGGCAATCGCCGCCCATCAGGCCGCGCTCGACGAGGACGACCGGCACCCCGAAGGCGGCGGCCGCCGCGGCCGTGGTCAATCCGCCCGACCCGCCTCCGATGACGCAGATGTCGGGTGTCAGGATCTCGGCCATCTCAGCCTCCGGGTGTCTTGGCTTCTGCGGCGGCAGGGCGCCGTCCGCGAAAATAAGTCTTCTTCAGCACGAGACCGAGGATCGCCAGAGCGGCAAGTCCGAGCAGCGCGATGGTCATCTCGGTGGTCACCAGATCGGCGATTTCGATATCGCCCTCGCCGACATTTGCGAGCGCCTGATTGAGACCGCTGCCGAGGAAGGCATAGACCATCGAGCCCGGAATGATGCCGAGAAACGTCGTCACGATATAGGTCTTCAGCGCCACGTTGAAGAAGGCGGGCGCGACATTGACGGCGACAAAGGGCAGAACCGGCGTCAGGCGCAGCACCAGGAGATAGGCGAAGGCGTCGTCACGAAAACCGTCGGCGAACCGCGCGATGGCTCCGCCGGCTCGCTTGCGCAGCAGGTTGCCAAAGGCGTAGCGCGCGGCGAGGAAGATCATCGTTGCGCCGATCGTGGCGCCGATGATGGTCAGTACCCCCCCGAGAAACCAGCCGAACAGGAAACCGCTGGCAATGGTGAAGATTGCCGCCGCGGGAAACGCGAACCCGACGAGAACGGCATAACCGGCCACATAACTGACCGAGGCGAGGGCAATATGTTCCGAGACGAACCGGCCAAGCACGTCGCGGCTGGCAAGGAAGGAGTCGAGCGACAGGTAGCCGTGCAGACCGAGGCTATAGGCAAGCAGCAGTCCGGCCGCGATGATCGCGAGAGGAAGGTAGCGCTTGATCGTGGACGTCCATCCCGCGCCGCCGTCCGTATCCATTCCGTCTCCTCTTTCGATGCCGCCTGCCCAAACACAAACGAAAGGCTATTCGGGCCCCTGATTTGCGGGCGACGCCATCTCCTTCGGCGCCAACATCGCGCGCCATAGCCCTTTCGGAAAGGAAAAAGACGCGATCACGCGGCATCTCACGCCGTAGTGAAGACTATGAGATCCTCGACATCTCGTCCCGCTGCAATCGAGTCGCCACGGATTTCCGTCCCTCAGACCGTGTTCGCGAGGCACGAAAAGATAAGATAGCTCGATCCGGATTTGTGAGCGGATGGTCGGGATCCCGGACCAGGAAACGGGTAGCGACGCGGCGCCGATCCTGGCTATAGTGGGATCGGATTCCAGAGCCGGAGGCAAGGCGTTTGAGCGAAACGGCACAATTGTTGAAGACGCCGCTGTTCGACCTGCACATGTCGCTCGGCGCGCGGATGGTGCCGTTCGCGGGCTACGACATGCCAGTGCAATATCCCGCGGGCGTGATGAAGGAGCACCTGCATACGCGCGCCGCCGCCGGGTTGTTCGACGTTTCCCACATGGGGCAGGTGACGATCAGGCTGCTGTCGGGCGATGTGCGCGATGCCGCGCTGGCGCTCGAAACGCTGGTGCCGGTGGACATCGCCGGCCTCAAGGAGGGTCGGCAACGCTACGCGCTGTTCACCAACCCGGCCGGCGGCATACTCGACGACCTGATGGTCGCCCATCGCGGCGACCATTTGTTTCTTGTCGTCAACGCGGCCTGCAAGGCCGAGGACATCACCCATCTCAGTGCCGCCCTGTCGGAGAGCTGCGAGATCACGCCGCTGACCGATCGCGCTCTGGTCGCGCTGCAAGGGCCGAAGGCCGAAGCCGCGCTCGGCACGCTTTCCGCCGATGTCACCGTAATGCGCTTCATGGATGTCAGGTCCGTTAAGCTGTGCGGCGCGCAATGCATCGTCTCGCGTTCCGGCTACACCGGCGAGGACGGTTTCGAAATCTCCATCCCGGCTGACCAGGCCGCGGCGGTTGCGGCCGCGCTGCTCGCCCATGAGGCAGTGGAGCCGATCGGCCTCGGCGCCCGCGATTCCCTGCGGCTGGAGGCCGGTCTTTGCCTCTATGGCAACGATATCGACACGACCACGACGCCGGTGGAAGCGGCCCTCGAATGGGCGATCCAGAAGATCCGCCGCACCGGCGGCGAGCGCGCCGGCGGCTTTCCCGGTGCGGACACCATCTTGCAACAACTCACCGAGGGCGCGTCGCGTCGCCGCGTCGGCCTGCGCCCCGAGACGCGGACGCCCGTGCGCGGCGGGGCGGCGCTGTTTGCGGACGAACAGGCCGCCTCGCCTGTTGGCGCCGTGACCTCCGGCGGTTTCGGCCCCAGCGTGGATGGCCCCGTCGCCATGGGTTATGTGCCCTCGCGACTGGCGGCGGCCGGCACCCGGCTCTTCGCCGACGTGCGAGGCAAGCGCATTCCCGTCGTCGTCACGCCGCTGCCATTCGTCGCCGCCAATTTCAAACGTCATTAAAGGACCGCCTGCATGCTGAAATTCACCGAAGACCATGAGTGGCTGAGGCTCGACGGCGATATCGCGACGGTCGGAATCACCACCCACGCCTCGATCCAGCTCGGCGACCTCGTCTTCGTCGAATTGCCGGATGTCGGCGCCAGCTTCGCCAAGGGCGACGACGTCGCCGTGGTGGAATCGGTCAAGGCGGCCTCGGAAATCTACGCTCCGCTCGACGGCGAGATAACCGAGGTGAACCCGGCGATCGCCGACGATCCGTCCGTCGTCAACAACGACCCGATGGACGCCGGCTGGTTCTTCAAGATGAAGCTCAAGGATGCGTCGGCGGCCGATGCCCTGATGGATGAGGACGCCTACAAGCAGATGATCAAGTAGCGCCATGGCGGTCCTGCGCATCGTGCCCAACATCGCCGTGGACGACGTTCGCGCGGCACAAGAGTTCTATGCTCGGCTCCTCGCCCTCGACCCGGTGATGGACCATGGCTGGCTGGTCACGCTCGCCAGCGACGGCCGCCCCCGGCCGCAGCTCAGCGTTGCCAGCGAGGGCGGGTCGGGCACCCAGGTGCCGGACCTTTCAATCGAAGTCGACGATCTCGACGCCGTTCTGGCCCGCGCCCGCGCACAGCGCCTCGAAATCGTTTACGGCCCTGCGAATGAGCCTTGGGGAGTGCGCCGCTTTTACGTTCGCGACCCGTTCGGCAAAGTCCTCAACATTCTCTCCCACACCGGCTGAGCCATGACCTTCGACTTCACCGACTACGATCCCTACGACTTCGCCAACCGGCGTCATATCGGCCCCTCCCCGACCGAGATGGAGGCGATGCTGGCGCTGCTCGGCGCCGACAGCCTCGATGCGTTCATCGACGCAACGGTCCCCGCATCGATCCGGCAGGAAAAGCCGCTCGAATGGGGGCCGGCGATGACCGAGCGCCAGGCGCTGGACGCACTGCGCGAGACCGCCAATCGCAACCAGAACCTCGTCTCCTTGCTGGGTCAGGGCTATTACGGCACGATCACCCCGCCGGTCATCCAGCGCAACATCCTGGAAAATCCCGCCTGGTACACGGCCTACACGCCCTATCAGCCGGAGATCAGCCAGGGCCGGCTGGAAGCGCTGCTGAATTTCCAGACCATGGTCTCCGACCTCACCGGCCTCGATGTCGCCAACGCATCGCTCCTCGATGAAGCGACCGCGGCGGCCGAGGCGATGGCGATGGCACACCGGCTGTCGAAGTCGAAGCGTACCGTCTTCTTCGTCGACGAGAACTGCCACGCCCAGACGGTCGCGGTGATCCGTACCCGCGCCGAGCCACTCGGCTGGCAGGTGGAAATCGGCGACCCTTTCCAGGATCTGAAGCCGGACACGGTGTTCGGCGCGATCTTCCAGTATCCCGGCACCTACGGCCATGTGCGCGACTTCACCGAGGTGATCGCGGCGCTGCATGGCGAGAACGCGATCGCGGTGATGGCCGCCGACCTGTTGTCGTTGGCGCTCTTGAAGACGCCCGGCGAGATGAACGCCGACATCGCCGTCGGCTCGACCCAGCGTTTCGGCGTGCCGATGGGCTATGGCGGCCCACACGCCGCCTATATGGCGGTGAAGGACGCGCACAAGCGGGCGATGCCCGGCCGGCTCGTCGGCGTTTCGGTGGATACGCGCGGCAACCGCGCCTACCGTCTGGCGCTGCAGACCCGCGAGCAGCATATTCGCCGTGAGAAGGCGACGTCGAACATCTGCACGGCGCAGGTGCTGCTGGCTGTGATGGCGGCAATGTACGCGGTGTTCCACGGGCCGGAAGGCCTCAAGGCCATCGCCCAGCGGGTTCACCAGCGCGCCGTACTGCTGGCCAAGGGGCTGGAGAAGCTCGGCTACACGGTCGAGCCGGAGGCGTTCTTCGATACCATGACGATCGAGGTCGGGCGGCTGCAGGGCGCGATCCTGAAATCCGCGCTCGCCGAGGGGGTCAATCTGCGCAAGGTTGGCACCGACCAGATCGGCATCAGCATCGACGAGCGCACGCGCCCGGCCGTGATCGAAGCCGTCTGGCGGGCCTTCGGCGGGGGATTCTCGGTCGGCGATTTCGACCGCGATAACCGGCTGCCGGAACCGCTGCGGCGCAACACCGATTACCTGACCCATCCGGTCTTCCACATGAACCGCGCCGAAAGCGAGATGACCCGCTACATCCGCCGGCTGTCGGACCGGGATTTGGCGCTCGACCGCTCGATGATCCCGCTCGGCTCCTGCACCATGAAGCTGAACGCCACGGCCGAGATGCTGCCGATCACCTGGCCGGAATATGCCGAACTGCATCCCTTCGTGCCACAGGATCAGGCGCTCGGCTACAAGGCATTGATCGAGGATCTGTCCGACAAGCTGTGCCAGATCACCGGCTACGACGCCGTTTCCATGCAGCCGAACTCCGGCGCGCAGGGCGAATATGCGGGTCTCCTCACCATCCGCGCTTACCATCATACGAATGGCGATGATCACCGCGACATCTGCCTGATTCCGACCTCGGCGCACGGCACCAATCCGGCTTCGGCGCAGATGGCGGGAATGAAGGTGGTCGTGGTGAAGTCGGACGAGAACGGCGACATCGATGTCGCCGATTTCCGCGCCAAGGCCGAGGCCCACGCGGCCAATCTCGCCGCCTGCATGATCACCTATCCCTCGACGCACGGCGTCTTCGAGGAGAACGTTGCCGAACTCTGTGCCATCGTCCACGAGCATGGCGGCCAAGTCTATCTCGACGGGGCCAACATGAACGCCTTGGTCGGCCTCGCGCGGCCGGGCGACTTCGGCGCCGATGTCAGCCACCTGAACCTCCACAAGACCTTCTGCATCCCGCACGGCGGCGGCGGTCCGGGCATGGGGCCGATCGGGGTCAAGGCGCATCTGGCGCCGTATCTACCGGGCCATCCAACGACCGGTGGAAGCGAGGGGCCGGTCTCCGCCGCGCCGTTCGGTTCGCCCTCGATCTTGCCGATCTCCTGGAGCTACTGCCTGATGATGGGCGGCGCTGGGCTCACCCAGGCGACCAAGGTCGCGATCCTCAACGCCAACTACGTCGCCAAGCGTCTGGAGGACGCCTATCCGGTGCTCTACAAGGCCAAGAACGGCCGGGTCGCGCATGAATGCATCGTCGACACCCGCATTCTGCAGGAAACGGCGGGCGTCAGCGTCGACGATGTGGCCAAGCGGCTGATCGACTGCGGCTTCCACGCCCCGACCATGAGCTGGCCGGTGGCGGGAACCTTGATGATCGAGCCGACGGAATCGGAAACCAAGGCCGAGCTCGACCGCTTCTGCGACGCCATGCTGGCGATCCGCGAGGAAGCGCGCGCCATCGAGGAAGGCCGCATCGATCCGCAGAACAATCCGCTGAAGAACGCACCGCATACGGTCGAGGATCTCGTCGGCGAATGGGACCGGCCCTACACCCGCGAACAGGCGTGTTATCCGCCGGGGGCGTTCCGCGTCGACAAATACTGGGCGCCGGTCAACCGCGTCGACAATGTCTATGGCGACCGCCACCTCGTCTGCTCCTGTCCGCCCGTCGAGGATTATCAGGAAGCCGCCGAGTAGCCGGCGGCTCTCACCGTCGTGCGCCCGCTTCGAATGGGCGGGCGCACCGGTCAGACGACGTCCTTGACCCGGTCCCAGGTGTTCATCAGATGCTTGGCGAGGACTTTGCCGAGGCGCGCTCCGTCCCGAACACGGAGCGCATCGGCCATTTCCTCGTGCTCGGCGACGGCGTTCGCCCAAGCCTCCGGCTGCCGATTGCCGATGAAGCGGATCCGCTTCAGGCGCGACTGGATGTTCGCCTGCACGTCGATCAGCATATTGTTGCGCGACAGCCGCGCGATCCGCGCGTGTATCTCCTGATTGGCCTTGTAATAGGGTAGCCGGTCCCGCTCGGCGTAATACACCATCATCTCGTCGTGGATCGCGAGAAGATCGGCGATCTCCGCGTCACTCGCTCGCTCGCAGACCAGCCGTCCGGCGAGCTTTTCCAGCTCCGCCAGAACCTCCAGCATCGAAAATACGTCCTCGGGGGTCAGCCGCCGCACGATGCTGCCCCGCGCCGGCCGAATGTCGATCAGGCCCTCGCCGGCGAGCGTGCGGAGCGCCTCGCGGAGCGGCGTGCGGGACACGCCGAGCGAATCGACCAGCGCCGCCTCGTTGATTCGCGCGCCCGGTTTGAGATGCCCCTCGATGATGAGGTCACGGATTCGGCCCGCGACCTGCTCGTGCAGTGTCTGCCTCTGGATCACAGGCGCATCCGGATAGGCGATATCGTCTTCGACCGGCAGTTCAGTCACGGCGGGCTCCAGCAAGTGGCGACGCGCCTTCATAGCAAAAAAATCGCTTGCGCACGCCAAAAGAAATATCGTATGCAAAATGCAATATCCAGAACTGGCGGGAGGCCGAATGCGGAACGATCTGGTGATCGCCTTTGCGATCGGCGACCCCGCGGGCATCAGCCCGGAACTCGCCGCCCGGCTGCTCGCCGACGACATCGCTTCCCAGGCGGTCATGCTGGTTATCGGCGATCGTCGCGTTCTGGACATGGGAGCGAAACACGCCGACGTGGCCGTCGATCTACCGACCGTTTCGCTCGATGCGTTAGGGCTGCGGCGGCCCGAGCGTTCATGCTTCGTGGACCTTGGCAACTGCGATCCCGCCACCATCGAACTTGGCACCGCCAGCGCCGATGGCGGGCGATCGGCCCTGGCGAATTTTCGCTGTGCCCTGTTGGCGGCCAATGGCGGCCATGCTGACGCGGTGTTCTTCACGCCCTTCAACAAGCACGCCATGCGGCAGGCCGAATCCGATTACGTCGACGAGATCGGCTTCGTGAACCGCACCATTCACGCGACGCGTAGTGGCAGCGAGTTCAACGTTCTCGACGAAGTCTGGAACGCTCGCTGCACGTCACATATTCCGCTGTCGCAGGTTGCGGGTGCGCTCAGTGAAGAGCGCGTTTTCGAGAGCCTGCGACTGACCGTCGAGACCATGCAAGGAGCAGGGTTCGCGCGGCCGCGGATCGGCGTTGCGGCGCTCAATCCCCATGCCGGCGACGGCGGCAATTTCGGCACCGAGGACGACGCGATCATCCTGCCGGCCGTCGAGCGGGCTCTGTCCCACCAGATGGCGGTGACGGGACCAGTTCCCTCCGACACCGTGTTCGTGCGGGCGCTGAAGGGCGAATTCGACGCGGTACTGACGATGTATCACGACCAGGGGCAAATCGCGATGAAGCTCATCGGCTTCGATCGGGGCGTGACCCTGATCGCCGGCTACCCCTTCCCGATCGTCACGCCGGCGCATGGAACCGCCTACGACATCGCCGGCCAGGGCATCGCCAATGCCGGCGCCGGCCGAAAAGCCATCGAACTCGGGCTGATGCTCGCGGCTCGAAAGAACGAGGCGGAGGCGAATCCGTCACCTCCGAACCAGACCCTGGCCACGCTTTTTCGCCAGGGGCTCGAACCATCGGCCGCCGCCTGAAGCGCACGGCCCAAATCCACGCGGAAGAACGGCCGGAAAAGGCCGCGTCCCAGACGACCAAACCAACGACAGTTTTTTCAATCCAGATGGGAGGAAGAAAATGATGCAGACCACTTTGAAGGCGCTTCTCGCGGGCGCAGTCCTTTTGACCGCCGGCGCCGCCGCCAAGGCACAGGAAGAAATCATCTTCGGCATCAGCGCCGCGCCGGGCTCGCTCCAGGAGCGGACCGCCAGCGAGTTCGCCAAACGCGCCAACGAAAAGCTCGGCGACAAGGCCGTGGTCAAGGTGTTCGACTCCTCGCAACTCGGCAAGGACAAGGACATGCTGCAGAAGATCAAGCTCGGCACCATGCACCTGACGCTGCCGTCCTCGACGATGCCGGAGATCGCGCCGGAATACGCGCTCTTCGACCTTCCCTTCATGGTCAAGGATCGCGATCACCTGGCCCGGATCGACGAGACCTTGTTCAAGGACGTGCTGGTGCCAGCCGCAGAGGCACAGGGTTATCGCCCGCTCGCGATCTGGGAAAACGGCTTTCGCCAGATCACCAACAATGAGCGGCCGATCAACACGCCGGCCGACCTCGATGGCTTGAAGATCCGCACGCCGAACTCGTCCTGGCGGGTGGCCATGTTCGATGCCTATGGCGCCAACCCGACGCCGATGTCGTTCTCGGAGGTCTTCGTCGCGCTGCAGACCGGCGTCATCGACGGTCAGGAGAACCCACTGACCAACATCGCCGCGGGCAAGCTCGACGAGGTGCAGAAATATCTGTCGATGTCCGGTCACGTCTATTCGCCGGCCTACCCGACGGTCGGCATCGCGACGTTCGAAAAGCTCGACCCGGAGGTCCAGACAGTGCTCGCCGAGACCGCCCAGGAGGTCGCCACATGGGCGCGTGAACAGGGCGCCAGCGCCGACGGCGAGTTGCTTCAGAAGCTGAAGGACGGCGGCATGGAGGTCAACGAGGCCGACCGCCAGGCCTTCATCGACGCCTCCAAGCCGCTCTATGAAAAGTTCGCGTCCGAGGTTGAAGGCGGCCAGGACATGATCGACAAGGCGCAGTCGCTCGCCGACGGCTCCTAGGACCGTCAGACAATGCGGGGGCCGGCGGAGTCGGCCCCCGTTTTTCGCTCATCGACCGTCTCACATGCCTTTCTTGGAAAACCGCCCATGTCCCGGCTCGCCCGCTGGCTCGACATCGCCCTTCAAGCCGCGACGCTGTTCCTGCTCATCGTCCTCACCGGGGTCGTTCTGTTGGGCGTGACGTTTCGCTATTCCGGCAATTCGCTGATCTGGTATGACGAGATCGCTTCGGTTCTGCTCGCCTGGATCACCTTTTCCGGGGCGGCGCTGGCGACGATGCGCAATGCGCATCTGGGGTTCAGCGGCCTGCTGTTCGCGTTGCCGCGGCCGAGCCGCACGATCCTGTTCGTCGTCGTCGAGCTGATTTTCCTGATCGTCTTCGCGATCATCGGCTGGGCCGGCTGGGCGATCCTCGATGTTTTCGGCAATGAGACGCTGATCTCCGTGCGCTTCGTTCCCCGCAGTCTGGTCCAGAGCATTCTGCCGGTCAGCGCCGGGCTGATCATCCTGGCGCGCCTGCTTACCTTGCCAGAGCGCTACAGGGACGTGGAAGAGGGCCTCGATCCGGAGCAACGCGAGATCGCGAGCGAGATCGCCCGCGCCGAGACCGAACTCAACGCCATGCGCGCCGGAGAGCCGAGATGACCGAGGCGCTCATTCTCCTGTTGATGTTCGTGCTGATCGCCATCGGTTTGCCGATCGCAGTGGCGATCCTTGCCAGCGCGCTGGTCGGCGTATTCATTCTGAACGGCCATCTCGGCTTCCTCAACGCGGCGCTGTCGATCTTCGATGGCGCCACCAGCTTTCCTCTGATTGCCATTCCGCTGTTCATCCTGGCCGGCGCGCTGATGAACACCGGCGGCATCTCGCAGCGATTGATCACCTTCGTCTCGGCCCTCATCGGCTTCCTGCGCGGCGGCCTGGCGATGGTGAATGTCGGGGTGTCGCTGTTCTTCGCCGAGATTTCCGGCTCGGCCGTCGCCGATGTCGCGGCGATCGGCTCGGTGCTGATCCCGGCGATGAAGAAGAAGGGCTATTCGCCCCGCTTTGCCGCCGCGATCACCTCGTCCTCCGCCTCGCTTGCCATCATCATCCCGCCCTCGATTCCGATGATCCTCTACGGCGCGCTGTCGGACACCTCGATCGTCCGGCTGTTCGTCGCCGGCATCGTGCCGGGGCTGCTTGGCGGCTTTTCGATGATGGCGCTCTGCTATTATTTCGCGGTCCGCTACGACCTGCCGCGCGAGGAGGCGTTCAGCCTCTGCCGTCTCTGGACGGCGACGAAGGACGCCGGCTGGGCGCTGATCCTGCCGGTGATCATTCTTGGCGGCATTTTCGGCGGCTTCGTCACCGCCACCGAAGGCGCCGGCCTCGCCGTCGTCGCCGCCCTGCTGATCGGCGGCTTCATCTATCGCGAGATCAATCTGCGCAAACTCTATCTTTCGCTGGTCGACGGGGTGATCCAGACCGCCGTGGTGATGCTGCTGGTCGCGACCTCGGCCGTGCTCGGCCTCTATCTGACCGAGACCGAGATGCCGCAGCGCCTTGCCGCCAGCATCACCACCCTGACCACGGACAAGTTCCTGGTCCTGATGATCATCAACGTCTTCCTCTTGTTCGTCGGCATGGTCCTGCACGGTGCCGCCGCGATCATCCTGACCGTGCCGATCTTCATGCCGCTGGTCCACGAGATCGGCATCGACCCGATTCAGTTCGGCATCCTGCTGACGCTGAATATCGCGCTCGGCCAACAGACGCCGCCGGTTGCCAGCGTTCTGGTCACCGCCTGCTCGATCGCCCGCACCGACATCTGGAAGACGACGAAGACGAACCTGCCGTTCATCGGCGTACTGGTCCTGATCCTCATCCTCGTCACCTATGTGCCGGCGGTCTCGCTGTCGCTGGTCGACGTCTTCTACGAGTAACGAATCCGTCGCCCGCCTTCGTTAAGGGGTCGCTTCGATCCCGGGCGCCTCAACTTCCTTCAAGGCAAGGCTTGGCACCAGCGGCAAAGACGCGGTACGTAGCCTTGCTGCGGTATACATTGCCGAGGCTGGCGACGGAGGAGAGGGGCGATGCTGCTCGGCTGCATAGGGGACGACTTCACCGGCTCGTCCGACCTCGCCAACACGCTCGCCAAGGGCGGCATGCGAGTGACGCAATATAGCGGTGTGCCGAGTGGCACCGCCGAGCCCGGCGTCGAGGCCGGAATCGTCGCCCTGAAATCGCGGACGATCCCCCCGGCCGACGCGGTGGCGCTGTCGCTCGAAGCGCTCGACTGGTTGGTCGACCAGGGCTGCCGGCAGTTCCTGTTCAAATATTGCTCGACCTTCGATTCGACGCCGGAGGGCAATATCGGACCGGTGATCGATGCCCTGATGCAGCGCCTCGGGACAGACCGCACGATCGTCTGTCCAGCCTTCCCCGCGACCGGGCGCAGCATCTATCAAGGGCATCTCTTCGTCGGCGACCGGCTGCTCAGCGAAAGCGGCATGGAACACCATCCGCTGACGCCGATGACCGACGCCGACCTGCGCCGGTGGCTCATGCCGCAGACGAAACAGGGCGTCGGGCACGTTGCCGCGACAACGGTGTTTCAAGGCGGCCCGGCGATCCTCGACGCGATTGCCACTGAGGCGTCCGCCGGCCGGCCTGTGGTGGTGGTCGACGCGATCCGCGACGAGGATCTCTTTGCGATCGGGCACGCGGCGCGCGACTTGAAGCTTCTGACCGGCGGCTCGGGCATCGCCCTCGGCCTGCCCGACAATTTCCGCGCCGAGAATCTGCTGGCGTCCGAGGCATCGACCTGGGTGGGCTCCGAAGGCCCGGCGGCGATCCTGTCCGGCTCGTGCTCGACCATGACCCGGACACAGGTCGCGCGCTATGCGGGCGCGGCCCCTGCCCTCGAAATCTTGCCGGAGCGGGTGATGGCGGGCGAACAGACACCGGACGGCGCGGTCGGTTGGGCACTCGAACAGACCGGCGGCGTCCCGCTCATCTACTCCTCGGCCGATCCCGAAGCGGTCAAGGCGGCGCAGCAGCGTTTCGGCAGAGACCCGCTCGCCGCACGCCTTGAAGAGTTCTTCGCCGAAGCCGCCCGCCAATTGTGCGCGGCGGGCGTCACGCGGCTGGTGGTGGCGGGCGGCGAGACGTCGGGCGCGGTGGTCGAGGGGCTCGGCCTCTCCGCCCTTTCTATCGGGCCGGAGATCGCGCCGGGCGTTCCGGCGGTGAAGGCGTCGGACCGGCCGCTCTGGCTGACCCTGAAGTCCGGCAATTTCGGCGACGCGGATTTCTTCCAGACGGCGCTGGGCGTCTTGAAAGGCGAGAATCATGACGGCTGAGGCACAGCTTCGCGAGACGGTCTGCGAACTGGCGCGCTCGATCTACGACCGGGGCCTGACCCACGGCGCCTCGGGCAATATCTCAGTCCGGATGCCCGACGGCGGCCTGCTGGTCACACCGACCGGCGCCTCCTTCGGCCGTCTCGACCCGGCCCGCCTCAGCCGGTTCGATGCCGCCGGGACTCTCGTCGAGGGCGACAAGCCGACGAAGGAAATGCCGCTGCACCGGGCGTTTTACGACACCCGCTCGACCGCCGGCGCCGTGGTGCATCTCCATTCGACCCATTCCGTCGCCCTATCGATGCTGCCGGGCCTCGACCCCGACAACATGCTGCCGCCGCTCACCGCCTATTCGATCATGCGGCTCGGCAAGGTTCGGCTGCTGCCGTATTTCCTCCCCGGCGACGCGGCCACGGGCGACGCGATCCGCGGACTGGCCGGCCGCCGCTCGGCGGTGATGCTGGCGAACCACGGTCCGGTCGTCGCCGGCAAGGATCTGGAAGCCGCCGTCTATGCCATCGAGGAACTGGAAGAGACGGCCCGGCTCGCGCTTCTGACGCGCGGGCTGCAACCGCGCCTGCTGACGCCAGAACAGATCGCCGGCGTCGTCACCGCCTTCGACGTGGAGTGGTCCTGATGATCCGCCTGTCCGCCAATCTCGGTTTCCTGTGGACCGAACTGTCGCTTCCCGATGCGATCCGGCGTGCCAAGGCGGCCGGCTTCGACGCCGTCGAGTGCCATTGGCCCTATGACGAGGACGCCGGAGCCGTCCGGCGGGCGCTGGAGGAGACCGGCCTGACGATGCTCGGCCTCAACACCCGCAAGGGCGGCGCGGCCGATTTCGGCCTTGCCGCCGTTCCCAGCCGCGAGATGGAAGCCCGGGCGGCGATCGACGAGGCCTTCGATTACGGCGCCGAGATCGGCGCCAGGGCCGTCCATGTCATGGCCGGAAAGACGCAAGGGGTCGAGGAAGCGAGCGAGACGTTCGACAAGAACCTTGCCTATGCCTGCGACCGCGCCGCCAAACACGACATGATCGTGCTGATCGAGCCGATCAACCACCGCGACGCGCCGGGCTATTTTCTCTTCGAAATCGAGCAGGCGGCTAAAATCGTCGCGCGTCTGGGCCGGCCCGAGCTGAAGATCATGTTCGACTGCTATCATACCCAGATCATGCAGGGCGATCTCACCCGGCGCTTCGAGCGCCACCGTGACCTGATCGGCCATGTGCAGATCGCCGCCGTACCGTCCCGCGCCGAGCCCGACGAGGGCGAACTGGCCTATGAGCGGCTGCTGCCGGCCATCGCGGCGCTCGGCTATGCGGGTTTTTTTGGCGCCGAATACCGGCCGCGCGGCACGACCGACGACGGGCTCGACTGGATGGCGTCGGTTCGCGCTGGCGGGTCTGGCGAGCGTTAGGCAGCGGTCACGAATTGCCGAAGCGGACATGTTGTTCGCCAAGGCTCATGAAACAGGTGATGGGAGGGCGCATTGGCGGCAATGAAGGTGGGATTCATCGGCCTCGGCTCGATGGGGATGGGAGCGGCCCTGTCCGCCCTGCGGGCCGGCCTGACTGTCTACGGCGTCGATTTGTCGCCCGCCGCCTTGCAGCGGCTCGAACAGGCGGGAGCCGCCGGCGTCGGGAAGGACGCCTCGGCCTTTGCCGGCGATCTCGATGCGGTCGTGCTTCTGGTGGTCAACGCCGCTCAATGCCGGGACGCGCTGTTCGGCGCGAACGGCATCGCGCCGCTGCTGAGGCCCGGCACGCCGGTCGTAGTGTCCGCCACGATCTCCCCCGACGATGCCCGCCGCTTCGACGAGGATTTGCGCGCGGCCGGCCTGAAAATGCTGGATGCGCCAGTCTCGGGCGGGGCGGCGAAGGCCGAGACCGGCGAGATGACGATCATGGCCGCCGGGCCGCAAGAGGTATTCGATACGCTCGAGCCGCTGCTCGATGCGATCGCGGCCAAGGTCTACAATATCGGCGAGACGATCGGTCTCGGCGCGACAGTGAAGATCGTCCATCAACTTCTCGCCGGGGTCCATATCGCGGCCGGCGCCGAGGCGATGGCGCTTGCCTCTCGCGCCGGCATCCCGCTCGATCTGATGTACGACGTCGTCACCAACGCGGCCGGCAATTCCTGGATGTTCGAAAACCGCATGAAGGGCGTCGTGGAAGGCGATTACACGCCGATGTCGGCGGTGGACATCTTCGTCAAGGACATGGGGCTGGTGACCGAAACCGGCCGGTCGCTCAAATTCCCGCTACCGCTCGCCTCGACCGCCTATGCGATGTATCTCAACGCCAGCAACGCCGGCTACGGCAAGGAAGCCGACAGCGCCGTCATCAAGACCTTCGCCGGCATCGATCTACCGAAGACGAAGGGAAGCTGACGCCCGGCGGCGCGGCCATCGTCAGTTGATGCGCTGTTCGCTGGCCTTGTCGAACAGATGGATCGCCTGCGGCGAAACCGTGAGACCGACGGGCAGGCCCGGCTTGCGGCGCTCGGAGCGGGGCACGACGGCGACCGTATCGCGGCCGTCGACCTCGACATGCAGCTGCACGTCGGCGCCGGTGGTCTCCGACAGCACTACCGTGCCCCGGATCGGACCGTCCTCGGAGACGGCGAGATCATTCGGCCTGACGCCCATGATCACCGTCTGCCCCTCGCTGGCGCCGGTTTCCATCGGCAGCGGCACCGATACGCCCGGCGTCTTGAACACGGGCCCGGCGGTGCCGCGCGTGACCTCGCCCTCGATGAAGTTCATCGACGGCGAGCCGATGAAGTCGGCGACATAGATCGAGTTCGGCTTTTCGTAGATTTCGTCGGGTGTGCCGATCTGCATGATCCGGCCGCCATGCATTAGGACGATGACGTCGGCCATGCTCATCGCCTCGATCTGGTCGTGGGTGACGTAGATCGTCGTCGCCTTCAGCCGGTCGTGCAATTGCCGGATCTCCAGGCGCATATGGGCGCGCAGTTTGGCGTCGAGATTCGACAGCGGTTCGTCGAAGAGAAAGACGCCGGCCTCGCGCACCATCGCGCGCCCCATCGCGACACGCTGGCGCTGGCCTCCGGACAGTTCCTTCGGATAGCGATGAAGGTAATCGGTCAAATTGAGGACGTCGGCCGCCCACTCGACTTTCTGCTTGATTTCCGCCTTCGGCAGCTTCGCCACCTCCAGGCTGAAGGCGATGTTGTCGTAGACCCGCATGGTCGGATAGAGCGCGTAGTTCTGGAACACCATGGCGATATCGCGGTCGCGCGGATGCACGCCGTTGACGCGCCGGCCGCCGATTTCGAGGTCCCCGGCTGAGATAGCCTCGAGGCCGGCGGTCATACGCAAGAGCGTCGTCTTTCCACAGCCCGACGGTCCCAGCAGCACGACGAATTGGTGATCCTCGATGCGAAACGAGATGTCCCGCATCACCTCGACCGAGCCGAAGGATTTCCCGATGTTCTTGTATTCGACGCTGGACATGAAAACGGGCTTCCTTTGGGGGTAGCGATGCGAGGCGGTCGGCTCAGTGGCGCTGGCGGGTCGGCGTCAGGACGATTTCCTGCACCAGCGCGTTTTGCGGCATCCGGTAGGTCGTCAGGATCAGGTCGGCGACATGCTCCGGCCCGATGCCGCCGCCGATCGCGACCTTGTTGGCCTTGTAGGCGGCGAGCGTGTCGGGATCGTTGACGCCGGACAGAACCTCGGTCTCGATGACGCCGGGCGAGATCACCTGCACGCGGACATTGTAGCCGGACAGATATTCCCGGAGACTTTCCGAGACGGCGTGGACGAAGAACTTGGTGCCGCAATAGACGGTATGGTCGGGATAGATCTTGCGACCGGCGATCGAACTCATCATCACCAGGGTGCCGCGCTGACGCTGCATCATGCCGTTCATCACGGCATGGACGGTGTTCATCACGCCCTTGGTGTTGATGTCGATCATCGCGTCCCATTCCTCTGGCGGTTGGGTGGCGATATCGGCGAGATGGGCGACGCCGGCATTGGCGAACATGAGGTCCACCGGCCCGAATTTCGCTTCGCCCTTGGCGACCGCCGCCTTGATCGCGTCCCGGTCGCGCACGTCCACCTTGGCCAGGACGGCGTTCGGCAGGCCGAGCGCCTCCATGCGGTCCATGCGCCGCGCCATCAACAGCAGCGGGTGGCCGGCCGCTGAAAAGGCCCACGCCGTCGCCTCGCCGATGCCGGAGCTGGCTCCGGTGATGGCGATGAGGGGTTTGTCAGTCATGCTGTGTCGTCCGGTTCCTGTTCATCTGGGTATGGGCCGGCCGCCGCGCGGGAGAGGCGCGGCGGCCGGCCGCTGTCGCCTCAGCCCTTGAGGACCGAGGAAACGTTTGCGGCGATCTCGTCCAACGCGGCCTTGGGGCTGTCGAACTCGCCGGCGAAATAGCGGCCGAGACCGACCGGGATCGTGTCGCTGGAGATTTCCGCCCATTCCGGCAGATCCGGCTCGGAGCCCATATATTCCGCGATCGTCTCGCGAACGACCGGCAGATGCCGGGTAGTGCCGGCGCCGACCTTGGCGTTGGCGAGCACCCGAGGATCGTCGTAGACGCTGGCGCGGGTCGGTCCCGTGCCGCCACCGAGGACGGTGATCAGCGCCTGGGTATCAGCCGATGTCGCCCACTGCATGAATACCCAGGCGGCGTCCGGGCTCTTGGAGTATTTCGATACCGCCAGACTCGAACCACCCTGGTGACCGACGCCCGGAATCTCGCCGAAACCGGTCTTGTCCGGCGTGACGAGGCTCGTCGCCTTCGGCGGAATCGCGGCTTCCATCAGGCCGGAAATCTTGCCCGACTTCGGATCGTCGAAGAACGGGAAGAACTCGCCCCAGGAAAGCATCGAAGCCGCGACACCCTGGCTGACCGACTGGCCCTGTCCGTCCCAGGTCCAGCCATCGACGCCCGGCGGCATCGTCGCCTTCAGCTTGTCCCAGTATTCCATCGCCGCGAGGCCGGCTTCGTTGTTGCCGGCGAAATTGTTGTCGGCATCGAAGATCTGGCCGCCGTGACCCCACAGCCAGGCCGTCCAGTCGCATTCCAGGCTGTAGTGGCCGGACTTCATCTGGCCGGTGGTGCCGTACAATTCCGGTCCCTTGGCGTCGGTGATCGCCTTGGAGTTGGTGAGAAGCTCGTCCATCGTTTCCGGCGCCTTCAGGCCGAGCTCGTCATAGATGTCCTTGCGATACTGCATGATGAAGATCGGGATGTCGTAGGGAACGCCGACCCAGCGATCCTCGTATTTGGCTATGCCGTCGACCAGCGCCGGCAGGAAATCGTCCATATTGTAGTCGGGGTAGGCGAGGTCGGGCTTTGCCTCGTATTGCTCGCGCGGATCGAAGACATCCTGGCTGAAGCTCGCCGCCCAGCTCTGGTCGATATAATAGAGGTCGTAGGTGCCAAGGCCCGAGGCGACGTCGAGGGTCAGCTTCTGCAGCACCTGCTCCAGCGGCAACACCTCGATCTCGACCGTAATGCCCGTCGCTTCCTCGAAATAGCCCTTCAGGCTGTTGGCGATGGCGTTGGATGGCGGCGTCGACTCAGTGGCGAGGCGCAGCGTCGTGCCGGCGAAGGGCTTGCCGACATCGGCCAGCCATTTCATCATCTCCGCCGAGGGCTCCAGCGAGCCCTGCGCGAAGGCCGACGGGGCGAGGTTGAGGAACGGCCGGCCGTTGCCCATGCCGAAGCCCAGGCCGAGCGCGCCGACCGAAAGGCCGAGCTTGCCGGCCGAGCGAAGGAAGCTGCGCCGGTCCATCCGGCCATTGACGTAGCGGTCGGTCACCGACGCCAGATAATTCTTGCGCTGCCAGTCTTTCATGGTCTCGTTCTCCTCCGTTAGCGACAGTTGGGGCCCGCCTGTCTTTGCGGGTATGCGCCGTGCCGCCTCCCTCCTCGGAGGCAAACGCGGGTTACTGCTTGAGCGAGCCCATCGTCAGGCCGCGCACCAGATGCTTCTGCACCGCCAGCACGAAGATGAAGGCGGGAACGATCGCGGCCGCGCCGAGCGCCGCCATGTTGCCCCAGGCGGTTCCAACCGAGGTGACGAAGGTCGTCGAGACCACCGGCACCGTCTTGATGTCGGTCTGGGTCAGCGTCAGCGCGAACAGGAATTCCGTCCAGGAAAAGATGAAGCAGAGAACCGCCGTCGCGGCGATGCCGCCGCGCGCCATTGGCAGGACCACGCGGCGGAAGATCAGCCAGCGGCTCGCCCCGTCGACGATGGCGCTTTCGTCGATCTCGGTCGGGATGTCGTCGAAGAAGCTCTTCATCAACAGCACGGCCAGCGGCAGGTTCATCAGCGCGTGGATGAGGATCATGCCGAGATAGGTGTCCAGCAGGCCGAGCGTCTTGTACATGAAGAACATCGGGATCGCGACGGCGACCGGCGGCATCATGCGCGTCGACAGCACCCAGCCGACGAAGGCATGGCGGCCACGAAACTGGATGCGCGACAGAGCGTAGGCCGCGAGTGTCGCGATGATCAGCGCCAAAACGGTCGATCCGCAGGCGATGACGATCGAATCCCACAGCCGCGGCCCCATGAAGAAATTGCCGCCGCCCGGCGTCACGGTCAGGCGACCGCCATCGCCGAAAGTGATGCCGAAGACCTTCTGGAAATTGTCGAGCGTCGGAGCGAAGTCGAAGACGATCGGCGGCCGCGAGAAGATGTCGCGTCCGTCACGGAACGCGACGCTCGTCCAGTAGTAGATGGGGAAGAAGAACAGCCCCACCACGACCCAGGCGAACAGGATGCGGAGCATCCGGGGGAAAAACGCGGTCTGCATCACCACTTCACCTTCGCGAGCTTGATGAACAGATTGGCGAGAACCAGGATGATCGCGAGCGTGACGAGGCTGAGCGTCGCGCCGTATCCCCATTTGATGAAGGAGAAGGTCTGCTGCCAGGCATAGAGGCTGAGCGTGTAGGTAGCGGTGCCCGGCCCGCCCGAGGTCATCACGAAGACGTAGTCGAACACCCGGAACAGATCGATGCCGCGGATCAGGACGGCGATGGCGATCACCTTGGACATCATCGGAAGGGTCAGCCGAACGAAGGTCTGGATGGGGCTGGCGCCATCGATCATCGCGGCCTCGTAGGGCTCGGTGGGAAGCGCGCGCAGACCAGCCAGGAGGATCAGCACCATGAACGGTGTCCACTGCCAGATCTCGGCGAGCAGCACGCCGGCGAGCGCCAGCGACGGCGTCGCCAGGATCGGCGTTTCGGGGCTGAGGACGCCGATCATCTGGAGGAAGAAGGTCAGCACGCCGAACTGCGAATCCTCCATCAGGAGGAACATCATGCCAACGATCGCGGGCGGAACGACCAGCGCCATCGTCAACAGACCGCGCAGAATGCCGAAGCCCGGCTCGTCGGAATCGAGCAGCAGCGCAATTCCCATGCCGAGCGCCAGTTCGAAGACCAGTGCGATGATGAAGTAGAGAAAGGTCACGCCGAGGGACTGCCAGAAGCGGCTGTCCTCCCACAGCTGCATCCAGTTCTGCCCGCCGACATATTCCAGCACTCGCCGGCGCGGCACGAATTCGTGGAAGCTCAGCCAGATATTGTAGATCAGCGGAAAGATGGTGAAGACCACGAGAATCGCGATCAGCGGCAGGAGCCACGGTAGCGGGTGGTCCGAGATGACGGTGCGGCGGACGAGATTGGCCGACGGGGTCACGCGCAAGCCCTCCCCGTCCGGCGGACGCCAGCCCTCGGCGCATCAAACCTCCGCCGCAAGGCCGCGCGGTGGAAACGGATCGCGGCGCGCGTCCTCATCGCTTCGACGCTCCCTTGCGAGACTGCAGGCCGTAGCTGCCGAATCCTTCCAACACCTCCGCGATTTCCGCGTCGCTGAGAATAACCGGGCCGCCGTCGAGCTGCAGGCTGTGATGGTACTGCTTGGCCAGCGTCTCCAATTCGACCATGCGCCACATCGCCTTGTCGAGATCGCTGCCGATGGTAATGGCGCCGTGGTTGGCGAGCAGGCATCCCGTCCGGTCTGCCAGGGCCGTCAGCGCCTCGTGGGAGAGTTCCGGTGTGCCGTAGCGTGCGTAGCCCGAGCAACGGACGTCGGTGCCGCCGAACACCGCGACCATGTAATGGCAGGCTGGAATCGCGCGGCGGGTGATCGCCAGCGTGGTGGCGAAGGTCGGATGCGCATGGACGACCGCCCCGGCATCGGGACGTGCGCGCAGGATGTCGCGGTGAAAGCGCCATTCGGTCGACGGCTTCAACGGTCCCGACCAGTCCGTGCCGTCGCCATCAAGGGGCATGAAAACGATTTTTTCCGGCGTCAGCTCCTCATAGGGCGTGGCGCTCGGGGTCAAAAGCATCGCCTCGCCGTGGCGCGCGGATATGTTGCCGGACGTGCCCTGGTTGATGCGGTTGCGGTTCATCTCCAGGCAGAGGTCGATAATCTTCTGCCGCAAGGCCCGTTCGCTATCGCGCATCGGCCGCCTCCCGCTGCTGTATCCCGCTCTCGCCCAGGCCGCGCGCCGAAAGAACGGCCTCGGCGATCTCGACGAAGCCCTCGCCCCCCGCGCGCGCGGTTACGAAGGCGGGCTCGGAATCCATCTCGCCGGTGAAATCGAGAACGTTGGCGACCCCGCAGCTATTGGGAAAGAAGCCGAACATCGGCGCGTCGTTGGGACTGTCGCCGGCAAAGACGATCCGGTGCTTCTCGGCATCGAGGTCGATGCGAAGAATCTCGTCCGCGAAGCGCCGGGTCATCGACAGCTTGTCGTAGTCGCCGAACCAGCCATTGACGTGAATCGAGGAAATTTTCGCGACCGCGCCCTCCTCCTCGAAAATCGTCTTGATCCGGACGATATCGGCCTTTCCGAGCGGTGCGACATCCTCGCAGAAGTCGATGGCGAGATCGGCTTCCCGGTAGAGCTGATCGGCGGAAATCGCCGAGCCCGGCACTTCGGCGAGGATCCGCCGACCAACTGATTCGAGCCGCTTGCGGTTGGCTGCGCGCTCGAAATCGCTGGCGAAGAAGGAGCGGCGCATCCGCCGTTGCGCGCTGTCATAAGCGAAATAGAAGGCGCCGTTCTCGCCGACGACACCGGTCACCGGCCAGAAGCGGGCGACCATGTCGCACCATCCGGCGGGGCGGCCGGTGATCGGCGCGACGAACAGCCCCGCGTCATGCAGCGCCTCCAGCGCAGCGTAGGACGCCGCGGGCAGCCGGCCATCGGTCGTCAACGTATCGTCGATGTCGGCGAAGACGCCGATGATCGATGCTGCCACATCCGGGGGCATTTGCGAGATCGGGCGCATCGTCAACGCTCCGCCGCCGCGAAATCGGCCAGGAGACCGGCGTCGTCCGCGATGTCGAGGACCGAGAAGCGATTGCGCATCTCGCGGCAATGAAGCACCGCCTCGCGGTAGAAATCCACCGGCACGCCGAGTTGCGCCGCCGTCGTAGCGCCGCCCGCATCGCGAAGCAGCCGCTCCATCTCGTCCGCCGGGATCGCGAAGCGGAGACATTCCTGGCGAAGCTCCGGCCAGATCTCCTTCATACGAACGTTCAGCCGGTCCGCGCCGGCCTGGTCGAGCGCCTTCTTGTGGTATTCCTCCAGACATTGGGCGGCGATCGCCGGACCCATCCGCCGGACCATGCCGGCCTCGTCGATACGGGTCGGGCGCACCGTCGGCGGCGTGTCGGAGGCGAGGATGCGCTGCTGCAGCCGCGCCATGGTCAGCGAGGCGACGCCGACCTGTTCGCCATGCAACGTGCCGGGATGCCCGTCGCCGGCAAAACAATCGATGTAATGGGATATCTGATGCTCGCCCATCGAGCCATGATGGGAGACGCCGGTAAAGGCGATTCCGAGGCCGCACAAGGTCAGGACGCGATAGAGATAGCCGATCGCCTCCACGTCTCCGGTCGCGATACCGGCAGCCCGGGCGTTCAGTTCCCGTTCGTCGGCTTCCTGAATAGTGTAGGGCACCTGCTGGTATTCGGTGCCGAGCAGCCGGTGCGAGACCCACCAGTCGATCTGCGCGACCGAGCGCGCCAGACAATCGCCGAAACCGGCCGCCGCCAGCCGCCGCGGCGCTACCGCCGCCACGCCGAGATCGACGAAGAAGCCGCGCGGCGCGATCGAGGGCAACGAAACCTTCAAGCCGCTGTCCAGTGTGATCGAGGCGGTCGAGGACGTATAGCCGTTCATCGAGGCGGCGGTGCCGAAGACGCAATAGGGCCGCCTGTCTTCCGCGACGACGTATTTGACCAGGTCGTTGACGGTGCCGGAGCCGACCGCAATGGCGCCGTCGAACCCTGTGAGCCGCCGTCTGAGCGCAACGATATGGGCCATGTCGGCATGCGGATTGTCGAGCAGGATGACAGTGACGTCCCACCCAACCAGCGCCTTTGCGACACGATTGCCCAGCGCCGCGAATGTCGCCGCGTCGGCGACCAGGGCGATCCGGCCGCCGAGATTCATCGCATCGACGAGTTCGGCTTCCCGTCCCGCCAGACTCTCCGCGATGACAACGCGGTCATAATCGACCGCGGCCGGCGCGCCGGACTCCGGATGGATCCACCGCCCGTCAATGATCTCGTCGATGAGCGACGTCCAATTGCGCTCATCGCCGAGGGAGCATGGCTCCCGGATGTCCGACATGTCGCCTCCCATTTGTCGACATCTGACACCGGCATTTTGCATTTGTCAAACAGATGACAGAACCATTTGACAAAAGTCAGGGACATGGCATTTTCGACGAGATGGATCAGCCCGCCCCCCTTCAAGGTCCGAGTCGCGGGACGCCGAAGCCGCCGCCGGAATTCGACGACGTCGTGACCTGGGCCGCGTGGCTCTACTATGTCGACGAGCTGACCCAGGCCGAGGTCGCCGCGCGCCTCGGCGTTTCGCGGGCGAGCGTCGCCAACTACCTCCAGGAAGCGCGGCGCAGCGGCCGGGTAACCATACGGGTGGACAGCGCGGCCGTCGCGCGCACGGCTCTGTCCAAGGCTTTGGCGAAGCGATTTTCGCTGACCGCGGCGACCGTCGTTCCCGCGCTGCAGGACCAGCCCGCCGAACAACGCATCGGCGCCGCGGGGGCTCGGGTGCTGGCCGACGTTCTGGAGCCCGGCGACATTATCGGCGTCGCCTGGGGCCGCACGATCCTGGCGGCGGCGCGGGCCACAGAGGCCAGCCGGATACCGGATCTGACCATCGTCCAGGTCTCCGGCAGTTCGGCGAGCTCGGCCGATTTCTCGCCGGAGCTCTGCACGACGCTGCTGGCCAACCAGCTCGGCGCGCGCTGCGTCAACCTGCACGCGCCGGCGGTCCTGTCCAGCCGCGAACTGCGCGACCGGCTTCTGGCCGAACCCTCTCTGGAACGCCAGTTCGCGTTGATCCGATCGGCGACGAAGGTCATGTTCGGAGTCGGCGAACTCGGTCCGAAAAGCACCTTCGCCGAAAGCGACATGCTCGATCCGGGCGCGTTGCGGCAGATCCAGTCCGAGGAACGCGCCAAGGCCGTGATCATCGGCCGCCTGATCGATACGGCAGGCGTCCCAGTCCCTTGCCCGATCGATGACGGTATCGTCGGGATTTCGCTCGCCGATCTGAAAAGCGTCCCGTTCCGTCTGTGCCTGGCTGGAGGACCGGCCAAGCGCGATGCGATCCTGGCGGCACTCACCGGGGGCTACGCCACTCATCTGGTGACGGATTCCGATACGGCCGCGGCTCTGCTGGGGGCGGACTAAGCCGAACACGCGCCGAAAGCGTCGGCGAATCTTGCGGGAAAAACCGAGCAGAAGTCGGGAGGAGGAAAAATGGCCCGGAAGCGGCATGTCATCGGCATCGACAGCTCGACCCAGAGTACCAAGGCGATCGCTTGGGACGAAGACGGGCGCGCGGTCGCGGAAGGGCGCGCGCCCATCGCGTTGTCGACGCCGCAGCCGGGCTATGCGGAGCAGGACTGCGAGGGCTGGTGGGACGCGCTGACGGTTTCGGTGAGCGCGGCGGTCGCCGCGGTCGGCGCCGATACGGTGGACGCGGTGGCGATTTCCAACCAGCGGGAAACCGTCGCCTTTCTCGATGCGGACGGACGCGCGCTGCGCCCGGCGATGGTCTGGCTCGACGAGCGCTCGATTGGCACTTACGCCGCCTATGCCGACCAAATGGGCCGAGACTGGCTGCATCGCACGACCGGCAAGCCGGTGGACACGATCCCCGTCATCTACCGGTTGGACTGGCTACGGCGGAACGACCCGGCCATTCTCGACGCGGCGCGGCACATCGTCGACGTCCATGCCTTCCTGACGGGGCGCCTGACCGGCCGCAAGGCAGCGAGCTGGTCAAGCGCCGACCCCTTCGGCATTTTCGATATCACGGCGATGGACTGGTCCGACCCCATTCTCGACAGCGTCGGCGTCCGGCGGCGGCAGCTTCCCGATCTGTTGAGGCCGGGCAGCCTGGTCGGCGCCATCACCGAGGCGACATCGAAACACACCGGTCTGCGGCCCGGCACACCGGTCTTTGCCGGCGGCGGCGACGGCCAATGCGCCGGCCTCGGCACCAATGCCATGGAGCCCGGGACAGTCTATCTCAATCTCGGCACGGCGACAGTCACGGGGGTCTATTCGCCGACGCCGACGACCGACCTGAACTGGCGCACGATGACAGCCCCGACCGGCGAGGGCTATTTCCTCGAAGCGCTGCAGAAGGCCGGCGCCTTCTTCGTCAATTGGGTGGTGGACAATTTCGCCGGCGGACGCGACGACCCCCAGGCCTTCGATCGCCTGGAGGAGGCCGCGGCCCAGCTACCGATCGGCTCGGAGGGCCTGACCATGACGCCGCACATCATCGGCGTCATGAATCCGCATTGGGACCCGGCCGCCCGCGCGGCCATCGTCGGCCTGTCGGCCAATCACGGCCGGGCGCATTTCTACCGGGGAGCGCTCGAGGCGCTGACGGCCGAAATCACAAGGGGGATCGCGGCGATGGCCGCCGAGGGACTGGCGCTCGAGCGCATCCGGGCCATCGGCGGCGGCGCGCAGAGCCAGCTCTGGTTGCAGATGCTCGCCGACGCCACCGGCCTGCCGGTCGAGCGCAGCCTTACCGTCGAGGCTTCGGCGCTTGGCGCTGGCATCGTCGCGGCCGTCGGCGCCGGCTGGTTCTCCGATTTCTCCGCTGCCGCGTCGGCGATGACGGCGATCGACCACACCGTGCTGCCGCGTTCGGAGTGCGCCGCGCAATGGGCTGCGCTCTGCGAGCGCCAGGAGCGGATATATGCCGACACGCTGGCCTATCGCAGGCTATCATAGGCGGGATCATATCGCTGGGCAGCCGTCACGCCTGATTGGAGTATCGCCACGCAGCGTGGCGACTGGCGTTACGCACCGGCGCCCCGATCCGGATTCTCTCCATAGACGTGCTGTTGCCAGGAAAAACCGAGCGCCTCGACCATGCTCTTCAATTTGCGGCGGCGATCCCGGATCGACGCCTCCGACATCCCCTCGGCGAGCTGTTGGTCGCCAACGCAGTCGATACCCGCCTCCCGCAGGCGCGCGACGGACGGGGATGGGGCATCGGCGGTTCCCAACCATTCGCTCGGTAACGCGGCGATGATCATGTCGACGCCGTGACGGACCAGCGCGATTTCCGGGTGCCGGCCACCGTCACAGCCGTATTCCAGCATCGTCAATGTTTCATCCAGCCGCGCAATGGCGACGGCGTAGGACCCGTGAACATCGGCGGAGTGGAACCGGTGCAGCAGCGGCAGGTTGGTGCTCGCCTCGGCTGTCTTGATGACCGGTAACGCGATCATGCTCAGCAGCGGGCTGAGATCGACCGTATCGCCGTTTCGATAGCGGCGCAGGATCGCATAGGGGCCAGCGCCGGCCGCTGTGATCATCATCGCCAGCGCGCGCCGTTCGGAAATCTGGCTGGAAATCGTGACCATGAAACTGACCAGGAATGTCAGGAACATGAAGCCCGACAACGAGGCGAATGTCGTGACCAGCCGCCAAGTGTCGTTGCCGGGCTGGAAATCACCAAGCCCCAACGTCGACACGACGTAGCCGGCGAAATAGAAACGCTCGAGGATTCCGGCCTCCGCACCGGACTGGGCGGCGAGTAATGCCTCGTCAAACGCGACATAGATCAGACTCCATCCGAGCCAAAGGGTCGCGACACTGACGATCGTCCGCGCCACCACACAGAGCGGGCCGACCAAATTCAGCGACCCGCGATGTCCAGATATCCGCACCAGCGACAGAACGGCCCGGCTGACGCCGTTCTCGAAAGGTCGCGTCAACAACCCGGCATTGGCGCCGATGCGAAAGAATCCGCCAATGGCATCAACGGTCGTGACCAGCACCAACGCCGCGCCGACGACAACCAGGACAAAAGATAAGATTGGGCTCATGGCATGATCATGGAAACGTCACCGCTGTGTTTCTATCCCGTCGCCATCTGGAGTGCCGAGGGGGCTCCGGGCACGCACATATTGTCGCAAATGCGGCTGCGGCAACGGCAAGAGCGCGGGTACCATGCAAAACAAGCTGGAGCTCTCGAAGAAGCTCCGTTTCGGCTTTCTGAAGTACCTGAAACGGCTGGCGGCTTATTGTTCGCATTTCCAAGCCGCTGATCTTCCGTCTTTCGATGATTGCCTGACGCAGGAGTGCCGCTTCGGCGGTGATTTTGCCGCTATGCGGGCACGCCTGCCCCGGGTGCCAGACGAAGCGTGCGAGGTTGTAGATCAGGTTGGCCATGCCGATCGTCACCTCAGCGCGCCCGACTCCGAGCGTGTGAATGCCCCCATCGCTCCCGTCTGTCGGGCTAACACGTGCTCGACGGCGGATCGAACCTTTGAACGCCGACCATCGGCGCATGACGTCCGCCCGTTCAGCGGCCGTTTCTTCGGCTTTCTGCGGTGGATGTCCGAGACATAACCGCTCCCTTGCCAGCCAAGCCCCGTTCTCGGCCGATCGGCAAGCGATGTCGGCCTGGACCGTCACCCCGGTATTCGGTCGATCGAAGACATTGCAGAGTTGCGCCCCGTCATAGGCTGACGCGCTTGTCGCCAGCCGCGGAATGGAAACGGCCACCGCGCGCGTGGTTGGAGGCCAAGACGCAGTTCGCCGTCGTCTTCGGCGAGCGCTTCGTCCACTGGTGACGAATCGGTTTCACGCACCGAGTTCCTGGCGATCCCTCCGTCGCCGTCGTGCACCGAGGAAGATGTGCAAGAGGATCATGGTCGTTGCACCACCGAAGATGACCGCGATGTGAGCGATGGATGTGATGCCCCCCGCGATGAGCCATGGCATGACGAAGTAGATCCAGTAGCGGGCGTCGTCTCAAGCGACAAACTATCGAACATCGGCGCTTGCGGCACCGCAAGCTCGCCGCATAATATGCCCCCAGACGAGGCATACGCTCCGCTAATTTTGCGCTGCGCGCTGCGCAAAATGTTATGACGACGGAAAATGGGTTCAAGGAGCAGCTATGTCATCCGAGATGCGGGACGAGAAGGCGTATAGGGACGACTACTTCGGTATCCTCGATGTTGTCGTTGTTCTTGCGGAATCGTGGCTGATCCTTCTAATGGGCGTAATTCTGGCAGGCGGGGCTGCACTGCTCGCTGTCTATCTGGAGCCGAAAACCTACGTCGCCACTGCGAAAATCTCCCTCACGCCGGTCCATGGCGCACTTCTATCATCACCCGCGGTGCTCGACCCTGTGGCGGCCGAGAGCGGGATCCTGGCGGCAAATGGCGACTCACCCGACGCCGCAAGAGACTACATTCTTTCTCGTAGGACGCTCGAACCAATATCGTCCGTGGGCCTTTACGATATCACCATGAAAGGCCGAACCCGCGAGGAGGCGAAGCAGGTTCTGGAGAAGCTCTTTTCACAGCTCGGCACAGCCTCGCGGCCGAAAGGTGCGGCGAAGCAAGAACTTGAAGAGGCCGCGGTCCGTCTCAAAAAGGAAATCGCGGACATCGAGTCGATCCGGCGGGCCTTCGTGAAGCAACGGGGGCCCGCGAGCAACAGTCCCGGACGCGGCAGCCAAATCGAAATCCACGAGCAGTCGTTCCTTAAAATCCAGCAGGAAATGGACGGCAGAAGAACTGAGCTGGCTACCGTCAAGAGCGATCTAGAAGGTTTCGGCTCCGCTCAGATCGTGCAGCCGCCGATAGCGCATGAGCAGCCTCTTCCCCGAAACAAGAGGAAGCCGGTATTCGCCGCAGTGAGCGTGACAACAATGTTTCTTCTTGCGCTAGTCTTTCTGCGCGAATTTTGGCGCCGAGCAAGTGTTGATCCGGTCAACGGCCCCAAGCTTCGGCGGATTAAGCGGGCTTTCTGGCTTCCCGGCACAAAGCCTTCAGCCTACGAATCTTAGAGCCAACCCGAGTCGAGCGGTTTCAGCAGGTTGTGATTCCTTCAGGTTGCAAGACTTGATGGAGCCGCCAATACCCTGGACTGAAACCGCCCGGCGCGAGAATGCGCATCGAAGCTTGCGTTATTCCAGCGATCTGACGGACTGGGAATGGTCGTTGGTCGAGCCGTGTCTGCCGAAGCCGAGGCCGGTGGGGCGGCCGCGCACCACTGATCTTAGCGAGGTGGTGAACGCGATCCTCTATCTGGCTTCAAGCGGCTGCGCCTGGACGCTGTTGCCGAAGGACTTTCCGCCCTTCACAACGGTGCAGCGCTATTTCTATGACTGACAGGACAGCGGCTTGCTGCGCACCATCAACACTCACCTGATCGCAGCCGCCCGCGAACTGGAAGAACCGCGAGGCGAGCCCGGCGGCGGGCGTGATCGACAGCCAGAGCATCAAGACCGCGGAAAGCGGCAGGATCCGAGGATATAACGTCGGCAAGAAAATCAAAGGCCGAACGTGCCACGTCGTCACCGATACCCTCGGCCTGATGGCCGGCCTCGTCGTTCATGGGGCAGAGGTTCAGGATCGCGACGGCGCGGTCGAGGTGTGAAATCCATTCGACAGCGCTATCCTTGGCTACGCTATGTCTCGCCGATGGCGGATATGCTGGCGACAAGCTGAAGAGGCGACTGCGCAAGCTCGGATGCTGGACGATCGAGGTGGTCAACCGCACCGATGACATGAGCGACTTCGCCGTCCTTCCTCGACGATGGGGCGTGGAACGCACCTTCGCCTGGCTCGGCCGCAGCCGCAGGTTGGCCAAGGACTTCGAGAAATCCATCGCAAGCGCCGAAGCCTGGATCACTGTCGCTCACATCCGCCTCCTCACGCGTCGCCTCACAAGATACTGCTATGCCTCGTAAGGTTTCGAGACGAGCTCTGATAGTCTCGCCGTCGCCGTCGTTCACCGAGGAACATGCGCAGCAGGATCATGGTCGTTGCAACGCCGAAGATGACCGCGATGTGAGCGATGGACGTGATGCCCCCGCCGATGAGCCATGGCATGACGAAATAAATCCAGTAACAGGCGGCGACTGCAGCCGTCCCGTAGTCCTTGATCGCCAATCGGTTATCCATGAACTGGTAGAGTAGACGGGTTATGAAACCCGCCAGCAGACCAAAGAGGACGACTCCATAAATTCCGCCTGCGATGAGACCTTCGGAAAAGACATTGGCGACGTTCGAATGGCCTGCCGAGATGATGTATTCAGCCTCGTACCCGGAAAGCCTAGTAATCAGCAGGCCGAAGTGCGTATCCACCCAACTCTCGGGATCGGCGCGCGTGATACCGGTCCAGGCACTGAAGATACGATCCCCGAAAACCACCGGGAGTGTGTCTAGGTAGCTCGGGAACTGATAGCCGTCCTGCCACATTCCCCAAATTTTCCAAGGCACGTCACCATGCAGGATGAAAGCCCGGTAGAAGATGGCTTCAACCAAGCCCCAAACTCCATCCGCCTCGTCCCAGCGATAGGCAAAGCCCCCGAGAATGACCGCAAAGCCTGCCGCGCCCAAATAGACAAGGTGCCTGAACCCGGCCTGCCAGAACACGAGAACTACGGTCGGCAAAATCGCAAGAATAAGCGCGGTCTTGTAGCCGAATGAGAGCGAAATGAGAGCAAGACAGGCCGCCGGAATGGCCAGGCCACGAACCGCGCCTCTCCAACCTCCGTCCATGTAGATGCAGACGAGATAGGCGAAGATTGCAGGCGCATAGAACTTTAGGATCAGATATCCGAGCGCCCCGCCGCTTTCGAGCCCCGAGCGAAAGCCTCCCGCTCCGACGGTTCCCTTGATCGTCTCCCAGCCGCCCAGGCCAAAAAGAACGAAGGCTGTCATCAGAAGAAGGACCGGCAGCGACAGGAAGGTTGCATTTCGAGCATGAACGCGCTCGAAACTGCGATCGAGACCGATAAACCGAACCTCTTTCACTGCCCCCCAGAATGACCAGCTGACGAGAAAACAGCTTGTGTAGAGCAAAAGCGCCAGGGTCGCTCCGTTGGGGTAGCCCTCCTCATTGACAGAGCGCCCGAACCAACCAGCCTCCATGAGGCCGGCCCCGACAATTGGGGATATCAATGAATACGCGAGTAGCAGCCGAAAAATCACGGCTTCCACACGCAGAAGAGCAGCGCCGCAGCCAGGGCAAAAAACTGCCGGCTTTGGGCTCGGGCCCGCTTGTCCTGTTCTGCTTGTTCTCGCATCCGAGACGAATCACACTTTGTTGCGTTGCAGGAGCATCCAGACGCGAGACCGACCCGTCAAACTTGGACGCCAACCTCCACGAGAAACCCTGCCTAGATCTTCTAGTCTTATTTTAGTATATTCTGATTTTTGACGAAAGGGCAACTCGACCGTCCCGGCCAGCTGCCTGGTGCTATCGACACCGACGGCGTTTTCGAATGGATGCTGGGCATATTCATTTTTGATTCGGCAGTCTGATGTTGCGTCCAAGCTGATCCAGCCGCGAGTTCGTTTTCGGCGTCTTGTATGCTCTGGTGAGCGGGGGGATACACGCTTTACGGTGTTGACGAACAGGGCAATCGCGGGATCGCCTTGAACTGCTCCTAAGCCTTCTCCTCGCCGGCCCTGTCGGTGGCCTTGAGTCGAACGGAGACGGTTCTGTACGATTTATCATCATATAAGTTACTTTTATACCACACATAGTGAATTGCCGCGCTTGGAGCGAGGATATAAGTATCGCATACGTTACATTGCTCTCAAAAAGCGAGACGCATGGCAGGCAAGACGGCCTTCGAAGCCCTGGCGGCGAACATTCTAAAAGCAGAATTGAAGCGGAAAGGCGTCACCTACTCCCAGCTTGTCGAGAAGCTGGCGGCGATAGGCGTTGACGAGAAGGAAGTGAACATCCGTAATAAGCTCTCTGGGGGCAAATTCACGGCGGCCTTCCTTTTGCAATGCCTGACAGCAATCGGCGCGACAGAGATGCGCTTGTAGCGCCTTGATTTGGTCCCGACCGCAGTTGTCCTTGCGGCTTGGCTTAGGAGGCCAAAACTGACGATTGTCCTTTTCCACCACTTTCGACGGTGGTCAGAAACGCGGCTTATGTTGGTGCATCGGCTCCATGGGGGAGCAGTTCGTCGCGCAGGCGGACGTTGAAGCTCTCGATGAAGGCGTTCCGCCTCGGCTTCCTCGAAGCTATAGTATGCCACTCGATCCGGGCCTCGTCCGCCCATGTCAAAATGGCGTTGCCGATGAGTTCGCGGCCATCGTCGGAGACAATCATCAAACGCCTGACGTGCTGGGCGGTCCAACAGGTCCCGCTCTCGGGCGACGCGGTTGCCCGACGGTGACGTGTCTGCGATCAAGCCCGAGGTTCTCGCCCCCTGCGATCGTTGACGCCGATCGGGATGAGAAGGCGGCGACCGTCGGTGAACTGATCGCGGACGAAGTCCGGCGGCCAGCGATCGTTCGGCCCCAGCGCAACCAGCATCGGCGCACGGGGTCGGATCAACCGCTCGCCTCTGCGCCCTGCCCTGCTCTACCAGTCCGGTGATCCGCCGCGCGGAGAGCAGCGACTGGTGCGCACCAGCGGCTAAACCGGCGCGTTTCCCGGAGGCGGCGCTTGTCGGAACGAGCAGGCTCGACTAATTCTCGCACGCCGCCGAAACATCAGGACCGACCATGATTCCTCTCTGCGTTCCGAACATTTCCGGCAATGAAGGCAAATATCTCGCCGAGTGCGTCTCCTCGACCTTCGTGTCGACGATCGGCCCCTTCGTCTCCCGGTTCGAAGAGATGGTGGCCGAGGCCGCCGGCGCGAGCGGCGCGGTCGCCACATCCGCCGGGACGACCGCGCTCCACGCAGCCCTGGTGGCTGTCGGTGTGCGGCGCGACGACCTGGTAATCTGTCCGGCAATGACCTTCATCGCGTCCGCCAATGCGATCTCGCATGCAGGGGCCACGCCCTGGCTCTTCGACGTCGATCGGCAAAGTTGGACGCTCGATCCAGTCCTCCTGGAAAGCCAACTCGAAACGCTGACCCTACGCCGTGGCGACGACCTGATCCATAAGACGACGGGGCGCCGCGTCTCCGCGATCTTGCCGGTGTTCACGCTCGGCACTCCCGCCGACATGGACGCGATCCTTGCCACGGCACGTCGCTTTGGTCTGAAGGTCGTCGTCGATGGCGCGGCGGCACTCGGCTCGCTCTACAAGGGCAGGATGTCGGGCGCGCTCGGCGCCGACCTGACCATGTATTCCTTCAACGGCAACAAGACGACAACGGCGGGTGGCGGCGGTGCGGTGGCCGGCGACGATCTCGATCTCCTCGAGCGCTTCCGTCACCTGACGACGACCGGCCGCGTCGGCGCGGATTACGATCACGACGTCGTCGCGTTCAACTACCGCATGACCAATCTCCAGGCGGCCGTCGGCTGCGCGCAGATGGAGCGGCTGGACGAATTCGCCGCCGCCAAGCGGCGCATCGCGGCCCGCTACCAAGAGGCGTTCCGTGGCCTGAACGGCATCGGCGCCTTCCCCGATCCCGGGTGGGCCACGAGCGCGGCCTGGTTTTCCGGCTTCGCCTTCCATGACGAGGACGCCGAGGCACGGAGCCGCGCGTTGCGGGCACATCTTCGTGGCAACGGCATCGATGCGCGGCCCTTCTGGAAGCCGATGCACGACCAGCAGCCCTATGCGCTGGCGCCCCGCACGGCGATGGACGTCACCGACGCGATCTGGCCCGGCGTCGTGACGCTGCCCTGTTCAAGTCATCTGACCGATGCGGAGCAGGCCGAGGTCATTGATACCGTGCTCGCCTGGTTTCAAAGCTAGAGTCGGTCGACGAATGTCTTCGCGACAAGCTTCGCGTTGATGGGAACGGTTGTCAGCACATCCACGATGCGCTCGGCGGCGCGGCC
The DNA here is from genome assembly GCA_947488615.1 of uncultured Aurantimonas sp. Lineage (GTDB taxonomy): Bacteria > Pseudomonadota > Alphaproteobacteria > Rhizobiales > Rhizobiaceae > Aurantimonas. The sequence continues at coordinate 101,051 of CANKZU010000010.1, forward strand.
ATCGCCATAGGGGTTGGCCATCGTCGCCAGTGACTGGCGGAAGGCCGGGTCGATCGCCCTGGCTATCGCCGCCTTGATGGCCGTGGCCTCGGGCGCGCTGTCGATAACGTTGGCGGCGCGCGTACGGCCCAACTGGCGGTTGCCGATATTGACGGTCGGCAGCTTGAAGCCCGGCGTCTCGATCAGCCCGCTCGACGAGTTGCCCACCGCGGCGCGCGCTTCGCGCAGCATGGCGAGGTAGTTGAGTGCGCCGAAGCTCTCGACCAGCCAGGCACGACCACGTTTCTTCGCCAGGAACTCGGCGAACAGCGCCCGGATCGTCGCGCTTTCGGCATCCGCGTTGGGCGCGGTGAGCACGACCGGCAGGTCGACCTCGTCCAGCGCGGCCAGAAGGGCGCGCGTCTGCTCTTCCGCTTCGCCGAACTGCCGCGTCACCGGGTGGAAGGTGACGAGGAGCGGCGGCTCATCGAGCGGCAGGCCGAAGCGCGCCGACAGCGTGTCGCGGCTCGGCAGGTCTGCCTGGAGGATCGTATCCAGCGCCGGCGCGCCGCTCACCGTCACGCGCCAGTCTTCCTCGCCCATCCGCCGGATGCGCGCCGCATAGTCCTCGGTGGAGGCGAAATGCAGGTGCGCCATCTTGGTCATGGCGTGGCGGAAGCTGTCGTCAATCGCGCCGAAGGAGAGTTCGCCGCCGTGGATATGGGCGATCGGGATGTTGAAGGGGACGCAGGCGGCTGTCACAGCGAACATTTCGAATCGGTCGCCGAGCACGACCACCATGTCGAACCTGCCCTCGGCCAGCACTTCCGCAGTGCCGGCCAGCGCATCGGCCATGGCTTGGGCGGCGCCCGCCGGACCCGTAGAGGTGTCGGGCAGGGGCACGCGTGCTGCGATCGGGCGGCCGTCTCGCTCGATCTCCGCGACTGTCTCGCCGGCCGCGGCTGACAGATGCGCACCAGTCACGAGCAGCCCGTAGTCGAGCCCGGGCTCGCTTTCGATCCGGTTGAGGATCGACCGGTAGATCCCATAGTCCGATCGTCCCGCCGTGGCGATCAAGAGGTTGCGCATCGGTCCACCCTCACATTGCGACCCTGTTTATCCCCGCGCTTCGCGCCGGTGCAATACTGCGGGTTCCCATAAACGCAGGAACCGGCCCCATGAATTCGACCGACGCCACGCCCCGTCTGCTCCTTCCTTTGATCATGCCGTCGCAAGCCCAGAAGCACGTCACCCACAACGAGGCACTGACACGGCTCGACCAGTTCGCGCACCCGGTCGCCGTGACGCGGACGACGACGGTTCCGCCCATCGACGCCGCGGCGGACACGGCCTATCTCGTGCCAGTCGACGCGACTGGCGCCTGGCTCGGCCGTGCCGGTGAGGTTGCCGTCGCCGCGGGCGCGGGGTGGACGTTCGTCAGCCCCTTCGTCGGCCTCAAGCTCTATGTCGAGGATGAGGACAGGTTTCTCTATTTCGACGGCGCCGATTGGATGCCTTTCGGCAACGCGGTGTCCACTACCACCACGCTTGGCATCAACGCCGCTGCCGACGCGACCACGCGCCTGTCCGTCGCGTCGGCAGCGGTCGCTTTCTCGCATGATCCCGCGGGCGTCGGGGATTCGCGCGTCGCGATCAACAAGGCGGACACGACCGGTACCGCATCGCTCCTGTTCCAGAGCGGCTGGAACGGCCGCGCCGAAATCGGCCTGACCGGTTCGAACACTCTTTCAGTGAAGACGAGCGCGGATGGCGCGGCCTGGACAACGGCCGCGACCTTCGCACAGGACGGCAGCTTCAATGCGCCATATAAAGTTACAGTCGGCGAGGATGTCGCATCGGCCGGAACGCTGACGGTGGCCCAGTCCAACCCCACCCTGTCTCTGCGCGACACGGCGGGGACCGGCAACGCCCATCTCGGCATCGTCAACTGGGTCGACGCGACCGGTACCGAGAAAGTCTGGTGCGGGCTCGGCTCGGCCTCCAACACCGCCTTCACCTTCCTGTCGCACTACCCCGACGGCATCAACTTCTATGCCTATGGCGGTGACTATCCGATCCTCTTCCGCCAGGACGCCAACATCCGCATCAACGTCCATACCAACGGCAATGTCGGCATCCACGAGGCGGCGCCCACGGCCCCCCTTCACGTCGCGGGCGCCGCCCGCGTCGGCGGATTCACCATAGCATCGCTGCCGTCCGCCACAGCGATGGGCCCCGGTGCGATCGTCTTCGTCAGCGACGATGCCGCCGGCGCGACCCTGGCCTTCTCGGATGGCTCGGTATGGCGGCGCGTACATGACCGCCAACCGGTCGCGTGACCCGCGATGCGATGGCCAGTCGCTGTCGTGGCGGCTTGCCATGGTCCCCGCAAGAGCGATACACGCTGGCAGGAAAGCAGCAATGTCCCGCGACGACCGGAACCAGATCAACCATGAAGACCTTCGTCATCGCCGAGATCGGCGTCAATCACAACGGCAGGTTGGACCTCGCGCTTCAACTCGTCGATGCGGCCGCGGACGCAGGCGCGCATGCCGCCAAATTCCAGACATTCAAGGCCGATGCGATCACCGTCCGCAACACCGCGACCGTCGCCTACCAGAAGGCCTCGGGCGGGCAGGACCAGCACGCGATGCTCAAGAGCCTGGAGCTCAGCGACGCGGACCACCGCGCGGTCGCCGCTCATTGTGCGCGGCGCGGCATCGAATTCATGTCGACGGCATTCGATGCCGAATCGCTCGATCTCTTGTGCGACATTGGCGTCCGACGCATCAAGGTGCCGTCGGGCGAGGTGACGAATGTGCCCTATCTCCAGGATTGCGCACGACGTGGCCTGCCGATCATCCTGTCGACCGGCATGGCGGATCTAGAGGAAGTTCGCGCCGCGGTCGCAACTGTGAAGGCCGCGATGCCGGAAATGGCGGCGGTCGATCCGGCCGGCCTGCCGCCACTGGTCGTGCTCCATTGCACCAGCGCCTATCCGACCCCCCTCGACGACGTCAATCTGAGCGCGATGACGACGCTGGGCCGCGAACTGTCCGTACCGGTCGGCTATTCAGATCACACGCAGGGCATTTTCGTGCCACCGATCGCGGTGGCGCTGGGCGCCCTCGTCATCGAGAAGCACGTCACGCTCGACCGCACGATGAGTGGACCGGATCATTCGGCCTCGCTCAAGCCCGATGAGCTCAAAGCGATGATCAGGGCGATAGAAGATGCGGAATCAATCGTCGGCGACGGGGTGAAGGCGCCGCGTCCGGCCGAGATGGAGGCGCGCGTCCTGGTGCGCCGAGGCGCGAAGGCAGCGCGCGATCTTGCCGCCGGCAGCGTCATCGGGCCGGACGATGCCGTTTTGCTGCGGCCGGCGACGGGTATTTCCCCTGCGGAATTCTCCGCACTGCCCGGAAGATGCCTCAACCGCCCGGTTAATGCGGGCGACCCATTGGACTGGTCGATGTTCGATTGACAATTCCGGCCCGCTTCGCCAGTAGCGGGCACACATATTTTCAAGAGATGAGAGGCCGTGGCATGCTTTATGGCGATCCGCGCAAAGAACAGATCGATTTGGGTCTTTACGGTCCGGATGCGGTCTCAAGCGTTACGAAATACGGCCTGCCGTCTCATGTCGCGTTCTGCCGCAAATGCGTAATCTCCAACCAACGGCCCAACTCAGCGGTCGAATACAAGCACACCGCCGAGAGCAAGAAGACGGTGATCGCGTTCGACGATGAGGGCGTGTGCGACGCCTGCCGCAACGCCGAGCGCAAACATGCCGTCGTGGACTGGGACCGCCGCCGCGCCGAGCTCGTGGCGCTCTGCGACAAGTTCCGCTCGCGCAACGGCTCCTATGATTGTCTCGTGCCCGGTTCGGGCGGCAAGGATTCGTTCTACCAGTCGTGGATGCTGAAATACGAATTCGGCATGAACCCGCTGACCTGCACCTGGGCGCCGCACATCTATACCGACTGGGGATCGCGCAATTTCAACCGCTGGATTCATTCCGGTTTCGACAATTATCTGCTGACGCCGAACGGTCGCGTGAAGCGGCTGATGACGCGGCTTGCGGTTGAGAACCTGTTCCACCCGTTCCAGCCCTTCATCATCGGCCAGAAGGGCTTCGCGCCTGGCTTTGCCGCAAAAATGGACATTCCTCTGATCTTCTACGGCGAGAACGAGGCTGAATACGGCAATCCGATCGCCGATAACGAGAGCGCCAAGCGCGAATACGATTATTTTTCGATGGCGAGCGACGAGGCAACCTATCTCGGCGGCGTCTCCGTGGCTGACCTCCAGGAAAAGTTCGGCGTCCGCAAGGCCGATCTGGCAGCCTACATGCCGTCCGACCCGCGCATGCTCGACGAAAAGGGCGTGGAGGTTCACTATCTCGGCTATTACCTGAAATGGCACCCGCAGGCGGCGTATTATTTTGCGGTCGAGCATGGCGGCTTCGAGGCCTCGCCCGAACGCACGCCGGGCACCTATTCGAAATACAATTCGATCGATGACCGGATCGACGACCTCCACTACTACACGACGCATGTTAAATTCGGCATCGGCAGGGCGAGCTACGACGCCGCGCAGGAAATCCGCTCCGATGATATCGAGCGCAAGGAAGGCGTGGCGCTGGTCAAGCGCTATGACGGCGAGTTCCCCGACCGCTTCGCGGACGAACTGTTCGAGTATCTGAGCCTGCCGCCCGACATCTTCCCGGAGGCGGCCGCCCAGTTCGAGGAGCCGATCATGGATCGCCCCTATTTCGACGCGCTCGCCAACCGCTTCCGCTCGCCTCACCTCTGGGCCTACGACAATGGCGAGTGGCGCCTGCGGCGCACCGTCTTCCAGGAAAACTGAGGAAGCCGATGAACAGACGGTTGATCGCGCGTCTCGATGTCAAGATGGAGCACCTGATCAAGGGAATCCATCTGGAGGGCTGGCGTAAGGTTGGCGACCCCAAGGCTCGCGCAAAGCTTTACTACGAGCAGGGCGCGGACGAACTCCTCTACATGGATGTCGTGGCGAGCCTCTACGGCCGCAACAATCTGTCGGGCATCGTGCGCGAGGTCGCCTCCGAGGTCTTCATTCCGATCACGGTCGGTGGCGGCATCCGCAGCCTCGAGGCGGTCAAAGAGATGCTCTCGGTCGGCGCCGACAAGGTCGCGATCAACACGGCGGCCACCCAGGACCCGGACATTTTGCGCGCCATCTCCGACACCTACGGGTCGCAGGCCACCGTGCTCTCGATCGAGGCCAAGAAGCTGCCCAATGGCGGCTGGGAAGCGATGACCGACAACGGCCGCAACCATTGCGGCCGCGATGCGGTCGTTTGGGCCGTCGAGGGCCAGAAGCTCGGTGCGGGCGAGCTGCTCGTCACGTCGATCGACCAGGACGGCACGGGACGCGGCATGGATGTCGCCCTGATCGCGGCGATCGCCCGCGAGGTCGACATCCCAGTCATCGCGTCGGGCGGCGTCGGGTCGCCGCGCCATGTGGTCGACGTGCTGCAAAATCCCGATGTCAGCGCGGTTTCGATCGCCCGCGACCTTCATTCCGGCAAATATACGCTCGCCGATTTCCGCGACGCCTGCCATGAGACCGGGATCGCGACGCGGCGCGTAGCAAAGGAACTGGCGGCATGAGCGGCAGGACGATCGTCGTCGACTATGGCATCGGCAACGTGTTTTCGGTCTGCAACGCGCTGCGCGAGATCGGTGGCGAGGCTGAGCTTACCGGCGACCTGACGGCAATCCGCGCAGCCGATCGCGTGATCCTGCCGGGCGTCGGCGCCTTTGCCCGCGCGATGGACGCACTTCATGCCAAGGGCATTTCCGATGCGCTGCGCGACTTCGTGGCGACCGGCAAGCCGTTTCTGGGCATCTGTATCGGCATGCAGGTGCTGATGGATCGCTCAAGCGAGTTCGGCGACACGGAAGGGCTCGGCTTCGTGCCGGGGAGCGTCGAACGCATCGCCTCGCAAAGCCCGTCCGGCCAGCCTCTGCGCGTGCCACATATCGGCTGGGCGCCGCTCGAAGCGTCGGGCGGAGAGGCTGGCGACCGCTGGCAGGCCACCGCGCTCGAAGGGGCGGACGAGGCCGGCGAGGCTGTCTATTTCGTCCACTCCTACCACTGCATGCCGACGGACCCGACGCACCGCATCGCCTATGTCGACTATGACGGGTTGGAAGTCACCGCAGCGATCCGCCGCGACAACATCACTGGCCTGCAATTCCATCCCGAACGCAGCGGAAAAGCCGGCCAGCAGATCCTCCAGACGTTTCTTACGACATGAGCCCACGGATCGTCTGCATCGGAGGCGGCGGACATGCGGTCGTGGTGATCGACACCTTGCAGGAAATCGCAAGAACGTCGGACCTCTCCGTCACGGGTTTTCTGGCTCCCGTGGATGCGGATGGCCAGGTGCTCGGCGTTTCGCGCCTGGGCGATGATGCCGATCTGCCCCGCCTCGTCAGCGAGCTCGGCCTGACGCATTTCATCGTTGCGGTCGGTTCGACGCGCGGCGGGACAACGCGTCGGCGGCTGTTCGATAGTGCGTTCGCCGCCGGTCTCGCCCCCTTCGCGGCCGTGCATCCGGCAGCAACCGTGGCGACCTCGGTCCGTCTTGGTGACGGCAGCATCGTCATGGCCGGAGCCATCGTTCAGCCGCGCGGCACGATCGGCCGCAACGCGATCTTGAACACGCGCTCCTCGATCGACCATGATTGCCATATTGGCGACAACGTCCACGTGGCACCCGGCGCGGTATTGTGCGGCGGCGTCGTTCTGGAAGATGAGGTCCATGTCGGCGCAGGCGCCGTCGTGCTTCAGAATGTGCGAATTGGCCGTGGAGCGACGATCGCCGCCGGCGCGACGGTGGTTCGCGACGTCGAGGCCGGCGCTGTCGTCAAGGGTACGCCGGCCGTATCGTCGTGACGAAACGACATCGGCGAGCGCGTCAACAGGTAGGTGAGCCATGGACATCCGCACTCTGAAGTCGATCAGTCTGGGCGAGAGCCAGCCGCTTGCCGTCGCCATCGCCTGCATCGAAGCGAGCGGCGGCCAGATCGCGCTTGTCGTCGACGAACGCTTCCGCCTGGTCGGCACTATAACCGACGGTGACATCCGCCGCGCGATCCTGCGCGGCGCGAATCTGGAATCGACCGCCGGCGACGTCATGCACCGCGCGCCGCGCACCGTGCCGCAGGGCACGCCCCTTGCAGAGGTCGCGGCGATTCTGCGCCGGGAGCAGATTTTCCAGATGCCGGTGATCGATGAAGACGGCAGCGTCGTCGGCCTTCATATGGCCGACGAAGTTGAGGCCCCAGATCCGTCCACCCACCGCGTCGTCATCATGGCCGGCGGTCTGGGAACGCGGCTGCGGCCGATTACCGAAACCGTACCCAAGCCGATGATCGAGGTCGGCGGTCGCCCGATCCTGGAGCGCATTCTGAAGCGGTTCCACGCGCAAGGGTTCCGGCACATATCGCTGTGCGTGAACCATCTGGCCGAGGTCATCGAAGACCATTTCGGCAATGGCGAAGGCTTAGGTCTGGAGATCAACTATGTGCGCGAGACCAAGCGCATGGGCACGGCCGGAGCGCTGTCGCTTTTGATGGAGCGGCCCGACAAGCCGCTGATCGTGATGAATGGCGATATCCTGACCTCGGTCAATTTCGGTCAGCTTCTCGCCTTTCACTACGACAACAACGCGCTCGCCACGATGGGACTGAACCGCTTCCAGTATCAGGTCCCCTACGGCGTAGTGGACGTGAAGAACCAGCACATTACCGGCTTTTCCGAAAAGCCGGTGTTCGACTTCTTCGTCAATGCCGGCATCTATGTGATCAGCCCGCAGGCGCTGGACCTGATCCCGCGGGACCAGTTCTTCGACATGCCGTCGCTGTTCGATCAACTCCACCCCGACAAGCGCGTCGCCTTCCCGCTGCACGAATACTGGCTGGACGTCGGCAAGCCCGACGACCTCAACCGCGCGATGGACGAGTTCGGCGATGTCGCGGCCGGGCGGTGAGATCAAGACACGCGGCATCGGCTGATCTTACCATGGATTGCCAAGTCGGCGTGGCAAGCGGCGACGCTCGGATTGATGCGCGTCGGGGGCCGGTTTGCCGTGATTGAAGCGTTGGCCGCGATCTGTTATGGCATCGCCGTTTCGATGATCTCGCGGTCGCCGGACATGCTTCCGAACCGAGGGTAGCGCGACCTGCCCCACCGACGCGAGTTGCCCACTGTCGCAACGCCTCGCAGGCGGCTTTGCCGTGTCGGGGAGCGTCGCAAGCGCACCCGCCACACTTTCACAGACACACCCACCGCATGTCGCATTGGAGAATGAGCCCAGCATGTTTGATGAAAAGCGCCTGCTCATCACAGGGGGCACTGGTTCTTTCGGCAATGCGGTCCTGCACCGGTTTCTGGAAACCTCGATCGGCGAAATCCGCATCTTCAGCCGGGACGAGAAGAAACAGGACGACCTTCGCAAGAAATTCCCGAACAACAAGCTGAAGTTCTACATCGGTGACGTTAGGGATTCTCGCAGCCTGCTCGCCGCGACGCGTGGGGTCGACTTCATTTTCCACGCCGCCGCTCTGAAGCAGGTACCGTCCTGCGAGTTCCACCCGATGGAGGCGGTCAAGACCAACGTTCTCGGGACCGAAAACGTCCTTGAAGCCGCGATCGCCAACGGGGTGCGGCGCGTCGTCTGCCTCTCCACCGACAAGGCCGTCTATCCGATCAACGCCATGGGTATTTCCAAGGCGCTGATGGAAAAGGTGATGGTGGCGAAGTCGCGCGAGCTGACCGGACGCACGACGGTGATCTGCGGCACCCGCTACGGCAACGTGATGGCGTCGCGCGGTTCGGTGATCCCGCTCTTCGCCGAGCAGATCGCCGACGGCACACCGCTGACGATCACCGATCCAAACATGACCCGGTTCATGATGACGCTCGCGGACGCGGTCGATCTCGTCCTTTATGCGTTCGAGAATGGCAAAAACGGCGACATCTTCGTACAGAAGGCGCCCTCGGTGACGATCGGCGTGCTGGCCGAGGCGCTGAAGACGAGCCTCAAGGCGCCCGATCATCCGGTCCGCGTCATCGGAACGCGTCACGGCGAGAAGCTCTTCGAGACGCTGCTCAGCCGCGAGGAGATGGCGAGCGCCCAGGACCTCGGCGACTACTATCGGATACCGCCGGACCTGCGCGACCTCAACTATGCGAAATACGTCGAGGAGGGCGAGGCGATCATCTCCGAGGCCCAGGACTACAACTCGCACAATACGACACGCCTCGACGCGGAGGGAATGAATACGCTGCTGCTGAAGCTCGAATTCATCCGCGACATGATCGCAGGGCGCAAGCCCGTTCTGGAGGGATGATGAGCACGTTCGCTGTCACCGGCGCCAACGGCTTCGTCGGGCGCAACCTGGTCACGCGCCTCAAGGAATTGTCGCATACCGTTGTTCCGATCCCGCACGACACGGCTCCGGCAAAGCTTCCCGAACTGCTCGGCACGGCCGAGGCGGTCGTGCATCTGGCGGGAGTCAACCGCCCGACCGACGACGGCGAATTCGTCTCGGGAAACCAGGGAATGACCGAGCGACTCGTCGAGGCCCTCGCCGGGCTCGGCGCGCGGACCCCGATCGTCTACGCCTCGTCGATCCAGGCCGAACTCGACAATCCCTACGGACGCAGCAAGCGCGCCGCCGAGTTGGCGATCGAGACCTATCACCGCGACACCGGCGCGCCCGCCGCCATCCTGCGCCTGCCCAACATCTTCGGCAAGTGGTGCCGTCCGAACTATAATTCGGTCGTCGCCACCTTCTGCCACAATATCTCGCACGGGCTGCCCATCACCATCAGCGATCCCGCGAGGATCCTCAATCTGGTCTATATCGACGACGTCGTCGTGCAGATCGTCGCCGTGCTGGAGAACCCCGCTGCGGCGCCGCTCTCCCCCACGACCGAGCCGGTCTACGAGATCAGCCTCGGCGACCTCGCCGCGCAGATCGAGGCGTTCCGGGACAGCCGTGAGACGCTCGTGACGGGCAAGGTCGGCACGGGACTGACGCGCGCGCTGCACGCAACCTATCTGAGCTATCTGGAGCCGAAGGATTTCGCCTATCCGCTGACCGCACACACCGATCCGCGCGGCAGTTTCGTCGAGATGCTGCGGACCCCCGACAGCGGCCAGTTCTCCTATTTCACGGCGCACCCCGGGATCACCCGCGGCGGGCATTACCACCACTCCAAAACCGAGAAATTCCTGGTGCTTCAGGGCAAGGCCCGCTTCGGGTTCCGCCAGATCCTCACCAACGATACCTATGAGATCGTCACCTCCGGCGACACCCCGCAGGTCGTCGAGACGGTTCCCGGCTGGTCCCACGACATCACCAATATCGGCGACGACACGATGATCGTGATGCTTTGGGCGAACGAGATGTTTGACCGCGAACAGCCCGACACCGTCGCGGCGAAGGTTCTCGATTGATGAACAAGATGAAGGTCATGACGGTCGTTGGCACCCGGCCGGAGATCATCCGCCTGTCCCGCGTCCTCGCCAAGCTCGACCGGCATTGCGACCACACGCTGGTGCACACGGGTCAGAACTACGACTACGAACTCAACCAGATCTTCTTTTCCGATCTGGAAGTGCGCGCGCCAGACGTGTTCCTCGACGCCGCCGGCGCCAGCGCGGCGGAGACCATCGGCTCGATCATCATCCGCTTCGACAAGCTGCTCGCCGAGCGCACGCCGGAGGCGCTGCTGATTCTTGGCGACACCAACAGCTGCCTCGCCGCTATCCCGGCCAAGCGCCGCAAGATCCCGATCTTCCACATGGAGGCCGGCAACCGCTGCTTCGACCAGCGTGTCCCCGAGGAGACCAACCGGCGCATCGTCGACCACACCGCCGACATCAACCTGACCTACTCGGACATCGCGCGCGAGTATCTGTTGCGAGAGGGCCTGCCGCCGGACCGGGTGATCAAGACCGGCTCGCCGATGTTCGAGGTGCTGGAATACTATCGCCCCGGCATCGAGGCTTCCGACGCGGTGGCGCGGCTGGGACTAGAGAAGGAGCATTTCTGCGTCGTCAGCGCCCACCGGGAGGAGAATATCGACTCGCCGGTCATTTTCGAGAAACTGGCCGCGACGCTCAACGGCGTCGCCGAGCATTTTGGCGAGCCGGTGATCGTCTCCACCCATCCACGCACGCAAAAGCGCATCGACGCGGCTGGCGCGCGCTTCCACCCCATGGTGCGCCTCCTGAAGCCGCTTGGCTTCAAGGATTACGTGAACCTCCAGATGAATGCCAGGGTTGTGCTTTCCGACAGCGGAACGATCACCGAGGAATCCTCGATCCTCAATTTCCCGGCGCTCAACATCCGGGAGGCCCACGAACGCCCGGAAGGCATGGAGGAGGCTTCAGTGATGATGACCGGTCTCGACTTCGAGCGGGTGCGGCAGGGGCTAGAGATTCTGTCGAGCCAGGGCCGCGGCGAGCAACGTGATCTGAGGCCCGTCGCCGACTATTCGATGCCGAACGTCTCGGACAAGGTTGTGCGCATCATCCACAGCTACCGCGACTACGTCATGCGGACCGTGTGGCGGCAGCAGGTCTAGCAGATGAAGCTTCTCGTCGTCAGCCAGTATTTCTGGCCCGAAACCTTCAGGATCAACGATATCGTCGCCGACCTCGTGGCGCGCGGCCACGAGGTGACGGTGCTGACCGGCAAGCCGAACTACCCGGATGGCGTGGTCTTTCCGGAATACGAGCGGGCCCCCGCGGACTTTTCTCACTTCGCCGGCGCCGACATCGTTCGCGTGCCGATGCCCGCGCGGGGCAAGGGCGGGCTGCGCCTGGCGCTGAACTATGCCGGCTTCGCGCTGTCCGGCATGGCGCTGGCGCCGTTCCGGCTCAAGCATCGGCAGTTCGACGCGATCTTGGTCTGCCTGCTCTCGCCGGTGACCAGCGTGCTTCCGGCGATCGTGATGCGCCGCCTGAGGCACATTCCGAGCGTGGTGTGGGTGCTCGATCTGTGGCCGCAGTCGCTGGAGGCGGTAAACGCGGTGCGGTCCCGATCGGTGCTGGCCGCCGTCGACAGGCTGGTCGGCTACATCTACCGGCGCAGCGACCTGATCCTGGGGCAGTCGCGCAGCTTCGCGCCGCAGATCCTCCGGCACGTGGACGATCCTAACCGGGTCGGCTACCTCCCGAGCTGGTCCGAGCACGCGCTCGCCACCGAGCCCGTAGCGCCGGCTCCGGAGATCCCCTCGCGGCCCGACCTGTTCAACATCGTCTTTACCGGTAACATCGGCGAGGCGCAGGACTTCCCGGCCGTCCTCGACGCCGCCGAACTGCTGCGGGACGAGCCGGTCCGCTGGCTGATCGTCGGCGACGGCAGGAAGGCCGAGTGGACCAGGGCGGAGGTGGCGCGCCGGGGGCTTGCGGAGAAATTCCTCCTGCCGGGTCGCTTTCCCGCCGAGCGGATGGCCTCCTTCTACAGTCATGCCGACGCGCTGCTGGTGTCGCTCAGGCCAGAGCCGATCTTCGCGATGACCATCCCGGCGAAGGTCCAGGCCTATCTCGCCGCAGGCAAGCCCATTCTTGCGATGCTCGACGGAGAGGGGGCGGATGTGGTGCGCGCCTCCGGCGCCGGCGCTACGGCCGCGGCCGGCGACGCACGCGGACTGGCGGAGGCCGTGCGCCGCCTGATGCGGACCAGTCCAGAGGAGCGGCTAGAGATGGGCGGGAACGGACGCGCCTATGGCGCCCGCGAGTTCGACCGCGACCGGCTGTTCACGCAGCTGGAGGGCTGGCTCGAAGCCCTTGTGCAGCGGAACCGAGCCGCCCGCGGCCTCCCGGACCGCTGACGAAGGCTGTGCGCCACCAGTGAGCACCGGCCGACCAGCCGCCTGCGGGGGCGCAGAGAAATCAGAGAGCGCCGTCGGCGGCGAGCCGACGCAAGGCCTCTGCCGCAGTCGTCCTGCCGTCCCACCCAAGCATTTCCCGACCATGGGAGGTGTCCACCACGAATGGTCTGGTCATGGAGTCCCACATTTCACTTTTGCCCGCTATTCCCGCTGCAGCGCCGAGCGAATTTCCTGGAGCTCGGAAAAGAAGACGGCGTCTCTTTTGTCCGTCACGTATAGCAGCAATGATTTCTCCGGCGTTGAGCGGGCCCTCGTCTGCGGCGAAGAAGGTCTCCCCGTCCGCGGCTCCACTGGGCAGACATCTGACAATAAACCTGGACAGGTTGTCGACGGAAATAAGGCTCCGGCGGCCGCCCACATCCCGGAGCGGTAATGGAACCGGGAGAGCCGCGAGCTTTGCCAAGAGAGCGACCGGACCATGCCCGCCTTTACCGAACACCGGGGTTGGGCGGATCACCGTCCCCACCGCGCGCCGGCGAGCGAGCGCTGTCCAGAACGTCTCTTCCGCAAGCTGCTTCGAGCGTGCATACGGGTTCGGCGGATCGAGCGGATCGCTCTCGCGGTAAGCGTGCCCACCTCCCTTTCCATGGACGCTTGCCGTGCTCACAAAGATGATCCGGCTCGCTCCCTCCTGCAGGGCTCGTTTCGCAAGAGCCCCTGTTGCCTCGACGTTGGCCCGGTGCAACTCGGTCTCGCTCACCCTCGTTGAACGAGGGATGACCGCCCCCAAATGGATGACGACGTCAGTGCCTTCAGGCCATGCATTCCAGGCCTCGATCCCGGCGAGATCGGCCGGCCCCGTCACCGCGTCCGCCTGGCCCTCGGGCGCAGTGCCCCGCGACAGCGCCAGCACGCGATGTCCCTCCTCCTTCAGCCTCGCCGCGAGATGTCGCCCGACAAAGCCGCTGGCGCCAGTCATGAGGATTTGCATCGTTCCAACCTTCTTCCGCCATCGCAGGCGCGAAAATACCGCGTTCGGCAGCGGTGAACAGCCCTTTGACACGGTTTCTCCCTCGCGCCAGAAAGCGCAGGCCATGAAACGTGCGTCGATATCGTCGTCAGTTTGCTCGGGCTTGTCATCCTCGACCGACTGATCCTGCAATTGTTCGTCCAGACACGCCTCGGACGCGCGCAAAACACGCGGAAAGCTCGCCGGAGGTTCCGATACCACTTCGCCCAACTCCTCGAAGGCGAACCTTCGTGGTTTGGACTGAGAGCCCTGCCTCTGGTCTTGGCGGCACTTTATGACTAGAAGGACGCGAAAACGTCGACCCGGCAGCCAACCCGTGAACTGCATCGCACTCATAACCGCCCGTGGCGGATCCAAACGCTTGCCTGGCAAGAACACCATGCCATTTGCTGGCCGGCCGCTGCTTCACTGGAGTTGCGAGGCCGCCCGCAACGCGCGTTCGATCCGCCGGACGATCCTGTCAACCGACAGCGAGGCGATTGCCGAGAGCGGCAAGACCTATGGCGCCGAGGCGCCTTTCCTGCGCCCCGCGGAACTCGCAAGTGACACAGCCTCCCATTATGACGTGATCGCCCATGCGCTCGACTGGATCGAGCGCGACGAGAGCACGCTTCCGGACTATCTATGCCTGCTGCAGCCCACCTCGCCGCTGCGCACGGCGGCGGATATTGACGGCACGGTAGCGCTTCTTGAAGCGACCGGCGCGGATTGCGCCTTCTCGATGTCGCCCGTCTCCAAACATCCCGAGCTAATGTATCGCATCGCCGACGACGGAACGACCCGCCCTTTTCTGCCGCCGGTTGCGGGCTACCGCAGGGCGCAGGACATGGAAGATCTGTATCATCTCAACGGTGCGGTCTATGTGATCCGGCCCAGGACGTTTCGAGACCGATCGTCTGTTGTCTCCACCGGCGCGCTGGGCTACGTGATGCCCGCCGAGCGCGGCGCCGACATCGATGACGAGGCGGATTTCGTCTGCGCCGAAGCGCTGATGATGCGGTTCCAACGTGACCGGATCAATCCAAAATCTCTAGATAGCGGAGCGACATGAAACAACCCATCCACGCCATCGCCACCGGGCGCGTCGGCTCGCTGTTCGAGGCGGATGTCGCAAACTCGAAGGATGCTCTTCGCCAGGCGATTGAAGGCAAGCGCGTTCTGGCGATCGGCGGCGCGGGCTCGATCGGGTCGAGCACCGTGCTCCAGATCGCGATGCGCCGGCCTGACACGCTCCATGTCGTCGACCAGAACGAAAACGGTCTTGCCGAACTGGTCCGGCAACTCCGATCGCAGCCCGACATCTGGTCGGCCCGCGATTTCCAAACGTTGCCGCTCGACTATGGCTCGCCAGCCATGCGCCACCTGCTGGCATCGCAACCGCCCTACGATCTGGTGCTGAACTTCGCTGCTTTGAAACATGTGCGGTCCGAGAAAGACCCGTTCTCGACCTTGCAAATGTTTGAGACGAACCTGATCAAGCAGGCACGTTTCATGAACTGGCTGGCGCGGACGGGCTTTTCGGGACGGTTTTTCACCGTCTCGACCGACAAGGCCGCGAACCCGTCCTCGATGATGGGCGCTTCCAAGCGCGCGATGGAGCATGTCCTGTTCAATTCGAGTGTGGCAGGCGCGCTTCCCGGAACGAAGACATCGGCGCGCTTTGCCAATGTCGCTTTTTCGAACGGCTCGCTTCTGCAGGGCTTCGAGAACAGGCTGGCGCGTTTCGAGCCCCTGGCGGCCCCGCGCGACACGCGCCGTTATTTCGTGTCGCTGCAGGAATCCGGCGAATTGTGCGTTCTGGCCGCGACGCTGGCGCCGGACCGCACCATCGTCATTCCGCGCCTCGAAGCCGAGAAGCATCTCGTGCCGCTCCAATCGATCGCCGAAAACTTCCTGCGTCACCACTGCTACGAGCCCATCCACTTCGACGACGAGCCGGCGGCCTGCGCGGCAGTGTCCGCCGAGGCGGCGAAGAACCGTTGGCCGCTGCTTTTGACGACGCTCGATACGTCGGGCGAGAAGCCTTACGAAGAATTTTTGACGGAACGGGAGACCGCGCGGGAGATAGGCTTGCCGAACCTGCGCGCGGTGGACTACGCGGCAGCCGATCGCTCCGCGATCGATTTGATGCTGAAGGCGACGGAAGACCTGTTATCGGAGTCTTCGGCTACTGGCTTGAGCAAGGACCGGCTGAAATCCGCGATCGCGCTCGTCGAGCCGGACTTTTTGACGACTCACAGGGATTCGAAGTCGAATCTCGATCAGCGACTGTAAGGGAAATTGTAAGCGGAGAGGCGGCAACCGACAGAAGACGTGAGAAACGCCAGGCCGGGCGAGATCACCCTCTAAGGCTTGATCGCGGCGGCCACCGCGGCCTGGAAGTGGTTCGCGAACGTGCCCGTTCTCGTGGCGATTCTAGAGCGTTGCCCGATCAATCTGCATCATATCCAGCGGCTGCGAAGTAGTTCGCGCATTCCTGTGGCGTGAAGACGTCGACGAAGCGGCCGATGGCCGCCCAGAGACCGGCGACGGTGCGCTCGGCGGCCTTTCGCAGCAGCGCCTTGAGCTTCGAGAAGGCCATTTCGATCGGATTGAAGTCCGGGCTGTAGGGCGGCAGGAACCTCAGCCTCGCGCCTTTCGCCTCGATCATCGCCCGGACCGAGGCGCGCTTGTGGCTGGAGAGGTTGTCCATGATTACCACATCGCCGGGCCGAAGGGTCGGGAGCAGAACCTGGGCGACATAGGCCTCGAACCAGTCGCCGTTGATCGGACCGTCGAGCACCATGGGCGCGACCATGCCGTCGAGGCGGAGGCCGGCGACGAGGGTCGTCGTCTTGCGGTGGCCGTGCGGAACCGCCATGCGCAGCCGCGCGCCCCGGGCGCAGCGCCCATGCGTGCGGGCCATGTTCGTCGCCGTCCAGGTCTCGTCGATGAAGACCAGCCGTTCCGGCTCAAGGTCAGGTTGGCTCTCGAACCAGTCGCGGCGCTTCTTCAGGACGTCGGGCCGGTCCTGCTCGATGGCATGCCCGGTCTTTTTTGCGCGTCAGGCCGTGGCGCTGGAAGAACCGCGAAAGTGCGGAGGTCGACGCGGCGACGCCGCGCTCGGCCAAGCGGGCGCGGAGCTCCTCGAGGCTCTGATCGCGCTCCTCCTCGAGCGCCACCATGACGACCGCGCGCTGCGCCTCGATCCGACGCGACCGCATGTCGCCGCCCTGCGGCTTCGGCGCGAAGCCGCCCGTTCCGCGCCGCGCCGCATCCCAGCGGATCACCGACGACACCGACACGCCGAAACGCCCCGCCGCCGAGCGACGGCTCATGCCGCCGTCGACCGCTGCAAGCGCCCTCGCCCTCAAATCCATCGAAAGTGGTTTGCCCATCCCGCCGCCCCGATATCCGCCGCAGGAACAGAGAATCAGACCAGGGCCAACTTGGGAATCCCCCACAGCGATTCAGATCGGAAGGGCGACGCTCTAACTTACGTTTTGTTCGAGCGACGGGAAACCGACTATCAGTCCTCAGCAATTTTGCGGATTGAGCAATCCGCGCCGTTTCTGACCACCGACGGCACGTCGTGCGCGACGATCGAAGATCTCGATATCCGCGCGGAACTCGGCGCGACCAGGGAGCGGGCCGTAGACAGGCTGAAAGGCCAGATTTCCCCCCCCTGCTCAATACCCCAAATGTGTCTCACAAATGCCGACGGGGAACAGGAACTCCAATCTCACAGCATTGTCTGCTCAACTGCATTGACATCGATCGACAATTTTGATGAACGTTCTGCTTCCTAAGGAATCGGCCAATGAGATCCACCTCCGTTCGCATCTGCGCGACTGCCGCTGTCGTATTGCTGGCCAGTACCGTACCGAGTTGGGCCTATCTGGATCCTGGCACTGGCAGCCTGCTTCTCCAGTCGGCAATCGCCGTGATCGCCGCAACTGCCGCAACGGCTGGATTTTACTGGAGCAAGACAAGAGATCTAGTGGCCCGCTTGCTTCACCGCCGCGGGCATCAGGAAGGTAAGGAAGTCGAGAAGGATCTCTAGATTGAGTTCTGCGGCTGTGCAGGAGCCTTCTTCATTCCGCGACCCGTCCGGCAGCGTCTATTGGCATGAGGGCCGCGTCTTTCGAACAGTCGCCGACGACCGTGTCGAAGAGATCGTCGACATTCTTCGATCAGAATTCGCGCAGTCATGGATGGCGTCTGGAAAAATGGTGCGAACTGCACCAGTTTCAGCCGAAGCTGCCGGCGGCATCGTTCCTGAACTTTCTGGACAGGCGCTCTTGCTAGAGCACGAGCGCTTGCCCTTTATTTCCTATCCTTATGAATGGCCGTTTGGGCTTCTTAAGACGGCGGCGCTATTTCATCTCGATTTGCAACGAGAAGCGTTGAACGCGGGAGTTGTATTCTCGGACGCATCTGCATTCAATATTCAGTTTATTGGCTCCTCGCCAATCCTGATGGATACTCTCTCTCTCCGGAACTACGTACCGGGGGAATACTGGAACGGTTATCGGCAATTTTGCGAGCAGTTTCTGAATCCACTTTTACTCTCGGCAGATTTTGGTATCAACCATCACGGGTATTATCGCGGTAGCCTCAACGGGTTTTCCGTAGAAGATACTGCTTCACTTTATTCATGGTCCGCCTTGCGATCATGGCGATTAACCACTCATGTCCTCTTGCATGCGTCAATGATCAAGAAGGCCAGACAGCGCGCTGCTGTGGGCACGCCTATCGACGTCGCGAAGGAAGGACGCAAGCTCTCGAGAGGGGGCTATATGGCGTTTCTGGACGGTCTCCATTCTTGGATATCTAAGCTGCAGCCAAAGGGCATTGAAGATACAGTATGGAGCGCCTACGAGTTCGATCACACCTACAACGCTGATGAACAGCTAAAGAAGAGCGCCGCTGTTGCGTGTTGGGTCAATGCCGCTCGGCCCACTACTGTCTGGGACATGGGCTGCAACACGGGCGCCTATGGTGAAATCGCCCTGTCGTCAGGCGCCCGAACCGTTATCGGATTCGACGTTGATGTCGGGGCTTTGGAGGGAGCAGTTGCGCGTTCAAAATCGAAGCAACTAAACTTCCTTCCGCTTTGCCTCGACGCAACAAACCCGCCTGCGCAGCAAGGCTGGCGCCAGACGGAACGGCGTGGCCTACTAGAGCGCCGCAACGCCGATGGCCTCCTTGCCCTGGCACTGCTACACCACATTGTTATCGGCTCCAACGTTCCGTTGGATCAGGCGGTCGACTGGCTTATAAGCCTTTCGCCTCAAGGCATCATCGAGTTCGTGCCTACCACCGATCCCATGGTGTCCAGAATGCTGATGAACCGGCACTCTGGCGTGCACATGTATGACCTTGAGGATTTGCGCACCGTTATAGGCGCGCGAGCCCGGATCGTATCGGAAGAGCAGGTCTCAGGTACCGGACGCCGGCTTCTAACGTATTCGCGCGCGAGCACATGATAGCTAGTTTCAAGCACGCCTGGGTGGCGGCAATCGGGACGGCTGCGGCTGCAGCTTGGCCCTTTGCAAATTTCTTCGATGCGAACTTCTCGCAACTTGCTATAGGCGCTTACGGGCATTTGCGCGATCTCGCCGCATTATGTGCCGTCATGGTTGTGCTTCCGATATGCGTGGCCGCGGTTGCACCTGCGAGCGTTCGGCCGAGCGTCGCGCGGGCTCTTACGACTGCAACGGTAGTCATCGCTGCGGTTTTCTTAAGCGCTTCGATTCGGGACATGGGCGAAATCGGCGGGTTGAGCCGAACCGGAGCAGCACTCTTTGCTGGAGTCGTTATCCTAGGATTGGCGGTCCTCGCATGGGGGACGGCGAAGTATGAGCCGTTCAGATTCGCAGTCACAGTGCTCGGGATTGTTGCCTTGACATTGCCGCTGTCAAGAGTAGGACCTGCATGGGCGGCACTATCGTGGGATACTTCCACATCCCAGTCGACCGATTCGCCGTCAACCGTCTCGACAAGTTTCAGCGGGAAGAACCTGTACTTCCTCGTCTTGGACGGCTATGGGCGCGCCGACACACTCAAGGACGCGGGTTATGACAATTCAGCGTTCGTTCAGGCGCTTGAAAAGCGCGGCTTCTTTGTCGATCAGAAAGCTCTGGGAAACTATAGCAGCACTTACGTCAGCATTATGGCCATGCTCGAGGCCGATTACGTGGTCGACGACAAGTCCCCGCGATACCGAGACCGGTCGCAGTTCTACCCAACGGCCTTGAACAATGGACGGGTGCCGAGCGTCGTCTATCAGTTCAAGGCGTCGGGTTACCAAACGGTAAGAGTTAGCAACGAATGGGGTCGCTGCGACGAGAGCATCTTCGATCACTGTTTCGTCGAGGGCGGGCAAGAGCTTAGTTATCCCATGCGATTATTTCTGGAGGCGACCGTGCTTCCGCAATTATTCCCGAGACTCGCGACACCGCCGCCCGAAGCAATAGCGAACGACGCCGTTGAAATTGCCAACCAGCGGTTCTTCGAGATTACGTCCAAAGAGCCGTTCTTTCTCTTCGCGCACGAATTGGCACCACATGCACCATTCAGGTACGGGCCGGGATGTATCGCACGGACACCCCAGCCAGATGACGAGTCGTCACCGAAAATTGCCCGCCCATTGTATCTCCAAATGCTGCCTTGCGTAAATCGCAATGTGTTGCATCTGATCGACCGTATCGTTGGGTCAGATCCTGACGGTCTGATTATTCTGGCTTCCGATCATGGAACGGACTTTCAAGTCGATTGGCACCAGCGGCTGGAAGAATGGCCGCTCGCTGCACAAATTGAGCGGTTTAGTATTCTTAGTGCATCCAGGCTTCCGGAAGGGTGCAAGGGCTATCACCAACCGGGCATTGGGCAAATCAATCTGATGCGAATTGCTCTGGCTTGTCTCGAGGGTCAGGCGCCAAATTTGGTGCATGAGGCCTCGTTCATCACGGTTTATGAAAATAGCACCGAATTCGGCCGCGTCGTGCAAGCGGACGTGAATTGACCTGCTCTCCGGCTGGCGGATCAAGGCTCTGTGCCGGATCGTCGAAGTCCGCTTCGGCGTTATCTACGCTTGGAGCCGCATGGCCGTCTTCAGCTTCATCGAAGGCTGGCACAATCCCGGACGGCGCCACCCGGCCCTCGGTGAATCCCTGATCGAGTACGAAAGGATTTCCGAGGTCGAAGCGCAGACAGTGACCCTAATAACTGCCCTCGGAAGCGAGGGGATTCCAATCGCAAATTTTGCATTGCCGAACGACAATCCCCCGCGTGTTGCAACACGCGGGCAATTCCGTCATTAGCTACGCGTCCATCAACATCGGTTTCGACACTCACTGCCGGGGGGCAGGAGTCGATTGGGCGATCGCTCCACGATGAAACGGCAGGAGGATTTGGTCGGTCCGGGTGAGCCAAGGAGAGCGGTCTTGCAGGTTTCGAAACGGCCGCTGGAATTTCGTCTGAATTCGCAGGCTTGCGGCTCATAGACGGGATATATTGACCCCCGTATCTGCTGTCTTCGTAACATCAGATATAACGCATTCAGGAATGAAGCATGCGGATTACAATCTTCGGAAGCGGCTACGTTGGTCTTGTAACTGGCGCATGTTTGGCCGATGTTGGGCACGCTGTGATCTGCGCGGATATTGACGGCGCAAAGGTCGCGAAACTGAATCAGGGAGAAATCCCCATATATGAGCCCGGACTACCTTCTCTCATCAGAACGAATGTCGAACTAGGCCGGCTGAAGTTTACCACGGATATGTCTGTTGCGGTCGACCACGGAGAGGTCCTCTTTATCGCCGTCGGTACGCCCTCCGATGTGGACGGAAGTGCTGATCTCAAGCAGGTGCTTGCGGTCGCGCGTACCATCGGGAGCATTATCGGCGGATATAAGGTCGTTGTAACGAAGTCGACAGTCCCTGTCGGCACAGCGGACCAAGTATACCAAACAGTTTCCGATACGATCGCCAAAAGAGGCGTCGAAATCGAATTCGATGTCTGCTCAAATCCAGAGTTCTTGAAAGAAGGAGCTGCGATCGAGGACTTCACGAAGGCGGCTCGCATCGTCATCGGGGCGGAAAGTCCCAAGGCTTTGCAAATCATGCGCCAAGTTTACGCGCCATATAACCGCAATCATGAAAAGATCATCGCAATGGACATACGCTCGTCGGAATTGACGAAATATGCTTCCAACGCGATGCTGGCGACCAAAATCAGCTTCATGAATGAACTGGCCAATATTTCCGAGCGCCTGGGAGCCGATATCGAGCAAGTACGTATCGGCATGGGCTCTGACCCGCGGATTGGATTTCACTTCATCTACCCGGGATGCGGGTTTGGGGGATCCTGCTTTCCAAAGGATATTCGTGCGCTGGCGAAAACGGCCCGGGACACAGGCATCAGCCCCAGTATACTCGATGCGGTAGAAGCGGTGAACATGCGGCAGAAGGGCCGCTTGTTTCAGATATTGTCCGAGGCGCTAGGCGACGATCTCAAGGACAGAACCATCGCAGTCTGGGGATTGGCGTTCAAGCCAAATACGGACGATATGCGCGAAGCGCCAAGCCTGACTCTGATTGACGGGCTCTTGTCGGCCGGGGCGCGAGTGCGGGCGCACGACCCGGAAGCCGGTTACGAGGCGCATCGCATTTTTGGCGGCGATGATGACTTCGCAATGTGTGACACATTCCTTGAGGCACTTGAAGGAAGTGACGCACTTGTCATCTGCACCGAGTGGAAGGTATATCGCTCCGCCGACCCGCATCTCATTCGCGAATTGCTGAAATCTCCGATCGTCGTTGATGGGCGTAATTTGTTCGAACAATCGGCCATGCAGGATGCGGGGCTTCACTATCACTCGATCGGCCGACCCGCACTGATGCCTAACTGACTGTCATGTCCAAAACAGTCCCGGATTCAAGCAGAGTGTATCCATGATGAAATTTGCCCTCGTTGGATGTGGCCGCATCGCCAAGCGGCATGCGGAACTGCTGGGCTACAACGCCATCGGAGGCGCATCGCTTGTCGCGGTTTGCGACATCGTTCCAGATCGGGCGAAGGCACTGGGTGAGCAATTTGGCGTCCCCTGGTTCGCCGACATGCACGAGATGATGACTTCGGTTGACATAGATGCCGTGAGCATTCTGACGGAAAGCGGCCTGCACGCTCAGCACACGATTGAACTTGCATCCTACCGCAAGTCGATACTGGTCGAGAAGCCGATGGCGCTTACACTGTCAGATGCTGATCGGATGATCGAGGCATGCGACCGCAACAATGTTCGCTTGTTTGTCGTCAAGCAGAATCGCTTCAATGTACCCGTTGTCAAACTGCGGGAAGCGCTCGAGGCAGGACGGTTTGGCAAGCTGGTGCTTGGCACCGTTCGTGTCCGTTGGTGCCGGCCCCAGTCATATTATGATCAAGCCTCTTGGCGTGGCACTTGGGCGATGGATGGTGGCGTCCTTGCGAATCAGGCCAGTCACCATGTCGACCTGCTCGAATGGATGATGGGGGAAGTCGAGTCGGTTCAAGCAATGTCCACAACGGCGTTGGCGGATATCGAAGCCGAGGATACGGCCGTCGTGACGTTGAAGTTTGCCAATGGCGCGCTCGGCCTCATCGAAGCAACGACAGCGGCCCGCCCGACGGATCTCGAGGGCTCGATCTCAATTCTCGGCGAAAAGGGAACGGTCGTGATTGGCGGATTCGCCGTCAACAAGATGGAGACTTGGCGCTTTTCGGACGAGCAGGCGGGCGACGCCGACGTTATGGATCGCTATTCCGTCAATCCACCGAGCGTCTATGGCTTTGGACATCAAGCGTATTACGAGCACGTTGTCGAAGCGCTACGCAATTCAACGCCTCACCTGGTCGACGGCATTCAGGGACGACGGAGTTTGGAACTGATTTCAGTAATTTACGAAGCCATTGAAACCGGTCGCAAGGTCGATCTGCGCTTCAATCCGAAGTACTGCCGTCTCGGAAGGGCATCGTGAACGACGTATCACTCAAATCCGTCGGCATCGTCGATGTCGAATTTGGTGCTGGCGTTACCGTCGTCGAACCGAGCAACCTATACGGCTGCACAATCGCAGACGGCGTCTTCGTCGGTCCTTTCGTTGAAATTCAGAAAGATGTCTCGGTGGGAGCACGGACACGCGTCCAGTCTCACGCCTTTATCTGTGAGAAGACATATATCGGCGAGAACTGCTTCATCGGGCATGGCGTCGTGTTCATCAATGACCGCTTTGCGACTGGGGGTCCGGCACGCGGCAATCAGGCACTTTGGCAGGAGACCCGTATCGGCAGCAATGTGTCGATTGGCAGCAACGCCACCATTCTCCCCGTCTCCATCTGCGACGATGTCGTCATTGGAGCCGGCGCTGTCGTCACCCGTTCGATCACCGAACCGGGCATCTACGCGGGCAATCCCGCACGGAAGATACGAGCCCTCGCATGATAAAATTCCTTGACCTCCAAGCACAGTACGCATCGATTCGCGGCGATATAGACGCTGCGATCGCGAATGTTCTTGCGGAATCGGCTTTCGTCGGTGGACACTTTGTACAAGAGTTCGAGCAAGACTTCGCTGCATGGGTCGGGGCGGCCAATTGCGTCGGCGTAGCAAACGGCACGGATGCAATCGAAATCGCGATCGAAGCATTGGATCTTCCCCAAGGCTCCGAGATTATCGTTCCTGCAAACACCTTCATCTCGAGCTCGGAGGCCGTGACACGTAGTGGCCATTCGGTGGTGTTCGCCGATGTGTCTAGCCATAGCTACACTCTCTCGCCTGAAAGTGTTCGTTCAGTGCTGACGCCGCGGACGAAGGCTATCATGGCAGTGCATCTGTATGGCCATCCTTGCGACATGAGCGCGCTCCGAGAGATCGCTCATGCGCAGGATCTCAAGATCATCGAGGATTGCGCGCAAGCACATGGTGCCGAGTTCGATGGCAAGAAAGTCGGTACGCTCGGAGATATCGCGACCTTCAGCTTCTACCCCGGCAAGAATCTCGGTGCCTATGGCGATGCGGGAGCCGTCACGACCGATGATGGCGAGCTCGCGTTGCGTGCGCGCAAGATCGCCAATCACGGACGAGTCGCAAAATACGTTCACGAATTCGAAGGGCGCAACTCCCGTCTCGACGGATTGCAGGCTGCGATTCTCTCTGCAAAGCTTCCGCATCTCGATCAGTGGACCAATCACAGAATCTCTGTCGCCGACAGGTACATCGCAGCTCTCAGCGGCATTTCCGGCTTGACGGTCCCCGATCGTGCGCCTTGGGCTAAGCAGGTCTATCATCTCTTCGTCGTACGGGCCGACCGCCGCGATGCTCTGGCCGAGCATCTTCGCCAGAACAACATCCAGACCGGCATCCACTACCCCGTCGCATTGCCGAAGCTTCCCGCCTACAGCGCTCACCCTCAAGCTGGAGTCGACTTCTTTGCCTGCCAATCGGACTCCCAGCTGCTGAGTCTACCGATCGGCGAGCATATGAGTGCAATTGATGTCGACACGGTGATACGAACAGTTCGTGAATTCTTCGCCTAATGCGAGCAGCGCGCGCCATTCTCGGATCAGCGCTGGTGTACTCATTTGCCAATGCGTTCATTGCCGCAGTTCCGATATTGTTGCTCCCGCTGCTGACACGCATCCTGTCTCCGGCAGACTATGGCTCCGTCGCGATGTTTGGCGTGTTGGTTCAGCTTCTGGGCGCGCTGACGGGATTGAGCGTCCACGGCGCCGTCGGGATGCGATATTTCGAGCGCGAGAACCTCGATTTTCCGCGCTATGTGACGTCAGCCCTGGCGGTTCTCGCTGCCAGCTCGCTGTGTGTCCTGCTCGCTGTGCTGGTGTTGATGCCACTGCTGGAGGGCCTTTTCGGCCTGCCGAGGTCCTGGCTGATCATCGGGGTCTTCGTGTCCGCGGCAAACTTCGTTACGCAGATACAGCTATCGATCTGGCAGTCCGCGCGCAGCCCGCTTCGCTTTGCATCGCTGCGAATTGGTCAATCGCTTCTTGATTTCACAGCGACACTGATACTCGTCCTTGGCTTCGCATTGGCCTGGGAGGGCCGTGCCGGTGCGATGGCGGTCGCTGCGCTGCTGACTTCTGGGGTCGCCCTGGTGGCGCTTGCCCGAGGCGGCTGGATGAAATTCCCTGCCGACCGCGATTACATCTCCAATGCGATCCGCTTTGGCGCGCCCCTTGTTCCTCACGCACTCGGTGGCCTTCTGGTTGCGTCGGTAGATCGATTGATGATCACCAATATTCTGGATATCGGCAGCGCCGGCGTGTACTTCGTCGCTGTTCAGATCGGGCTCGTCATCAACCTGGCGACTGACGCTTTCAACCGGGCTTTCGCGCCTTGGTTGATAGAGTCTCTCAAGATCGCCTCCCCCGATCGCGACCGCCTGATCGTGCAGGCGACCTATGGGTGCTTCGCGCTTTTAATGGTCGGGGCACTTATTATCGGAATATTCGCGCCATACGTGCTCGATATAGCAGTGGGTCCAGAGTTTCGTGCCGCCGGCGAACTGGTAATCTATATCGCCATAGGCCAAGCGTTCGGAGGCATGTATTATCTCGTTACCAACTACGTGTTTTTCGCCAATCGGACCGGACGTCTCGCGATCGTCTCCATAAGTGCCGGCCTGATCAATGTTGCTCTCTCCTATGTTTTGCTATCGCGCTATGGCCTAGTCGGGGCCGGCTTCGCATTTGTCGTCGCGCAGTTTGTCCTTTTCGCAGGAACATTCGTTCTGGCAGCCCATTCGCATCAAATGCCGTGGCTGAGTGCGCTTCGTCCCAACCTGCCAAAGAGGGCATAGCCATGCTCGAAGTGAGTGGAGACAGTCCCAAGGAAGGATTGAAGCGCTTCAATCACGCCGGCTGTGCAGCCGAACGACGATGGCGCCAAGCGCATTGCATGGCGCGATGCCGGCGGCAGTTCTTTGTATCCAGTTTGGTCGGAGATCGAGCTTGAACAGTGATAGGAAGCTCAGGTCGGAGCCCGAAGTCGCGGCGATGCTGAAGACCCTCGAAGGTCGGCACGATCTTTTTTCCTTCGCCGTTGAAGGCATTTCTCTCTGGAGGCTGCTCCGTTTCGAGGTGGCTTGGCAGCTTCAAAACCTGGGGCTGAGCCGAATTGCGTTGGACCGCGCGGCGCTGCTGAGGTCGGTGCCACGCGCGGTAGCGCAATATCTGCAGGCGCCCCGCGGTTTCCGATATCTCGGCAAGACGTCGAACTCCGGCCTGCGAGGGCTCGATGAGCGGGGGTATTTCGATATCTACTTCGATGATCTGATCGATGGCCTCGATGGCGGAGCCAAGCTTAGCTCAATCGATGCAAGCGGCTACGATGCCAACGAGCGCGGTGCGTATCGTAAGGCGGCTTTTGACGACACGGCCATCATCATCGCAAGTGCGCTCCTGGGGCGGCCGGGTCCCGCAAAAGCGCGGCGGCCAGTCTTTACGGAATTGTCGGCCATTATCGAGAGCGAGCTCGATTTGCCCGAAATCACTGCCGCGCATATTGCCCGCAAGTACAACGTATTCATCGTTCGACGGGCGCTCTATCGCCGGGTTCTGAAGCGTCTGGGGGCCCGCTCCGTGATAGCGGCAAATACGGGGCAGTTTGCACTTTCGATGGCGGCGCGCGATGTCGGTATTCCATTTGTGGAAATGCAGCACGGCCTATTCACGAGCAACCATCCAGATTGTCTTCCAGACTACGCGCTTCAGTCGTCCGCAGAGATTATGCTGCCGGACATGCTCACCGTTTATGGCGATTATGCCGCGAGCCTGATCGATGACACGGCAATCGCCCGTGTGGGAAGGGTGCGTCCCGTTGGCAGCCCGACCATTGAGAAGGCTCGCATCCTGCGTCAGAAAAGCTTCAGGGCGAATCGGCAAAGACCGGTGATTACCTTGACGGCGCAAGGCCTGGGAGACCGGAAAACGGCTGAATTCGTTGCGAGTTTCCTTCAATTGAACGCCGGAGATCTGACGCTGAACATCAGGCTCCACCCGGGCTACGACTCCCGCGGTGATTTCGAGACAAGCGGGATTCTGTCCGACCGGCGGGTCCGTATGATGCCGGGGCAATCAACACCGGCCACCCATGATGTCATTGCGCTTTCCGACATACATTTGAGCGTCTTCTCGACATGCCACTATGATGCGCTTGGCATCGGCACGCCGACGATGGTTATCCCCGGAGCGGGTTTCGAGGCGGTGGCGGATCTCTACGAGCAGGGCCACGCGCACATGCTGAAATCACCTGAGGAGCTTGCCGAAATCGTCGCGAGAGGCCAATGGATGGATGTATCGGAAGCGACGTCTCACCATTTCTTCCACCCCGGTTTTCTGGACAACATGCGCACGCTTCTTGATGAACTCCACGTAGCTGAGAGTGGCCCTCGGTGATTACGATTGTCGATTACGGAACCAGCAATCTCGGCTCCATGAAGAACATGCTGAAGAAGATCGGTGTCGAAACGCGTTTCGCGTCCACACCGGCCGACATCGACGACGCGACGAAAATCATCGTTCCGGGTGTCGGTGCTTTCGATGCCGGCATGCGCGCGCTGAACGAATCCGGAATGGTACCGGCTCTCAATCGCAAGGCGCTCGAGGAGCGGGTGCCAATCCTCGGCGTATGTCTTGGAATGCAGCTCATGACCCGGCGCAGCGAAGAGGGCGAACTCGCTGGATTGGGCTGGATACCTGCTGACACGGTCCGCTTCGATCAGCAGTCGCATCCCGGTCTTCGCGTTCCCCACATGGGGTGGAGCGAGGTCGTGGTTCGAAAGGCAGAACCTATCTGTGCCGACATGCCTGCGGAGACGCGGTTCTACTTCGCCCATTCCTATCACGTCGCGTGTGACGACCCACAGGATGTTCTGCTCGAAGCACAATACGGCGGAACCTTCCCCGCCGCCGTGGCGCGCGGAAATATCCGTGCAGCGCAGTTTCACCCGGAAAAGAGCCATCGCTTCGGAATGTGGCTCCTGCGCAATTTCGTGGAGGCTTTCTGATGTTGCGGACGCGGGTGATCCCTTCCCTCCTGCTGAAGGGCGAAGGGCTCGTGAAAACGACGCGATTCACGAATCCGAAATATGTCGGCGACCCCATCAACGCCATCAAGATATTCAACGACAAGGAAGTCGACGAGCTCGTGCTCCTCGATATTTCAGCCACGAACCAATCGAAAGGGCCGGCTTTCGATACGATCACACAAATTGCCAGCGAATGCTTCATGCCGGTTGCCTATGGCGGCGGGATCAGCGACGTCGAACAGATGCGGCGAATCCTCAATTCCGGAATTGAAAAAGTCATACTGAACAGCGTGACTTTCTCGGATCCGGACATTGTCACGCGGGCTGCACGAGAGTTCGGCAGTCAGGCCGTGATCGCGTCGGTGGACGCAAAGCGAAAGTTGTTCGGTCGCTATGGGGTCTTCTCGCATTCCGGCACCAGGTCGACCAGACAGGAACCGGTCTCCTGGGCAAAGCGCATGGAGGATTGCGGCGCCGGCGAGATCTTGCTTACAGCCATCGATCGGGATGGCACGATGAGCGGGTACGATCTCGACCTTATCGCGCAAGTTTCAGCCGCGGTCTCGGTACCGGTGATCGCATCAGGCGGCGCGGGGAGAGTAGATGATTTTGGGAAGGCCGCCAATGCGGGTGCAGGCGCCGTAGCAGCCGGGGCGCTGTTCGTCTTCCATGGCCCCCATCGCGCCGTGCTGATAACATATCCTACGCGCGAGCAGTTGATCTCGGTTCTCTGAAATGGCCTTGCCGCCAACCCGATAAGATAGATGAAGATAGGTACTGTGTTTATTTAATGCACTCGAATGAAGTGATGAGATCAAGACCCTCCGGCGCCAAGGCCCAAGCCCACCCGATACTGGAGGCGAATGAATTGACCACCCGTCTCGCCTTCATCGTCACAAAGGTGACGTCCGAGTATACCGACAACACCGTTCGCCCGTACGAGACGCGGCCAACCGCCTTTGCGGAGTTGAAGATCATCGGCGGCGGCAGGATGGCCGCCGTGCGCGCCCCCGTCCAGCGGCAGACCATCCGGCATCGGCGCTTGCGGCACAGGAGCCTCGCCGCCTAGACTGCCAACCCCTGCAGGGGCTGACCCTCCACTGATCTACGCTGCCAACCGTCCCAAATGATCTGACGACGCACAGTGTCGCATGAGAGAAATATCATGACCAACATCGTCTGCACCCGCTGCATCATGGATACGACGGATCCCGATATATCTTTCGACGAGAATGGCGTCTGCAATCATTGCCACCGCTATGACCGGGTCGCTGCACAGCGTCTGATTCCACTGGATCAGCGCGACGCGCGCCTGAAAACTCTGCTCGACGAAATCAAGGCTGTAGGCCGTGGAAAGGACTACGACTGTGTGATCGGAGTCAGCGGCGGCGTCGACAGCACGTATGTTGCCTACATCGTGAAGGAACTCGGACTTCGCCCGCTCGCGATCCATCTGGACAATGGCTGGAACTCGGAACTTGCCGTCGCAAACATCGAGAAGACCCTAAATACCCTGGGGATCGACCTACACACTCATGTCATCGACTGGGAGGAGTTTCGCGATCTCCAGATCTCTTTCCTGAAGGCGTCCACCCCCGACGGCGAAGTCCCGACCGACCACGCGATTTTCGCGCTCTTGTACGAGATGGCGTCGCGTCATGGCCTCAAGCACGTGATCACGGGCACGAACGTGGTGTCCGAAGCCATTCTTCCAGAAAAGTGGGGTTATGGCTATTTCGATTGGACTTATATCAAGGACGTGCACAAACGCTTCGGTAGCTCGCGGTTAAGCACTTATCCGCACTTCTCGCTGGCCAAGTTGTTCTACTACGTATTTGCCCGTCGCATCCGCATGATCTCCATACTGAACTACGTTGATTATGATAAAAAAAATGCCATGGATGTTCTGCAGAACAAATTAGGATGGATATATTATGGAGGTAAGCATTACGAGTCGATCTACACGCGATTCTACCAAGCATACCTCCTTCCTAATAAATTCGATATCGACAAACGGAAGGCCCACTATTCCAACCTCATCTTGTCGGATCAGATGACGCGCGACGACGCGCTTACGGCGCTGGAAGAACCCGTCTATCCAGAAAAGCTGCTGGCCGAAGACCGGGACTATGCCATCAAGAAGCTCAATCTGGCGCCAGGCCAGCTTGAGCAAATCATTGCGACGCCAAACAAGACATTCCAAGATTACCACACGAGCCATGCCATTTTCGAACGGGCGAAGAAGCTAGTGAACGCAACGCGCCGCTACATCGGCTGATATGCGATGATCCGGGTTCTCTACATTCACATGATCGGTGCGTTCGGCGGCGCGTCGCGAAGCCTCGCAGAAGCCGTGCAGGCAGTGGGGCCGAGCGCGTTGAAGGCCCACTTCGTTGTCCCCTCTGGCACGGCCGCGGAACACTTCGGCGATCTCGGCGAAGTCGTTGCGGCTCGAGGTCTGGCCCAATTCGACAACACGCGCTACAGCCACTATCGCGGTCTGAGATGGCTGGTTCTGGCGCGCGAGATCGGCTACTTGCCCTCAACCGTCAACGCGCTTTTCAAGGCGCGGCGCCGCTGGCCAGACATTGACGTCGTTCACGTGAACGAATTTACCGGCATTGTCCCCTGGTTGCTTGCTCGTTGGCTCTTCAATGTGCCCGTTATCGTCCATGTGCGCTCTGTGGCCAACGATGATAAAAGTCTGCGAACCAGGTTCGTCAGCCACTTGCTGCGCCACAAGGCCGAGGCTGTCATTGCCATCGACGAGACTGTGAAAACAAGTCTGCCGCCGGACCTGGCGGTCGATGTCATTCACAATTCGTTTTCCCAGACGGCCTCGGTCGTCGGCACCGATCTGTTCGCAAACCACCAAATGCGCCGTTCGTCGTTCAAGGTTGGGTTCGTCGGAAATTTGCTGCGCGTAAAAGGCATCCATGAACTCGTCGAGGCTGCGCGGATCACTCGCGATGCCGGCCTTGACGTGGAATTCATCATCGTGGGCGGTGATGCAGCGCCGGCAAAAGGGCTGCGCGCCTGGATCGCCCGACTGCTGGGAGTTGCGCAAAATTCGGGCGACGAGGTACGCGATGCGATCGCCGCGCACGGGTTGGCGCGTGACTTCCACTTTATCGGTGCGACCAAAGACATTGCTCAGGCCTATGCCAAAATGGACGCGCTTTGCTTTCCTTCGCACTTTGACGCGCCGGGGCGCCCGATCTTCGAGGCTGCGTTCGCGGGGATTCCGAGCATTGTCGCGGTGAACGAGCCGAAGCCGGATACCATTATCGACGGAGTGACAGGCATCGCGATACCGCCGCGCAACGCCGCTGCGCTCGCCAGTGCCATAACGGAGCTGGCCAGCAATCGTGAGCGCGCAGCAGAAATGGGGAAAGCGGCAAATCAGCTGGCGGGACGAAATTTCGATCCGGTAGAGAATGGCATGCAGCTTTTGGCCGTGTATCGCCGGATCCTGGCGGATTGAGCGGATCAAAGAAATCCGTGGGAGGCGGTTTTCGCCGGATCGATCAGCCCCTCGCGCAATCGGGTCCCCTCATGGGCGGTGGCGTCCGTCACCACGGACTTTCGAATGATGCCATGGCGCGTGCCGATCAATCTGGGCCCCGCAGTAACCGGTGAACTTTCGTGCATTGGGCTGTGGCCGTTGTGTCTTGGGCTGGTTTTGTCGGGCTTCTCTGCCTCTGAACGTGATCTGCTCTCGCGAAACTGGATCGTTCAGAAGCGGTCCAAAGTCGGGGGAGCACGTCACGCGGTAAACGCTGGATAAAGATGGACGCCTCCGGAAACGCCGCAATTTCGTTCTGAAGGCGAATTGCTGGGACTTATGGCGATGTTTTTGGTTGGCGA